>JBAXQE010000007.1:0-164350 GCA_037131895.1 Chitinophagia bacterium | reverse complement strand
ATCGCCCGGGTAATAATAATAATGGTGGGGGATTATTTGGAGGCAATAACAACAATAATAATAACAGCAACAATCGCCCGGGTAATAATAATAATGGTGGGGGATTATTTGGAGGCAATAACAACAACTCCGGAAACGGTATATTTGGAGGCAATAACAACAATCGTCCAGGTAATAATAATAACGGTGGGGGTGGATTATTTAATAACCGCCCCAATTCCCAGAATTCGAATGCCCCTAACAATGTTTTTGCAGACAAGGATGGTAATGTTTTTCAAAAAGACAATAAGGGTGGTATTAGCCAGCGAGATAATAAGACCAATAGCTGGAACCAATCACAATCGCCTAATATGAACCGCGAGATGCAATCGAGAGATCGGGGTAACCAACGGACCAATAATTTTAACAATGCGAGCAGACCAACGCCAGCTAGTAGTGGACAGGGAGGAGCTGGTGCTAGGCCAGCAGGAGCAGGTTTTGGCCAGGGAGGAGCAGGTGGTCGGCGGCGGTAAAAGTGATGGTTCCAAGCCAACCGTTTGGACCAAACAACTTACGCAGGAAAATTATTACGGCATTGCCCAAAAACTAAAAGTTGAAAAAAATAAAATACTATGAATCTAGGAAGCATTGTAAAATCAAGCTTTGTAGTTTCCTTTGTTATTTTATTGATAGGCTCTTACTTAAAATTGATACATTCCTATAGCGCTGATATGTTTTTGAAAATCGGTTTGGCTGTAATGCTGGTTTTTATAGTGAGCGCTATTATAGAAGTGTGGTCGTCTACTCGAATTGATAAAAATGAAAAAATAATGTGGAGTATTGCTTTAATTTTTATGGGCACTTTTTCTGGGATAATTTATTTATTAATGGGAAGAAAAAGAGTAACTAGCACCAATTAGACTTACTAATTGTTGAGAAATCTTCCCCACTATTACATTAGATACTTTTTTATCTAAGTATTTGCAGTAACTCTCTAAGGATGTACTTCAATCATCCACTCAATGCCATACTTATCCCGGAACGCACCAAAATAAGCACACCACGCAGTTTCAGCAATGGGCATTTCGACGGTTCCGCCGGTGGATAGGCCAGTAAACAAGGCATCTGCCTCCTCTTTGCTTTCGGCACGAATAGTAATTTTGCTTCTGTTTTCATTTTCACTAACCTTACCTAAAATATCAGGCACATCGCTTGCCGTTAATACACTGTGGGTGCCGATAGGCAATGAAATATGCATGACTTTATTTAACTCGGTTTCCGGGAAGCTATAGCCCATTCCAGTCATCTCGCTATACCGAACCAATCGGGAAAACTCACCCCCAAAAATAGATTTATAAAACAAAAAGGCTTCTTCGGTATTTCCGTTAAAGTGAAGGTGTGGGTTGATACTTGCCATTATGCGTATTCGTTTGGTTAAAGTTATAGATTATATTTAAAAAGGGGCTCTTCCGATGTAGTCATTTCGTAGGTCGAATAGACTTTTAATAGTTGAATACCTGTGCCCCATAGTGTAAATATCAGATCGCTTTAGAAACCCAGAACTACTTTTCACTCCATTCTCAATTCATCCATTACTTAGTTAATTGCACAGCACCAACCAGCTCTATTTATTTTCATACTTACCTATTATTAAATAGTAGATAGTTGACTGCAAACATTTGATGCTACCTCAAAAGAAGAAAAATAAAAAAATCGTGAATTACATTGCCAACTCTTAAATAAGTTGTTAAATAAAAGAGGTTTTAGTGTAATTAACAAACCAATATGCTTTTATATATGTGTAAAGCCTAATTTCATCAAAACTAAACTACTTGCTTAAATCTGTAATCCTACACTTTTTGGGAGTTTGGGTTTTGTGTCTGTTTACTAAACCTACATTTGCCCAATCTGCTATCCAACTCAAAGGGCAAGTACTCGATACTACCGAAAAAATCAGTCTGGCAAACGCCTCGGTAAACCTCCTGCGCGCTAAAGACTCTGTATTGCTTAGTTCAATCCGAACGGACAAAGAAGGAAAATTTAGCTTTCCCAATGTAATAAGCGGAACATATCTATTAATGGTATCTTATCCCCAATATGCCGACTATATAGATAAAATCGTGGCGGATAAAGAACTCGATCGTAAAAAAATATACCTTAATACAAAGTCTTATGTATTAAAGGAAGTGATTGTTCGCAATACCGTATCTGCTATCCGAATAAAAGGAGATACAACCGAATATAGAGCCGATAGTTTTCGGGTTGGCCCCAATGCAGATGTGCAGGAATTACTAAAACGCTTACCCGGGATTCAAGTAAATTCAAAAGGAGAAATTAAAGCACAGGGGGAGCAGGTTAATAAGGTACTGGTAGATGGAGAAGAGTTTTTTAGCGATGACCCTGCCGTAGTTACCAAAAATCTTAGGGCCGACATTGTAGACAAAGTGCAGGTTTTTGATAAAAAATCAGACCAGGCGGCATTCACAGGTATTGATGATGGAGTGAAAACAAAAACAATCAATCTGCAATTAAAAGAAGATAAAAAGAATGGGTATTTTGGGAAAGCCGAGCTAGGCAATGATTTTAAGCAATACAGCAATGGCAAATTGTTGGCCAATTTATTTAAAGGAAAGAAAAAACTGGCAGGATATATTTCTTCCGACAATTCTACGTACGAACCAATTAATTGGGATGAAAGACAGAACTATGCAGATGCTGGCGGCCTAACAACCGAAATGAATGATAACGGAGACGTTATGATGTTTGTGTCGGGTGGAGATGATTATGAATCTAATACTGGTTTGCCAACCCAGCAAAGAGCAGGTCTCGTTTTCTCAAATAAATGGAAAAATCGATCAACCAACAATAATATTCAATATAAAAGGTTGCAAACCAATTCGCTGGGAACCGATTATACCAAAACACTATTATCAGATTCCGCAATTATTAATAATACCCAAAACAATCAAATTAAAGACAGAAGAAAAATTAGCGGTAATACAACTAATCAATGGGGTACAGATAGCACTGGATTGATCAAACTGAATCTGAATCTGTCAAATATAACCGGAACCATTGCAACAGAATATACGGGAATAACCAGCGGGGAAACAGGAAATAAAATCAATCAAACCACCCGAAATACTACATCAAAAGAAAATGAAAACGCCCTCATAGGCTCACTTAGCTATAGAAAGAAATTCGCTAAAAAAGGACGTAGTATTTCGATAGCTACCGCATGGAGAATCAATAACAAAATTCAAGATGGTACACTTGAAGCAGAGAACGATTTTTTCAACTACTCAGGAAATCTGATTAAAAGCGATACTGTAAATCAATTAAAAGAAGGCAAAGCTAACATTGTATCTTCCAATACGGATATCACGTTTACAGAACCGGTTAGTGAAAAAAATTTTCTACTACTAAAATATGGCCTGATACTGGCAAAAAATGATGCTAAACAATATTCTTACGATTTATTCAAACCCAAACAAAATCCATCCTTACAATACGACCCATCTCAACTAGTAGATTCACTTAGCAATCATTTTATATATAATACCATCAATAATGCTGCATCCCTAAATTTTCGACATGCCGATAAAAAATTGAGCTATGTTATAGGATCCGGTATAGGTACTGCCCAATATAGCCTGAAAGATCAGAGAAATGGAGCCAATAGAAATATTTCCTTCGTAAATTTCATTCCAAACGCAGAAATCACTTATTCTCCCAAACAACAAAGTAGAGTACGATTGAATTATTCCGGATCTACAGAAAACCCAACCCTGCAGCAAATTCAACCACTCATTAATAATACCGATCCGCTGAACATAACCATAGGAAATCCCAATCTGCAACAAGGATTTGAAAATCGGATAAACTTATATGGTAGCGACTACAAGGTGTTAAAAAGCAGATATATGAACTTTCGGCTTAACTACTCTAACAAAATCAATGATATCACCACCAGTAGCACAATCGATGCATTTGGAAGAAGAGTTAGCCAATATGTAAACGTAAATGGCAATTATAGCTTTGGCGGTGGTGTGGGTTTTGGAAAAGAACTCTTCAAAAACCTTAATGTAGGATTTAGTATTGACAAAAATTTTAATCGATTTATTAACTATTTAAACGGTGAAAAAAATATTAACGATAATAACAGCAACTCCTACGCTATAAATATAAATCACAACGGCGAGGGTATACTAAGTTTTTATACAAACTTCCGTGCGTCAAACCGAAAAACCGTTTCCAGTATTCGTCCGGAAGTTCAAACCAATTATTGGACATACGAAACATATGGGAGCGTGGAACTTAAATTTAAAAAAGTAAAGACGTATATTAATATGGAGTTAGACGCAACACTTTATCAAAAGTCTGCAGCCTTTCCCAATCAAAGAAATATATACATTTTTAGCCCTTCTATTCGAAAAACCTTCGGAAAAAAAGATGACATCGAGTGTAAAATATATGCATACGATCTGTTGAATCAGAATGCATTTGTGAATAGAAATATTTCGAGCAACTTTATATCAGAAACTACCAACAATGGTATTCGTCGGTTTATCATGTTTAGCCTGATATATAATTTTTCAAAAAACGGAAAGCCGGTGAGCTTTTGGTAATAGTAAACAATTTGACTGAGTAAGATGAAACATTTATTATTAGTTATAGGTATAACTGCCTCTTTGTATTCCTCGGGGCAAACAAATTTTCTTTCACAAGGAAAAATCACTTTTGAGCGGAGGGTGAGTCAATTTAATATTAACAAACAAGCGGATGGAGAAGAAAACTTCTGGGACGAGGAGATGAAAAAATTAATGAGTAAAGTGCTAGTAGATGAATTTATTTTGGAATTTACTGCCGACAAATCTTTTTTTAAATTGGGTAAAGAAAACTCAGCCAATAAGTATATGTGGGGATTAGAATTGCTGAAGCCAAACGAAAAAAATTATGTGTTGCAGGATTTTACTATTGGAAATACCACAATGATTAGAAGTATTTTTGAGAATAATTATAATCTATCTGATAGTATTAAAAAATTTGAATGGAAGATATCCGGAGAAGTGCGCGAAATTGCAGGATTTGAATGTAAAAAAGCCATAACCAAAATCTGCGATTCGGTAGTGGTAGTAGCATTTTATACTGATCAGATAACAACCCCTGGAGGGCCGGAAAATTTCAACGGATTACCGGGAATGATTTTGGGTTTGGCCATTCCAAGACTTGCCAGTACCTGGTTTGCAACAAAAGTTGAAAATATATCTATCACGATACCTCAACCCGTTTCAAAATCAAAAAAAGTGATTTGGGTAGACATCAACAAAGAAGTTTCAAAAGCAACCAAAAGCTGGGGAAAGAATGCTGCCAGTTTACAGTGGATTTCAAATTTGTGATACTTTAGCCGTATATGAACATCGGTGAGCTACTCGATTTTACGCTTTCTTTACCCGAAGTGGAAGAATCCTTCCCCTTTGGAGAAAATGTGCTGGTTTTAAAAGTGAAAGGAAAAATGTTCCTCGCTATTTCCCTGAATAGTATCCCGCTTCAATTCAATGCCAAATGCGATCCTGAAAGAGCCATTTCCCTTCGTGAAGAGTATGGGGATATTCTGCCGGGTTATCATATGAATAAAAAACATTGGAATACGATTCTACTAAATGGAACCATTCCCTCACAGGTGATTCAAGAGCTCATCACTCATTCGTATGAACTGGTTTGTCCGAAGCCAAAGAAAAAGTAAAATAATTTAGTGCCTCTATGCTACTCAAATGTATTTGTATTGGATTCAATTTTTTTACCATGTTTACAATTGGTAAAGTCACCGCCTTTTTATTTTGTGAGCAGTATGCTAGTACCATTTAGATGGTTACCTTTAATGCTTATAATAATCAAAAATGAATATTACAGCCGTATTAATTACCATCAAGGAAGACGTTAATGTAGATGACATTCCGGAAGTTCTTCAGCAAGAAAGAGCCATTATTCAAGAATATAATGCAAAGGGGTATATGTACGATCTCTTTCTACGCCCCAATAAAAATGGAGCCCTGTTAATGTTTAAAGACCTCGAAACTGATAAAGTAGTAGAACTGATAGAGGCATTGCCCCTATTTCCCTATTTAAAAGCAGTTGAAACCTGGCACTTTATTAAGTAGAAAATGCAGCTGCTTATAATTGTGAATTAAATAGATTTTCATTAATTCAAGTTAAGAATGTTTCTAATACAGATAGTGACCATAGGCTGAACTACTCCCGCCTATGGTCACTGTTTTAGTGCCGCTTATTGTTGATTCATTATTCTGGTTCTTAACTCAGGTAAGCGAAATGCTGCTACCATCCATAAAATGATTTGTACTATAACTGGTGCCATAACCGATTCCCCATGTTGCAAATGAGTAGCAATGGCTCCCCCCATATATGCTGCTAACAATAGAAAGCCGAGCAGTGAAGTGCGGGGAATGATAAACAATACCAATGCAATCAATTCAATTACCCCTAAATAAAAATAGGTGGATTTCGAAATCCCAAACTCAGCGGCTTTTTGCACCGCTTCCTCCAAACCGATTAGCTTACTAAATGAACTCCCTGCAAAAACAAAGGCAATCAACCCTGTAAATACCCAATAAAGGATATTATATACTTTTTTTGACATACAAATCAATTTAAATGAATAGATACTTTTTTGAATTATCGAAAGTAGTTATTTTTGCTATCAATTATATACTTGTTACCTATTAGATACTAGTTACCTATTTGTAACCAAAATAGTTGTATATGGTAAAGCATTTAGACAAAGCTGCCTGTCCTTTTAAATTGATGGCTTCCCGAGATGCCATGGAAGTAATTCAGGGAAAATGGAGAATTCCGATTATCATTTGTCTTTCATTTGGTAATAAGCGCTTCGGAGCAATCAGAAAAGATATCCCAGATATATCCCCTAAAATTTTATCCCAAGAACTAAAAGCGCTTGAAGTAAATCAAATCATAAGCCGAACAATGTTCGACAGTATGCCGGTTACTGTAGAGTATGCACTCACTCCGCTGGGTAAATCGTTAAAGCCACTTTTAGATGAAGTACTAAAATGGGGCTTGCATTTTCGGAAACAAGTGGTAAAAAAATAAACGCCCTTTGATTTCGTTAAATCGCTCAGGGCTTCTGCAATTGCTTATGCGAGCCATCGCAATAGGGCATTTTGTTAGATAGCCCACATGTACAATCATTTATTCCCTTCCCGCTAAGAATAAGGGGTGCCATTTTATCAATTCTTCTTTCACGGGTTATGGATTGCTGGGGAGCAGAAAAATAAATCTGATAGGCTCTTTGTCTGCCTGGCGTGAGTTGATTAAATGCTTGTTTTAATACCGGTGTAGCTGCCAATCGGGAAGCCCATTCTTCCGGAAAAATGCCCGAACGCAATTCGGTTGGCTCTAAATTAATTCCTTTTTGCTCAATTTGAATGGCCTCCTGAAGATACTGCCGAATGGTCACTTCCTTTTGATTAATATCCTCTACAGAGTCAACTCTCAGTTGTCGCCCAGCCTGTGTATGCTCTCCGGGTTTCACCAACAATGCTAGGGTATCAGATAATAAAGCACCTTTAAAAAATCCCAAAGCCAGATAATGTTTAAAAGGCTGAAGAATGACTATATTTTTATCTTCCCAACTATAACAGGCGTTCCTCCATTTTATGGATTCCTTTAAGGGTTCACTTTTTAAAATAGTCCGCAAAGCCAGTAACTCGGGCTGCCAGCGTTGCGGCTTTTGAAAAAAGGCATCGTTGATACTACTCATATCCCGAAATTACATTGAAGCATGTATTCAATTAGCAAAAATCAAAAGAAAAATTAAAGAATCAAATCGCTACTTTATGGGGGCATAAAGTGTAATTAATATCCTACTTGTAACAAATTGTAATAAAGATTCCACAAGATTCAAATAATATTTATATTTCAATTATTTTCATAGCCTAATTTTATTATTACAACATCCTCTATGATTGTTACTATTTTCTTCTTGTCGCATTGGTATTTATCCTTATTTGGCCAAACCTTTTACCTACATCGGTATTCTGCCCATAAAATGTTTACGATGAATAAATTTTGGGAGAAGTTCTGGTACATCTATACCTGGCTTACCCAAGGCAGTTCCTACTTGAATGCACGTGCTTATGCAATTCTACACCGGATGCACCATGCTTTTAGTGATACTGAAAAGGATCCTCATACCCCCCATTTTTTTAAAGAGGTTTTTAGCATGATGATGCATACCCGTAAGGTATATAATGGTGTGGTAAACGGCACATTACCCATAGATCCAAAATTTGATAAAAATTATCCCGAATATCAGAAAATTGATAAGGTTGCCGATCATATGATTACCCGCATTCTTTTTGCGGGATTATATATTGGATTTTACCTGGTTTTTGCCGGACACTGGGCGCTTTATCTCCTCCTGCCAATTCATTTTCTGATGGGGCCAGTGCAGGGAGCTATCGTAAATTGGGCTGGACATAAATACGGCTATCGCAATTTCCCACAAGAAAAAGATCAATCGAAAAATACCTTGCTGGTAGATTTTCTGATGCTGGGCGAACTTTTTCAAAATAATCACCACCATGCGGCAGCCCGGGCCAATTTTGCCAGTAAATGGTGGGAGATTGATCCAGTATATCCTATTATCAAAATATTTGATAAAATAGGGATGATCAAGTTGGTAAAAACTCCGGCTACTATTGTAAATAACTCATGAGGAAAAAAATACTAGTCCTTTGCACAGGAAATAGCTGTAGAAGTCAGATAGCCCATGGATATTTACAACACTTTGCCGGCAGCCGGGCCGAAATATATAGTGCCGGCGTTGAAACCCATGGCGTAAACTCCAAAGCCATCGCTACCATGCAGGCGGATGGGATTGATATATCTCAACATACCTCCAACCACATCAACGAATACCTGGGCATTCCCTTCGATTTCGTGATAACGGTTTGCGACCATGCCAAAGAACGATGCCCCATTCTTCCAGGTCACGCAACTACCTTCCATCATAACTTTCCCGACCCCGCAAAAGTATCCGGCACGGAAGAAGAAATTACTGAGGCATTCTCATCAGTTAGAAATATGATACGAGCATACTGTGAAAACTTTATAAAAGAACATCTTCCTAACCAGGAAAATTAAATGCCTTATTGGTTGTTCAGAATAAACTGCTCATACAAGGTTTGTATGGATTTTCGAATAACGGTATTGAGTCCATTCGTATAACCAGGATGGCATCCATTACTGATTACTACAAAACCATATTTCTTTTTCGGATTAAAATACATCGCACTGTATAAGCCATAGGCCGAGCCAGTATGTCCTCGCATAATTTCTCCGGGTATTATGTTATCCTCCGTTTCAATCGCAAATCCATACCCCAGACTTCCATTGGCGGGCGTTTGCATGATCTTGGCACTCGAAGTTTTTAAAATTCGCATACCTTTTGCTTTACCCAGCCTACTGTGCATCAGCATATATGTTGCCAAATCAGGTGCCGATATTTTCATGCCACCGGTAGGTGAAAAAATTGGGGTACTATATCCCATTACATACTGGGCAACTTCTTTCGTGCGGGAAGCATAGGCCCCGGGAGAAAGCACGAATCTGGCTGAATCGGTTCTATACTCATAAATGCTTGCGAGCCTGGCCGTATCTAATTCATCCAAATTATATCCCCCATATATTTGCAACGGAGTCAAGATATGATTCAATACATACTGATCAAATCGTTCTCCGGATACCCTTTCAATAATAGCCCCAATCATATTATAATTAAGATTGCAGTAATCATAATGAGTGCCCGGTTCGTATTTACTATAACACCTGGCCCATTGTGCCGACTTAGCCGGGTTAATTGAATCCAGCGAAAAATAGCCCTGACTATCATTAATAGAAGAAAGGTGCTGCATCATCAATCGCAAAGTGATTACCTTATCTGGAAAAGCCGGATTGCGCAACGGGAACCCAATTAATTCACTCACATCCTGATCCAACGATAATTTACCTTGCTCATATAACTGCATAATACTGGTTGCAGAAAATGACTTTGAAATAGACGCAATACGAAACAGACAATCATCCGTTAAAGGAATTCCACGTTCAATATTTTTGAAACCAACCGAATGGGTATATACAATACGATTCTTCTTTACTACAGCAACAGACATGCCCACTGCCGGTGATTCCTGCAGGATGGCACGCAGCATAGAATCTACTTTCACTCGCTGGGCACTCATTAAAACTGGTGTACAGAATAGCAAAAAGCTAATCCCGATAGTTTGGAGAGAAATTTTAATCATAGCTTGAAAATACTAAATCAATTGAAAAGATCTGCTGCTTAGGGTTATTTCGTTTTAAGTATATTTGATACAAAGTTTTTAACATGAAAGTGAGTGGATTCAAAATCGTATTAGCGTTATTGTTTGTTTTGGTAATAGTGATGGTATACAACACCCTTCGGGCACCCAAACCGCAACCCGATTTGGCAACAGAACCCATTCCGCTTGTAAGCGATTCTGCCGCGGTCCACTTGAGTAAAGCCATTCAGATAAAAACAGTTTCCAAAGGAGATACCCTTCCTATAGATACTGCCGAATTTGTTGCGTTTCGATTATTCCTTGAGAAAAGCTATCCCCTGGTTCATCAACAATTAACCAGACAAACCTTTAATGAGTTTAGCTATTTGTATACCTGGAAAGGTAAAAACCCCACCTTAGCCCCGTATGTATTAATGGCACATATGGACGTTGTGCCTGTGGAAGCAGTAGCAGAAAAAAACTGGTCGGTTCCTAGTTTTAGCGGGACAATAAAAAATGATACCATCTGGGGCAGAGGAGCGGTAGACGATAAAGTAGCTGTTATTGCAATTCTTGAGTCGGTAGAAAAATTATTAGAAAAAGGATATACCCCAGACCGAACCATATACATTTCTTTGGGCCATGATGAAGAAGTATCGGGAAAAAGCGGAGCCAAAGTAATCAGTGCCTGGTTTAAAGAACAAGGCATTAAACCTGCACTGGTATTAGATGAAGGCGGACAAATAGATTTGCAACATTTTAAAAGCGTTCAGCGTCCGGTAGCGGTAGTGGCAACTGGAGAGAAGGGGTATATGAACATCGACCTGACCGTTGAAATTCCGGGTGGTCATTCCTCCATGCCCAGCCAAGAAACGGCAATCGACGTGTTGAATAAGGCAATTTTACAAATTAGGGCGAGAAAAATGCCGGGGGAAATGATAGAACCCGTTCAAGAATTAGTACACAGAACTAGTGCGTACGAATCTTTTTTAACCCGCATGGTTACCAATAACCTCTGGCTCACAAAAAAGCTGGTAATCTCACAACTTGAAAAAACCAAAGAAACAAATGCGATGGTACATACCACACTGGTACCAACCATTGTACAGGCCGGAATTAAAGACAATGTAATCCCCACTGTAGCCAAAGCAACTTTTAACAGTAGGATTCTACCCGGGCAAACCAGCGATGAGATAGTTCAGTTTGTTAAGGAAGCCGTAAACGATGAACGCGTTGTGATAAAAAAACAAACGATTTCATTGATGGAACCCTCTTCATTCACCCCACATACGCATCCTGCTTTTTTACAAATTGAAAATATCATTCGCAAATCGGTTCCAAAAGTAGTGGTTTCGCCTTTTTTGATGATTGGCGCAACTGACTCAAGATATTTCAGAAGCTTTAGTGATGCAGTACTTAATTTTTCTGCAGTGCAGGATGTTAAAGGGTTTCATGGAATTGATGAAAGAATTGGCATTAACGACCTAAACCGAATGATATACTTCTATCAGCAATTACTACAAGGCAAATAAAAAAAATGGTGGATTACTTTTATGCCGCAGCATCGAAAATATGGGCGTTATGCTATCACTCAAATGCATTCGTTTTTTTGTTAGTTTGATTGCGCTTGAACAAACAAAAAAGCAGCCCGTTTTGTTAGTTTTTTAATTAGGACGCTCCTAAAAGATTGTTAATCAGGCCACTTATTATTTTTCTATACTAACTTTGTACTTAATTATTGCTATGCGGCCAGACTATCCTACTAAATTATTCAGCGACAAAGGCGATACATTCTGCTGCCTGATTCGCTCTTTGGCCATCCTGTCTTAGCCCATCTTCTCTTTAGGCGTTTATAACGAACCACATGTATTCTCTTTACCCTCCGGAAGGCGGGTATAATAAATTAATCAATTTGTAATTATCAGCAATATGCAAAAGCTACATACCCTTTTAGAAAAAATTGAACAACGCTCTGAACATTATATTGGCTATCCTACCTCGATAGATTATAACTACGAAGAACTCTATCCCTTTCTCAATTATAGTCTGAACAATGTAGGTGACCCCTATCTAGAGTCGAACGACATGCATACAAAAGAATTTGAAAGGGAAGTAATTGAATTCTTTTCCAAATTGTTTAATGCGCCGGCAGATAATCATTGGGGGTATGTTACCAATGGAGGTTCAGAAGGTAATTTATATGGCTTATATCTGGCCAGGGAACTCTATCCCAATGGAATGGTGTACTACACAGAGAGCACCCACTACAGCGTGCAAAAGAATATTCATTTGTTGAATATGGATAGTATCGTAATCCGCTCACAAGCCAATGGAGAAATGGATTATGATGATTTGGAAGTTACTTTACAAATGAATCGCCATCGGCCTGTAATCATCCTGGCAAATATTGGTACTACCATGACGGAGGCAAAAGATCATGTGCCAACCATAAAAGAATGCTTGAAAAAATATGCCATCAAAAGTTCTTATATACATTGCGATGCAGCGTTAGCAGGTGTTTACCTTTCTTTACTCGGCGACCATTCTTTCGATTTTGAACATGGCGCAGATAGTATTGCCTTTAGCGGACATAAATTTATAGGCTCACCAATCACTTGCGGAGTTGTGTTGGTAAGAAAATCATATAAAGACAGAATTGGCAAGTCGATTCCGTATATTGGAACTTTAGATACTACTATCAGTGGATCTAGAAGTGGTATTAATGCACTGATCATCTGGTACAGTATTCAAAAATGGGGGGAAGAAGGGTTATTAAAGAGAGCGCAGGCATGCATTGAAAACGCACACTACCTAGCGGAAGAACTCAATCAAATTGGTGTCAAAGCCTGGTATAATCAAAATGCATTTACGGTAGTTTTTCCAAAACCTTCTCCAGCCATCTGTAAAAAATGGCAACTCGCTACCGAAAACGAGATAGCACATATTATTTGTATGCCCGGTATTACCAAAGAAAAACTAGATGAGTTTGTAGCCGACCTAATGCCTGTATCTACCACTAAGATGTATGCTATTGGGTAATCAATATCAATTAATGTATATAGTTTAGGTACGCGATTACTATTAGTATAACTATTGTTTTATGCTGGCAGTAATAAATCCATTGGTGCCTACTGCTGGAATTACACCTGGTCCGGGATATCCGCTGGCTCTTCGGGTAAAATACCGTTCAGCTAACAGATTGTTAATATCGGCCTAGATGGTGCAATTTTTATTTCCTGTTCCATTGCTTACATTTGTTCCATTATGCAAATCAATCTGCACCCCTTTTTTATATTTCCCTTTTCCATAGGGTTGCTTGGACTATTGGCTGCGGTTATCTTATGGTGGATTAATAGAGGCAATCTGTTAGCATCCCGGTTATTGGCAGGGGTATTAACAACAACCGCAGTATTAATTATTGGTAATTCACTTTACTTAACTGATTTTTTTCGAGAGTTTCCGCATCTCTACCGATTATTATCAGCAGCTTCATTTTGTACCGGCCCTTTATCCTACTTGTATGTTCGTAGCAGTCTTTCGCAATCGTATCGGTTACAAAAACAGGATGCACTATTTTTTATTCCGGCGATTCTTTACCAGCTACATCGCATTCCATTTCTTTTACTAGGAGAAAATGAAAAAAGAGTGATTATCGATACGGCACTCGTGGATACAAAAAATATTGCCGCCGAACCGGAAGGTTGGTTGCCACCAGGATGGGCTGCCATTTTTCGAATTATAGTGGGGATGGGCTTTGTTCTGGCGCAACTGTATATACTTTCGGAATGGAAAAATAAAATGAAGCAAGTGCCTGAAGTTTACAGCAAGAATACAACCAATATCCGTTGGCTTAATTGGTATACCCTGGTGATGCTAATTTCGTATGGGGTGTTACTGTTGGAAATGATATTACATCTTGTAGGAAGTTATACGCTGGGCTACTTAATTGTGCTTACGATCGGATTAAATATTTTATTTATTGCCATTTATCTTTTTACCAAACCCGATATACTTTACGGTATAAAGGGTTGGATACATTCAACAACAGATGAAGCAACAGCTTTTATTGTTACTGATGAGGCAAAGCCAATTGTAAAAAGGACTTTTTTATCTGCAACAGAAGGGAAAGAATATAAGCAAATAATTGAAAGCCATTTTGCAGAAAAAAATCCTTATTGCCTGCCTGGATACAGCATTCGTGATTTGTCGATTGGAGTAAACATTCCAGTATATCAACTGTCGGCTTTTGTGAATCAGGAATATGGGAAAAACTTCAGTGAATGGATAAACGACCATCGCTTCTTGTTTTTACAAAAAATGGTAGCGGAGAATGGCGACTTTCATTTGTACACTTTAGAGGCTTTGGGGAAATTGGCAGGATTTAATTCGAGAACTTCCTTTATTTCTGCCATTAAAAAGAGAACAGGAAAAACGCCCTCTGAATACTTTCTAAAAAAATAGTTTTTATTCTATGTTGTTTTGTAGGATGGTTTTCTATGCTAACATTAGAAAGAATACTGAAACATCCACATAAACGTTATCCCTTGATTATCTTTTAGGCCTAAGTATTGAGTAGACTTATGCGTTAACTCTATGCCGGTTGAAACAGTTTTATTGATGTCCCAAATAACATTTCCAAAAATGGTACTGTTTTTCCAAACGCCAGCCCCCATTAAATCTTGCTTATTACATTCATCCTGTCCATACCCGAACCTGCTTTGTAGATTTTTTTTCCAGTAATAGGCCGCCTCTGCCCAGAAGCCATTACTTCGAATCTCTTTATCGTTCGGGCCTTTGGTAGTCTGCATAATGGCACCTAAATAGTTGCCAAGGGCTTGTCCGGAATATACTTCTCCCTGAACTCCGAATCGTTTTCCTAACCGAAAAGCGTATTCGCCACATACCCCATTTACTTGTGGTTTATTAATGCGGCTATTAACTATTCCACCCCCAAGTGTGTCATTTTTAAATACTCGATAGCTTCCCGTAATACCTGAAATGGCTAATTCAACTGCGTTGTAGGGTACCCAGGCATTCTCATCTTTTCCAGCTTCGTATTTAACCGCCCACTCAAAATTAGGAACGCCATTGTTTTCGGAATTGTTTCGAAGGTCTTTAGAAAAGTAGGTTGAAACCGGCTGAGAGGCGGCTACTGTAATAGAAACTTTACTGTTTTTTCCTGTTTCAATATATCGGGTCGCCCGCAGCTGACCTCTTGAGCTATTGCCGGCGCATCCGGAAGCTGCTAGAGCAAAGTAACCATCAATCATGTTGGGTATTCGCTCGGCAAAAACATCCACCTGTTGCCCTACCGCAAACCTCCATTGATCATTCTTCATGTCCACATACAGTAAAGCGGGCAACAAGCCATAAGCAGGATCAGAAACATCGCGAATCACATAAAAAACCATTTTTGAGCCCAGCTTAAACGTACCCAGTTTAGGTCCGTCGGCGGCCAGATAAATAGTACTCGCACGGGCATTCAAATCAAAAGTTCCTTCTACCCCTGTACCATCTTTCGGCAAAAACAAAAAGGCAGTTCCAGTACTAGGAGCTGGTCTGCGATTAGTAAGTAGCATCGTAGTTTTTAGGTTGGCGCCAAAAAAAACATGCACCGAACTATCTGCCAAACTGAGGATAGGTTTAGGACTTTGTGAAAACCCTTGGGCATAGCAAGCAAGCAAGCAATAACAAGTGATGATATTTTTTTTCATGCCTGAGTGGGTATGAATGTTTGTATTTGGGTTAATTGCTACTTACAAAATAATCAGAGCTGGTTATTGGGCACTTTGTACCAGTCTGGCCATTGTTTTTTGTTGGCTAACACTTAAAGGCTTTTTATTGCCAGTTTCATGGTGATGATCACTCATGGTAACCGGGGAATAGGCAATAGGTGAATTTAATTTAAATATAGACTTCCCTTCTTTAATGGTTTCAACCACTTTTATTTCAGCAAGTGTGGCTGGTAGCACTTTCATGGGATTTTGATCGAGCATAACAAAATCGGCCACCTTACCAACTTGAAGGGTCCCTTTATTTTTTTCCTCCTTAATTTGATAAGCAGCGGCTGAGGTTACTGCTTGCAGTGCCTGATAGGGGGAAACTCGCTGATCGGCACCTATCAATTTTCCAGAGCTGGATATTCTGTTTACCGCTGCCGATATCAAGGGCATTATCATAGGTGGAGTAACTGGAGCATCATGAGAAAGCGTGAAAGGAACGCCGGCTTTTAGCATAGACTGCATTGCCATCCCATTGGAAGCGCGTTTTGTTCCCCATAATTTTTCTATATCATCCCCCTGCGCATATAATGAAATTGATAAGAAAGAAGGGATGGCACCCACGGCTTTCATTCTAGCAATCTGGTCGGGCCTAGCATAACCACAATGAACAAGAACTGGTCTGTGGTCGCTCATTCCATGTTTTTTTATGGCAGCTTCAATTGCTCTTAACGCCTGCTCAATAGCCTCATCACCCATTACATGCATATTGATTTGCATATTAGTTTTCCAATACTTATCAAAAAACGAAAAAATTACGGAATCTGGAATCTGTCCATATCCTTTAAAGCCGGGTTCTCTTCCGGGCGGAGGTGTGTTAAACGCCTCCGACATCCAGGCCAATGCCGGGTTGCCGTCTAACCAAAATTTTATACCCCCCAATCTTACCCGATTGATATATCGCTTATCTAAGTCTACCCGTTCGCTCAACAGTTTTTTCGCATTGCCAGTTGCAGTAGATGAATAAGATTCGCCTACTCCATACGCTGCATTTACTACATCATCCGTTGCAGATTCTTTAGAAAAAACCACCAAATCTATCGGCAATATTTTCTTCTCAATTGCATTTTCAACAATAGAAATATCGTCTGCTCCTAATCCCAATCCACATTCCATTGCAGTAGTTTGGCCATTACTGGCCCAAATACGACTAGCTTCTTTTATTACTTTATCGGCAGCCTCTCCGGTAAATGCGGGGCGTTGATTTCTCACATCAATAAGGGCTGTTTCTTCCATAGGCCCTGCAGGCATTTTACTGCCTTTTTCTCTAACGTACTCTCCGCCGGCAGGATCTACTATTTTCTCGTCTATATGTAAAAGTTTCATCAGCGCATGGTTCATAGAGCCGCCATGTCCAGAAGAATGCACTACCAGAACGGGTCTGTCCATGGATATTTTATCTAGTTCATCCGCAGTTGGATGCCGTAGCTCTTTCATTTTCAGCGGAGCGTAGCCCATACCAACAATCCATCCGTCTCCAGGAATCTGAGCAATATGCGATTGCATTCTCTGAATGATTTCTGGAATATCTTTTACGCCAGTTAAGGATTGATCCATCAGATTTTTTCCGAAATAAACCATATGTCCATGTGTATCAATAAAACCAGGAAGCAGTGTTTTGCCGGCCAAATCAACCTGAATAACTTTACTGCCTGCTTCCTTTATAGCGGAAGCCTTATCGCCTACAAAAAGAATTTTACCCCCTTTTTCAACGAGCGCTTCGGCATACACGGCCGAATCTCCTTCCATAGTAATGATGTCTCCATTAAAATAAACAGTTGCAGAGTCTGAACCGGAAACTGAATTGTTTTGGTTTCCGTTACAGGCAAATAAACCCATTAGCAAGAAAATGGCTAAGCATTTTTTCATAAAATGATTTTTAAATAAACAGATTTCAAACTACAATTTGGCTTTTTTTATTATTTAATTGTCTTCGGGCTTGTTTAAATTTCTTCAATATGAACCTTAACTGATTCTTTTCGCCTTAACGGTTACCTAATAATTGGGTTCATTGAATTTATGACAGGCCCCCGCTGCCAATTCGGCAATAGCGGATAGGGGGTCGACTAACCAGGCAAAACAATTAGTTCGCCTACCCTTTTTGAAAAATTATTGAATAGCAACCAAAAACGCTACTCCCCTAAGCCCTTACTTCTTATCATAGGATAGTCCGAAACCAAAGCTATACAAAGGATTTTTCGAGTCGTAAGGTAGATCCTCTTTCTGTTGCAATACCGCTTCCATAGAGGAGGGTAATTCGAAAGGTAAATGACCCTGCGGTGAAAATTTTCCAAAAATCAAATCCAGAATCACATTATCCTGACTAGAAAAATCAGCAACCAGGGCTTTACATTCGGCATTGATGGCCGGGATTACTGCAGGACGTTGCAGATTTACCACTACTATAGTAGGCTTTGATCGTATAATTTTCAAAATGTCCGCTTCTTCTTTTTCGTTGAATGCCAACGACCCCAGGTTGAAAATTCTTTGCAGCATATATTTACCCGGCACGGGATTTTTGGGGGTATTGATTTTTAATACACAAACATCTGCATTTTGCAAATCGGTAATCTGCGATTGGTATGCTTTTACTTCCTCGTTGTTAAATCCTTGCAGATACACTTTTTTATTCCCGGCCAGGGGAAGCATGTTTTGATCATTTTTTAATAAAACCAGCGACTTTTGCTGCGCTTCGATTCCTTTTTTTACAAAAGCGGTTGAGTTTAGAACATTAACCGAAGCCTCATTGATATAGGGATCGTCAAACAAACCCAACTTGAATTTTTCGCGTAGGATTCTCCTTACAGAGCTATCGATTCTGGTTTCGCTGATGGTGCCCGATTTTACTAACTGAACCACCAAATCCGGCAACGCCTCTCCCCCCAACATGTCACAGCCAGCATTGATAATTTTAGCTACCCGCTGTAACTGACTTAATTTCTCTACCCCATGGGCAGAAGCTGGCTTGAGCGTAATCCCAAATAAAGTTCCATCAGAAACCAGTCCCCAATCGGTACATACAATTCCATCAAAATGATATTTATTCCTGAGCAGTCCAGTAATAATATCTTTATTATATCCAAATCCTACATCTTCAGAGGTTTGTCCAACCGGAATTCCATAATAAGGCATCACCTGGGCAGCATGTGCCGGAAATGCACCCTGTTCAAAGGGTATCAAATGATAGGAAAAATTATTGCCGGTGTACCGCTGTTTGCCAGGAGGAAAATGTGCATCATTTCCATCCAGTTGAGGGCCCCCGCCGGAAAAATGCTTTACCATACATTCTACGGAGGAGTGCGTAATAGAATCGCCCTGAAAGCCAAGAATATAGGCTTTCGTCATGCGTGCAGCCAACGCCGCATCTTCTCCAAAAGTACCATTGATTCGTCCCCATCTGGGTTCCGTGGCCAAGTCGGCCATAGGCGACAACGAAAGTCGGAACCCCAGTGCTAGGTATTCCTGACGGGCAATATCACCAAATGCTCTCACAAGGCTGGTGTCGCCAGTAGCGGCCAACCCAAGTGTTGAACACCATTTAGAAAAGAACGGCGTATAAATACTGGCTCCGGGGGCATTAGGTACGCCATGCCTAGGATCGGTTGCCACGGTAACAGGAATTCCTAAGCGGGTTTGCTCGGCCAGTTTTTGTATCGCATTGTGCCATTTCACCATAGCTTCCGGTGAAGGAGATTGTAAGGTATTTACGTGATTCATTTTTTTGGCAAGCACCAAAGTGGAATTTGATTCCAGTAAATAAGAGATGGGATTAAAGGGAGATTGGGTTTCTTGCAAAGCTCCATCGGAATTCATCCCGGCCATGGTGATGAACATGCATCCGGCTTTTTCTTCCAGTGTCATTTGCCTTAGCAAATCATCTACCCTGGCTTCAACCGTTGCACGGCGATCTTCGTAAACATCCACTTTCCCGTTTTTATTTAAATCGCGAAAGGTAAACCCACCCGTATATAAGGTCGGGGCTTCCACGCCAATAAGCTTTCTGTTTTTAGAAGCAATACTGGCCGATCGGAAATAGATAAAAGTTACAAATAGGAGTATGCCTACTAAAATAGTTAGGAGAAAAATGCCGGTATACTTTAGGAATTTTTTCATTGAGGGGGGTATTTGTGCGAAAAATAGGGGGGACACTTTTGGAAAGTTCAGAACTTTCCAAAAGTTGTTTAAAAGTTGTTTCCGGCAATTCCTCATCGGGACGAAAAATCGCCTAGGACACAATTTCGGAAAAATTTTATAATAAATTGATTTTTACGTGTTTATACCTAATTTCTCGCCAACATCACTAACCCACCCACTACAGTAAGCACAATCACCACCTTACGAAAAAGCCGCTCATCTAACAACCCAATCAGCTTAATACCAACTGCAAAACCCCCTGCCAATATGGGAAGTAATAGCAGATCGGTACTTAGGGTGTTGAGATGGATGTTCTTCCAAACCCAAACCTGAAAGGGAAATTTGAACAGGTTAATACATAAAAAAATCCACGCGGTGGTACCTATAAAATCATTCTTCGGAGCCTGCATCGCCAAAAAATAAACATTAGCGAACGCCCCTGCCAAATTTCCAATCATAGTGGTAAATCCTGCTAACAAACCAGTAGATGCTGCAAATAAACGATTGTCTGGTATAGCTTGCTTTAACCTAAACTCTATCAGCAATACCATCAGTACGGTAACCAGAATAATAATAGCCATTATTTTTCGAAACAGCACTTCATCTAAACGGTTGCCAACCCATACACCCACCAAAATACCCACCACCATCCAAGGAATCAGTCGAAAAAAATATTTCCATTTAACATGGCGCTTATAATAGATAACCGCAGCAATATCTGCCACACATAAAAGGGGTAATACCACACCAGTTGAACCCTTGCCGCCAAAAACCATAGCCATCAGAGTAACACTTAGCATATCTAACCCTTTCAGGCCTGCTTTACCCATCCCAATAATAAAAGCACCCAATAAGGCAATTATCCATTGCCACTCTGTAAGTGTTAAATAAGCTGGCATCTTTGCAATTTACAGTCAAAACGTTGGAGATAATCAGAAAAATTAGCTAACCAGCAGGAGAATAGAAATGGTAACGCCCAAAACAATAACAAGGCACGCTGTTGCAATTACCGGAAAAATTGCTTTTCGTCCATTACCCAACTGATCAGCCAGGCGGGCTAATCTATGGTAGCTGAACAAGGTGCTCAAAAAAAGTAACAGCGTAGAAAAGCAAGATAATACGATGCCAATGATATGTGCATTTTCAAACAATGCTGTGCCCGATAAAACCCTTGTCTGATGAATATATTCCATTCCTTTGTCTAAAGCTATGCCACTTCCCAATAATGCGAGCGTTGTTCTAATCCACGCGAGCTGCGTGCGTTCCAATGCATATAAAGTAGTCTCTAGGGCAGTTTGATTTTTTACAGTCTGCTCTTGCAGTGAATTAGTTTCGTTCTTTTCCATAGGAATAATTTGTTCAATTCTTCTTTTGAACTGAGGCAGCGCTTCGGCCAACAATTTTTTTGCTGATGCCAATACCAAATAACCAGGTACTATATACCGTAAGTTTTTTCTCAAATTTTCCGTTGATGCTTAGCTCCCAATCCTTGGGCAATTCCCATCCATATTCAACTCCCAAATCATACAATCGCAAATGCTCACTTTTCTCCCATTCCTGTCCGAATCCTGCTGTAAAAATTAGGTGCTCCGTTGCTTTATATAAGGCCGTAACGGAAGTACTGAACGGGCGAACCCTTTCTACAACAGCACCGCCCTCTTCTTTTGCCACTTTAAATTGCTGAATAATTAAATCATTATGTAAGCCCACGGCCCAACGGGGATGAAACCAATAATCATAATCAAACCCCCAAACCGGTACAATCGTATTTTTAAAAGCCCCGGCTGAAGCATTCATGGCAGGAATATGCCCATTCGCCATTAGTATACTAATCCGATGATAGGGATGCCATGCTTCCGATTCCTTTTTTTCTGTAGACTCCTGAGCTACAACTCCCAAACCGGTAAGAACCGCCACTAACAACACACAGATTTTTTTCATAAATCAAAAGAATAGAAATAATAAAATAAGAATGGAACAATACTATTATCTAATGGTCACATAAGCCAATTACTTAGGGTAACTTTTGTTGCGATTTTATAATATTCAACAGATTTGCAATAACCGCTTAGCCTCTACCCTAGATTTCCTTAATAGCCAAGGAAATTTAGCAGTAAGTCCCTCATTAAACTATCACAAAAGGTAAATGCTTTTATGCTATACTAACTCGTTTTTTAGTAATTTTATTTTTTTTGGCTTTTAACTCTTTTACACATGCAAAAACTGCTTTTTCAGCTTCTTTTTTCAATCGGATGTTTGGTAGGATTAGCAGCCTGCTCTAAAGGAGACTCAACCCCTGTAAGCCCCGCTCCAGAAAATCTTACTTTATCTGCTACCGTTGCTACAGACAGTAGTGGCAATGTATCTTTTGTAGCCAGCGCAAAAAATGCTGTGAGTTACGAGTTTGATTTGGGCAATGGGGTTACGCAAACATCCACCTCCGGAAGTCTTATTTATAAGTATAGCAAAACCGGATTATACCAGGTGAACGTTACAGCTAAAGGTGCAGGCAACCAAACCATTGCAACAGGAACAGATATTGTTGTATTCTTAAAGCTTACTCTCTTCTGGTCAGATGAATTTGATGGAAGCGGAGCTCCTGATGCCACCAAGTGGGGGTACGACATTGGAGCAGGAGGATGGGGTAACAGTGAACTTCAATATTACACCAATCGAACCGATAATGCCGCTGTTTCCAACGGTACGCTTAAAATAATTGCCAAAAGAGAATCTTTTAGTGGAAGTCCCTATACTTCTGCAAGATTACTTTCTAAAGGAAAATTCTCTTTTCAATATGGCAAAATTGAGTGTCGGGCTAAACTACCGGCGGATGCTGGAACCTGGCCTGCTTTTTGGATGTTAGGAGATAATATTACCAGCGCAGGATGGCCTGCCTGCGGAGAAATTGATATCATGGAACATAAAGGCAATGATCTTAATAAAATATATGTTGCCCTGCATTATCCAGGACGTTCAGGCGGACAAGCCGTATCCTCCTCTTCATTAAAAAGCAATGTGGCCACAGAATTTCATACCTATACTGCTATTTGGTCACCCGATCTAATTCAGTTTTTGTATGATGGCACCCCGCTTTTTAGCACAGGCAATAGCACTACAACCATGCCATTTAATCAAAAGTTTTTTGTGATTCTTAATATGGCAATGGGCGGCACATTTGGTGGTGCCGTAGACCCTCAATTCACTTCAGCGCAATATGAAGTAGATTATGTTCGGGTGTATCGATAGCAGTATCCTTATCTTACCAACCAAATCCAACCCGAAACTGGAGGTCGATTGATCCCCAAATCAATTACATAATAATAGGTTCCTACGGGCAGACTCTTTTGTTGCAAGGTTCCATCCCAGTTAACCGCAGTAGCTTTTGCAGTATATACCAAACGGCCGTTCCTGCTAAAAACAGACACGGTTCCGTTGGGATAGGTATTCCCATTTTCAATCACCCAACGATCATGGATCCCATCGCCATTAGGTGAAAATGAATTGGGAACACGCAATTTTTTATACACGCTAATCTGTACATCATCCTGTTGAACAGGACAGCCCAATTTAGAAGTGGCATACAGGGTGTACCGAATATTATCGGTAGGACTAACAATCGGCTTTAATAGTTTTGCATCATTCATCCATTGATTGGGCAGCCAATAAAAATCGAGCGGATCACCAGTCACCGAACCTTGTAATATCAATGTGTCGCCCTCGAACATTCCCCTGTCGGGTCCGGCACCTACCCCTAGTTTTGGGTTCACCCGCACCACTACTTCGGCAGAATCTTTACAACCATACCGATTGGTGAGTATTACTTGATAATTCGTGGTTATAATCGGCTGGGCGATTGGATTAGGTAACGTACTATCAGACAAACCTTTAGCGGGCCTCCACCTGAACTGCCCATCCCCCTGGGCGCGTAATGCGAGTGCTTCTCCTTCACAAATCGTTCCACCTGCGTCCGCTGCTAAATAGGTGCCAGGGTAAACTCGAATATAAAAACTATCCGTTCGCTCGCAGGCTCGATCGGTATTAATACGCACCTGGTACAATCCCGAATCTGCATAGGTAATATTTTTAATAATCGGATCTTTTACCGAAGCAGTAAACCCATTCGGTCCTTGCCATTGATAGCTGAGGCCAGTGCCTTCTACTGATTGCAAATAAAAATCCGAACCAGCACAACCAAAAAATTTGGTAGGCGCCGTTTGAACAGGCATTGGATTGATATTTACAATGGTGATATTAGATGAGAATCGACAAGCCGGTGAAGCAGCATTGGCAGCTTCGTAAACCATGGCCCGGTATTGATAACTACCCCCGAATGTATTTTTTCGTAGAAAATTGGTTGATTGCTCTCCGGGAATATCAGTAAATGTTTTACCGGTATCCAAACTTAGTTGCCACTGAATCCTGGGCTGAACAAATGAAGAAGGAAGTTGGGCAGAAAACAAAATCTGTTGCTGCACATTTTCACAAACATCTAATTCGGCAACCTGCCTGCCATCAATTTGCGCGGATATGATGGGGCCACATGCCCTAAAAGTAATATCATCTAATGCGAAATCATTGCCACAATTAATTCCTCCGGGTGCATTATTTACGATGCGTAAAATCAGCTTACCCACACCTGCTGGCGCCTGAAATAATGTGCCAAATTTTTTCCAAACTTTCTGATTTTCTACCGGTATATCCCCTGTTTGATAACTATGCAATACCGTACCAGTTAAATTTTCGATGGTAAAAGTTAGGTTGGGCATAACCCCCTTTCCACCACAACTGGAGGAACGCAATATATTGGCAATAAAAACGGCCATCTCATAAGTTACTCCGCCACAAAGTCCCTGAATGGTATCCACATAAAAAGTATTCGGATCAGGAGAAGCATTTACAATCATAAATCTACCACCCACATCTCCCGTATGGTCTCCCACCATTAAATGCCAGCTATTACCCCAGCAGCCGAACGACATATTGGTAATGGCATACTGCCCATCATTTGGGCAACCACTACCCGTGTAAATTAAATTGGTAATACCCGCACGCAAGGGACCTTTGGGGGTTGCATCCGAACCGAATGTTACTTTTAATATGGGATCTCCTAAACTGCCGGAACATACCTGAGCAATGCCTGAATTAAATAGGCAAATACTTAGTAAAATTCCAGAGATGATTTTTTTCATGTAGTGCCTGCAACCCACGTTTGAATTCCAACCAGTAATTAATTGATTAAAGATAAATGAATCCGGTTGGCAACAGAGAAATAAGGGGTTAAGCAAATCTCCAAAGTTGAGGAAGAACTATAGGTCAATTCGCTATTTAATTACCCGATCAACAATCAGCTGCCCTACTTTTTTCCCGGCAGCTGCCCCCTGATTTACACTGTTTCTGTAATGGATTCCTCCATACACCCTGCTGATGGAAGCTTCTTCAGCGGCTGCTTCAAACGATGTAAAATTTCGTTGCATGCCAATGTAGGCCAGATCGCTGGTATCTAAAAACGCATAGTTTTTTCCATATAATTCAGCCAATACGGTTGCAGCAGATGCAGTAATCGTGCTATGACCACTGGTATATTCCGGGAAGGGCGGAGTTTGTAAAAAGGCAACCCAGTTTCTATCAATCAGTTCATTAATCACTGTAACCGGGCGCACTACCGAACTTCTGTATTTTTCATCCCAGCAAGCAATAAAAGCATCGTACAATGCCACCGCAGTCAATGCAAATCCACGTGCCGTTGCTACCGCATCAACCTTACTTTGTTTAGCAGCAATTGCCGCAATTCCCATCCAGTGACCGCCAGGCGTAATTTTTTTATTGCCAAACATCATATGTCCGGAATGCTCAATCACAAAAGGATTGTCGTCCCAATAACGGGCGATGGTTCTTTGCTCCTCTGTTAAATTTTTTCCGATGGTATATACTTCTTTTGCCTCTCGGAAAAACATACTAGTTGTATCAGTGCTATACACAGGTGGCGGAACTGGCTTGCATTGTGATGCCGAATCTAATACCAATGGCTTCATCGTATTCCAACACCACTCAACCCCATCTAAATAATCTGGCGGAGTTGGGCGCCATTTGCCAGGGTCATTGGAGCCCAGGTATTTAGGCTTTCCTCTCGACTTGATATAGCCATCCGTCATAGCCCTGGCCAATACCTGCTTCCCCACGGCTTCACCAAATGCAACAGATCGCTCGTAGGTTTCTTTATCTAATTGTTGTTTATATGTTTCATACACCGAATTCTCATACTTCGTTAATGAATCCACGGAAAAAACCATTTTACGAACCGAAGTAAAAAACGCTTTGGTAGCGGCCAGTGTATAATCATATTTTTTTCCTGCCTCCGGTTGAGGCATCGGCGCAAATCCATGTAATTTTTCTGTAATAGATTTAGTTGCGGGATTTGAATATCGAATAGCCTCATACGAAGCTAAAGACGCATATACATAAATCCGACTACTTACCGGAGGCGTAAACACATCATAGATGATTACCTGCGTTAACTGATCCTCATTCTCCAATAATACATCTACTGCTGAAAGTTGCTGTGTAGACTTTGAATTACATCCTACCATCGCCAACAAGCAAGCGATTGCAATGGCCTTACTAAATAATTTTTTTTGCATGCCCGCATTATTTATGTGGTAAGTTTACGATTCTTTTTTCGCCGGATAACTGTATGATTTCAATTTTTTCTACGCGATTGTTTACCAACAAATGTCTGCCCGATTGAGATTGAAAAGAGGTTCCATAATACAATTCGCACTTACTCTTGCTCCCATCTTTCCAGTAAAAGGTGGCACTTATATCTTTTGGTAAAACAGAAACCAAAGTTCGTGATTCCTTTAGTTCAAATAGCCGAAGGGGGCCACGGTTTTCACTGGCGGCTAATTGAGTATGCCCACTTGCTCCGGCTATTTGTACCAATGCTTTTCCGTTGCCAGGTAAAAAAATCCCGCTTTTCAAAATAGAGAGGGGTACAAAGTTTCCTTTTCCATCTCCCTGCAAAACCAATCCGTTTAATGCATCGTATCGTCCTACACTAACTTCAGTTCCATAATCATTGCCATTAATAGCAATATCCAAATTGCCATCGCCGGTAAAGTCATCCACCACCATACCATTCAGCGTTGAATACTGTGCTTCGCGAGGCAATGCAATCATTTCAAAACCACCCTTGCCATTATTCTTCAGCCAAACAGATGAAAACTCAGTAGCCTGTAATTGAATCGCCATTTTTTTCTGCTCGGGCGATAATACTTCTTCAATACCAGCAACTGCGTAACCTTTGTAATTCTGAAAGCGGCTGCGCATACTGATGATCTGCTTCACCAAATCGTCTCTGCTTTGTGCAGGAAACTCTTTTTTTCTTCCCTTTGTATCCGGCAGATACAAAGAGGGTATGGCATCATAGCTCCCGTTCTTATCAAAATCGCCCCCAAGTATGCGTGCCGGATGTTGCGCGTCGGCCCGATAAAAACTATTTTTTCCCATATTACCCAACACATAATCTATATCGCCATCTTTATCAAAATCGCCGGCAGCAATAGAATTCCACCAGCCGGTTTTTTCATTAACCGAAGTGCCAAGATTATAGGGCACTAATTTACCTTGCTGATTCCTGAAAAATGTTGGGGCCATCCATTCACCAGCCAATACCAGATCGGTCCATCCATCCCCATCAAAATCGCTGCATAATGCATCACAAACCATTCCAATATTTTGCAAGGCAGGAGCTACAGCAGCCGTTACATCTGTAAAGCGTAGGGTGGTATCTTTAGAATCATTTCGATATAAGAAAGTTGATACCGGCTTCGGATAATTCCAGGGATCCACCCTTCCGGTAATCAATAAATCTAAGTCACCATCTTTGTCGTAATCAAAAGCCCGCACACACATTTTACTGGTAAACTCTTTAGGGAGTGCGTTGGGATGAACAGAAAAGTTTCCCTTCCCGTCATTTACATACAACTTATCTTGATAGACTGGTGTGTTACGCTCATTCTCATATCCGCCACTAGCAATATATAGGTCTAAGTCCCCATCCCCATCTGCATCAAACAAAATCATTCCCTCATCTTCCCAACGCTTGGTGTTAATATTTGCATTCGCAATTAATGGCTTTTGTGCATATCGGCCATCTTTTTGCTGATAAAAAACTTGTGCACTAAATGAGAAGGATCCCCCCATTACCAAATCTTCCAAACCATTGCCATCTACATCGCCCACTGCCAATGCCGGTCCGTATTCTGAAAATTTATGCGGAATTAATTTTTGAATGTTGAAGTCTATAAAATCCTTTTCCTCCTGCTTATATCCCAAAGCAGCTTGCTGTGTAATATTTCTAAACAGAGCCTGCGTGGCTAACAGCGGTTGCACTTGAAATGGAACAGGTTGGGCAGCTGATTTTTTAATCACCAAACGCTGATTGGCCTGCACTTGTTTGATGGTTTGCTGAACCCCATTTTGCCAACGAACTACCACCGAATCTACCAGGTTAGCCTTCCCCAAACCAAAATGTGCCACCGGATCTACGGTTGAGAGATATCCTCTGTAGGGACTATTTTCTAAGCTCAGTCGATTTCCACCAGCCACATATAATTCAATCCAGGTTCCGATTCCCTGTTGGTTAAGGGAATCTCCTTTCAGTTCTATTTGTAAATAGTTAGCCGATTCCGACTTTTTCTCGCGTAAGGTATTTTTATATACTCCAGCTTCATCGTTGATATTGTTTACCACCATGTCTAAATCGCCATCATTGTCTAAATCGGCATAAACGGCACCATTAGAAAAACTAGGCTTGGTAAGTCCCCAAGCATCGGTTGAGTTGCTGAATTGCAAATTTCCTTGATTCTTATAGGCATAGTTATGAATCTTTACTTCCGGAATCTGCGAGAGTAATTGCTTTTTGGTAGCAACGGAATAGGAGGTGTTTCTGAAAGCCACAAAATCGTGATCTGTAACATCTTTCGGGAATCCATTGGTGATAATTATATCCCGGTTGCCATCGTTATCATAATCTGCTACCAGGGGCGTCCAACTCCAGTCGGTTTCTGCAACGCCTGAATAAAAAGCAACATCACTGAATATAGGGGCACCAATGGTATCTTTTTCTAAAACAGTGGGCCCCTGATTAATCTGAAGCGTATTGCGAACATATTGGAAATGATAATTGAAGTACTCTAAATTCTGATAGGTTTGATAGCTATTGGGGTTCAACATCATTTTTTTTCGATAATTATCTTCCGGATTCATATCGAGAGCAATCACATCACTTAGCCCATCATTATTCATATCAATCACATCATTTCCCATTGCATTGGCAGAACTGTGTTTAAAATAAACCGCCAGCTGATCGGTAAAGGTTCCGTTATGATTATTAATCCAAAGCAAGTCACTCGATAAATAATCGTTGCTCACATAAATATCTTTCCAGCCATCCCGGTTAAAATCGGCAATGCTAACTGCATGGGCATAACCTTCTACCAAAATACCTGCTTGTCTAGATACATTTGTAAAAACTGGATGATGGAGCGCTTGGCTATAATCGTTTCTCAATAATTGATCGGTATTCGGATGGGAGCCATCTTTCAAAACCGGCCGAAAACGATTCGGAAAATCATTTTTTACAATTTCATTGTTGGCAATGTACACATCCAAGTCGCCATCATTATCGTAATCGAAGAAAGCGGCCATGGTACCATGACTGGTTAATCCCAGTCCATATTCTTTTGCTTGATTGATAAAATAAGGATTTCCCGATTTATCCAGTCCCTGATTCACATATAATAAATGCTCGCGCTTAACTGAATCTTTTAACAGGGTTGCACAAACATAAATATCCTGGCGGCCATCGTTGTTAATATCAATCACAGAAACGCCTCGGCACCATTTCCCCTCTCCACCTACACCTGCTGAAGCAGTAATATCGGCAAAGGAAAAATTGCCTTTGTTTATATAGAGTTTATTAGAAACCAGGTTACCGGAAAAATAGAGGTCTTGTAAGCCGTCATTGTTAAAATCCCCCACCCCTATGCCACCGCCATTATATACGTTTTCAAAATCAAGTACATTGATAGAATCCGTTTCATTAATAATGTTGGCAAAATGAATACCTGATTGAGCAGAAGGGATGGCTTCAAATAAAGTCGGTTTACTGCAGGAAGCTATCAGAAAGCAGAGCAGTAGCCCATAGAAAAAGCGAAAAATTATAACAGAAAATTCTGTTTGAAACCATGAGTTTTTTTTAGCGATTTGCATAACAGCACAATATCCATAAAAATAAGAAAGAGGCCATGTATTACACGGCCTCTTTCCATAAATCTTAGTGAAATAAATTAGAAACCAGGGTTCTGCTTAAGCGCTCCCTTGCTCAAATCGATTTGACTCTGAGGGATAGGGAAGTACTCGTTTTTACCCTTGGTAAAAGTTGCATTAGTTAAGTAAGATCTCTTTGACTTTTCTCTTGCGATATAGGCATTCAAATCAACATCAGCTGTACCATAGCGAACCAGGTCGAAGAAACGATGTCCTTCCATAGCCAATTCAATTTTTCTTTCAAAGCGAACAGCTTTACGACCGGTAGCCTGATCAGCAAAGGCAGTATATAATCCAATCTGGTAGTTGGCCGCGTTTGCTCCACCAGCAGCTTTCACCCACTTAGAAGGATTATCCTTCATACGGCTTCTTACTCTGTTAACCAAGGTTACAGCATTTGCCAATGATCCAACTTCCACTTCACACTCGGCTGTCCATAACAATACGTCGGCAAAGCGAATGAAAGTGTAGTTGTTGGCAGAAACACCCGAAGTCCAGAATGAGTTATCGGTTAAAGCACCAGCTTGACGCTTGAAGTAAACGTTCTTAATAGGTGAGTAAGGTCCGCCATTGTTTTGATCACGGATCCAATCGTTACCTGGGTGTGTACCCCAATCCAAATAAGGAATTCCTCTTCTACCCATTGTATAATCGATACGAGGATCTACCGGTGTTGTAACATCAGGCGTGTAAGCTGCGGTAGAGTTAATACCTTGGTCATTTTTCAGATCAGAAGCATTCCAAGTATCCAATAATGGAAGCCCGTTGGCATCTACTTTAAATGAGTTGGCCAAGCTTACAGATGGCTGATAAAATCCGCAGCAACCGCCGGGTCCGCCATTGTAAGGGAAGTTCAACACATCTCCCCAGCCACCGTTACTACCACCTGAGTTGTCGTTAACGGATTGCTGACAAGAGAATACAGCCTCAGCAGAGTTTTTAGTTTCTGCATTGAAGTTGTCGAAGAAATTAGCTTGTAAATCGTATTTCTTACCACCGGCAGTAACCCCGTTGGCAACTACATCTTTCAAGATAGGTAATGCAGCAGCATAATCACGCTTAAACATTAACGCTTTCGCTTTTAAGCATTTGGCAGCCCATGAATTCACACGACCCACTTGACTTTGTGTGGCAGGTAAATTAGTGATGGCGTAATCCAAATCTGCTATAATATTAGGCCAGATATCTGCCGTGTTAGAAACATTGAAGTTACCAGCTGCATACGTGATTTTTTCATCAACGAAAGGCACATTGTTCCACATTTTTTTGGCTTCCATATGATAATGAGCACGCAGATAACGGGCTTGCGCTTCTATTGTAAGTTTATCAGCTGCTGAAATATCGGTTGCTGTTGCCATGATGCGTAATACATCATTACAGCGCTGGATACCATCATAAACTGCCTGCCATTTTTGGTTAAAATAACCATTGGAAGCTGTTGGTGCATAAGTTTCGATGGGTACGATATCTGCCTGGTCACCGGGATCGGAACCTTTATAAGCATCATCGGAAGCAACGCCCCCATATACCCAGTTAGATCCGGCGCTCTGCCAACCACCGCCGGCACCACCGTAGCCATCCAATAAAGAATAGGCACCGATTAATAATCCCTCAACACCTGCCTTGTTGGCGAGGGTATTTTGGTCCAAAGAACCAATGGGGTTTTTATCTAAAAAACTCTTGGAACAGGAAACTGCCAGCACGATAACTGCTGTAACTCCTGCCAGAATGATTCTCAATTTTGATTGTTTCATGTTATAATTTTTAACTTGATGAGATGTAGCTGTTTAGAAAGTTACGTTAACTCCAATATTTAAATTCCGCTGATTGTTGGGATAGTTACCATAATCAATTCCAAAGGCAGCATTAGAACCAGACAATTCTGGATCCAGACCTGTGTATTTGGTAATGGTAAACAAGTTAGCTGCCTGAACATACAAGCGCAACTTCTCGATGCCAAACTTCTTTAAAGTAGCGGTTGGCATGGTATATCCTAAAATCAAGGATTTACATCTAAAATAGCTACCATCTTCTCTGTAATAAGAGTTAGGTACCTGATTGGTACTAAAGCTAGCATCATTTTCAGCAATAGGAACGTTTGTAGCTGTTCTGGTAGGTAACCATGAATTGTTTAGAGCATTCAGGCTCTTAACACCCTGGAAAGAAGGATAGAAATCAGTCCAGTATCTAACATAGTTGATTACATCGTTTCCGAAAGAACCATAAAAGAAAGTAGAGAAATCAAAATTCTTATATGAAGCTCCTAGGTTTAAACCTAACGTGAATTTAGGGTTTGGATTACCAAAGATAACACGGTCGGCATCAGTGATGTTCTTGTCGCCATCGGCATCACGATATTTAAATCTTCCCGCCTTAGCTCCGTCTTGTGTGGCTGATTTAGACACATCCGCTGCATCCTGGAAAATACCTACTACTTCGTATCCGAAGAATGAACCAATAGGGCTACCCACTTGGTTTCTAACAAAATCTCCAATTCTCGATCCCCCTGCAGTAAAGTAATTACCAGGAATGTTATTGATCAAGCTTTTGTAAGTGGTGAAAATAACCCCTACATCATATTTCAAATCTTTGTTAGCAACCCCGCGATAAGTTACCGAGGCATCAAAACCAGTATTCTGAATGTCGCCAATATTTACAGAAGGCAAAGCAGCTCCACCAACAGTTGCAGGCGCTTGATCGGTAAACAACAGACCGTTAATAGTCTTCTTATAGTACTCGATACTTACATCTAATTTATTCTTAAACAACAAGGCGTCTACACCAAAGTTGGTTAAGATATTTTCTTCCCAACCTGTTTTTGGGTTACCAATTCTTGTTGCATTAAACCCTTGTACAGAAGAAGTGCTAGTTCCGTTGATATCATAGTAAGATCCACCCGGACTACCCCCAAACTGACTGAAGGCATTGGAAGGATCTACGTTTGCTTGGTTACCGAGTTTACCCCAGCTACCACGAATTTTCATATCATCAATCCACTTAACACTGCTCATGAATTTTTCACGAGAAATTCTCCAAGCTGCTGCAAATGAAGGGAAAACACCATAACGCTTTTCAGAACCGAAACGAGAAGATCCGTCTCTTCTGATGGTAGCACTGAACAGATATTTATCATCATAGGCATAATCAACTTTTGCAAACTGAGAATACAACGCGTTTTGATATGCATAGCTATAATTGGTAAATCCAGAAGAACCAGTACTCAATACGCGGAAACCTGGATTATCTGTGAAATACCCTAAGGCACCACCACCAACACCTCTACCATACGCTTCAACGGCTTCAATACCAGCTAATGCAGTTACAGCATGCTTCTCTTTGAAAATATTGCTATACTTCACGGTGTTTGTCCAAGTCCACTGACGATTATAACCAGCATTTTCACTAAATGAGTTAGACCCATTGTTTTCAGCATTCTCGTAGGTTCTGTATCCATAGTTATAATAGTAGAAATTACTCATGGTACCTCCAAAAGCAGTTCTTGCAGTAAAGTGTTTCAAGAAGTCTACCTCAGCAAACACATTACCCTGAATATCCCAGGAATTTCCTTTGTTATCAAAAGTACGCATTTGGTTTGCCACCGGATTCTGGGCATTACCCAAGCCCTTGGCAGCTGTACCGGCAAAACCTCCTTTCACGTCATATACAGGAATGATAGGCTGCTCACGATAAGCCATCGAAATAGCGTTTCCTTCACTCTGGTTGCCAATTTGCGGATTGTCGCGATTGAAAAGGTAAAGGTTTTCACCCACCCGGATATTCTTAGAAATGTTATACGTAGTGTTAGCGCGGATAGAATAGCGCTTCAGATAAGTACCCATCAAAGTACCTTGCTGATTAAAATAGTTCATCGACAAGAGGTAGGTATTTTTATCATTACCTCCGCTGGCGGTTACGGTATGACTTTGAATACCGGCTGGTGCAAAGATTTCTTTGAACCAGTTCGTACCTTGCTTATTAGCAGCTACAATCTGATAGATAGGTTTGCTGAAATCCGATACATTATATTTTGCGAGGTCGGCAGCAGAAATAGTACCTACAATACCGGCAGCACCTCCATTTAATATATAATCAGGAATTACTGGGGTAGCGCCACTTCCATATTGAGGATGGTTAGTAGGCTGTCCAGAATTTTTTAATGCCAACCAGGTTAAATCAGCCATGCCTTTTGTATCCAACAAATTGAATGGATTACCAGAAGCAGGCCTTTGCTTACCGATGTATGCTTCGTAGCTAACTACCGCACGGCCAGAACGACCTCTTTTAGTAGTTACCACGATTACACCATTCGATCCGCGCACACCATATATAGATGCCGCACCGGCATCTTTTAATACTTGAATAGATTCAATTTCAGCGGCATTCAGGTTAGATAAACTTCCCTGAACCCCATCCACAATAACCAATGGATCCACATTTCCGAAGTTTGTGATACCACGAATACGGATATTGCTACCAGAACCAGGCTGACCAGAAGTGATTACGTTCAAACCTGAAGCACGACCCTGTAACATTTGTTCAGGACTACCGGCAGGAACCGCTTTCAAATCTTTTACGTTTACTACAGATACAGATCCGGTAATGTCTTTCTTACGTTGAGCAGAGTAACCAGTAACCAGTACTTCATTCAGCTGGTTGGTGGCTTCACTTAAAGAGAAAGTAAACTCTGTTTTTCCACCTACCGCCCGCTCAATAGTTTCGAACCCAATGGATGTAACCAAGAGGGTTGCATTGGCCGGCGCATTGATGGAAAAAGTACCGTCATTACCCGTAACCGTTACGGCTGTAGTACCTTTAATAGCAACAGTAGCCCCTGCAAGTGGCTGACCTGTAGAATTGTTTGTAACTTTTCCTATAACGGCTTTCTGTGCGAAAACACCGATACTGCAGAGAAGGAAAACAAGCGAGAGCATAGCACTCCGCAAAAACAGTTGGTTTTTTAATGGCATAGCAGTTAGTTTATTAAGAATAAGACACTAATTTAATGAAATCTTAACACGGCGTGCTAGGAGATATAAATATTTTTTATTTTAATTTATAAATTATTGATTTTTAATTAAAGATTTTTATAATAGGTGATAAATATTAAACAATTTCCAGCCTTTCGAATAAAATAATAGTATTGCATACATAAATCATCTTTATGAAAAAATGGGGGCCAATATCATACTTATGTATTGTATTTCATGGCTTTATAGGGTGTAATTCCCCCAAGCAACCTGCCGAAATTGAACCTACCCAAAAACCAGCCCAAATAACCTGGAAGAGCATCAGTAAGGATCTGGGTAAAATTCCTATGGGCGACACTGCCTTGATCTATTTCACCTTCACTAACTCAGGAGATTCTCCCCTATTTATTACTTCAGTCGATGGGGGGTGTAGCTGCTTACAGGCCAAAGGGCCCGACCATCCCATTTTGCCCAGACAAACCGATAGCATCCGGGTAGCCTTTTATACCCAGCTATCCGTTACCGGATGGGTAAGAAAAAGCATACAGGTATCTGCCAATACGATACCTAATACCCATCGACTTCTATTTTCAGCTGAAATCACCGGCCATAAAAAATAACCAATCCAGCCGGCGCTAATATTTTCTAATAACCGAAGAATAATCTTTTTTGATCCGTGCTAACATCTGTCCGGTAGTATCACTCCCCGTCAAACGCTTCATCCTAACCTTGAATTCACATTCATAAAATTCCTGTCCAGCATAATAGGCCACTTCCTCCACCGTAAACTGCGTGCCTGTTGAATTCCCCTGGGCAGATTGCTCTAAAAACTGCTTCATCGTTGTTTTCAATTTCTCGGGCACATCCTCTACCGGCTGTTTTTGCATACAAGCAGATAATGCGCCAATCAATAATAGAAACCCGAATAACTTTCGTATGCGCATATTAGTAAGTTTAATGAGGGTAAAGTTACTTGATTTGTGATTTCTTCCTGTTCAGCAAATTAATGACAAATGTCATTTTATTTGGCTGACCGACTATTTAGCTTTGTTGTTAACTTTTATTCAATCATTTAAAATAAGTATATGTCTTACACAGCCGCCACCCACCTTACTAATAAACCCCGCGAACTACAACACCTGTTGGATTTTTACTTTCAGGAAATTCAGTTTTTAGAAAAACTATTGAGCGAAGTGGTTAATAAAAACACTTCCCAGGAAGCCCTCTCTGAAGCCGAACATTTTCAAAACCAGTTTCTCATTCAAAGGAAGAACATCGATGAACTCCGAAACCGCATTTTACAAAATCATCACCTAGCAACCGACGAAGCCAAAATTCATGCGGGCCGAGTAGATACTAGACTGGTATCCGACAATGAAAATATTGGGGAAGAAGTGCATCAATTAGAAAAAGTCATTGCCGATTTGCGGGCAGCCTATAAAAAATATCTGCTGAATTGGATGTAATTTCCCCAACGAAGAGGCGTAGCCTCGCCCCATATCACACCAACGAATTCTAATCCCCCCCAACAAAGAGGCGTAGCCTCGCCCTATATCACACCAACGGATTTTAATCCGTTGATCCATCCCCCCTGCACCAGCCCCTAACCCTAACCTCCTGCCAATCAATGCACTGTGAAAAATAGCTCTCAGCATCTCAATGCCAAGCCAAACAAAAAGCGCCTCCCATTAAGTTGATCTGAATTTAACCACAGACATTTCTTTACTTAGAATGCCGGTTGTACCTTTGACCATGATCATCCAATTGATAAAAAACCGTTCCGACATCGGAGCCGGTACAAGAGGTTCCGATTTGGGTATTGATGCATTGGAAATTGCTGCCATTAATTCAGGCAATGATTATTTTAACCGGAATAAATACATAGATGTTCTTACCCGCAATGAAACCATTTATAACAAAAACAACAACACTTTTGCAAAAAGAATTGAGCATGTAGCCGAACAGTGCAAACGGGTAGCCGCTTCTGTAAAAGTTTCTTTACAAAAAAGCTACTTCCCTATCGTACTATCCGGTGATCACTCTTCCGCACTAGGAACTGTAAGTGGCATTAAAGCTGCATTCCCCGAAAAAACTATCGGGGTTATCTGGATAGATGCACATGCCGACCTTCATTCTCCTTTTACTTCCCCTTCAGGAAATATTCATGGCATGCCCGTGGCAGCAGCACTTTCCGAAAACAATATGGCTTGTAAAGTAAACGAACCAGGAACTGAAACGCTACAACACTGGGAAAGACTAAAAAACATAGGCACACTCGGAGCGAAACTATTGCCTGAACACCTTATCTATTTTGGTCTTCGTGACTATGAATCAGCAGAAGCCAGTTTAATTACAGAAAAGAAAATCTCGGTATTTACGGTAGCAAAGGTTCGGGAAAAAGGGATTCAACAATGCGTTGAACAAACCAAATCCATATTACAACATTGTGATGCAGTTTATATTTCTTTTGATGTAGATAGTATGGATTGCGAACAAGTTTCTTATGGCACTGGCACCCCCGTTCCGGTTGGGTTTATACCTGGAGAAATTTCCGTTTTACTCACCCATTTATGTGCATCGCTTCCCGTGGTTTGCCTGGAATTGGCCGAAATCAATCCCCTGCTGGATAATAAAGGTAATCTGATGGCCGAAACCGCTTTTCAGTTACTGGATAGCATTTCTGGATTACTGGAAGAAAAAAACAATTAGCCGGAAACGCCTTTGAAATAACAAAGAGGTGTTTTGCAGAAAACCAATTCATTCGCTTATTTTGTTGATCATATCTGCAACACACAACTTGCAGTAGCATACTCAACTAAACAATTTACCCCATGTTACGAATTCCTTTTGAGGAAATGGAGCAAACCATTTTTCAGGCATTTATTAAAGCCGGACTTCCCGAGAACACAGCCGCTACCTGTGCTCGCATTCATACCGAATCAAGCTGTGATGGTGTGTTTTCGCACGGACTCAATCGGGTAGAACGTTTTGTAGATTATCTGCACCGAGGATGGATTAACCCCCAAGGAAAAGCACAACTTCAAACCTCCCTTGCAGCATGGGAAATATATGATGGTAACATGGGGCCTGGCATTACCAATGCTATTTTGGCTATGAACCGGGCATCTGATTTAGCCAAAATAAATGGGATGGGCATGGTTAGCTTGCGCAATACCACCCATTGGATGCGCGGAGGAACCTACGGTTGGCAGGCCGCAGAAAAGGGTATGCTTGCCATTTGCTTTACCAACACCGAAACCTGCATGCCTCCCTGGGGTGCTCGTTCCGGTGCCATCGGCAATAATCCGTTTATTATGGCTGTGCCGGCAGCAAACGGCCAACATATTGTGCTGGATATGGCCATGTCGCAATACTCTTATGGGAAATTACAAGTGAAGCGCCTAGCCAATCAACAACTTCCCTACAATGGGGGGTTTACTGACGATGGAGCGCTCACCTGCGATCCCGCATCAATTGAAGAAAGCAGGAGAATCTTACCCACAGGATTATGGAAAGGATCGGGCATGGCTATTCTGATAGACCTGATGGCTACCCTCCTTTCCGGTGGCAACCATACCGCCGCAATCGACCGACTCGAGCAGGGCAGTTGTGCATCTTGCTGTCAAGTATTTATGGCATTTGACCCCTTACAAATAACCAGTTCGGATTTTGTAAAAAACGCTATTCAAGATACGATTCAGCAAATTAAATCTGCCATGCCCGCCGAAGAAGTTACCGAGATATTATATCCCGGTGAACAATCCTTAAGGAACAGAAATGAAAACCGGCAACTGGGTATTCCAGTAGATGCAAGTGTTTGGAACCGGGTTATTGAACTGGCCGAAGGTTAGCTGCATCGGGATAAATTTTTCCAAACAACGCCTCTAAGAAAATCGGAAAGTGCGGATTACCCTCGTAAAATAATATAGCATGTTCCGATTGTCGATACTTTTTCAGGGATTTCTTATCTAAACGAATCCGAACCGAATCGGGCAAATTATATGAAAAATCAACCGCCTCGTACTTAGCCTCGGGCATTCGCTCTTGAATAATCCGCTGGGTTTTCTCTACCTCTCCGCCGGCATCCGCACCCAGGGCTGTATTTCCAAACATCTTGGGAAACAAGCCTCCTTTGGTTACCGCAAAATCATATCGATCAAATCCCACTACTACTCTTTTCAAATTCAGCTTAGCCCTTTCAGGAACTGTATGTTGAATATCATCAAATATCTCTGTTCCACTAATCGCCGGCGCTAGCATACCCAAAAGTATATTGGACTGTGCCGGTGTAGGAATTTCAGTAGATTGATAGTTTTTTTCTAATTTCTCCTGAAACTGCTGCGGCCAAACATCTGGATTAAATAAGGTATGGGCTGCAACACTGGCACCTAAGCTATGCGTTAAAAAAGTTACCCGAACATTTTTATCTACCCCCTCGAGCAAACTCCGCAACCCTAAACCTACTTTGGCTGAATTTAACCTTGCCCTTTGCCAGATAAATGGAGCAGCAGTTCCCGAACCCAATGCAGTTAACCCATCCCAATATACTTCTATATAGGCAGGCGGATGTTGCAAGTAGGCATTGATGTTTCTCCGCAACGAAAAATAATAAGCATCCGGATCCGGATCATTAAATCCATGAATCAAAATAATCAGCTCGTTGGTCGACCGCTTCTTCAACATCTCATTCACTCGGTCAATCGCATTGCTTCGCAACACATTCTGCAATCGGATAAAAAACCGCTCACTTGAATCTGCACCCAACACATTATATCGCTGTCGTATATATGCATTGTTGAGCGAATCATTCTTCCGCAACGCATATTCTATAGTGGCAAACTCCGGATTATCCTGATTCTTTAAAGCCCCCCGCTGATGCAATAAATAAAAATAATGGGGCGTAACATGTGCCTCCGGCGGATAGAGATATCCCTCTCGATCGTAATACAATTTTGTTACCCCCGTTTCATCCATCCTAGGCACCATCAGCACATTGCGCGCCTTGAATCCGCAGGAAAGCAATAAACATCCGATAACTCCCATCACAAAAAAACCAAATCTTCTTTTCACTTTCATTAAAAATATTTTTTATATACAGGTGCTGAACGCCTACAATTTCATACAAAAAAGGGAAGAAAACATAGAAAATTTGCATTCGTATACAAAATGTTAAAATATACTTCCAACCCAAGAAATCAAATAATTTTATCGCCCCAACAGAATCTGAATTTTTCAGCCACTGATTGGCTTATATCCAAATCCCATGAATCCATTTATCCGTACGGGTATTATCCGCCTTATTTCGGTTATTCGTAATTTTTTTGCCTTTATTCAATACCTTATTACCGTTTTTCCAGAAAATCATACCGGTATTTTCACCGGTAAATGGGGTATGCCGCCCTATCTACTTCAGCCGGTTAAAAGACAACCCAAAAATCCTATCAATAAACGAATCAAGGCCCCCTTTCATTCAAACCACCCCAAATACGGCCTATAATTTATTATATTCCCTATTGGTCGATTCATATTAATAATTTTTTATGCAATTATTCAAGTATCGGAGTTTATTTCTATTGGTAATGATGGCTACATCACTCACTTGTATCGCGCAGCCTAAGAAACCAACGCTGATGATTGTACCCAGCGATAACTGGTGTAATCAGCGTTTTTTTATGACGCAGTACAACGACCAGGGAACACAGAAAAAAATTCCCAACTACAAACAAGCCTTTCAGGAAGATACCGAACTGGGACAAGTGATTGCCAAACTCGGTGCCTTTATGCTGAGCGAAGGGTATACATTAAAAGATGCTGAACAGGAATTAAAAAAACTAGAGCAGGTTTCTGCCGAAGATAATGTTACCAGCAGCAGTAGTTCTGGATCTGATTTAAGTGAATCTCCTTTAGATAAACTTAAAAAAAGAGCGAAATCAGACATTATTCTGCAACTCTGGTGGGAAGTGAATAGCACAGGTGGTGGAAATATCATCCGCTATACCCTGGATGCATTCGACGCCTACACTGGCAAACGAATCGCCTCCTCCACCGGCAATAGCAAAGCCTCCGACAAATTTGTTCCAGACTTACTCCTGAAAGCAGTAAAAGATAATTTCTCTTTGTTCAACTCGCAAATAGATAATTACTTCAACGACATGAAAAAAAACGGTCGGGAAGTAGTTGTAAAAATCAAAACCTGGAAAAACTGGGGCAAAGACCTGGAAGAAGAATATAATGGTAAAGAGTTGAATGAATACATAGCCGGCTGGATGAAAAACAATACCGTAAAAGGCAACTTCAACACCACCGACAATTCGGAGTCGTATATTTTATATGAGCAGGTGCGCATACCACTTTTCAACGAATCAGGGGATGCGATGGATGCACGGGATTTTGTGAGAGGACTGCAAAAATATTTAAAAGCAGCCCCCTTTAATATTACTGCAAAATTGATGACCCGCGGCCTAGGAGAAGGCATACTGGTATTGGGTGAAAAATAAAATACTTCCCTGATTCAACCGGGTTTCGCGGAGCTAAAATTATAATGGCTGTATGAAAAAAATTGTCCTTATACTTATAACGACTTGCTCGTTTTATATGAGCGCTTTCAGTCAGTCGTATAACGCCGAAAAAATAGCGCTCAGTAATTTTATTGCCCGCATGTATAAAAGCGAACCCTTTACCGGTGTTAAAGTTTTTCTCGACTACGAAAACAAATACCTGATATCCCTGGTAAAATTGAGCCCCGGCAATTACTCTTCCGAAAGCGCCATGAACCGGGTGGCCGAAGTGAAAGCCAAGGCACAGGTGAATCAGTTTTTGAATGGCTCATATATATCCGTTGAATCGATTGTTACCACCACCGCCACTACTTCTAAAAAAAATGGTAGCTCCGTAAGTGAAATATCAGAAGTGATAAAAGAATCTTCTATTGGCTATGTAGATGCACTCGAACTTATATCCATGTTTACCGATGAAAACGAACCCGATAAAAAAGTTTTTATCTATTTGCGGGAAGTAGAAAAAATTAAAAAGAAAAAATAAGCACATGAAATCTTTTCTGCTTGCCCTCTGTTTATCCGCCTCCTTAATGGCCACCGCCCAATCCGACGACCTGGGCCGTATCGCCCTAAACACCTATGTTTCCGATGAATTAAAAATACCCGCCGAAGCAAAAGCCATATTAGAAAACAAACTGAGCATCATCGCCACACAATACGCCATGGGTAGCAGTGCTTACAGACCCCGATTTGTAATTACGGCGAATGTTGGCCTTTTTACTAAAGATGTAGTTGCTGGTCCGCCCGCCATGATTGCACAAACCATGAACATCACCCTATATATCGGAGATGGAATAGAAAATCTTTCTTTCACTTCTATTAATATGACGATAAAAGGTGTGGGTACCAATGAAAACAAGGCTTTCATTGATGGCTTTAAAAACATCCCGACTAAGAATGCGCAGCTTGAAAAATTTATGCAGGAAGGGAAGCAGAAAATTATGGACTACTATATTGCCAAATGTGCCCTGATTGAGCAGAAAGCTGCCTCACTTGCCGCACAAAGCAAATACGACCAAGCTATTTACGAACTGGCCGCAGTTCCTGATGTTTCGAAAGATTGCTACACCCGCTGCCAATCAAAAATGGCTGTGTATTTTAAGCAAAAAATTGATGCGGAATGTAATCAAAAACTTACCCGTGCAAAAGGGGAGTGGGCCGCAAATCAATCTTACTCAGGTGCGCAAACTGCAAGCAATATCTTACTGTCTATTCATCCTGCAGCTGCCTGCATGCCACAGGTTAATGAGATGCTGAAAAGCATGAGTGATAAAATTGCAGCCGATGAAAGAGCAGCCTGGGAGCTGAAAGTAAAACAATACAATGATCAGGTTGCCCGCGAAAATCAATTGATGCAATACGCTCGAGAAGATGCTGCAAGAGAATACGAACTATCAAAAATACGGGCAGAAAACTTCCGACAAATAGCCATTGAAGTAGCCAGAAATTTACCTAAAACCATTACTACCAATAATTACAATCGCATTCATTGGTGGTAACAATACTTACTTCAACCGCTACTTTTTAAAATCAGTGGAACCATTCCCTATCCAGATAACCCGCTGCTGATTGGGCTGCATCCATTGTAAAAGGGGTAACATGTGTTTTTCTGGAATGGCAACACAACCAGCCGTTGGGCCCATCATAGGGTTAGATAAATGAAAAAATATCGCACTACCTTTTCCAGGAACTACTGGTTGTGTGTTGTATTCAATTACCATGCAATATTTGTAGTCGTCGCTCTTCAAAAGTAAATTTTCATAGGAGGCTGCTGTTGTTTCTCCGCGAACATATTGATTATAGGCTGGGGAAGCCGGATCGTCTATCCATTTATCCGCTTCCGTTAGCTGGGTTACTGGCAAAGAAGAGGAAACGGTAGACAAGTAACTATATAGCCGGCCTAAATTATACCAACCGGAGGGAGTTTTCCCATCCCCTTCTATTTTAGTGCCAGTGGCCGCTATTCCATTTTTCCCCACAGCAGCCCGAACTGAATGCTTGATTTTTTTCCAGTGGGTTCCCTTTCTTTCCCAAGCAGTGAGCCAGGCCTGATGCAAAGAATCACCCGGGCGTTGCCACACAATGATAAGCTGTTGGGTACTCAACAAAGCAGGATGCGCTTGCTTTGTTAGTTGATGCAGGCGATGGGCTGTAATTTTTTGTGCCTGCACATTTGCCGCAAACAACAATACTACCAACAAAACAGCCAATGCAGATTTCATAAAAGTTCGATTACTAGCAAAAAACGTAACAAACAATTTGTAGAAGCACGAATGCTTATCTTCTTCTAGATCGACCCGTTAATCCCAATGCGCCTAATAAACTTCTTGTAATTACACTGGCAGCAGTTCTTCCAACCTGCTTCACCACCGGATTATCAAAGAAGGAAGGATCTTTGGCAGTGCGGCCTGCGGGCTTTTCTGCTTCGGGTGGCGCCTCGGCAGCAGCCTGCTCTAATTTTCGGGTTAGCATTTCATAGGCGCTATCACTGTCTATCTCTTTGGCATATTTAGCAGCCAGCTTACTATTGGCAACCAAATGATCTATTTCGGTATCCAACAAAATATCCATTCTGCTTCGCGGAGAACAGAGCATGGTATGCACCAATGGTGTAGGAATACCCTTTTCATTCAGCAAGGTTACCAAGGCCTCCCCAATACCCAGCTGCGTTAACAATTCATCAGTTTTGTAAAACTCCGTAATAGGAAAATTTTCGGCAGCCTGCTTAATGGTTTTTCGGTCTGCCGCCGTAAATGCGCGCAAAGCATGTTGTATTTTTAATCCTAACTGACTCAAAATAGGAGCGGGAATATCCTGCGGGTTTTGGGTACAGAAGAAAATACCAACCCCTTTGGAGCGAATCAACTTAATAACCGTTTCTAATTGCTGTAATAAAGCACTGCTGGCTTCATTAAAAATCAAATGCGCTTCATCAATAAACATTACCAGTTTGGGCTTATCTAAATCGCCCTCTTCCGGTAGGGTAGCATATAACTCGGCCAGCAATTGCAACATGAAAGTTGAAAACAACTTGGGCCTGTCTTGCATATCCGTTACGCGTAACACATGCACCATCCCTCTACCATCATTACTAATCCGAAGCAAATCGTCTACTTCAAAACTTTTTTCACCAAAGAAACGATCGGCACCCTGCTGTTGCAGCTCTATCACTTTTCGCAAAATGGTTCCGGTAGAAGTAGTAGAAATTTTACCATAGGCTTTCTCTATTTCCTGCTTCCCTTCATCGCCTATATATTGTAATACCTTGATAAAATCTTTCAAATCCAGCAAGGGCATCTGGTTATCGTCGCAATACTTAAATATCAGCGCAACCAATCCCCCTTGCACATCATTCAATCCCAAAATTTTACTCAACAATACCGGACCAAACTCACTCACGGTGGCACGCATCCGAATCCCCTTTTCATTGCTCAGCGTCATCAAATCTACCGGATAGGCTGCAGGTTTATAATCCATCCCCAGCAATTGGTAGCGCGACGTGATTTTGTCGTTTGCAGCACCAGCCGCTGCAATACCGCTCAGGTCGCCTTTAATATCCATCAATAATACCGGAATACTGTTATCACTCAGGCACTCACTAATCATCTGCAAGGTTTTGGTTTTACCCGTTCCCGTTGCGCCCGCTATCAGTCCATGCCGATTCAACGTTTTCAAAGGCAGAAAAATATCTGCATCTGGCACCACTTCCCCTTGGAACATCGCACGTCCAATTTTTGCGTGTTCTCCCTTAAAGCTGTATCCCGCCTGTACCAGTTCTAATAATTTGCTTTTATCAGCCATGTGATTGATTTTGGGCAGTAAGATAATAAAGAAGTGCAAATTTTATTGTCGGGATGAGAATATCTGTGTAATTTTTAGGTGAATTAAGAAGTATTTCATGAAAAAAAGCCTTTTCCTGGCTGTACTTGCCACCCTGCTTACAATCCAAATGAATGCCCAAACCTTTCGGGTAGGAGCTGCTCAAGAAAACATAAATCCCGATAGCGATAGCCTGTATTTCGCCGGCGGAAAAAACAACCGAAAGTTTATTGAGGTAGCCGATAATTTATATGTAAAGGCGGTTGTTATCAGTAACAATCAAACCAGTATAGGTATGCTAACCTTTGATTGTATTGGCTTGATGTATCCGCAGCTGCAAGAAATCCGCGAGAAAGTGGCCAAAGCAATTCCTGGTTTTCCGGCTCAACAAATTATTATGTCATCTACCCATACCCACTCTGGTCCGGATGTGGTAGGTCTTTGGGGAAAAGACCTTTTGCACAGTGGTGTAAATGAGGCCCACATGAAAAAAATAGTAAACCAGGCCGTAGTTGCTTTGCAAAAAGCCTGGAATACCCGCCGCTCTGGTATTGGAAGATATGCAATTGGCAGTTTTGGGGAAGATTGGGTAAAAAATATTTCCGAACCGGGCTTGCTCGACAGAACCCTCACCATTCTTCAGTTTAAAGATGCTCAGAATAAAAACATTGTAACCCTAGTAAACTTTGCCTGTCACCCCACTATTTTAGATGATGTGGCTGCAGGCGCAAGTGCCGACTACGTGGGTGGATATTATAAATATGCCGACTCTGCTCAGGGCGGTATCCATTTATTTTTACAGGGCGCCATCGGCGGATGGGTGCAGCCAGAAGACGTACCTAAAAGCCATGCGCAGGCAATGAAAATAGGCGAAAAGTTAGGTGCCTATGTGGTAAGCAGATTAAAACAACCGCAAACCCTTAGTAATAGTCAATTGGTGTTTCGCCGGCAGTTAGTGAAATTCCCGCTGCAGAATCAAGGCTTTCAACAACTTTCTCAAGCGGGTGTAGTTAAAAGAGTTTTTAGCGATAGTGTAGATTCTGAAATTGCCTATGCAGCTATCGGCAATGCTGCCATGGCCACACATCCCGGAGAAACCTCTCCGGCGCTCAGTTTAAGTACACGTGGACTGATGAAAAATACCGGACCAAAAATGATCCTGGGTCTTTCACAGGATGCCCTGGGTTATATTCTTAAGCCCAGTTTTTTTGAAACCGGCAATACCATTCCGCATAGCCAGTATCTTACCAGTATGAGTGTAGGACCACAAACCATGGCAATTATTCGAGAAACACTACAAAATCTAATTAAATAATTACTTACCCCTGGCAATATGGAACAAAAAACAATGGTGCCCACGATGGTACCCACCATGGCCCCAAACAATGCACATAAAGATATTCCCGGCAATCCCTCTACCGCCAAAAGCAGTGCGATTCAGCTGAACGACCGAAGTAATGGAAAACCATTGCGGGTATTAAGCGAAGATGATTGGCATTTTTGGAAGCACAATGGTTATGTGGTAATCAAACAAGCCGTTTCTAAAGAACAGGCTGCAGCCACTGCCACATTTTTATGGGAATTTGAAGAGAAAGATCCGGCAAATCCTGCCACTTGGTATACACCCCCGCGTGCCGAAATGAAAATGAAGGAACTGGCCAATACCGGAATGGTAGAAGTATATAATCACCAACATCTTTGGAATAACCGGCAGGTACAAAGAGTGTACGATGCATTTGTAGATATCTGGGGTACGGAAAAATTATGGGTGAGCATCGACCGTGCGAATCTCAATTTCCCTATTCAGCCGGGATTTGAGTACAAGGGATTTATTCATTGGGATTATGATCCCGAAACCAAACCGGTAAATGTACAAGGGGTATTGGCACTGGCCGACCAAACCGATGAAAATATGGGCGGATTTCAGTGTGTGCCTGAACTTTACAGAACCTATGATACCTGGAAACTTACACAACCAGAAGATCGAAACCATTTTATGCCCGATGTAAGCGGACTTGAACTGGTGAAAGTACTTCTAGAAGCTGGCGACCTACTTATTTTCAACAGCCTCGAACCCCATGGCATTCGCCCGAACCTAAGTAAGGATAAGGTACGCATCGCCCAATATTTGTCCATGATGCCTGCCGAAGAAGATAATGAGGCACTCAAACAGTGGAGAATTCAATCCTGGCAAAACCGCATAGCACCTGAAGGATATGCCTTTCCAGGCGATCCCCGCAATTGGGAAAAAACCCAGTATGCAACCGCCGAATTAAATGATTTAGGTAAAAAATTGTTAGGACTTTCCCCCTGGTAACCATGAACCCACAGGGTAACTATATTTACATATATAAATCTTACCTATGTTAGCAAAAATATTGGCCTTTGTGCTATGCAGTATTATTTCCGTTAGCGCTATTTCGCAAACAGAAAGCATACTGGGAAAAATCTATTTCGATTTTGATCAGTCAGTAATTATGCCTGTTTCAGCCGCCACGCTACAGAAATTAGCTGCCGATTATAAAAGTATTTCCGGCATTATCCTTACCGGCAGAACCGATATCCGAGGTAATTTTGTTTACAATGATTCCCTGGCAGCCCGCAGAGTGGCGGCAGTAGAAAAATATTTGTTGGAGCTCGGGTTTGCTCCAGCTCAAATCACTAAAAGAATTGCGCTGGGAAAAAGAAGTCCGATTGCCGAACAGGAATTACATGTCGCAGCCCGAAACCAACTCAACCGCGTTGTTGAAATTACCGGAATTGTACAAACAGCTGTTGACATTCCCGCCCCTCCCGTAAAAGCCTTGCAGGAACAAATCAAAGAAGGAAAATCCAACATCATTCTCAATAACCTCAACTTCGAAGGGGGACGACATATCCTCTTACCCTCTGCTCTGCCAACGCTAAATGAGGTGTTGGAAGTGATGAAAAACAACCCCACCCTACAAGTTGAAATCAGGGGCCATATCTGCTGTGCCGAAATAACTGAAGACGGACTGGATATCGACACCGGTGAAAAAGTGCTCTCCCGCAACCGGGCCCATGAAATTTACCTGTTCTTAATTAATAACGGAATCAGCAGCGGCCGTCTATCCTATAAAGGCATGGGCGCCAGTAAAAAAATTATTACCGAGGAAATAACCGATAAAGATCGAGAAACGAACAGAAGGGTGGAGTTTGTTATTATAAAACGCTGATTCCTGCTACTTTTGAATAAATAACCTGCGATTTTGCTTTTTTCTGCATTTATTTGCCGTTTTTAGAATTTTTTACTGTTTATTTGCAACCTTTTGTTTAATCTTTTGTTATTTATTATCAAACGATTGATTTTGTAAATTACCGTTCATCCCAATTGTAGCATCTGGGCAACGAACCACTCTGTTTTGGCATCTTATTTGCATAAATAGTAAGTAGGTATTATACTGAAATCAAATAAAAACAATTAAAAATATACCAATGACAATTAACAAAAAAGAAGCGACTTCTGAGCTTATTTTTAGCTGGGAGTACAACATGAACGAACTGGAATTTGAATAGTCGCTTTGCCGTTTATTAATTCTAGCTGCAGTCACTTTTGAGTGACTTTTTTTATGCCCCTACCCGAATACCTTTCAAGTGATTGAATGCATTACTATTGTATATCTAAAGTCGAAATCGTTTTCGCATTTATTAAACTTCCCTCAACGGAAAACTGAATAGCTTTAAGCAAACATAATTTCGCTATTATGAATATGCTAGCACAAACATTCCGGATTTGTTGTTTACTGTTGGCGCTTTTGATGGGTGTACCTTCTCTAAATGCCCAACAACCCCTCTTGGGTTATCGCGCAGCAAAATTATTAACCATCCAAGGAAAGCAGTTTAAGGATCTAAATAAAAACGGACAGCTAGACCCCTACGAAGATTGGCGCCTGCCGGCGGATACCAGAGCGGCTAATTTATTAACGCAAATGTCGCTGGAAGAAAAAGTTGGATTTATGCTGATTAGTTCGGCCCGTTTAAAAAATGATTGGTCTTTTGAAGGTCCTAAAAATAAAGAGCCTATCACCAGTGATTTTAATGAGGAAGATCTGGTGCAAAGCATTAATATGTTTACCCGAAAACCGCTGCCCCCCAATATGATGGCGGCTGGCAGCACCAAGGGTATTCGCCAATTTCATCTGCGACATTTTATTATGCGCGCCAATGTGAGTGCAAGAATTACAGCCGAATGGACGAATAAATTACAAGCGCTCTGTGAAAGTGAGCCGCTGGGAATACCCGCTATTATTGCTTCTAACCCGCGGAATCATATAACCAAAGATGCTTCTATTGGACTGAGTGTAGGCAAAACCACTTTTTCTACCTGGCCTGGTGAGCTGGGATTATCTGCCATGCGCGATTTTAAGCTGGTAAGAGAATTCGCCGATATCGCCCGACAAGAATGGGCTGCGGTAGGATTACGGAAAGGATATATGTACATGGCCGACCTAAGCACAGAACCCCGCTGGCAAAGAATAGAAGGCACTTTTGGCGAGGATGCCCAATGGGTAGCCAAAATGATTACCGAAGTAGTATTGGGATTTCAAGGACCGCACCTGTCCTCTTCCTCTGTAGCCCTTACCACCAAACACTTTCCGGGAGGAGGTGCCGGGGTGGGTGGGCAAGACCCGCATTTCGATTGGGGTAAATTTGAACACTTTCCGGGAGGTCGTTTTCAAAATAATCTGATTCCATTTAAGGCAGCCATCAAAGCCGGCACCTCGGCTATAATGCCTTATTATTCTATTCCAAAGGATACCCGCTACGAACAAATTGCTTACGCATATAACAAAGCCGTTATACACGATTTATTACGGGATAGTTTGGGCTTTAAAGGCATTATCAATTCCGATACCGGCCCAATAGAAATGATGCCCTGGGGTGCTGAAAACTTAAGTATCCAGGAGCGATATAAAAAAACGCTGGAAGCCGGCATTAATTTATATTCCGGAACCGCCGACCCTACTGAGCTGCTCGAAACCGTAAGAAAAGGTATGGTAAGTGAATCGCTGATTAATGAATCGGTAAAACGCTTGTTGATTGAAAAATTTCAACTGGGACTATTTGAAAACCCTTATGTGAATGAAGATGCCGCCGAAAAAATAGTGGGTAACCCGCAATTTCAGGCAAAGGCCAACCTTGCTATGCACAAATCGATTGTACTGCTCAGAAATGAACAACAGTTGCTTCCACTAAATAAACCAACAAAAATATACTTTGAATCGTACTACCAAAAAAGAGGCGGATCTGCCAGTACCGTTTATAAAGATGCCAGCGGCTCTTATCCGGTTACATTTGTAAGCACTCCCGAAGAAGCCGATCATATTGTTCTATGGATTACGCCAGGCTCAAAATCACTGTTCGATTCAGATGGCAGTCCGCTCTACCTCGCACTCTCTAAAAATTCAGTAGATGTAAAATATATTAATGCCCTTACTGCCAAAAAGCCAACAACCCTGGTAATTAATTATACCAACCCCTGGGTGATTGATGAAATATACAATGCACAAACTCAAAAAAATATTCAGTCTGTGCTGGCCACTTTTGGAACAACCCAAGATGCGCTGCTGGATGTAATTACCGGTCGATTTAACCCTTCTGGTAAAATGCCTTTCACTACTCCCATTTCAGAAGACGCAGCAGCAACGCAGCTTTCGGATGTGCCGGGCTATGAAGAGAAAAAAGGATACGCTTTATTTAGATTCAACGAAGGCATTGGTTACAAAAAATAGTTCGCTAAAAAGGCTGCAGCATTCTTGGGGGTTATTCGCTTGAGGGGTGGATAAGATGCATCAACTGAAAAATACCGCCTCCATTAAACACTTCCTCCACTCCATGCTGTTGAAGATAGTCGGCAGCTATCCCGCTACGATGGCCACTGTGGCAATACAAAATAATAGGCTGAGGTAGTGCTGCGATCTCTTTCGCATATGCTTGCACTTCATCCAACGGAATATGGATAGCACCCGGCAGATGACCGGATTGAAACTCTCCCGTGCTTCGCACATCTACCAAACTTCCCTCACCAGAACGAATATAATCAGCTATTGATTTAGGCATTTCACTTATGCTATTATTCAAAATAATCGTGAAGGTACGGCTAGACTTGCAGTACGCTATAAAATGAACCAAACACTTATTTATGATTGCTGAATTAGTAAGAGATTGGGTAATTTAGCATACTGTATTTTCCGAATACTGGTTTTTATGATACTCCCGATAGCGGTCCAAAAAATCAGCTCGAGCAAACAACAAATTAATAATGATGCCTGAAAAAGAAACTTTTCGCTCGGTAATCAATGGACCAAAACCTGTGCTGGTAGATTTTACTGCCAGCTGGTGTGGGCCTTGTAAAATGATGGCACCCATTTTAGAACAGCTTCGGGCAAGCATGGGAGATGCTCTACGAATTATAAAAATTGATGTAGACCAAAACAATGCGTTGGCTACCGAGTTGGAGGTGAGTGGTGTTCCAACCCTTATTTTATATAAAAACGGAATGCCCATCTGGCGACAAAGTGGTGTTGTGCCAATTCATACACTTCAATCCACTATTCAAGCGCACTTACAGAAAGCCTAACAATTATTTATCAGAGGATAGTAACCAGCCAGTAATACAAGGGCATTCCTATAGTAACATTAAAAGGGAAAGTAACGGCAAGTGCCATTGGAATATATAAACCCGGATTGGCCCTGGGTGCAGCAATTTTCATGGCAGCCGGCACAGCTATATAAGAAGCGCTGGCGGCTAATATAGCCAGCATAAAGCGATCGCCTACTTCGTGTGTAACCAAGCCGCTCAACCAGCAAGTAACGATACCATTTACCAATGGAATGCAAATGCCATAAATCACCGGTGCCCAGCCATTTTGTAAAAACGAATGCAGTTTACGACCACTCGAAATGCCCATGTCTAATAAAAAGATGGCCAGAAATCCTTTAAATATATCCGTAGTAAATGGCTTAATACCTTCTGCTTGTTTTGCATTGGCCAACCAGCCAATTAATAAACTTCCCAATATCAATACCACACTACCGTTGGTAAGTGCATGGCGCAATGCTCCCCTGGTATCGCCCTGCCTGTCTTCCTGAGGTTGGTATCTCGACATTAAAAACAAAGCGCAAATAATAGCCGGAGATTCCATCATTGCCATAATGGCAACCATATGTCCGCTCGAGTGTTGCCGAAGCATTTCTAAATAACTCACTGCAGTTACAAAAGTTACGGCACTCACCGAACCATAAGTAGCCGCAATCGCAGCCGAATCATATACCGAAAATGATTTGCGCAAAATGAAAAATGTATACATCGGAATTAAAAATGAAAGTGCAAGTCCTAATCCGATACTCCCCCAAACTTCTGCCGTAAAATTTTCATGCGCGAGCTCTTGTCCGCCTTTAAATCCAATGGAAAAAAGCAAATACAATGCAATAAACTTGGAAGTGTTCGAGGGGATTTCTAAATCACTTTTTATTTGAACAGCGAATATGCCCAATAAAAAAAATAACAACGCCGGATTAGAAAGATTATCAGTTAGTAATTGAAAATTCATGGTTTTTTTTAAATGTTATATTAAAATATTACCCGCTCTGCCCCCCTGCGCAGCTTATCGTTAATGGCTGCTCCCAAACCCTGCTCTGGTAACCATTCTGCTACAATAAAATCTGGCTGCGCAGCATCTAGTTTACCGAGTAAATGATATAACTGAAAAGCTGCTTCCTGATCACTGCCCGAAGGAGATAATATTTCCTGCGCAATAATTGAGGTATGAGAGATTGTTTTGCGGAAACTTAATACCGCCAACTTTGCCGGTGCCAATTGATTAACTACCTGCGCCAAGTTTTTGGCAACTACCATCGGCGTATCGGGGGCATAATGGCGCAACTGCATACCAGGCGCTTTGGGATTGCGGGAGGCATGCACCTTGTAAACAACTGGTTGGTTTAATGTTTCTTCAATTTGCGCATTGGTAATACTGCCCATTCGATAAATCACCGGCGTATTTTGCTCAAAACCAATAATAGTAGATTCTACCCCTGCCGAACATCGGCCACCATCTATAATACGGTCTTTTAATTCGGGCATAGCCAGCGCTACCGCATGCGCAGTGGTTGCACTCAATCCTTTATAACGATTTGCACTAGGTGCAGCTATTGGAGTACCTAATTCGCGAATCAGTTGTAAAGCAATGGGATGATTGGGAACCCGCAATGCTACCGTGGTTTGTCCGCCCAATAACAATGGCGATAATGAAGGCGCAGCCGGAAGCACAAAGCTGATTGGGCCCGGACAAAACTTAGCTGCCAATTGATATACCGCATCCGGAACAGATGTAGCATAGCTAGAAAAAGCATCCGGACTATCCACATGCACAATCAATGGATTGGACAGTGGCCGCTGTTTGGTTACAAATATTTTAAGTATAGCGGCTTCAGATGCAATAGATGCCCCCAAACCATATACGGTTTCAGTGGGTATTACTACCACTTCTCCGCTTCGAAGCCATTGAATATAGGTTGATAAATCCATTACTATTTATGGGTTACACTGATTACAATATTGAGGGTCTTCTTGTTGAATGCCCTTAGGAAATTTATTATTTTGTTGCCAATCACATCGTTTGCAGGTATTTATTTCATTGAGAACCGAATTCGTGGGCGTTCCGCACCAGCTGCAGGGCAGCCCTCTTTCTACTGAGGTTACCGAAAATCCATACCATCCGCAAGACGGGCAAATGCTATTCAATTTATCTGCCAATATGTGGGCCAAATTTGCCAAATGTTGCTGCCGGGTTGGGTTAAACATCGCGCGCATATCGGTTTCAATATAACAGGTCCCTTTTTCTTTGAGCAGGTACCGCATATTCTGAACAATTTCTTCGGAAGTACTTCCGTTTTTGACTATGATCTCTGGTTGCTCCTGCGAAGATTTTACAATCACTCGCTGGTTCGGGAATCCCACTTTTTGAAGAAAATCTACACACTGTTGCTCACTTTCGATGGCTTCTCGCCAAAAACAGGTATCCAAAGTAATATCGCGCACGATTACTTCTGCAGATTCCCCTATATCATAGAATAACAACCACTCTTCCCCCGCAGTTACCCACCCTAGGGTAGGATGCGGGCCAAAAGAACCTTCCGAAGCCAGCAAATATCCATCTCTAACAAACTCTCTTGCCCTTATACATTTTTCCCGGGCACTCTCTAGCGGCGACAATGTACGCGCTATCTCGCCACTGAAAGTGCCTAGTAAATCTGTATCTACCTCCGAAACAGTATTACAAATAAATCCCAGCCTTCCAGCAAGAGCCGGCTCTATATATTGCTGCTTTTGGTGCCGGCTTACCATGTGCAATACTTTCCCCCGAAAATAATCAGGATACACTTTACAAGAAGGAGTTGAGGAAGCGTTCATGTTGCCTAGCAGAAAAAGGGTAATTATTAATTAGATACCCTTGCCCGCATTGCGGCAAAATTAGGTGCTAAAATCAATAATGTTTATTTATACTGATAATATAAAGCATAAACAAAAACTTATGCATTTTAGGCCGACCGGCTAAAACCGAAGCCTGATCCCGTCATTAGATACATATAACCATCTTCTACCCGAAAACCGCCCGATAGAAGATCTTGCGCGATATCAAAACTGCCATCTAAATCGAGGTAGCGAGTATTTTCGCAGGAATAGGCTGCATGTAGGGCAGCTGAGATGCTGATAATGCTTTCGTCGTTGCAGCCCCAGAATAAAGAAATACCCCCAATTGCAGCCACATTGGCTATTTGCAATGCGCCGCTAATACCGCCGCACTTCATCAATTTGATATTGAAAATGCCATAAGGGCGGTGTTCCCCACAGAATCGCAAAGCAGCTGCTGCATCCTTCACCGATTCATCCCCTGCCAAGCGTGCTCGAATAGCAGTATCCAGTGAAAACAATTCAGGCTCCTTGCCTACACGCAGCGGCTGTTCTATCAACTCTACCCCATATTGTTGCATGGCAGGAATAAACTGCTGTAATTGCTCCATGGAATATCCTTGGTTAGCATCTACCCGAATCAACATCGATCGCCCAAATCGTTCATATAATTTGGCTATGCGTTCAATATCCTCTTCAACCGCTAAACCAGTTTTTACTTTCAGCACGCGAAAACCTGATTGCTGATACCCCTCTGCTTCCTCCAAGGTTTCTGCAACCCCCTTGATTCCAATCGTTACCGAAGTTAGCAGTGCCTTAATTTTTTGTCCATAAAAATCTACAATTGGTATACCCAGGTATTGTCCAAACGCATCGTGCAAAGCAATATCAATCGCTGCCTGAGTACCAGGTAATAATGGGAAAAACAGGCGAACTTCCTGAATTAGTTGCTGAAAGTGGCGGATATCTCTGCCCACTAGCTGTTGTACAAAATCGAGCTGCAAATTGGCGGCTGTTTGTGCCGGGGTTTCTCCTACCACTTCTTCTGCAGGACTTGCAGAGCCAAATCCTATCATCCCATTGGCCAATTCTACTTCAAAAAAAACAAGCGTTACATCTGAAAAGGTATTATACGCAATTGTATACGGCTTTTTTAGAGGAACCTTGCGGAGTGAAGAACGTACGGCAGTTATTTTCATACGATTACAATTAGATAAGAGTCAATAATACAGGAACCAGTTTATCTACTCCTTGCTCAACGGGCAACAGAACAGGAATAGACAATCGTTTTTCATAGGCTTGCTGAAATTGTAAAGCTTCTTCTTTGCTACAGCCTTCTGTGTGTAAAGCAACCGCTATCACTTCGGATCCCAACAATTGAATGATGGCAATTTCAGAGTCAACAGAAGGTATCGGCCCCCAATGTTCATCATTATCAAAATATTGTCGCTTGGGAGAACAGAGCAATACTACTTTCTTCGCATTGCCCGAAATCAGTAATTCCGATCCGCAAGGTCCACTGGGATTGCGCAAAGAAGATTGACCCTCTAAAAAAATAATGTCTGGCTGCTGCTCTTTCCAGCAACTAACGATTGCATGCTCAAGTTCACCAGAAACAAAGTCGTTAACCGTTGAATCAAAAATAAATCCATACTTGCCTCCCTGCAACCAGCCGGTTTGTCCGGTATAAATCATCTCTGCCTTCCGATTCACTCTTCTTATTGCCTGGGTAAGCATGCGGGCAGCTGTCCGCTTTCCCATTGCGCAATCCATCCCAATAACTGCTATAATCGGTATAGGTATGGTAAAAATTTCGCCGGTAAAAAAATGTAGCTGATCCCGAGTTTTCGGCCTTCGAACATCCGTTAAGCTTACTCCTTTTTCAGTTGCAAGCGATACAATAGCCGGCTTATCTGTTAAAAATTCGTGCAGTCCATTTACTATCGAAAGTCCTGCCCGAATAGCCGCTTCAATCACCAACAACATGTCTCCCGGTATCCGACCCCCTACGGTTGCCACGCCAATAACCAAACAATTTGCAGTAGGAATATGCTGAATTGCCTCTTCTAAAGTACTAAATACAGGTATATCGCGCCGTTGCCCATCCACCAACTCCCCGGCATCTTTTCCGGCAGTTGCCGCATGATCAATTACTCCCTTTACAACAAACCGTTCTGTTCCCCGAATAAGCCCATGTGCCGTTTTTGCATCGGAATGAATCAGTAATCCATTGGTTAACAAAATTGCTTCCTCCATATTTTCCAATTAATCTTTTGCGATAAATACCCCCGGCAAATTCCCGGTTGGTTTTTGTTGTTTCCAGGTAACCTGTCCGCCAATCCACACCTGCTCGATCCCTTCGGATAAAGCTTTTCCATTTTCTATTGTAGCATGGTCTTTTACTTTGTCAATATCCATTAAAACAAGGTCGGCGATGTACCCCGGAGCAATTACCCCGCGTTTTTGTAACCCTAAATGTTGCGCCGTGAGGCCCGTCATTTTATAAACAGCTGTTTCCGCCGACATCAATGGTTGTTTTTTCACATATTCAAATAATACACGAGTAAAAGTTCCATACCCTCTTGGGTGCCCACCATTGCCTCCATCAGAACAGATTACCGATAATGGCCAGGCGATAAAATTACGTACATCATTTTCCGTCATTGCTTTGCCCATAATGGTTTCCACCGATCCGCTAAATTCAGGATTGGCTTTTCGAAAAGAATCTGCCATTGTAATCAGTTGTATCAAAGTTTGTGCGGGCGACTCTTTTCTGATATGTGCAATTTGCGATAAAGTTTTTCCCTCGTATGCCGGAACCGGAGCAAAATGAACCATTACCGATCCGCTCGGATCACAAAGTTGGGTAACTGCCAGTGTAGCATCAGGCAGACTGGTATATTTTCGAGAGGGGAATAAAACCTTGAGCGTAGAATTCCAAAAAGTATAGGGATAAACATCTGCTGTAATATTCACGCCTTCCACACGGGCCTGTTGCAATTGCTGCAAAAGGGCTGCCGAAGTATTCCATTGAGAGCGAAGGGCAATTTTCAAGTGAGAGATTTGCACCGGCATTCCGGTTTCTCTTCCGATTCGAATAATTTCATCAACTGCATCTTGTAGGGTAACGTCTTCGCTTCTAATATGACTGATATATCGCCCTTTTTGAGCAGCAGCTGTTTTAGCAAGCAGCATCACTTCTTCTTTTGAAGAATAAAATGCCGGCTCGTATTCTAATCCGGTTGATAAACCGAGCGAACCTTTCTTAATTTCTTCTGCCAAAATTTTTTGCATGCTACTTATCTCGGCAGAAGTGGCTGCCCTTAGAAGTTGATCTTCACCCATCACCTGTTCCCTGAGCGAAGTATGTCCGGTATAAGTAGCTACATTTACAGCTGCTTTTCGCTGGCCCATCCAAATGCGAAGCGAGTCTACTGGATAACTACCCCCATCTTGCCCAATTACAATAGTAGTTATCCCCTGATTATTGGTAGCGGCGGCCTGTGGAAAGTTACGCAGCGAAGAAAAGTGGTGACTATGCGCATCTATAAAACCAGGACAAAGAAATTTGTTTTGTCCTTTAATCACCTGCTCACCGGGCAGCGCCTGTAGGTTTCCAACAGCTACTATTTGATTGCCTTTAACGCGCACCGAGCCTACATAAGCAGGAATCCCGGTACCATCAATGATACGAACCTCAGTTATGAGCGTTGAGCTATTTTGCCCATAAGAAAATCCGGTGAGGAATAATAAAACAAAGCCCGATAGCTTAGAACCCATGGTTTAATTTTTTGGCCACTTAAAGATAGTAAATTAGCCATAGTAGCGCATTGGTAACAAACTAGGAGCTTTGGAACAACTTTGGAGCGAAATTCCCATTAGAAAGTTGGGCAACGAATGCCCTTGTTGGTAGTGTTTTTGCGATACAGATAGATGAGAGAAAATTCAGTAGAGCGGCTATAGGGTGTATTTATTTTATTGTTACCGTATGCCAGGTCGTAGGTAAATCCCGCACGCCATCCATTCCATTCTAATCCCAGATAGGGCACATACGAGTCGCCGTTTCGCATCCACATACCCGCATATACTTCATAACTATCAACCCCGGAGGCAATAAAATAACTCAGCGCTCCCCCATACATCCATTCGCTGTAATCGTATTGCTTTTGATATTGTGTGCTAAAGTGAAAGGTAGTATTGGGGCCCAATGGCAGATAGCCCCCTGAATGCAGATTATATCTTCTATTAAGCGGATAGCTGTTATTTCCAAACCCCACCGATGGCTCGAGCAAATGATATACCGATGCGCCAGCATAAAAATAGATGTCATTTGCGAACAGCCCTGAATACATCAGGCCGGCCTGCATATCGGCCACTTTTCTGTTCTCATTTCCAAAAGTTGCCACATCACTGGTAGGTAAAATAAAGCCGCCTACATCTAACTGGTCTTCCAGTGTTGCCGCACTTCTATTGAAAGCAAAACTTCCATAAGTCATTTGAAACCCTGCCGTAATAGCTACATCACCATTATAATCTAATCCTTTTTTATACGCCATTGATACTGCCATATAATTCTCCTTCAGCACACCACCGCCTGACTGGTCGCTCATCCCAAAAACGCCTAAACTCAGCCGATCGCGCTGGGGAAGTCTTTTTTGTAGGATAGGTCCATCTACAGAAAAAGTAATAGTAGAATACGCATTGTTAAAAGAAGGCCACTGATTTCTGCTATTAGCAGCAACACGCAAATCGCCATTAAAATACCCCGTATTGGCTGGATTTAAACTAAGCGGAGAAGCAAAAAACTGTGAGAAATGCGGATCCTGTGCCATCAACAGATGAACAAAACTTATTCCTAATATAAGCAATCCTACTGCCTTTTTTCTCATCGTATTAAAGTTATATTACCCCGTTGGGTTTCAGTAGTTCCGTCGGTTAATCCCAATATCAACACATATACATACGTACCCGCAGGTGCCGGCTTTCCCTTATACATTCCATTCCAACCACCCACATAATCATTTGGCAACACATTGCTGATTTCAAAAACTTTCTCACCCCATCGGCTAAAAATCTGGAACTGATTTACCCTGGCCACAGTTTCTCCTGATATCACATAAAAATAATCGTTTACCCCATCCCCATTCGGAGAAAAAGTATTGGGCATTGCGATATGAGATTGATAATACACATTCACCAAAAGGGTTGCTGTATCAACACAGTAAAACTGATTGGTTCCTGTGATAGTATAATTTCGGTTGGATAATGTAAACAATACTGGGTTCCAGCAGGTGTCGCACGACAACCCTCCCGAAGGCGACCAACGAATACTTTTGTAAGTATCTCCCTGGTTAATTACAAAAAGCTGCAACTTTTCATTTCGCAATAAATTAACCTGATTGGTAGTCATGTTTATTGCAAAAGGAGTAAAGGGAGTACTGATAGCGTTGTTACTTACATTCGGCTCATATACAGTTTGTGCTGCATTAAGGTAGCTGTATACTTTTCCTGTTCGGGTTTGGGGAATCAAATGCCGGATGGTTGCTACCCCAGAAGGGAACGCAGTAGAAACCGGTATCCAGCCTACACCAATCAACTTTCCTACCCCTGCTGTTGAGTCATCATCAAAATACTGCATTTGAACAGGTCGCTTGAGGGCAGTATATCCCTTTAGCAAATAAATATCAGACGACACAATCATCGTATCAGTGGCATAACAATTAACCACCGATTTTTTTAGGTCCATATCAATCGGAAACACTTTTATATAGGCAGAGATAGTATCCACACACCCATAAATTGTTTGAAGTGTTAATCCCAATCGCATGGTATCCGTTATCGTCACTATTGGATTTAAACAGCTGGCACAACTTACCAGCGTTGAGGGCGACCATACAACCGAAGCCAATGGATCGTTTGCCTGATTTTTTACTACAACCGGCAAGGCCGAATTGATGTTAACAATTGTATCCGCTGGCGTTATCGATAGTTTAGGCTGGAAGCGGATTCGATAAGCCACATTGTTCGATTCGTCTAATTCATTAAAAAGATTCGCCTCATCAAATATGGCCATAAGGGTATCTTGCTTAATTTTGCTGGCTTTCACCACATGCGTATAAACATTGCCGCATTTCCCAAAAATATCATTGGGAATCACAAAATCCGGTGCCAACTGAGTGCCTCCAGGAAGGCCTGGAATTTTATCATAAAATTTTATGGCTGTTCCTGCAGGGATAGAATCATATCCATTATTCGCAATGGCAAATACTATTCGTATACTATCATTTTTGTAACAGTTTACAGCATATAAATACACCGCTCCATCCATTCGGGCATCCATCACGTTTACCGAGTAAATGGGCGACTCATCCGTACAGGTTCCATCCGTGGCAACTAATTTTATTCGGTATAGTCCTGGAGAAGGAAAGGAATACACCCAATCTCTGCTCGAAGAAACCGGTTTAAAATTATTCCCCGTGCTATCCGTTAAATACCATTGAAAAGATGTGCCCCCATAAGAATAATTGGTAAAGGTTACCGGCTCTGAGTAAATAGAGCCTGAATGGGTAACCTTTCGTTTATCCGGAGAGAACCGCGCTTCTACTCCGCAATTCACATTCACCTTCGCAATAAAAGTAGAATAGCAGGTTCTCGCAGGATTATATGCCCGCAAACTCAACTCATAAACCCCTGCAACCGGAAAAGTATAATTTATATCTTTAGTAGTGCCAATTAAAACCCCATTGATCAACCACTCAAAAGGATCATTGCCCGATGTAAGATTATTAAAATTTATTACTTCGCCCGCTTTGGGATAAGGCGTACTCCTATACTCAAATTCTGCCTGCGGCACTCCAACACAGGGAGGATCACATTTATTGGAAGCTAATAAACTGCCGCCTCCAAAAATCTCTAAAAAAGTACGCATCCTTTCTCCTTGTCCGTACGTAAATACCGATGGACATGGGCTCCCATAATCCATAAAATTGGAAATATTATCCGGTTGATCTTTTGTGAAGCCCGAAAGGGTATCTGTTCGGCATGAATTTTCTGGACTATTACAAGGGGATGAATTAATACTTCTGTCTGGCGGCGTGTCACAAACCAAATCGCCATCTTTCGTACAGTCGTTGTTTACGCAGTTTTGTCCCTCGAAAGTATGATATAAGGTAAGGCAATGCCCCATTTCATGCGCCAACAATGGGCCCGACAAGCCAGCCACCACTAACCCAAATCCAGGTCCGCCAAATCCGCCCACGCCAATTCTATTCCATTTGCCGCAATCAAAAAAAGTGGCAGGGTTTTCTGCTCGAATATTTCCTACGACCCAAATATTAATATACTCCTGATGATTCCAGTCCGACAATTCGGCCAATCTGCTTGTTTCCAGGTCTTTATCAAAACCTTCGAGGTATGATTTTATCCGATTGATTCCGGTTGTGTTCCCACCATCGGGTGCGATCTTTGCCAGGCAAAATTCAATATCCGAACTTACCCCCAACGGGTCTGATCCATACGCTCCCCGGTGTGCAAACGCGTCGTTTAGTTCATTCAATGACGCCTTTACCATGGCATCCGTTATTGCTTCGGGATTTTCACTCACAATATGAAAAACTACCGGTACTTCGTAGATATTGGCAAATGGCGATCCGCCGGGCTTAGGCTTAATCCCTAAACTTTTAATTGAGGTATTTCCCGAAGTAAGGGATTGTTTTTGCCGAATCCTGTTTCTAATTTGCTCGTTGGTTTGGCGCTCTTTTCTGGCAAAAGCAGTGTCTTTACGTGCATTTTCGTACCAGCCATCTGTACCACAGGATGAAAAAGGCGATCCATTATTTTTTATCTGGGCAAATAAGGGTGCGTAAGCAATTACACTTATAACAATAAATAACCACTTCCCTTTCATTGGTAAGGCTTTTCAAGTATTAGGATATATCGGCACCCTTGTAGGAAACATTAAAAATAAACATAAATTATTCCGGACTGGCTCATTCGCTCTTTTCGGCTACGAATAAACAATTTGTTAACAAAATAGGGCGTGGGGGCGTCTTGCGCCTTACCCGTTCTTCTATTTAACGTATCCGAAAACAATAATATTTCCTGTTCGGGGTGAATTATAGGATACTTAAACAACCTCAACCGTTGCATTGAGCTATGAATTGTTCTAGCCAAGCCCCTATATAGTTTTTTCCAGGTGCTATTATTTTTTCCAATACAAGTTTTACATTTACAAAAAATGAGTGTATGCGCTGGATAGGTAATAAAGAAAGTGATAATGTAGAAGACAGAAGGGGCGGCGGTGGCAAAGGAATTGCCATGGGTGGTGGAATCGGAGGAATTATTATCGTACTGATTTATCTTTTTATGGGCGGCGACCCCTCACAAGTTGTGAACCAGCTCCAAAATTCTGCCCCTACGCAAAGTACATCGGCTCCCCGCAGTGCAGAAGAAGAAAAACTGGCATCCTTTACTAAAGTGGTGTTAGGACTAACCGAAACCGTTTGGGACTCAATTTATCAGTCTCAAGGAAGTAGTTACGAAAAGCCTTTACTGGTTATGTTTTCTGGCCAAACCCAATCGGGATGTGGTGCAGCCAGTTCGGCTTCGGGCCCCTTTTACTGCCCTGGTGATAGAAAAGTATATATAGATCTTTCTTTCTTCGAAGAGCTTTCCCAAAAATTTAACGCCCCCGGTGAATTTGCTATGGCTTATGTGATTGCCCACGAAGTAGGTCACCACTTGCAAACCCTTAACGGCACTTCACAAAAAGTTCATAGCGCCAGAAAAAGACTTTCCGAAAAAGAGTACAATCAGCTTTCCGTAAAACTCGAATTACAGGCCGACTTTCTCGCCGGTGTTTGGGCCCATCACGCCAATAAGCTCCGTGATATCCTCGACCCCGGAGATTTAGAATCTGCCCTTAATGCCGCAAATGCCATCGGCGACGACCGGCTTCAAAAACAAAGCAAAGGCTATGTAGTTCCCGACGCATTCACCCACGGAACTTCTAAACAAAGAATGTACTGGTTTAAAAAAGGCTTCGACTCCGGCGACCCAAGCCAAGGCAACACCTTCGCAGGCATCGAAGAATAAACCCCCTTCCGTGCATCCGTGGCTCCATCCGTGCCCATCCATGGCTCTATCCGTGCCCATCCGTGGCTCCATCCGTGCCCATCCATGGCTCTATCCGTGCCCATCCGTGTCATCCGTGGCTCCATCCGTGACATCCGTGCCATCCGTGGCTTTCATCCTTGACTTCATCCATTTCTACAACACCAATCTCTTAACCCTCAACTGAGCCTCCCCAAAGTTTATCAGTAACCCCAATTTATTCCCCGACACCTTCAAATAATTAATCGTTTGCGCAATAAATACAGGACTAATCGCTGCCGCTGCTTTCACTTCTAAAATCACCGTTTCCTCCACCACAAAATCAGCTATATAATAATGCAGCAACTTATTCCCCTTATAAAACACTTCATACTTTTTCTCTCGCTCAAAATACACCCCACTTTTGATTAACTCTATCTCAATAGCGTCTTTATACACTACCTCCAAAAATCCGGTGCCTAGGTGATTATGCACTTCCATGCAGGCACCAATAATGGCATAACTATATTCCTTAAAAAGTATATCCATCGAATACGGTAGTTGATTGAACAAAGCTGATCAATAATAACTTCTACCGCATGCGTATCCTTACCAGATACTAATACCTAATCAAGCATGAAAACTTATTCTATCAAAAACCAGCTATAGCCATTTGCCGGCAAAGAAAAAGTAAAGGGAATAATATAATCTCTGCTCAACTGATAACGGGTGGCCAATCCCTTGGAGTCTATCACGGATACCTGCTTTGTTTTTCCCGTATAATACAATGGCAAAGCAATGGTGCGGGTAATGGGTTGATTGGTTGGATTAAACAACATCACCAATCCTTTTTGCGGAAGACTAGGGTCGGCGTGCATCCATCCATCCCAATCTCGCCCATCGGCTCTGCGCAATTGAATCATGTCTGCATTTAAAATCGCCCTATATTTTTTATACCAATCAATTGTTTTAGTAACCATCTTTCGGGTAGCGTCGGTATCAAATAAACGGGGGCCTCTATAACAAGCCTGCACTCCGGCCCCATAATATTGCATCATCAATTGTTCATACTCCTTCAGATGCTCACTGAGTGGCTCTAACACGGCCTCTTCACCACCACCCTGGTATTTGGTAAGGGGAACAAACCCCCAACCCATGGAAGGAATTTTTTCAATGGTGCCATCATGAATGTTCTGGCGATTGAGGATGATTTGTTGTTCCCGAGAAAGTGAAAAATTTACTTCCCGATAACCAATCGCAATTTTATGGGTGCCATCTAAAAAATACCAGTCGGGCGCATTGATATAAGCCCCTCGTTCATTCAGCCATCGATACAATTCTTTCTGGATTAGCATTTGTTTCCATTGCGAGTCATCCCAGTTTTTATGTCCCGGATGTGTTTCCGAAGCACACCGATCTCCGGGATAGGGACCATCATTTTCCCAAATATCAAAACCCGTTTGTGCAAAAAACCATTTGATTTTATCTCGATATGCCAATCCCCACTTACTACCAAAACAGGGAGCATTGCCAAAAAAAGCGCCTCCCGGCTTCCCGGTTTTTACATCAATCACATCATCCTCATCACTGATACGGCGACTACTGAATAATGAATATCCTCCCAACAGAATATTATTTTTATGGGCATAGTCTGCCAACTTTTTCCATCGTTGCAAATTAGCAACAGCTGTATCTTCCATTTGCAGGTGACTACCAAAACTCAATATTACTGCTTCATAGCCAGTTGCTACGCATTGATCGATTGCCTGAATTACTTCTTCGTCTTTTTTGCTTACCAGGTGCATGAATATAGGATTACGGGTTACCCAGGGAGCAATGGTTCGATACATTTTTCGAATCATCAATCCCCTGCGTTGTCGATCGTAACTATCCATCAATAATTCCCAGGTATGCACCGACTCAAAACTTTCACCGCTTGCTATTTCAATGCCGGGCGCATTTTCAGGATAAATTTCAAGTAAGCAGGGGGTTTCGAAATTGTAGTTTACCTGAGAAGTATATTTTTCATCTGTTTTCCAATGGGTGGTTTGATCGCTGATATCATACCGCATGGCATTATTAAAAGCATAATTGGTTTCTACATAAATGCCATGTTGCTTTTTCATTTCCGTGGGTTTTCCTACCACCGCACTTTCCTCTTCCACCAAGCCCAGCACTTCATGCACTACCCGGTTCAGCTTCAAGTTTGTTTTTCCTGCATATTGCAGTGTAAGCCATTTTTCTAGCAATGGCAGTCCCTGGTAAAGGGCATAATGAACCGTAACCTGCAATCCTTGTAAAGAAGGTAGTGAAGACGTATACACAAATGCGATTTCTTTTCCGGCAGGAGAGGGGTAGTTGTTTTTCCCTTTCATTCTGGGATGAATAGCGGATACACTCCAGCGCACACAATGAAAATCACTGTCGGAACTGCTCAGGTTTTTAGAAAAGTTGTTTTGCCAATACGCTTTTTCTGCTTGTCCGCTCGCGCCACCAACCTGATAGGTTACTCCATTAATTACCAAACGAGCTTCTGGTTCTATGCTGCGAATCAATTGTTGACCCGTGGTAAGATTCAAAAAATCTACACAAGCTAGGTTGGGTTGTTGCAAAAAAGTTCTTCTTAGCAAACCATTCGAAATAACAAATTGCTGATGGCTTGTATCAATGGTTACCGAATCTGTTATCGGCTGCACCAGCCAGTCTTTATCAGGCAAGCTTTGCGCAGAAATATTCTGAATACATAGCCAGGCACCTATTACCAATAATTTTCGAAAGGGCATACAGATATAATTAGGGGTCATCGATCCGATTGCTTTCTAAGTTATATCAAACGCATGATACTAGGTAAAGAAAAAGTAGAAAATGGCGGTATCGCTGCTTAGGGAATAGCGAATACAATATAAATTCCTATTCGAAATTTTTACGGAGTTTTTCAAAGGCTGTTTGCACAGCGGCTTCAATAGCGGGCTGGGTGGGCAGCTCTTTACCTATAAATAGAATAAAAAGGGCCAACCGGATTTTCTTTTCCTCGAGTTTTTGATGAAGGGACTGATTGTTCAGTCGATAAGCTTCGCGCAATAATCTTTTGATTCGATTTCTATGAACGGCCTTCTTAAAGTTGCGGGCGCTGGCCCCTACTCCTGTTTGAAGGGTTTCGGAAAGCTCCGAAGGATTCGCCAAGTAAAAACATTTTATGGGGGATGCAGTTACAGATTTACCTTCAGCAAATAGCTGCTGTATTAACTTGCGACTTTTCAGCTTTTCGGTTCGGGGATATGTATTGTTGTGGGCCGTCATAACACTCAAAAAAAAGCCTCACCCTAAAGATGAGGCATTTTCGCAATTTTTTTATGGATGAACCGACGCCGAAGGAATTATTTCAATCCTTTTTCGCTGGAAACAGTCAGTTTTTTACGACCTTTTGCTCTACGACTGGCTAGCACCTTTCTTCCGTTGGCAGTTGCCATACGCTGGCGAAAGCCGTGTACGCTTTTGCGACGACGCTTATGTGGTTGGAAAGTTCTTTTCATTGGTTTGTTTTTTCAGCCCCAAAAATTGGTTTCATTTCATTGCTGCAGTCACCATACTGCTGCTTGTGAAAGGACGGCAAAGGTAGGGGAATAAATGTTTTTCCACAAGAGAAAATCGTGGTTTTTACGCAAAAAAGCTCTTTTACAGCCCTTTAGAGTCCATTTTAACCGTTAAATCGGTATGATAGGCCTTTAAAGGTGCCCCAAAAAACAGCGTTGCCTGCTTTTCAAATTCTGCTGGAGAATCGGTAGTATAAAATTGTAAGTCTGCAGATTGGGTACATAACTGATTGATTTCGGGATGCCGAATAAGATATTGGGCCAGGCTTTTGGCCACAATTTCACCTTGGGTTACTACCCGAATTTGTGGAGGCAGCAACTGTTCAATTTTTTTCAGCAATAACGGATAGTGGGTACAAGCTAACAATAGGGTATCGATATTGGGAGACTTTGCCATGATCTGTTGCAAATGCTTTTGTACAAAATAGTCGGCACCGGGCTGGTCGGCTTCACCATTTTCAATCAAGGGTACCCACATGGGGCAAGCTTCCTGATATACCTGGCAGTTCGGAAAAAAATGATGGATCTCTATTGGATAACTACTGCTGGCAATGGTACCAGAAGTGCCTAAAATGCCCACCGAGCCCGTATTGGTAAGGTTGCCAATCACTTCTGTGGTAGGCCGGATAACACCCAGTACTCTTTTGGTAGGATCGATGAAGGGCAAGTCGCGTTGTTGTATGGTTCGCAGGGCTTTTGCAGAAGCCGTATTACAAGCCAGCACCACCAACTCGCAGCCCTGATAAAAAAACCAGCGAACAGCTTCCAACGTATACTGATAAACGGTTTCGAAAGAGCGAGATCCATAGGGAGCTCGGGCATTATCGCCTACATACATAAAATCATGCGCTGGCAATTCTTTCACCAGCTCTTTCAATATGGTAAGACCTCCATATCCGCTATCAAAAACTCCGATGGGCTTCGTGCTACTCATACCTAAAATTAAGAACCCCTTCATTAGGAAGGGGCTCTTTTATAAAATATCGTGTAAGATAAAAATTATGCTTTAGGCTTTGGGGCAGCAGCAGGTGCTTTGGGGGCAGCTCCAGGCGCAGCAGCAGGTAATCCAGTTCCTCCGGCAGCTCTCCAAGCATCTTCTGCTTCTTTAGGCAAGGCGAGTTTCAGTTTAATAGCTACGCGAATGGCTAAATTATCCAACAATGGAGGATTTACATAAGGTGAAAGAGCATCACTTTTCAATACCAGAGTATACTTTTGTTCGGCTATCACTTCGTTAAGTGCGGTGAGAATTTTAACCCGAAAAGGCTGCAGCAGTTGTTCCTGCTTTTGACCTAATGCCTCCTGAGAATATTGCTGCCAATACACGAGTTTCTGACGGTTTTTACTCAAATCACTTAAAGCCATTTCTCTAGCTTTGGGTGGCATGGTAGCAGAATCTTTTTTAAAGATACTATCTTGACGCATAAAGGTCTTGTAGGTATAATCATACTCATCTTTGAGTGAGTCTTGCTGGAATGATTCGATTTGCTGAGAAACCTTATCAATTCCCGGCATCAGACCCAGCACCTGCTGTTCGTCGAAATATCCGATTTTAACCGGCTGTTGAGCAGAGGCGCTGCCGGCTGAAAATAAGATGGCGGAGGTTGCCACCCATACAAAAAGTAACTTCTTCATTTGAATGTTTATTATAGTTATTATTGATGATCGATTAGAAAGCAACTTATTTTATTCCTAGCTCTTTCAGCACTTCCGCACTTTTGTCGAGTTTAGGGTCGGCAAATATAATGGTTATTCCTTCACTTTTATCCAGTACAAAGTCATAAGATTTGGCCACGGCCAGTTTCTGAATTACGTTGTACAATTTATCTTGAATAGGCTTTACCAGTCGCTGGCGCTCTTTAAATAGGTCGCCCTCGTATCCGAAACGCTTTTTTTGCAGTTCCCGCAGTTCTTTTTCCCGAACAAACAACTCATCTTCGCGCTTCTTTTTTAGCTCCTCGGTAAGCATAAATTGCTCTGCTTCGAAGTTTTTATACATTTTGTCGAGAATTCCCTGTTTGTCGTCGATTTCTTTTTGCCATTGCTCGCCAATCAGCTGCATTTTTTTGTCGGCTTCCTGGTATTCGGGAATCTTACTCAGGATGTACTTAGTGTCGATTACAGCATACCGCTGGGCTTGAACGTTACATACTAAAGCACTTACCAATAAGGAAAGAAGGAGAGTTTTTTTCATATAAATGTTTTTAAGTGTTGGAAATCAGAAGGTTATCACTTAAGGTACCGACCCTATTCAGGCTCAAATCCAAGCATAAACGTAAACCTGGCGGCATCTTTCAGTGCTCCTCCCGAGGTTATCCTATCCAATCCTATGCCATAATCGAATCCGAGTAGTCCGAACATAGGTAAAAAGAAGCGCATACCCACTCCCACCGACCTTCTAAGGCGGAAAGGATTATATTCTTTCATAGAATACCATCCATTGGCGGCCTCAAAAAATCCAAGGGCATAAATGGTACTGCTGGGGTTAAGGCTCAGCGGGTACCGAAGCTCCATGGTGTATTTATTGAAAATGGTAAAATACTGGGTTGCGTATTGTCTGTCGGGATTAATAGAAGGGTTTGAGTTGTCGTAAACCGGATATCCGCGATGAGCAATGATATCATATCCCAGCAGGGCAAACTGGTTGCTTAAACCGGCATCCCCCACCTGAAAGCGTTCGAAAGGTGATACTTTAGAATTCAGGTTAAACCTACCCACATATCCAAATTTGGCAGCGAGTTTCATTACCAGTTGCTTGTTGCGCTCTGCGCCGTGGGGGCGTCCAAATGGAATATACCATTCGCCGTTGAATCTCCATTTCTGGTATTCGAGCCATTTATAGGGCTGATCGTTGTTCAGGTTGTCGTCTATAATAGAATAAGGCGGCGTAATCTGCAAACTCAATAAGAAAGTAGATCCCGAGCGAGGGAACATGGGAAAGTCAACAGACGAGCGCTGTAAAGCCACACGCAAATTCAAGTTATTTACATATCCATTATCAAACCCAGGCAGATTCGTAGGATCGATTGCATAGTTTTTCAACTTATACCGAGTATAGTTGAGTCCGGTTGTAAGTGAAAAGTAATCATCGGGCCACTTCAACTGCCGAGCAATACTAACCGTTGCCCCCGTTGTAGAAATATACCGTTGATCGGCTATGTTCTGATTATATTGTCCGGTATACGGATCGTAGGTTTGGCCAAACTTGGTATTATAAACGCTGAAAGTAAGTGCATTTCGCTTTTTACCACCTAACCACGGCTCTGTAAAGGAGAAGTTATAGCTTCTAAAAGCCTTTCCATTACTTTGCACACGCAGACTTAGTTTTTGTCCATCACCCATTGGCAAAGGATCCCAGGCCTTTTTTTTCCAGATATTATTAAGTGAAAAGTTATTAAAAGATACTCCGAGTGTACCGGTAAGTCCGATATAGCCTCCCCAGCCAGCACTCAACTCCAGCTGATCACTTGATTTTTCTACTACCCCATAGTTAATATCAACTGTTCCGTCGTCGGGATTGGGAACGGGTTCGATTTTAATTTTTTCCTGATCGAAATAATTCAGCTGGGCAATTTCACGCTGTGAACGAACCAAATCGGTACGGCGAAACTTTTCACCGGGGATGGTTCTCAGTTCGCGGCGGATTACATATTCTTTGGTACGTTCGTTCCCGGTAATGCGAACATTTTTAATTGTAGCCTGAGGCCCTTCAATAATGCGCAATTCGAAATCAATGGTGTCGTTGTAAACAGCAGTTTCAATCGGTTCTGTTCTAAAGAATAGGTAGCCATCATCTTGGTATAATCCACTGATATCTCCGCCTTCTGGTCCACCGCCTTTACCCAGCTTTTTATTCAAGATTTCCATGTTGTAGGTATCCCCTTTGCGGATGCCTAAAATAGATGAGAGAACAGAATCTGAGTATTTGGTATTTCCTCGCCAAGTGATATTACCAAAATAATACTTTCTGCCTTCTGCCACTTTAATGTCGATATTGATATTGCCACGACCGGTAGAATATACCGTATCCTTTTCAATCACGGCATCCCGATAGCCAAGGGTATTATAGTATTCGAGAATTTTATCTTTATCGTCTATGTACTTAGTTTGATCGAATTTCGCAGAGTTCAGCTTAACACGTACATAGGGGTCTAACACCTTTTTGGTTTTGGTGAAAGTGAGAAACCCCTTCTCTTTCATATACTCTTCAAACGTATAATTTTTTGGAATCACAATTTGTCCTTTATCCTGCACCGGGAAAAGGGTAAGGCGGGATTTTTCTTTGGTATCCTTGAACTGACCTTTCAGTTTTGAATCCTCTACTGTATTACCGCCGAAATTTATGTTGTTGATTTTTACTTTGGGGCCTTTGTCAATCAAAAATTCGAGTGCCAAGGTATTGTCGAGAGCAGAATCCTGCTTTTCAACAATACGAACCCTTGAATCGCGATAACCCTTATCTGCATAATACTTTTTAATCGCTTCAGCAGCTGAAATTTTCATGTCTTCCGTAACAACTCTGTTGGGAACCAGTCCTGTTTTACCGGATAAATCATCAGTTTCCCCTTTTCTTACCCCTTTAAATGTAAATTTAGAAAGTCGGGCTCTTTCTGTTACAGCAATTTCTATTTCAATGTTTTTACCTTCTAGCCGGGTGATAAAAATTTCAACATTACTGAAATACTTTTGGGCCCAGAGTTTATTAATGGCTTTAGAAAAATTATCGCCTCCCGGAATGGTTATTTCGTCTCCCGGATTAATATTGGCGATTGACATGAGGAGGTTTTCGTCGAAAAACCGGTTGCCAATTACTTTTACTGCCGAAATTTTATAGCGCTTGGGTGTCTTCTGATTAAAGATATTCAGCAGGTCGGCATTGATGTTGGTAATAGACGTGTCTTTTCCTGTAGTCTCTTGACTCCAACCCGGAATGCTGCCAAGCGTTACAAAGAGAGCAGGCAATAAAAATTTTAACACTTTGGGCATCCGTATATGTTTTGTTATGTACCCGAAAGCTTCATCGGTGCACATAGCTTCAGTTAGTTAAGATTATAAGGCGGGGCAAATTAACGGGAATAATGAAAAGTGTTTGTTAAAACCCCCCCTATTCGTGTGATTATGCTGATAAATATTATACAATTGGGGCATCCTGCTGAATTTGTTGTCCGGTTTTGCCAAAACGGCGCTCTCTTTGTTGAAAATCTATGATTGCCTCATATAAATTGTTTTTTCTAAAATCCGGCCATCGGGTGGGGGTAAAATAGAGTTCAGCGTAGGCAAGCTGGTACAACAAAAAGTTACTGATTCTGTATTCCCCACTGGTTCTGATCATCAATTCTGGGTCGGGAAATACGCGGGTAGCTAGGTGTTCACGGAAGGTTTCTTGAGTTATTTGTGAAGCGCTTAGTTTCCCTTCCTGAACTGCTGCGGCTATGGATTTGGCAGCTTGTACCAGTTCCCACCTACTACTATAGCTTAGAGCCATAATCAATTGCAGTCCATTATTGGCTGCTGTAAGATCCAGCGCTTCCTGCATTTCCTGCCGAGCTTGTGCAGGCAGTAGCTCGAGGTCGCCAATTACGTGTAACCGGATATTATTTTTATTTAGGGTAGGCACTTCTTTTCGGATGGTTTCTACCAAAAGATGCATTAAACCCTCTACTTCCAGCGGGGGTCTGTCCCAATTCTCTGTACTAAAAGCATACAAAGTAAGAAATTGAATGCCCAGTTCTGCAGCTCCTTCCACTATGTTTCGCACGCTTTCAACGCCATGGTAATGCCCATACAGCCGATCCTTTCCCTTCTCTTCTGCCCATCGTCCATTCCCATCCATTATGATAGCAATATGCCTAGGCAGGCGTTGCAGGTTAATTTGGCTAATAAGCCCCTGATCCATACTCTCGAAAGTTTAAGGGGGCAAAGTTAACAAAATCAAGTGGTTGAAGGGATATTATTACTGAAAAATGCTATCCCCCTGCTTTTTAGTCTGGTTTAGCGACCGCGGGGAGGTGGGGGGCAGCGATAGGTTTCGAGGTTAAATGCTACCCCTACTTTCAAGCTGGCATAAGAATCCGGCTGTACGCTATTACCTCTTTGTCGACCTTTTGTTCCAATGGAAAAACCGGTTTCGTAGCTTCTATCCTGTAATAAAAAGCCCGGTGATGGGGATCCGTCGGGTAAGGGAGGAAAGGCATCGGGCGCAAATACCCCGCTTACATCGTCTAGATAATCTGTATTGGTAAAGCGGTAGGTGAATTCGGCAAATACATTCACTCGAGCATCCAGGGCATATTTAACGCCTACGGTAAATGGAACACAAATAGCAATGGGGTTATAAATCTGTAAATCTGGGTAAAGGCTGCTGCCCTGCCCCTCTGTACCTAATGGTCGGAGATAATATTTCTCACTGGCCATATAAGCATAGGGATCGTAAGAAAAAGCACCAATTCCCAAACCCAAATAGGGGGTAAAGGAATAGCCTTCTATGCCGGGCCTGAAATTAAAGAAGTTGAATTCGCCAGAAATGGAGGCCTCCCAAACATCTGAATTAAAGCTGAGATTACGTATTTGCTGCACCTGATTTTTGCTGTAGATATCCGAGTAACCAAGTTGCAGGTATTCTCCCGAAAGTCGCAAAGAAATATAGCCTCCCAATTGTTTACGAAAGAAAAAACCAGCTGCCAGCTTGGGTCTGTTGATGTTGGCATTGGAGTTTAGGTCACCAAAATAATGCCCTACCCCGGTATATATTCCAATTTCACCCTGGTGCACAAAACTATTCGTTACCTGCGCATTGGCAGATAAAAAGCCTAAGGCCAGAAGGGGTAATATCAGGTATTTTCTAGGCATTGAATATGGGCAAAGGACAGAATTTGTTGTAAAAAAACAGCAAAAATCGTTATCAAAAATGTTAATTTCTTTTATCAAGCCCCCATGCGAGCTTAGTTCGCAGGGTAGAAAGGAAGCTATTTTCATTCAATCGTACCAGATTTACCCCAAAAGCCTCCTTTTTTACAGCTAATTGAATCGATTTGTCTACTATCTCTCTTCTGGCATCTAGGGCACAGATAAACATATCGGCCCTGCTTTCTATTTCGAAGGAAATAACACTAGTGTCTGGCACTATAATTGACCTTACATTCAGATTATGGGGGGCCACCGGGGTAATAACAAAACTCGACGACTCTGGAAAAAGGATGGGGCCATTGCAGCTCATGTTATAGCCGGTTGAGCCGGTAGGGGTAGAAACGATCAACCCATCCGCCCAATAGGTATTCAGAAACTCTCCATTCAGGTAGGCATGCACTTTTATCATCGGGGAGGTGTCTCGCTTATGAATGGCAAATTCATTGAGCCCGAATGGTGCATCGCCAAATAGATTTTTATCAGAATCGAGGTGTATCAGGGTTCTTTTGTCGATGATAAAAGTGCGGTTCACAAGCGCATCTACTGCGGATGAAAGTTCCTCGCGGCTAATGTCTGCTAAAAAGCCCAATCTTCCGAAATTGATGCCAAGTACTGGTATTTTTTTGTTTCTTACGAGGGTAACGGTATCGAGTAAAGTTCCATCGCCGCCCAGGCTGATAAGACAATCCAGCTCTTCCGGCAGATCTGCAGAAGTTGCAAAGGGCACGAGTGTTGGAAACCGAACGGTAACCTGGTTAAACTGTAATAAAAGTGGTTGGTAAATCAGAATACAAACTTCGAAGCGGGTAAGGGCTTCCAACAAGATATCGAGGTGCGCCCCCTGTTCTGTATCCAGTCCTCGGCTATAAATGGCAACTTTCATGAAAAAGAATATTTGTGTCGGAACTTCTACATGCTGCGGTAGCAAGTTTCGCGGGGTATCGGCATCTACTCAAAAATCATTTCTGCTATGTAAATATACACCTTCCCTGCCCAGTTGATTCATACTGTATTCAATTTTAAATACAAAATCATAAATAGAAACTACATCAATTCCAATACCCCAACTTCTTAGCAGAGAATTATTGAGGGTGTTGGAGCTTTGTCCGTACCGGTTATATCCATACCCCAGATCTGCATAAGCCTTTACAAATACCCGAATAGGTATCCGGTCGTGCGTTTTGCTGCTTACCGGGTTTTGTAAAATAACAGACAGGGCCCGCTGATGAAAAGTGGTTTTTACAATGCCGGCAGCGGATCCATCTACCACATTATATTCTAGACCACGCATTTGTGTGTAACCATATCCGATAAGTCGTTGATTAACAAAAGCATTATTTACCGGTGTTCTAGCAACTGCTATTCCTTCTAGGTGAAAAAATCGCACATCAGGTTTCAGGGGAATTGCATAAACCACGCGGGCAGAAGCCTGCCATAAATCAAATTTTTTTTGAAGCATCCGGGTATAAAGATTTGCTTCGAGCATCCATCCGCGGGTGGGATAAGCTATATAGTCAACGTTGTAATATTTAAGTTGGTAGTTAAAATCGAACCAATTAATCAGGCTTCCGGAAACCGGAAAATATTGCGGGTTCAATTTAACGATGGTGTCGGCTACATGTTCTTTGTTATAGGAAAATCTAAAATAATGCCTTTGTTTTACATCCGGCCGATAAGAATACGTAATGTCAAATCGAACGGTTTCGCGCATTATAGTATCTTGCTTAAAAAATTGTTGCTTGTTGTTTTGGGTACTATAATTCAATTCCTTTTGTGTTGCATAGGCAAAGCCCATGTTTAATCCGCTCTTCAGTTTCTTATCAATGAAGGGAAGTTGGTAACGAAAGCTAATCTGTTTATTGTAGCCTGTTATCAACCAGATATCGAGGTTATCGTTTCTTCCGGAAAAATTATTCTGAATAAATTTCAACCCGTAATTAACTCGGTCGAGGCTTCGATTTTGTTCTACCCACCACTGATTAAAATTTCGGTCAACCAGTTTAAAATAGGGAACCGGAAAAAGGTACCATCTTTCTTTTACAGAAATGGTAATGATTGCCTGTCGCTGCTGCGAAGTTTGTATGCGTGTGCTGATAAAAACGTCTACATCCACAAACAGGGTAGTATTCATCAACTGTTCTTTGGCCAATTTCATCTGCTGCTGGAGATTTTCGATAGAGAGCGAATCTCCTTTCCGAAAGGGTACTTCCCGCAAAATTATAAAGGGGCGTGTTTTAGCATTGCCGGTAATAATCACTTCTGCAATTTGCAGGTTAGTCAACGAGGCAGCGGTATCAATTTTAGTTGTGTTGGCTTGCGCCGATATGCGCGGAACCTGAGCGGTTGCTACTGTAGCAAAGTAGCAGATGACAGCTACTATTAGTTTAGTGCGGAACAAATTACGCCTTGGAAACAGTTCAACAGTAAATGTTTGGGATAATATCATGGTGCACATTCCGCTTACCTGTTTAAATATTCAGGTAAGAAAGCAGATGCTGAAAGTTTTCCTGCACCTCATGATCTTCTTCCCCAGTTCCAAAATAATATTTTACTACATATCCATGCCGTTGAAGGGTGGCAACGGCAGTAGCAATATCTAATTTACTAACCAGCAAAGTTGCTATTAGCAATCCTGATTCGCGCCGGGAACTAAAATGGAGTATACTGAGGTCGTTAGATTCAATCAGCCGATTTACTTCACCCAGTGAGAATCGCAATGGATCGGATTCTATAACAAGTACACCACATTTATCTTGGGTATTTAAAAACCCGGCTATTACGCGTAAAAGTTCTTTCGCTGTGATAACGCCGGCAAAAATATCTGATTGAATTACCGGCAAGAGGCTTAAGGAATTAGCTACCATCAGCTGCAGGGCATCAAAAAAAAAGGCCTGATCGTTACAGGAAACCGGGGAAAGAAGGGGCCTAAAAGCGCTTACCCGCTTTTGTTCATCTGAAGTATCTTCCAACACCGCCTTGCTTATTAAACCAATATACACTCCTTTTTCAACAACGGGAAGATGAAACAATTCGTAGCTATCCATTAAATCCAATACCTCTTGAACAGTATCAGACAAATGAACAACCGGGAATCCTGTCTGGATTATTTGACTAACTATCATACTATCAATACAAAACCCATTTGCTTTTGTTAATGGGTGGATGCTTTATTGGTAAGTTTTTGCAGAAATTTTTCTAGAATTTCATTAAAGGCAGTGGGCACTTCCATCATGGGGGCATGCCCACAATGGTCTACAAAATGTAATTCGCTGTTTTTAATCAATTTATTAAACTCATGCGCTACAAAAGGAGGGGTAATTATGTCGTTGTTCCCCCAGATTAAGAGGGTTGGTTGCTGGATTTGCGCGAGTTCTTCTCCCAGATTATTTCGGATAGCACTTTTCGCCAGCGAAATAATCTTTATTACTTTCATCCGGCTATTGGTAATTTCAAAAACTTCATCTACTAATTCCTTGGTGGCCATTGCTGGATCATAGAAGGTGAGTTCTGTTTTTTTGCGGATATATTCATAGTCGCCCCGCTTGGGATAAGAATCGCCCATTCCATTTTCAAATAGCCCGCTACTGCCGGTTAATGTTAAAGAAGCAATTTTTTCAGGATGCTGTAAAATATGCACCAGGGCTACATGCCCGCCCAATGAGTTTCCCAGCAAGTGGATTCCCTCATATTCCTGTGCTTCTATAAATTTGTGAACATACTTAGCCAAACCGCCTACGGTGGTGTGAAATATGTCTAACTCAAATAGGGGCAGTAAAGGAATAATTACTTTATACCGATGTCGAAAATGCTCAATTAAATCGCTGAAATTGCTCAATGCCCCAAACAGTCCATGTAACAGAATCAGCGGCTCGCCTTCCCCTTCTTCTACATAAGTAAACTGATTCTTTTCTTTAATCTCGTATGTCATGCTTACCTGATCTAAATGATTTCTAGTTATCCACTTGCCTTGCTTTTAGCGAGGTTGAAACGAAAATACTGCTTTTTAGTACAATAATAGGTATTATCAACAGAGATATTCATTCCTTAACCATTGGGCAACTGGGCTTGAAAACCAGGATGCTTTATACTAACCCGATATCGGAATTGTCTTAAAATACTGAGATAATTCTTCGAACATACCCTTAAAGATCGGCACCAATTTCCCCAGCCAATCCATGGCAATGGGGCCAGCTCTGTGTATATAGGGATAGCTTTTCGATTCTGCAATTGCAGAGGGGGCAACGAGTTGAATTTTTTCGAAATAAAAGAGCACTACGCTAAACAAGGTGCCATATAGCAGCATATACATGATTATGCCCCCTATTTTGTTCACCCAGCCTACTAGCAGCGTTTCCATGGCTGTTTCCAGCAGGGCAGCACCTATTCTAACCAACAGAATAGCTGCCACCAAAACCCCTAGAAAGGCTAAAAAGGGAAGCCAATGTGAATGGAAGTTGGTGCGATGTTCCAATTCGCGGGCAACCCAAGCGGAGAGTTTTACGGCTGCTGCTAAACCAATGAACAGGGCGGCAAAGGAAAACAATCCAACAACCAGCCCTTTTCGGTACCCCTTAAAAAGAGCCCATAACAACACAATTGCCAATAGCCCGTCTATCAACATCGCCTTATCCGTTAGTTAATAATTGTTTTACCAAAGCAGCTATTAGTTTGCCCTCGGCCTGGCCGGCAAACTGTTTAGAAGCCACTCCCATCACTTTTCCCAAATCCTGCACACCAGTTGCGCCTGTTTGAGTGATGATTAATGTAAGCGCTTCTGCTAATGCTTCTTCAGACAACTGAGCAGGAAGAAACTTTTCTATGATGGCTATTTCTTCCATTTCTTTTTGAGCCAGATCGGAGCGATTTTGCTGTTGATAGATTTCAAGGGAGTCTTTTCTCGATTTCATCATTTTCTGCAACATCTTTAACTCGGCATCTTCCGTTACTATTCCATTGGCCCCGGGTTCTGTTTTCGCTTTTATAATTTCTGCCTTAATAGCACGCAACCCCCGAAGCATAGCCTCGTTTTTGCTTTTCATGGCCTCTTTCATTTGCTCCATTACCTGTTGTTCCAATCCCATACATTTCGTTTTATTTGTTTTCGGCAATTTGTGACTCTCTAAATTTTTTGTAAAACTGGCGTGCAAATTCCTTCATATCATTGGCCTGGTCTTCTAAACGGGTTGCGCGCAAATAAGTGTCTGCCATGCCCATTATATTTTGATAAAAAAAGTCGGCCATCTCATCTACCATCATTTCTTTCGTCCACAAATCGATGCGTAGGGCCGATTTGTCAGCCCCATCCCAAAATGATACCATCAACGATTTGGCCGGGTTGTCAATATCCGCAGAACTATCTGAGGCTTTCCAGCTGATTGCTTGGGGAACTTTGTTTTCGTCGAGGTCAATATTTATTTGTATAGTTGATTGCGGCATGATGGATTAAGTTGATAACAAAAGTACAAGGTTTGCAATTATTCCTTTGGCTTTTATCTTTTTCTTTTGGTGCCCGCTGCCGTTAAAAGGCATTTTTCCAGTGCTTCTGCAGTGTTGTTCCAACTGAAGCGGGCCGCTTGTTGAATGCCGTTTAGGATGAGCTGATTTTTCCATGCTTCATCGCGGTATACTTTTTTCATTTGCTCGGCCAGCGCCTCTGGATTATTCGGATCAAAATAGCAGGCGGCTGCTCCGCCGGTTTCCCGCAAAGCCGGCTGATCACTGGCAATCACCGGCACTCCGCTTTGCATGGCTTCCAGCAGGGGAAGCCCAAACCCCTCCAGCAAAGAAGGATATACCAAAGCATAGGCAGCCGCTGTAAGCTTAGCAAGGGATTCTTCGGGAATATATCCGGTAATCACCAGATCGTTTCGGTATTTATACGTACTGATTTTTTCTTTGGTTTCACTAGTTTGCCATGCCCATCTTCCGGCAATTACTAGTTTCATATTGCTATGTTGCCATTTTTTAAACAAGGAAAATGATTTCAGCAGGGTATGTAAATTTTTTCGGGGATGGATACTGCCGGAAATCAAAAAATATTCGCATCCGTCGGTAAACTTCTCTTTCGTATCTCGTTTGGCTTCCCAATCCGCTGGATAAAAAATTTCCCGCGCAGCACCTGGCAACAAAGCAATAGAAGCTGCTTGCAAAGCGGGAAATCTTTTTTGAACATCTTGCCGGGTAGTGTCCGAAACTGTTGCCAACATCGCAGCTTTTTGAAGAGCACGTTGGGTAAACAAGCGATAATGCCATCGATGATACCAAGGAATCGCTTTGGGAAAATGAAAGGGTGCTAGATCGTGCACAATTACCAGCTGGGGTACTTTGCTGTAAAAACCGGCAAATCCATAGGGCTGCAGCCATACATCGGCTTTCCATTTGCGAACTGCTCGGGTGGCTTTACTATGATACCAATAGGCAAGGGAAACAGGTTGCCGAGTAGCAGGACCTACAAAACGATGAATAATTTGTGGATGCTGGATAGGCGGCTCATTGAATGGGCGGTCGTATAAAAACAAATACTCATGTTGCGGGAAATTATTCACCAATTGGCGCAACAATTCATTAGAATAGTGCCCATATCCCTCAAGGGGGCCACTGTTTAAAAAAATCGCGGTTACTGCAATTCTCATCCCTGCAAAAGTACACGCAGACGGTGAGCATTTCATCAACTTCTTCAGCTGCCCACATATTTCACCTTGTTTTCCACCTTTGGCATTGAGAGCGTCTTTTTGTTATCAGTTGTTGTACTTTTAATTATGCAACAGAAAGCAGAACAGTTAGATTTATTTGGATTTCCGGTACACTCACCTGCCCCACCGGCCAAAAAAACTCGACAGGCTCCCTCCAAGCAATTGGCAGCAGCGGCACCTGAAGCTTCCCCTAAACTAGCCATCGCAAAACCACCGGCTGTTCATGAAATAGAGGAGCCAGTAGCCACTAAAAAAAGAACCCGAAGCGAACAGCCAATAATAGCAAGCAAAAGGGGGAGAAAGTCTTTTCGAGAGATGGATGCTGAAATAGATTTAATTGAAGTGCCCTCCGAAGAAAAACTCAACGAAAAATTGTATTACTCCATTAGTGAAGTTGCGGGATGGTTTAAAGTAAACACTTCACTGCTTCGTTTCTGGGAAAATGAGTTCGATATTCTGCAACCCCGCAAAACGCGAAAGGGAGATCGGCTTTTTCGCGTAGAGGATGTTAAAAATTTGCAGCTGATTTATTTTTTATTACGCCAGCGTAAATTTTCCATTGATGGGGCCAAGAATTATCTGCGGGCAAACAAAAAAGACATTGACAAACAATTTCAGCTCGTTCAATCACTCGGTCGATTTAAATCGTTTTTATTAGAACTACAAAGCCAGCTGTAAGTTTCCGCTGGAATTCGCTCATCTGTATACCATTTTTTATGAATCTGAAGCGCTTATTAGTAAGTATACTTGTTATCCCTATACTCTTTACCATGTTTTCTTGCTCTTCGGGAAGGATTCCACAACAGGCGAAGTACACCGTTTTGGCCGACACCGAAACAGTAGTTATGAAAGGCGTGCTTACCAGAAGTATTTTAGAAAAAGAAAAGGCTTTTACTTGGATGACGGAAAACAGAAAATATGGCTCGGCCGATGCAGTAGCTGTTAAAATATTTAGCCAGCAAAAAGATTTATTTACGGTGCTTATTTTTGGAGGTACTTGGTGCCATGATACCCAAAATATTCTTCCCGTATTTTATCGGCTGGTAGATAAAAGCGGCTTCCCAGATAGCAGAATAACGGTTGTAGGAGTTGACAGGCAAAAAACGGCTCCACATAAATGGCATACTACGTGGAACATTACTATGGTTCCCACTTTTATTATTTTACAAAATGGCAAAGAGATGGGCAGGGTAGTGGAATATGGAAAAACCGGAAATGTAGAAAAAGAGTTGGCTGATATTGTTGCCAAACTTAAGTAAGCCAATAAATTAAGGGGCTTGCATCTGAACGGTAAGCCGGTTATTCGCAGCAGCCAAGGAAATATTATGCTGCGCTAGTTCATCTAGAATTAGCCAATTTATTTTTTCCTTTCCCATAAAAAATGCTTCAATACTTTCATTGGGGGTAGTAAAATATTCAATTTGAACTATATGGGCATTTTTACCTGTTTCTAATAAAAACACGGTACAGGATTCCGCACCAGTAGCCATTATTTTCTCAGGCAAGCCCTGTGTAAAATCACGCAATTGATTTACGGATGTAGAGAGATCTATTTCAATTCGAACTTCGCCTTTACGCTGCGTGCGCATGGAAATGTTATCGATTATGGTATCTACCATCTGTTTGTTGGGAACCGTTATCAGCGTTTTTTCGAAAGTACGGATGCGGGTGCTGCGTAATCCTATTTTTTCTACTGTGCCGGTAAATAACCCTACTTTAACCAAATCTCCAGTAACAAAAGGTTTATCGAAAAATATAATAAAGGAGGCAATTAGGTTTTCCATGCTTTCCCTTGCAGCCAAGGCAATAGCGGCACCCACAAGGCTAAGTCCGGTTAACAGTGTGCCAATTTCTTTATTAAAAGAAAATCGTAATACCAGCAGGATTCCGATAAGTACGAGCATTACTTTAAAGAAATCTTTAAAGAAAATAATCAGTTGATTATCTGAGAGGTCGGCAGTTTGATTGGCCTTTTCTTCAAAAATAAGCGCAATAAAATCAATCCCACGGCGGCATAACCAGATAAAGGCAACAATCAGCAGACCAATAAATACCGACTCTACTAAATCTTTTGTAGTAGTGTGGTAAATCTTCATTTGCAGTACTTGCGGAAAGTTCAGTTTATCTAGAGCAACAAATGAAACCAGTAAAATGATAAATACCTGAAGGGGCTGCAAAACCAAATTGAGAAATGATTGTCTTGCATCATTACCCGCTTTTTTTGAAACGCTGCGATACAACCAGTTGGCCAAAAAAAGGGAGATAATTCTTTTCAGTAAAAAGGCTATGGCGATTACTGCTAATACCCTTAGGTAATCATTGATTGGATTGCTTAAGATAATCTGTTGCAAAAAAGGGTTCATACTTTAGGGTTGAGAAAAAGCAGGACGTGTTTCCAACTCAAGCGTGGCTCCGTTATATACTGCATAAGAAAAATGTTGAATCCAATCGCCCACATTTATGTAGCGACTTTTTTCATTTAGTGCATAGTCTATCGGGAAATGCCGATGGCCGAATAAAAAATAATCAATTTGCCTTTCCGATAACTTTCGGTAACAATACTGAATCAGCCATTCCTGATCGGCCCCTAAAAATTGCTGATCAGCCGAACCAGTTGCTTCTCTACTAGCTCTGCTGAAATAATTGGCAATAGCAATTGCCCAATCGGGGTGCACTTTAGCAAATAACCATTGACAAAACGGATTGCGAAAAATTTTCTTTAGTCTTTTATAACCATAATCACCCGGGCCAAGACCATCCCCATGACCAATTAAAAAAGTATGTTGGTTCCATTCAAATACTTTTGGTTGGTGATATACTTTTATGCCTAACTCCTCTTCAAAATAGCCGCGCATCCATAAATCGTGATTGCCCGTAAAAACGTGAATGGGAACCCCTTTGTCGCTGAGTGCTGCAAGACTGCCCAGCAAACGGGTAAAGCCTTTAGGAACTACTTTTTTATATTCGAACCAGAAGTCGAAAATATCCCCTAAAATAAAAAGGCTGTCTACCTCCGATTCGATTTCTTTAAGAAAGGCTACTATTTTTTTTTCGCGCACTAAACTTTTAGCTGCGTCGGGAGCGCCCAAATGGAAATCTGAAATAAAGTATATTTTTTTTCCTGGAGCAGGCACCATGTAGTTATCGTTTTTTTTGTTGTAGATATTGTAGCACATCTCCCCCTGGCACTATTGATTTTCCGGTAACATCGCCAGCAAACCAATACATCCAGGCTGAATAGGTTTGCCCGTTATGGGTTACTGTTGCCAGTTTTCTTTCATACAAAGCGGGGCCATCTTCATCGGCCTGTACCCCTTCATAATCATCGAGCTGAGCGATGGCCCATTCCCATTCATCGGGCTGATGAATTTGATAAAGCTCTCCCTGTATAAACTCACTGGTACTAGCGGGTTTGGCAGCAGGATATTCACCCATATCATATAAGATTCCATGGGTGGTAGCTGACCCCATCAAAACAAAATATCGGCTGATATAGGCGTAAGCAGGATGATGAAATCCGCTGCGCAGCGATCCGTAAACAAATAAAAGTGTGTAAGAAGGCTGGCTCATATCAGTAGATTACTGGTCAATTAAAAAGCAAAATACTTCTTTTGGTCCATGCACCCCCACCACCAATGTTTTTTCAATATCCGCTGTGCGACTGGGGCCTGTTGCCAATGTTAGCAAAGAGGGATATGTTGGATTTTGTAGTAGTGCCTTCTCCAGACCATCAGCAATATCTTCTACCACCTGATGGGTATAGGCAATACAAATATGAATAGGGGCATATACACTCACGGTTCTACCGCTTTCGCCGGCGCTGCTTAATAATATAGATCCTGTTCGGGCAACCAGGTATTCACATCCTGTGATGGCAGCATCACAATCGGCTAAAGTAGGGTGGTAATTAAACGGAAATCCGCTTGCATGCAACATTTCCTTTAGGGCAGTTTCTCTGCAAAATATTTTTTTCCATTTTCGCGTCTCCGCGAGTGAACTAAGTTGAGCTACCAGTTCTTCTTCACTGCTGCAATAAGAGAATCGGCCTTGCAGATTGGTAAATCTTTCGGCAAACTCAAGGGCGGGCTCTTGCTGCAGGGCCGGATAGGGAGGCAGGGGCTGGGTAGCAGGAAAGGGAACAGGCACCGGTTGCTTCAGTGCCTGTTTTATTTTTTTCAATATGGTATCTCTGGCGTTGCTGCCCATAACTTATACTATCGTAGCGTTTTCGTCGGTGCTGGGTTGACCCGGACCAATCGTATGCTCGCCCACCACTTCATCGTTCTTCAGCTCGGGTTCTATGGTTATCGGCTTTTTTTCTTCAAAAGGTCTTTTGCCAATCAATAATTCCACATCACTTTTATGCAGCACTTCCTTGCTCAACAATTCTTTTGCCAACACTTCCACTTCATGCTTCTTTTCTTGCAGCAATTGAATGGTTCTTTGGTATGCTGAATTGATGATAGATCGAACTTCCTCGTCAATCATTTTTCCGGTTTCTTCGCTATAAGGCTTGGTGAAAGTGTTTTCCTGAGTAGGGTCGTAAAAACTTACGTTGCCCACATGTTCGTTCATGCCATATGCGGTTACCATGCTATAGGCAATGCGGGTAATTTGTTGTAAATCGTTGGCAGCGCCTGTAGAGATTTTTCCGAAGAATACCTGCTCGGCAGCTCTTCCGCCCAAGGTCATACAAATCTGATCGTTCAGTTGATCGGTATTATACAGATACTGTTCTGTGGGGGTATACTGTGCGTATCCCAATGCTGCCGTACCTCGCGGAACGATGGTAACTTTCAGCAGCGGATATGCATGTTCTAAAAACCATCCACATACTGCGTGACCTGCTTCGTGGTAGGCAATGATTTCTTTTTCGTGGGGTGCGATGATTTTGTTTTTCTTTTCCAGTCCGCCAATTACACGGTCAATCGCATCCTGAAAGTCAATCATTTCTACAGAGGTCTTCCCTTTTCTGGCGGCAATCAGTGCGGCTTCATTGCAAACGTTTGCGATATCGGCGCCGGCAAATCCGGGGGTTAATTCTGCCAAACGGTGCAGGTCGAGCTTTTCAGAAATTTTAATCGGCAGCAGATGCACTTTGAAAATGGTTTCTCTTCCTTTAACATCGGGCTTATCAATAGAAATCTGACGATCGAAACGACCGGGGCGCAGCAGGGCTGAGTCTAATACATCTGGGCGGTTGGTAGCTGCCAGAATGATGATGCCGGTATCGCCGCCAAATCCATCCATTTCAACCAATAATTGGTTGAGGGTATTTTCTCTTTCATCGTTGCTCATGATGGCGTTTCTTCCGCGTGCTCTTCCAATGGCATCAATTTCATCTATAAATATGATACAGGGGGCTTTTTCACGAGCTTGCTTAAATAGGTCGCGCACGCGACTGGCTCCTACGCCCACAAACATTTCCACAAAGTCGCTACCGCTTAAGCTGAAGAAAGGCACCTGTGCTTCCCCAGCCATGGCTTTAGCCAACAAGGTTTTTCCTGTACCGGGTGGGCCCACTAATAATGCCCCCTTGGGTATCTTTCCACCGAGGGCGGTATATTTTTTAGGATTCTTTAGAAAATCCACAATTTCCATTACTTCTACCTTAGCCTCATCCAATCCGGCCACATCGGCAAAAGTGATATTTACTTTTGCGCCTTTATCAAACAGCGTGGCTTTAGATTTTCCAATGCTGAAAATTCCTCCAGGACCACCTGCACCGCCTTGGCCTCCCATTTTACGCATCATCAAAACCCATACACCCACAATTAATAATAAAGAGAAAATAGTATTGAATAGAGGGCCCGTCCAATCCTGCTCTTCTACTATCTGTTGTTTTACCTCAGGGAGCCCCTTTTCGGTAGTAAGTTTAACGATGCTTTCATTAAACGACTTCCAGTCAATCACCTTGAACTCGAACAAGGGCTCTTTTGCTTTGGTGGTGGTTACCGATTTTTTCAGTCGGGTAACATAATATTCTTTTTTCAGGCTATCCGGATATAAATATACCCGAACCCGATCTTTGTTCTTTATCAGATCAATTTTCGCTACATCTCCTTTCACCAGCATGTTATTTTCGAATTCCTGTTGAGTAACCTCAATCAAGTCGGGAGAAAATTTGCCAAAAGTGGCGATTACCAATGCAATAAATGCAATGATATAAATCATGTATATATTGAACTTCGGCCCCTTCTTTTGACTGTCGGGAGATACGGGCTTGGGTGTTTTAGTCTCTTGTGGCATATAGGTACAGTAACTTTACTATTTAAAAGGAGGTATGGGAATCGATGATTATTCGGTATGATCTAATGCAGAAGCGTCGCTCCACATTTCTTCCAGTTTATAAAATTTTCGTGCGTCGGGATGCATTACATGCACCACCACATTCACATAATCAATCAGCACCCACTGTAAGGCTTGGCGACCCTCGTGCTTATAGGGCATTTCATCGCAATCTTGCTTCACCTGAAATTCCACTTCATCGCAAATTGCTTTTACCTGGGTGGAACTGGAGGCTTCACAAACAATAAAAAAATCAGCAGAGGCTTCGGGAATTTTTCTCAAATCGAGACTTACCACCTTTTCGCCCTTTTTATTCTGAATGGCTCGTATAATCGACTTGATGATTTTTGAGTTGCGGTTGAGCCGGGTGATTGTATTTTTTTTTCGGCTATTTAATACTGAAAGCGTTTCCAATAAATTTCTATGTTTTGTTAATGAATATCGGTTGATTTTGGACCCTGCTGATAATTCTTCCTCGGTTACAGCAAAACTGAGAGCCCAATAGCTACCTTTACAAAAATACTACTTCTTTGCTACCTGCCCACGTTAAAAGTCCTATTGGCACGCCGTTCATCATTTTACCTGAAGTAGATAGCACCAATAGGTATGCCAAAAACCAAATTGACAGCAAAATGGCCGAACATGGAACGGTGTATTTTGCTCATAATCAGCTGGCAGGTAAGGGGCGAATGGGGAAACTATGGGCCAGTGAGCCGGGTAAAAACATACTGATGTCGGTGGTAATAAACACTTCCCTGCAAAAAAACAGGTCTTTGCCCGGGCTCAACCAATGGGTTTCGGTTGCTTGCTACGAATTTTTAAGCCAATATGCCGGAGAAGAAACCCGAATCAAATGGCCGAACGACCTTTACTGGGGTGACAGAAAGGCAGGTGGAATTTTGATTGAAAATACCTGGAGGGGGAATTTGTGGAACTGGGCGATTATTGGAATAGGACTGAATATCAATCAGTCGCATTTTGAGGAGGGCATAGGGCAGCCCGTTTCTTTGCAACAAATTACTGGAAAAGTTCACCCACCAGTTGATCTGGCAAAAGAACTGTGTACCTGTTTAGAGCGTCGTTATCAGCAATGGATACATGAACAGGAGGCAGAAATATTAGAGGTATACAACCTGCATCTATATAGAAAAAACCAATGGGTTAATTTTGTTGTAAACGGAAAGGAATTTACAGGGATGCCAATTGCTGTAAATATCGACGGCGAAATGGTTATCAAAGACCAAAAGGGAACAACACAATGTCTTTCGCAGGCACAATGGCTTCATTAAATACTTATTATGGATACAATTCGGCTTACTCAGTTTTCTTCAGCAGCAGGTTGCGGATGTAAAATGGCACCGGCGGCTTTAGAAACTATTTTACAAAACAGTCGCACCTCCTTTCAAAGTAAGGAATTACTGGTTGGCAATGAAAGTAGTGATGATGCCGCCGTTTATGATTGGGGGGATGGCACCGGATTAATTAGCACCACCGACTTTTTTACCCCGATTGTGGATGATGCCTTTTTATTTGGCAAAATTGCCGCTGCCAATGCCATCTCCGATGTATATGCGATGGGCGGAAAACCCTTACTGGCATTGGCTATTTTAGCATGGCCCCTAGAAAAATTAGGTCCAGAACTGGCCCAAGCAGTAATGGCCGGCGCAAGAGAAACCTGCAGAGAAGCTGGCATTCCTTTGGCGGGCGGACACAGCATAGACAGTACAGAGCCCGTATTCGGACTCGCAGTTTCGGGGCGGGTAACACTTACTGATTTGAAGAAAAATAATACTGCCCAAGCCGGCGACTACCTACTATTAACCAAGCCGCTGGGGGTGGGTATTTTATCTACGGCCGAAAAAAGAGGGGTAATTAAGCCCGAGCACATAGACGAATTTCACCGCCAACTTGGAATGCTCAACTCTGTTGGATATGAACTGGGTAAAATTCCGGGCGTGCATGCGTTAACCGATGTTACCGGATTTGGACTGATGGGGCATTTAATTGAAATGGCCGAAGGAAGTGGATTGGGAGCTGAAATATATTACTCAAAAGTGCCTATACTTTCCTCTATTCGGGCTTACCTGAGTGAGCGTATCGTGCCGGATGCTACTTACCGAAACTGGAATGCTTATCAGAAAAAAGTGGCTTTTGGCCCGGGAGTGAATGTGATGGAAGCCTTTACGGTTTTACCCGATCCGCAAACCAATGGGGGATTGTTGATTGCGGTAAGTGCCGATGCGATGGAGCCAGTGTTAGCCTTGCTGCAATCAGCTGGTATACATTGTTGTAATGAGCCTATCGGGAAGATTATAGCAGCAGGCGAAAAATGCATCCAGGTATTGGTGTGATTTACAGGGGCAGTTGGTTGATGCCAATTGCCAACTCAATATCTTTTTCAGTTACGGTATTAGCTGCATCATGCGTGGTAAGCCAAACTTCTACTTGGGTATAGTTTTGGGCCCAGCGAGGATGATGATTCATGGCTTCTGCCAGCGCTGCCACTTTTGTAATAAACTGAAAGGCTTGAGAAAAAGTGCTAAAAACTATCTTTCGATATAATTCATTTTCCTGAAGCGCCCAGCCGTTGGGTAGATCATTTGATTGCATGTGACAATAAGTGTGATTATGGATAATTATAAAATCATGTTGCCCTTGTTTTTTACCTGATCAATGGGCAACTCAACAATTAATTGAACTTCGGGTATTGATTTTACCACCTGCCGAATCCAGCTTACAGCCTCGTCTGATGCCAGGTCGCCCTTCATCAGCCACAAAAAATCCATATGCCGGAATTCAGGAAGTAAATACTCTCCGTCGTAATGATTGTGATAAAGATAATGCACCAAAGAGCTATTGGGCTCGGCTGACTGGTAAACTGAAAAATAATAGGTGCGCTCTTTTCTTCTCATAGGGATTTCGTGCTCGGCATTTAGGCGAAACCGATATCCCAACTGTTGATTTAGTAAAAGACAAAACTGAAAACACTTAAGCGGAGCAGTAATACCAAGCAGTCTGGTGCTGGCAAAAAAGTCTTCATTCATCCCCTCTGTATCCAGCTTCAGCTTCATATGCTTGTATTAAAATTGAACTTCCACTTTCCGCTCTTCTGCACCTCTCTTATAGCGAAGGGTAGTTTTATCGCCTTTTTTAAACTTACTCAAAGATTGCATATAGGCAGATACATCAACAAACGAATATTCGCCCAGTTGCAGCAACACATCGCCTGCCTGTAATCCTATTTTTTCTGCCAGCTTACCCGGACTAACTCCGTCTATGCGCATGCCTGTTCCGGTGAAGCCATAATCTGGAATTACGCCAAGGCTTACAGAAAAGCCACTGCTTCTGCCCATTTGAGGTTCGCGGGTTTTATTGAAGGGGAGCTTTCCTTTTGTATCCGTCGCCTCAATCAGCCGATAAACAAAACGTACAATTTCTTCCTGTCCGGAATAATTAATTTTTTCCCAGTCGTCGGTTGCTTTGTGATAATCGGAATGACTGCCTGTGAATAGAAATAAAACCGGAATATCTTTTCGGTAAAAGCTGGCATGATCACTGGGGCCGCTTCCGGTGCTGTCGTAATGGGTTACCAAGGGTGCCGAGGTAGTTGGCACCACTTCTGCCCAAACCGGAGAAGTGCCATATCCGCCAATGGTAATTTTACGGGCAGTGTCGTATCTTCCAACCATATCCATATTAATCATGTAATTCGGTGAGATGGATTTGGTGGGATATTCCAGCCAATATTTGCTGCCCAATAAACCTAGTTCCTCGCCCGAGAAATTAAGAATCAGGTAATTATTTCCGGCAGGCGCCGATTTTTTCAACATGCGAGCTAGCTCAATAAGTGCTGCGGTACCGCTGGCGTTATCATCGGCTCCATTATGAATTACCCTACCGGTATCAAGTGCGGTTTTATCTTCCCCATAGCCTAAATGATCATAATGCGCGCCAATAATTACGGTATTGGCAGCCTGGTTATTGATAAAGCCCGCAATATTTTTCCCTTTTCTTACCCGATTAACAAAAGCAACTGAAAGATCTAAGTTAACGGTGGCGGAGGGATCGTTGAAATAAGTTGCAAGGGCGTTTTTAGTTAGATATATTATCGGCAGTTGTGCAGTGGCGGAAGAATCAAATTTATTATATTGAATATTGTCGGTAATGGATGAGCTGTTATAAATGAACAAGGCCTTAGCTCCCTTTTGTGCAATCTTTTGGGCATGCTCCCGAATTGCCGAGTGCAGATCGAAATGGGGATTGGTTTTATTCTCCTCTAATACGTCCTTTACATCCCAAAACCAGGGCTCTCCGGATTCCTGCAAAGCCATTGCTGGGGATGCTTTTATGTTCGCTGGTTTACTATAAGCGAGTGGAAAATATTCTTTCATCAGCACCAGCGCATGATCTTCTACCGCCAAATGCGTGGCAGTATCCAATTGTTTTCCTTCGTTTACCACAAATTCCTGTACAAATCCATTGGTGCCAGCAGGCTCTAACGCCATTTGCCGATATTGATTAACTATATATTCGAGTGCTTTTTCTTCGCCAGGGGTTCCGGTTCTGCGCCCTTCGAGGCGATCGTCTGCCAAAAACTGAACATGAGCGGTTAATAGGGCTGTTCTTTCATTTCGGGCATTCATTTCGGCCTGCAGTTTCTTTTTCTTGCTTTGTGCCATTAGCATCAGGGGCATTAAAAGCAAGCAGAGAAGATATATTTTCATTTTTCAAAGGTACAATATGTACAATTATTACCCGAACAACCCAAAAGGTTAAAATATTGCCCTATCGGATTGGGTGTATCGATTCTGTTCCCAATATCGTAACTGAACGCCCTTTTTTGCTGCTACTTTTGCAGGAATAATTTTTAATTGCCGAATAGTCCTTTACATATTGCCTTAGTTGGAAACCCGAATAGCGGAAAAACCTCCCTATTTAATGCGCTAACTGGTTTGCATCAGCAGGTGGGAAATTTTCCGGGGGTAACGGTAGATAAAATGGTGGGTAAGTTATCCCTAAATAAAGAACACAAGGCTTTTTTAATAGACTTGCCAGGTACTTACAGTTTATATCCCCGCAGGGAAGATGAGTGGGTGGCTTATAAAGTATTGATGGGGGCCGATCAGGAAGTGAAGGCCGACTTGGTATTGCTGGTGGCAGATGCCAGTAATCTGAAAAGAAACCTATTGTTTTGTTCGCAGATTATAGACCTCCACATTCCCGTTGTGATGGCGCTTACTATGAACGATCTTGCAATAAAGCGAGATATATATGTAGATGCAGCAGGATTATCGAAAGAATTACAAATTCCGGTAGTGGTGGTAAACCCCCGAAAAAACAAAGGCCTCACCGAACTGAAAAAAGTGTTGCTCGAAACAGCGGCGGCCGGGATTGTTCCAGCAATTGATGATCAGCATTTTTATGATGCCCGCACAGAAGTAGGTGCTCCGGTGGTGGAAGTAAAAAAATTATTTCCCGCCATCAGTGATTATGCCGCTTTGCATTACCTGATTCACCACGAATCCTTTCCACTTAGCAACCACGAACAACATGCGATAGAAAGCATAGAAAAAAAGTTTGCATTTAACCCCACCAAAACACAGGCGGAAGAAATTGTTAATCGCTACGCACATATTCGGGAGGTTTTAAGAAACCATGTATCCGAACCTAATCCAATAAAACAAAAAAAGTTTACTGAAAAGTTAGATAATCTGCTATTGCACAGAACCTGGGGTTATCTGATTTTGCTGGTCGTACTTTTTCTGTTGTTTCAAAGTATTTTTTGGGTAGCGCAATTCCCGATGGACTTTATAGAATGGGCTTTTCAGCGGGCTGGAAGCTGGCTAAGCATCCAACTTCCGCAGGCGTGGTGGAGCGACTTGTTAATCAATGGCTTTTTAGCCGGGTTAAGCGGCATTTTGGTTTTTATTCCCCAGATCATGATTTTGTTTGGATTGATAACCATGCTCGAAGATTCTGGATACATGGCCCGGATTGGTTTTTTAAGCGACAAAATGATGCGCAAGGCGGGACTGAATGGCAAAAGTGTAATGCCTTTGATAAGTGGATTCGCCTGTGCAGTGCCGGCCATCATGTCGGCACGGGCGATTGAAAATAAAAAAGAACGTTTGCTTACGATTCTCGTTACGCCACTGATCAGTTGTAGTGCTCGATTACCGGTGTATACGATATTAATTTCTCTGGTAATTGATAACAAATACTATTTTGGATTTTTAAGTTTACAGGGGTTGGTAATGATGGGGCTTTACCTCGGAAGTACCATGATGGCTTTGCTGATGAGCTATCTGATTAAGCATTTTATAAAAATTAAAGAAAAAAGTTTTTTTATTTTGGAGTTACCGATCTATCGGCCGCCTCGGTGGAAAAACGTGTTGGTAACCATGATAGGCAAGGCACGCATTTTTGTTACCGATGCCGGCAGAATCATCATGATGATCAGCTTAATACTTTGGTTCTTATCTAGCTTTGGTCCGGGCAAAGAAATAGCAACCGTTAATACGAAATACGAGCAACTGATTAAAGAATCTCCTGCCAGTGAATCACAGTTAAATAAGCAGTGGTCTACAGAAAAACTACAGCATTCTTATGCTGGCCATCTTGGGCAAACCATCGAACCGCTGATAACGCCATTGGGGTATGATTGGAAGATAGGAATAGCCCTGATTACTTCGTTTGCAGCTCGGGAAGTATTTGTTGGTACGATGGCCACCTTATATAGTGTAGAAGAAACGGATAACAACTCGCTTAGAGAAAAGATGGCTGCAGCCAAACATGCCGATGGCAGTAAGGTTTATACACTGCCCGCTGCATTTTCATTGCTTATTTTTTATATGCTGGCCATGCAATGTATGAGCACGATGGCCGTTGTGAAAAGAGAAACGAAAAGCTGGAAATGGCCTATATTCCAGTTAGGATTTATGACCGTGCTGGCGTATGGCATGAGCTGGTTGGTATATCAGCTTTTTTCTTAGTTGAAGTATTTCCACAATAGCTCGCTAATCTTTCGGGTAAGTTCCCAAGCTTCATTGTTAGGCTCCCAGGAACGATCTTGATTATTTTTGGTAAAAATGCTAAAAACGTAGCTGCATTTTTTTCCATTCACAAACAAGAGTTCGCTTCGGCTGGCATCTACCGCTCCGCTTTTGCTGGCAATAAACACATCGGCCGGAATACGGGAGATCGCTTCTTCATCCCAATAATTTCTGCTCATCAATCGCAACATTTTTTCACTTGTACTATAACTGATTACTTCGTGGTTGATGATTTTTTCCAATAGGTGTCCCATTTCTCTGGGAGTGGTTTGTCCCCAGCCCCATTTATTGCGCTGCTCGGTTCTGCCAGGCGTTCTGCTGTTCACGCGGGTGTTGGGTAAGCCCAAACTGTCCATCAGCTCATTGATACGGGTGCCGGTGCCGGCTATCGACTGTAGCCATAAACTGGCTGTATTATCACTGGTAGTTAGCATTAGCATCAGCACCTTACTTAACTCAATTTTTTCGTTGTTTTTAAATGAGCCAAGGATGTCCTCCCCTTCGTATAGAAGCGAGTCTTTATAAACAAGGGGTTGGTGATAGGTAAGTTGTCCGTCTTCTAATTTACGCATAATGCCGGTAAGAATAGGAATCTTAACGATGCTGGCAGTAGGAAAAATTGTGTCGGCTTGAATAGCCACTTGACGATTGTTTTTCAGATTGTGCACGTAAATGCCAATATCTCCTTTAAACCCGACAATAAGCGCTTGCAGTTGCTTTTCTAAAACAGGATCATTTTTTTGGGCTTCAGTAATCGAACAACAACAACAACATATAAGCAGTAGAAATATCCGGATTGGCATATCAATCAATTTAACCCTAAGATACAATTGAAATGAAGTGCCCACAAAAAAGAATACATCCGGCTGTTGGCAATTAACAAAACAGACTAGGAATTTTTTGCGGCAATGGCCGACTTCTTGAGATACTCTTTGTTAGGACTATAAATAAACAAGCAGCTTCCGTTTTTAATCTGGTCGATGATGGGCTTAGAGAGATGTTGAGGTATGGCGGGGCAACCCTGGCTGCGACCGATAGATCCGCGCTGCTCGGCAACTTGCTCATTGGCATAATCGGCACCGTGTACAACTATACCGCGACTGAGTGCATTGTCGTTAATGCCCAACTCTTCACCCTGCAAACGAAGTGAGGTTCCATGTTTTCCATTATAGGTATCGCCGGTAACGTAAAATCCAAGGCTCGACTGATTAGAATTCAGTCGATTAGAAAAATGGGTGGGTATAATGTTTCCGGAATTTTTTCCATGAGAAGCATAGGTATTAAATAATAATTTTCCTAGCTCCAAATCAATCACAAATAGTCTTTTTTCACCGGAAGGAAGCGAGAAGTCAAGAATAGAGAGGATATTATCTTTTTTTATTTTCCCTTCTTTTAATAATGCATTCCAGCCATTTAGCGCATATTGAAATGCTGTGCGGGATAAACCCATCGCCTCTAAGCCGAGCTGCTGGTAAAGCATTATTTTACCGGTGGGATCTGGTGAATAATTTTTTTCGAGCGTGCTGCCTTTTAATGAAGCTACCGGTTGAAAAACCAGTAATGCTAACACAGATACTCCAAGTACACCGGCTGCTATTTTATTACGTTTATTTATATGCATATCGTATTATTTTCAGTTACCCATTTTGATTCTGCACAAGCAAATACGGTACGTTTTTGGTTATTGAGCTGCAAAGGTACCACATAACAAAAGAGCAGGCCACTTAAAAACGTTAATTAAAATGGGTTTAACAATAAATAAGCCCGCATAGAAATGCGGGCTCTTTGCTTGCTTGCCTATGAAAACCAATGACTTACGATGTCAAGGGCGGATTCGAACCGCCGTCCAGGGTTTTGCAGACCCCTACCTTGCCTCTCGGCCACTTGACCTTAAAAAAGTGGGAGCAAACCCCTTAGCCCCCACTGCCTGACAAAGATAGGCAAAACAAATTAGTCTACCAAATTTATAGACTTATTTGTTAGCCATTCTGTTCTTTTTGATTTTCCATTGCTGAAAGATTTGAAGAAATCAAAATAACCCTTGCATAACCAGCCAGTTTAACAAGGTGTCAAATTTTATATTGTGAATAAAAAAAGCCATCGCTTCTTAAGGGGTTTCCGTCATTTTCCATGGGCAACCCTGTAACTTGCGTTCATGTTGAATTATTTGTCGGGGCTGAACGAACAGCAAAAACAGGCGGTATTACATATGACGGGTCCGCTGATGATTATTGCCGGTGCGGGCAGCGGAAAAACGAAAGTATTAACTACCCGCATTGCACACTTATTATACAATGGAGTAGATGCCTTTAATATTCTGGCGCTCACGTTTACCAACAAGGCAGCGGCAGAAATGAAGGATCGTATTGAAAAAATTCTTGGCAACACAGAAGCGCGTAACCTATATATAGGCACTTTCCACAGCGTTTTTGCTCGAATTTTACGGGCAGAAGCCCGGCACTTGGGATATCCCGCCAATTTTACTATTTACGATACCGACGATAGCAGATCTGTAATAAAAACAGTAACCAAAGAATTAGGGCTCGATGAAAAAGAGTACAAGCCAGCCGCCATAGGGTCGCGCATTTCATCTGCCAAAAACGCCCTGATTTATCCGGAAGATTATGCACAAGACAGCTATATTCAACAGGAAGATGCTCGAGCAAAAAAACCGGAGATCGCTAAAATATACGCAGCTTACTGCGAGCGATGCTTCAAAAACGGCGCGATGGACTTCGATGATCTACTGCTGAAAATGTATGAACTGCTACAACGGTTTCCCGATGTATTGCATAAGTATCAGCATAAATTTAAGTATGTGCTGATTGATGAGTACCAAGATACCAACCCTGTTCAGTACCGCATCGCCAAGCTGCTTGCTGCCGTTCATGAAAATATATGTGTGGTAGGAGACGATGCACAAAGTATTTACAGCTTCAGGGGCGCTACCATTGAAAATATTTTACAGTTTCAGAAAGACTATGATGATGTTGCCCTGATAAAATTGGAACAGAACTACCGCAGCAGTGGCCATATTCTTCAGGTGGCCAACGAAGTGATTAAAAAGAATGTTGGACAGATCCCGAAAAACCTCTGGACCGACAATATAGAAGGAGAGTTGATACACTTGGTGCGAACCATGACCGACAACGATGAGGGCAAGTTTGTTGCCGATACGATTCAGGAACAAAAATTACGAAATCATTACAGCAATAGCGACTTTGCCATCCTCTACCGAACGAATGCCCAAAGCCGGTCTTTTGAAGAAAGTTTGCGCCGGATGGGAATTCCCTGCCGCATATATGGTGGGGTTAGCTTTTATCAGCGCAAAGAAATCAAAGACCTGCTGGCTTATTTGAGAGTAACCGTAAATCCACTAGACGAAGAGTCATTAAAGCGGATTGTAAACTACCCCATTCGTGGCATCGGCAAAACTACCATCGAAAAAATTGTGATTCTAGCCAATGAATACAAATTGTCCGTATTCGATATCATGGCGCGCGGGGGAGAATTCGGATTCAAAGCCGGCACCCTCCAAAGCATGACTGGCTTCGTAACCATGATCCGGTATTTCCAGAGCATCCTCACCAACAAAAATGCCTATGATGTGGCGGTGCAGGTAGGAAAACACACCGAACTGGTAAAAGAATTATTCAATGACAAATCTGCCGAAGGACTAGACCGATACAACAACGTGCAGGAATTACTGAACTCCATAAAAGAATGGACGGAGAGTCCATCGAATGATGATGGCGAGTTGGGCGACAAGTCACTCGGGGCCTATTTACAGCAGGTTACCCTGCATACGGATGCAGACGACGACAAAGAAAATACGGATGTAGTTCGATTGATGACGATTCATGCTGCTAAGGGACTTGAATTTGCGGGTGTATTTGTAGGAGGTATTGAAGAAACCCTGTTCCCCAGTGCGATGAGCATAAATACGCGGGAGGAGCTGGAGGAGGAGCGCCGCTTGTTTTATGTGGCAGTTACCCGAGCCAAACAAAGACTTTGGCTGAGTTATGCCAATACAAGATACCGGTATGGGCAGCTGGTACAGAACGACCCCAGCCGATTTTTAGATGAGATTCCAGAAAAATATTTGGATAAATCGTATGCTGGATCAGCCAATCGAAATAACGGCAGTTGGAATGGAAATATGGCAGGCCGTGGAAGGGGATCTGCTTGGGGCGACTACAACGATATGCCCACATCAGTCCCTAGCAATAAAAACACCCCGGGGTCTTCCCGACCAACCGCTCCTGCATACTTACCGCCTGCTCCTCCTAAAATTGTAGAACATATGCCATCCTCCGACTTTACTCCGAGCGACACTTCGGATTTACAGGTAGGGCAACAGGTTGAGCATCAAAAATTTGGTTTCGGAAAAGTTACCCGTATGGAAGGCTCTGCACATAATCCCGTTGCCACAATTGTTTTCACCAATAATGGCGAAAAGAAGATCATGCTGAATTATGCAAAGCTGCGCATTGTACCTGATTAAGCCGGCTGTTGAGGGGTTTTAATTTACGAAATCCGAAAAAAGCAGCACAGGAAACTACTTCCGGAGCAGAACTGAACCCTTTGCGCTGCCGAAATGTTATCTTTGTATTATTCAACGTTACACGCTATGATTACTACTGGAAATCCTGTTATCAGCATTTATACCGAAATGACTCCTAACCCCGAAACCATGAAGTTTGTGGCAAACAAGCTTTTGTATCCGGGTAAAAGCATTGATTTTGCCGAAGAGAGTCTGGCCTCGCCGTCTCCATTAGCTAAAGAATTGTTTGGCTTCCCCTTTGTAAAAGGCGTTTTTATTGCAAGCAATTTTGTTACGCTCACCAAAACCGCCGAAACCGAAGACTGGCAGGATGTAATACCAGCAATCAAACAATTTTTGAAGGATTATCTAGAAAATGGGGGGGTAGTTGTAAATGAAGAGGAGTTGGCACAGATGCAACCCACCGGCAACACAGTGCATGCAGACGATGACGATATTGTAAAGCGCGTGAAAGAATTGCTAGAAAATTATGTGAAGCCTGCAGTAGAAATGGATGGTGGCGCGATTCAATTTAAAAGCTACGAAGATGGTGTAGTAAACCTGATGCTACAGGGAAGCTGCAGTGGTTGTCCCTCTTCTATGATAACCCTCAAAGCGGGTATTGAAGGAATGATGAAGCGCATGATTCCGGAAGTTAAAGAAGTTGTAGCAGAAGCTGAGTAATTAACCCGCGTCCTCACCTCTATCAATTTTCTTTATAACAGTCTGGTTTGTAAAACCTGGTTGAATTAGTATCTTCTCTTCCTTGCCATTACAGCAATTATACAACGAATTTTATACCGGCCTGCAACAAACAGGGGCCGTTGAAATGGTGGCTGTTATCAGCGGCATTATCAGTGTTTGGTTTAGTAGAAAAGAAAGCATTTGGGTATATCCTACCGGACTAATCAACACCATCCTGTTTATTTATATCAGCGTAAAAGGACATTTGCTTGGAGAGGCCAGTGTAAACCTATATTATACGATCATGAGTTTGTATGGATGGTGGTTATGGACCCGGAAAGACCAAGTATCTGGAGATCGGATATTGCACATCACTAGCAATGATTCAAAAGATTGGCAATTTCAGTTGCTATTTTTTGGAGTTGCGTATGGATTGCTTTTGGGTGCACTAACCTGGGCCAAAGCCTCCTTTGCCCCTGAAGCCATTCCATGGGCCGACGCATTTGCTTCTGCAACTGCATATACGGGCATGTGGGGAATGGCAAAAAAGAAAGTGGCCAGCTGGTATTGGTGGATAGCCACCAACTTGGCATCCATTCCGCTTTATTTCGTTAAGGGGTATATGTTTACTAGTGTTCAGTTTATGATATTGCTGTTATTAGCCATAGCCGGACTAATCAGTTGGCAGAAAAAAGCGAGGCAGCAAATGCAACATTCATATCAAAACCCCGTTGTGTAATGGCTTTGAACCGTAGTTTTTCCATATGGTAAAAAAAATAGTAATCGTTGGGCCCGAATCTACCGGCAAGAGCACTTTGTGTGAACAGCTGGCCCAACATTTTCACACCCGCTGGTGCCCTGAGTTTGCCAGAGAATATCTACTCAGTAATGGAACCCCCTACACCTTTGAGCAACTGCTGGAAATAGCCAAAGGGCAGCTTGCCATGGAAAATGAATATGCTCAACAGATAGAAAATAGTTGGAGCTGGTTGGAAAACGAGCAATGTTGGATCAATGCTTCCTCCCTAATAACCACTCAGCATGCCCCTATACTTTTTATTGACACCGATATGTATGTGATGAAAGTTTGGTGTGAATATGTATTCGGGAAATGTCACCCCTTCATCTTAGATGAAATTGCAAAAAGGCAGTACCATGGATATCTATTGTGTTCTCCAGACCTACCTTGGGTGAAAGATGAACTAAGAGAATATCCCGATGACAAATACCGTGTTGAGCTTTTTCATATTTATAAGGACCTGCTTGTTAATCAAACTACTCCTTGGGAGGTTGTTAGTGGTAGCTATGAGGAACGATTGCAACAGGCTATTGTTTCGGTGAAATCAATTATTTCGGCAAACGAAATGCACTAATTTCTATTTTCGGATGAGGGTGCGAACATCTTCATCATCTTCTATATTATTCATTTCCCTTAAAATTTGTGGATACCGCCATCCAACACGGGCGCTCTGGGGCTTAACCGTAAATCGTTTCGGGTTAGGAAGACAAGCTATAATCATGGCAGCTTCTGCGCGGGATAAGCGAGCGGCCGGCTTTCCAAAATAATGTTGTGCGGCTGCTTCAATACCAAAAATACCCGGGCCCATTTCAATTACATTTAGATATACTTCTAGTATTCGTTTTTTACCCCAACACCATTCTATCATTTTAGTAAAATAAATTTCGGGTAGCTTACGCAGATACCTGAATATACCAACCCCATTAAATAAGAATACATTTTTCGCTACCTGCTGTGTTATAGTGCTAGCGCCACCTCCCAAGGGAATCTTAGATTTTTTCCCTTTTTTCTTTGGCCGTAAACTGTGTTCAATTGCATCCCAATCGAAGCCTCCGTGATCGGTAAAAGACTGGTCTTCGCTGGCTATGGCCGCTAATTTTACAGACGGGGCTATTTGATCCCAGCTTACATAATCTCGCTTGAACCCATAGCCCCAGGCATTGGTTATTTGCATAATTGTTATGGGGGGCATTAAAAAGCGACCAATGATGATATATATAAATGAAGAAACAAACGCATACAAAAGCACCTTTTTTGTGATGCTATACAGGGTACGCAAACCTTTCGTTACTTGTAATGCCATGCTGATTATTGTAAAGAGGGGTTTGATTTTTCAGTTGCACTCCTCCCGCTGCTATCTATCCCCAATTGAAGTGTTTTAAATTGATATTTTTTTCCCACCTCCCAATACGTATTGCGGGATCGAGCCATGATAGTACCTATCAGAAAAACAGCAGAGGCGGCACCTAGTCTGGGTAAATTTTCATCCGCAAAAACGGGTTCTTGATGTATAGCAGAATTCAACACGTTTAAAAAAATAAACGCCATTGATCCTAGCTGAAAGAGTTTGCCATTGGTAAATATGTTATTCGAAAAGTCTTTTCGAGGCACCGCACTAATTTCATTTACATGAAATTTCATGATTCCCAATTGGCTAGTGTCGAAACTATAAAATCCCCAATTATTAAATACCCGATTTATTTGTACTTGATTTAGCCAAATAGAATCGTTTTGTACTTTTCTTACAAATCCTTCAATCCACTGGCGATTTGTGAACCGGAAGATGATGTAACTTCCGGAGGACCAGGTTTGCAGGGTTTGTTCTTTTTTTTTCAACACCAGCAAATTCGACTGAGCAGTCAACTCAACCATCACAAAATAACTCAGCAACAATAAAAACAATCTCATACTGCATTTCGAATTTAATGTGAGCTTGAGCCCCAAAAGAGAACACCGCCGATAAGTGAGATTCCAAAGCCTATCAGAATGATACCAGATATTTTATTGATGGTTCGTAGAACTTTGGGGGTAAGTTGATTGCGTAGCTTTGCAGCCATGGATACCTTCATCAAATCGGTTAGTAAAACAAACAGCAGGCAGGTGGCGAAAACTATAAACTGATATTGTGGTGGATTGGGCGCAGATTCGGCATCAGCATGAATGGCGGCCGTCCACGCAAACCAGAAAAGAAATACGGCAGGATTAAGTATGTTGATCAGGAATCCCGAAAAAAACATTCCTATATAATGATGGGTTTTGTATTCTTTGTCTATTAAACTGTTTTCGTTAGAAACAGCAATTTTTTTGAAAAACAAAGTGTACAGGCCCAACACTATTAAAAAAATACTGCCCGCAATCGCGATGGCGGTTTTGTGTGCCATGAGCGAATGAAAAAGTTGTGTAAAAAAATGTGAAACCAATAAAAGAAGTATATCGCTAGCAGAAATACCTGCCACTATCATATAGCCGGCTAGCTTCCCGTGGCTGATACTATGCCTTATGATAGCAAAGATTACCGGGCCAACTGATATGGCGAGCAAAAAGCCTAATAATAATCCTTTCAACACCGGAGCCAGCATATCGGAACTGTTTATATTTAATCATTAACAGCGGGTTGCGACCCTGGCTATTTCGCCAGAAATGCCTGCCACTTTTCTAACATTGTGCCTTTTAATACCCTAGGAAACTTATGTTGTCCGCCTACTTTTCCCAGGGACTGCATAAAATCGAGAAATCTTTTTTCCGAAAGCACGTCCAGTTTTAACTCTTTTAAAGCTGATTTTCTTTCCACTGCATAATCATCATTCAATTCTTTCAGGGTATCATCAATTAATTTTCCTAGCTCGCCCGGGTTTACCAAATCATTGGTAGCCACATACCAGTGATGAGCGAAAAAAGACCCGCTCGGTTCTCCGGCTACGGTAAACTCGGGAATACTGATATTGAGTTTTTCTGCAGCAACCTGAATAGCCCGGTTCATATTATCCACGCTCAAGTGCTCGCCAACCAAACTTAAAAAATGTTTTGTACGGCCGGTAATAATAATTTCGCAATTTTCTTTATCAACAAACCGAACGGTATCTCCAATCAGATATCTCCACGCTCCGGCAGAAGTGCTGATGAGCAGCGCATAATCTTTCCCTTCTTCCACTTCATGAATCATTAATACTTCGGGATTGTTAACCAAATCGCCATTCTCCGTAAAATTTTGTTCATTGAAGGGCACAAACTCCAAAAAGAGGTGTTGACTGGTAACCAGTCGCATGCCTTTGGCAAATTGCCTATCTTGATAAGCAATAAACCCTTCACTGGCTAAATAGGTTTCTATGTAGGTTATTGGCTTGCCGAGTAATTTTTCAAACCCCTTTTTGTAGGGTTCAAAATGAACGCCCCCATGCACAAAAACGGCCAAATTTGGCCAGATTTCATGAATGTTTTTCAGCCGATATCGGGCAATTACCATTTCCATGCACATCTGAATCCATGCAGGAACGCCTATTAAAAAACCGATATCCCATTGGGGTGCTTTTTCTACGATTTCTTCCAACTTTTTATTCCAGTCTTTTTCGCGTGCAATTTTTTTGCCGGGTTTATAGAAAGGCTGGAACCAAAAAGGAGATTTTTTTATTGTGATGCCGCTCAAATCACCAGCAAAATATCCCGCTCCCTTTTGTAAATCAGTGCTGCCGCCCAAAGCCAACCACCCCTTTCCTACAGTAGCCAACGGTATTTCTTCATAGGTTCGCAAGCTTAGCATCTGCTTAATCATTGCAATTTTATTCCCACGCAACAAGTCGGTAGTAATTGGCAGAAATTTACTGGCCGCCTCGCTGGTGCCACTACTGAGCGCATAATATCGAATTTTCCCGGGCCAGCATACATTGGGCGTACCGGCCATAGTTTTATGCCACCAGGCTTTGTAAATACTATTGTAATTTGAAACAGGCACTTGCTCCTGAAATCGTTTGCCTACATGTTTACTGAGCAATATTTCGTCGAATCGGTATTGCTGACCGAACTCGGTAAATCTCGCTTTTTTCAACAATTTTTTTAACACCCGAAGCTGTTGACTGCGGGGATTATTTTGGGGAAGGCGCAGTGCTTTAAGAATTGAGTTAGGAAGCTGCAAACTGAAAAGGGGCATCGGCAAGCACTTTAAACAAAGTTACTGAATAGATTTCACATATTAGTTGACGCAATGGTTATTCGGCCCCAAAGCAAGGGCGTTTTCAGGGCCTACCAATCCATCAGTTTTCACATGCCAGTAAAAACAAAGCCGGTCGGCAGGATTGTTCGCTTGCCAATTTACCACTTCTTCCAAACCCAATTGACCAATACAAAAAACTACAATGGGTTGCCCTTGTTGATATTGAGTGTTTTTACGCTCTGATATCCATCTATGCCAGCTGATTTCCTCAATTAGAAAATGAAAATTGTTCGTTTCCCTAAGTGGCTGAATGAATAGCTCGCTTTCCCTGCCAATGCTTACCAGCAAATAGCGATAAGAATTAGGCTGAAAAGATTTTGGGGGGAACATAATATGGAGCAAACCACTACAACCCTGGTGAAGATGTTGACGAATAAATATAGCAGCCTGTAAGATATTTTTTACGGGGAATGGATAGTACTTATTGCAGTATACTACCATCGCTCGATAAAAATGATGAAAATATTCCCTGCCCTTGTGGTGGGAACTAGCGCCTTTAAAATGTATTACCGGAGTGCCCCCTTCATACCAGCAGGTATATCCGGCAACAGCAATTCTTCTACAGAAGTCAACATCTTCACCGTATAAGAAAAAAGCCTCATCAAATCCATCTATTGCTTCCAACGCTTTTCGGGGTACCAATAAATATGCGCCCGTTAATAGTTCTACCGCACATGATTCGCTTGAATCAACATTCCCCATGGCATATTGATTAAAAATCGCTGAGCGAGGGAATAGCGCAGACAAACCCACTAACTTACATCCGGCAGAAAATAAAGAAGGAAGGCTTCGCTTACTTTCCGGTAAAAAATATCCATAGCCATTTACCAATCTACACCCAACAGCCCCCAATTTGTCGTTTTTTATCAATCGGTCAAGAGAGGAATTTATCGCCTGAGCTGTGATCAGGGTGTCGGGATTTAGGAATAATATATTCTGTCCGGAAGACTGACTCCACCCGAGATTACAGGCTGCCGCAAACCCAATATTTTCGCCGGGAGCAATCCAGCGAACCTGTTTAAAGCGATTTCTGAGCAAAATTATAAACTGGGAGTCTGAGTCGTTATCCACCACAATAATTTCTGACTCCTTACCTGCCAACGCCACTTCTAGAGAACATAGGCACTGCCCCAAGTACAGCGGAACCCGATAATGAACAATGATTACAGATAACAACATACGGTTCTAACAGGGTTAGCAAAAGTTGAAAGTAGTACAATCCCACAAAAATCCTCATAAAGCAGAGGAAGAACCTGCATTTTATTTTCTGAAGGCGCTTGCCTGCCTTACTTTTGCAATATGTTTAAACAAACCCTGCTCGCAGCTGCAGAAGCCGGCGCATCCGAAATGGTTCGCTTTTTCAATGGACAATTCGTTATCAGCAATAAAGAAGGTATTAATAACCTGGTTACCGAAGCAGACCATGCAGCAGAAAAAGCCATTTTCGAAGCAATCCGCAAAGACTTTCCCGATCATTTTTTGTTGAGTGAGGAAGCCGGAGAGATCGTTCAGGATTCTACTTATAAGTGGATTATTGATCCGATTGACGGAACCGTAAATTTTGCTAATGGCATCCCGCTTTGTTGTGTAAGTATCGGGTTAGAGCAAGAAGGTAAAATGATCATGGGCGCAGTATATAATCCTTTTCTGAAAGAATTTTTTTTCGCTCAAAAAGGATGGGGTGCCTCCCTTAATGATCATAAAATCAGCGTAAGCAGTAAGGAAAAAGTAGGATCCAGTTGCCTGGTAACTGGTTTCCCTTACACGTATCTGGATGCTCCCAACGGTCCGCTGCAAATATTTGAAAAGCTAATTAGAAAAGGGATTCCAGTTCGCAGACTGGGAAGTGCGGCGATTGATCTTTGCTGGGTAGCTGCTGGAAGATTTGATGGTTTTTATGAACATAAACTGCAGGCTTGGGACAGTGCTGCTGGATTTTTAATAGTAGAAGAAGCGGGAGGAACGGTTACCGACTTTTCTGGAAGTCCCTACTCACCCTATCAGCCACACCTATTAGCCACCAACGGTAAAATTCACAACGAACTTTTACACATCATTAATGGAGGCGAGGTGGCCCTTTAAACTCAACCTCCAAAATAATACGCATGAACAATAGAACGGAAGTAAGCAGCTTGGGCGAATTTGGCCTCATCGAACATCTTACCAAAAACATAGAAATACATAACGCCTCTACCATTTTAGGAGTAGGTGATGATGCTGCAGTGATTGATCACTTTGGAAAGCAAACCCTTATAAGTACCGACTTACTAATTGAAGGCATTCACTTTGATTTAACCTATACCCCGCTCAAACACTTAGGATACAAAGCCGTAATGGTGAACCTCAGTGATATTTATGCCATGAATGGGATGCCCACGCAAATTACAGTAAGCCTCGGCGTTAGCAATCGGTTTAGCGTAGAGGCCCTTACAGAATTGTATGAGGGAATTTATCTAGCTTGTAACAAACATGGAGTTGATCTGGTAGGGGGCGATACTTCCTCATCTGGCAAAGGTTTAATTATTTCGGTTACCGCAATTGGTGAAGTGGCCCCCGACAAGTTTGTAAAAAGAAACACAGCGGAAGCGGGTAATCTCATTTGTGTTAGTGGCGATTGCGGCGGTGCGTTTCTGGGACTAACCCTAATGGAAAGGGAAAAGAAAATTTTTCTAGAAAACAATGCCATACAGCCTAACCTCGAAAACGAATCATATATCGTAGGCCGATTATTAAAACCGGAGGCTCGCAAAGAAGTTATAGATTTTTTGCAAGAAGGGGGCATTACACCCACTGCTATGATGGATGTAAGTGACGGTATTAGCAGTGAAGTATTACATCTCTGTAATCAAAGTGGCATAGGGTGCCGGGTGTATGAAGATAAAATACCTATTTCCGAAGACAGTCGAAAAGCTGCCTATAAATTTGGACTAGACCCAACCATTTGTGCGTTGAATGGCGGTGAAGATTATGAGTTAATTTTTACCATTCGGCAGGAAGATCATGATAAAATTGTTTTGAATGAAGAAATTAGTGTAATCGGTTATATGACTTCACTAGAGGAGGGTTGTAAACTGATTAGCCGAGGAGGCAACGATTATCCATTAACGGCTCAGGGCTGGAACGCCTTTCAAACCAGATAGGCAATGGCAACAAGAACACTCATTGCTTTGGGATTGTTGCTGATTTCATGGGGAGCTTATTCACAACAACTTGCCCCGCAATTACCTAAACAGCCTGCTTCGCTTTTGCGGGAAGATTTACAACTACTTAAAAAAATACTGGAAGCCAATCACCCTTCTTTGTATTGGTATACACCCCAGCAAACCCTAGATAGTTTTTTTAGTGTAGCAATGGATCAGGTAAAAGACTCGATGAATGAAGTGTCTTTCAGAAATACGGTAGCTGCCTATGTGAGCAAAATACAATGTGGGCATACGGCCGTTCGTAACTCAAAGTCGTTCACAAAAAAATACTCCCGCCAATTGTCGATGTCAATTCGATTTCCATTGAATCTAAAATTGTGGGACGATAGTATGGTAGTACTGAGTAGCCTCCGACCTAGGGATTCGGTATTTGTGAGGGGCACTAAAATTTTACAGATCAACCAAAAGACTGGTCGTCAATTTATTGATACAATCTCTCAATTCATTAGTGGCGATGGACCAGGATCGCGCTATGCAACGCAACAAATCAGTGGCAATTTTGGCGCCTTTTATAAAAATATATTGGGCCTCGATAGTTTATATGCCATCTCATTTTTAAACCGGGCCGGTAAGCGGGTTGATACGCTGATTACCAATGTGAGCCCTTCAGCACTTACCTTCTTACCAAAAGACTCTATCAATAAGAAGCCGAGTGTAAAATTACCCTCCAAAAAAGAAATTAGAAAAATTCAAAAAGCAGAACAAAGGATGTTGCAGATTGATACCCTTACCCGAACGGCATTTATTCGGCTTGGGAGTTTTTCGGGTTCTGGAACTAGCAGATTTATTAGGAGCAGCTTTCGAAAAATAAAAAAAGCAAATGCGGAAAATCTGGTGATTGATTTGCGCACCAATGGCGGAGGCAAGGTTAGCAATAGCACCTTGCTCACTCGATACTTGAGTGATCATCGCTTTAAAGTGGCAGATAGTGTTGTGAGAAATAATAAGGCGCTATCCAATAGCAGATATATTAACAGTGCATGGGTTTATTCCTTGGGGCTTTTATTCAGTGGGAAAAAACTGGATGATGGGAAATACCATTTCACCCAGTTTGAAACAAAACAATGGAAGCCCATTAAAAAAAATCATTTCGAGGGCAGAGTGTATTTGGTGCAGGGCGGATATAGCTTTTCTGCTGCTACGCTCTTTTTGGGCGAAATGAAAGGTCAACAAAATGTTAAATTGGTAGGCGAGGAAACGGGGGGAGGATACTATGGCAACTCGGCAATGCTAATTACCTATTGTACTTTACCCAACTCAAAATTGAGGGTTTCTCTTCCGCTTTATCGCTTGGTAATCAATAAGAATCGGCCTAAAGGCGGGGGGGTGCTTCCCGATATTTATGTGCCTCCTTCATCTGCAGCTATTGAGCGCGGGGTAGATCTGAAAATGGAAAAAATCAAGTCGCTTATACAGCGATAGCCTATTTTTTCGCTCTCCTTTTTTATATTTTCATTACCAATATCCTTATACCTCCTCTCGGAAGTATATAGGTTGAATCCTATATCTATGAAAAACGGCCTGTTTTTATACAGCTGGTTGCTGTTTGTATTTATTTTGCCAAAGGGTGCTCATGCCGGTGCGGTACCCTCGGATACAACCATCGAAAGGCCAACATTTCTCTCCCCCATTTTTACTACAGTTACAAAAAAGAAGCCGACAACCATCAAACCAACTGGTGATTTCGACCAGCGATTTGAGTACATTGGATCAAAGCCCATCAGCATTTGGGGATACCGCTTAGGAGTGTTGGTGAATGACCGGTTTAAAGTAGGGGTAGGCGGATATTTTTATAACCAACGTGAGATGCTGGGCAATACAAATAAGGATGGGCGGGCAGAGTTAGCTACCGCCACACATGCATCTTTTGGTACCTTATATTATGAGCCTTATTTGTTTAGAAAGAAAATGTGGGAAATGAGTGTTGTACTTGAGGCTGGCTATGGAGTGATTTATACCGATACGCTGGGTATGCAACAAGATTGGTCTTTGCGTTCACGCTCCATTAAATCTATTTTCCCTGTAGGTGCTGGACTCTCGGCCAATCTGATTATGCCAGACATTCGTGGACTTCATTTTCTTACTTATCTGGGGTTGAATGGAATGGTGGGAGTAAGAAAAACGCCGGGAAGTGCAGGAGGGGGATTGTATTGGAGTATTAGTTCTGCGATTTTTATCGACCGTATTTTTACGGATATAAATTACGGGGTAAGAAAAAAATAGCCTGGCATGGTTTTTATAACTTTTGGAAAGTTCAGAACTTTCCAAAAGTTAATATTATTTTTTTTTAGTAAGTAACTAGCTGGCTCTCAAGTACCCCAACACCCCCCAATCCTCATCCATCATAACCCCATTCATCACCCCACCCACCTCAATCCTTCCAGTTATCCCTTTCCCTTTCATGAGCGAAGCCGGATAAAGTGAAGCCATGCATAACGCATCTTCTGGCGTTATTCCAACCTGCTCAATTAGATTCCTCACCCCCTCTGCCATATTTATCATAGACCCGCTAAGTATTCCCGATGACTCGTATTTATCTCCCGCCCGCTGATGTTGATAGGGCCCAGCATCCGTATCAGTAACCGCATCCGTAATCATAAACAATCGCTTGCCCATTATTTTTTGTGCAATCCGAATCGCAGCAAAGTCAACATGATGTCCGTCTGGAATGATGCTTGCCATTACTTCCGAGTGATCTAATACAGCTCCTACCAGACCCGGCGCTCTGTGTTGAAGAGGACTCATCGCATTATACAAATGAGTAGCAACCGGAATGCCCCGATTAAATGCTGCATTAGCTTGCTGATATGTTGCGTTGCTATGCCCCGCAGATACCACAATACCCTCAGTTTGTATCATCTCCACTACCCCTTCATCGCAACACTCAGGCGCCAAGGTAATCATTGATATTACCCCCCTGCCAACCTCTAACAATTCCGCCGCACTTTCTCGGGTTCCTCTAACAATAAACGCTTCCAAGTGTGCGCCTTTTTTTGAGGGGTGTATCCAGGGTCCCTCTACATGCAATCCTAAGCAGCCTTCGCCCCCTTCTTTCCAATAAGCACGAACCGCTTCTATACAACTTTTAAAAACTTCCAACGAATTGGTGGCAACTGTTGGCTGAAAATGAGTGGCACCTCCAGCCTCACAAGTTCTTCTTATAGCATGAATTGTTTCTGAATCCGGATACACCGACAGCAATCGACCCTCCGCTCCATATAATTGCAAGTCAACAAATGCTGGGGCCAACACAGGTATCCAGCTTCTGCCCCCCTGCGCTGCTGCCGGCTTAATATTTTGCACTAGCGTCCCCTCCAGCTCCACTTCTACCATTCGCAACCACTCATTGCCGGTGAAAAGATTTTGTACAAATAAAAAATGTTTGTTGTTATTCATCTAAATCGTTTGACTGTAAAATCGTAAAGCTGTCTGCGTCTTTCCAAAAAGGGAATCGGGTTCTTACCTCTTCGAGTTCCTGCTTGCTGATCGCAACCGTTTCAAAAGCTTCCGCATTAGAAAGCTGTAATAATACTTGTCCGAGCGGATCTACCACCATACTATCGCCGCTATGTGCAATCCCGTTTCCATCTTCTCCAACCCTGTTTACCCCAATCACATAGCATTGATTTTCTATTGCACGCGCAATCAGCAATGATTTCCAGGCATGGCTCCTGCTCTCAGGCCAGTTGGCCACATAAACCAACACATCGTATTCAGGCGTTTCAGATGATTGCTGCCTAGCCCACACCGGAAACCTAAGATCATAGCAAACCTGCCAAAGAATTTTAAATCCATTCGCCTGGGTAATCAGCCGATAATCCCCAGCAGTAAAATGCTCATTTTCGCCTGAATACGCAAACCGGTGTCGCTTATCATATTGTGCATATCTACCATCCGGCTGCATCCATATCAGGCGGTTATAATGCTTTCCTGATTCAGTAATCATCAAGCTACCCACTAATATTATCCGATATTGCTGGGCTATCTGTTTCATCCAACTAACCGACGGCCCCTCCATAGTTTCCCCTAATAACTCGGGGCGCAAACTAAACCCGGTATTAAACATCTCCGGCAAAATCACAAGCTCTTTTGCACCAACAATTCCGGCAATCATTGATTCCAACTTCTGCAAATTCGCTTCCTTGTTTTCCCAAATCAAATCTGCCTGAATAAGCGTACAATGTAATCGGGCCATATATGCCTTTTTGTTAGTTAATATTACTGCTATTTTTCAGCATCGCCGTTAACTATTTCATGCTATTCGCTAATTGGGTAACTGCCTTACTAACCAACTCCGGCTCAAAACCCTTTCGCATTAAGGAAGCACGAACCTTTGACGTCCTCTTATCTTTCTCCTCGTGGGTATATTGTTTCCAGGTTTTTTCAGCTAGCCGGTGCAATACTTGCAGATATTCGGTGGCATTAATCTCCTGTAGTCCCCTTCTAATATCGGCCTCTGCTATTCCTTTTTGCCGCAAGGCTGCAACAATCTTGCGCTTTCCCCATTTTTTTTGCCGAAAATATCCTCCTGCAAACAGCCTTGCAAAACGTTCTTCATGGATGTAGCCTTCCGATAGCAGGGTTTGTACAAATCCGCCAATCAGCCCTCGAGGCACCCCTAACCCCTGTAATTTTTGCTGAACTTCTCTGCAACAACGTTCCCTATAAGCACAAAATCGCTTCAACTTAGCCAGTATCTTTTCTTCTTCGCCTATAAGCAACATATGCCAATATTATCTGGCAAGATACTTATCCCCCGGCAACTAGAAAAAGCAGGGTGACAAACATTTAATCCACATACGCTTCCCATCTTTTCACAATCGATCTGTTTGCGTAGAATTGGGTATAAAACTCCGATAAAATGTTAACAATTTGCAGTAGGTTTGTTCCCAATCTAAATCAGTAAGAATGAAATTCATCGTCTCCTCTTCCAGCCTGCTAAAACACCTACAACAAATCAGCGGCGTTATCAATACCAATACCGTATTGCCTATATTAGAAGACTTTCTTTTCGAAATTCAAGACAAAAAACTTACCGTGGTAGCTACCGACCTCGAAACCGTTATGCGGGTGCAGATGGATGTAGAAAGCAAAACCAACGGAAAGGTTTGTATCCCTGCCAAAATATTAGTCGACTCATTAAAAAATATCGCCGACCAACCGCTTACTTTCAATATCGATAAAAACTTTTCTGTTGAAATTACCAGCGATAACGGTAAATATAAAGTGATGGGAGAAAACCCCGACAATTTTCCAAAAGAGCCTACAGCAGATGATACCACCAGTTTTACCATGACGAGCAACGCCCTACTTACCGCAATCAACAAAACATTGTTTGCAGTTAGTAGCGACGACCTTCGGCCAGCCATGACGGGCGTGTTCTTTGAGCTTACTCCTAAGAGCATTCAGTTTGTAGCCACCGACGCTCACCGTTTGGTTCGCTACAAAAGAACCGATACAGGTGCAACCAAAAACGACTCCTTTATCGTTCCCAAAAAGCCGCTGAACCTGCTGAAAAATGCACTCCCAGCCAACGACGAGCCCCTGAACATCAGCTACAATAGCAACCACCTGTTTGTTAGTCATGGCGAAACCCAAATGATTTGCCGACTCATAGACGCACGATTCCCCGACTATAAAGTGGTAATCCCTGCCGACAATCCTTATCACTTGTCAATCAACAAAACAGATTTTCAAAATGCTTTGCGCCGGATAAACGTGTTCAGTAATAAAAGCACCAACCAGGTTGCCCTTAGTATCACCGGAAGCGAACTGCAAATGGCTGCGCAGGATGTTGATTTTAGTTTCGAGGGAAATGAACACATGAATTGCCAATACAATGGAGAAGACATGCAAATCGCTTTCAACGCTAAGTTCATGATAGAAATGTTGAACGCTGCCGACACAGAAGAAGTTCGCCTCGAACTTTCTACCCCTTCCAAAGCTGGCTTAATTAAGCCATCAGAACAAGCAGAAGGAGAAGATTTGCTGATGCTCGTTATGCCGCTTATGCTGAACAGTTAATACATTAATGTTTTTTATCATTAAATCGGGACGCTGGCTCCCGATTTTTTTATGCCCTCCATTTCGCTTTATTAGATTTATTTTCCAATACATACCCCACAGAAACGTATTTTCTATCCCCGACTCTTTCTGCTTTTCCATTCAAAACAAGGATTTCATTTTGCCGTAAAAGTTAAACAGACGAAATCAGAATCAGCATTGTTCGTAACTTGTGTTCATATTTTTCTGTTATGATTGATCAAATAATACACTACTTTTCAACCATCCCTAGCCTGCATCGCGCTTTGATATTGGCAGGCGGGATTAGTCTTTTTTGGCTAGTTGAATCTGCTATTCCCCTTTTTAGCTTCTCATATCATAAATGGAAACATGCCGGCGTAAACCTGTTCTTCACCTTCACCACCATCCTGGTGAACTTTGCCTTGGCATTCCTGTTGGTAAAAGCTGGAGACTTTGTAGCGCAAAAGCACTTTGGCCTGCTTTACTTGGTAGCGCTTCCTAACTGGCTTTTTATGATTGCAGGCCTGTTACTATTAGATTTGGTGGGCGCCTGGTTTATTCATTACATTGAACACAAAGTAAAATGGATGTGGAAGTTTCACATGGTTCATCATGCCGATACACATGTTGATACCACCACCGCCAATCGTCACCATCCCGGTGAAAGTGTATTCCGCTTTATCTTTACTCTTATAGGCGTTCTGTTACTTGGCACCCCCATCTGGTTAGTTATGATGTATCAGAGCATGAGCGTTGTACTCACCCAATTTAACCATGCCAATATCCGGCTACCCGAAAAACTAGATAAGGCCATTAGCTGGGTACTGGTTTCTCCCAATATGCATAAAGTACACCATCATTACAAAAGACCCGAAACCGATACCAATTATGGAAATATTTTTTCCATCTGGGATCGTCTATTTGGCACCTACCATTACACCCCAATGGACCAAATTAAATTCGGATTGGATGTATTAGACAACAGCGCCGACGAGAACATGGGTTATCAACTAGGCATCCCCTTTAATAAAAAAATCGCCACCGATCGCTGAGCAAATTTCTCGCATGATAAGAATTGCCATGATACCCGCTCGTTATGCCGCCACGCGGTTTCCGGCTAAACTGATGCAGCCGCTCGGCAACAAAACCGTAATCCGCCATACCTACGATAATACAGTGGCAACCGGACTTTTTGATGATGTGTTTGTTGTTACCGACAGCGATATCATTTACCAAGAAATCACTACTTACGGCGGAAAAGCCATCATGAGCCAGCGCACACACGAAAGTGGAAGCGACCGAATTGCAGAAGCGGTAGAAAATATGCCCGCCCACATTGTGGTTAATGTTCAGGGCGATGAGCCCTTTGTAAACCAATCCGCCCTACAAGAGTTGCTGGCCGCTTTTGAGGGTCCGGCAGGAGAGCGTGTGCAGGTAGCCTCCCTTATGCAACAAATGACCAACCCAGAACAAATCAACGACCCTAATTTTGTAAAAGTTGCAGTAGATAAAAATTACTTCTCCCTGTTTTTTTCCAGAAGCGTAATCCCCTATCCACGAGCTGTTCTTTCTGAAACTATTTATTACGAACATATTGGGGTATATGCTTTTCGCAAAGAAGCCCTGCTGAACTTTACCCGCTGGGAAATGAGTCCACTCGAAGCCGCCGAAAAAGTTGAATGCCTCCGCTATTTAGAAAACGGCGTTCCTATAAAAATGATCCTTACCCAATATATGGGTGTGGAAATAGACACGCCCGAAGATCTGCGCAAAGCAGAACAATTACTTCAATAACGCTCCGTCTTTCTCCCATTTTTATTACCTTTCTGCATAAAATAGTTGGTATGCAAAAAAGTATGCTCGTTAAATGGTCAATCGTGGTTTCGCTGGCCGGATTTATTTTTGGATTTGATACAGTTGTTATCTCCGGAGCCAACCAACCCATTAAAGACCTTTGGCACACTTCTCCCATCTTTCACGGCTTCTTTATTATGTCGATGGCACTTTGGGGTACCGTGGTAGGAGCCCTATTCGGAGGCATTCCCACACAGCGTTTTGGTCGCAAAAAAGTGCTCCTTTCGGTGGGCATCCTATTTGCTATCTCCGCTTTCGGTACCGCGCTGGCAGGAAACCCTTACGTTTTTTCTTTCTTCCGCTTTATCGGAGGCATAGGGATTGGCGTTTCCTCGGTGGTTGCTCCCATTTATATCTCTGAAATATCTACCCCCGCAACCCGCGGAAAATTGGTTGCGCTCTATCAATTCAATATCGTATTCGGAATTCTGGTTGCCTTCGTTAGCAACTATCTATTAGCCGGCTTTGGGGGCGAGAACGATTGGCGCTGGATGTTGGGAGTGCTCGCTATCCCCTCTCTTATTTATACAATCCTGGTAGTTGGCGTTGCCGAAAGTCCACGCTGGTTGCTCACCGTAAATAATAATCCCGAAAAGGCAAAACAAACGCTTCGGCAAATAGGTGTTGCCGATGTTGATGCCGAAATAGCCTCCATAATAGCCAGCAGCCAACAAGAATTACAAACAACCCATTCAGCCTCCATCTTTAAACCACAACACAGCAAAATTATATGGTTGGCGTTTATGATTGCCTTCTTTAATCAACTCTCAGGTATCAACTTCATTCTTTACTATGCTCCCGAAATTTTAGAGAAGGCCGGGCTCGCCGCCAAAGAATCCTTATTCAACTCAATCGCAATAGGAAGCACGAATCTCATTTTTACTTTTGTTGGCCTCTATTTAATCGATCGCCTCGGCCGCAAAACCCTGTTGATTATTGGCTCTATTGGATACATCGTAAGCTTGTCACTCGTTTCTTATGCATTTTATGCCCATAGCGGCCCAGTATTTTTGATGACGTTCCTGTTGCTGTTCATTGCTTCGCATGCGATAGGTCAGGGTGCTGTAATCTGGGTGTTTATTTCTGAAATATTTCCCACTAAAATTCGCAGCGCCGGACAATCCTTCGGGGCCAGCATCCACTGGGTATTTGCAGCAATTATTACGCTAATCACACCTTACTTCCTTGATAAGGATACGGGCATTTTTAAAGAAAACCCCTGGCCAATATTCGGTTTTTTTGCGGGGATGATGGTATTACAGCTCATCTGGGTACTTACCCGCGTTCCCGAAACCAAGGGCATTTCTCTGGAAGAACTAGAAAAGAAATTGATGCAATAACATCCGTGTCTCCTACTAATGCAGGCATGCGGTTTCCTGTATCTTTGACATTTACTAAATCAACTTCTTTATATGGCAACAGCTTTTAGAAATTTTAAAATGGTGGGCTATGTGATTTATGGCCGCGGAAGCCTACATCAGTTGGATGAGATTCTAGCTCCGAACCGAAAAAATTCGGCACCCATGATTTTTCTGGTGGATCATTTTTTTAAAGACCACGCCCTCTGTAATCGCATCCCCCTTAGAGATCGCGACGAGTTGATTTTTGCCGATGTTACCTACGAACCTAAAACCACCCAGGTAGATTCGCTGGCCCAACAGCTGAAAGAAAAATATGGTTCCATCAGCGGTATCATTGGAATAGGCGGAGGCTCTACGCTCGATCTTGCCAAAGCCGTATCGCTTATGATGAACAATCCCGGTAGTTCTGCCGACTACCAGGGATGGGATCTGGTAAAACAACCCGGTGTGTATAAAGTAGGCATCCCCACGCTAAGTGGAACAGGTGCAGAAGTAAGCCGCACAACCGTTTTAACCGGCCCCACCCGCAAACTGGGCATGAACAGCGACTTCACCCCCTTCGACCAAATTGTACTGGATCCCGAACTCACCCAAAACGCCCCGGCCAACCAGCGGTTTTATACGGGTATGGACTGCTACATTCATTGCATAGAAAGTCTGGAAGGCACTTTCCTGAATGAGTTTAGCAAAAGCTACGGAGAAAAAGCCCTAGAGCTTTGCAGAAAAGTGTTTGTGGAAAGCAATGAGTGGACAAACATCTCCGACGATCAGCTGATGATGGCTTCCTATGCCGGCGGGATGAGCATTGCCTATTCACAAGTGGGCGTAGCACATGCTGTAAGCTATGGTCTCAGTTATTTACTCGGCACCAAACATGGTATTGGCAACTGTATTGTGATGAATCATTTGGAAGAATATTATCCTGCAGGCGTGAAAGAATTCAAATACATGGTGGAAAAAAATGGCATTTCCATTCCAACAGGAATTTGTGCTGGGTTAAGCGAGGATGATTTTACAAAAATGATGGATGTTTCGCTTGGCATGAAGCCCCTTTGGGAAAATGCACTGGGGCCCAACTGGCAAGAAATAATGACGCGCGAAAAGCTGCGAGCCCTGTACGAAAAATTATAGAAGCAACTTGTATATTTATTGACCTTAACCTTACTCCGATGAAAAAAATTATTTTCTCTCTGAGCCTACTATTCTTTTGTGTTCAGCTAAGGGCACAAAGCTACTCTCCGCAATTATTTAATAGCCTACACTGGCGAATGATCGGACCTTTTCGCGGAGGCAGAACGGTTGGCGCTGTTGGGGTTCCAAGTCAGCCCGGCGTTTTTTATATTGGGGTAAACAATGGTGGTGTTTGGAAAACAACCGACTATGGTCGTACTTGGAAACCCATATTCGATAAGGAAAACACAGGCTCAGTAGGCGATGTAACCGTTTCCACCTCCAATCCCAATCTGGTAATGGTAGCCTGCGGCGAAGGGATTCAACGGCCCGACCTTTCAATCGGCAATGGGGTATATAAATCGACCGATGCCGGCAAAACCTGGAAAAATATGGGGCTCAGTAATGGTCAGCAAATCGGCAACATCATTATAGACCCTAATAACGAAAACAGAATTTTTGTTGCGGTACTCGGCCATCCTTATGGACCCAACACAGAAAGAGGCGTATATCGTTCGATGGACGGTGGCTCTACCTGGGAGCGGGTGCTATATAAAGACGAAAATACCGGAGCCGTTCAGGTAAGCTTCGACCCAAATAATGCAAATATATTATATGCAGATCTCTGGGCCGGCCGCCAGGGTCCCTGGGAAAATGGTGCATGGAATGGTCCGGAAAGTGGACTTTTTAAATCAACCGATGGCGGCACTACCTGGAAAAAACTTACAAAGGGATTGCCCACCCCCGCTCAAGACCTGGGGAGAATCGGGTTTTGTATTGCTCCCACAAATAGCAATCGACTATATGCAACCGTAGACGCCGGTGACTATGGGGGAATATATCGCAGTGATGATGCAGGAGAAAGCTGGGTAAATATCAATAAAGACTCAAGACTATGGGGGCGCGGTAGCGACTTTGCCGAAATCAAAGCCGATCCTACCAATGCAGATATTGCTTACACAGCAAATGTGGTTACCTGGAAAACAGCCGACGGCGGAAAGAGCTGGTCTGCCTTCCGCGGGGCCCCAGGAGGCGACGATTACCATCGCATCTGGATTCATCCAACCAATCCCAAAATTATGCTGCTTGCTGTAGATCAGGGCGCCATTATTACTGTTAATGGTGGAGAAACCTTTTCAACTTGGTACAACCAACCCACCGCACAATTTTATCATGTGAGCACCGACAACGATTTCCCATACAATGTATATGGGGGTCAGCAAGAAAGCGGATCTGCCTGTGTTGCTTCCCGGGGTAATGATGGTCAAATTACATTCCGCGACTTTCATCCGGTTGGAGTTGAAGAATATGGTTATATAGCTGCAGACCCCCTCAATTCCAACATCATTTATGGGGGAAAGATTACCCGCTTCGATAAGCGCACCGGCCAGGTACAAAATATTGCTCCTGAAGCCGTTCGCTCAGGCAAGTATCGTTTTCTCAGAACAGCCCCCGTATTATTCTCTCCCATCGACCCCAAAACACTATATTTCGCAGGAAACGTACTATTCAAAACTACCAATGAGGGAAATAGCTGGGAAGTAATTAGTCCAGACCTAACCCGCGAAACCTGGGATATCCCCGCAAGCGTAGGAATATACACAACCGAAGAAATGAAAAAAATGCCTCGCCGTGGCGTTATATATACGGTTGCACCTTCGTTTAAAAACATCAATACCATCTGGGCCGGAACAGATGATGGCTTTATTCAGGTAACCAATGATGGAGGCAAATCCTGGAAAAATGTAACCCCCACTTCCATCACCTCCTGGAGTAAGGTGTCACTGATGGAAGCCAGTCACTTTAACCCACAAGGCGTTTATGCCGCTGTTAACAGAATTCGTTGCAGCGATATGCGCCCCTACATTTATAAAACTGCCGATGGCGGTAAAACCTGGAAGTTAATAACACAAGGCATTCCAGACAACGAACCCATCAATGTTGTTCGGGAAGATCCTGCTAAAAAAGGGTTGCTATATGCCGGCTCTGAAAATGCCGTATACGTGTCTTTCGATGACGGCGAACACTGGCAATCGTTGCGGCTTGATATGCCCGCAACTTCCATCCGAGATCTGGTAATCAAGGATGATGATCTGGTGGTTGGAACGCACGGCAGAGGATTCTGGATTTTAGATGATATAAATCCATTGCGGCAGTTAAGTGAGACCGTTGCCCTTTCTCCAGTGATTCTCTACAAGCCTGCGAAAGCATATCGGGTTCGCTGGAATATGTATACCGATACACCCATGCCACAAGAAGAGCCCGCAGGAGAAAATCCACCCGATGGCGTTGCGATTCATTACTATCTGCAACAAGCGGCCAAAGATGAAGTGCTGCTGGAAATTACCGATGCTGCTGGAAAAATTGTTCGCCGCATCAGTAGCAACGATAAAGAATATAAACTTCCTAACGACCTTAATATTCCAACGTATTGGATACGCCCTCAACAGTCTTTATCAACAGAAAAAGGCGCTCATACATTCGTTTGGAATCTTCGCTATGCGCCATTAGAAGCCTCTCCGGCATTTCCGATTGCGGCCGTGTATCAAAATACCGCTCCAGAAACCGCCTCCCCTTGGGTACTTCCCGGAAATTATACCATTGCTTTAATTGCGAACGGACAAAGTTACTCGCAACCACTTACCATACAAATGGATCCGCGAGTAAAAATGAGTCAGGTGCAACTAGAAGAACTTCACCGCATTTCGCTTACTGGGTATCAGGCTCGTCAGTCTGCACAAACAGCCCTACAGGAAATCGCAATCGCTAAAAAACAATTAAAAGAATATCAGCCCAACGGAAAAACAGATCCTGAACTGATTGCTCAATTGATGCAAGAAACTTCAGAGCTAGAAGGAGTTGGAGGTCGTCGGATGCGAGCAGCCGCCAATAAAGAGCCGGGCTTTGCTACCATTGAGTCTCAACTGGCGGGGATTGGTAGCATCTGGCAAGAAGCCGACCGCAGCCCCACCAGTCAATCACAAGAAGCACTCAAACAATCACTAGAAGCACTCAACAAACTGCAAATAAAATGGGATGCCCTGAAACAGAAAATTGCAAACATCCAATAAACAACTTATTCATTCTATAACGCAAGCGCCTCCCCTAACCGGAGGCGCTTATTTTTTGGCTGCTCTAAAATTTCCATTTGGCTGTATAAAAGTTAGTCCCGCCAGCTGGTCCTTCTCGTCCATATCAAACAACACACTATAACCCTTTACCGCTTTAAAGTCAAACCGATGATTGCTTACGGGCATTAACTCGTACTCAGGCTGACCTGGAACAAGCACGTATAATGAACTTCCCTTGATATAGGTTTTGATGGTAATACCCGTCAATAAAAATTCGCCTACATATTTTTTGAGCGAGGCCTCTGTAACCGAAATGGCGTTGTTGGCCCGAGAAAAAACAATGGGCGCTGGAAGGGCCGGCTCAAAGCCAAAAAGCGCCGCGGTTTCAATATCTCCTTTTAGACCCGAAGTAAACTGAAATCGAATCGGAGATTTGTCGGTCGTATCAATGCCCTCCTCCGTATCAAAAGGCAGAAAAATATCATAGTGAAATTGTTGCAACCACCATTGCTGATTCTTCAGCTTGGCAAACAGGGAGTCCCCCTTTTGAATAACTTCAAATGACCCATAGGCATCGTTTGAATATTTGCCGGTATACGAAGCAAGTGGATGAGAGGGTTGGGTATTGCTTACACGCCCGCTGGTAAACGATTTTTCTGCCTGCTGCGCTTGATCTTTTGCTTTCTTTTTTGCAGCCAACAAGTCGGCATTCCAATCGAATGCGGGTAGTTTTAGTAACTTATCGGTGATGAGATTTCGAACAACCGAGGGAACCGATGAGCTATTTTGATTGCATAGCACAACAATGCCAATGCTATCGGAGGGGTAAAAACTTGTACTGGCACTAAAGCCATCAATATTACCACCATGCTCTACCCGATAATGGCCCTTGTAAGAAACCAAAAACCAGCCGAAACCATAATTGCTAAATTGGATGTCTGGCTTTTCTGGGGTCGGCGTTCCCGGAGCCACAATCATTTGCGAGCTGATGGCTTCTGCAAAATAATTAGCCGGCACTACTACCGAGTCGTTATACTTTCCTCCGTTGATCCATACCCGTAACCATTGCGACATATCCTGCACCGTGCTGTTGATGCTACCAGCGGGGCCCATCCCATCAATGTCGTAGTACTTCATCCGGTGTATTACTGAATCGCGCTTTACATCATACCCCACAGCAGGCTCTGCATAATTGGCGAGATCTTTTACACTAAAATTAGATTGCCGCATACCAATTTTATTAAAAATGCGGTTGGAGATATTCGTTTCCCATTTTTTGCCCGTCATTTTTTCCGCCACAACCCCCTGAAGCAGAAACATAAAATTATTGTACTGAAATCTTTGACGGAGTGGAGCAGATGGCTCCATATACTGAACTCTTTTCGTAAGCGCTTCGCGTGTGTCTGGATCGATATACCAGCTCAAATCGTGCCGGGGCAACCCGGTTCGATGGCTCATCATATCCCTGAGTGTAATTTGATTCGTTAGCTCGTTGCTGTAAAATTTTTGTTGCGGCAAATAAGTGGTAACGGGTTTGTCGAAATCGAGCGAATATTCTTTTTGCAAAATGCCCAACAAAGCCGCCGTAAAAGCTTTTGTGCACGACCCGATAGCAAATTGAGTCGTGGGGGTTACGGGTAACTTCTTTTCGATATCTCGATATCCAAAACCCCTTGCATACACAACCTTATTTTTTTCAACCACCGCCACTGCAACGCCCGCTGCATGATGATCGGCGAGTATTTTATTAATCGTTGTTTCTAATCCCGCAAGCCGCGGGTCGTTTGTAGATTGGGCTTGGGAACTAGTAGCATGAGTTAAAAACAATAACAAAAAGAATAAGGTGGCATTTTTCATATACATAGTTGAGTAGGTAAAATTTGATTTTGTTACAAATTACTAAATACGTTACAATTTACCCCTTAACGTGCCATATTTTCCCGCTCTTTTTGCAATCGGAACATTTCGTCTCTTAATCGAGCGGCTTCAATAAAGTCCATGTCGCGGGCGGCTTTTTCCATTTGCTTCTTTGTTTGTGAAATGGCCTTCTCTATCTGCGGAATCGTTTGATATAGCACCTGCTCTTCGGCCACCGAAGCCACCAAAGACTCGTCTTTTTGCACAGCATAGGGCCGTGAAGGGTCGTATCCTTTAATATCCAGCACTGAACCTTGGGCCATAATCTGATCAATGCTTTTATGAACAGTTCGTGGAACAATTCCATGCAGTTGATTGAACGCCAATTGCTTAACCCTACGGCGCGAAGTTTCGTCGATGGTGCGCTGCATGCTTTCGGTAATTTTATCTGCATAAAATATTACCCTTCCCTCTACATTTCTGGCAGCACGTCCGGCTGTTTGGGTAAGTGATTTTTCGTTTCGCAAAAAGCCCTCTTTGTCCGCATCCAAAATAGCTACCAGCGCTACTTCCGGTAAGTCGAGCCCTTCGCGCAATAAGTTAACGCCTACCAACACATCAATTTCACCCAGCCGCAGCTGTCGCAAAATCTCTACCCGCTCCAGGGTATCTACATCGCTATGTATGTATTTCGATTTAATCTGAATTCTACCCAGATATTTATCCATCTCCTCCGCCATTCTTTTGGTTAGCGTGGTAACCAAAACCCGAAATCCTTTCTGAACCGTTACATCAATTTCTTCCAGCAAATCATCAATCTGATTCACACTAGGACGCACTTCTATGGGTGGGTCTAACAATCCGGTAGGCCGCACAATCTGCTCTACCACTACGCCACCTGTTTTTTGCAGCTCATAGTCGCCGGGAGTTGCGCTTACAAAAATAGTTTGTCCTACCAGCGACTCAAACTCATGAAAGTTCAGCGGACGGTTATCCAGGGCGCTGGGCAGGCGAAATCCATAATCTACCAATACCAGCTTTCTGCTGCGGTCGCCCCCATACATGCCGGCAACTTGAGAAACGGTTTGGTGACTTTCATCTATCACACACAAAAAGTCTGGAGGAAAATAATCCAACAAGCAGAAGGGGCGTGTGCCCGGTTTCCGGCGATCAAAAAAGCGCGAGTAATTTTCTATGCCATTACAATATCCTAGCTCCCGAATCATCTCCAAATCGTATTCAACTCTTTCCTTTATTCGCTGTGCTTCTACAAATTTTCCCTGGGAGGTAAAGTAGGTTGCCTGAGCCATCATTTCATCCTGAATATCATGCATCACCTGCACAATCATATCTTTCGGGGCGAGATAAATGGTGGCTGGAAAGATGGCCGCATTCTCCATCGTCTCCATTCTTTTTCCCGTGGCGGTATCTATACTTTCTATCGATTCAATTTCATCCCCAAAAAAAGTAATGCGATAACCAAAGTCTACATACGGTAGATTAATGTCAATCGTATCTCCCTTTACCCGAAAAGTACCCCGGGTAAAATCGCCCTGAGACCGGTTGTATAAAGAATTCACCAGCGCATGTAAAAAACCCTGACGCGAGAGCGTTTGGCCGGTTTGCAAGCGAATAATCCCATTTGCATATTCTGTAGGGTTTCCCATGCCATAAATACAGCTTACGCTGGCTACCACAATGATATCTCTTCTGCCGCTTAGCAATTGCGAAGTGGCTTGAAGTCGGAGTTTGTCGAGCTCTTCATTGATGCTGAGATCTTTTTCTATATACACATTGCTTACCGGCATGTATGCTTCCGGCTGATAATAATCGTAGTAGCTTACAAAATAGCCTACTGCGTTTTCGGGGAAGAACTGCTTAAATTCTCCATACAGCTGGGCCACCAACGTTTTGTTGTGCGTGAGCACCAGCGTTGGCCGTTGGGTTTGCTGAATTAAATTGGCAATTGTAAAGGTTTTTCCGCTGCCCGTTACCCCTAACAGGGTTTGATAGCGCTCACCACTATTCACCCCGTTCACCAGTTGTTCAATGGCTCCGGGCTGATCACCAGCCGGCTGATAGTCGGTATGTAGAATGAAAGGCATGTGTTCGTGGTAGATTAGCGCGCATCCAGCAACTATCCCGAATGGCTACTGCAAAACTATGTTGTAAATGGGTATCGGCGGACGAAAGTATTGTTCTGATTCCCGTTGCTTATAAATTTTGCGCAACACCGACATACCCTTTACAACTCTTCCAAATGCTGCAAATCCCTGTTTGTCGGCAATGTTTTCTCCTCCAGCATCCAAACCTTTTTGTCGGCCCAAACAAATAAAGAACTCCGAGCCGGCAGTTCCTGGCGCGCCCCGGGCAAGGGAAATAGTGCCGTCTTTATGCTCAATGCCGGTTTGAGCAGTGCTTTCATGCGGAATACCCGGCAAGGTAGAGGCCCGCGCATAGTTGGTTTTCCAGATACCGCCCTGAATCAGCTCGGTTTTGGGGGCATTGCTGGGTTGGTTTTCTATAGTGAGTACCCGATAAAACTGACAGTTCTTATAAAATCCCGAATCTATATACTGCAAAAAAGCCTGCACGGTTTTGGGCGCCTGTTTTGCATAGAGCTCCAGCTCAATATCTCCAAAGCCGGTTTGAATTACCACATGGGGCGTTTCGGATGTACGGGTTTTGCTGCCACAGGAAATCAACAGCAAGGATGCCGCTATAAGCCATACCGAAAATCCTACTCCCAGTCTCATAAAAATTACCATTTAGGATGTTTCTTCTTTTTTTGTGCCATCATCCAGGGCAACAGTTCGGGTTCGGCAAACGCATTGTCCCAACTATTATGATTTACCCCGGGATATTCAGAATATTTAATGTGGCGGGCGCCCTTTTCCATTAACAATTTATATAATTCGCGATTGAAAGTTGGCTGCACCACCACATCTTCGGCACCATGAAACATCCACATAGGCACCGGCCCAGCCTGTGCAACAAAGGCGGGCACATCGGTAGCGCCGCAAATAGGAAACGCGGCAGCAAAATATCCAGGATAACGCATCAGCATATCATAGGTGCCCAATCCTCCTAGCGAAAGGCCGCCAATATAGATTCTTTTTGCCTCCCCCTTTTTTTGTTGAAGCAGTTGATCCATTAATTCTTTTAACAACAATGCGGGGCGGCTGGCAGAAAGAGATGCATCAAAAACCCAGTCGTTACTCTTAGCGCCCTTGCGGAATCTAGACCAGGCACTATCATTAGGGCACTGAGGAAATATTACAATGGCGGGATAATTCGTGCGGATATCCTCCCTAACAAATAGCTTGCCGCCGTGCTTTAATTGCAACTCGTTATCGTTGCCCCGCTCTCCAGATCCATGCATAAAAACAATTAACGGATAAGCTTCGTCTGACTGATAGTTTGCGGGATATAAAATTCTATACCGCAGGGTGTCTTGGCCGGATAAGAAAATCTTTTTTTCAAACAGAGAAATGTCTTGGGACTGAAGTAGTAAACAAATCAGAAGGGAACAAATAGAGAGGAGTCCTTTTTTCATATTTTGATTGCTTGAGAACTAAATTAACTTATTTGTCAGTAATTTTCGCCAAAGTGCTGGAACTTCCAAAATAGCATGCAGACTATCGAGTCTAGCGGCTTGTGCAAGCTCTCACCACAAGCATCATAGAAAACCCCGGACAGCAAATTTGCTGCAACAAATTCAAGGCGTGTTCCTCTAGTTGGTATTTATCAAAATACTTACTTTTTTACCCAATCAGGATGTTGCAGATGCCAGCCGGTGAGCCGCTGATACCATTCTGCCGCTGCGAGCAATTTCCCTTCTTCATATAATCCGCCAATCAGTGTAATGCTTGTTGGCAATTTATTCCTACTGTCGAAACCGGTGGGTAAACAGATTGCCGGATGGCCAGTAAGATTGGTGATGGCGCTTTGATTACCGCTCCCCCTCGTAGGACAAATCACCACATCTACTGTACTCATTAGTTCCTGCATCTTTTTCATCAGCAGATATCGATGGCGATTGGCGTTTACATATTCAACTGCCGTCATCAATCTAGCAACACGAAAAGAGTTGGGCCAATCATATTTTCCTTGTCGCGTCATTTCGTCGTCTACATTATTTCGGGTGAAATCGTCGAAAGCGGCCGCTGCCTCTGCGCTAATTACTACATCCATGATATTAAACGGATACGCAGCGCTATCAGGAAAGTCTACGGGAATTAATGTACAGCCAGCATTTCTATATGCTTCTAATACTTTCCATTCGCTCCGGCTCGTATCGGTTATGCGATCAAAATAATTTTTGGCATACGCTATTTTTAAAGACAGCGGGTTGGTGTTTTGCTGATAATTGAAGCGGGCAAAAATTGCGCTGGCATCAGCACCATCCGTTCCGTGGATAGCCGCAAACACGATGGCTGCATCTGCCGCGCTTCTACAAATAGGACCCACTTTGTCCAAACTCCAACTGAGCGTCATCCCGCCACTTCTGCTGATGCTGCCAAATGTAGGGCGCAAGCCGCTCAATCCGCAAGTAGACGCTGGAGAGATGATTGAGCCCCAGGTTTCTGTTCCAATAGCAAACGGCACCAGTCCCGCCGCTGTTGCAGAAGCCGAGCCCGCAGAAGATCCGGAAGATCCGGTGGAGATGTTCCAGGGGTTTCTGGTGCGGCCTCCATACCAATAGTCGCCCATTGCAAGTGCTCCCAATGTAAACTTAGCAACCAATATGGCGCCCGCTTCCCGCAAACGCTGGTAAACATAGGCATCTTCCTCTATAATCTGCTCTTTATAGGGTGCTGCGCCCCAGGTGGTTTTGGTTCCTTTTACAGAAAACAAATCTTTTAATCCATAAGGAATGCCGTGCAGTGGACCGCGATATTTTCCGGCTGCGATTTCTTCATCAGCAATACGCGCTTGTTCACGGGCAATCTCCTCGGTTATAGAAATAACACAGTGCAGGGTATCACCATATTTTTTGATTCTTTGAATAAAAAATTCGGTTAGCTCTGCTGAGCTAATTTTTTTGTTTTTCAACAAATAAGCCAATTGGTCTAGATTATAAAATGCCAGCTCATTTTTGTTGGTAGGCATTTCGGTAGCAGCGAACTTCCATTTGATTTTGTCGGGACGCGTATCCAGTTTCATTCCGGGCAACAGGGGGTTTTGCCACAAACTCATTGGCACCTGATTCGCAAGCGATTGTTTGTGCATTAATCGATAGTTGGCCAGGTTTTCCTGTACCCCCTCATACATGGTATCCAGTTCCTGTTGCGTAAACTTCAAATCCATGATGCGAGCCATTGCAGCCATGTCGGCCGTTTTATTGTTTTCCTGCTTGGGAGCTTCTTGAGCAAGCGAATGCAAAGAAACAATGGTTGCCGAAATCAGCAAAAGTTTGGTACTTTTTTTCATATCGTTTGATTGATTATTTTAACCCATACTTGCTCATCCATTATTTGATTGTTTTTGAAAACCGCAAGCTGATGCACGGCTTCAAGCGTAAAACCATTTTTTTCTAACACCCTTGCAGAAGAAAGATTCGTCATAAATATTTTAGCTTGAATGCGATTATAGGCATGTAATGAGCTGATATGTTGTGTTAATAAATATACTGCCTCCGTTGCAATCCCCAATCCCCAATAGGGTTCCCCAATAAAATATCCGATTTCGCAGCTTTTTCTATAAATATCTGTGCCGGGTACCCATCCAACGCTACCCGTTAATACGCCGTTTTTTACTACGGCAAAGCTTTCTGGAGGGTGGTGTTTGCCGGCATGTAATATCCAGTTTACTGCGTCCTGATAAGTATAGGGCACAGGAAATGCATCGCGAAGCCATTTATACACTTGCGAGTTATTGGCGATTTCCACCAGCACAGCCGCGTCGGTCATTTGCCAGGGTCGCAATAACAAATCACTCATGATCAGAAATGGGTCTGTTTAAATATCCTGAATAGTCAGGCACCGTTGCCAAATATTCCTCTTGCATAAAAGGCGAAGTCATTATAAAATCTGCCGTTGCTCGATCGCAAGCCATTGGCAAATTCCATGCTACGCACAATCGTAAGAGCGCTTTCACATCGCTATCATGCGGCTGTGCCTCCATGGGATCCCAGAAAAAAAACATCATATCAATTTCGCCATTCGCAATCATCGCGCCAATTTGTTGATCGCCGCCCAGCGGTCCGCTTAATAATTTTTTAACTGGTCTATCTAGCTTTTCTTCCATCATTTTGCCAGTGGTTCCTGTGGCTATCAATTCATGTTTTGCTAGGGCCTCTTTGTTGTGCATGGCCCATTCTAACAGGTCGGCCTTTTTATGGTCGTGAGCCACAAGGGCGATTCTTTTTCTTTTGCCTAATTGCTTCTGTACAAACATGCGCTGAGTATTGTTAGCTATGAAGTTACGGCTTGCTGATTAGATTTCACCACCAAACGATTTGTTAACACAAAGTAAGAGGATGCTGGTAAGAAGGCGGTAATGCCTGTGGAGAGAACCGCTCCTATTCCTGCCGAAGAAAGAATAACCCAAATTAGTAATAAATAGATTGGGTATAAGAAAAGCAATGCCGCAAATAATACCGAATCATAAAATACGGTTCCGCTGGTAAGAGCTGCTATTTTTCTGCGTAGCGGAACATAAATAGGAAAGTGCAGTACCTTAGAAATCCAATACACCAGCTGCAGCATAGGAGATGGAGGCGATTGTATACTAGCTGATGGAACATTAATACAGGCTTCCAGTTTTGGAAAAAGGAGGCGGTTAAATCGCGTTAGGTTAGCCTGTTCCTGATCCCCTTCAAAAATCTGCTCGGGAAAAATAGTTTCTCCGAAAATTACGGTAGCGGCTTTTCCGATTCGGCTAAAGCTGCTGTAGGCAACCCCCACTGGCAAATAACAGCACCCTGGCAGATCTTTTGCTTCTAGGGCAATGCGGGCTGCTCCTTTTTTAAAAGGCTGTAGCTCGTGCGTATTTAAACAAATGCCTTCGATAAATATTAACAGTGTTCCGTTATTTGCCAACACCTCGTGCGAAAAACGAAAAGTATTTCGGTTTAAGTGTACATGCGCTCTGCCTTCGCGAATTCTGTATACTGGATACATGTTCAGCAAACGCAAAAGCTTTCTATGCCAGGGCTTGGTAAACACATCTCCCCTTGCTAAAAAATGAATGGGGCCCTTACAGGCCATCGCAATAATAACTGCATCTAAAAAAGAATCGGGGTGGTTAGCCACCAAAAGGGTGGGCTTTCCGGGCAGCCAGTTTTTAGCCGGGCGGATGGTAAGCGAAGGAACAAACCAACGCATCGCCAATCTTGTCCATATGCTTAGCAGTCCGTATATCAATTTATATTTATTAGCAATAAATATACTTATTTATATTGCCGCCATGGATGATTTTCATTCAATTCTCCTTTGCGAGGGCAGCTCTTTATTTTGAAAACAAAAACCGCTCCTTAGAAAAGGAACGGTTTTACTAACTAAACCATCTATCCTATACAACATCGTTTATGATAGCGCTTCCAGCAATTGTTATGAGGCGCTATTTTTAACTCTTTTTGCATCTCTTGCACTGAAGCAAAATTTTTCTCGCTTTTCTCCTGGAGTCTGCCCGCACTTTACGCTTCCGCGGCAGCAATTTTTTGCTCCGAAACTTTTGCGCGAATCTTCGCTTCAATTTCGTTGGCCAATTCGGGATTGTCGTGCAATAAAGTTTTTACCGAATCGCGTCCCTGGCCTAATTTATTCGCCTCATAGCTGAACCAACTACCGCTTTTTTGTACAATGCCCAGCTCTACGCCCATATCGATGATTTCGCCCAGCTTGCTAATGCCTTCGCCGAAAATAATATCGAATTCTGCCGCTCGGAAAGGAGGAGCCACTTTGTTTTTTACCACTTTTACTTTTACGTGGTTACCAACTGCCGAATCGCCGTCTTTAATCTGCGTCATCCGACGAATATCTAGCCGCACGGATGCATAAAATTTCAGCGCGTTTCCACCAGTAGTGGTTTCGGGGTTGCCAAACATCACACCAATTTTTTCGCGCAACTGATTAATGAATATACATACGGTATTGGTTTTATTAATCGTTGCCGTAAGCTTCCTCAGTGCCTGACTCATCAATCGAGCATGTAATCCCATTTTGCTGTCGCCCATTTCTCCTTCAAGTTCGCTTTTGGGAACCAACGCAGCCACCGAATCAATTACCACTACATCCAGCGCGCCGGACAAAATCAGGCGATCCGCTATTTCCAATGCCTGCTCTCCATAGTCGGGCTGAGAAATCAAAAGGTTATCTACATCCACTCCCAACTTTTTGGCATAGGAGCTGTCAAACGCATGCTCCGCATCAATAATCGCACACATGCCTCCCTTTTTCTGCGCCTCGGCTATAACATGTATCGCTATGGTTGTTTTTCCGGAGGATTCCGGGCCATATATTTCGATAATTCTTCCTTTTGGAAGCCCACCCACGCCCAAAGCCACATCCAGGCCAATGGATCCGGTTGAAATGACCTCCATCGGGTCTTGACTTTTTTCATTCATCATCATCACGCTTCCCTTGCCATAGTCTTTGTCTATCTTGTCGATAGTTAGCTTCAGCGCCTTCAGTTTTTCTGCATTACTCATGTTGTGTCGTTTTAATAGCGGTTAGTAGTTCGTTACCACAAAAATACAAACATTGTTCGAACAAACTAATTATTTTAGTATTTTTTTACTAACGTCATTAGTTTTTGCTTTGTTGCACAAAAATAGGGGTTGGTTAGCCCAACCCCTACGTGTTTATACCTGATTTATACCCGTTTTTTCCCCGATTACCAGCCAATTCCGTAGTCTTCGCCATTATTAGACGACCCGCCCCAAAGGGTTCCGTGTTTTTTGTCGAGAAAAATCGCATTGATCGGACCGCTGGTTCTGTCGCCCAGGCTGATAATATAGCCCATTTTCTTGAGGGCTTCCCTAGTTGCCTGCGGTGTTTTGTTGCCTAGCAACAGTTCGCCCGCCCTTGGCCTGCGATCGCTTAGTTTGGTTCCTCCCAACGATAGCCATAGCTGATTGGTGTTGATATTTGCCGCCTCTGTAGCCTGTTGAACCGTCATCCCAAAGTCTACCATATTTACCATAAACTGCAGCAGGTTTTGATCCTGTGTGTCTCCCCCCTGTACAGCAAACGCAACATAAGGCTCCCCGTTTTTCATAGCAAGTGAAGGGGTAAGAGTAACCCGTGGGCGTTTGCCGGGGGCCACCACATTAAAAGGGTTGATGGCGGAATCCAGCACAAAGCTCTGCAGGCGCTGACTCATACCCACACCTGTATTGCCCGCAATGGTTGCCGGCACCCATCCGCCACTGGGGGTGATGGAAACCACCCAGCCTTCTTTATCGGCAGCCTCTACGCTGGTTGTGCCTAACCAAAGCCGCTCCATATAAGCTTCGCGCTCCATATTCATTGCTGTTCCGCCACTATCATGAGCTGGTAAAAAATTTCGGTTGCTGGCGCTATCCGTCAGTTTTTTTCGGCCCTCCAATAATTGGGTATAGGGATTTTTTCGGCCCTCGAATGGATAGGGATCTCCCGGCATTACCAGAGGATCGTTTCCATCCTTTCGCATTTGTGCGAGCCTTGCTTTTGCATAGTCTTTGCTCAACAGTCCCTGCATCGGTTGTCCAATATTGTAGGCAGGATCTCCATAATAAAAATCGCGATCGGCAAACGTCATGTTCATTACCTGATACATCGTGTGGATATACTCCGGAGAATTATACCCCATTGCCTTCAAATCAAGCGGCTCCAGCATGTTCAGCGATTGTAATAACATCGGCCCCTGCGTCCACTGAGATAATTTATAAACTTCTACACCTCGATAATTCACGTGCATTGGCTCTTCTTCTTTTACTTTCCAATTGGCCAGGTCTTGCATTGTTATCAATCCACCCTGTTCTTTACTGCCCCGAACAAATTCTTCTGCAACATCTCCTTTATAAAATCGGTCGCAAGCAGCCTGGATGGCCTCGATGCGAGATTTGCCTTTTTTAAGTGCCTGTTGTTCCGCTTCCACAAGTTTGGTGAGGGTGTTCAGCAAATCTTGCTGCACAAATATTTCTCCCGCTTCCGGTGCTTCACGTTTTTCACCCAGGTGCGGCAAGAAAACCTTTTTACTGTAAGGCCATTGCTTAATACGGTCTTTTGCACGCTCAATGCTGTTAGCGGTTTGCGCCTCTATGGGATAGCCTGCTGCCAGCTGCATAGCCGGCGCCAATACTTTTTGCAAACTCATCGTACCATATTGCTGTAGCATGTGGCATATTCCTCCAACGGTTCCGGGGGTTATGGCAGCCAGCGGACCATATTCGGGCGGAAACTGATAGCCCCTTTCTTTAAAGAAAGCAGGGGTTGCTCCAGTGGGGGCAACTCCGAGGGCATTGATGCCAATAACTTTTTTGGTTTTAGGATTATAAATCAAGGCTTGCGTTTCTCCACCCCAGCTTAATACGTCCCACATAGTGCAAGTAGCCGCTAGCATCGCACAAGCCGCATCCACCGCGTTGCCGCCTTGTTGAAAAACCATTGATCCGGCAGTGGCTGCCAGCGGTTTTCCGGTTATGGCCATCCAGTTTTTTCCGTGTAATGGGGGTTTTTGAGTAGGCTGTGCCTGCAATGCGCAAACCAGCACCATCATTGCGCAGGCTATCAATAGGAGTTTTTTCATGTACGTTTGTTTGCCACAAATTAATGCATTCGTGTAATTATTTCGAAAGATTTGGATGAGAAGTATAGGCTATTTTTCAATCTTTATTGAAGATATCGATCAACCTTTTTTGTAATGTCTCGTTTAACTTGCTGCCAGCTTTGCTTTTTTAGGCTTACAGGGTCTTCGCTTTCATCGGCATCCTTAAAATAGGTGATTGCCTGAGGCACCGAAATCAGCAAGTTTTGTGTGCTATACTTCTGTTGGTGAAAACGAACAAAATCTTCCACCGAATAGTGCTCCAATAGCTCGGCGATATCCCAAAAATCTTTTTTCTTTCCTCTTCCCAATACCGCCTGCACCTTCATGGCAACGATATCTTCTGTAGAAAACATCCGAACCCCCTCCATCAGTTTCGGCGGAGCTATTAAGGGGTGAGGGTGCCGAACCAAATCAACTTTAACGTCATCAATAAAACAAAAGATGCCAAATCGGGGCGGTTTTTGTTCAAGTAAAACCCTGCCGCCAAACAGTTGGGTTAATTTCGAAATCACTTCCTCGTTTTCAAAGTTTTCAGTTGAAAATAAATCAAGATCCTCGGATTTTCTATGGCCATATAATAAAGACAAGGCCGTTCCTCCCACTAAACGAAACCCCGCTAGAAACGGCGCCCTCATTAGTTGCTCTAATAAGGAAAAAGTTTGGGGCTCGACTGTCTCAATGTGTAACATCTAAAATCTTTTAGGGGTCGGTTGATTACCGCGCTGGCTAGATACATCCTTGTCTCTGGCAAAAACCTTGCATTTAATAGAACTTCCGTAACTTTTTCGTCTCCATAGTACCGACGGCAATTTCTAATATCCGGTACATCTCCTCGCTCAAAAACTCGCTCTATAACAAAGTTTGCTTTCGCATCATAGTCGAGTTTTTCAAAATTCACATCCCAGAAAATGCGCTTATTAAAAACAGGCGGGCTTTTTGCTTCCATTAGATAAAATTAGGGGTTTCTTCGGATGGATTAGCGGCGGTTTGCGCACAACTCCCATCGCCCCCAAAAATGAACCCCATCAATTATCCCTTTTTTTCTCCGCGCCCTTTTGTAACTTCATATATCCTAACTTTTCACTATGCCCGAATACCAACTAACAATTAATGGAAAATCGCAACCCGTAGAAGCGCCGGCAGATATGCCCCTGCTTTGGGTGCTGCGCGATGTGCTCGACCTTACCGGCACCAAATATGGCTGTGGCGTTGGCTCCTGCGGCTCCTGTACCGTTTTAATCAACGGCAAGCCCATTCGCTCCTGTCAATACACCGCTGCCGCCTGCGTTGGCAAAACCGTTACCACCATAGAAGGACTGAGCGAAGAAGGAACCCATGTGGTGCAGCAAGCTTGGATGGAAATCAATGTACCGCAATGTGGGTATTGTCAGGCCGGTCAAATCATGACCTCCGTTGCCCTCCTGCAAACATTCCCGCAACCAACCGACGAACAAATTGATGAGGCAATGCAGGGGTTGATTTGTAGATGTGGCACTTATTCCAGAATTAAAAAAGCAATTCACAAAGCAGCCGAACTCGGCACTAAATAATTGATTATGCAAAGAAGAGCGTTTATTCAACTCAGCTCGTTTCTGTCTGGAGGATGGGTGGTTGCTCAATTGGTTCCCCTTCCTGCTTTCGCAGCCGAAGATCCGATCTGTTTTCAACCCAGTCCGCTGATTAAACTCTGTTCCGACGGAAAAATCATCGTGTATGTGTATAAGCAGGAAATGGGTCAGGGCGTTCAAACTTCTTTGCCCCTGATTGTTGCGGAAGAGCTGGAGGCCGATCCAAAACAAGTAATCGCAGAAGCGCTTCCATATAGCCCTAGCAGTGGTTTTAATTATTCTACGGGCGGAAGTACCAGCATCCTGCGTGAATTTATGCCCCTGCGAAAAGCCGGTGCAGCCGCAAGAGAAATGCTGATTAAGGCCGCTGCCAACGAATGGGGTATTTCGGTTGATAATTGCCGCGCACAAAAAAGTCGTGTTATCAACACCACCACCAATCAGTCCATTGCTTTTAAAGATTTGATTGCAAAAGCTTCCGCGCTTCCGATTCCAAAAGAGCCGGTGCTAAAAAACTACAAAGATTTTACCGTTATCGGCAAGCCGGGGGTGAAAAAAAATAATATTCGCGACATTGTTACAGGGAAACTTAAATATGGGCTCGATTATCGGGTTCCCAATATGCTCTATGCTGTTATTGTTCGCTGTCCGGTAATGGGTGGAAAAGTGGCTTCCTGGGATAAGCAATCCGTTGCTGCTATTGAAGGGATTGTTGAGCTTTTCGAAATGAAAGAGATGGGCGATCAGCTGGAAACTAGAAGCGGAGTTGCCATCGTTGCAAACACTCGCTGGGCTGCCTTACGAGCTCAGAAAAGCTTACAGGTGCAATGGACCTATCCCGCTGGCGCCAATGAAAAAAGCAGCGCCAGTTACTTTGCTGAACAAGCCGCTCGCCTGCAAAAGGCTCCGGATATGATTTACAACGAAAAGGGCGCAGCTGTAAAAGACATGCCTCAGCCCGACGCAGAGTGGATTACGGCCAGCTATCAAATTCCCTTTGTAGCACATGCCGCCATGGAACCCCTGAACTGTATTGCAGATTTTTCTAATGCCAAGTTTACATTGTGGGGCGGATTTCAAAACCCTGGAAAAACCGCTTCGGTAGCTACCAAGTTTTTCGGCCTTACGTCTAAAGATATTTTTATCAATCTGATGCCGCTTGGTGGTGGTTTTGGTAGAAGGCTCAGTGCCGATTACAGCGCAGAAGCGATGCAGGTGGCCTATCAAATAAAGCGCCCGGTTCAGCTGATGTTTACGAGGGAAGATGATATGAAGTTTGATAACTACCGCCCCGCGTCCTCTCATATACTTAGTGCTAAATTGGGAGCGGATAAAAAGCCTGCCGATTGGTTGCATAAAATAGCCATTGCTCCAGTAGCTGATTTTTTATTGGGCATGAAAGGGAACGCAAACTGGCTTGCTATGGAAGCAGAGGGCGGATCAATGGGGGATATGTATTATGGTATTCCTTCCCTTCGCTCAGCAGTTAGCAGAACACCTTCACCGCTGGTAGAGGGTTGGTGGCGCGCAGTGAACTTTAGTTATAACAATGTAGTAATTGAATGTTTTATAGATGAGTTAGCCAAAAAAGCCGGGGTAGATCCGGTTGAATACCGACTCTCGCTATTAAAAAATATGCCGGCCAAGAAAATAAAAGATGGTACCCTGTTTGATCCTGCCCGACTTTCCGCAGTAATTGAATTGGCAGCAGAAAAAATTGATTGGAATAAAAAAAGAGGCGCCGGCAGAGGGGTTGGGATTGCCTGCTGTTTTTATAACCACGCAAAAGCCTATACAGCGCATGCTTTTGAAGTAAGTGTAAGTAAAACCAAGAAAATAAAAATTCTTCGGGCTGTTGTGGCTACGGATGTAGGCATGGTAATTGACCCCGATGGTTTTGCCAATCAGGTAGAAGGTGGATTTGTATGGGGATTGAGTGCTGTATTAAAAAGCGAAATAACCTTAGCCAATGGCGCGGTTCAGCAAAGCAGCTTTTTCGATTTTCAGGTTGCTCGGATGCCTGATGTGCCTGCGCTGGAAATACACATAATTCCAAGTAATGCAGAACCAGGCGGAGCAGGCGAAACCAGTGTTCCCTCGGTTATTCCCGGTTTAATGAATGCAATCGCTGCAGCAACCGGCGTTCGGGTGAGAGAGTTGCCGCTTAAAAATAAGGGCTATACAATTTAATTATTTCCGCTTGCGTGTGAAATGCAGGTCGTGGAAATCGTAACTGAAATCTGTAAGTGGCGATATTGCCCGCATCGTTATTGTATTACCCAGACCCTCTTCATCCAACCCAAAGCTCACAAACGCATCTGCGTCCATGCTACGGTCGTTCCACCGAACTACCAGGGTGTTTCCTTTGTAAGGATATAGGCGCCCCGATAATTTGGGTGATCTTTTCATGGAAAGCCAGGGTTGTCCATCTTTTACATAAATATTTACATCCCCCATCCAATTATCGCTGAATTCTCCTAGGTAGAGCTTCCAATTTTGTGTTGCCTGCCCACTCGCTTTTTCAATTTCTATTTGGATGGAATCAGTTATTTTTTTTGCTTCCTGCAATTGTCGGTTTCGGTTTGTAATCAACACTTTGTGCCAGTCGATGCCGGTGGAACCAATGTATCCATCTTTTATCTGATTGGTAATGGCAACAAAAGCTCCACCCTCCTGTTGATTGGTTAATACAATAATCCCCAATTTAATTTCTGGAATCAAAGTAATCTGGGTAACCATTCCTTCTAAGCCTCCTGTGTGTGAAGCTTGCAATTTTCCTTTTACGTCTGATAGGCCAAATCCTAATCCATAAGCTGAAAAATGTACTTGATAGGGCCCAGGAGCAGTAACCGGAATTATGGTTTGGGGAGTCCACAATTCTTTGGCAACATCAGCAGAAAAAACGCTCTTCTTATTTCCATACTCTCCTCCATTCAATAAACAGGTAACCCATTTGGATAGGTCAACGATATTCGAATTAATTCCGCCCGCCGAATGCCCCACCTGAAGTGTACTTCTCGCAATCACTTGAACCTTTCCATTTACAGGAGCATGTGCATCAATTACATCTTTCTTTGATGGGAGCCTGTCAAAAGATCCCGCAGTTTCTTCCATTCCTAATGGTCGTAAAATATTTCCTTCTACAAAATCATCCCAGCTTTTTCCAGACACACGCGCGATTACTTCGCCGGCTACAATGTATAAATTATTATCATAATCATACTTAGTTCTAAACTCGGAAACGGGTTGTAAAAAACGGAGATTATAAATGATATCCTTTAGCTTAAAGTCACTGGAATCTGGAAAAAACATCAGATCTCCTGCTCCTAGTCCTAATCCGCTTCTATGCGTTAATAAATCTTTGATGGTAAAATGTTCCGTAACATAGGGATCATATAATTTAAATTCAGGAATATAATCTCGTACTTTATCATTCCAGGAAATTTTTCCCTGATCTACCAATATCCCTAATGCTGCTGCTGTAAAGGCTTTGCTATTAGAGGCAATTCCGAATAACGTGTGCTCGGTTGTGGGCAACTTATTAGCTAAGGATCGAAAACCATACCCTTTGGCATGTATCAGCTTGCCATCTTTTACAATACCCACTGCAATGCCAGGAACATCAAATGACTTCATCACTTTTTCTACAAAAGAATCAATTGCTTTTTCACTCATGGGTTGAGCAAAAAGAGAGATAGAAATAAAATATACCGGTAAAAAGAATAATTTTTTCATATTTTTTCTTTTATTTTTTTATTGCTTCCTTATCCAACCAAGCCAGCTTTTCTGCTGATTTCCATCATTCTGTCCATAGGAATTTTGGCTGCTAATCGCAAGCTTTCTTCCATCTGAATTTCTGGGATTTCATATTGTAGGCAGAGATATACTTTTTCTAGGGTGTTTAATTTCATATGGGGGCAATCATTACACGCACATAAATTATTGGGCGGGGCCGGAATAAATGTTTTTTCGGGCGATAATTTTTGCATCTGGTGTAAAATTCCCGACTCAGTGGCTACTATAAAACTATTATTGGCAGAGGTTTGAGAAAACTGTAATAATTGTGTGGTACTGCCAATATAATCAGCCAAGGCTAATACCGCGTCTTCACATTCGGGATGAGCAATTAACAAAGCTTCGGGATGACGGTGTTGTAAACGAATAATTTTTTCTCGGCTGAATATTTCATGTACCATGCAGGCACCATTCCACAGCAACATATCTCGCCCAGTTTTCTTATTCAAATATGCCCCCAGATTTTTATCCGGAGCAAATAAGATTGGTTGATCTTCGGGAACGCTTTCAATTACAGCCAGGGCATTACTGCTGGTACAAATAATATCACTCTGGGCTTTAATTTCTGCGGTGCAGTTGATATAAGAAATCACTAAATGGTCTGGGTGTTTTGCCCTGAACTGCCTAAATAATTCTGGGGGGGCACTATCAGCCAGTGAACAGCCCGCTTTCCAATCTGGAACAACAACTTTTTTGGAAGGATTGAGAATTTTAGCCGTTTCGGCCATAAAATGAACGCCCGCAAATAAAATAATGTCTGCTTCTGTTTTGGCCGCTTTTTGGGCCAATCCTAAACTATCGCCAATATAATCAGCCACATCCTGTATATCCGGCTCTTGATAATAATGGGCCAGAATAACTGCATTTTTTTGTTTCTTTAATTTTTCAATTTCTGCAAACAGATCCAAGGAGGGATCTATCTCTTTATCTAAAAATCCTGCCTCGGGCAGCAATGTTTGATCAGTAACCATGTACCTTATTTTATTCCTGTAAAACTAAACGCTTTCTGCTAGAAATCTTCTAAAAAAAAAGTGGATAAACACCGTAGTATTTTATAATAAAAAGGATTTGTAACTAAACCTATTACTATTACGCCTGTGGATTAGTGCATAACTTACTTATTCACCTACAACATTTCCGGATATTCACTGTAATTCACATAGTTATACACTTTAGAAACCTATTACTGGCTTATGATTTTCCCATTTTTCAACAACCTGTTATTTTTTTCTTGCACAAGTAAAAAAATATAATTCACACGCTGCGCACTGTTAATTAAGGGGGATAAGGGGCAGTAAAATTTGTCTCCTCTCTTCTTATTTCTACTTTTCTATCTATTTATCCCTTTTTATTCCCCAATTTTCTAAAATATTTGGTCGTTTTTCCACCGTTTTTTAGCATTCTTCACGCACCATTGTGGATTAGTTTTTTCTACTGCTTTCTAGCCCCCTGTCTCTTTCTATTTTCTCTACTTTTTCTGCCTTTTTATCTTCCCTTTGTTCTAATGGCTGAATACCCTATTTTTGCCCTCCTGATTGAACAGGAATAAGTTAAATTACAATATTTTATTATGTCTATTATTCAACGAATTCGTGACAAAGGTGCCTGGATTATGTTTGGCATTATTGCTTTGGCGTTAATTGCCTTTATTTTACAGGATGGTGTTCGTCAAGGAGGAGGCCTATTCAATAATACTACAGTTTTAGGAGAGGTTAATGGCACTAAAATAGAAAGAGTAGCCTTTGATGAAAAATTAAACGACCTAGAAAAACTGGCGGCTGGTCAAGAAGGTCCCCGCGAAGAACTAATGGGCCAATTGTGGAACCAGGAGGTTGAGCAACTTTTACTAAAAGAACAATATGATCATTTAGGCCTAATGGTTTCTCCTAAAGAATTGTCTGACATTTTGTTCGGACCAAATTCTCCTTTAAAACAAGAATTTACAGACCCAACGACCGGCCTTTTCCGCGAGAACGATGCTCGGCAGGCGATTGCGAATATGAAGAAGAGCAAAAACTCTGATCAAACAAGAATGGTGAACACAGTATACGTTGTTCCCACTGTAGAAAAAGCGCTTCGCATCAAATATCAATCCTTGTTATTGCAATCTTCTTATATACCAAAATGGTTATTAGAAAAACAGCAAGCCGACAATAATAACATTGCTAATATTTCTTACGTATACTATCCTTATGTAGCTATGCCCGATAGTTCGGTAAAAGTAACCGATGATGATATCGCTTCTTATGTTAAAAAACACGAGAGTGAATATCAGAAACCAGAAGAAACCAGAAATATCACCTATGTTTCTTTCAGTGCTGCCCCTTCTTCTACTGATTCTGCTAATGTGTACAACGAATTAATGTCTCTGAAAGACTCTTTCACCAACTCAAAGGATATGGATGCTTTCTTTGCTAAGAACTCCACAACCTTGCCTTTCTATAATAGCTATTTTAGCAAGAACAGAATCCAACAACCGAATAAAGACACACTAGTAAAAATTCCTGTTGGCAATTCTTATGGTCCTTATATAGATGGGAATAATTTTGTTTTGGCGAAAATGATTGGCACTAAAGTTTGGCCCGATAGTGCAAAAGTTCGTCATATTCTAATTGCTTTCAACGATAGTCGCACTGGACAAGCAATTCGGAATGATAGTATGGCAATGAAATTAGCCGACAGTATACAAAACGCCATTATCACGGGAGCAGACTTTGCTGCTTTATGTGCACGTTATTCCGACGATCCTGGAAGTAAAGACAAAGGAGGCGTATATGAGTTTTTCCCGCAGGGTCAAATGGTGGCTCCTTTTAACGATTTTGCCTTTGATAAGCCTGTTGGTACTCGGGGTGTTGTGAAAACTGAATTCGGATACCATTTTATGGAAGTGTTGGGACAAAAAAATCCAAACCCGGCGTATAAAATTGCTTACCTGGCTAGGCCTATTTTAGCTGGCACGGAAACCGAAGCGGCAGCAGCAACGGCTGCGTCTCAGTTTATAGCTGCTGCTAAAAACGCTAAGCAGTTTTCAGATCAAGCTACCAAATCTAACAAGCAATTGTTGGGAGTGAATGAAATCAAACAGAACGATTTTAATGTAGGTACTCTTGGGCAGTCGCGCAGCCTTGTTCGTTGGGTATATCAAAATAGTGTAGGTGATATTTCTGAGCCCACTACAATTGGAGACCAGGTTATTGTGGCACTGATTAATGGAATATACAAAAAAGGAACTATGTCGGTAGCAGAGGCGAAACCACTGGTAGAAAATTTTGTACGTAACCAAAAGAAAGCCGCAATCATCGCTTCTACTAAGTTTAAAGGAACAACGCTTGCTGAACTTACAACCAGCACCGGTTCCCCTATTCAAGTGGCGGACAGTCTTTCTTTCACTGCCCCCTTTATTTCTGGCATTGGAAGTGAGCCAAAAGTTGTGGGAGCTGCCTTTAATAAATCGCTGCTTGGAAAAACCAGCGCTCCAATTAAAGGAACTACGGGGGTTTTTGCTATACAAGCCGACGTGGTTGGCGCACGCCCCTCTACGCAAGACCCAGCTACTTTTAAGCAAAGTCTTATGCAAATGCTCCGCTCAGGAACTTTCCGAAGTCAGGAGGCTTTAAGAAAAGCAGCCACTATTAAGGATTATCGCTTCCAGTTTAATTAATGTGTGTTTAGTAGATATTCTAAAAGCCCGGAAATTTTCTCCGGGCTTTTTATTTTACGTATTCCGAAACTAAAACCACCGGCCAATCCGTTAATTTTGTACCCGAAAGGTAAAGTATGAGCGAACCGTTGGTTAATAAAGTGGCAGATAGCGGACTGGTTAGTCTCGATCCGGCAGATTTTTATCCTACCGAGAACATAAAACTGTTCGATTTGAAAGATCACCTTTTTATGGGACTTATTTTAAAAGAAAAAGATTTTCGCCTGGCCCTTCAAAATACGGACTGGCAACAATATAAAGATGCCGCTGTAGGTATTGTTTGTTCTGCCGACGCCATCATTCCTCTATGGGCTTATATGCTGGTAGCTTCTTCTCTGGAGCCGGTTGCTGCTTTTATTATGAAGGGTAATGAATCGCAGGTGCTTGAGTCTCTTTTCCTGCGAAATATTGCCGCCGTTTCTCCTGAAAAGTATGCCGACCAGCGGATTGTTGTAAAAGGATGTGGTGAAAAACAAATTCCAGAATCAATATATGTGGCGCTTACTCACTTGCTGCGCCCATTTGCTAAAAGCATTTTCTTCGGCGAGCCCTGTAGCACCGTTCCGGTATTCAAGAAAAAATAAAAGACAGACTACTTGATTCTTTGTGTGGCTTCTTCAAATCTGCCATCATAATCACTTCGGATGGTTCCCAGCATCCTATCCCAAAATAAGAAGTATAGGCCATAATTGCCGGTAAAGTATTGGTGGTGCTGGTTGTGATTTACAGAAGTATTAATCCACCTGCCTATCCGCGTTTTGTGAAACCCTTTTGGATATAACTCATAGCCGAGATGTCCATATACATTATACACTATCATCATCAGAAAAAAGATCATCAAGTGCGTTTTATGTATTGGTATGGTGAATAGAAAAATAACCACAATTCCTACTTCTACTAATGCTTCCAGCGGATGAAATGCATAGGCAGCCCAGGGACTGGGGTTGGTAGACTTATGGTGTACCAAATGAAAAAGGGGGAACAATTTTTTATTGTGCATGAGTCGGTGCGCAAAATAAAAATAAGTATCGTGCATTACAAACATTAACGGATAGGCCAGGAAATAATAGATCCATCCGAATTGTGCAACGTCGTTGTATCTAGTTGTATATTTTGCGATGGAAGGAACCGCAATCAACGGATAAGTAACCGTAGCAAAAATCACAATTGTTAAAAACGAATACCCCATCTCACGCAGATAGTCTTTGTTTTCGGGAAAGCGTTTTTGTATTTTTTTATAAAACCACTCGTTGCGATATAACACATAAGCGAGAAAAAATCCCACCCCTGCAATAAAAAAATATCGCCCACCAATCATCCAAATGCTTTTCAAATAAAAACTCCAATTCATGCCGCAAAGGTATAGCGATAATACAGCGTGTGTAAAAAAACGAGTGCTTATTTTTTTTCTATGTAATTATTTAGTGCAATACGGGTTTTTTGTTGAAGCTTTTTTTGAAACCAAGCCGTCCAGCCAAACAACCAACCCTTTAGCCCCAACGCCTGACGGCTCCATTTGTATATATCAAAAGCGTCGGTATGTTCCGTAATGATCCCATTTTCTATCCGGATATGTGCCTTTATATTATTCACAACCCGGCGTCCGGTTTGCGAAAAGGTATATTGAGCTACCCAATCACAGGTTGCATATTCTTCATCTAGCAACTGGATGTTACCAAAACTAAGTTGTAGGTCTTTTCCGTTTTTACAGAGCATTTCCCACATATTTCTAACCTCCTCCCCATGCAGCAAACCAAAAACCGGGTCGCTGAATGCTATGTTTTCTGCATAACAACGATTCATTTCTGCAGCATTCTTTTGCTGGAAAGCGGAATAAAAACGAGTTATAATTGTTTTGTTCGGGTGCATACGAATTTTTTAGTGGGCTTCTAGCCAGTTTTTTCCGATTCCTAGCTCTGCTTCCAGCGGAACCTGGTTGGGCAGGGGAAGGGCAAGCTTCATATTATTTAATATTAGGGGCTCCAGCACTGCCAGCTCTTCAGGAACCGCATCAAAAACCAATTCGTCGTGAACCTGTAAAATCATTTTTGAAGCCATCTTTTTTTCTTTCATCTCTCTGTGAATAGCAATCATGGCTAGTTTGATCATATCAGCTGCGGTTCCTTGAATGGGAGAGTTGATGGCATTTCTTTCTGCAAACCCACGCACGGTAAAATTCGAGGAGCCTATATCTTTTAGCCAGCGCTTTCTGCCCATCAGTGTTTCTACGTAACCGTTCTTTTGTGCAAACTGAATCGTGTCTTCCATATATTGGGTTATCCCGGAAAACTCCTTTTTATAGTTGTCAATGATTTCCTTGGCTTCTGTTCTAGACACGCCCAGGTTTTCTGCTAACCCAAATGCCCCCTGCCCATATATAATTCCAAAATTCACGCTCTTTGCTTTATAGCGCATTTCTTTGGTTACGTCCTCTTCTGCCACACCAAACACCCGTGCCGCAGTAGCTGTATGAATGTCTGTGCCGTTTTTAAAGGCCTCACACATATTACTATCTCCGCTAATGGCTGCAACAATTCGAAGCTCTATTTGCGAATAATCTGCGCTTACTAAAACTCTTCCTTCCGATCTCGGTATAAAAGCTTTTCTAATTTCTCTGCCCCTGCTGCTTCTTATGGGAATGTTTTGCAAATTCGGATGATTGCTACTCAGCCTTCCAGTAACGGCCACCGCTTGCGCATAAGAAGTGTGCACCCGCCCTGTTTTGCTGTTAATCATTGCTGGCAAAGCATCTACATAGGTGCTCTTTAGTTTGGTGAGCTCTCGAAAACCCAAGATATCGGCAACAATAGGATTATTATGCGCCAACTTTTGTAAAACATCTTCTCCTGTAGCAAACTGGCCAGTTTTGGTTTTCTTTGCCTTCGGATCTATTTGTAATTTTTCGAACAACACTTCGCCCAGCTGCTTGGGTGAAGCCAGATTAAATCGAACACCCGCCTGCTGATATACTGACTCTTCACATAGTTTGGCTTCTTTCTCCAATTCTTTGCTGTAGTCGTTTAAAAAATCTACATCAACCCTTACCCCCTCAAACTCCATATCCGTTAATACCCGCACCAGTGGATTTTCTACCTCTGTAAATACACGATTCACTTTTTTGGAGAACAACAGCGGAACAAAAGTTTGTTTCAGTTGCAATGTTATATCGGCGTCTTCAGCAGCATATTCTTTTATCTTCTCTGTGTCTACATCCCGCATATTTCCCTGCCCCTTGCCTTTTTTGCCTATCAGCTCCTCTATATGTACGGGCTCATACCCCAAAAACTGAGCGCTTAACAAATCCATGCTTCTTCTCCCTTCCGGGTCTATTAGGTAATGTGCCAGCAGGGTATCAAATACTTTCCCGTTTAATTCAATGTTATACCATTTTAATACCAGCAGGTCGTATTTTATATTATGTCCTACCCATGTAACGGCTTCCCGATTAAACAACCCCGAAAATTTGTTCAGCATATCTAGAGTGCCCACTCGATTGGGACTACAGGGCACATAATAACCTTCCCCTTTTTTACAAGAAAAACTTAGTCCCACCAGTTCTGCTTCGTTTGCATCTAGATGGGTGGTTTCGGTGTCGAAACAGATTTCTGATTGTGTCATCAGATAAGCAATCAGTTCCTCTATCTCTTGATCGGTTGCCGCAACCGTATACTGGTGTTCGGTATTGTGAATGTTTTTTTCTGCCAACAACCCCTGGCCCTTTTCCGATGGAGCTTCTTCTTCTTGGCTGTTTCCTGGGGGGGCCGCAACCGCATCTCCAAACAAATCGGTTTGTATACTTTTCGGGGACGATTGGAATGCGTTGAAGCCGTCTCCCAAAATTCTTTTACCCAATGTTTTAAATTCTAACTCGGTAAACACTTCTGTGAGCAACTCTTTATTCCATTCTTTTAGGCGATAATCTTCTTCATGAAAGGAAACTGGAACATTGGTAATAATGGTAGCAAGTTTTTTACTCATAATGGCCGCCTCTTTTCCATTGCGCACTTTTTCTCCTAACGCTCCTTTTAGATCGTCTGCATGTGCCAGCACGTTTTCCAACGTGTCGTATTCCTTCAACAATTTGGCAGCTGTCTTTTCCCCTACTCCCGCAATTCCTGGAATATTATCCACCGCATCGCCCATCAGCCCAAGCATATCTACCACTTGCTCTACCCGCTTGATATCCCATTTTTCGCAAATTTTTTCTGCGGTAATAATTTCTTCGGCATTTCCAAAAGATGGCGGCTTGTATATATATACCTGCGGATGTATCAGTAATTGTCCATAGTCTTTATCGGGCGTTACCATATAAACACTGTACCCCATATCAGCAGCCTGCCAGGCAACCGTTCCAATTACATCATCGGCCTCGTATCCGTCTAGTTCAACAACGGGAATATTAAATCCTTGGATAATTTTCTTGATATCGGGCAACGAAGCAAGCAGGTCTTCTGGTGCTTCTTGACGATTAGCTTTATAGTCTGCAAAATCGGTATGTCGTTCGGTGGGGGCGTGCGTGTCGAAACAAACAGCCAGGTGGGTTGGATGCTCCTTGTGAATAAGGTCGAATAGGGTATTGGTAAAGCCAAATTGGGCATTGGTGTTTTTTCCGCGTGAAGTGATGCGAGGGTTTCTGATAAGGGCATAATAAGCCCTGTATATCAGCGCAAATGCATCTAATAAAAACAGTTTCTTTTCCATGGGGATAAAGGTAATAAAAGGATACTATTACTAAACAGGATATTCGATGCCTATAAAGCAAGAAGCCGAACGATTAGGTGCGGCTTCTTGTTAAACTCCTTGATGTATTTTGGGAATTGCTTATTTCAACGAGTATTTGTACTTGTATCTTTCGTAAAGCTGTTTTTGTTTGTTATCTAGGTTAATTTGCCTGCCTTGAATCAGCGCATCCGTTACTGTGCTGCTTTTCATATCTAACAAATCTCCCTCGCAAACCACAATATTAGCATCTTTACCCACTTCAATGCTCCCGGTTTTTCCGTCTACGCCTAAAATTTTAGCAGCGTTCAGGGTAACGGCACTCAGCGCCTCTTCTTTGGTAAGACCAAATGTGGCGGCAATGCCGGCATTGTACGACAGGTTCCGATAGCGCGTATTGTCATCGTCGTCGCTGATACAATATAACACACCTGCTTTTTGTAAGGCGGCGGGAGTTTTAAAGGGCTGGTCGATATCATCGTCTTCTGTGGCGGGTAAGTTTAAACACTGATCTAAAATCACGGATATATTATTCGCCTTTAATAGATCGGCAATTTGAAAGCTTTCGCTGCCACCCACGATAACCACGTCAACTCCAAATTCTTTAGCAAAATCAATAGCTATCAGCATCTGTTTAATCTGATCGCCATGCACAAATAGTTTTTGTTTTTTCTCCATCAGCGGCCGCATGGCTTCCAGCTTTAGGTTAACGTTGCTGTGAACGGGCTCCTGTATATAGGCTTTTGCCTGGCGGAAAAAGGATTTGATTTCTTCCACTTTTTCAAGCGCCGATTTTCCGGCATCTGCTCCCCCTGCTCCGGGAAATCCTGGAAAGCCACCAAAGCGTCTACCTCCGCCTCTGTTGATAAAGCTGGGTAAATTAATGTGCATACCTGCATCCATTTGATAGGCGGCATCTTCCCAGTTCCAAGCATCTAGCTGAACAATGGTAGAACTGCCACTTACGCTACCTCCCTGTGGAGCCACGCTAGCCAGCAAAATTCCATTGCTGCGCAACACGGCCATCACGCGCGAATCAGTATTGTATGCGGTAATCGCGCGGATATTGCTGTTGAACTCGCCCAGCTCGGTGTGGTCGTTGCTGCCACGCACGCCATTAGCAATTTCTTTTAAGCCAATATCGGTATTCGCTAAAATCAGCCCCGGATAAACATGTTTTCCTTTTGCATCAATCACCCGAGCGTCGCTGCCCGGAGAGCCAGCACTGGTACCCACCGAAGTAATTTTACCATTGCTAATTACGATCGTACCGGTTTCAATTACTGTTCCATTTCCTACGTGAATAGTTCCGTTGGTGATAAAGGTTTTTCCTTTGAATTCTTTTGCGGGATAGATTACCTCTTGTGCCCCTGCAGAAAGCAGCGCTACAGAAAGTAAACAACTCCAGAGTATTTTTTTCATAAGTTCTTTTTTATAGTGCATAACACCGTTGCCGGCGAATTAGCGTAATGATTGTTGATCTTCAGCGTCAATGGTATAGATGCCATCTTTGTGTTCGTGGTCTCCACATCCCATCAGAATCTGCCAGCTTGGCTCTGCCGGACGAGTAATGCCCCCGGCTCTTTTTTCTCCAATCATTTTCTGTGTTAACCGGAACCGTTCTGCGTTAATTTTTTTCCGCTGTTCCATGTCTTTTTCGCGATCAAAATAAACAACCCCATCTACGATGGTTTTCTCTGCTTTCGCATAAACGCTAAGCGGGTTGTCGCTCCAGATAACCAAGTCGGCATCTTTGCCCGCTTTTAAACTTCCTACACGATTGTCTACATGCAATGCCTTTGCTGGATTCAGTGTTACCATCTTCAGGGCTTCTTCTTCGGAAACGCCTCCATAACGGATGGTTTTACCAGCCTCTTGATTCAGTCTTCTTGCCATTTCAGCATCGTCGGAATTAATACATACGTTTAATCCAACCTTGTGCATAATAGCTGCATTATAAGCGTTGGCGTCGGTAACCTCAACCTTGTAATACCACCAATCTGAGAAGGTTGAAACGTTCGAACCGTGTGCTTTCATTTTGTCTGCTACTTTATATCCTTCCATAATGTGGGTGAACGTGTTAAAAGTTACACCATATTTTTCACCAGCACGCATGGCAGCAGTAATTTCGCTTTGCACATAGGAGTGACAAGTAATAAACCGCTTTTTGTTTAAAATTTCTGCAATTGCGTCCAGCTCCAAGTCTCTGCGCGTAGAAGTTGGGTTGGCTTTCATCGCCTTATCATAATCGCTTGCCCTTGCAAAGGCATCGGTTAATATTTGTTCAACACCCATGCGAGAATCTGGAAAGCGGTTGTTGTTTTGTGAGGTTGTTCTCTTTACATTTTCTCCCAACGCAAACTTGATAAAAGGATCCGAGCCTTTAAATATTAATTCTTCTGCATTGGCTCCCCAACGTAATTTAATTAATTGCGTTTGACCTCCAATGGTATTAGCAGAACCATGTAATATATGTGAGGTTGTAACGCCTCCGCTAAGTTGACGATATATATTAATGTCTTCCGGATTGAGGTTATCCGCAATGCGAACTTCGGAAGTAACGGATTGTCCGCCTTCATTAATAGAGGCTGCAGCTATGTGCGAGTGCTCGTCGATGATTCCTGCCGTTACGTGCTTACCGGTACCGTCAATTACTCTCGCGCCTTCTTCACTCAAGCTTTTACCAACTTTTACTATTTTACCATTTTTGATTAACACATCGGCTCCTTCCAACTTGCCCTCTTTTTCGTTGGTCCATACCGTTGCGTTTTTAATAAGCATCGTTTCTTGCTTGGGAGCGTTTTCCCACCCATATCCATTAAAGGGATAGGCTACTTGCCCAACTTTAGGCGCAAACGTGGGTCTTTTTCTAGCCGAATCAGCTGCTACTGCAGCTGCACTGCTCCAGTTGGCCGTCCAGGTAACTTTGTTTCCGGCAGTATCTTCTCCGGTTCCGTTCCAGGTATTGCCATTGGCAACGCCGCTCAAACGATATTGTGCAGGGGTGCGCCCCATTCCGCCACCCATATTACCACCACCCATTCCTCCAGCACCCATGTTCGCACCACCTCCTGGTCTGCGTGCGGGTTGCGTAGCGAAACTCAGTTTTACCATTTTACCGTCGTGACTAAATTTTCCGGTAAGCGTGTCTTTGCCGATCACATTAGCCGCAGCAGCACTTTTCACGTCGAGTGTATAATTGGCTGTTCCGCCTGCGCCGGTGATGGCGAGCGTGTACATGCCTTTTACGTCATTCCAGTTATCGTCTTTAATGCTGTATTTATTCCCCTGCACCCAGTTTTGTAAAAAGCTTGTTTTCTCTGCAAACACGGGCCCGCTTGTTATAATGAAATTCGCGATTTTGCCTACTTCCAAACTACCTACTTTATCATACACGCCAATTAAATTAGCGGGTGTTTTAGTAAGTGCATCTAAAGCTTTGTTTTCCGATAGCCCCATTTCTATTGCCTTGCGCAAATTTGCATAGAAGGTTTTAGGATCTTTCAGGTCTGCAACTGTTAGGCAAAAATTAATTCCCGCTTTTTCCATTGCCCCAGGATTGCCCGGCGCAAGCTCCCAGTGTTTCATATCTGCAAGGGATACAGCTCTTGCGTCAGCGGGATCTTCCACATCCATCGCAGCCGGAAAATTAAGGCCAATGATAAATGAAGACTGAATGGCAGCAATATCGGCAATACGCTGATATTCGTTACCGCCACCCTTGATAATATATTGTACGCCAAATTCTTTACCAATTTTTGCCGCGCGCAAATCATTCCACTTGTCGTCTGACTCAAAAATTTGTGGAAGCGTTTGTAAGTCGTTCCACGATTCGAGGGATAAGTTAAGCCCTTCCTTGGCAGAATTGTTTTTATACCACTGTGCATCCAAATAAGATTGGCGAATCAGCGCGATGCTTCCCATTAAACTGCTGGGATAGCTTTGGGCAGAAGTACCTTTATTAAACGAGTAGTGTGCCGACGCCTTTTCTTTTAACACAACCGAATTCTCGTTTTCGTTGGCCAGCGTAACTGCAGCACCAGAGCCCCGGGCAATTCCGTCTTTGCTATGCGTTAAAACCGATCCAAACCCGAGATCTCTCCAGATTTTAGCCTTGGTATCATCTACAGCAAATTGACTCACCGCATCTGTTTCGGGTCGAACTGCCTGATTCCATCCATATGCACCCTTGGTATTAGAAGTTATTTGAGACGGTGCATTAAAATTAAAGGCAGCTCTTGGCCCTCCTGCCTGTTGTGCAGAGGCGATACCATAATCGGTATACAGATCAATAAACGAAGGGTAAATAAATTTGTCTTTGCAATCAATTACCACCGCATCTTTTGGTATTACTATCCCCGTGCTACCAATCGCAACGATTTTTCCCTCGCGAATAACTAGGGTGGCGTTGGTAAGTGTGGTTGATGACTCTTTAACAATTGTGGCATTGGTAAAGGCATAACACCCGTCCCGCTTGTCGGCCACTCCGTTTACCGGAAAGGTTTCTTGCGCCTGTATTTGCCGGCCAATTAAGAGTGCCGACAACAAGAGCGCTGTTTTTTTTATCATAGTGCGCGTTTTTGTATAATATTAAAGCTAGCTAATTCAGAGCATTGAAAATACCATTCATCCCTTTTTCGGTGAACAAAGATTTTTTTCGGTAAACGATGTATTAGAACTTACCGTTATTTACATCTTGAATAAAATTAATAACTCCCGGAAAATAATGTGGCTGATCGTCCCACATAGAGCAGTGACTCCCATTGGGACAATATAGATATCGGCCTTTTTTCACCTGAGTAGACATCCATTTCATGTGTTCCGGATCCATTGTATCGTGCTCTCCCCCTATCGTAAGTGTTGGCACTTGTATTTTGGGCAGGTCTTTGCTCCTGTCCCAATTCAGTAACCTTCCGCTGGCGCCAAACTCTGAGGGGCCTTGCATCATCACATAAATTTCTTGGTTAATATGACTAAAAGTACGCACAACTGGCTCTGGCCATGGTATTGCTCTACAAAGATGTTTCTCATAATAGTTGGGAAGCAAGATTTCCATATACCTTGGGTTGGTATATTGCTTTTTCGATTCCATTAATCGGATCGTATCTACTATTTTCGGATCCATTTGCTTTGCTAGCACATTATTGGCATATTGCACATACTGCGGTATGCTGCTTACCATATTACTTATGATAAGTCCCTTTATATTTTCTTGATATTTCAGCGCATATTCCATTGCCAAAATCCCTCCCCAGCTGTGACCCAACACATAAAAATTAGTTTTATCCAATCCGAGGGCAATGCGAACCTGCTCTACTTCTTCTACAAATCGCTCGGTAGTCCACAGCGAGCTGTCGGTGGGGTGGTCGCTGAGCATTGAGCCCAATTGATCGTATTCATAAAACTCAATGCCTTCTTGCGGAAAAAAGCTTTCAAAGCTTTCAAAAGCCTCGTGCGTTCCACCGGGGCCGCCGTGTAACAGCAAGACTTTCATCTTGGAGTTATTCCCAAATTTTTTGGTCCACACCTTAAAAGTGCCTACCGGAGTTTTTATGGGAATCATTTTTACTCCACCGGATTGCACACCACTATCAGTAATTGCGTGGTACTCAGCTAAAGTAGGTTTGGTGGAAGAGCCGGGAGCTTGGCAACCCCAGATTAGCGAAACTATGCAACAGGAGAGGAATAAATTTTTCATATGTCTATTTACTTTTATTACCCTTAAGTCTTTTAAGTGGGTCGTATTTAATTTTAATTTTACCGTCCTTATCAGCGGCCGCTCGAAGAAAAACGCTCATTCCCCCTTTTGCATCTCCTGAAATAAATTCGGGATGGACTTCGTCTTCTTTTTTCTTGAGATTCTTAAGTGGTACTTGTATGCTAATATCGGTATTGTTGTTTAATCCATAAATCCCTTCTAAAAACAAAGTAAGCACGGAAGAATTAATGGCCATTCTTTTGATGGTAACGCCCGCGTTTTCAAATACCAGCGAGTTGCTGATTTCAGCAAACTGGACATTTGAAAAGTCCCGATTTTTAAAAGCGGTTTTTTGAACTTCCAACAATGGCGGAAAGTTTAACAGGGCCCCATTCTTTAGTGAAAAGTTGGCGTTTCCGGCAATCGTGTTCAAGTTAGGCTCCCCCTTTCCATTTAGCAGAAGCGAGTACTTTGCATTTAGATTCAGCTTGCCCCGGATGTTTTCGTGGCCGATGCTCTTTATTCCAAAATTTTCAAAGGCGTAAAAGGTCTTTTTCGCATCTACATTCTTAAGAGAAATCTCGCTGCTAAAACTAAGCCGGTTAGGGCTAAGCTCTTTAATGTATGCGGAAACCGCCACACTTCCATCGGCGTGTTGTAAAGATGCGTTTTTTACTGCCCAGGTATTTCCTTCCAGTTGAATGCTGGCGGAAAAATTTCTTGCATCCATTTTTTCTATTTTTAACCGATCGGCCTTTAAAGACGCGGTAACGGATCCCGAAGAAAGTAGGTAATCTATATTTTCAACCGTTTTGCTAATTCCAGTTTTTTTTATGCTTTTTTTTGATTTTGTGGTAACCTTTCTCATCAAAACTGAGCGTATACTATTCAGGTTAATTACGGGTGCATAGATATTCCAATCGAGAGAAACCGGAACGTGGTCGTCGCTTAATACCGACAATACATTATTTGCACGTCCATTCATAAATACGGCGTTCCCGGCTAATTCTCCTTTAAGACTGTCTACAATAAGGTTCGCATTGTTAAAAGAAAATGAACCTGAGCACTTTTGAACGGTTGCTTGTGGACCGGTTAATAATAAAGAGCCATTTTGAAAACGCAGGTATCCTGTTAATGTACTATTTTTCGAACTAATGCTATCTGTTCTTCCCGAGTATTTTAGGGAAAATTCACCTTGTCCATCTTTGAATTCCATGGTTTCTGATTGTATCGCTGAATTGAGTTCGTTCAGCGGAAACTTCGAACTGGCTTCCACTGCTATAGATGGATGTGTGAGGTTCATCACATTTAGGTCTTTTATGTTAAGCCTCATCCCCTCCCAAATTCCAGACATTTCTTTTACATAGATGTGAGAGTTTTCGTCTGTATATCCGTTTCCGGGAACCACTTCGTTCAAGTACTCACCTGTAAACGAACACTGCGTCATATTGATAAATTTGCTGTCTACCTGGTTGTTTTGTGTGGTGAATTTTACCTGCACACGCGGATCTCCCCCTGCCAAGCTTCCGCCAATGGTAGCATCTACGTCAAGTGGTTGTTTAACAGAAACTATTCCGATCGATTTGGCGATTTTAGGAGTTAACAAGGAGCGGGCAAAATCTACCAATATTTGTTGGCTGGTGATATGAAGTTGAAAGCTATTCTCTTTGCCCAACAAAAACGCACCGGTAAACACAAAAGGCTGTTTACCAATTTTTAAATTCATATCAGTAAAAGAAAGTTTTTTCTGAACGGCATCAAACTGTAAAGAGTATTTTCCTTCCATGGTTTGTTTGCCCACAAAACTTCCATTCTTTTTCTTAAAGTCAATTCCACCGATTTGTAATTTTTTATCTACTTCAACGGTAAAAACTTCTCCCGACTTTTTAACCGAGGCTTCAAGTTTTTCTACTGTAATATCGTATAACTTATCGCCTGGCACATCTTCTAAATGAAACGAAAAGTTTTCAATCAGCACCTGATCCAATAATTTTTTGGCAGCCTCGTTGGTGCTTGATGGTTTTGGTGGATTGGGGTTTTTGGGTTTCAACAAATAACCATTGCTATAACCCGTAGAGTCGGTAAATAGATAAAACCCCCCATTGCGCAAAGTGAACTTGTTTATTAGTATACGTCCGGTTATTAGGGAGGGGGTGCTCAGCCGAACAAATAAGTTTTCTGCCGATAATAGTTTGTGTTGGTGTTTGGGATAGAGCGAATCGGTAACACTAACATTGATTAGTCTTATGGACAAACTTGGAAAATGACGGAAAAGTGAAACGTTCAAATCTTCAATCGTTACATTTCCGCTCAACTTCGTGTGGATAGTTTCGGTTGCTTGTGCAATCAGTTCTTTTTTGTGACTATTTACATACATCGTTAGTCCCAAAAAAAGCAGGAACAACACTAAAAGTACCCCCGCCGCAATTTTAACTGTCCAGCCAATAATTTTTTTCAAATCTATTGTTTAGCTAAAGATAAGTTTCGCATGGGGCATTTCAAAATTTCATCTGCCCATATAAACCATCAGAATTTGAACATCGCTTGGGTTAACTCCACTAATTCGGCTTGCCTGACCCAGGGTTTGGGGTTGAATTTTTTTAAATTTCTGCAGCGCCTCGTTGGACAATGCGGGTATTTGGTCGTAGTTGATATGGCCGGGAATCAGTAGGTTTTCTAGCTGACTCATTCGCAATGCCATTTCTTCTTCCTTTTCTAGGTAGCGGGAATATTTAAGTTGTATTTCCGCCTGCTCAATGGATGTTTCAGCAAGCGAGCCCAAAGTGGTCTGGAGATTGGTGTCGTTTTCAATCAGTCCTTTAATAGATACATTCGGACGTAATAACAGGCGGCCAATTTTTTGCCGTTCGCTAATCTCTGCCGAATCAACAGAAATTAAATAGGGGTTAATAGAATCTGGATCAAGAGAGTCTACGGCACAGATACGAGTAATTTCTGCAACTTCTGTTTTCTTTATGTCAAGAGCCTTCATCCGCTGTTCCGAAGCCAAGCCCATTTGATACGATCTTTCAGTAAGTCGCCAATCGGCATTGTCTTGCCGCAGCAGAGTTCTGAATTCCGCACGGCTTGTAAACATACGATAAGGTTCGTCTGTTCCTTTGCTAATCAGGTCGTCTATTAATACACCAATATATGCTTCGTTTCTTTTTAAGATAAGCGGTTCCTGTTCCCGAACGGAATGGTGTGCGTTGATTCCTGCCATTAGTCCTTGACAAGCCGCTTCCTCATATCCGGTTGTGCCATTGATTTGTCCGGCAAAAAATAATCCGTTAATATTTTTCGTCTCCAGCGAATATTTCAGCTGGGTAGGGGGAAAGTAATCGTATTCAATTGCATAGCCTGGCCGGAAGATCCGCACCTGCTCAAACCCAGGCACAGTACGAAGGGCTTCGTATTGAACTTCTTCTGGGAGGGAGGTGGAGAATCCATTCACATAAATCTCAACCGTATTCCAGCCTTCCGGTTCAACAAATAATTGGTGTCGGTCGCGATCGGCAAAGCGATTGATCTTGTCTTCGATACTGGGACAGTATCTCGGACCCACGCCGTCTATTCTTCCCTGGAACATCGGACTTCTATCGAACCCTGTTTTTAATATCTCGTGAACGGCCGAGTTGGTGTAGGTAATATGACAACTCCGCTGTGCTTCGGGTTTGATTTTTTCGGTGGGCAAAAATGAGAAGCCAACAATTTCATCGTCGCCCTTTTGTTCATCCATTTTGGAGTAGTCGAGGCTTCTACCATCTACCCTTGGGGGTGTTCCGGTTTTCAGTCTACTGCTTTCGAAGCCGAGGCTTACCAATTGTTCGGTGATACCAGTGGCGGCTTTTTCTGCTACTCGCCCTCCACCAAATTGCTTTTCGCCGATGTGGATGATACCATTTAAAAAGGTTCCGCTGGTAACCACTACTGCCTTCGATCGAATGGGATGGCCGAGTCCAGTGATTACCCCCACTGCGCGATTGTTTTCGATGATCAGCTCCTGCACCATGTCCTGATAAAAATCTACCCCCCTAGTGTTCTCCAGCATCTCTCTCCAGGTTGCCGCGAACAGCATACGGTCGCTTTGGCAACGGGGGCTCCACATGGCCGGCCCCTTACTTCGGTTGAGCATCCTAAACTGAATCATGCTTTTGTCGCTCACGATTCCGCTGTACCCGCCCATCGCATCTATTTCTCGCACGATTTGTCCTTTCGCAATTCCCCCCATTGCCGGGTTGCAGCTCATCTGGGCAATGGTTTGCATGTTCATAGTAACGAGCAGCACTTTGCTGCCAAGGTTGGCAGCAGCAGCAGCAGCCTCACAGCCGGCATGACCGGCGCCCACAACAATTACATCGTATTCTGGAAACATGGGTGTAAAGATAGAAAGGATTCAGGGAATCGGCAGGGCAAATCGTTTCATGTTCCACGTGAAACAACCCCGACAAACGATTGAAACACAAACCAAACGATGTTCCACGTGGAACGTATTAGTAGGGGCGGACCAAACAGGGGAAATAAAGGGAAGGGGAAGCGGGGTTCCACGTGGAACAGGGGGGCAGTATGCGATTAAAATCGGGTGTTGAGGGTACAGGAGAAGTCTTGCACGAGAAAGAAATTGTTTGTATCATAATCCACACAGCCCAATCCAATCTGCGTGTACTGCTTGTTCAGCAGGGTTTGCCGGTGTGCGGCAGGGGTGAGATTCATGTCTAGATATAATAATACCACCGAAAGCAGCACCCCTTGGTTGCCTAAACTGATATTTTCGCCGGCACAGGTGTTGATACCAGACAATCGCATCCGATCGGCAAAGCTGTTTCCGTTGGTGGAACTGTGAGAAATAGGTGCTTTTTGACGGGAAATATCAGTAGCGTGGGCGCGGGCGGTTTTGTTGAGGAGGGCGTGCGGACTAAACATTGCCAAGCTCCCGGCAGCAAGTAGGTCTTTTCTAAGGGCTGCCGACTCTCGACCACGTAGGGTGGGGAATGCAAATAAGATAGGATTCAGCACACTGTCGCAGAAATATTGGGGGTTTTTACGGGCCAGATTTACCCAGTATAGGCATTCCTGCTCGCGGCCATTCATAGAGGCAAAGGCTGAAAAGGAGCGATTCCATTCAAGAATAGATCTGTCGCGGGTAATAGGGGTGGGTACAGGCCTTACCTCTAGCTCCACTTCAGATAACTGCGCAGCAACCGAACCAACAATAATCAGCAAAACCGCTACAAGCAAGGCTTTACGCATGAGTCATTCTTTTCTTCAGCAGTTGCAAATATCGGTCCTCTTTTTGCCGAATCAGCGCCTGGTCTTTTTTTAACTTGTCTTTATACCCACACAAATGCAGGGCTCCGTGTAATATCACCCGCCGTAGTTCATGCATTGCCGGAACACCCAAAGCACGAGCATTGTCTCGCACCCGATCGATACTAATATATAACTCGCCCTCCACCGGTGCACCCCGCTCGCTCATCAAAAATGTGAGGATATCGGTATAATAATCATGCTGCAAAAACTGCCGGTTTAATTCCAGCAAATACTCATCGGAACAAAAAACAATCGACAAGCCCGCTAATTGCTTGCCTTCCTTGCGAAACAAATCCGACAACAATGTTTTAAGAATCGTCTTTCCCGGAAGCGTAATACCCAGGTCGGCCGTATGAAATTGGATAACTGCCATTTAAATAGTGTTAACTCCTAAATTCGTAACAATAGAACACTAACGCTTTCCTACCTTTATTTATTCTTTATAGAACCCCTGCATGTGAAAACTGTTGAATTGAAAAGACTCTCCGAATTGTTGGTAGGACAAATAGCTTGTATCCATTCTTTTGAAAAAGACGATATCTTCATCAAGCTGATGGAAATGGGCTGCGTGCCCGGGGAAATAGTAAAGGTTGAGCAGGTGGCTCCTTTAGGTGACCCCATCTCCATATCTGTAGCCGGCTATCACCTTAGCCTACGACTGAACGAAGCCCATAGCATATTTGTAGAACCCGCCGCTCATAATTAGTTGACTATCAATTGTTTGTATGAAAATCGGCTTATATTTCGGGTCATTTAACCCCATCCATGTTGGCCACCTGATAATTGCATCCTACGCGGCCGAGCATACCGATCTAGACAAAGTGTGGCTGGTAGTAACGCCCCAGAATCCGCACAAACCAGAAGCCGCTCTGTTAAATGAATACGACCGACTACATTTAGTTAGGCTGGCCATTGGTGATGATACGCGCTTGCGCGCATCCGATGCTGAGTTTTCATTGCCGCGCCCCTCCTATACCATTGATACACTCGCGTATTTGACTGAAAAATACCAAGAACATTCTTTTCACATCATCATGGGTAGCGACAGCTTGCAGAATCTTCCGCGATGGAAAAATGCCCGCTTAATTATGGCACAGTTTCAGCTTTATGTGTACGAGCGCAGCGGATTTCCCGTGGTAGAACATCCGGGGGCACGCATCACAATTTTTGATGCACCTATTCTCAACATATCTGCAACAGCAGTGCGCGATCAAATTCGAGACGGATACTCCATTCGCTATCTGGTGCCCGAACCCGTGCGCGAAGAAATAGAACAGAATCGTTACTATACAAACTTCGGCGCTCCCCGAAAATAGTGGGCAAAAAAATATGCGCCAGCGGCGCATATCTAATAATTATTTCTACTGAGAAAAGTTGATTAGCGATTCATGGAAGCCAGAAACTCTTCATTGTCTTTTGTGCCACGCATCCGCTTGAGTAATTCACTCATCGCTTCTTCGGTATTCATGTCATTAATATAGAGGCGCAGAATATTCATTCGCTGCAACACGTCTTTATCCAACAACAAATCATCGCGCCGCGTAGAAGAGCCCACCAAGTCAATCGCAGGGAACACACGCTTATTGGCCAGTCTTCTATCGAGTTGCAATTCCATATTACCAGTACCCTTGAATTCTTCAAAAATTACTTCATCCATTTTACTGCCGGTTTCAATCAGCGCAGTTGCAAGAATGGTAAGGGATCCGCCGTTTTCGATTTTACGTGCAGCACCAAAAAATTGTTTGGGTTTTTGCATGGCATTGGCTTCTACCCCACCCGATAATACTTTACCAGAAGCAGGTGCTACGGTGTTGTGGGCGCGGGCTAAACGGGTGATGGAGTCGAGCAGAATCACCACATCATGTCCACACTCTACCAGTCGCTTGGCTTTTTGCAGGGCAACGGCAGACACTTTCACGTGTTTTTCTGCGGGCTCATCAAAGGTGGACGCAATAACTTCTGCGCGCACGCTGCGTTCCATGTCGGTAACCTCTTCGGGGCGTTCATCAATCAGCACCACCATCAAATAACATTCGGGGTGATTGGCTGCAATGGCGTTGGCCACTTCTTTCAGCAACATGGTTTTACCCACTTTCGGTTGTGCTACAATCAATCCACGCTGACCTTTACCAATGGGCGTAAACAGATCCATGATGCGCGTGCTGTAATTATTAGAAGTGGTAAACAGGTTCAGCTTTTCGAAAGGGAATAGGGGAGTAAGATAATCGAAGGGAACGCGATCGCGTACTTCATCGGGGCGCTTGCCGTTGATGTAATCAACTTTCAGCAGTGCAAAATATTTTTCTCCCTCTTTGGGCGGACGAACAGCACCTTGCACAGTATCGCCGGTTTTAAGACCGAACAACTTGATTTGTGAAGGAGACACATATACATCATCTGGGGAAGAGAGGTAGTGATAATCGGAAGACCGAAGGAATCCATATCCATCGGGCATCATTTCTAACACACCTTCTCCTTCAATTACGCCTTCGAATTCGATATTAAATAAAGGTTCTTTTTTAATGGGGTGGCGGTGATGGCTGGGTGCGCCGGGGGCGGGAGCAGCGGCTTCGGCCTCGCCGGGTTGCGCACTTTGCTGATCGGTTTGCTCGGGGGCATTTACCTCGGCTGGCGTTTCTTCAGAAGAAGATTCGGCAACAGCGGCAATGGGTGTGGGTGGATTGGGTCGCCCTTTTTTCTGCGGACCTCTTTTGGGGCCCGGCTTTTCGGCAGTAGGAGCTGCGGGCGCCTCTTGCATTACTTCTGCCTCTTCGGTAATATGTGGAGTTTTTAGGGTAACGGGCTTACGTCCGCGGGCGGGTTTTTTGCGACTTTCCTCAGCAGTTTCGGGCGCATTGCTGGTAGCCTGGGCATCGAGGATTTTGTAAATCAGGGCCTGTTTGTCTAATTTTTTGGCACCGTTAATTTTCAGTTGCTCTGCTACATCTAATAACTCGGGCAGCAGCAGGTCGTTCAGTTGCAGAATGTCGTACATAAGTAATTTAAATCGGTTATTGGGGGGAGATAAGTAACAATTATACAGTTAGATTGGAGGAGTCAGTAAGACAAGTAGAATCAAAAACTTAAGTTGGGTGGGAAGAGATGCCGGAAGGTCTGTGAACGGGTAAGACAATCGACGTTGATTATGATACAAAGGTAAGGGCATTTTGATGAAAAAAGAAAAATTCCTGAAAAAAGCCAATGAAACGTATTCCCGAGGGGGTTCGGGCAGCGTCTTGCGCTTATCTTTGCTGTACGATCCGGAAAAAGAGGAAGCAAAGAAGCAAAAAAAGCAAACTATGTTTAATCAGCGAACAAAAATTAAAGAGCTGCTGCAAAAGGGCCAGGCGGGAGAAACGGTAACGGTAATGGGATGGGTGCGCACGTTTCGCAACAATCAGTTTATTGCCTTGAATGATGGCAGCACCAATCAGAATATACAGGTTGTGGCTTCGCTGGGTGATTTTTCCGACGACCTCCTGCGCCGCATTACTACAGGAGCTTCACTAAAAATTCTAGGTGAGTTGGTAGCCTCGGTGGGGAAAGGACAATCCATAGAAATTAAAGCTGCCACCATTGAAGTGCTGGGCGATAGTGATGCCGAAAAATATCCGCTGCAACCCAAAAAACATAGTTTAGAATTTTTACGCGAGATTGCCCATCTGCGGTTTCGCACCAATACATTCGGATCGGTATTTCGTGTTCGCCATGCGTTGGCATTTGCCGTACATCGGTTTTTTAATGAGCGCGGATTTGTATATCTCCATACTCCAATTATAACAGCCAGCGATGCAGAGGGTGCCGGAGAAACATTTCGGGTAACTACTTTACCAATGGATGGCACTGCGAAAAGAACCGAAGCTGGCGCGATTGATTATACAGAAGATTTTTTTGGCAAGAGCACCAACCTAACGGTAAGCGGACAATTAGAAGGCGAGCTGGGCGCGATGGCATTTGCGGAAATTTATACGTTTGGTCCTACGTTTCGTGCCGAGAATAGCAATACGGCTCGTCACCTGGCTGAGTTTTGGATGATAGAGCCCGAAATGGCTTTTCACGATTTAGAAGACAATATGAATTTGGCCGAAGCGTTTATTCGGTATTTGATAGGATATGTGTTGGAGCACCATGCCGACGACCTAGAATTTTTAGATCAACGGTTGGCGGAGGAAGAGAAGCAGAAGCCACAGCAGGAGCGGGCTGAGATGGGATTATTGGAGAAATTGCGTTTTGTAATGGACAATCCTTTTGAGCGCATTACGTATACAGAAGCGATACAAATTTTGTTAGACAGTCCTGCCTATAAAAAGAAGAAGTTCAAGTACGATGTATCCTGGGGGATAGACATGCAGAGTGAGCATGAGCGGTATTTGGTGGAAAAGCATTTTAAGCGGCCGGTGATTGTAACCAATTATCCTGCCAAGATCAAGGCGTTTTATATGCGCCAGGATGATGGCTGTGAGCCCGGAAGAGAAACCGTGGCGGCGATGGATATTCTGGCACCGGGCATTGGGGAGATTGTAGGGGGCAGCCAGCGGGAAGAGCGGCTCTTGAAATTACAAGAACGTATGGAATCGATGCATATTCCGGTGGAGGAAATGAGTTGGTATTTAGATACGCGCCGCTATGGAACGGTGCCGCATGCGGGCTTTGGATTAGGTTTTGAGCGGATGGTACAGTTTGTAACGGGCATGACGAATATCCGCGATGTGATAGCTTTTGCGCGAACGCCGAGGAATTGTGAGTTTTAGGCAAAATGCATAAAAACACAAAAAAACGGTGGATAATATCTGAATAAACCCGCAAGTCCTTATATTTGCACCCCGTTCGCCCTTTATAGGCGTGCTGGAATGGTGCGGTAGCTCAGTCGGTAGAGCAAAGGACTGAAAATCCTTGTGTCGCCGGTTCGATCCCGGCCCACACCACAAAGACCTCAACAATAATGTTGGGGTTTTTTGTTTTTGGGAATGAATTGCGATTAAAAAACTTCAGGTGTACGTCGGTTCCCTGCCTGCCGGCAGTCAGGGATCCCGGCCCACACCACAAAGACCTCAACAATAATGTTGGGGT
>JBAXQE010000006.1:0-174280 GCA_037131895.1 Chitinophagia bacterium | reverse complement strand
AACAATGCAATCTATCGCTTCAATAATGTGTCGAACAGCATCATTACCACATTTAGAAGCATTGGATAAAGCAAAAATTAAAATAATATTCGGATAGCAATATCAGGGTATGGCTGTAATAAATATTCGAGGATCCAATGAAAAACCAAACCATTTTCTATGTCGTGCGCATGGTACCCCCCGGTATGTTTACACATTCAGTCATTGTCTTGTTAAAAGACACCTAATTTAATTAAAATGGCAGTAAATATTAATTTAAACAGATACCGACTTATCACTTTATTGTATGTGATATTTGTGTGCTTGTCTGTATTGAATATCCCTTCATCGCTGTTAGATTCTTATCATTATTCTATCCGAACATTAGAGTATCAAATAAAGTCTACACTCGACCAAGTAGGTTTTGCCAATAAAGTAATTGAGGATAAAAAAATGCAACTTTCTGCTAGTGATTCTGCCAGGGTATTTTTGGGTATGCAAAACCGAATCCACAGCAGCTTCGAAAAAGTAAAAGCATTTGATGATAATCTGGTAAAATATTTAGCATCGGAGAAAACCGATGTAGATCTTCAGTTCAACAGTAGAAAATTATCGGAAGCTTATTATTTAAAGGATTCGGGTTTAGATAAAATCAAAAGCGATTTGGTTTCACTGGTTAAGTTTTTAAAGGCGCAGCCCTATCAGATAGACCAGGCAGTGGAAACATTAATTCCTGTGAAAGATCCGGTAGCTTCCCAAAGCGGAAAGGATAAAGACTGGGCATTGTACCTGTTTTTGCATAAGACTACCGCTATTAGTTATTTTCACATCAAAAGAATTCAACTGATATTAATTCAAAATGAGAATATTTATCAGAATGCGGCATTAAGAACAATCGGATACCAACCTTCCTATTATTCAGAGAAAGAAAAAGAAGCCATTCTTTTTCAACCCAATACCAATACTAGTCAAAATATCGAGCAGCAAATATTGCAAGATACCTTTGCGAGAACTCCGAATCCATCTCCCAAGCCACCAGCAGCAGCTGCAACCCCCAGATTTCCTGTTCAGGCCGACTCTACCAACGATCAGGCTTCCAATACCGATAATTTTGATGAATTTATTCAGCGTATTATCACTTCTCTGCACTCAGAAACTTTTTATGTAGGTATTCAAAATGAGGTATTGCGCGAATTTAACTACCTAATGGGAGTAGATTTCGACTTTGAAATTACACCTAATGCAACGGTGCGACAACAAGGGAATACATATCTTATCAAGTTCCCAAAAACAGGTCAGTATACCCTTAAGTTTTCAGATAAAAGAAAGTTCACCAAGAAAGTTTCCTTTGAGAAAAAAGTTATGGTGCAAATGATTCCTCCGCCGCAGGTAAAATTGAGTGGGGATGGCTCTAACTATTTTAGGGAACTTGCGACGGTAAAAGATTTATTCAATGCTAATCGCCTGGTGGGCTATTTGCAGATTTATGATATCCCGAATTTTCCGGGTAGAATCAATTCATATTACGTTACTCGAATTCCTAAAGACGATGACGGTAGCCCACAAGAGCGTATTTTGAATTATGGCGACGTATTCTCCGCTGAACTGCAGAAAATGTTGCGGAAATTAAAGAAAGGTGACTTATTGTTGTTTGATAATATACAAGTAACCATGATTGATGGTACTTCAAGAACTGCCTCTCCATTAACCTATAAAATCATTGAATGATGTATCGTAAGATTTTTTTGGGACTGTTTCTGCTGATGGGTTTTCAACTAGCCCAGTCACAGGATACCTTATCGGGTAACTACGGTTCGTTGATTTTAGCCAAGAAAAACTATGTGATTAATGAAGTAATCTCTGTATCAGACTCATTTGTTGTTGAGGCAGGTGCGCAGGTGCAGATTAATTCAGGAGCTAGTATCATATGTTTGGGAGCTGTTCGCTTTAACGGAACACCCACTGCCCGTGTTCGGATAACCAGCTCAAAAAATCAAACCGGAAATGGTATTGTAATTCAGGGTGTGGTAAACAGTGATATCAATATTCAGTATACCACGTTCGACAGTTTAAGTATTCCCCTTTTGTTTTCTGATAACTGGTATAGAACCAAAGCGATAATTCGAAATTGTCAGTTCATTAATAACTTAGGTTCGCAGGCGGTTTTGCACGTAATGAATCCACAAATCCCTTTCAGTGACAATCCTCCCATCTCCTCCGTACAAATTTCACAGTGTTTGTTTGGTGGAAATACAGCCCCTCTGCGATTCGAAGATTTACGCAGTGATTATTTAAAGATTGATGTTTTCGGAAATACATTTACCAGCAATAAAATATCGGGCTACGCTCAATATACGTACTCTAATAACGTCCTCTTTGGTAAGCTGGATAATATGCAAACCCGTTTTACGGCAAATATCCGAGAGAATAGCTTCGCATATAATTACATGCGCGAATTGGATGCGGATACCGTTGTTCAACAAGCCCATATGGGTATCTATGGAAGTGGTGATAGTCTGGTTACTCCCAACAACTACTGGGGTGATTATGAAGAGGCAGATATTCGTAAACATATTTTCGATTATAAGTCCAACTATACCAGCCCCAAATTGGTAATCAATCCTTTTGCCATGGCCCCATCGGATTCCATTCCGGTTCACATTTTCGGTGTGATCAATGCCGGAAGCGGACGAATGGTAAATAAAAAAGCCATGAAGTTTATCAACGATAAATGGCAGCTGGTAGGGGATAGTTCTAATCCTATTACTGCCAATTTCAATCTCCGACAAGGGTTACGAGCCGTTCAATTAATATCAAACCGGCCTGTAGTAGCACGCACTATGAGCTTGCATTTTATTTATGCAAAAGATTCTTTGAATACTATTGATAGTATAGTCTCTCCCGGATCGTATAAAAAAGATATTGGAACTAAAAACATGGTTCAGTTGAATATGACTTTACCGGTAGATACCCTGTTTAAATCTAAACCCGGTTACTTAATTGTAAGAGGATTAGAAGGAGAGCAAGGAGAATATGTTCCGGATGTTTATATCGGTTATGAGGCATTTTTAAAGTACATGTTCAGTAAGCGCGCTCAATACGGAATCGGAAGGGGAGGAGGAAAAGGAGGCGGTGCTGGTCAGTCTGAATTCGACTCTACCATGCGCAGAAGAAACAAGCCACCCGTTATTGTATCGGAATACAAAAAGAAGTATGAAGTAGGCATTTTAGCAGGAAATGCGATTTATTATGGAACTCTCTCGAATTCAAGTTTATTCTCGAATGACTTTAACTCGGTATTCGGTTTGCAATTCCGCTATAGTTTAAAGAAAAACCTCTCATTGAGTATCTCATTTTTACAGGCTACTTTAACAGGTTCCGATTTGCGCTCAGGTGATACATCAAAAGTATCCAGAGGGATGTCTTTTAAAACAGACACTAAAACACTGAGTATTCAGTTTGAATACGACTTCTTCAATAATAGAATCTATGCCAGCAATATGAAATTCCGGCCATCTATTGGGTTTGGGGTAGATTATATTATGTTCACCCCAATGGGAGAATACTTGGGTAAATGGTACCCGCTTCAACCAATGGGTACGGGCGGACAAACCATTCCTTCTGCTGCAGCCATCCCCCCTGCTGTTTATGCAACTTCAACATTAGGAGCTCCGGTTACCGCTCAGCTGCGATATTATGTAAATAAGAAAACTATTTTCTCCTTCTTTGCAACCTATCACCTTGCATTTACCAACTATCTGGATGATGTGGGCCCCGATCCTTATCCTGACCCCGTTGCTATCGGTGTTGCAAATCCCGAAAACCCTGCTGCAGCGAAATATTTTGCCAATCCAACCAATCGATATGTTCAAAAAGGACAACTTCGTTCAGGCGCATCAGATGTGTCGGATGGATTCTTCACCTTTGGGTTTACGCTGGCTCACCACTTTTAATTAATAGAATAAGTATAAAAATGCCTCCTAAATCAGGAGGCATTTTTTTTATACATATAATGTTGATTGTAAAATATTTGTATATTTTATATTATTATATTTATTGTTTATATATATATATTGACCATTGTTCAGTATTTATAATTATATTTTAATACCTGAATCTTAGTAAAATGTGATTTAAATCAATCTTTTAACAAAATATTGATTTTATCTTTAGCCCCTTATGACCAAATCAACTGTTTGAATGCCAATTCATCACAATAAAGTTGGGCTGTTCGGTATAAGTTTTTTGTTGAGCCTTTTTGCAACAAGAGCCTCCGGCCAAAATTGCACGGTAAATGCCGGTGTTGATGAATTTATATGTAAAAATCAATCATTTGTACTGAAAGGAGAGGTGAATGGATTCTTTTATTCTGGTGGTCAAGCAATCTGGACCCAGGTGGGCGGACCAACAGTTAGTTTGGGAAATCAAGATATTAGTGGAAATAGTATTCGCGTAAATGTGAATGCATTTTCTCAGGGACAGATATATAAATTTTTAATTTCTGCTCGCTGCCTAGATGGGTCACAAATTAGTGATAGCGTAGTTTTTACTACCCAACCCTCAACCATTGCAAATGCTGGTACTGATTTACCCCAGGTTTGTCCGGGTACAAAAATTATGAATGCCAATGCCCCTCTTGCTGGATTTGAAACGGGTAAATGGACAAAAGTAAGTGGGCCAGATGTTACCATTATTAATGCATCATCACCAACAACAGGCGTAATTTTTAATGCAGGTAGTCCCGGAAATACGGTTCTTAAGTGGACGATTATCAATGTAAATGGCTGTGCTACTTCTTCCTTAGTTTCTTTTACTTCAACAGGGGCAACCTCCTTGGTGTCTGCTGGGCCCGACAAAACGCTGAGTGCATGTTATAATGTAACCCAAAGTACCAATCTGGAAGGATCTTATGGCGGAAATGGTTCACAGGGTCAATCGGGCACCTGGTCATTTATCAGTGGTCCCACAGTTCCAACTATTGCTAACCCCAATGATAATCGAACCTCCATTACTGGATTAAAAGAGGGGGTTTATGTATTTAGATGGAATGTAACCGGGCCATGTGCAAGTGGATCCGACGAAGTTTCCATCACGGTTCCTGCAGCAAAACAAGCGATTACTTCAGCCGGAAGCCTAAACAGAATTTTCTGTGATAATACAACCGCAACCGTTTTTTCAGCGGTTCCGCCGGGTCTAACAAATGAAGTGGCCGTTTGGACGGTTGTTTCCGGTCCGGGAACCATCGTTTCACCTAACAGTCCAACCACTGCAATCACAGGATTAATACCGGGAACTTCCAGTAATTTCCGTTATACCATCTCTAATCCAACAACGGGTTGTATATCTAATGGAAATTATGTTGTAGGGTATGTTACCCCACCCACAGTTTCTTTTATTGATGCTTCTACTTTTTTACCCTATCCAGCTACTTCTATTGCTTTGCCATTTACTTATACCGGAGGTTCCCAAACAAGTTGGCAACTGATTAGTGGTCCTACCGGAAGCACTTTAGCTCCTTCAGGATCAACTGGGCTTCAAAATATAGGGAATGTCACTTCATTAAATTTAGAAGGCCTAGATCAATTTGGTACCTATCGATTTCGTTTAACCAGAAATGCTCCGGGTGGCTTGGGTGGTTGTCCAGCTGCTACAGCAGATGGAATAGTAACTGCCTCTTTAATGCCCACTGCCTCTAATCCCGGAACAAATATCGAATTAGCCTGCAATATTTTTCATGCCGATTTAGCGGCCAATCAGCCATTAGTTGGAACTGGATCTTGGTCGATGGTAAGTAAACCATCAGGTGCTCCTGATCCTACTATTGTTCAGCCATTTTCTAATATCACGGATGTTACTGGCTTAGTTAATGGAGTATATTTTTTCCGATGGCTAATTACGGCCGGCCCAGGTACACCCGACCAACAAAATGATGTTAGAGTAATTGTGGCCAGCGTAACACCCACCACTGCTATTGCTGGGCCTGATGAAACCATTTGTGCCGGACCCTATAAGCTAAAGGGAAATGCACCCGCACTAAATGAAACCGGTACATGGACGGTTACCCCTGCTGCTGGGATAGTTTTTGAAAGTGTAAACGACCCAACCACTAAGGTTACTGGTCTTGCACCAAGCACAACGTATACTTTCACTTGGACCATCAGCAACGCGTGCGGTTCAAGTCTTAGTAAAGTAACCATTACTACCAATAGTTCCTTGGGACCGAACATTGCCAATGCAGGATCTGATCAATGTAATCCCGCTTCGGCTACCACTTTTACCCTAGCAGGAAATGCAACTACAGGAATTGAGGTCGGTTCCTGGAAACTAGTGAGTGGCCCTATGACCCCCACTATTACCAATGCAACATTAAATAATACAACAGTTACAGGCGCTGCCAATGGAACTTATCGCTTCGAATGGAGCTTGTCTACTCCCGGATGCGCTGCCAGCAGAGATACCGTGATGATAACTGCTTCGGCTCCCGCTACTACAGCTTCCGTTACCCAATCTGTTGTGAATTCGTGCGGAATTAGCTCATTAATCCTTAACGGAAATACCCCTTCAGTAGGTACGGGTTTATGGACACGTTTAACCGGCCCGGGACCTGTGGTAATTACCAATCCAAGTAGCCCAACTTCTTCGGTAACTTTTTTAAATCCTAATAATTCGTACACATTTAGGTGGACGATTTCTAATGGTGCATGTACAAGTAATTATGCAGATGTAAAATATAATATTTCAGCCGGAGCTTCCCCTGTAACGGTGGGGCCAGATCAGGTGTTATGTAATCAAAGTTCTACTACTTTATCCGGGAGTACGGTTACTTCAGGAACAGGTTTATGGGTGTTAATTAGCGGCCCCAATTTGCCCACTTTCTCCAGTTTGTCGAATCCTACTGCCACATTATCCGGACTAGTGGAGGGTTTATATCAATTGAAGTGGACTGCTTACAATGGAGTGTATTGCCCCTCTGAAGAATCCTCAGTGCTAACCATTACAGTTAGAGAAAAAGCTACTGCCAATGTAATTGCAGGAGGTACTTGTAATGCAACTGCGGTTCAATTATATGGGAATGCAGGAACTACCGGAACATGGACAACTATTTCTGGTCCGAATACACCCACCATCACACCCAGTAGTGGAAATGCAGCTATAGCTTCCGATTTAATTGCCGGCTCGTATGTTTTTCAATACGCATTACCGGCAGCTGGTTCATGTGCGGCATCAACGGCCACCACGGGCATCACATTATATGCTCCACCAACGATTGCATTGGCTGGCGCAGATCAGGATTTATGTGGATTTTCTGCTACAGTATTAGCAGGTAATTCCCCAATCATTGGAGTAGGTATGTGGACCATAGATACCCAGCCGGTTGGTTCGGTTGCTGTAATCACCAATCCCAATTCGTCAACTTCTACGTTTACCAATTTATCGCCGGGTGATTATTTATTAAAATGGACCATAACAAATGGTACCTGCACCAGTAATAGTGATCTGGTAAAAATCACCTATTATGCGCCACCTACCATTGCTAATGCAGGGCCTAATCAAAATAATGCCTGTTCCTCTGAAGTGCAGATGAATGGAAATGCACCAACTGTAGGTATTGGAACCTGGTCGCAGGTAAGCGGTGCTCCCGTTACAATTGATGCACCGAATGCTCCTAATACGCTTATACATGGAACAGTACCGGGAGTGTATTCATTCTTGTGGACTATCACAAATGGAACTTGTCAATCGTCTACTTCTGTTGTTACCATAACTGTTTCATCCACCCCGCCCAACCTCGCAAATGCAGGACCCAATCAAAATATTTGTAACACGGGTGTATCTGCATCTACTATATTAGCTGCTGTGTCTCCTACTGGTTTGGAATCTGGAGTATGGTCCATTTTTTCTAAACCACCTGCTGCTCCCAATCCTACTTTTACGAATGCAACTTTATATAATACACAAGTAGCAGGTTTAGTACAGGGAACCTATGTATTGTTGTGGACTGTTACCAATGGGGCTTGTCAATCATCTTCCAGGGTAACCATTACAGTTACCAATCAACCTACCCCTGCAAACGCAGGTGCCGATTTTTCTGCGTGCTTATTTAAACCAGTTAATTTATCTGCTACTCCAGTAACTACCGGAATAGGAACCTGGTCTGTATTTTCAAAACCTACAGGCAGTCCAGATCCGGTTTTTGAAAATGAAAATTCACCTACTTCTGGGGTATTTGGTTTGGTTGGAGGAAATTACACATTTACCTGGTCGAGCAACAATGGGGCAGGATGTTCAATTGGTTCTGATCAAGTTTCGGTGCAGGTAGTTAATCCGCCAACTCCAGCGCAAGCGGGAAATTTTCAAACAATATGTGCGGGTACCATTGCGGTAATGTCTGCCAATAGCCCCACGGTTGGTATTGGTACCTGGTCGCAGATTAGTGGCCCATCATCGGCAACTATTTTATCGCCCAATGCAGCCAATACATCCATATCAGGTTTTGTTGCTGGGGTATATGCTTTTAGTTGGACTACCGAGAGCGGCGGTTGTGTATCGAGCGATCGTACACAAATTACTGTTCAGGCAGCTATAGGAAGTAATTTGATAGGATCTGATCAGTTGATTTGCGCTGGATCATCAGCAATAGCTCTTACCGGAACTACTCCCACTGGAGGTAATGGATCTACCTATACATATCAATGGCAGAAATCTACTACCAGTAGTTCTGCAGGATTTGCTGATATTGGGGGAGCTAATAGTATTGGGTATGCTCCCGGTGTATTAACAGCTACCACTTGGTATAAAAGAAATGTAACATCTGGTGCCTGTATTATTCCACCCAATGCTAGTAATGTTTTACAAATTACGGTTCAACCCCCGATTACTAATAACATTGTCACACTTCCCCTCACCAATGTATTCTGCCAGTCAGGTGATCCGGATGTTATTACAGGCGCTTTACCAACAGGCGGGGATATGGTTACCTATAACTATCAATGGCAACAATCCACTAGCGGTCCTTCATCAGGATATGCAAATATTCCTGGTGCTACCCTACAAAATTATGATCCCCCATTATTAACTACCACAACATGGTACAGAAGGATTGTTACATCCGGCACTTGCACAGATATTAGTGCATATACCGCAATTACTGTTTATCCATATCCGGTTCTTACTTCAGTTACATCAGCCAGCCGCTGTAATAACCTAACCTTTACTTACACCGCCACCAGTTCAGTTGCCGGAACCAGTTATGCATGGTCACAAAGTTCCGTTGCAAATATCAACGGGGGAGTATCTGCCAGTGGGGCAACAGCCAATATTAATCTCCTGCTAAGTAATAGTGATATTGTTCCCGTACAAACGCAGTTTTATTATACCTTAACAGCCAATGGTTGTACCAACCCAACAATATTTACAGTTACGGTTACGGTAAATCCAACCCCCACAGTAGATATACCAACACCTTCCTCTCAGATAGTATGTAATGGATTAACCCCTACAGCTTCGATTACCTTTGGTGGTTCCCCGGTTTCTGGCACTGTTTATAGCTGGACGAATAATACCCCTTCAATTGGACTAGCAGCCTCAGGTAGTGGGAATATTGCTTCTTTTACGGCAGTGAATACATCCAATGTAGATGTAACCGCAACCATTACAGTTACCCCCATGTCGAATAGTTGTTATGGACTACCCAAAACCTCAACCATACTGGTTCATCCAACCCCCAATATCAATACCATTGCTAAAGCCACTTGTACGGGAGTTTCATTCACTGTTATTCCTGTAAATGGAACGAATGGAGTGGTACCTGCATCTACACTGTATAGTTGGGATCCGCCCGCTGTAACAGGAGGATTAACTGCGGGTTCTTCTGGATCTTTCACATCTACTATTAGTGGTTTGTTTAGTCATACTTCCGTTGCCGCAGAAACCGCTACCTATTCAATCGTACCCAGCACTGCCAATTGTGGAAATGGTAAGCCGTTTACATTGGTGGTTACGATTAATCCGAATGCAGATATTACCCCCTTATCCACCACCATATGTGCAGGAGTGACGTTCCAGGTATCACCTGTGTATCCTACTGATGGTCGCGTACCTGCCGGCACTAAATATACCTGGCTGGCACCCACGGGTACCGGATATAATGGTGGGGCAGCCCAGGGATCACAACAAAATTTTATTTCGGGTAACTTAACCAATACTATCAATACCCTATCTACTGCAACCTATGTGGTTACGCCAGTTTCAGGTAGTTGTTTTGGTTTAACATTTACCCTCCAGGTTAATTTGAAACCGAAAGCCATCATAACGCCCATGAGTACCACTATTTGTAGTGGACTGCCATTTAGTGTAACACCTACTAGTCCCGGAAATGGTATTGTACCCAATCCCACTACTTATACATGGAGTGTTCCATCTGGAATTTCTCTTTCCCCTTTAGTAGCACAATCAGCTCCGGTTACTAACATATCAGGAACACTTACCAATAGTAGTAATATTACACGTACAGCCACCTATTTGATAACACCCCTTTCGGGTGATTGTACCGGCAATTCATTTTCTGTTACCGTATGGGTTGATCCGGTGGTAAATATTAGTTCTTTCTCTAGGGTAACTTGTAGTGGAGCGAACTTTAGTTTCTCTGCGTTGAACGTCACCAATGGAATCGTTCCTGCTGGAACCTCATATACTTGGCAAAGTCCTACTTTATCCGGTCTAATTAGTGGAGGAAGTGCAGGGGGACCCGCATTATCTATCACCGGTAATTTATCACAAACCACCAGCGCAGTTCTAACGGCAACCTATGTAGTAACGCCCTCTACATCTGCGTGCGGGTCGGGGGCTGATTTTACGTTAACTGTATTTATCAATCCCATACCTATCTTTACCACACAACCCAATAAAGTTGCTTGCGGAGGATCTCCTTTCTCCATCACACCAACCGATGGGGTAGATGGAGTGGTTCCTTTTAATACGCGGTATTCCTGGTTAGCTCCTTCCGGAGCAGGATTTACTGGAGGTGTTTCTAAAACAGCTTCTACCGACATTAGTGGTCTGCTGATTAATTCCACTGCTTTCGCTACAACGGCTACCTATTTTGTAACACCCACCGCTCCCGGTAATTGTGCGGGTTCGCCATTTACAGTAACCGTTTCTCTGGTGGCCAACGCCTATATATCTGCACTATCAACTACCACTTGTAGTGGAGTAGGGTTCAATTTTACGCCAACTTCTGGCATTATTCCAACAGGAACTACTTATCAGTGGAGTAGTCCGTCCGGTTCATTTATTTCCGGAGGGGCCAGTGGAGTAGGGGAAGCAATCAGCGGTACCTTAAATAATGCAAGTAATATAACCCGCACTGCCACCTATGTGGTAACGCCCCTTGCTGGCACCTGCACAGGCAATTCATTCACACTAACCGTTCATGTGCTTCCAATAGCAATGCTAAATCCTTTAACGGCTACCATCTGTTCAGGAACTAGCTTTACGGTGTCTCCTACCAATGGAAGTAATGGAGTGGTTCCTTTTGGTACGCTTTATAAATGGTCGGAACCTACTGGTACCGGTATATCTGGAGGCGTTAGTCAAACCACCCCGGTAAATTCAATAACAGGCTCCCTCACTAATACAACTTCGAATACTGTAACAGCTACCTATGTAGTTACTCCAAGCTCCGGATCGTGCTTGGGATCGGATGTTTCATTGGTAGTAACTGTGTTACCCAAGCCTTCAATTGGAATAATCACTACAAGTATTTGTACAGGATTTTCGTTTACTGTTTCTCCTTCCAATGGTACCGATGGCATTGTTCCCATGAGTACAACCTATACTTGGACAATACCATCCGGAACTGGATTTTCAGGTGGTGCAGCGCAGGCTTCCGGAGTGAATAATATTACCGGACAATTATACAATACTTCTGCGGCATCCGTTACTGCAACGTATCGGGTAACACCTACTGCAGCTAATTGCGTGGGCGATACATTTACTGTTTTTGTTGCAGTGAAACCTGTGCCAGTTATTAGTGCCATGAGTACTACTATTTGCTCCGGTGCAACCTATCAATTTTCACCGCAGAATCTAACCAATGGAACGGTTCCAGATGGCACAGTTTACAGCGTATGGGATGGTGCCACTTGGTTACCCGCAACCTCACCCATTACCGGAACGCTTACCAATGTTACTGCATCGGTTCAATCTACTACTTTTCAGGTGCAGCCTTCTGTAAATGGATGTGTTGGACAAACATTTAGTGCTACTGTTTTCGTTACTCCTGTTCCTTCCCTAAATGCAATTGCATTAACAACCTGCAGCGGCGTATCCTTTGGTATTACTCCTGTAAATGGTAGCAATGGGTTGGTTCCTATCGGCACACAATACACTTGGTTACAACCAACTGGCACTGGGTTTACGGGCGGGGTATCTCAATCGGTAGGTATAAATAATTTTGGGAGTAACCTAACAAATCTTACTTCAAGTGTAGTTACTGCAACCTATCAATTGCAGAGTACTTATTTAGGTTGCACTGGTAATACATTTACGGTTACGGTAACAGTTAATCCAATTGCAACTATAAACTCCCTAAGTACATCCGTATGTTCCGGTTCACCTTTCTCTGTGTCTCCCAATGATATTCAAGATGGACTAGTGCCTTCGGGTACTTTGTATAGATGGCTGGCTCCAACCGGCTCAGGCTTAACAAATGGTTTATCGCAAACCACGCCAGTATCTGCGATATCCGGAAATGTAACCAATACAACTGCTTCTATGCGCACAGCAGTTTACCAGGTTACACCGGTTTCAGGATCCTGCACGGGAACTACTTTCTCTTTATTGGTAAATGTTCAACCGAAAGCCAGCATCAATCCTATTACAGCAGCTACCTGCTCCGGTGTTGGGTTTACAGTTGATCCTTCCACAACCGCAACCGGAATCATTCCTGCAGGAACTTTATATACCTGGACTACCCCACTAGGAACCGGATTTACCGGTGGTGCGGCGCAGTTTTCTCCGGTAGCTTCTATAACGGGCACTTTAACTATGACGGTTGCAACGGCAACCTCTGCAACTTATCAGATTACCCCTATTTCGGGTACATGTACTGGTTCACTATTTACATTGGTTGTTAACTTACAACCAAAGGCAGCCATCCAACCAATAGCGATATCAGTTTGTTCGGGCGTTACATTTAATGTTGTTCCTCTCAATACTACCAATGGTATTGTGCCTGATGGAACCCAATATACTTGGTTAGCACCGGCCGGTTCTGGATTCTCCGGAGGTGCGGCACAACCTACTGCTGCTGCTAGTATTAGTGGAAAGCTATTCAATACTTCGGTAGATGCTGCAACTGCAGTATATACAGTAACACCGGTATTTGGTGCTTGTTCCAGCAATGCATTTACCGTTTCTGTGCGAGTAAACCCGCAATCATTTATCAGTGCATTTAGTCAAGCTGTTTGCACAGGGGTAGGATTTACTATCATACCTGCTGCCACTGGTTCTAATATTATTCCTTCTGGTACATTGTACACCTGGACGGCACCTGCCGGATATGGCTTTAGCGGTGGTCTGGCTCAGAATTCACCGGTTGCTGCTATATCCGGAACACTAACGAATGCAGCTGCGCAGGCAGTTACAGCCGTTTACACGGTAACTCCTATCACAAATGGCTGTTCCGGAACTATATTTACTACTACTCTTTTTGTTCAGCCGGCTGCTGCCATTACTGCCATGTCTGCCACTATTTGTTCTGGAAATTCATTTGTGGTTGTGCCTGCACCTACTACAAATGGAGTAGTTCCATCTGGCACTTTGTATTCTTGGTCTGCACCAATTGTGCCAAATATTACAGGTGCAGCTGCAGGATCATTACTCACAAGTATTAACGGCAATCTTACCAATACTTCTGCTAGTCCTATATCGGTAACGTATCAGGTGTCTACTATCAGTGGGGCCTGCACCGGAAACGTATTTACAATAGTGGTATTGGTAAAACCAGTAGCAGCCGTTCAAAATTTATTTTCCAGTACCTGCTCAGCGGTAGGTTTTGAAATTAGCCCACAAAATGGTGTAGACGGACTAATCCCATCTACCACAAAATATAGTTGGTCGGCCCCAACTGGAGCTGGAATTAGTAATGGCTCGGCTGGTAATTTAGCCAATACCATCACCGGAAACCTTACCAATACAACTGCGTTGGTGGCAACCGCTACTTATGTAATTACGCCTATTGCAGATAATTGTGCGGGATCTTACTTTACACTGGTAGTTCAAGTGAAACCCAAGCCAACATTAAATTCAGTGGCCAACGCTTCGCCTATTTGTTCCGGCATCCTCTTCCAGTATTCACCTACCAGTGCAACACCGGGTGCCAATTTTAGCTGGACGTACCTATCTGTTTCCGGAATTACAGCACCAGCGCCCTTTACTGGAACCGGAGCAATCAGTCAGCGATTAACCAATACCACAAATGCAGCCATTACGGTAACTTATATTTATGCTTTGAATGCGGATGGCTGTATTGGTCATGGTACAGATGCGGTAACTGTTTTGGTAAAACCTATTCCTGCTCTTGCTGGAAACCTAACACCTGCTAATATTTATACAGGAACCGTATTCAATTACAATGCGCAAAGTACTGTGGCTGGAAGTACTTTCAACTGGGTTAGAAATCCGCAAACAGCCATCAATAATAATATTGGCAATAGTGGTTCGGGTGCTGCGCTTTCTGAAGTACTTACTAATTCATCCAGTAATATTGTTTTTGTTCCCTATCAATACACAATAACCGCAGCCGGATGCTTGGCATCTCAAGCAGTTACAGTGGGTGTTGTGCCGGCTTTGGTTCTTTCGAGTACACTTACTCCATCACCGGTATGTAGCGGTACTATTTTCTCTTATACTGCCACATCTGATGTGCCGGGTATTACTTATGCCTGGAGGAGAAATGCCATTAACACGATTAATAATAATACCGCTGGTAACGGAATAGGGGCATTCATTTCAGAAACCCTTACCAGTTCTGCATTTGTACCAGTTGTAGTTACGTATGATGTTACCTTAGCAGCATTTGGCTTGTCGAATACGCAGCAGGTAACTGTGATTGTTCAGCCAACACCTTCTGTTCAGCAACCTGCATCGCAGAAAATTTGTAATCAGGGTAATTCATTGCCGATAGTATTTACAGGAAACGTTCAGGGTTCGCAATATCAATGGGTGAATGATTTGCCTGCTATAGGATTGCCCGCTTCCGGTACAGGGAATATTCCATCTTTTGTTGGAACTAATTCGAGTACTATTCCGCTGGTTGCCAACATCACCGTAACGCCTATTTCAAATACCTGTTCGGGATTGCCTGCTACTTTCTCAATTACTATTCAACCTTCACCAACACTCAGTATTTCACTTACTGCAACTGCTATTTGTTCGGGTTCAACATTTACTTATACCGCAAGCTCACAAACATCCAATGTAAGTTTCACTTGGCAAAGAGAAACTGTTTCCGGAATTTCCGCCACAGGTCCGGAAACAGGGGTAGGAAATATAACGAATCAGGTACTAAGAAATATTTCCCAGTCTTCGCTTATCCAAACCTATCTATACACCCTTTCTGCTAATGGTTGTTCGAATCAGCAGCGGGTTTCGGTAGAAGTATTACCCGAGCCACGGTTAACCAGCACCACCACACCACCTGCTATTAATGGGGGGAATGAATTTGCTTATTCGCCCACCTCATCTTTACCTGCAACGGCTTTTAATTGGAGTAGAGCATTTGTTTCAGGTATCGACAATCCGTCAGCTACCGGAAGCAATAATATTCGGGAAAAATTATTTAATCCTACCACCAATCCAATTACGGTAACCTATGTTTACATCTTGGTTTCGGCCGGATGCGTAGGAACGGCAGAAGTGAAACTTCGGGTGAATCCGAACAGAACCACTTTATTCCCGGGAGCAATATCCGGAACACAGGCAGTTTGTTTAGGAACAGCGGCCGTTGCCTTTAGTTCTCTATCACCTGCAACTGGTGGCAATGGAACGATTAATTATAGATGGCAGTCAAGCCTGGATAATATAACTTTCACCGATATCCCCGGAGCCACCGCGCTAACCTATGCTGCAGGCACCCTTTCACAAACTACTTATTTCAGAAGAGTGGCGGTATCCGGCGATCAGGAATTTGCTACCAATGTTGTATTGGTTACTGTGAATAAGGCCGTTCCACCTACCGTAACCCCAGCCGGACCCTTATTCCTGGTAACAGGAGGAAGTTTCACTCTTACTTCTACTACTGCAGTAGCCTATATATGGAGTAATTCAGCTACTACACAAAGTATTACGGTAACTGCTCCTGGCGGCTATCGGGTTACTATTACGGATGCGAATGGTTGTAAAGACACTTCTAACTTGGTAGCCGTATCCCCTCCACCTCCACTAACCGTAAATGCAACCTATATAATTGGTAATCCCAATAATCCACCTAACTCAGGTAGTCAGGTAACCGGATTGCCCGGTGCACAATTAAAATATTACTTGCTCTCAGCTGGCGGAACCGTTATTCCAGTGCCCGCATTGCCTTCCAGTCCGGGTACCTTCACGTATTATGTTAGTCAAGTTATTAATGGATATGAAAGTATACGCGTGCCTTATACGGTAACAATGATTGAGCCGTTTAAAATTTCTGATCCTCAAAAGGTACTATCTTCTAAACCGGAAATACAACCGGATGGCAGCTATATAATTCGGTTTAGTTTTTACATCAATAATAATTTGTCGGTACTCCTCGATAGTATTCGAATGAAGGATGATCTTACCAAGGTTTTCCCATCAGTAACTCAATTCGAAGTATTGAGTTTGAAAGCCAGCGGAAATTTAGTGGCTAATCAACAATACAACGGAAGTTCGAATATTGAATTATTGGCGGATGGCAGTAAACTAAATGCCGGGGCAAAAGACTCTATTAACTTGGTAATACGTTTGGTTCCCAACGGCTTCTTTGGCATATTGAAAAATACGGCAACCCTAACTGCGAAAACACCTTACGGAACATTAACGGTAAACTCCAATGACCCATCCATCGGAACAGGTGTTGGAAATAGAGAGCCTACGCCATTCGAAATACCAGGCGTAGAAATATTTGTTCCCGGTGGGTTCTCTCCCAATCAGGATGGCATAAATGATTATCTGGTAATTAGAAGACCTTCTACCACCACCCTTCAGCTAGAAATATTCAACAGATGGGGTAATCCGGTGTATCGTGCTGCTGATTATAAAAATGACTGGAATGGAAGAACCAATCAGCCGGGTAATGTATTAGGACCAGAAATACCAGATGGAACCTATTATTACATTGTTACTGGTACAGATAGAATTTCTGGCAAGATTACTCGCTTGAATGGATTTATAACAGTAAAACGATAGGCTAGTAGAAATATAATTATGGGAAGTATGAAAAATATGTTCACAGTAAATAGGTTGCTTGGCTCTTTAGCACTCATGATTTTTTGCATGAGCGCCTATGGGCAGCAAGAGCCTATGTACTCGCAGTACATGTTTAATATGCTAAATATTAACCCAGCTTACGCCGGAAGCCGGGGGGCTATTTCAACTGTTGCACTGTACCGTAATCAATGGGTTGGCTTTCCAGGTGCACCCCGAACTACTTCTTTTTCTTTTGACATGCCGCTGCAAAATAAAAAAATTGGTATAGGCGCTCAGTTTTACGACGATCGAATTGGTATAGAACGCACAACCGGTTTTAATGCCATGTATGCATTTCGTTTTCAGTTTGCCGGCTCCGGAACACTGAGTTTGGGATTACAGGCAGGCTTATTAAATTATCAGGCCAATTATACCGAGGTAAATACCTACGTACCCAATGACCCTGCATTTTCATCCAATGTTCGGGGAATTTTACCCGCATTTGCAGCCGGTGTTTACTATAACTCTGATAAATTTTATGTAGGGTTTTCTACCCCTGCATTGCTGAAAACTAAAATCAAGTACAACAATGCGGCTGAAATTGCCTCGGTAAGTTCCCGCGATTTGCACCTATTTTTAACAGCGGGAACTGTATTTGATTTGAATCAAGATCTGGCACTTAAACCCTCAATGCTCATTAAAGCTGTAAGTGGTGCACCCGTTGAAATGGACTTGAATTTGAACCTCTGGCTACAGAATAAAATTGCCATTGGTGCTTCGTATAGAACCGGAGATGCGATTGTGGGTTTGGTTGAGTTTCAATTTAATCAACAATTCCGTTTTGGGTATGCTTATGATAAAACATTTTCTAATTTAGGAACATTGGTGAACGGAACACATGAGTTGATGTTCCGGATGGAGTTTGGATCACCCTCGGTTCGAGTTACCTCCCCCCGTTATTTTTAGATAATACAGTAGTATGAAAAAAGTACTTATTTACGCTTTGGTTTCTCTGTTGTTAAGTCAATCAACACTTCATGCACAATACAAAAGCAGCAATCGAGCAAAAGTTTTTTTTCAACTGGCCGAGCGTGAGTATGAGGATTATCGATATTGGTATGCCATACCCTTTTATAAAGTTGCACTGGAACAAAGAGCTGCCATGTACGATTCGGCTGCGTTGCTTCATCTAGCAGAATCGTATTGGCAAATGAAATTTTATGATTCCGCCCAACAATATTTTTCAAAATATGAAAAGGCCATCGGCCCTTCTTTTTTCAGTTCTCAGCGGCTGGCAGAACTGCTTGCGCTTCGGGGTAAAAATGCGCAGGCTGCTACTATTTACCAAGGATTAGCAACCCGTTTTCCAGATAAGTTCATCCAACTGGTACGAGATCGCCAAACTGGATTTGCTAATTCGGAAAAATTTAGCCGGGAAGTAGGAAACTATCAAGTCCGCTATCTTTCAGATAACTCTAGCGAGCAGGATTTTAGTCCTGTTTTCTTTCAAAAAGGTATCTTATTTGTTTCTAATCGTTTTGCCGGCCCAGATTCTGAAAAAGAATTTGGTTGGGATGGGTTGCCTTATGCCCGCGTTTATAGTATTCCTGAAGACTATATGTTGCGAGCATCGGATACCATGCCTGCCCGTAAAGAACGCGATCAAAAAATTAATCTGATTATTAATGATGATTATACACCCACTACTTCCAACGATAATAATATCCGGATAGATTATAGAAATGTAGAAAGAACCCGCTCCTCCAATCCCCCCAAGCCCTTATCGCGGTTTTCCGACAATTTTAGTAATTTATTTAATTATGGACCTCTCTGTTTCAATCAAACAGAAACCAAACTTTATTTTACCCGTAATTCAGTTAAATCTAATAACCGGAAACATCATTTGGAAATTTGTGAAGCTAGTCTAGATAAATCTGGATGGATAAACGTGCGTGTATTGCCTTTTGTAAATAACAACTACGACTATTTTCATCCAGCTTTAAGTAAAGATGAAAAGCGCTTGTATTTCTCCAGTAATCAGCCCGGAGGTAAAGGAGGGGCTGATTTATATTATTTTTCATTGCATCCCGATTCTTCCAAATCAAACCCTGTATTGCTCGATGCCAGCATCAATTCGCAGGGGGATGAACTATTTCCAACTATTGTGGGTGATACCCTTTTCTTTAGTAGCAATGGATTACCAGGATTGGGCGGCTTAGATCTTTTTGCTATTCGCCTTTCTGAAAATGGAATTCCCGCAAATGTGGGGGAACCATTTAATTCCAGTTATGATGATTTTGGATTGATTTGGAAATCAGATAAGAGAAAGGGTTTGTTTTCTAGTAATCGTTTGGGCTCGGATGATATATTTACGGTTGAAGCACTAAAGTATCCCATAAAAGTTACCGGCGCTGTATTTGATGCCGCTACCGGTAAAGAACTCACCGGTGTTCGGGTTTTATTGAAACAGAACGAACCTGGTTCCTTACCTGATCAACAAATGCTAACTGAATTATATGGCGCCTATCGTTTTGAGGGCAGATCCCGACAGTCGTACACTTTGTATTTTACCAAAGAAGGATATTATAGCGATTCCATTAAGATTTACAAAGATTCAGTAATGAATGATTTGCAGTTACCGGTTTTGTTAATGTACCCTATTCCACCTCCACCTCAAGCTCCCAAACCAGTTGATACAGATGGAGACGGAATAGAAGATGCATTGGATAAATGTCCAGATCTGGCGGGAGTGGTTTCAAATAATGGATGTCCGGAAATTCAGAAAAAACTAAATGAATTGGCCAAGCTGGTATTCTTTGAAACGGATAAGGATGTATTAACTGCAGCTGCCTACACTCCATTGGATTCCGCCGTGAAAATTTTATTGGCTTATCCACAAACCACTTTAATTATTGAGGGACATACTGATAATATTGCATCTAAAGCCTACAATAAAGGCTTGTCGCAAAGAAGGGCAAATCGCGTAAAAAATTATTTAATCAGTAAAGGAATTGTAGCCACCCGATTTACAAGTGTAGTAGGTTATGGTTTGGAGCAACCAATAGCCGACAATGCTACCGAAGAAGGACGGGCACTCAATAGAAGGGTGTATATTAAGGCTCAATTTTATGAATAAAAAAAATATAGATTATTCTCAAACTTAAAACACCATTGATAAAATCTAATAGCATGAAACGACTTTTGCAGGTTATCATTTTCTGCTTAACGCTTATTACTGCGAATGCCCAGCAAGTAACCCTGTTTGCAGATTGCAATTTCAGGGGATATTCTGTTAATCTGGCACCAGGAAACTATACTGCTTCCCAACATGGTATGCGGGTAAAAGATTTATCTGCTATTAATATTCCTCCGGGCATGTCGGTTAATTTATTTACGCAGGATTTTTTTAATGGACATTACATTACCCTAAATCGCTCTTCTGCCTGTTTACTAAACGAGCAGTTTAACGATCAGATGGTTTCTATTCAGGTAATAAATAATGGTTTTGTAAATCAGTATCCAGATGCCCCTGTTATATTCTATAATCGATGCAATTATCAGGGAAGTCAAGAGCCGCTACAAGAAGGCACCTACTATAGTATACCCATGGGTTATATTACAATACAGAGTATGCGGGTTACGCCAGGTTTTGGCGTGATTGTTAGAAAGGAAACTGGCTTTGGATCTAACCTGCAAGTAATCAATGAAGAGTATCGTGCAGATCAAAATTGCTTGAAAATATTGTGGGGTGCTGCTGTTAAAGCCGTATTCATTTATCGATTAGGCAACGTAAATCCAGGCAACTGGTCGCAGTTACCCAATCCACCACCTGCTCAAAATTTTCAACAGGGGGCAGTTGTGTATACCGACCCTTTTTTTAGAGGAAGAACACAACTGCTGTATCCAGGCGCCTATCGTGGTTATCAATTAACCCAAGTGGGAGAAAATGCCATCTCTTCCATAATGCTGGCTCCGGGCTATCGGGCCATTGCTTTTACCGGTTCCAATTTCGATGGTGCTTCCATTATATTTAATAGTTCCAACAATAACCTACATAGTGGATATCCCAGCTGGGGAAACCGAATCCGTTCTATCATTGTAGAGCGACTGAGTCATCAACCAAATATCATACAACCCATTGCACCTCCGCCTCCCATCAATAATAATCCCAATGCGGTTGTTATGTATGCAGATGCAAATTTTGGAGGTGCAGCCCAGGCTTTTCCTATCGGTAATTATAGGGGCTTTCAACTGAATGTTGTTGGTCAGCGAACTATTTCCTCAGTAAGTGTGCCACCGGGGTTAAAGGTGATTGCGTATGAGGGACCCGAGTTTAACGGTAATTCCAGAGAGATCGTACAAACAATCGATAACCTGGTTCAGGAAGGTCTTGGGTGGAACGACCGGATCTCTTCTTTTGTAGTTCAAAGAAATAATGGAGCACCTGCCCCAGTAATTGGAAGACCCGAACCAATGCCACCCGTTCGGCCACAACCCAATAATAATAGCCAACCCAGTGGAGTATTCGCGTATGCCGATGCCTATTTTTCAGGAGCTGTTCAACAATTGATGATGGGACATACCAATGGTAGTCAGCTAAATCTTGTGGGTAAACGTACCATCTCTTCCATAAAAATTCCACCCGGCATAAAAGTAACTGTGTATGAAGGAGAGAATTTTGATGGCGATTTTCGCGTACTTACTTATACAATCGACAACTTTGTTGCTGAAGGCCAGGGTAGATGAAATGATCGAATTGGCTCGATGATAGTTGAAAGAAGCAACTAGCTAAATAAATAACCATAAAAAGGCCACACTATAAGCAGGTAGTTTTTAAAGTTTTATACCCTTCTCATACCCCTGTGGAACCTGTTTTTTTACAACCGCTAGTAAATGTTTTACGTTTACAATTTCTTCCGTTTCCGATAGGGGTAATGAAATTTTCCATGCCTGTTCTACTGAGTTTAATAAATAATTCCATTCCCAGTCCGACATATCTAATTCTTTCTTAAGGTTAGTACTAGGTCGGAGTGCAGGAGATTCGATGTTTAATTTCTGCTGTAGAATTTTCCGTAAAGTGATAAATGGCTGCATGGCTTCCTGTTTTATGAAGGATACCAATACTATCCAAAAATGCTGCCAAGCTAGTGTAAATGAAATGTTACAATCCGATAATTTATAAATAAAAAAATAATAAATATATAAAATATTAATTTAAAATAATTTATATATTATTTAATTAATTATATAATAAAATGATATAATTAATTAAATCGAAAATGTTTTCCAAAAAATTGAAAGTGTTTAAAAAATTAAAGCACTCTTACCCAAATATTTTGAAAACTAAGCGGCTCGCTTTTATCACCATGCGACTGCAGTTTGATAGGGGCGGGGCCATGTGGGCGATATGCCGGAGGACCCGTATAGGGAGTATCTCCTTTTAATAGCGCATTGTTTTGTACCAGCACCCCATTGTGAAATGCTGTTAAGGTAGCTGCAGTTTTTAGTGATCCATCGGCATTAAACCGGGGAGCCATCCATATCACATCATAGGTTTGCCATTCACCGGGAGGTTTGCAAGCATTAACCAGCGGTGGATACTGTTTATAAATACTACCTGCCTGGCCATTTACGTAGGTATCATTTTGGTAATTATCTAAAATTTGTAATTCATATCCTCCCGCTCCCTCTTTTACCTGAAGGGATGCCAAAAATAAACCACTATTTCCCCTAGCTTGTCCAGATCCGGTAATGTTTGCGGGTATTCGGTATTCGAGATGTAATTGAAAGTCGGTAAAGCTTCTTTTGGTTCTGATATCTCCGGTTTTTTTGTTCACCGTCATTACCCCATTTTCCAATATCCATTCTGCGGGTCCAGCCTGATCATTATCATTTACCCATTCGCTCAAATCATTTCCTCCCAATAAAATAATGGCATCCGAAGGGGGTTGGCCCGGCAAATTGCCCGGACTTACCAACCTTGGTACCGGTGTATAAAATTCTGTTTCTTTTGGATCGTATTTTTTTTGGGCTTGTATGCACGTTACGAGAAGCAGTAAACAACTCAATAAGCAGGTTTTTTTCATGTGATTAGCTTTAAACTTTGGGTAATGTGTATCCGTTGTGATAGGGTTTCAGTAAGTATTGGGCATTAATGTCAGTATCTGTAAAACCTCCTTTGTTTGCATTCCAATATAATTTTTTTCCAGAACGATAAGAGATATTTCCCATCTGTGCAACGGTAGCCACTGCCGCTCCGGCTTGAATAGAGCAACGCAGATTTTCCATTTTTCTCGATTTAATTACCTCTACAAAATTGATCCAATGCTTTTGTAAACCATTGTCGGAGGCGGGATGCAGAGGTTCGCTGATTTTATTTTTACTTTGTTTTTCTTCAACCACCTCCCATCCGTTTCTATTTAATATCAGGGTGCCATTATTTCCAATAAAGGCAATGCCATGATCTCTTCCATACGATCCATTGTCTATACCCATGGCAGAATCCCAAACCAGATTAAAACCATCAAATTCATATAAAGTAGTAAGGGTATCCGGTGTTTCTTCTGCCAATTCAGGATAGGCAAATTTTCCGCCCAACCCATCAATACTTTTAGGAACGGTTGCCTTCATGCCTAATAATGCATAGTCTAATAAATGCACCCCCCAGTCCGTCATTAGTCCGCCCGCATAATCCCAAAACCATCGAAAATGAAAATGAAACCGGCTGCTGTTAAAGGGCAATGTTGTTGCGGGTCCCAGCCATTGTTTATAATCTACTCCCGCAGGAACTGCCGAATCGGGCACAACCGGCTGAGGACGCATCCACCCCTGATAACACCAAACCTTCACTGTTCTTATATTCCCCAATTTGCCACTATGCACCATTTCTATGGCATCGGCAAAATGTTGTTGACTTCGCTGCCACTGTCCAGCCTGCACCACCCGGCCATATCTTTGTTGGGCTGCAACCATTCTGCGGCATTCTTCAATAGAGTTTCCTACGGGTTTCTCTACATACACATCTTTTCCCGCTTCACAGGCATGTATCATCATTAGGGCATGCCAATGATCAGGGGTGCCAATGATAACGGCATCAATGTCTTTATCATCCAGCAAAGCGCGGTAATCGGTATATTTTTTGATGGTAGAAATATCTTTATTTTTTGCTGTTAATTCGCTTAGCCGCTTATTCATTACCCCGGCATCTACGTCGCAAACCGCCAGTAGCTTTACGCCCGGAACATTCATGGCAGCCATGGCATTGGCCCAGCCCATCCCGTTCATTCCAATTAAGCCAACCTGCAGGGTGTCTGAGGTGGCGAGCAATCTGCTTCCAAATATTTTCTTGGCTGAAACAGCGGAAGATAGCATACTTCCACCCACTAAAATAGCGGATTGGTGAATGAATTTTTTTCTGCTAGTCATAGGTGTTCTTTAATTTATAAAGGAAGTTACCGTAATTTTGCTATTTGTAAATCATTCGAATAAATTTTGGTAAAAGTTCTTTTTTTAATCGAATTCGCAAAAGCAGAGCAGAATCGAGGGTTTTGATGGCGAATTTGTACAAATTTATAAGATGTAACTAGTGGGAATATAGGCTCCCACTAGGTTTGGCTAGTATTATTCTGGGTCGGGTTCATTCCGAGTGAAGCGTTTCAAAGGCAGTAGTATCTTTATATTCTAAACCTTTATTATGTATAATTCCCGCATCAAATACTTACCGATTTTTTTAACTTGGATATTGGCAGTTATTGCAGTATCCGCCAGTTCTCAGGAGAAAGCTGAAAAAAGCGATACAAGAAAAAATACCATCAAGCTAAACCTAACCAATCCGATGATTTTTGGTGGTAAGGCAATTATAGTGGGATACGAGCGGGTGCTTTCTCCCCACAGAACTTTTTCAATTGATATTGGGTCAATGGCCCTTCCATCCTTTGGGTCGGGGTCGGTGAATGATTCCCTCAAATTACTATCTAATACCAATGAAAAGGGCTTTCATATTTCTGCCGATTACCGCTTCTATTTATCAAAAGAAAACAAATATCCTGCTCCCAGAGGTGTTTATATCGGGCCTTATTATTCCTTTAATAAATTTAGTCGCTCTAATTCCTGGAATTTAAAAGCTTCAAATTATACGGGGAATGTGAATACAGATGTAGGATTTCATGTACATACAATCGGTGTTGAAATGGGATATCAGTTTGTACTGAATAAAAAATGGGTAATCGATATGGTATTGGCTGGTCCCGGAATCGGTTTCTATCAATTTAATGCCGGTTTGGCTACTACCTTGCCCGAAAATCAAAAAGGTCCATTCTTCGATCAGCTGAATAAATACTTGCAGGAAAAAATTCCTGGTTTCAATAAAGTGCTGGGCGAAGGCTCTTTGCGAACAAACGGGAATTATAAAACTACCAGTTTGGGTTTTAGATATATGATAAATGTTGGCTTCCGTTTTTAAGAAATTTGTAAACTGTAAACTAAATTATATTGTATGAAAAAGTTACTGCCTTTTGTGTTGTTCGTTTTGTTGTTATCAGGTTGTTCTCCCTATAAAGAATCTACCGGCGTTTGGGTGAATAAAGAAAAATTTCAGGGAAAATCATACAGTAATGTTTTTATTATTGTAATGACGGCCAATTTAGAAGCTAGGGCTTTGCTCGAAAATAATCTCGCTTCCATCGCACAAGAAAAAGGATATAAAGTAGTAAAGAGCATGGATGTTATGCCTCCAGGATTAAAAGATGCCGCTATGCCATCTAAAGAAGACATTGTGAAAAAAGTAAAAGACAATAATTGCGATGCTGTTTTTGTAGCTTCTCTCTTAAAGAAAGAAGAGGATGTTAGATACACACCCGGAACCACTGCTTATTCAGTTCGCCCTTACTATTCTTGGAGCGGCAACTATTTTGGCTATTATAGCCATTGGTATCCTACCGTTTACAATGATGGATATTATACCAAAGAAAAAAATTACTTTATGCAAAGTAATTTATACGATGTAGCATCGGAAGAAATTATGTGGTCGGTACAATCAACAGTTTTCGATCCTAGCTCACTTGCTAAATTTAGCAAAGCCTATACTTCTCAGCTGATCAAGCAATTAAAAGAGGAAGGTTTATTGAAATAAAACTTTTTGTAAAATCCTATTTCCTAAAGCAATCGGCTGATCAGCGATTGCTTTTTTTTGGAATAGATGCGAGAACCCGTAATACCTATCTTCTGTAAATATTTTATATAATATAAAATAATATCAATCGTTTAGCGATTTGTTAATTTCAGCTGGTTTGAGCAATTTTTTTATTATTTGTTGTTAAATTGTGCAAACTCATCGGAGTTCTTTCTTAATGAGTTGGTATTGATATCCAGTTTTTGAAAAGTCCAATCCCCTCTCCATGACATTCCAGCGTAGCCGGTTTTGTCTTTTTATTTTCTGCTGGCTATTGATTAATCAAGGGTCGCTCTTGGCACAATTGTGCACGAATCCGGGTCAGAACCCCCTTAATCCTTTTCCAGTTTGTGGTAATCTCGTATTCACTCAAAACTCGGTGCCGGCTTGTAATGGGTTGCCGATGGTTACCAAGTGCGGGGGTGATGGTGTTGCCTACCGTGATTTTAATCCCTTTTACTATCAGTTTACCTGTTATCAAACTGGCAAACTATGTTTTAACATTAAGCCCCATGTATTGTCCGACGATTACGACTGGCAGTTATTCGATATAACAGGAAAGGATCCAATGCTGATATTTACCGATCCTAGCTTAATCGTATCTGCTAACTGGTCAGGCTCTAGTGGTATTACCGGTGCATCTTTAACCGCTCCTAATTCTAACGAATGTGCCTCTGATCCGAGACAGAATATCTCAACTTTTAGTCGGGTGCCCGATTTAATTCAAGGCCATATTTATTTATTGATGGTGAGTCATTATACGCCAGGAGACCAAAGCGGGTACGACCTGAACTTATCGGCACCGGGTGGTACGGCTATAATTACGGATCCTTTGATGCCGGCTATTCAAAAAGCAACCGTAGTTTGCAGCAACCCTCAAATCGGTTTAAAAATCAATAAACCCATTCAATGTTCTTCTATAGCTTCCAATGGTAGTGATTTTGTAGTTGCCGGGCCTACCCCTATCACCATCCTATCAGCATCTGGATATAAATGTTCGGGTGATTTTGATACTGACTCGATTACGCTGCAGTTTTCGGGAAATTTAGTGGCAGGTGAGTATACTATTTCAACCAAGAATGGAACCGATGGAAATGGCATTATAGATTTTTGTTTCAATGCGGTTAACCCTGCCACAGCCTTTACCCTACAATTTACCCCTGTTGCACAAATTTTACCCCTTTCCACAACCACCTGTTCTGGAACTGAGTTTTCATACACACCCGTTACTGGTTCGGGAAGTTCAGTGCCTCCGGATACTTACTATACTTGGACTGCTCCTGCTGGTATTAATTTTACCGGTGCTCAAGCACAGGTTACTCCGTCAAGCGCCCTATTCGGCAACTTAAGTATTAGCGGAGCAATTGCTCAAACAGCTACTTATCTGGTAACTCCCACAGGTGGAGGATGCACGGGTCAGCCATTCTCATTAAGTGTTCGTATTCTACCCACCAGTATTATTTCATCGGTTTCGCTAAGTATTTGTTCTAGTAATGCATTTTCTTTTTCGCCGGTAAATGGTTCTCATGGATTGGTATTGCCCAGTTCTACTTATCAATATTTCCCTGCCCCGCCTGCAACAGTTATAACTGGTGAGTTAACTGGTTCTGGTGTATCGGTTCAGGGGGTACTTACCAATTTAACCGATACAGAGCAGATTGTTCCCTATCAGGTTATTCCAGTAACCGGGGGCTGTGCTGGATCTCCCTTTACGCTTACTGTTACAGTTTTTCCGGTGCCAGCAGTGCTTCAATTTTCGCAAACCGTTTGTGAAGGAGTTAATTTTTCTATTAGTGTACTGTCTAATACTACCGGAATCATTCCGGCTGCTTCCGTTTATAGTTGGTCGGTTCCCACCATGTCCTCATCCATTAGTGGAGGAGCAAGTGGAACCAACACGAGTTTCATAACTGGTAAATTATTTTCTACGGCTACCGTTGCGCTTACGGCTACCTATTTGGTTAGGGCCGCAACTGCTAATTGTTTGGGCAATGTATTTTCTGTAACGGTTTGGATAAAACCCACGGCACTTATTCAAGCAACCACCCTAAGTATTTGCAGTGGAAATAGTTTTGGTTTTACGCCCACATCGCAGCTGCCCAATCGATTACCCTCCACTACTTTGTATAGCTGGAATGCCCCAGCTGGTATTGGTATTACTGGGGGAGGAGCCGCTACTTTACTAACCAATATTCAAGGATCTGTTTCCAATGCTACCAGTTCACTTAAAACAGCCACCTACATTATTATTCCGGTAACTGCTGGTTGTAGTGGCGTTGCTTTTACTCTTTTGGTACAGGTGAAGCCTATTGCCAATGTTCAAAATATTGCTTGTTCTGTTTGTACACAAAATTTGTTCACTGTTCAACCTACAGATGGTGTAAATGGAATTATACCCGTTGAAACCCTGTTTACCTGGATTGAAAAAGATAGCCTCTCAACTTCTACCGGCTTGCCATTGGTAAAAACATCCCGTGTAATTAGTACTCGTTTTTATAACTTGGCAACCACCGCAAGTGAATCAACACTAGCTGTTACTCCTATCTCCGGTTGTGGAGAAGGAACTGCTTTCTCTATTGTTGCAGCTGTGCTTCCCAAAGCGAGCATACCGTCGATAAAAGATACGATTTGCAGTGGTCAGGTATTTCAAATACTACTGCAAAATCAAACCAATGGAGCCATTCCCAACGCTACTGAATATACTTGGGTAAGTGCTGTTTCTAATGGTTGGGCAGGAAGTTTAAGTGGAACCAGTTCGAATGGCATAATTCAAGGAAATATTCGCAACTTAACCGGAAATATAAACGTACTTCCGCTGCAAGTGCAACCTACCTCACCAGGTGCCTGTTTGGGAAATGTTTTTACACTTGCATTCCGAGTTCAGTTGGTTGCGAATGTTGCTGAGCTATCTACCACTTATTGCAGTGGAACTGCTTTTTGGTTTACACCGGTTACGGGAGTAAATGGTTCAATTCCCGATTCTACCCATTTTATCTGGCAAGCGGTTAATACATCTGCTTTCGTTACCGGAGGATTATTTACCAATGATGTGAACTATTTTGCCGGTAATTTCATGTCAACTGCCAGTACCCCTGTTGCGCTTAATTATCAGGTTATTCCGGTAACCTTGAGAGATGGATTGGCTTGCGCTGGTTCTCCCTTTACTTACACAGCGCAAATAAAACCCATTCCCACTGCAACTATCCAGTCGCTGGGCCCCTCAGTGATTTGTGAGGGGAGGGAAGTAAATTTGGTAGCAGCCGAGCCGGGCAGTTACTTGTGGAGTAATGGAAGTAAGCTCCCGGCTGTTTCTATTACGAGTCCGCAAACCATCACTTTGCAGGTTACCAATAACTATGGTTGTACTACCGTATCGGCTCCCTTTAATGTAACGGTTCATCCCCGTCCTCGTGCGAAATTCGATTTGCCCGATATCTGTTTACCCGATGGTAATGGAACTTTTATCAACCGAAGTACCATTGCAGATAGTACGCAGTTGCAGTTTACTTATAACTGGAGTTTTGGTGACTTGAATAATCCAGTAACCTCAACCTTACAAAATCCTACACACCGATATTCGGCTTTGGGTACCTATCCGGTTCAATTGATTGTGTATTCCGATAAAGGTTGTGTAGACACCCTTGTTCAGTTACTGCAATCTATCTATCCTCAACCCAAGGTATTTGTAACTGCTTCCGATATTCAGCTATGTTTGGGAAGGCCCATTCAATTTTTTGCAACTGCGAACGGCATGGGATTTGCGCCTCGCAAATGGTTTTGGAGTATGAGTGATGGGGGAGGAACCAGTTTGCAAAATCCTGTTTGGCAATTTCAAAAACCAGGTATGCAATCAGCTCAGGTATATTTTGTAAATCAAAAAGGTTGTACCAGTGATACGGCAGCAGTTAGTATTCCTGTTTATGAAAAACCAAAACTAAAATTACCCCCCACGCTTACAATAAACAGAGGAGATAGTATTCGCTTGGTACCTTCCTTGGTGAGTGGAAATAAATTATATTTCAAATGGTATCCGGCTACTTATTTAAATAGTGATACTGCATCCACTCCGCTTTCAACTCCCTATGATGATATCACTTATCAGTTACAATTAACCGGCGAGGGGTATTGTATGGTAACCGATACCCTTCATATAAAGGTGATGAAAATGCCGGAAATACCCAATGCATTTTCTCCCAATGGAGATGGAATCTATGATACCTGGCAAATAAAATATCTACAAGATTATCCCAATAGTTCCCTTGAGATTTTTAATAGAACTGGTCGATTGGTATATTCTTCCAAAGGAAATGGCAGGGCTTGGGATGGCACCTGGGAGGGGAAGCCGGTTCCCGTAGCAACGTACTATTATTTAATTCAATTGCACAACGGACAGCCACCTATTTCCGGATCCGTTACTGTAATTCGCTAAACCAATGGATTTATTCTTTCAGTGTTTTGTAGGTTTCGGGATTGTAATCCTTCAAAATAGAAAGAATGCAGTTGATAATGGCAGGTAAACAGGAGACTTTTGAAGTCAACTAAGCAGCGTTGATTTCTTTCCAGCAGGCAGTTACCTGATCAAAAACGGGTTTACTAAGAGCTAGAAGGGGAAGCCGAAGTTGATTTTCGAGTAGCCCTTGTAAATACATAAACGCCTTTACTCCGGCCGGATTGTTTTCTACAAACAACAGGTCGTAGGCATGCAGCAGTCGATTGTTGAGTTGTTGTGCTAGGGCAAATTCGTTGTGTAAACAAGCTTGCACCATTTGCGAGAAAATGGCAGGAAAGGCATTGGCAGCAACGCTAATCACTCCATCCATACCGGCTGCTATTTGTGAAAGGGTAAGGGCATCTTCGCCGCTCACTACTAAAAAATCGGCGGGTTTTTCTTTTAGAATCAGGGCACATTGATCCATTAATCCACTGGCTTCTTTTATTCCGGCAATATTGGGAAGTTCGGCTAATCGAAGGGTAGTACTAGCCAACATATTTCTGCCGGTTCTTCCGGGAACATTATAGAGAGTTACAGGAAGGGGAGAAGCTTCGGCAATTGCTTTATAGTGCTGATAGATTCCCTCCTGAGAGGGTTTATTATAACTGGGGGAAACACTTAAGATAGCAGTTGCCTGTTCCAGCGGAAAGGTAGAAAGATCTTCTATAACTGCCCGGGTATTATTTCCACCTATACCTGCTACAACGGGAATTCTACCCGCTACCTGCTGATAGGTGAATTGAAGGATATCCTTTTTTTCGGCAGCATCTAAAACGGGGGTTTCTCCGGTTGTTCCAAGCGAAACAATGTATTGAACACCTCCTTGTATTAAAAATTCTATGATATTCGCTAAGGCTTTAAAATCAATTTGGTGTTGCGAGTTAAAGGGAGTTACGATGGCTACACCGGTTCCACTAAGCGATTTCTTTAACAAGGGTGCTAATTTGATAGGTGGTATGATTAATTTTTTTAGATCTGAACCCTGCTTCCGATTTAAGCGTTTGTTTCTTCCCAAAATCCCATTTTGCCATACTTCTCTATCCTATGTGTTACTCGGTCAGATGAGGAATGGGGAAGTATTTCTGCTAGGTTTTTTAGGATGCAACCTTTTAATAGTTCTGCAGCTGCCGCATAATCCCAATGAGCGCCACCCATGGGTTCGGGAACTATTTCATCTACCAGTCCAAAACCCTTCATATCCGATGCGGTAAGGCGTAATTGTTCTGCAGCCGTTTCTTTTTTATCCCAACTGCGCCAGAGAATGGAGCTGCAACTTTCGGGAGAGATCACAGTGTACCAAGTATTTTCCATCATCAATACGCGATCGCCTACACCAATGCCCAGCGCACCTCCACTGGCTCCTTCCCCAATTATAACAATAATTACGGGTACTTTCAGTCGTATCATCTCGTAAATGTTACGAGCAATGGCTTCGCCCTGTCCGCGTTCTTCTGCTTCCAATCCGGGAAAAGCACCCGGTGTATCGATCAAACAAATTACAGGCTTATTAAATTTTTCTGCCAGCTTCATCAAGCGCAGTGCTTTGCGATAACCTTCTGGATTAGCCATCCCAAAATTGCGCATTTGGCGGGCCTTGGTGTTGATGCCTTTTTGCTGACCGATCATCATTACGGTTTGTCCATCCAAGCTGGCAAAGCCCCCTACCATGGCTTTATCGTCTTTAAAGTTGCGGTCTCCATGCAGCTCAACAAAATCGCTGCACATTTTTTCAATGTATTTAAGGGTATAGGGGCGGTCGGGATGTCGGCTCAGTTGCACTCTTTGCCAGGGCGAAAGCTGCTCGGTAATCTCTTTTCTTTTGGCAACAATTTCCTCTTCTAACTGCTGTATATTGGAGGTATAATCAACTTTGGCATTTTTTTCGGCAAGCTTTCTGGTTTCTTCTATTTGCTCATAAATTTCTTTAATGGGCTGTTCAAAATCCAGAAATTGCCTGTTGGGATACTGTGGCATAGAAAACTTTAAGAGGGTAAAAATACATCATCATCCTTTTTTCGAAAAGATTTGTTTCAACAGGGTTATTCACCTTATATTTGCACCCCAAAGGCTACCATATTTATAGTATTATATTGTAATATGAGTTTGGATCGGTAGTTCAGTTGGTTAGAATGCCGCCCTGTCACGGCGGAGGTCGCGGGTTCGAGTCCCGTCCGGTCCGCAAAGCGTCTCAGTTATATCTGAGGCGCTTTTGTTTATGGCCTACTATGTTTATATCATTGAGAGTTTGCAGGATGGAACTTTTTATAAGGGTTATTCTGAGGACCCTTTGAAACGTTTGCAGCAACATAACCAGGGTGAATCCAAATATACGGCTGGTAAGATGCCATGGAAGTTAGTATATGTGGAGGCATGTGAATCAAAAACTGAAGCCTTGCTCCGGGAACGTAATCTAAAAAAGGCAGTAAGGAGCAGGATTCAGTCTTTGCTGGTTCATCCAAAAAATATTGTCGGACGATTTACAGTTGGTTAGGATGCTGCCCCGTCATCCCCACAGTACTGTGGGGACGGGTTCGAGTCCCGTCCGGTCCGCAAGCAGTCTCAGATAATTCTGAGACTTTTTTGTTTATGCCTCATTATGTATACATCATTGAGAGTATTCAAGACAGTACGTTTTACAAGGGTTATTCAGCGGACCCATTGAAACGGCTGCAGCAGCATAATCAAGGTAACTCCCCGTATACTTCTGGAAAAATGCCATGGAACCTGGTGTATGTAGAGGAATGTATTACCAAAACCGAAGCATTGATCCGGGAACGAAATCTAAAAAAGGCAGTAAGGAGCAGGATTCAGACTTTGCTAGTTCATCCAAAAAATATAGTCGGACGATTTACAGTTGGTTAGCATGCTGCCCTGTCATCCCCACAGTACTGTGGGGACGGGTTCGAGTCCCGTCCGCAAATTTTACCCTGAAACCCGCGCTGGTCGCGGGTTTTTCTTTTTTTAGACTATTTAAACCGGTTTTTTCATCAAACTTTACTGGTTTTCTACTGCTACTTTGCATAATCCAATCTTTGTTACCACCCATTCTCATTCTTACATGAACAGGAACCCCTCTGAATATCAACCCATTTGATAGTCAATCTGTACAGTTTTTTCAGTGATAAGAGACTCCAGATTTTCCACCTTATCTAACTACTTGCAAAACGCCATCAGCCGATTTTCTTCAGAAGACAGGGAAACGCTTTTGGAGTGGATTGGATCCCGCGAAAATTAAAATGTTGTATATTAACAACAAAAAATATATTTTTGTATAAAATAAACAACATTTATTCATGAACCGGAAGAAGCAACTTGTCTTTCCCAAGTACCAGAAAATATTGGAGCAGGTAGGCGAAAACATAAAGCTGGCGAGGAAACGGAGGAAATTAACAACGCTGCAGGTGGCAGAAAGGGCCGATATTGACCGCAGTACGCTGTATCATATTGAAAAAGGGAATAGCAGTGTTTCCATGGCTGCTTACTTCAATACCATGCGTGTTTTGGGATTGCAGGATGATTTTTTGAAACTGGCAGCAGATGATGATTTCGGAAGAAAATTACAAGACCTGCAGTTAATTGGAAATCCCCATAACCGGGCTTCCTCCAAGAAACCATAATTAATCAGTGATTCTATGCGGCCATTAAACGAAATCTATATACTTACTTGATGTAAAAAGCCGTGGCTACAAACAAAACAGATATATACGTATATGCTCATTGGTTGGGGATGCCCGAACCTAAATGTATGGGTGTACTGAGTGCCCAACAGGCAAAGGGTAAAAAGGCATTTAGTTTTGAATATGATGTTAGCTGGATAAGTTCTAAAGAACAGCAGTTACTGGATCCTGATATTACCTGGTTTACTGGTCCGCAATACCCGAATGGCAAAGAGAATTTCGGGGTGTTTATGGATTCGATGCCGGATACATGGGGGCGAACTTTAATGAAACGTCGTGCCGCACAGCTTTCCAAAGAAGCTGGCCGGCCGATGCCGGTTTTATATGATATAGATTTTTTACTGGGTGTATATGATGAAACAAGAATGGGAGCTTTGCGTTTTAAATTGGATAACGATGGGCCGTTTTTAGATAACAACCTGGGTATGCCTACACCACCGTGGGCAAGCATCAGAGAACTCCAGCATGCAGCTGAGGTTTTAGAAAGTGACGAAGACAGTGAGGAAGTAAAAAAATGGCTGGCAATATTAATGGCACCGGGTTCATCACTGGGTGGTGCAAGACCGAAAGCAAATATCATTGATGACCATGGGCATTTGTGGATTGCCAAGTTTCCATCAAAAGTTGATTCCATTGATAAAGGTGCATGGGAATATCTGGCGTATAAACTCGCTTTGCAATGTGGCGTTGTAATGCAACCATCAAGGATTGAAAAAGTGGCGGGGAAGTTTCATACTTTTTTTACCAAACGGTTTGACAGGCAGTTGAGTGAACGCATACATTTTGCATCGGCGATGACTATGACCGGGCAAAATGAAGATACCATCAAAGAAAATCCTGCTAGTTATTTGGATATGGCAGAATTCATCCAGTACAACGGCGCACAAAATAAACATGACCTGCAGCAACTCTGGAGAAGGATTGTTTTTCACATTGCTATTTCCAACACAGATGATCACCTTCGGAATCATGGTTTTATATTAACAGATACGGGCTGGATATTATCTCCGGCTTTTGATATCAATCCCTCTGTTGATAAAGAGAGGCTAGCATTGAATATTGATACACACAACAATGCCTTGGACTTTGAATTGGCCAAAAGTGTGGGTGAGTATTTTCAGTTACGTGAAGCTGAAATGAATACTATCATCACAGAGATAAAAACTGCTGTTAGTGGCTGGAAGAATGTAGCACAGGAGATTGGTATTTCGAGAGTTGAACAGGAATTGATGAGTGGGGCATTCCGTTATTAATAGAGCCTGTGCGCTTCCGGAACATCTGCAGTATGTTCCCCATGTATTTACCAAATGACAGAGAGGAACCGCACGGCAGGTGAGCAATATTCTTTTCGCCTAGGCGGATCATCAAGCAGCCCTTTTTCATTTGTGTGCTAATCATCCGCATTGCTTCAAATTTAGCCCGTTGAAAAACGGGTTTTTTTGGCACCACCCCTTATTTTTGACCCATGGTTCGCTCCTTCTATCATTGGTTTTATCAAAAATTGCCCATTGAAAGGCTCGAAACAGATGATGCCATCTATTTACTAAACGAAATGGAAGCGGCTAAACTGAACAGTCTGCAAACGAAAGCCATATGGGCGGCGGCTATTATTGGCGCTATGGGCGTATTGTTGCTGTATTTGCCCAAATATATTTGGCCCCATTTGTTTTCAAAATGGCCGGTTGAGCTACTTGGACGCACTATCGAAATTCCGCTGCGCTTCACTCTATGGAGTATTTTTTTAGTGATGTTAGAACTCATGCTTCTAACGTTAATGCATATTTACTGTATTCATCAAATGGCGGTGGCTACCGGTTTTCTTACCTACGAAAACAAGCCCCAAGTTTCTTTTTCTGAATTATTGCTCAATATCAGCCTAGAGAAAAAGGACAAAACTGTTTCCCGCTTTGGTATCGATCCACTGGCAGGTATGAACAAAAATGCGCTCTTCTTCTGGAACCTGCTCATTGCATTAAAAGCCACTATCAGTAATTTGGTTTTCAAAGTATTGGTGCAAAAAATGCTGGGGCGTTATGCTTTTCAGTGGGTACAAGATTTGGCGGGCATTCCCGTATTTGCAGCATGGAATGCCTGGGGCACTTTTCAGGTATTGCGAGAGGGACGGGTGGTAATTATGGGGCAAAACCTGGTGGAACAAGCCTTTAAGAAAATGAAGGAGGCATGGCCAACCTTACAAAGTCAAAACGACCTGGTGTACAATTCTTTGCAGTTTATAGCCATCAGCAAACGTGATTACCATTTCAACCATAGCATACTTACCCGTCTATTTGTAGAACATTACCAACTCCAAAAGCCCGAAGCCGCTTTTAATGAAACCACTTACCTCCGCCAACTGCAACAAGCCCCCGCTGATATAAAGCAGTTGTGTAAATGGATTATTGCCCTTGGCTTTTTACTCGATGGCAGCCTGAGTAAGCGTGAGCAAAAGCGGATCGAACAATTAAATGCTATTGGAATGGCGCCTACAGACTGGAACACCATGAAAACCTGGACGAAGGCTTTTATGGATGGTAAAGGTTGGGAAGGGTTGGCCTTTACGGCTTAGTTCCAGTATTTTCTCCATCAGGCGCAGGGCAGTAAAGCCAGTCAAAGGATGGGTATATGATGAACCCCTAATGCTACATCCAATTTCGTTTACTAGCCATTTTCAGTGATGATTGTTCGGTAAATCTTCTAATTATCAACTCATTTGATAGTAAAACTCAACTGGATTTCAGTGTTGAGGGCCTCCGGATTTCCCTTTTTACCTATCACTTTGGTACATATTATTTAATGTTTTACCCTCACTTTGTTACAAATATTTGTTATTATTACCCTAATCCTATTACATGTTGAGCTGGCAGCTATTTAAATTCTGAAACTGCCTTTTAAATTGCCGACAACTAATTAGGGAATTTCAATACTAACTTTTAATTGTCCCTTTTTTGCTTTGTAGGAATTGTATTTAAAAAGATATTCATGATTATAAAAATCCATATTCATTATTGTATCAACTATTCCTCCTGGGATTTTCATATCATTCATAACAATAAAGCTATCACTAGTCTCTCCATTGATTTTTACAATCATGGTTGTAGGAGAATAAAGTCTTGGATTAATAACTTTAATTAAGATGGATGTATCTCTCGAAACATTATTAATGATTAGTAATGATTTAGTTGACTGAAAACAGCCAGTAAGTGAGATTACAAATAAAATGATTAATACCTTATTAATTTTTTTATGTAATAAATTCATTTTTGAATTGATTTTATCTTAGGAGAATTTAATTTGGTGATGTGATTCCACCTAAATTAAAATTATTTATATTCAATAAGCCTGCAAAATCCTATCTCACTCAAAGCCATTTCCAGATATGAACGACTAGGAAACCTTCTAATTATCAACCCATTTGATACTCAATCAGAACTGGATTTGAGTTTTAAGATCCTCCGGATTTTTCAACCCTCGTCCTAAATCAACACTCAAAAAACTGCACAAAAAAGCCCGGAACTTTAAACCGGGCCTTCAGTGACTTTGTGCTTACCTTGCTTTATTCTTAGGATTCGCTTTTTTCTGAGCGGAGCTTTTCTTTTTTGTAGGCTTATTCTTCCTAGGTTCAGCTGTTTTTTTCGACATAATTTTAATTTAAGGGTTATAAATGATTTATTTACTCATGGCCACATCTTGTTTCTTCCTTTTCTTTGGTGTATTCTTTTCAAAAAAGGCAGCTGGATGGCCAAAATGTAAGTACACAAAGATAAGACTATAAGTGTAAATCGAAATTTAATCAAGGAAAGCCGCTCGGGCATATAGTTACCTTTTCACGCAATTATAAGCTCTTGGGGCAGGCGATTGCTTATAAACTTAACTAGATTTTGAGAAAATCCAAGAATATACCTGCAAAATACAATTACATTCAAAATCTATTTCCAGCTTTGATTAACCTGTAATTCATTTGATTACAAACCCAACAATGGGCCAATCGGAATTGAATATTAGTGATTGAGACGGCTTGATTTTTCAAACATAGTTGTTATTAATGGCTTTTAAATTGAATAAAAAATGAACGTAAAAATTAGTAAGCCCATTGAATGCCTATAAAATAATTGGTACAATCTATTTGGCGCATTATTGTAATTCGGCTGCTACTTTCCTGAGAAGGAATAATTGCTGATGAAAACGAAGGATTAGATTTTAAAAGATCAATTACTGTGGAAGTATTAAAAATATTATTGGCTTTGATAAATATGTTAAATTTTTTAGCTAATTTTTTATCTAGATAGGCATCTATTAAAAAATAACCCCTTTGCCAATAATCCAATCCATACCAGCCAGATGAAGAATAAATTCGTTTTCCAGTGTAAATTGCTGACATCCTTGCAGTAACCCCAATTTGAGGGTCTTTATATATAATACCAAAATTAGCTAAATGGGGCGATTGACCTTGTAAGGGCCTGTTTACATTTTTACTTACTGTAATTATATTACTAGATACGTTAGCGGGGTTTTCGCGAGTTTTATACTTGGCAGTATGCTCAACATTAGAATAAGTATAGGTATAACCTGCTTGTATTCCAATTTTGCCAAAAAATTTAGATCCGGAAAATTCAAGACCATAAATATTGGCAGTTCCAATATTTCGAACCTGTGCTGTTAGCACGTTTGCAGGAGTATAACTAAGCCCTTGTTGAGGTAAAGGGTATAACAAATCACCGCTATTTAATAAAGTCTTCTCATAAGGATTGCTTATGTGTTTATAAAAAGCACCGAATAAAAATTGGTCTAAACCTTTTGCATAAAATTCGTATCGAATATCTAAATTTTGAGCTTTTGCTCTTTGCAAAAATGGATTCCCGGCCTCGTTATAATCTTCATAAGCTATAGAATAAAATGTAATATCATATAGGGCAGGCCTAGAAATACTTTTGTACCAAGAAGCCTTGATAGAACTGTTTTTGGTTAACTGATGTTTAAGTTGGAAAGAAGGAAGAAAATCATAATAGCTTATTGATCCCTCTTTTCCGTATGTAATACTAGGGTTTACCGAAGAAGTAAATGTTTGATTCGTACCCTCATAACGAATACCTGTAATTACATTTGTATTTTTAATTTTTAAAGTAACTGAAAAATAAGCTGCATAAATATTTTCATGGGCAATATAGGTATTTGGGTTAGCTACATCTCCAAATGGATTTTGGGGTGAATTATTATTTGACCAAACAGCTGAATATATATCCCCAAATGGCTGCCCTTGATTAGTTGTGATAGCTGGTTGAAATAGGTATACATTGTAAAAATTATTGCGAAACTTGTTTCGATACAATCCACCCAGAGAAACACTTAATTCTTTTTTATTCAATAGGGTTTTATAATCTATGTGTGGACTTACACTCAAATCCCTTTCCCTGTTTCTAATCCAAATACGCGTTAATGGTTCTAACAATAAGGGTGCTTTTATAATCTGCCCAGTAGGGTCTTCTATGCAACTGGTTCTTGAAGATAACTCAGACCAATCTGGATACGAACCTATAGCTATTGAATAAGCTACTGGTAGCGTAAATGAATATTTTGAAGATAACTTTACCTTCCAATGTAAGCCTGCACTGTATAGGGATTGTAAGTGAAGCCTCGAACGGTTGGATATTTTTATAACTCCTGTTCCTGGCTTGCTCCGCCCTTGTGTTAAACTGGTATCAGTTCTGTTTCTAGTACCTATCTCTTTTTCATTGGCATAAAATTGAAATAGCGAAATGTAATTATTAGGTGAAATTTTATAATCAACAATCGAATGGATACTTTGTCTTATTGTGGTTGATGAAAAGTAGTTAAGATAATAATTGGTAAGTCCGGGCGCATTATCTAACTGAGGTTCGCTATTTTGAGCGATAAAGAAATTACTTCTCCCAGTTGTAAGTTGCTGAAAATCTGTTGCCAATAATATACCGAGTTTTTTTTGTAAAAATCTTTTTCCCCAAATCAAATTACCAGTTACCTGCAAACTGGGAGTCTTGTATAAAAATGACAAATTATTTTTTGTAAAATCAGTATTTTTTGCAGAGTAATTCGGTCCATACATTTCGTAAGGAGATTCTTTTTGTACTCCATGCCAATCGAAATATTGGTAAGAATGATTTAAAAAAAAGGAATTGTAACCTACTTGTAAGTTTCCTTTCAGTATATTTTTTTCAGGTGCATTTCTTAAAACTAAATTCACTACGCCCCCAATTGCATCACCTTCCATATCTGGCGTAAGGCTTTTATAAACTTCTACACTTTTTACCATATCTGCAGGGAAAATAGAAAGGGGTACATAACGAACTTTATCGGCTGGGCTAGGAATTTTAAATCCATTTACCAAAGTGTAATTGTATTTTGGGTCAATCCCCCTTATAATTGTTCTTGCTGGTTCTCCGGCTTGTTCTGATGAGGTAGACAAGCCATTAATCCTTCGGGTAACATCTGAGATTGTTAAGTCGCTGGAACGTTCAATGGCTTCTTCCGATATAAGATCTACAATGGAAATGGAAGCCTTTTGCAATTGCAAAATTTTTTTTTCAGAACCATCAGACAAATAATTGCTATATATTGTAATGCCCTGTAAACTATCGGCAATTTCTTCCAATTCAATGGTTAATTGAAGTTGCTTTCTATCAGCCAGTATTAAATAAAGTGTATCCGATTTATAACCAATACAATTTATTACCAATTTAATACTTCCTGATAAAAGTTTATTCAGAATAAATGTTCCTTTAAAATCCGAATAGGCAAATTGTTTTTTTTCATTAGCAATCACAGTTGCCCCTGAAATGCCTAGCTTCGTTTTTTTATCAATAATTCTGCCACTGATAGTTCCATAAGCATAAACTTTTTCTTGTTGAAAGGTTATGCAGAAAAGTATCCCTAATAAAAGGTTCCGATAACGATAAAGTATATCAAATTCCACCATATTTGCATTGTAGATAATACCTTTAGTGTTGATTTCCGGTACCATCAAATTGAAAAGCCCCAAAATCTTTTCCAGGTTGCGATAGTTCTGTTACTCCAAATACTGGATCTACTTTTACAACACCATATGCAGAAAAGCCTGTAAAAGCTTTACCTATCGCTGGTGAATTGGATTGTAAACGAAAATTATTGGAACCAGCAAAGTTAAGTGAGCTAAAATTGGTTTGAGCGGGTAATGGCAATTGGTATTTTATAAATAAGGGATTATTAGCACCCGGTATGGTAGCATTACCAGCATTTATATCCCCTGTTTTAATTGTTGTTATAAATCCCGTAGGTAAAAATTGTTGTGTTATGGTTACATTATCACCATAATTATAGGTATAACCATATTTTATATTGGCTGTATCTGCTAGTGGGGTTGCACCTCCACCACCTAAAACACTTAACCCAAATGCACAATTAACCAATAAATTATTGTAAGCTAACCCTCTACCAGCATTTTCAAAATCAATTGAACCCCCTTCACCCGCTTTTGCCTGACGAAAGCCCCCGCTTACGATTGTATTATTATATGTATTCATGTTGCTTTGGGGGGACAAACCTCCAGCATTAGAGGTTTTAAAAGCATTCCCGGTTCCTCCAATTGCTAGGTTATAGGCAATATCCCCAACACTTCCGCTTTTTACATTAACACATTCACCTGCAGTAAGACCTACTTTTTCAAAAGTATTACGAAGAATTTCATATTTTCCGCCAGCAACTCTAACCATGTCGTTATTTGAGCCATACAACCAATTATCTTCTAACACTAAATTCGCAGATGGATTTTGAATAAATATTCCGTAACGTGGTTTTCCCCCACGTAGTGGATCATTAGAAGCAGCAATTCCACCCAAATATTCTAGCCTGGTCCATTTTATAATAATGTCCCCTGAACCTGCACCTCCTTGTATACCCCCCCAATATCCAGCAAATGCAGGGTCTGAATTAGGATCTTGTGGGTCTAAAGAAGGGTTAGATTTAAGCGTGGGGTAAGATACGGTAAAAACATTGGGGTTTGTTTTGGTGCCTAAACAAAGAAGAGTACCATTAATTACCAAAGCTGGTGCATGGTTTTGTGTACCCATTTTGGCTGGTCCACTTGTTTGCCCAATAATTAACACCTGAACGCCACTTTGTATTACAAGTGTATCCCCTTTGTTTATAGTCGCATCTGAAAAATCAGTTGATAAGTAATAGGTTTGTCCTGCCTTAAGTGTGCCCTTAATTGCACGGCCATTTGAACCATTTTTAGTGTTAAGGGTATCTCCATTTTCTATAAACACTCCTGCACTAAATTCTTTACTTGAAATACTGATATTTTGGTCAGACGATTTTGAACATTCAGTAAACAATACAACAGTCATTAAAAAAATAATAGCGTAAATAATTCTTTGCATAAAATGATATTTGACAAGTGAATAATTTGGTTGATTTTTATTTCAAAAGATATTAGTTTTATGGCAATATTCTTTTATACACATAAAGGGCAAAACTGTTGGTTACTATGGTGTTGTTTTGGTATTGGGAAGCACTGAAGTATAAATTTTTGTTTCTAGTATTCAATACGAAATTTCTTGCCTTCTCAAAAGTTTGTAAGGTTTGTGTGAGCTGATAATTATCAGGAGTAACTTGTTGAAAAATCTGTGCAGTTCCATCTGAATTAGCAACAATTAATATCTTTTCAGTGATATCATATGTTACCATGCCAACACCTTTACCAATTGGGAGCGTTACAACTACCTGTTGATTTTCTGTGTTAATTACGCTTACCCCTTGATTTTCCCTACATCCACTAAATAGCCTTCTATTCGCAAAATCAAAAGCTAGAGCAAATGGCCCTTTACAAGGGGATATAGCGTAAGAATTTACCAGTTGTAAAGTGTTGGTATTTAAAACTGCAAAACTGTTTTTATCCTCAAGGTTAACAAATAATAGCCCTTTACCATCTGCCACTGCAAATTCTGGTTCCCCAGGTAAATGAATGGTGGATATTTCTTCCAAAGAATCAATATCTATTACACTAATTGAATGGCTATCTGTACAAAATGCGAAAACTTTTTTGGAATACACATCAAAAATAATGGCACTTGGCTTTTTCCCTTTTAATCGTATAATTGATAATTTTTCAAAATTTAAAAGATTAAAAACAATTACAGAATTGTCTTTACTATCAGTGATAAAACCCTTATTTACTTCATTTACTATTGCAACCCCTTTTACACCTATCATGTTACTGATGGTATAAATTAATTTTTTCTTCTCTAGACTAATAACATGAACATTATTTAGATGTGTTACATATAAATTTTGGTTGATTGAATCAATTGATAAATAATCGCTTGTGCCATCATTGGGCAATTCTATCTTATAGTCATATGCATAGAGATCTTGCGCATGAGTAGAAAGATTAGAGAATGTAAAAAAAATAAATACAGCTGCAAAGGTTGTTTTAAAAGAAAGCATTGATTTTCAATTGGTTGAGATTGTCAAGAATCGACGAATCTAAATATAGGATCAATTTTCTCCTAATATTGGGGATTAAAAAATAATTAATAAAAATTAGATTTAACGGATGAAAAAACGTTTTAGTCTTTTCAACTAAAAGTATTCAAATTATATTATTAGCAGGATTTTCAGTAAGCATTTTATACATTTTATTTAGGCATCAACCGCGTAAATCTCTTGTTATTCAGATACCTTTTTTACCTTTTTTCCCATTATCAGTTATTTTTCTTATCTTATCAATTCTATCATTAAATGGTTAACTGGTAATCATGGAAGATAATATTCAACAAAATATCAATAAACCTGCTGAACTCGAAAGATTGTATCGAAACAGCCCCGCTCAATTTGAATCGGCATTTTTACATATTTATCCCTCCCTTTCCCATTATCCTGTCGCCGAAACTTGGAGGCAGCGACTGATTTATCAAAAATCTTCCTCCTTTAATTGGGGAAGCAGCCATGAAATCCGTTGGGTATTGTTATTGGCTTTTGTAAGTGGGTGTATCGCTCAGTTACCTTTTTGGTTTAACTGGAGTACAGAAGAATTCTTTACCAGAAATATCCCATTCGTTATATTTCCGGCATTGCTGGTTTATTTTGCCATCAAAAAAGCAGTTTCCATTCGTCAATTAGTTTTACCTGCGTTGTTAATAGTTTTTGCGGCTGTATATGTTAATCTTATACCCTATTATGCTATCAGCCAAACAGGCCAGCTGAGCTCCGTTCATCTGCTATTTTTTTTATGGACACTTGCTGGTTTTATTTTTGCCGGGGCCTCTATAAAAAAACCAAGCGGCACTATTCAATATTTACAACACAATGGCAATTGGCTGGTAATTTCGGCTATCATGGTTTTGTCAGCCTTTCTTTTTACCGCCATTTCAGTAGCACTGTTCGAAATAATTGGCATTAATCTCGCAAGTTTCTACCAAAAATATGTACTGGTTTGGGTACTAGCCGCTTTTCCAATGATTGCTACCTATCTGGTGCTGAATAATCCTCAACTGGTTAACCGGATTTCTCCCCTGATTGCTGGTATTTTCACTCCGATTGTTTTATGTACGTTATTCGTTTTTCTGCTCGCATTGGCATTTTCTTCAAAAAATATTTATACCGACAGAAATTTTCTGATGATTTTTAATCTGGTATTAATAGGGGTTATGGCTATCATTTTCTTTTCCCTAACAAGCTCCCGCCAACACCACCGTTCCATTTTACATTATCTGCAAACTATACTTTCAGTAGTGGCTGTAGTCGCGAATGGAATCGCTTTGTCTGCCATCATTTTTCGCTTATCTAGTTTCGGTTTTACCCCTAACCGGGTAGCAGTGCTGGGAGCAAATCTGCTGATTTTTTTACACCTGGCTTTTTTGACTTATCAGTTGGTAAAAAGCTTACGACTGAATAACAGCACTCAAAAAGTGGAAGCAGCTATGGTGGGTTGGTTTCCAGTTTATAGCATTTGGGCAGCCATAGTGGTTTTCTTGTTCCCCTTTATTTTCAGCTTTGGCTAATTTTATTGAAGATGGGTTACTCAATATTATTTTAACTGCATTACCCACTTCCTTAGTATATCCGAAAAAGCAGCCGGATCTTCCTCCATAGGCACATGCCCCAAGTTATCCCAGATATGTACCTGACTATTTTTAATTTTCTGCTGAAATAATTCCGCATTTTCTACCGGAATCAGCCGGTCTTTGCTGCCCCAAACAATTAAAGTTGGCGATTGTACATTCGATAAAAAGTCGCTATTCTTTTCCTGCCAGCCCTGCCGCATTCTATCTACCAATGCCTGTCTATTTCCTTCCCGCGTAAGCATATCAAAGTATTGAGTTGTTAAACTATCCGTTACCTTTCCGGTATCTCCGTATGCATCTTGTAAACTCTTCTTCACCAAAACCCGCGGAGTAATAATCGTGAGCAATCGATTGATAACCGGCATTTGGGCCAACTTAAATCCAATCGCACCCGTTGTTTTTTTTGCAGGAGGTAATCCTGCCGCATCCACCAACACCAAACCTCGCACTTTGGCAGGCTGATGGATGGCATATTGGGTGGCTATCGCCCCACCTAATGAATTACCTACAATAATCACCCGTGAAACATGTAAAGCCGTAAGCAAAGAATCAATTACCTGATTATAATACCTGGTTGAATAGTCGCGATTCGGATTCGGTCCGGTTAATCCAAAACCCGGTAAATCAAATCGGATAATCCGATATTGGCTTTTCAATTGTGCTGTTACCCCATCCCAGGTTCTTAAGGATGAAGAGGTACCATGAATCAGAAGGAGGGGAGTACTATCTAAACGATTACCCTCATCACTATAATGCAATTGAACGCCCCCGATTGCAATTTGCTGTGAGTTAGCAAGGGAATATTTGTTATATACTTCTTCTGGTGATTGGTCTTTCTGGTAAAAAACAATGCCCAATACTATCATGAGCACCAAAACGCTTCCTAGTAACCATCCAAATAATCGCAATAATTTTCTTAACATGTTTTTGTATTAAAGTGATTTTATAGGCTCTATCAAATCCCATCTGTTGCCATATAAATCTGCAAATACCACCACCTTTCCATACGCTTCCTGCCGGGGAGATTCAATAAATACAATACCGGCTTGCTGCATCTGATTATAATCTCTATCAAAATTGTCGGTATGTAAAAACAAAAAAACCCTTCCACCCGTTTGATTGCCCACTGCCGCTTTTTGGGCATCATTGGCAGCTTTGGCCAATAGGAGGGTACAACCGGTTGATCCAGGTGGCACAATTACTACCCATCGCTTGGTTTCACTCATTCGAGTATCTTCTAATAAAGTAAAGGATAATTTACGGGTATAAAACTCAATGGCTTCATCGTAGTCATTCACCACCAAAGACACGCCCGCTAAGTATTGTTGCATAGAATTTTTATTGAATCATATTTTTTATTTCATTCAGCTTCATCATGGCTTCCACGGGGGTTAGTCGATTAATATCAAGTTCGGTAAGCAGCTTGCGGATAGTTTCAAAGGTTTGGGTATGCGCATCAAAAATAGATAGCTGCATTTGAGGAGTTCTCAATTGTTTTACCTGCTTGGCCATGGATGATTGAGTTGGCAGCAGTATATCACCATCTCCTGCGCCCTGCTTGTTTTCTAGTAAGAGCAATATTTCATTAGCACGCGCTATTAAACTCGGCGGCATTCCCGCCATACGGGCTACATGTATACCAAAGCTGTGGGTACTTCCCCCTTTGGCGAGTTTTCTAAGGAAAATGATTTTATTGCCTACCTCCTTATGTGTAATGTGATAATTATGTACCCGTTCACAGCTATGCTCCAACTCGTTTAATTCGTGATAATGGGTAGCGAATAAGGTTTTCGGTTGCGCGGCCGATTGCTGTAAAAATTCTACCATACTCCAAGCAATGGAAATACCATCATAGGTAGAAGTGCCTCGTCCTATTTCATCCAACAAAACCAAACTACGGTTAGAAATATTATTGATGATGCTGGCCGTTTCATTCATCTCTACCATAAAAGTAGATTCACCCCCACTTAAATTATCACTGGCACCCACGCGTGTAAATATTTTATCCGTTAGTGGTATAAATGCTTTTCGCGCAGGCACAAAGCTTCCCATATGCGCCATCAACGTTATCAAAGCGGTTTGGCGAAGCAATGCACTTTTACCACTCATGTTCGGACCTGTTAAAATAATGATTTGCGTTTGACTGGGGTTGAGTTGAATATCATTGGCCACATACATTTCACCCGGTGGTAAAAATCGCTCAATCACAGGATGCCGGCTTTCTTCCAGTATCAGCTCAAACCCTGCATGCACCTGCGGCAAATGGTATTGATACTGAAGGGCATTTTCTGCAAAACATCCCAAACAATCTAATGTGGCCAGCACATTTCCATTTACCTGCAAAGGAGCGATGTACAATTGCAAATCATTCATCAATTCATCGTATATGCGCACTTCAATCGCCAATATTTTTTCCTCCGCCCCCATTATTTTTTCTTCGTACTCCTTTAATTCCGGCGTAATATATCTTTCCGCATTTACCAGGGTTTGCTTGCGTATCCAGTTTTCCGGAACCTTGTGTTTATGGGCATGGGTAACTTCTAAATAATAGCCAAAAACTTGGTTATAGTTTATCTTCAATGAACTGATACCTGTTTTTTCCGATTCCTGTTGTTGAATCTGGTGCAGGTATTCTTTTCCTCCATGGGCAATGGCCCTCAGTTGATCTAATTCAGCATCCAATCCTTCCCGAATCATGCCCCCTTTTTGGGCAGTGGCAGGTGCAGGATCTGCAAGGGTTGCCTGAATTTTATCTACTATCAGCTGACAACCATTTAACGCATCTCCTAATTTTTGAAGGAGCGGTTGATCTGTAGTCATACAAGTCTGCTTGATTTGGCTGGTTTGCTGTAATCCCTTACTGAGTTGTTGCACTTCTCTGGGACCAATTTTTTTGGCGGGAATTTTTCCGCTCAATCGTTCTATATCGCCACAAGCTTTAATTGCAGCAATCAATTGTTTACGTGTATCTGTTTCTTTTATTAAAAATGCAACCGCATCTAGTCTTTCCTGAATGCTGGTTTGATTGCGCAAGGGAAACAGCATCCATCTTTTCAGCAATCGGCTGCCCATGGGGTTTACGGTGTTATCCAATACTTTCAACAGGGCATGCGCACCTTCCTGCACAGGCAATAATTCTAAGTTCCGAATCGTAAACCGATCCATCCATAAAAAATCATCCCGCTCCATCCTTTGTATGGAAGTGAGGTGTTGCAGGTTGGGATGTTCGGTTTCTTTCAGGTAATACAATATGGCACCGGCTGCAATGATGCCTTTGTTGGCAGTATCAATACCAAAACCTTTGAGCGAATGGGTTTGAAACTGTTTGAGTAAACTTTCTCTTGCAAAAGCTTCTTCAAAAATCCAGCTTTCTAATGTGTAGGTGTAAAACTGATTGCCAAAAATATCTTTGAACCTTTTTTGCTGATTGCGCTGAAATAACACTTCAGCGGGTTGTAAACTCTGCAACAGTTTGTCGATGTATTCCTGATTTCCTTCTGCCACTAAAAATTCTCCGGTAGTAATATCCAGAAAAGCAATGCCATGTTGTTCTTCATCAAAATGAATGGCAGCTAAAAAATTATTGTTGTTATGCTCCAATAACTTATCGTGCGTGGCAATACCTGGGGTTACCATTTCGGTTACACCGCGTTTCACGATGCCTTTTACCATTTTTGGATCTTCCAGTTGATCGCAGATGGCTACCCGATAACCGGCTTTTACCAATTTGTGTAAATAGGTATCAAGGGCATGATACGGAAATCCCGCCAGTTCGCTGGATGAGGCGGCTCCATTATTTCTCTTCGTTAGCGTTATACCTAATACCCGGGAGGATATAATCGCATCTTCTCCAAAAGTTTCATAAAAATCGCCAACCCGAAATAACAATACCGCATCGGGATATTTTTGTTTAATTGCCCGATGCTGCATCATTAAAGGGGTATCTCCTGCGCCTTTTGCCATAGCAACAAATATAATTCATGCCAAGGCAAAGCCCCGTATTCTCCCGCAGATGTGGAAAACAATACTAGAATCCCATGCCACCCGCTGGTCGTGGTTTTGGAAGTGTTTTTCGCGGAAGTTTCTCGTCTCTTTGGGCAGTTTGGTAAACAAATCCCGCTACAATAGTAGCAATTTGCTTCAGATCTTCTGGCAGCAGATGATCGAACACATCCATATTACTATGATGGGTGCGGGTATCGTATTCAATCGGGTCTTGAATAAATTGAAATCCGGGCAGCCCCACCGCATCGAAGGACTGGTGATCGGTTCCTCCGGTATTGCTAATAGTTACCGTAGAAGCGCCCAGATCGGCAAATGGAGCCAGCCATTGGGTAAAAATCGGTCGGCAAGCTTCATTGCCCTGCAAGTAGATACCTCTGATTTTACCGGTGCCATTGTCGATATTAAAATAACCCGACAGTTTTTCATGTTCCGGCAATAATTGCATAGTTGCGGGGTCTGCAAAGGTTTTTTTCACATACCCTCTTGAACCCAATAAACCCTGTTCTTCGCCACTCCATAAACCAATCCGTATGGTTCTGCGGGTAGAAATATTCAGTGTTTTTAATATCCGCATTACTTCCATCATTACGGCCGAACCGGAAGCATTGTCGGTAGCCCCCGTTCCTGTTTGCCAGGAATCTAAATGGGCGCCAATCATTACTATTTCATTTTTTAACACAGGATCTGCTCCGGCAATTTCTCCTATCACATTGTATCCTTGCACATCTTTGTTGTAGAATTTGGTTTTTACCTCGGCTTCCATAGAAACCGGTATACCCGCTTTTGCCAGTCTCAGCAGTGTATTATAATCTTCTACCCCTAAAACCATATCCAGAAAATTTTCGGGATCGGATGCTTTGTAAGCTCCGCCACCTTGGGCAAAAATGGTTCCATCATGGCTTCTTGCACCCCCATTGCTTACGATGGCTATTGCGCCTTCTGCACGGGCCATTTCTTTTAATAAGGTTATCATACGCTGTGCTCCACCACCTCTTGCCTGCGCTTGCTCCCGCATTCTTCTAGCGGCGGCTGTATCATTCGGATTGGGCGCTGTGCGCACAGGGGTGGGCTGTGCAGCAGCCATGGCTTGTAATTCAGCATCAGTATAACGAATTGCATCTGCTTTAAAAGAGGACTTATAAACAACCGTTTGATCGAGTAGTAATATTTTACCTTTCAATTGCCCGCGATAATTTTCTAATGCGAGGGTATCTTTTGCACTAATCAACAATAACTCGGCATTTTTTGCCCCCTTGGTTCCGGAGGTCCAGGTTTTGGGGTAGGCCAGTAAGGGTTTATAATAAGGAGATTTTATGGCGAGGTAACTTTTTTCTAGTTCCCAACCTTTCCCAAATTCACCCCAGGGGTCGATGGCTACGTTTTGTAGTCCCCAAGCATTTAATTTGTTAGCAGCAAAATTTGCAGCACGCATATACCCAGGTGAATTGGTAAGTCGGTTGCCATTAACATCCGTTAATTGAAAGGCAATATCCATTACCTGCGAATTGTCTAATCCCTCCTTTCTGATTTGCTGTATAACGGAGAGGTCTATTTTTTCTGTTTGCGCCAAAACAGAGGTTGTAATCAATACCAGTAAGAGGGGAGTAAATATTTTTTTCATGGTGTAGTGGTTATTTGTAGGCATAAATTAGCCAATTTCAGTCAGATTACCCAAGTTGATGTATGAATGGATGAATGTACCTTTGCACCATGCGTAAACTGAATATGCAGGAGCTAAACCGCCTCTCTCCCGAGGATTTTCGGGAGGCTGCCAAAAATCCGGTGATTTTAATCCTCGATCATATTCGAAGTATGCACAATGTGGGCAGTGTTTTTAGAACCGCCGATGCTTTTTTGGTGGAAGCCATTTATTTATGTGGCTATACCCCCCAACCCCCTCATCGCGACATACATAAAACCGCACTGGGTGCTACCGAAACAGTTGCCTGGCAATATTTTGCTACCACAGAAGCAGCAGTTGCCGCTGCCAGAAACCGCAATTATTCCGTTTGGGCGGTGGAGCAAACCAATGCCAGCATTCCACTTCAGCAAATGCCGGCTGCCGAACAAGGACTAGCCCTGATATTTGGCAATGAGGTAGAAGGTGTAAAGGATACTACGCTTTTGCTTTGCGATGGAAGTATTGAAATTCCCCAGTGGGGCATGAAGCATTCGCTGAATGTATCCATTGCTGCAGGCATCGTATTATGGGAAATCACCCGAAATCAACTCAGTTTGTAATCCATTAAATCTTTATTCTTGTAATGCTCCCCTTCATGAAAACATTGCGTAAATATTTACAGCTGGTTACTTTTTCTCATACAATTTTTGCCCTTCCCTTTGCTATCATTGGATTTACCCTTGGATGGTCCACTATCAGCAATAAGGGTACTGTTTTGGAAAAAAATATGGGTGTCTTATTCTTATTAGTTCTTGGCTGTATGATAACTGCCCGAAGTGCCGCCATGGCATTTAACCGCTATCTCGATCGTTCTTTCGATGCCCAAAATCCCCGAACTGCTTTGCGGGAAATTCCGGCCGGAATAATAGCTCCCTCCAGTGCATTGAGGTTTGTATTATTCAATAGTGCAGTTTTTGTTGTATTCACTTATTTCATTAATCCCCTCTGTTGCATGCTTTCTCCCGTAGCACTAGGCGTGATTTTATTTTATAGCTATACCAAACGATTCACGCCGCTCTGTCACCTGGTTTTGGGTGTTGGATTGTCACTGGCGCCCATCGGTGCTTATTTGGCCGTAGTGGGTGCGTTTGCCTGGCTGCCCATACTATTTTCCCTGGCAGTAGTAGCATGGGTAGGGGGCTTTGATATTATTTATGCGCTGCAAGATGAAGCATTTGATAAACAACATAACCTCCATTCTATTCCAGTTTGGTTAGGAAAAGCCCGGGCTTTGCAGGTTTCTCGTGGCCTTCATCTGATCAGTGCGATTTGTATTTTCACAGCAGGGTGGCTGGGTGGATTTCATGTTTGGTATCTATTGGCTTCGCTGGTTTTTGTGGGAATGTTAATCTACCAGCATACCCTTGTTTCTCCCACAGATTTAAGTAGGGTAAACCGGGCTTTTATGACGTCCAACGGCATTGCCAGCATTATCTTTGGCATATTGGTAGTTACGGATATTTTGTGGAACCGATAAAACGATCTCATTGGCCAGAATACTATGTATTGATTATGGAGGAAAGCGAACCGGCATTGCCGTAACCGATCCGTTGCAGATTATTGCTACGGCATTGCAAACCGTTGAAACCCATCTGTTGTTTGTATTCTTAAAAAATTATCTGAAACAAGAGGAAGTAGAACGAATCTTAATCGGCCACCCCCTTAACTTAGATGATTCTCCTACCCACGCCACCCCACTGGTAGAAGCAGCCATCAAGCGCCTAAACAAAGAGTTTCCCCAGCTGCCTATTGAACGGGTAGATGAACGTTTTACCTCTAAATTAGCCGGCAGAGCGATGCTGGAAATGGGTATGAAAAAGAAACAGCGCAGAGAAAAAGGCCAGGTCGACCAAATTGCCGCCGCCATTATGTTACAAGAATACCTGGCAGCTAAAAACTAGTCCATTTCCCCCTCCCACACCCATTTCCGGGTTTTTCGTACCTTTGCACTCAATTTCAACGCATGATTTTTCCAATTGTAGCCTATGGCGACCCGATTTTAAGAAAAGTAGGTAAGCATATTACACCCGATTATCCCGGACTAGCTACCCTTATCGCAGATATGTGGGAAACCATGTATGAGAGCAATGGGGTAGGGCTGGCAGCTCCGCAAATTAATAAAGACATCCGGTTGTTTGTAATCGATAGTGCTCAGATATTCGATCACCTAGAAGAATCCGAAAAGCATCTGCTGTCGCAAGGCCCCGGAATAAAGAAGGTGTTTATTAATGCCAAAGTACAAGCACTCGCCGGAGATGAATGGGCTTATAATGAAGGTTGTTTAAGTATACCCAAAATTCGGGAAGATATTTATCGTCCGGAAGAAGTTACGATTAGCTATGCTGATGAAAATTTTGTTCAGCATACGGAAACTTATAAGGGTATTACCGCCCGCGTAATTCTGCATGAGTACGATCATATTGAGGGGAAATTGTTTATCGATTATTTAAAACCATTTCGCAGAAAATTGATGCAGGGTAAATTGAAAGACATCAGTAAGGGCAAGATTAAAGTTGATTACAAAATGATATTCCCGGGGTAATGAAATATGTACTCTTTTTTATTTTAAGCATCAACACTTCCATCCTGTATGCGCAGGACACTTCAGTAATAGTCAATCAACAAGCCTTCACCTTGGCTGAAGTAGTGGTTCGAAATAATTTCGACTATAAAGCTATTTTAGCCACCATTCAAGAGGATACTACTTTCTATAAGGCTTTCAGAAATCTGCACATCATCGGATTTAGTTCGTACAATGATATTCAATTACTAGATAAGCAGGATAAAGTAAAAGCTTCTTTGTTCAGTAAAACCCGCCAGCATCGGGTGGGCAACTGCCGATATATGGAAGTATTGGAAGAGCAAACAACCGGCGATTTTTACAATAGTAAGCAACAACCCAATTACCTCACCGCCGAATTATATGGCTCGCTGTTTTTTACCAAAGACACCATTTGCGGAGAAAATAATTGGGTAAAAGGGCGCACCCTTCAAACCTCCGGTAAAAAGGGAATGGAAAAGCACAAAGAACAATTGAAAATGCTGTTCTTTAATCCAGGAAAAAAAATTCCGGGAATTCCGTTTATTGGGGATAAGCTCGATTTGTACGATGAGGCAGCCCATGAACTGTACGACTATCGCCTAGATGTAGAAGAATTAAGGGGCAACCTGGTGTATATTTTTTCCATTACCCCCAAAGAGAATCTGGGATCCCTGAAGAACGACCGGGTGGTGGTAGACCGGATGGTAACCTGGTTCGATATGAAAACAATGGAAGTGCTTGCCAGAAATTACTCATTCAGTTATAAAGCAGGGGTATATGATTTTGATGTAAGCATGGAAGTAGAAATGACGCGATATAAGCAGTGGATCGTGCCGAAGATATTACGCTACAAGGGAAACTGGGATGTTGTATTTAAGAAGCGGGAGAAAGCTATTTTTACGGCTACTTTATTCGATTTCAAGTAAAAAAAAGAGGCTACCGATCTGGTAACCTCTACAAAGACCCCCGTCTTTTATTTTTTGAATAAGTTTACTGCTCATCCAGATAGGCTTGTAATTTTGCTAAAGAAATTTTTTCAGGCTCCAATTTGTTAATACAAAAAGCAGTCGTTAAGTTGCTAACCGCTTTTTCACTCAGATAATAATTGCTCCCAATTTTTGAAATAGAAATGATTTTAATTTCAGCACCCGGTGGTAATAGGTCGGTATTAAAGGAACGGGATGCATAATCAAAATTGAGTCTAACCATTGTTTTCTGATTTTTATAGCAGGCAAAAACGGCAGTATTTTTATTGGTAAAATTGGGTGGAAAATAGGTGGTTAACCTAATCTTGCTGTTTGGACTCACTACCAGATTTCTCTGCAAGCTTACCCAACGTAAACTCGATAAGTTTGTTTTATAATACGAATAGGGATAGAGACCACTATTACCTTGCTCTATATCTATTTCGGTTATGTCTGTATCAGGCTTCCATTCGAAGTTAACATCCGTTACATTGTAATCAGGGGCAGGACTGGATTCTTTTGCATAAAATCTACGCATATCTTTCTTGGGATTGGATACGCCTGTTTCAATCCATTTTAACTGGTAACTCGCACCACGGTCTGCAATACTTAATTCTTTACCATCTTTTATTACTTTGATAAAGAAGCCGCCAACTGTTTCTGCCAATACATTACTTGATTGGGTAGATCGCATGCACTTGATCAAATCTCCCGTTCTTCTGATGCGAAAAATTTGAATTTCTGCAGTTCCTTCAGGTTTTACCGGAGTAATTACGCCATTTTCAAGGGAGGTAAAAATACCTTTTGCAAAGGAGATGCGAAAGCTATCATTGCCACCTACTTTTATTTCGCTAAGGGTATTTTCTAAATTGAGGGTTTCTTTTTCAAAAGCCGGCATTAAATCTGTTACAATCGTATTTACCGCATCGGTTGGTTTTACATTGGCAGTCCAAATCGTATCATTCAATGGATTATTGGGGTATTGTGTAAATTCTCCTGAAAAATCCTTTGAACAAGAAGTTCCAGCAATGAATGCAATCCCCGCCAGCATTATAAAACCTATGTATGATGTGTGCTTCATGTTTGTCTGTTACCTATTAGATACTTGTTGGTTTGTTATCGTTGCCTGTTATTTTCGGTTTAAACTCCATCTTACCCCCATCAATACCCCTGCCGTACCAAATTTTTGCTGATAAGGCATACTTCCCGAAGTGATGTTGTCTATGGAATGTTTATAATAAGGTTCTACAAATAACTGCATATCGTTACTCAATTCTTTGGTTACGTTGATGCCAGCATAAAGACCCATGCCCAACTTGCTCTTATATATCTGCGAACCTTTTTGCACAGGTACTACGGCAAGACTGGAATCTAATATTACACCTTCATACCAAGAGGAAACATTTAATATTACCCCGGCATTGATACCTACTTTCACGCTGCCTCTTCCAAATTGATAGCCCAGCAAAATAGGAATATCAATCGAGCGGTGGCGATTCTTCTCTACCTTGTTTTTAAAACCAATATTTTGAACAATACTGGTATCTCTTACTACTACTGTATCACCCGGTGCCCGGATAATAGTTCTTACTGTAACAACCGTGGTTAATTTGATTTCATTTTCACTCCGGTAAACATACTTCTGATTGATCTGGGAATATTGTAAACCCGTAGTCAATTGTAGATGGTTATTCAGCGGCTTTACCAAACGTACACCGGCTGTGAATCCTACCTGCATGCGTTCTGTGCTGTCTTTCTGCCTCAGGTATTGTTGACTGGCAGAAATATTATTAACCGTTTGCAAAGAATAGTCGGGGGAGATATAGGTGTCCGCATACCAGTCTTTATTAAAATCATCCCATTTATTTCTACTTCTTACGGTTGGACAGTTAATTTTAGGTAAGTTGAGTTGCTTGTTATTCAGCGCAGTAATTTCCTGATTGTTGGGATAGCCATTTCTTTCCATTGCAATGGTTGGATAAGGATGCGCTAATTTTCTGAATCCTTCTGTATTATCTTGGAGATTTGAATTGGCATAAACAGGTAAAATATCTTCTGCTTGAACATTATCTTGCGTACCATTCATTGCAGAACCAGTAGGTTTTTTGGCTGCATTGGGTACCTGGAAGCCCGATAGTATGGACTGATTATTTTTTTGTTTTTTGATAAATAAACCGCCGGCTTTGGGTAAATGAGTTCCCCCTTGGTTCTCAGAAGCTACATTATCCTGAGGAGGAAGGCCGTTGTTACTGGAGGAGTTATCGGTAACAGGAGGAATGGTTGCATTTTCTAAATCGGTACCCGGAATTACTGCCGGAGCATTAGCAGGTTCCATTTCTGGGCTGGGTACATTTTTCTCATGCGAAGAATCCCGTAACACCTGCGTACCCGTTTTTGTTTGCTGATTGCGGATATAGCTCTGGTATAAAACATAAGAAGCAAAGATGCCACCCAGAAATAGTAAGCCCATGATGGCAGCAGCCATTGGGAATCGCATCCAGTAGAAAAATTTGCGATCGTCTTCTTCCTTTGGCTTCACCCTATCCCACATATCTTCCGCCACCGGCGCTTCCCAATTACCCAATTGGGTTTGGAAGTGTTGATCGAATTGCGTATCGGCTATTTTGTCCCACATTCCGGTTGATACCGGCGCGGTAACATCGGCCAAATTGCTGCCAAAATGCTGATCGAATTGCGTATCGGCTATTTTGTCCCACATTCCGGTAGATACCGGCGCGGTAACATCAGCCAAATTGCTGCCAAAATGCTGATCAAATTGGCGATCGGCAATTTTACTCCACAACCCCTCAGCAACGGGTACTTCAAAGTTGTTGAATAACTTACCGGAATGCTGATCCAGCAGCGCTCCGGCAATTTTGTCCCATTGTTCTTCTCCAACAGGTACTTCCCTGTTTACCAGGCTGGCACCAAAAAATTGATCCAGTCGCGTATCATCCAATTGCTCAAATGATCCGGCAGGAACGGGAGCAATATAATTACTTAGTTGGTCGGAAATGTGTTGATCAAAACGAGTATCAGAAATTCGGGTCCAAATTTCTTCAGCAACCGGCACCTGCATATGTTGCAGATTCTGCTTACAATGCAAATCGAATTGCTTATCGGCCAAACGATCCCAAGCTCCTTCCGGTACAGACGCGGAAAGGTCGCTGAGGTTACGACCTACAAAGTCGTCGAATTGATTATCTGGCATTCTATACAGCAACTTTTTCTAATTGTAAGATTTGATATTGCAGCATTTTCCGGGCTTTCACCAGTTGACTGCGACTGGTGCCGGGTTGTATATTCAGCATTTCTGCTATTTCTTCGTGACTATACCCTTCAATGGCATTCAGGTTAAATACCATGCGATACCCATCCGGCAACTGATTAATCAGTTTTAGCAGGTCTTCCTGCCCCAAATGTGTATAAGCCTGGGCTTCAACCCTGGGTGAATCGAAGGTATTTTCATCCACATCCTTGAACAGGATTTTCTTCTTTTCTAGATGCCGGATAGCCGTATTTACCACAATGCGGCGAATCCAGCCCTCAAAAGCTCCTTCAAACTTAAATTGCCCGATGTACTGAAAAACCTTGATAAAGGCATCCTGGAGCATATCTTCCGCTTCCATGGTGTCTTTTGCGTATCGAGTGCATACCCCCATCATTTTGCCGGCATACCGGTCAAACAATGCCCTCTGACATTTCGCATCTTGGTTTATGCAGCCTTCTATGATTTCATATTCAGTCACAGTAAACACATTTTAAGGGTTGATTAATAGATAAGATACCCCCAGAACCACTTTCGTTGCCCGGCCTGTTAAGGTATTTTAACAAATAGTTAAAAAAATTATCAAGTAACTAAAAATTGCTCGTGTATATAGTCTACAACGCTGGTAAGTTGCTGATATTGTTGATAAACAGCTAGTTGACGGTCGGCACCTGTACCGCTTTCCAGGGCTTTTTGTACCAGATTGATGATGGGGCGGCTTCCCAGTTCATCTACCACATCATCCACAAAATCAAGCAGTTCGAGAATAAGGGAACGGGTATCCACCTCAATTTCTTTGCCAAAATCTATCAGCATCCCATCAATTCCATACCGGCCTGCCCTAAATTTATTTTCGTTAATCAGAGACCGTTGGTAGATGATGTAGTTCATGTTCTGGCTCCGAAGCTTATAAATTTTGGCCGTGATGGCCTGAAAAAGTCCGGCAATCATGATGGTTTCATTGATTGTCATGGGTACATCACAAATCCGATATTCGATCGTATTGAAAAAAGGGTGTACCCGCAAATCCCACCAGATTTTCTTGGCATTATCGATGCAATTCGTTTTGATCAGCAGGTTTACGTAATTTTCATAGGCTTCTAAACTCTCGAAATAATCAGGAATACCGGTTCGGGGAAACTTATCAAATACCTTGGTTCTGAACGATTTATATCCCGTATCCCGACCTTCCCAAAAAGGGGAGTTGGTACTGAGGGCGTAAACATGGGGTAAAAAGTAACGGGCAGTATTGGCGATATGTATCGCCGTTTTTCTGTCTTCCAAGCCCACATGCACATGCAAACCAAAAATCAGATTACTGCGTGCTGCCTCTTGCAGTTCATTCACAATTTGATTATACCGAACATGGTCGGTAATTAGTTGATTTTCCCAGTGACTAAAAGGGTGGGTGCCGGAAGCGCCCATCCAAAAGCCCAATTCACCGGCAATATGGGCAATATTTCCCCGCAGGGAGGCAACATCTTTATAGGCTTCCTCAATGTCTTTACAGATATCGGTACCTACTTCAACCACCGCCTGGTGCATCTCAGCCTTTACTTTATCGCGTAAAATTTTCTGTCCCTCTTGAACAATACGCTGCTCATGACTTTTCAATTCTCTGGTTTGGGGGTCGAGCACCATATACTCTTCTTCCACCCCCAGGGTAAAATGTTTGTAGTTCAGTTTGCTCATAGGTATCCTCCCCAAATCTTTTTACTTTTCGTATAGCGACTTACCCGTAACGCCATTTTTCAGGTAAGCTCCCCAGGTAAGATTATCTTTTCCATCCTGCTGGGCCTGTGCTTTTTCAATGGCATAGGTAGCTGCTGTGTCTACTACCCATTGGAAATTGGCTTCCCCTACGCTTTTTAGATCTGCATCAGGCGCAGGGTTGCAAAAATCAATGGCATAGGGAACTCCATCCCGAACAGCCAACTCTACCGTATTAAAATCGTATCCTAAATAGGCATTGATGCGCAATACGATGGCTTCCATTTCTTTCAGCCGGGCATCACTGGGTGTAAAATCGGCTACGTACCTTAGATGGTGCGGATTTCTTGGCTCATAAGGCATAATGCGCACATATTTTCCGCCAATGCAATAGCAGCGATAATATTCTTCAAAAACAATCTCTTCTTGAAGAAGCATTACCAGCTGGTTGGTTTCTGCATGCTTATCAAAAAAATCTTCCTGGCTAGTTAGCCGGTACACATTTTTCCAGCCACCACCAGCAAAAGGTTTCATATAAGCGGGAAAGCCTATGTAGCTAAATATCCCTTCCCAATCTAAGGGAAAAGCCAGATTACTGAAAGATTGGTCGGAGGTATCTGCTGGTAAATCTCTGGAGGGGAGAATCACTGTTTTTGGAACTGGCACTTCAATTTTAGTGGCCAGACAATTATTAAAAAATTTTTCATCCGCACTCCACCAGAATGGGTTATTAATTACGGCTGTTCCACAAAGGGCAGCATTTTTTAAATAGGCGCGATAAAAGGGGATGTCTTGACTAATCCGGTCGACAATTACAGCGTAGCCACTGCTTTCGCCCTGAATTACTTTGTTGATATGTACCGGTTCGGCTTCAATTCCTGGAACATTTCGCCGATTAATCTCTTCAATAAACGCAGTTGGAAAACTTCTTTCCTGCCCGAATAATATCCCGATTTTTTTCATAGAAGATTTTTGGTAATTCAAAAAAGTGAAAGCAAAGGAAACCTGAGGTTGCAACCTACATTCCCATTTGGTTTGTTAAGTTACTAATTCCACATGGAATAATAAAATTGTTCTACATTAGGTTACCTTTCTGTTAAGTAAATCCTTTGTTTTATCTTTAATGTATGTTACCCATTCCCGACCCTCTGAATACTTTCGAAACGCTTGAGCAGTACCAATTTTTTTCAACCTACCTGAGCAGGGAAGTTCGGTTCGAAGTTTATCGAACAGCCAATAGTGTAGAAGAAGGACCCGTTAGTTTGTTGCTGGTTAACGACGGGCAAGACCTGTTAACCATGCCCTTTACCCAATTATTGCAGCAGGTTTCCTCAGATCACACTTTATATCCATTAATGATTGTAGGCATTCATTGTGGAGAAGACCGTAAGATGGAATATGGCACTGCCTATTCTGCCGATTATAAAGGTAGGGGAGCAAAGGCAGGTTTATATAGTAAGTTTATTTTCGATGAGCTGCTTCCGTTTATTAGAAGGCAATTTCAAATCGTTTCCTTTCGGGAAAAAGCAATGGCGGGTTTTTCATTGGGTGGATTAAGTGCACTGGATATTGTTTGGAACCATGCCAATGAATTTAGTAAGGTAGGGCTATTCAGCGCTTCTTTGTGGTGGCGAAGAAAAAGCTACGAAGATGGTTATGATGAAGAAAAAGATCGACTGATGCACCTTCAAATCAGCCAAGGAATTTGCTATCCGTGGTTACGTTTTTTTATTCAGTGTGGTTCTATGGACGAAGTGGCCGACCGTAATAAAAATGGCATTATCGATTCTATAGATGATGCGCTGGATCTGGTAGTAGCATTAAAAGCGAAGGGATACACAGACGATAATATTCATTATCTGGAATTAATAGACGGAAAGCACGATGTAGCTACCTGGGCGCGGATGCTTCCCGAATTTATTCGTTGGGGGTGGGAAAGGAAAGAAGTATAAATGGTTGCTTGGCTAAACGTAATAAAAAAACCCGGAAATATTTTTCCGGGTTTTTTATGTTAGTAGGGTAAACTACTAAAAAATGTATCTGATGCCTAACTGACCTTGCCAAACATCTCCAAAGCCAGTACCTTTTCTGTAGGTAGTGTAGTTCAAACTGTTATTCACACGGTTCATTCTGAAGATAGGAGCTCCGTTGGCATCAACACCAGCTGCAGCCAGCGGGTTGAAAGTGTTTACGAAATTGCTCACACCCCAAGCAGAATTAAACAGGTTACCTATGTTAAAGATATCAGCTCTCAATTGAATAGTGTGTCTGTTTTTTCCAATGTTTCTAAACAATTCTAACTGAGTAGAGAAGTCGAAACGAACGATATAAGGCTGTAATGCTCCATTTCTTTCAGCATACTTACCTCTGTTTTTGCTCAGATAAGCATCTTGATTAATATAGGCTTCAAAGGCAGTAACCTGCTCCTGTACTGTTGCAACTACGGTAGCACCCGAAGTGATAGGTAAGAAGTTCATTTCGGCAGTGTTTCTTGGAATGTACAACAGATCGTTACCACTTAAACCATCGCCATTCATATCACCACTATAAGTGTAGGAGAAGCGACCCTGGTTTTGTGATTGGCCATATAAAGAGAATTGTAAAGCAGCTGATTTGCCTAATTCAATACGATAGTTCACATTACCGATTACACGGTTACGGATTTCGTTATCGCTGAATGCCATGTCGGTGCTGTTGTTACCACGTACACTTTGAATACCAGACCAAGAGCTGAAGGCAATAGAACCTGGCGTCATATAGTCACGAGCTCTGGTGAAGGTATAAGCAGCGAACCAGCTTAAACCTTTATTACCACGCGCTTGCTTTTCTAATTTAGCTGTAACTTGAATAGAACCTCCTAAGGGTGCACTTTCCATTACAGTAGCATCACTGATTTTAGGAACGAGGCGAAGTGCGTTGTTTTGAGCAGTTCCTGATAAACCTAAACCGGCAAAACGAGGACGATTATCGGGTCCGTTAAAGCTAGCAGTTGCAGGCACTAAATTCGCATTGTAGTAATTGATGTTGCTGAGTGATTGTGTATAAAGGAATTCTGCAGTGGCTACGATGTCTCTGCCTAACTTCTGATCGATGGCAAAATTGCTACGTAAAACCTGAGGGAATTTAAAATCTTTTTCAGTAGTAGCAATATTGTAAGAAGAAGCCGGCGTTCCTGGAGTTGGTAGGAAGTTAGGATAGTTAGAAGGCACTGTAGGTTTAAATGGATAGGCAGAAGTATTGTTAACGTTCACACCACCATTTAACACCCCGTTGTTACCGATTTGATTGCTGATGAATACGAAAGAAGGACGACCGGTGAACAAACCGATACCACCACGGATTTGAGTCTTCTTATCTCCATTTAGATCATAGTTAAATCCAATTCTTGGACTAATCATCAATTTAGCTGAAGGCAGCTGAGAAGTACTCAATTTGGTAGATTTACCCATGTTATCAATAAAAGAGAAACCATCTACTTCACTATTTGTATAACCAGATCCAACAAAGTAAGGAACTTCAAAACGGATACCATAGGTTACGTTGAAATTAGTTTCTACGTTTACTTCATCCTGAATGTAGGCAGCAATCTGACGAGCTTTGGTAGTTACTAACCAAGGACCGCCACCATCTAAGTTGCTGAAGTTTGCACGGTAATTTCTCATAAATACCGGGCTGAAAGTCGCATTTGGGTTTGACTTGTATGCGTTGGCAGCTGTATAGAAATCAGCCAAGTTGTTGAAAGTATAGATACCATTGATCAATGGCGTAAAACCATTGGTGAAAGTGAAGCTCTCATAAGATAAACCTGCACTGATGGTATGCTTTCCAGAATAGATGGTAAGGTTATCGCTAAACTGCCAAGTGTCTGTATTCAACAAATTGTTTGGAGTAAAAGGATCGTTACCAAATGAAATATAGTTTAAACTTTGGTTAGCCTGTGCTGTAGGAACTGTAGAGGTACCAGAAGTTGGTACGCTAGTAAGTGGGCTACTTCCGTCTTGGATATCCACCATTGGAAAGTCACCGCCTTTAACTGCACGGAAATCACGGTTGGCTGTATATCCAAAAGTAATTTCATTACTCACTTTGTTGCTGTAACGGCTGTTCAACTGAGCAATAACACCATAAATGTTATTGTTGATCTCATAAGCAGAGTTAGAGAATGCCAGTGAATTGGCATTACCACCACGAGATCCATTAGTTGTATTACTGCTACTTACACCAACATCTCTTTTAGATTTCAATAAGTTACCGCGAACACTGAATTTATGCTTATCACTGATGTTCCAGTCGATACGTGCAACTGCTTTGTCACTTCTGGTAACAAAAGGATATCCCTGATACGATCCTGGATCGTAACCGAATGTACCTTTAAGATAGGTGGCTAACGCATCCAAATCAGATGCCTTAACACGGGTAGTATTACCACTAATTGCAGAAGCACCATTGCTTGCATCGGCAGTCCATAAGGTACCCACATCATTTCTGCGCTCAGCTTCGTAGTTCAAAAAGTAGAATAATTTATTCTTCTTTAATGCACCACCAATACTTACTCCATATTGCTTAACATCGAATGCATTGGTAACTACATCTTGCTTACCAGCAGCACCAGCTTTGGTACCTACCAAACTTTCGTTACGTACGTTGTAGAAAGCGGTTCCATGCATGGTGTTGGTACCACTTTTGGTTACAGCATTGATGCTGGCACCAGTAAAGCCTGCATCTCGCAGGTTATAAGGAGAAACGTTGATTTGTATTTCCTGCAAGGCATCCAGAGAAATTGGAGCCGAGTTGGTTTGGCCACCATTCAGTGCACTCAATCCAAAAGAGTTATTAAAAATGGAACCATCCAAAGTCAGGTTGATGGCACGTCCATCCTGACCAGCAAATGAAGTACCATTTCCTGCCTGAGGTACCAGACGGGTTAAGTCTGTAATGTTACGACTCAGCGTAGGTAAGGTTCCGATTAAGCGGGAATTGATATTGGTAGAAGCACCTTTTCTGTCTTTAGAAATTAAAGCAGCTTTTTTAGCCGCTGCGCCAGTTACGGTAACTTCTTTTAATTCTGTGGAAGCATCATTCAGCACCACATCAATTACAGATGGCTCACCTAACTGAACAGTAACATCAGAAACAACTTCTGTTTTCAGTCCAACATAAGTGAAAGTGATTTTGTAAGGGCCACCAATCCGTAAGCCAGGAACAGTGAACTTACCAGTTCCGGTAGAAACAGATTTGTACTTTGAACCAGATGGCTCGTGAATTACTTCTACTGAAGCACCAGTAAGGCCTACTCCCTTAATGTCTTTTACAAAACCGGTAATAGTACCTGTAGTTACTTGTGCCATAGATGTTGCTGCCATAAGGATGGAAGTCAACAAAATGGTCAATCTTTTAACGATTCGCATAATTGCTAGTTTTTGAAATGCAAATATGCACCTAAAATGCTGTTTGCAGTGAATTTGGCTAGAATTAATGTTAAAATAATTTCAGATTTCTGATCTTTTGTTAATTATTTGGTGATAAACAGGCGGTTTTTGCAGAACAACAGGATTTTTTTTTCTCAAATAGGGGCTCAAAAAGGTAAACTATTAATTTAATATATAAAATATTATAATATGATTTTCAGGCCTGGCTGGATCATCCATCTCGACAATCGGGAGCTGTTATAACTACTTACTTCCTGTTTGGATGAAATTGAAAGCTGGTCGGGATCAAAAGTATACATCGGCTCCAACCGACTTTCATCTCTGTACCCCACAAATGACAAACCTTGAATTTGATGAGTGGGTATCTCCCATTTCCTGCCCGATTCCCGATTGATCATTGCCATTACATTAAAACATTCCAAACTCACCTTACATTTCACGGGTTGATTGGTAAACCGGATGAGGAACTCCCACTCACACCTGATATCACACTGAAACGATACCGGTAATTGTGCCCCATTTCTTTCGGCAAATCGTCCTCTTTGTTTGGTCAGATACAGGCTTGACTGGATCCAATTGTCCAGCATGGTTGCTTGCTCTCGGCTGCTGATGGGTCTGCTTCCGTTAAAAAATGGAACAAAATTCATCTGTTCAATTTCTGCTTGCGTAGGGATATACATGAGTTCGTTGTATCCGCTAATTCCATCCTCTCTTACCATACTTTTGCCCTGATACACATAGCTATAGGGTGCGTTGGATTGTGCCGTCCACAATACACTAAACTGCCAGCGGTTTTTTTGTAGGTTCGAATATCGATCCCCATGTATTCCAATTACCCATTTGTTCGGTCTGCTAAAATCCGACACCGATAAAGCCGCATCATTTCTGCCATTTACGGTTTCGGTTTGCTGCCAAACGCTATTCAATACACTACCGGTAGCGTCTCGATAGGTGTGGGTTTTACTACTGGAGTAAGATGCCTCTATACTCCAGTTATCATTCAGCTTAAAAAAACCACCCGCTTTCCAAAAAAAGCCCCCAGCTTCTGATTGTTGATGGGTATGCAATAATATAGCATAGTCGTATGGATTTTTTCCATTGCTATCTAACTGTAATCTAGCTCCCGGTAAAACCGGATATACTTTTCTTTCACCCGGGGGAGCTGAATTTTTCTCGGGCAAGGGAATGTTTAATTGGGTAAATGCAGGCTCAAATAGGTTACGGGTAATCATGGCCGACAAATAAAAGGTATAACGATCATCCGCATATTGTAATTGGCTGTGGAACCTCGATTGAGTGGGCAAATTAATAGATGCTGCCACCAGCGTTAACGGAATTGTATTGGCATATTCCGGCCGAACCAACCCTGCTCCCAAAGGATTTCGGAGCCTATTTAATCGCAATCCATTTAATTGATTTCCTTCAGCCTCCCAACCCAATATTTTACTTCCCTCACTAAAATAGACCGAACCGGGCCAAACCATTGGCATCCTCCCTGTCTGAATCCCAATAGCAGATTCCAAGGTAAGTTTCGAAAAGATTCTCCATCGCATAGCCATACTGGGGGCAAATGCCCAACGGAAAACCGGTGTTTGCCCAGTACGTGCTCCCTCCAACGTTCGCAACCGAGCATAAACAGGCAATACGTCACGATTTACTTTTTCGTTTACCGGAGGAGCCTGAAAAAACCAACATTTTTGCAGATTACCACTCAGCCAGAAAGTAAAGGATGGGTGTATCCGAATTTGATCGCTCACCGTTACACTCCAGTCTCCCGAACTAAATTGGGTTGCCGACCGATTCAGTTGATTACCAGAAACCGGCTGTTGAAATCCAATCCGATAATAGGAGGGAGACTTTTGTAGAATAAAGCTGGCAGGCTGCGAATAAATTGCATAGCCATAGGCTGCAGGCACCCATAAGGTTTGGAATTGAGCATAGGTGAATTCGGTACCAACACGTATTAGCTGATTCCCCCGCAGCCACTGAATTTTCTTTTTTAATGTGGCTATATCCTGTTGCACAAAATTTAATCCGCTATTTATATCCGTACCCAAATAAACCGAACCTTTTTCATGGTTGATTTTTATACGGGGAAATGGAGCACCAATAGCAGTTCTTTCATCAGTAGCATGGGTATAGTTTCCCGACCATTGATGAGACCTATTTCGGCCATTTATCTTTCTCCATTCAAACTGGAGGGTATAATTTTTCGATTGCACAATATATCCACTTTTTGAAAAGAAAATTTCGTTATCAGATCTCTTTTCAGGCTTATGTTGAGTTGCATCGAAGTACCGGGCACTTATCGTGAGCTGACTTTGATTGTTCAGCTGTGCATCTATTCTGAGTAACATTTTTTTGGCCGAAAGTATTTCCTGCGCCTCCTTAAAATCACCGGGGTCGTACCCATAAGTTGATATAAGTTGATTTCTGATAATTGGTAACCATGTTTCGGCATTATTGGTACCGGTATTATCCGCCGGGGGTTGCCATACGGGTATTTGTTTTTCTTGCTGCTCGAGATTGGCAAAATAAAACACTCGATTTTTTTCAAAAGCACCTTTGGTGGATATTCCGCTGGTAGAATTGTGAAAGTTACTATGATGTATTCCGAGGGTGTTCTCAGTTAAAGTGTTGCCAGTTAGTGGGGCATTTTGCCAATAATGATAGGCAGAAGTTTCAGATTGATTACTTCCCTTGCGGGTAATAGTTTGTATGGCAGCTCCCGTATAGTGCCCCTGCATTGCATCTACCGGACTATATACCACTTTGCAAAGTTCCATCGCTTCAAGAGAGATTGGTGAACTGCCGGTTACTCCTCCGAAAGTTCCGGAAGGGGAGATGCCAAATAAATCATGCGTGATCGAACCATCTGTATACAAGGCATTGTAACGATAGCTTTCACCTGCAATGGAAATACTTCCCGAACCTCCAACATCTATTTGCGCTTCGGGTAGCACACGTAATGCATCCTGTAAATTTTTCGAACCACTAGCATAGCGATTGAGTTGATCTGCCGATAAAATGCCTCCCGGCGAATAATTTTCCGAAAATAGTTTGGTGGGCCGGGTTGATTGTACCGTAACTGTCTCTAATTCTTGTATAGCATCTTGAAATGAAATATTGATTTCTGAAGTTTCGCCAAGCCGAATAATTACTGCGCTTATCTGAACCGGTTTTACCTGTATATGTGTGGCGCGAATTGTATAGCCAAATCCAGGTTGGATACCTCCAAAAAAGTATTTCCCTTTTTCATTGGTTAAAGTGGTAAATTTTGTACCACTGGGTTTATGCAGTAGACTAATATATACTCCAGCTATGGCAGTTTTTCCCTCCATATAAACGGTGCCAGTAAGTTCTCCAGAAGTAGGCTGAGAAAGAAGCTTGCTCCAATAAAAACAAGCTGATAAAATCAAAATGATTCTAAATGTCATCCTGCAAAGCAAATCCTGAAATTGCCATTGTAATTAGGTAATTACCGAATCAATTCAAGATATTTTAACGGTATTTGAAAGGCAGCTTATTGGGTAACTTACGTTTGGGGGATGCGTTTTGGAATTTCGACTGTAACTTTGCGGCTAAAATTGAGCTATGTTAGATAGAATTGAAGATGCTATTGAAGATATTCGGATGGGTAAGCTGGTTATTGTGGTGGATGATGAGGATCGCGAAAATGAAGGCGACTTTATTGTTGCAGCTGAATTTGCAACCCCAGAAGTAATCAATTTTATGAGCAAAGAAGGAAGGGGATTGATTTGTATTGCCCTTACCGAAGAGCGTTGTGCTGCTTTGCAACTTGCTCCCATGGTAACTTCCAATACCTCGCTTCACGAAACGGCTTTTACCGTTTCAGTAGATTTGATTGGCGAGGGAACCACCACGGGTATTTCCGCCCAAGATCGATCTAAAACCATATTGGCATTGGTTAATCCAGCTACCCGGCCGGAACAACTGGGTAGGCCTGGACATATTTTTCCGTTAAAAGCGGTATCCGGGGGCGTTTTAAGAAGAACCGGTCACACCGAAGCAACCATTGACCTTGCTCGTTTGGCTGGACTGCAACCTGCGGGAGCCTTGGTAGAAGTGATGAATGAAGATGGCACTATGGCCCGGTTGCCAGAGCTATTGGAAATTGGTGCCCGATTCGGCATCAAAGTAATATCCATCAAAGATCTGATAGACTTTCGCCTGAGAACAGATTCACTGATTGAGGAATTGGTTCGGGTAGATATGCCTACCGCTTTTGGACATTTTACGCTGGTTGCCTTTAAAGAGAAATTGTCTGGTGCAGAGCACCTTGCTTTGGTTAAAGGCAGCTGGGAACCCAATGAGCCGGTACTAACCCGAGTGCACAGCAGTTGTTTCACCGGAGATATTTTGTCTAGTCTTCGTTGCGATTGCGGAGAGCAATTGCATAATGCTATGCGTAAAATTGAGCAAGAAGGAAAGGGTGTAATTGTTTACATGAATCAGGAAGGCAGAGGAATTGGATTGATCAATAAACTAAAAGCCTATCAGTTGCAGGAACAAGGACTTGATACGGTAGAAGCGAATTTGCAATTAGGATTCGGTATGGACGACCGCGACTATGGGGTAGGCGCACAAATTCTTCGGTATTTGGGGATATCACAACTACGATTACTGAGTAATAATCCTAGAAAAAGAGCAGGATTAAAAGGGTATGGGCTAGAAGTTACAGAGGTAATACCCATAGAAACAACACCCAACAGTCACAACCTGAAATATCTACAAACCAAGCGCGATAAATTAGGCCACGATATTTTGAATAAAGAGTAGCTTAAAAAAAATTACGATCGATAACCACCTTCTTTTTCTTCCTTCTCTTTCTCTTTTTCGTAGGCTTTAATAATTGCTTTTACGAGTCGGTGTCTCACTACATCTTCTTCTGTTAATTCGATGTGTGCAATACCTTCTATTGATTTAAGAATACGGGTAGATTTTTCTAAACCACTGCGCATATTTCTGGGTAAATCAACTTGAGTTGGGTCGCCTGTAATAATTGCTTTTGCATTGGCACCTATGCGGGTTAAAAACATTTTCAACTGAAGGTCATTGGTGTTTTGTGCCTCATCTAAAATGATAAATGCATGATCTAATGTTCTTCCTCGCATATAGGCCAGTGGCGCTATTTCAATGGTGCGGGTAGTCATATAATAACCCAACTTGTCGGCAGGTATCATATCGTCTAACGCATCATACAATGGTCGGAGATATGGGTCAATTTTTTCTTTCAAGTCACCCGGCAAAAAGCCCAAACTCTCACCCGCTTCAACTGCCGGACGAGTTAATATAATTTTCTTCACCAGCTTGTTTTTCAAAGCCCTCACCGCCAACGCTACAGCTGTATAGGTTTTACCAGTTCCAGCTGGCCCAATGGCAAATACAATATCGTTTCTATCAACAGCCTGCACCATCTTTTTCTGGTTCTGCGTTCTTGCTCGAACAGTTTTTCCATTCGGGCCAAACACCAGTATATCATTGGGATTTTGTTCAATAAAATTATCAACGGTTTCTGTATCATCTCCGCCAATAATTTGTTCAAAATAATTTTCGCTCAGGTGACCATTCCGCTGCAAGTACTGAACAATTAAATCAATTTTTTCCTTAGCTGTTTCAATTTGTTCCGGAGCCCCGCTGATTTTTAACTGCGTGCCTCTGGATAAAATTTTTAGTAGCGGAAATTTTTTTCTAAGGGTATCTAGTTTGCCGTTATTTACGCCGAAAAATTCTATCGGATTAACGGAGTCGAGGTTGATGATAGTGTCTGTCAATCTAGTTTTTTTAGGAGGGATAATTAATTTGATGTAAGAACTTCAAATGCTTACACCAAATTTAATTCTTTGCAAGCGTATCACCCCCTAACTTCTTATGCACATATGTGGAAATAAATACAAACTATCATTATTTCAGCCGAACACGAAACTTTTTGTGTAATTCAACAGAGCAGAAAATTATATTCGCTTTAACGAAGCGATAGTGGCAACCGGATCAGCAGAACTGAAAACCGTATTACCAGCAACCAACACATCAGCGCCGGCAGTTACAATGGAGGCTGCATTTTCGAGGGTAACACCTCCGTCAATCTCAATCAATACCGATGATCCCGTTTCTTGTATGAGTTGTTTCAATTCCCGAATTTTTGCTAAAGTATTTGGTATAAATTGCTGACCACCAAACCCTGGATTTACACTCATCACACAAACCACATCAATATCAAGTAAAATCGGTTTGAGCAATTGAACAGGCGTGTGGGGATTGATGGCAACTCCGGCTTTCATACCTAAGCCTTTTATCTGTTGGATATTTCGGTGGAGATGAACACAGGCCTCATAGTGAACCGTGAGAATATCTGCGCCTGCTTTGTGAAAAGCTTCTGTGAGTAATTCGGGATGCTGAATCATCAGATGTACATCACAAACTTTTTGGGTGGCTTTTCTGATTTGCGCAATCACAGGTATTCCAAAACTAATATTCGGCACAAAACTGCCATCCATCACATCCAAGTGGAACCAGTCGGCCTCACTTTGATTTAGCATATCACAATCACGTTGCAATTGCAAAAAATTCGCACTAAGTAGGGAGGGAGCAATTATGGGCATAGAGCAAATTTATTGAAATATTGTAGTTGCTGGCAAAAATCACCTATTTAATTAGGTTTATGCTAAATAAAAGGCCGCTAAGATTATATCTATAGGGCGTTTTTTAAAGAAATGCATCAACAAATATCTTTGTTTTTGGAAGAGATCAACGGCCTGAAATCGCATATCGGGGTATTGCCATAGCAGGGTCTAAGCGCCGCGCCTGCTGAAAGTGAGCAACAGCATTGGAAGTGTCTTTTAATCGGGCTTCACAATTTGCCAGCCAATAATAGCCATCAGCATAAGTGCTTTTCAATTGGATAACTGTGGTGAATATTTTTTTAGCGGCTCCTATATTTCCGGCATCCCAATATAAAAAGCCCTTTTCCATGTAGGCCTCCATGTAGTTATAGTTTATGCCAATACACTCGTCTAACGAATGATGGGCAGCCGGGGCCATCCCTTTTCTTGCATAATATACCCCTCTAATAAAAGCAACATGTGATAAATAGTTTGCATCGTTCCATTCACTTGCAATTGACTTGAGCAACAATAGAGCCGTATCATTTTTTTGTTCCGCCAGTAAATTCGCAGCTCGAAGCAGAAGATCAGGTGAGGGATAAATTCGAGCAGCAAAACGGTAACAACGCAACGCACCAGTAGTGTCGCCTATTTTTTCGCTCAATTCTCCTTTTTTTGTCCAATAACCTGCCCGTAAACTGTCTCTTTTAATCAGCGAATCTACCTGGGCTATGGCTTCTTTTAATGCCCCAATACTATCCAATACTTCAATGGCGGCTTCTCTAAGGGGGGTACTATCTGGATACTGATTTGCCCGTTTTATTTGCTGCATAATGGCAGCTGATTGATTGGTTACTGGCAAATCATTGGGTGTTTGAGGCTGCTGGTTAGTAGGCTGATTACAGGCAAAAGCCAATAATAGCAAGGTAATTTTCCCGGTTAACTTCATAATACAAAATTAGTAGGTAATGTAACACCTGACACTAATTTGACAATTCCATCACCATACTTAGTTAATTTTGTACTCTTATTAACTTTAATTTTTCAACAGATGAACAGATTGCTCAGTTTTGTGGCTGTCCTTTTTTGCGGTTTTACCGCAATGTCACAAGCTCCCAAAGTGGCTGCTGATACCCTTTTATTTGAAGGAGAAAAACATTTTAAAAATATCCAGCAACTAACATTTGGAGGGGATAATGCAGAAGCATACTGGAGCTTTGATGGAAAGTTCATCACTTTTCAACGCACCAATCCCAAGGAGGGATTACTTTGTGATCAGATATTTATTGGAAAAGCTCCTGTTGCCGGCGAGCAATTTACTTATCAAATGCTCAGTAACGGAAAGGGGAGAACCACCTGCTCTTATTTTTTACCCGATGGCAAACACGTTTTATATGCATCCACGGCAAAGGGTGGCGATGAATGTCCACCTGTTCCAGATCGTTCTAAATATGGCAATAAATACATCTGGCCCCTTTATAATACCTACGATATTTTTATTGCAGATTTGAAGGGAAATATTACCAGCCAATTAACCACTGCAAAAGGATATGACGCGGAAGCCACTTTGTCTGCGGATGGCAAAAAAATGATTTACTGCAGTGATAAAGGAGGCGATTTGGATTTATATGTGATGGATTTAAAAAGTAAAAAAGAGATTCAAGTAACCAGCCAATTGGGCTATGATGGAGGTGCCTGGTTTAGCCCTGATGGAAAAAAAATTGTTTGGCGGGCAAGTCGCCCTAACACACCAGAAGCTATTGCTGAATATAAATCTTTATTAGCGGAGGGAATGGTTGCCCCCACGAATATGGAAGTATGGGTGGCTGACGCAGATGGTAAAAATGCCCGTCAGATTACCAACCTGGGTCAGGCCAACTGGGCTCCTAATTTTACACCCGATGGAAAACATATAATTTTCTGCAGCAATCATGAATATAAGCGGGGATTCCCTTTTAACATGTACCTAGTTGATTTGGAAGGCAATGGATTAGAGAAAATAAGCAGAGACAAAGGCTTTGATGCTTTTCCTATGTTTAGTCCAGATGGTAAAAAAATCATCTTTGCCTCTAACCGAAATAATGGAGGTACTCGGGATACCAATCTGTTTATGGCCGACTGGGTAGAATAGTTTTTGAAAGTTTCTCAACTGTTTTTATCATAGTTTTTCTATCTTTCCATACTTAAATGTATGATATGCAAACGGGATTGCTCCATTTACACAACTTGCTCCGCTGGGTTATTCTAATTTTATTATTGCTTTCTATATTGAAAGCCTACCAGGCTAAATCGCATCCAGATTTGTATCCAGCAGGTAAACAACCAATCTGGCTATTTACGCTGATTGCGGCTCATATAACCTTATTATTGGGTTTGTATCAGTGGGGATGGGGCCGATACGGTTTTTTTACCACTTCACTCCCCGAAGGAATCAGTGTTATGAAAGATAAGTTCTTACGCTTTTATTGGGTGGAACATCCGATTTCTATGATTCTCGCCATTTTGTTAATTACACTGGCCTATAGTGCCGGTAAACGAGGTGATTACAAGAGAGTATTTTGGTTTTTTCTGCTTTCACTCATTATCATTCTGGTGAATATTCCATGGCCTTTTAGAGAGATTGTGGGCCGTGCCCTATTACCCGGAGGTCATTGATTGGCAGAGCGAGGTCCCAATTCAATTACATCGCAATCCTGTATATTGTTTCTGTGGATGTTGAAACGAACAATGGTTCTTTGCTGATGCCAGCCATGCGTGCCGGCAGCTCCGGGGTTCATATGTAACAACTGGTTGGCATTATCATACATGATTTTCAAAATATGGGAGTGACCCGTTATAAACAATTGGGGTCGGTACGATTGAATTAGGGGAAGTGAATGAGGATTGTATTTTGGTGGATACCCCCCAATATGCGTGATTAAAACGCGCACTTCTTCACAAATAAATTCCAATACCCGCGGAAAATATTGCATCACCAATGTGTCGTCTATATTGCCATACACGCCTTTTAAGGGTTTGAAGGCGGCCAGTTTTTCGTATACTTCTATATTTCCTACATCTCCCGCATGCCAGATCTCATCCACATTGGCAAAATGATGAAATATTTTTTCATCCAAATAACTATGGGTATCCGATAGTAATCCAATACGCGTCATGCTGCTAAGATATCAACTTTTTTAAGCCATCCATTTTCAGTAACTTACTTTTATGAAGTTGGTCCGAATTTTATCCCATTTGTTTACAGTGTTCATAGGCTGCCTATTTTTAAGTGGCTGTGTAAATGCATATAAAGCTAACCATCCCGCTGTCAATAAAATAGCAACACGCATAACCGGTAGTGCTTTTTTTGCATGGGCCAACACACAACCCCGGGCTGTTTGGGATTCTATGGCGGTTCAGCAAATTGTATTGGGCAATTACCCCAATCATGTTTTCCGTTGGGTAACCATCCATACCCAGCTGCAGGTTGACTCAGTTACCACAATTCGCGCATCTTATCAGGTTACCTCCGATTACCTGAGTATAGGAACCGATGCTGATTGGAGTCGGGTACCTTTAACTGCAATGGCTGCGCAGCAAATAGCCGATAGCTTTCAATGTTTTTTACCTACCCGAAAAATAGTAGATGATATCTATCAAGCTGCCCGGGTTAAGCTAGCCCCCATGCCCATGTTTGCCTTCCGCGACTCGCCAGTAACCATGTATCAGCATCATCTGATTATAGAAGGATTGCGGAATGGAAAGAAAGGGTTGATTGCAGGTATTAAAAAAGATGTGGTGATTGCTTCAATGCTAACTCGATCTGCAAAGCCCAATCGAATCGCCATTTATGGTTGGCATCAATTGAACGGGAAGCCCATTCAGCCATTATATGCCGGACATATTAACTGGTATGTTGATTATAGTCATGGGGTTCGCTTGGTAAAAAAAACTATCCAAATCAATGGTCGGCCCTATGATTATGTGCAGGTAATGCAAGATCCGGTTTTACGGAAACTAATTTGTGATGAAGCGGATTGTGATGTGTATCGATATACAACCATCAGCAACCATACCGCTCCTGTAAAATGACTTGGTGATGAAGGATATGGCCGGTAAGTATTAACCCAATTGAACGAGCATTGATGGTATAATCACCTACCCCAATCTGGTTCTCCCAGCTGTGCTCTTGTATGGAATCTAGTAAATAGCCGGTGGCAATTCTTACACTTTCCCATTCTAAGATGGTGTGCTGCCAGCTAACCGGAAAAGTACGTGTTGCCAAAACAAATTGATCCTGGTCAAACGGCGGGAGGGTGGCTGTTTCACCACGAATAATGCACAATAATCGATAAGTGAAAACCCGCTCGGTATCCGTTAGATGTTGAATTACTTCCTGCACCGACCATTTTTCGGGTGCATACCGAAAAGTAGCTTTTTCTGCAGGAATGGATAGGATGTACTGATGAATGGCAGATTGATGCTGCCGAAAAATTTCTAAAGGGTTGTTGCCACCCGCCAATCGAATATAGTTTTCTGCAAAACTGGGATAGAGTAAAGGCATAAGTGCAAGTGTGATTATTTTTTTAACCGGGTTTCCGGATTAGATTTCAATTGATTGAATTCGTCGGCAGCTTTAATCGCCTGATAGGCATTTACAATTCCCCCAGTTTTACTCAGCGATTTCCAATCGGTTGGGGTTTTGTCTTTATTGAAACTTGGCAAGCAGGTTTTACTGTTTTTCGGTATGGTTACCGTTTTCTGCAAAAGTTGCACAAGTTCGGTTGTGCTGAGCGCCGGATAATAAGAACGGATTAGGGCTACAATGCCGGCAACAATGGGACCAGAAAAACTAGTACCGTCTAATCTGCCATAAACATTACCTAACGGCTGAGTAGAAAATATTTTTACACCCGGGGCGAAAAAGTCAACCAAGTTGGCACTATAATTACTGAAATCAGCAGTAAGGCAATCGGTTATATGTAGGTCGCTGCTGGCACCTATAGTAAGATAGTTGTTGGCATATTTGTTCCATGCTCCCAGCCAAGGGTTGGGAAATTTGGGTTTTTCATCTAGCAAATCGCTTTCGTTGCCGGCAGAATGTACAATCAATACATCGTGGTCTTCTGCATATTTTACGGCGCTGTCTATCCAGTTTTTATCGGGTGAGTATGATTTCCCAAAACTCATATTAATCACTTTGGCTCCATTATTCACTGCATATCGAATGGCAAGCGCAATATCTTTATCATATTCATCTCCATTGGGAACCATTCGTAAAATCATCAGTTTTACATTGTCGGCAATGCCATCTATTCCAAGCCCATTGTCTCTCTCGGCCCCAATTATTCCTGCAACATGGGTGCCATGTAAAGCACTCTCGCGATCGCTCATTACATCCGGGTTTCCATATACGCTGTCTAATGGATTAAAGTAATCATCCTTAATAATCAAGGCCCTGTAGTCGGGGGGAGGCGTATGTCTATCAGAAGAATCGGCTCGCATTTTATCCAATTCTGTATTCAAGTCAGCTAGTAGCTTCTGGTTCGTAAAATCTTCTTCCACTTCTAATAAACGGAGAAAAGTGAGGTAGCCCAATTTGGCGTCTTTTCCAGCCTTGCTAGTAGGTACAAATTTTTCCAGGTCGTCAACCGAAAAAGTATCTTTTTTCATCTCACCCCTGATAGCTTGATCGTATTTCTGCAGGGTTCGGCTGGCCATTGATAGCATGCGCATTTGCCTTTCTTCATCGGGGTCTCCTTTCATTTCGGCGGCAGATTTTTTCCACCAGTAATAGGTAGATTTATCTTTTGCAGATAATGATTGCGTGTCAAGTGCAGGTACGTCGAAAGTATTTTTATAACGGTAATAGACTCTCGATTTTTCACTAGATCCTTTGGTAAGATTTTTTCCATCTTTACCACCTAAAAAATTCCAGCCATATACATCATCAATGTAACCATTGTGGTCGTCGTCTATGCCGTTGCCAGGAATTTCTCCCGGATTATGCCATAGATTTTTTTTCAAATCCTCATGCGTAGTGTCTGCCCCTGAATCAAGGATGGCAACGATTACCGGAACGCTTTTTCTTTTTTTCTCTTGTAAAAACTGGTAAGCCTTGCCTAAGGAGATGCCATAAATTGAATCGGTTGCCGGGTCTTTCTGGTACCAGGTATTCAATTCAAAATTTTGAGCTTGTGCGCCCAAGCTGATAAGTATCAGTAGGAAGGGGGTTGGTAGGAACCGATTTGGCATGAATTGGGATTATGGTACAAAAATGCACTATTTATCCGCCTGTCATGTGCCGGTTAGCGTAATTTAAGAAAACGTTAGTAAGCCAGTCCGGTGAATCAGTCGGTAATGGTAAACTGTATTCCTTGTGCTAAGGGTAATTGGCTTCCCCAGTTGATGGTATTGGTTTGCCTACGCATATAAGCTTTCCAGGCATCACTGCCACTTTCTCTTCCTCCGCCAGTTTCTTTTTCACCCCCAAAAGCGCCACCAATTTCTGCTCCACTAGTGCCAATATTCACGTTGGCAATGCCACAATCGCTGCCATTTACACCTAAGAATGTTTCCGCTTCTCTTAGGTTGAGCGTAATGATGGAGGAGGAAAGACCCTGAGGAACAGCGTTTTGTATAGAAATGGCTTCTTCCAGTTCCTGATAAGGCATAATATAAAGGATGGGCGCAAAGGTTTCTTGTTGTACAATTTCCATGTTCGGGTGCACAGCTGCCACACAGGGTTTTACATAACATCCACTTTCATATCCGGGTCCGGATAATACGCCACCCTCCACCAGCATTTTACCACCCGCTTCTTTACAGCGTTCTATGGCCTGCAGGTATTGATTAACAGCCGCCTGGTCTATCAGCGGGCCCACATGATTGGAGGCATCTAGTGGATTTCCAATCTTTAATTGTTGATATGCTTTAATCAATTGTTGTTGAAAACGTTCATAAACCGATTGATGAATAATTAATCGTCGGGTGCTGGTACAACGTTGGCCGGCAGTTCCTACGGCCCCGAAAACGCATCCAATTAATGCCATCGAAAGATCGGCATCTTTTGAAACAATAACTGCGTTGTTGCCACCCAATTCTAAAATTGATTTGCCTAATCGGGCAGCAACCGTTGCCGCCAATGCCTTACCCATGCGGGTAGATCCGGTAGCCGACACCAGCGGTATACGATGGTCGCGACTAATTTTTTCTCCTACCGTTCTTCCCCCCTGAACCAAACAGTTTACGCCCTCGGGCACCTGATTTTGTTCAAAAACTCGGGCAACTATTTGTTGAACTGCTACCGAACAAAGGGGCGTTTTTTCACTGGGTTTCCATACAGTAACATTTCCGCAAATCCATGCCAATGCACTATTCCAAGCCCATACCGCCACCGGAAAATTAAAGGCAGAAATGATACCTACAATTCCTAGTGGATGCCATTGTTCATACATCCGATGAGCAGGTCGTTCACTTTGCATGGTAAGGCCATATAGTTGTCTCGACAGGCCTACTGCAAAGTCGCAGATATCAATCATTTCCTGAACTTCTCCCCAACCTTCTTGTAAGCTTTTTCCCATTTCGTAACTAACCAGGCGGCCTAATGCGTCTTTTTCCTTTCTCAGGGCTTCTCCAACTTGCCGAACGATTTCCCCTCTTCTAGGTGCCGGCCAGTTTCTCCAAATTAAAAATGCCTCCTGTGCTTGTTGGATGATCTTTTCATACGATTCCTCATCTGCTTCCGCAACCGCTCCAATAAGTTGTCCGTTTACCGGCGAAAAACTTTCTATTTTTTCCCCTGAACTGTGCACCCAATTAGATCCGGTTGCATTTCCTGATTGGGAGGCTTGTATTTGTAAATGATGTAGAAATTCCATACGGATAATTTGAGTCAAAGTTCCGAAAAAAAAGGATGCAAAATTCCCCAATTTGCCTGTATCGGTAATTAACTAAATAGCAGATTATTTCTGAGAAAGCTCCCAAAGCTGGTCATACACTTTTGCATAACTGCTTCCTATAGGAATTTCTTTTCCCTGCACCCATACTTTGGTTTTGCTAAATTTTTCAATTTTGGCAACAGGAACAATAAAAGAACGATGAACCCGAATAAAATCACGGGGGGGGAGTTTCTCCAGAATATTTTTTAAGGTCATCAGTGTTAACACTGGCGAAGGCTTGAGGTAGATTTTAATATAGTCGTCCAGTGCTTCAATTAAATCGATGTCTTTCAAATTCATCTTCATGATTTCGTAATTCACTTTTACGAAAATCGAGTTGAGTTGTAGTTCCTGTGAGTTCAGGAATTCGATGTATTCCTTTGCCTTATAGCAAGCTTTCAAAAATCGGTCGTATTCAAATGGCTTTAGCAAGTAATCTACTGCATCCACATTAAAACCATCTAAAGCATAATCTTTGTATGCGGTAGTAAAAATTACGGGAGGTTTTTTAACCAGATTCTTGTAAAACTGCATGCCATTAATATCGGGCATCTGAATGTCTAAGAATAATAAGTCGATCGTGTTGCTTGCCAGATAAGCCTTGGCTTCATCGGTGTTGGTAAAGGTTTTTTCTAACCGCAGGAAAGATATTTTCATGCAGTATTCTGTTACCAACTGAAGCGCTAGCGGCTCATCGTCTATTGCTATACAATGTATCATTCGATATTAATTTCGAGGTGAACGGTATAGGTTTGTTGATGAGCTTCACAGGTTAATAGGTGCTTTCCGGGGTATAATAATTCTAGCCTTCTTTTAACATTGTTAATACCGATACCTGTTTTTTCCATTTCATTATTTTCGGAAGGTACGATATAATTTTTGGCATCAAAAATAACCCGGTTGAGTTTTGTGTTTAAATGAATAGAAATATTTGAAACTTCTTTAGTACTTACTCCATATTTAAAAGCGTTCTCAATAAAGGGAATAAACAATAAGGGTGCTATGGAATAGGGTTCTATTTCCCCATCCACAGAAAAATCTAATGTTACTTTATCTGTTAACCTAACCTGTTGTAAATCGATATAATTGTTGATGAATTCAACTTCTTTACTGAGCGGTACATAATCTTTTTGTGAATCTGCCAAAATATAGCGCATGATTTTAGAAAGCTTCATAACCGCCGGAGCCGTTTTTTCACTTTTTACAACTGCTAGGGAATAAATATTATTAAGTGTGTTGAAAAAGAAATGCGGATTGATTTGTGATTTTAAAAATGACAATTCTGTGTTCAGCTTTTCATTCTCTGCTTCTTTTCGATGTTGTTCCGTTTGCAGCCACCGTTGAATCATAGAAATACAGGTGCCCACAGTAAAAACAAGTAAGAACAAAACGGTATTATACGGATTGGCATAGGGGCGCCTTCCTTCCGTTCCGAATCCACGAGGCCTTCCCTGAAAAGCGGGGTTGCGAATAAATTCCCGGTTTTGAATAGGACTTACTTCCGGCTCAGCTATCCATCCAGCAATTACTTTCGGAACATTTAAAAAAATGAGTAAACAAATTATAATCGATAAACTATACCAGAGCCATTTTTCTTTAACCAATAATTTCGGAATCAGCCAAAGGGTATTTAGGTAATAGAATACCACAATAAATATATTATTGCAAACAATGGATGCGAGTTGATGATTACTCATGCTAAATTCTCGCAGTCGAGGAAAAAACACCAGATAGGGCAACATGAAAAAACATACCCAAGCAGCGATATGCGCAATCAATACGAGTGTTTTTCTATTATTCTTCACGGGTAGGGAGTTATTCTTGTGAGCCAAGTAAAGCTACTGCGTACCCTGTATTACCAAAAAATTTATGGGTGAATGAGGGATTAACCTCGGTGAAGCAGTGATTTTGAAGGATAATTATTCGGCAGGTTGCACTTTGGAATGAATTTCTTCGTAAAGATGATGTATCAGCCCATCTGCCAAACCAATCTTCGGAACATAGATTTCTTCCGCATCTGCCCACCTCATAACATTCAGATAAATCAGCAGCGCCGGAACAATAACATCAGCCCGGTCTTCCCGTAAATCATAGAGTCTAATACGGTCGGCGAGTGAGTAGCTAGATAACTCTTTGTAATAGTCTTTCAGTAAATCGAGGGTAAGTGGTCTGCCATCCTTCTTTTTGCTGAGTGAAAAAATTTTGTTGATATTTCCTCCAGTGCCAATGGCTACAATTTTTTTGTATCCTTTAGTTTTTTGTTTGATGGTTTCTTTCATGGTATCCCACTGTGATTCTAAAACCATATTTTTTAGCAATCGGATGGTACCGATGTTAAAAGATTCTTTACTAACTAATTTTCCATCAGCAAAAAAAGTTAATTCGGTACTACCTCCACCCACATCAATATATAAGTAACTGTGGTCGGTATCCATATTTTCGGCAATGTGATTTTCGTAAATCAACGAGGCTTCCAGTTCGCCACTGATAATTTCAATTTCTAATCCGGTTTCTAGTTTAACCTTTCTGATAATATCGGCACTATTGCTGGCATCGCGCATGGCACTGGTTGCACATACGATTACTTGTTTTACACCGTATGCATTAATCAGGTGACTATACGCTTTCATCGTTTGCAATATCATGCCTCTTTTTTCTTTAGAGATTTCACCTTTTTCAAATACATCAAACCCTAGGCGAAGCGGAACACGAACCAGATTCAATTTATTATACCGAACTGTACCGTCTTTTCCTGCAATTGCTTCAGAAATCAATAAGCGGGCAGCATTACTTCCAATATCAATTGCGGCTAATCTCATGAGGTTGGTTGGATTTTCCGGGTCAAGAACTTGTATATCTCTACTTGCGAGCGGATAGGTCTTTTTCCCTTAGAGGAAACATAGTCGTTAGCCAATTGTGGATCTAGGATGCGTGCCTTTACGTTATCTTTTAGCTGAATTTGAATGATCTCTTTTAACTCTTTTGCCAATTCGGGTTCTAATATCGGAATGGCCGCTTCAACCCGATGGTCTAAGTTTCTTACCATCCAGTCGGCACTGGAGATGAAAACTTTTTCCTCTCCTTGATTATGGAAAATCATAACTCTGGCATGTTCTAGATATTCATCTACAATACTGATGGCTTGCAAAGGGATTGTCTCTTTTTTAGGCGGTATGATTGGGCAATAAATGCCGCGAATGATCAGTTGAACATTTACCCCCGCTTGTGCTGCCTCATGTAAGCGCGAAATCAATGCCTGATCACTTAAAGAGTTTAATTTGAGTATGATAGATGCCGGCTTTCCTAATTTTGCTTCTTTTATTTCTTTGCCAATTAAAATCTGTAACTCTTTCCGCATTTTTAGCGGACAAACCAGCAAGGTTCTGCAATTTTTTAGTTCTGCCATCCCGGTTTGCCAGTTTTCTAAGTATTTGAAAATCCGATTAATATCTGCCATTACGTTTCGGTTGGCAGTTAGTAAACAATGGTCTCCATAAACCCGAGCTGTTTTTTCGTGTAAGTTTCCGGTGCTCACAAATCCATATTGAATGGTTTTATTGCCAGATCGCTTTTTAACAATACCCAGTTTGGCATGGATTTTCAAATTCGGAACACCCAGTAAAACTTTTACCCCTTCTTCTTCCAACACTTTTTTCCATTCAAGGTTATTCTCTTCATCAAAACGAGCTTTCAGCTCTAGCATAACTACCACTTCTTTTCCATTTCTAGCAGCGTTAACCAATGCATTGATTACTTTAGATTGGGAAGCCAGCCGGTATGCTGTAATTTTTATGCTTGTAACCTCAGGATCCATAGCCGATTCGCGGAGCAAGTCTATTAACGAATTAAAACTATGATAAGGAAAATGAAGCAATACATCTTTTTTTAAAATCACATCCGTTACTCGCAGCGATTTCACCAAATCCGGATGTATAAAAGGCTGCGATCTGCGTACACCACTTACTTGCAACAAATTCGGGAAGTCCATAAAGTGTCGAAAATTATGAATTCTTCCCCCGGGAATGATATTACTTTTCTTGCCCAAACTGAGTCTGCGAATCAGGTATTCGAGTAGGGCAGCATCCATTTCTTTGTCATATACAAATCGAACTGGCTTCCCCTTTCTTCGATTTTTCAGTCCCTTTTCGATTTTTTCAACAAAAGTGGTACTTACATCATTGTCGATATCCAGTTCTGCATCTTTAGTAACCTTAAATAGGTAAGACTCAAAATTTTCGTATCCGAAGTATGAAAATATTTGGGGCAGATTAAACCGGATTACATCTTCCAATAAAATAATCGATTGTTGCCCATTTGAAGTAGGTAGTTGAATAAAACGGCTTAGCGTTTGGGTAGGAATTTCTATGAGTGCGAATTTATTCTTATAGGCCGATTGTTTCTTTTTCATTACTACCCCCAGATAAATACTTTTATCCCGTAGGTATGGCATTTGCGGTAAACTTTCAATCATCAGTGGGATGATATTTGCCCGAACCTCTTCTTCAAAGTATCGGGTAACAAATTCTTTTTGCTCCCGGCTGAGGTGTTTTTCATCTAACAATAAAACCTTTTCTTTTTTAAGTTCCTTTAATATACCTGCCCAGATTCGGTTGAATTCGTTTTGCTGCTGTAAAACAATGGTTTGAATTTCCTCCAGTATATGCTGGGGATCTTGCTCCATGTAAATGTTTATTTTCTGATGCCAGTTACGGAGTTCAATCATCCGTTTAAGGGTAGCCACCCGCACCCGAAAAAATTCATCACTGTTGTTTGAAAAAATACCCAGAAAGCGAATTCGCTGACTCAGGGGTACAGTGGGGTCATTCGCTTCCTGCAATACCCTGGCATTGAAACTAAGCCAGCTGATGTCTCTTTGAATAAATTGAGTTTTCATTTGATTGGCTGCAATTTGTAAATTAAAATTAGGGCAGACTAAGCCGTTACTATGTTAACTTATTGTTTATCTGAATTAGGATAGGGTTTCTTTGATGCGGGCAATCAAACCAGTGGTTGAAAAGCCTGCTACCAGTGGATTGATTACTACTTTTCCGCCAGCAGCAACTACTTCTTTGGCCCCAACAATTTGTTCCAGGGTATAGTCGCCCCCCTTTACCAGCACATCCGGCTGGATGGTAGTGATTAGTTCAAGTGGAGTGGGTTGATCAAAAATAATCACGGCATCTACGATTGCCAATGAGGCCAGCAGCAAAGCACGGCTCTGCTCTTGATTTACCGGTCTTTCGGGTCCCTTTAGGGCCCGGGTACTTGCATCACTATTCAGCCCAACTATTAGATAATCAGCCGCATGGGCAGCTTGCGATAGGGAAAAAATATGCCCTTCATGTAAAATATCAAAACAACCATTGGTAAATGCTACGGTTTTCCCTTTCATTTTCCATGCATACACCTGATTACAAAGAGGGGTGATGGTAAAGATTTTTTGTTTGATAGCATCAACGGCCTTCATGTTGCGGTTTTTTATTATAAAAGGGCAGAACCAGTAAGCTAATTCCTCCTACAATTACTACTATTATTACCTGGGCAAACCATTGTAAGGTTCCATTGGCAACTCCCAGTGTATAATCTATTCCATTTTGCTCCAAAACTTTGGCTAGTAAAAAAGCATAAGCACCAATGCCGCCGGGAGTAAGAATCATTCCGATACTGGCAAATGCCAGTGCACTTACAGCTACCGGAAATCCCAGCATGTCTGTTCCGGCAGTTGCATACAGCCCAAGCCATGTGCCTGCTAGATACAAAGCCCATATTCCAACCGTGTAAGCAAAAAATAATTTTTTGTGTTTCAATTTACCTGCTGTACTCAATCCCTCCCAAATACCCAGGGCAATCCCTTTAATTTTTGATAGTAATGCTTTTCCCCGGCCAGTGTAAAATACCCAACCTACAAATAGTAAAATTAAAATTACTACTCCTACAATAATCCAGCCCGAATAAGAACCCGAATGATCTGCGGTGGATTGCATGTTTTTAATGTTTTGGTAGCTGCCCATTACCACGTCGAACTGCAGAATCAATGCCAGTAAAAAAATTACCAGTAAGCAAATAACATCAAAAGCTCTTTCCGCTACTATAGTACCCAATACTTTTTCAACTGGCACTTTTTCATATTTGGATAGGAGAGTGCATTTGAGTACTTCCCCCAAGCGGGGAATAGCTAAATTGGCCAGATATCCAATCATTACTATAAAAAAACTATTTAAAAATCGGGGGGAATATCCCATTGGTTCCATCAATAGCCTCCAGCGAAGGGTTCTGATAACATGACTGCCCGACAAAATCAAAAACACAGGAATAATCAGCCAGTATCGGGCTGTACGAAGCGATTGCTCAAATTTTTCCCACTCCTGCTCAGGTATTTGATGCAGGCTCCACCACACTAAAAATATCCCGAGCCCTATAAATATTCCATATTGCAGTAATCCCAAAAAGGCTTTTTTCATAGTTGGTGACTTCATTCATTAAGAAAAAGAAGATTCCTAATGAGGCATAAGATAGGCAAAGGTAAGCAGCTTTTTTTCAAAAATTATCTTCGCTCCCAGATACCTTTTGGGTTTTTTGTATTAAAAAACTATGATTTTCAGCAAGTTATATTTGCTCATTGGGGTTCTAAACCCCTTTTCCTGTTAAATCAGGGTTATTTTTGTTACCTTTGCACCCCGGTTGATTCCAGCCGGTACTAAACGGCAGTGCACATGTCTACTAAGAAGAGAATATTATTCATTGCTACCGAAATGTCTCCTTACCTCGAATTGACTGAATTTGCAGAGGTAATTAACAAGTTAGCAATCAAGAGTAATGAGAGTGGTTTAGAAGTTCGTTGCATCATGCCGCGATTTGGAGTGATAAATGAGCGCCGGCATCGTTTGCACGAAGTGGTTCGGCTTTCTGGTATCAATGTTTCGGTTGATAATGATGATTATCCACTGCAAATTAAAGTGGCTTCCCTGCCCAATGCCCGCCTGCAAGTTTACTTTTTAGAAAATGAAGACTTCTTTAAGCGAAAGCAGGTATTTCATAACGATTCCGAGGAGTGGTTTGATGACAATCTGCTTCGTACCATTTTCTTCTGCAAGGGTGCACTTGAAACCGTGAAGAAATTCGGATGGCCTCCGGATGTAATCCATTGCAGTGGCTGGATGACCGGTCTGATTCCCGCCTACATTAAAGTAGCCTATAAAAAAGAACCCGTTTTTTCTAATAGCAAAATACTCTTCACCATTGGTCAAAATACCTTTCCTAATTCCCTTGGTGACGACCTAGTGAAGAAATCCCTGATTAATGGCAATATTCGGGAGAAAGACCTGGATGCTTTTAAAGATGCCAACAACGCTGCCATGTTCAAAGGGGGAGCCCATTATGCAGATGCTATTAGTTTTGGAGACGATAACGTTGAAAAAAGTTTAGTAGACGAATTCAGCAAAGTAAAAGGGAAAAAGGTATTGCCTTTTAAAGGATGGGATTCGGATTTAACCGATTACATCGAAATCTACCAACACCTCGCCGGCAAATAATTACATCCCCGATGATTGTTTTGTGGAGATAATATCCACATTTTCAGGGCCATTGCACCAACCCATGTTGCTTACACTCTATTTATTTATATATTTGCGCCATTAAAATTGATTATATGCCCTATTTATTTACATCTGAAAGTGTTTCCGAAGGTCATCCAGATAAAGTGGCCGACCAAATTTCTGATGCCCTCATCGATCATTTCCTGGCTTTTGATCCCCAATCTAAAGTAGCCTGCGAAACCCTCGTTACAACCGGACAAGTTGTTTTAGCCGGAGAAGTAAAATCAAAAGCTTACCTGGATGTGCAGGAAATTGCCCGCGGTGTAATTGAGAAAATTGGCTACACCAAGTCTGAATATATGTTCGAAGCCAAGAGCTGCGGTATTCTCTCTGCCATCCACGAACAGTCTTCCGATATCAACCAAGGAGTAGAAAAGAAGAAAAAAGAAGACCAAGGTGCTGGCGATCAGGGTATGATGTTCGGCTATGCATCCAATGAAACAGAAGATTACATGCCTTTGGCGTTGGATTTGGCTCATAAAATATTAATTGAATTAGCCGCTTTGCGCAGAGAAAATAAGCAGATTAAGTACCTGCGCCCCGATGCGAAAAGTCAGGTTACCCTCGAATACGATGATAACAACCAACCCATCCGAATAGATACCATTGTGGTTTCTACTCAGCACGACGATTTTGACAGCGAAGCTAAAATGCTGGCAAAAATTAAGGCAGATATTGTTTCCATCCTGATTCCACGGGTAAAGTTGAAATATAAAAAGTATGCACGTTTATTCAACGATAAAATTAAATTTCACATCAACCCAACCGGTAAATTCGTAATTGGCGGTCCACACGGAGATACCGGCTTAACTGGTAGAAAAATTATCGTAGATACCTATGGTGGTAAAGGAGCCCATGGGGGAGGTGCTTTCAGTGGAAAAGATCCGAGCAAGGTAGATCGTTCTGCTGCTTATGCAACCCGACACATTGCCAAAAACCTAGTGGCAGCAGGCGTTGCCAGTGAAATATTGGTTCAGGTTTCTTATGCCATTGGAGTTGCTCAGCCAACTTCTATTAATGTGAATACCTACGGAACCGCTAAAGTAGAAATGACGGATGGTGAAATCAGCAAAATAGTTGAGCAATTGTTCGATATGCGTCCTTTCTTTATTGAAAAGCGCCTGAAACTCAGAACGCCTATCTATAGCGAAACTGCGGCTTACGGACATATGGGTCGTAAAAATGAAGTGAAAGTGAAGAACTTTACCATCAACGGAAAAACCAAATCGGTGAAAGTGGAGTTGTTTACCTGGGAGAAATTAGATTATGTTTCGAAGGTGAAAAAAGCATTCGGATTAAAATAATCCTATACTTTAATAAGAAGGCCTCTGCATTCGCAGAGGCTTTTTTTGTTATTTTGTGAATATCCTTATTTAGATTATTTATTTCCTTATTTTCTACTAAATCTACTCAGCATGGAGCATAACCCTTGGACGATTAATGCTGAGAAGTCGGTATACGAGAATCCATGGATACAGGTGTCGGAATTTGCTGTAACCACCCCTTCCGGAAAGGATGGCATTTATGGAAAAGTTCATTTTAAAAATATTGCAGTAGGTGTAGTCGTATTGGATGAAGAGATGCACACTTGGCTGGTTGGTCAATACCGTTTTCCTTTGCAACAATACAGTTGGGAAATTCCAGAGGGAGGTGCTCCCGAGGGAACCGATCCTTTATTATCTGCCTACAGAGAATTGAAAGAAGAAACCGGTTTTACCGCCCAAAGTTGGCAGCATCTGTTAACGATGCATTTATCTAATTCGGTTTCCGACGAACTGGCTTTGGTTTATTTGGCCACCGACCTCAAGGCGGGTGAATGGGAACCAGAAGATACAGAACAGTTACAACTCAAACGGGTGCCGGTGCATGAAGCATTTGCTATGGTTGCCAACGGGGCAATTACGGATGCCATCAGCGTAGCAGCCTTATTGAAATTACAAGTATGGCTTCAGCAACCGAAATAGAATTGATACCTTAGCGTATGCCTTCTAAATCATCTACCTTAATTATTGGCAAACAACCCCTGATGGAAGCAATCCAATCGGGCAGAGCAATCGATAAAATTTTATTGCAAAAAAATCTTACCGGGGAAGTTGCGCACGCTATTAAACAACTTGCTAAAGAAAACCAGATTCCGGTGCAATTGGTGCCGGTAGAAAAACTGAATGGACTAAGCCGTGCCAATCATCAGGGAGTAGTGGCTTTTGCTTCGCTGGTAAAGTATATGGACCTCCAACAGGTGATTGACTTTGTAGTGGGTGAGGGGCAAACGCCTTTGTTTTTAATGCTCGATGGAATTACCGATGTAAGAAATATTGGTGGCATTGCCCGTTCGGCAGTATGCTGTGGTGCACAAGCATTAATAATTCCCGATAAAGGAGTGGGTGCCCTACAAGAAGAAGCTTTAAAAAGTAGTGCCGGCGCGCTTGAGTGGATTCATATTTGTAGGGTAAGCAGTTTATTAAAAGCTGTAGATACCCTGCACCTCAATGGAGTACAGGTTTTCACCTCCGAAATGCGGGCCGAAAAGGGAGTAAGTGAATTGCCCTTTTCAGAACCTTGCTGTATAATTATGGGAGACGAAGGGCGCGGCGTGCAGCCCCATCTTGCCAAAGCGGCCGACTATTTCTTTTCTATTCCTATGGCCGGAAAGTTTAATTCCTTTAATGTATCAGTAGCCGCCGGCATCATTTTATATGAAGCTATGAAACAACGTATGGCAGTTGCTGGCAAATAATATAGGCATGAAATTTCAACTTACTACCGATATCCAAACACTTCCAAAGTCTATCGGATACCAGGATCCAATTTTACTAGTGGGCTCTTGTTTTACCGAGAATATGGCAGCAAAACTGCGAACTTATAAATTTTCTGTGCTCGAAAATCCCTGTGGTATATTATTTAATCCCGTAAGTGTTTTCAATAGTTTGTCAAGCATTTTGCACAACACCGCCATTACAAAAGAAGCATTGTTTTTTCATTTAGATTGTTATCATAGCTGGCAGCACCATGGAAAATTTTCTGCACCCACTGCAGAAGCTTGTGTGCAACAAATTAATGCCAGCATTCAACTAGCACATACCTTTCTTAATACCGCTCGGATACTGATTATTACTTTAGGGTCCGCCTTTACGTACCAATTAACTCCCCAGGCACCCTTGTATCAACCCGAAACGGCTGTAGCGAATAATCACAAAGCCCCTGCCAATTGGTTCGAAAAAAAGTTGCTCTCCCCAGCTTATATCGTGCAAACTTATACTTCCCTCATTCATCAATTGCGCCAATTAAATCCTGCATTACAAATTATGTTTACCGTTAGTCCGGTTAGGCACTTGCGCGAGGGATTGGTAAATAATAACCGGAGTAAAGCAATCTTGTTGCAGGCAGTTCATGAACTAGCCGAGCAACTAGAAAATGTTTATTACTTTCCCGCCTATGAAATTGTAGTGGATGAATTACGCGATTATCGGTTTTATGCAGAAGATCTGGTTCATCCCAATTATCAGGCAACCCGCTATGTGTGGGAAAAATGGGTAACCCATTGTCTATCTGCACCAGCGCAACAACTCATGCAGTCGCTCCAGGATATACAGCTGGCTTTTCAGCATCGTCCGCTGCATCAGGGTACCGCGCAACATAAAATTTTTTTAAAAGAATACGCCGAAAAAACTCGGCAACTGCAGTCCCAACATCCCTATTTAGCATTGGGCCAAGAATTGGAATATTTTTTATCCGATGCTGCTAATGATTAATGAATCCGGTCGCCCCGAACTTCCAAACCTGCCATCACATTGGCTTCATATTCGAGCCACTCTTTCCAGCGGGCTTTTACTTTCTCTGCTGGCATATAGGTTTCTGCCAGCTGAATAAATAAAGTATAGTGACCCGCTTCACTTTCCATAAAGCGACGGTAAAAATTGCGAAGGTACTCGTCGGGCAGTCCTTCACTCAGGCGTTTAAATCGTTCGCAACTGCGGGCTTCAATCATGGCCATTGTTAGCAACTGGTCTAATAAACGATCCTCGGCATTGCCCCCTTTAGCCTGGAAGGCGAGTAGCTGGTTCACATATTCATCTTTGCGTTGTTTACCCAATTGCAATTTTCTTTTTTGTAATTCGTGAATTACCAGTCTAAAATGGCCCCATTCTTCCGAAACAATCGGCGCCAGTTGATTAACCAATTCGGTTTTTTCTGGATGCTTTTGAATTAAGCTGATGCAAGTAAGGGCCGCTTTTTGTTCGCAATAGGCATGATCCGTTAATATTTCTTCCAGCGAAATAGCTGCCAAATTAACCCACCGGGGGTCGGAGGGGAGGTGAAGACCCAGAATATTTTTGGTGCTATCGGAGTAATCTATTGCTGCCATGCTATTTTCAATTGATGGCAAAGTTCTACTATTACTCGGAAATTTGTGCAAGGGAACTGTTTTTTCTGTTTAGCCCACTGCCAAGGGAATGATTATCTTTGCCTATGCACACTCTTCCCGATCTTCAACAAGTACTCAATAATTGTAAAATTCCTGCACTATTACCCTTGCAGGAACATGCGTTGGCTGCCTTTTCAAAACCCGATGATATTCGGATTCAATCTCCCACCGGTACCGGTAAAACACTGGCCTATTTATTACCCCTAATACAACTCTTGCAAACAGATAAGCCCGGTGTGCAATGTTTGGTGATGGCGCCTTCCCGAGAACTGGTGCTGCAAATCGTTCAGGTGTGGAAGCAGATGAATACCGGCGTAAAATGTGTGGGTTGCTATGGGGGGCATCCTTTTCAAACAGAAGTAGATCAACTGCAAGAATTGCCCTTATTGTTGGTAGGTACCCCCGGCAGACTAGCCGATCATCTTAAGCGGGAGAATTTGACTTTATCTCAGGTACAAACTATCATAGTGGACGAGTTTGATAAATGTTTAGACCAAGGATTTGAAGAAGAAATGAAAACTTTATTTTCCTATTTGCCTCCCCAGGTGAGAAAGGTTTTCGTTTCAGCCACTCAGCAAACACCTGTGCCTGCGTTTGCTGCGGTTAAGCAGCTGCAACTGGTTACCGGCAATGAATCGAAAGAGGCAATTCCGGTAAAAATGTTTTTAGTAAATGCTAATTCCAAAGATAAAATAGATACGTTGTTTATGCTGCTCTGTTCCTTAAAAAAAGAACAAGCCATTGTGTTTTGTAATCATCGCGACGCGGTTGACCGAACGGTTAATTTGTTGCATGAGAAGGGTATTGAGGCGGCTTTTTTGCATGGGGGCATGGAACAATCAGAGCGGGAGCAGGCGATGGTACGATTTTCAAATGGCACTTTGGGTTTTATGATTGCCACCGACCTGGCATCGCGGGGATTGGATATACCAACGCTGCAAAATGTAATTCATTATCATTTGCCCACTTCCGAAGAAGCCTGGATACATCGGAATGGCCGCACTGCGCGCATGAATCGAGGGGGAACCGTTTATTTGTTGTTACATCCTGATGAAACCATACCCGACTATCTGCAGGAAGTGCCGGATGAAAAAAAATTAGACTATACCTATCCATTGCCGCCCAAATCGAAATGGGAAACTTTGTTTATCAATGGAGGCAGAAAAGATAAAATTAGTAAGGTAGATATTGTTGGTTTTTTACACCACCAGGGCCAATTGAAAAAAGATCAGGTGGGCATCGTAATTGTGAAAGACCATAGTAGCTTTGTAGCGGTGCATCGGGCTGCTATTCGGGAAATGCTGCCCAAAATAAAAAATGCGAGAATAAAAGGGGTAAAGTACACGGTTGCAGTTGCCCGATAATTGAAAATTCTTTTCTGCTTATGAATGGGATTGGTGAGTATTCTAATTATATTTACCTATCAAATCAGCATACTATGAAACGATTTTTCACTTTTATGTTCGCCATCTTGTTGCTGCAAGTGCAAGCACAGAACTCCGGAAATTTTACCATCAACGGAACCGCCACCACTGGAAAATTAGTAGCTGCTAAAGTGTATCTGCAATATCAATTGGAGGGCAATAACAAAATGGACAGTGCCGATTTTGTGAATGGGCAATATACTTTTACCGGAACAATCACCGAACCCGTTATGGCTCGGCTGCGGGTTAAATACTTACCAGATGCCGAAGGAAAAACTGTTAAACCTCTGCAAGGCAGAGATCTGCTTAGCATATTTGTAAACAGCGGAACAATAACAGTCAATTCAGTAGATTCTTTCTCCAATGCAACCGTAATAGGCTCTGCAGCCCATGACGATTATACCAAATTAACTAAATCTATTCAGTCAGTTAGTCAACAAATGGACGCTTTATATAAACAGTATGAAGCCGCCGGAGAAGATGCAGCCAAAAAGAAACAGATTGAAGACAAAGCCGATTCGTTGGATAATGTACAAAAAGCTATGTATGCTGATTTTGTTTCTGCGAATCCGAATTCTCCCATTGCGCTGTATTGTGTGAATGTGTTTGCTGGCTGGGACATTAATCCCGAATTGGTTTCGCCCTTATTTGCCAAATTACCCGCCAGTACCCAGCAATCTTTTTCTGGAAAAAACTTAGGCGACCGCATTGCCATTGCCCGCAAAACGGCTATTGGAAATATGGCTCCCGAATTTGTACAAAATGATACATTGGGAAATCCAGTATCCCTCTCTTCTTTTCGGGGTAAATATGTATTGGTTGATTTTTGGGCCAGTTGGTGCGGTCCATGCCGTAGAGAGAATCCTATGGTTGTGAAAGCTTTTCAGCAATTTAAAGGAAAGGGATTTACTATTGTAGGCGTTAGCCTCGACCAACCAGGCGCGAAAGAAAAATGGATGGATGCCATTCATAAAGATGCCCTTACTTGGACCCATGTTTCTGATTTGAAGTATTGGGAAAATGAAGTGGCAAAGCAATATGGCATTCGGGCTATACCACAGAACTTCCTACTAGATGGTTCGGGAAAGATTATAGCTAAAAATCTGAATGGAGAAATGTTAGAAAAAAAGCTGACTGAAATTTTCCCCCGATAATTCACAACTATTTTTATAGTCACTTTGCGGGTTCATTTTCATTAACTCAGTAACTGAAATTCAGGTATGAGAGTTCTACTGATGCTGTTGGTTGGTTTGGTAACTTTAAAAATTGGTGCGCAGCCTTTTGGCGGAACACCTGCTGCTTTCCGCTGGAAGCAAATTAATACCGACACGGTGCGGATAATCTTTCCAGAAGGTTATGATGGGCAGGCCCAACGTATTGTTGCCATTATCCACGGGCTGCAACAAAAAGATAGTATCCGGCATCACAAAATCAATCTGGTAATTCGAGATCAAACCCTGCTCTCTAATGGATATGTAGGATTAGCTCCCTGGCGCAGTGAATGGTATATTACCCCACCCCGCCAACTGTTTACACTGGGTGCCAATCGTTTCAGTGATTTGCTGGCAATACATGAATGGAAACATGTGCAGCAATATAACCGAATGAATACAGGGGTATCCCGTTTTGCAAGATTTGTTTTGGGTGAACAGGGCCAGGCATTGGCCAATGCTCTATCGGTTCCCGATTGGTTTTTTGAGGGGGAGGCAGTAGATAACGAAACCCGCTATTCTCAACAGGGTAGGGGAAGTTTACCCTTGTTTATGCTGCAACTGCCTGCCTGGTGGGCAACGCAGCCTCCGGTTCGATATGATTATTTGCGCAATGGGTCGCTCCGAAAGTATGTACCCAATCAGTATGCATTGGGATATTTATTGGTGGCATATGGAAGAAAACAGTATGGCAATGCATTTTGGCCTACAGTAAGCACACAGGCAGCCGCTTTTCGGGGATGGGTATATCCATTTCAACATGCTATACAAAAACAAACCGGTCTATCTTTTTCAAAATTTGTTCAAACGGCTTTACAAGATTATCAAACAGCAATGCCTAAAGTAGATTCAATGCAATGGGTTACGGCAGTTTCAAAAAAAGGAATCACCGATTACCTGTTACCGGTAAAGGCAGATCAGTCGGCTGTTTGGGTATTGAAGAAAAACGACCGCGCCATTCCTGCTTTTTATCGGGTAAATACGGATGGAACTGAAACCCTGTTAGCTAATCGCCAGATTGCTGCTGATGATGCATTTACCTACCGAAATGGAAAAATTATATATGCTTCCCTGGAGCCCCACATGCGTTGGGGGAATCACGATTTTACACGCATCGTAGTGCTCTCTACCCAAACCGGACAAACAGAAACCCTACTCAAGGGAGTAAAAATGGTAACCCCGGATATTTCTGAAGATGGTAACCAAATACTGGTGTCGGAAATACCTCCCGGTAAAGATGCTGCCATTGTAAGGCTTTCGAAAGATGGAAAGGAAACCTTCCGATTGAGCCTGCCAACTTATCAATTATCAGAACCCCGGTTTGCTGCCCATTCAGCGCAGTTTTATGCGACCATTCGAGACAATCGGGGATACATGTCGATTGTTGAAGTAACCCCTGGTTCGGCAGATTCAGTTCGATGGTTGATGCCACTCTCCAATCGGGTGATTGCCCATTTGCAGGTGCAATCCGATACCTTGCTGTTTACTACAACCCATGAGCAAGCGGATGAAATATGGGCATTAATTTCTAAAACAGGTTCGATTTATCGCCTAAGCCGTGCATCCACCGGAATATACCAAGGCGCATTGTTGAGTAAGGAACAACTGCTTGCATCTGTATTTACGGGTAATGGATTTCGATTGGCAACGATTCAACCCATTTGGGAAAAAGTACAATCGATGGATGCCTTGGCACCCATGTATAAATACCTCCCCTATGAAAAAGAAAACCGGGAATGGCTAGCAACCGTTTCCCCTGGCAATTATCCGGTTACCCGATATCGGCAGGGTACTCGGCCATTTAATTTTCATAGCTATCGGCCCTTTTTCGAATTGCCCGAATACAGTTTTACGGTTTATGGAGAAAATGTATTAAAAAACTTTCAGCATCAGTTGCAGTATGTATATAATCAGAATGAAGGGAGCCATCGGGTTGGATATGATGGCATCTATGGCGGAACCTATGTGCAGCCATTGGCGGGAATTCAACAAACCTGGCATCGAACTGCCCGATGGAATGCCGATACACTGGTAAACTTTCGGGAAATGAATGCGTATGTGGGTGGGCGCCTGCCACTGAACTTATCGGGGGGTAACCGATATAGATGGTTAACCCTGCAATCTTCGCTCAATTTCCGGCAGATTCAGTATACGGGCATCGCACAGAAATGGCTGAATAATTTTGATCAGGTATCGGTTGAGTCGTCTCTGCAATATTCCAGTCAGGTGCAACAATCTCGCCAGCAAATTTATCCCCAATATGCTCATGCATTTTCCCTTACCTATAAAACATCGGCAGCTCCCCGATCTGCTTATCAGTGGTTGGCCAGGGGTTCACTTTGGTTGCCGGGATTTTCGCCCGTACATAGTTGGGTAATAACGGCGGCGGCTCAAACCCGCGACACCTTGCAACAATACTATTTCACCAACCGATTTCCATTTGCCAGAGGGTATCAAGCAGTTGATTACCCCGATTTACTTGGGGGAAGCCTCAGTTATCATTTTCCGGTGGCTTATCCCGAAAGAGGGTGGGCCCAGCTGGTATATCTGTTGCGGGTAAGAACAGCAGTGTTTTACGATCATACCATCGGCGTCAGCCGGCGTACCGGTTTGCAGCGTACCTTTAATTCGGTGGGTACAGAATGGTATTTCGACACCCGGTGGTGGAACCAGTTGCCGGTAAGTATCGGGTTTCGCTATTCCCGACTTTTACAGCCCGAATTTCAACCCACCGGCAATGCCAACCGTTGGGAAATTCTCCTCCCTGTTAACCTATTGTACTAAAAAAATTGGGATTTTGGCAGTGAATGGGTTTATTTTCACCCTTTTTTCCACAAAAAACGAATTTTTACCCACGTTTTTTTCTTTATCTGACCTAGCTTTCGTATCTTTGCAGCCCCAAAAATTGTATGTCTAAACAACCACTGATTAAACAAGATGGCGTAATTCTGGAAGCGCTTAGCAACGCGATGTTCCGGGTAAAGTTAGAAAATGGTCATGAAATATTGGCCACCATCTCGGGAAAAATGCGGATGCACTATATCCGGATTCTTCCAGGTGATAAAGTGGGGGTTGAGATGAGTCCATACGATTTAACAAGGGGTAGAATCATTTTTAGGTATAAATAAGCAGGCATAAGCCTACCGTATTTTTAAAAACTATTGTTATGAAAGTCAGAGCTTCCATTAAAAAAAGAAGTGTTGATTGCAAGATCGTGAAGCGGAAAGGAAAGTTGTTTGTAATCAACAAAAAGAACCCTCGCTTTAAACAGCGTCAGGGATAATCTCTTTGGAGGAGCAATGGCTTCCTAAAGTAATTTATTTAACTAAGTATCATCATCTAACAAAATACACGCTATGGCCCGTATCGCCGGTATAGATCTCCCCAAAAATAAAAGAGGAGAAATTGGTCTGACTTACATCTTCGGAATCGGACGTTCAACTGCTCAGTACATTTTGTCGAAAGCAGGCATTGATTACAATAAAAAAGTAAATCAATGGAACGACGATGAGCAAGCAGCTATCCGGAATATTATTAATGCCGAGTTTAAAGTAGAAGGTGCTTTGCGTAGTGAAGTGTCTATGAGCATTAAGCGTTTACTAGACATTGCCTGTTATCGCGGCCTCCGTCACCGGAAAGGCTTACCAGTTCGTGGACAACGTACTAAAACCAACAGCCGTACTCGTAAAGGAAAGCGTAAAACGGTTGCCGGTAAAAAGAAAGTAGCTAAGAAATAGTAATATCCGCCGATTCGGTATAGCTGAATTGGCAAATACAAATCCTTTTTTACTTAGATCTTCTTCGGAAGGGAGAGCAAAAAGGTTTCCGCCTCGGCGGAAAAATTAATAAACGATTACCTCAAAAAAAACAAATGGCTAAACCACAAAAAGCACAAAACAGCGCCAAGGCGGTTGCTAAAAAGAGAGTAGTAAAAGTAGATGCTACTGGTGAAGTACGTATCTCTGCTACCTTCAACAACATTATTATCAGCTTTACCAATAAAACCGGACAGGTAATTAGTTGGAGCAGTGCCGGTAAAATGGGTTTCCGGGGTTCTAAGAAAAATACGCCCTATGCTGCTCAGATGGCCGCTGCTGATGCTGCCAAAACAGCTTTAGACGCTGGCTTAAAGCGCGTAGACGTATTTGTGAAAGGTCCTGGATCAGGAAGAGAAGGTGCTATTCGTTCCATTGCACAATCTGGTATTGAAGTAACAACAATTAAAGATGTTACCCCTCTGCCACACAATGGTTGTCGCCCCCCTAAACAAAGAAGAGTTTAATCTGCCGGCCATTGGCCGGTTTTTTCATAACCGGGTTTTCAATCTATTTTAGATTTTTTGATTGAATACCGTCACTAAAAAATCAATCAATACTATGGCACGTTACACAGGCCCCAAAACAAAAATCTCCCGCATTTTTGGAGAACCTATCCTCGGCAATGCAAAGTGGCTAGGAAAAAACAGCAATCCTCCCGGTCAGCATGGTGCTGCCCGCAAACGCAAAACCTTGGGTGAATATGCACTCCAGTTGCGCGAAAAACAAAAAGCCAAATACACGTATGGTGTATTAGAGCGCCAGTTCCGTAAAACCTTCGAAGAAGCTCAGCGTTTAAAAGGAGTTACCGGTGAAAATCTGATTAAGTTGCTCGAAGCAAGATTAGATAATACCATCTATCGCATGGGCTTAACAGCCAGCCGGCCCGAAGCACGTCAGTTGGTAAATCACAAGCACGTTACAGTAAATGGTGAGGTGATGAACATTCCTTCTTATCAGTGTAAGCCAGGTGATGTAATTGGCTACCGCCCAAAGAGTGCCGTTAATTCAGCTGTTACCAGTAAGAGCCGGGGTAAAAACCCTAAGTTCGGATGGGTAGACTGGAACGAAACGGAAATGAAGGGTACTTTTATTACTTACCCTGAGAGAGAAAATGTTCCTGAGAATATCAAAGAGCAATTGATTGTAGAATTGTATTCAAAATAATAATCCAATGGTTGCAAGTTTTAATGGCAACCATTGCAATTTCACTCATCCCGGTAAATAAAAAACTTTACCCCATTAAAAAAATAAACAAGTATTAATATGGCCATATTAAGCTTTCAGAAACCCGACAAAATCGTTTTACAAAAAGCAACTGAGTTTGAAGGACAATTCGAATTCCGTCCTTTAGAACCCGGATTTGGTTTAACTGTTGGTAATGCCCTTCGCCGGGTATTACTTAGCTCTCTGGAGGGATATGCCCTCGTAGGGGTTAAGATTGAAGGTCTTAACCACGAGTTTGCTACCATTAAAGGAGTAACCGAAGATGTTACCGAATTGATCCTGAACCTGAAGCAAGTTCGTTTTAAGAAAAATGTAGATCATGAGGTACTTACCGAAAGAATTGTACTTACCATTAAAGGTCGCACTGAATTCACAGCGGGTATGATTGGCGAACATTCTCAAAATTTTCAGGTAATGAATCCCGAACTAGTGATTTGTACCATGGATGCTTCTGCTAAAATGGAAATCGAATTGCACATTGGAAAAGGACGTGGTTATATTCCTGCAGAAGAGAACAAAGTGAAAGATGCTGCTTTTGGATACATCGCCATCGACTCAATTCATACCCCAATCAAAAATGTAAAATACGCAATTGAAAATTACCGGGTAGAACAAAGAACCGATTACGAAAAACTAATCCTTGATGTAGCTACTGATGGAACTATTCACCCCGAAGATGCTGTTAAACAGGCTTCTCGAATTCTGATTCAGCACCTGATGATTATCACCGATGAGAACATAACTTTCGATAATAAAGAAGATAAGAAAGAAGATGTGGTTGATGAGCATGTGCTTCAGTTACGCAAAGTATTGAAAACACCACTGGAAGATCTAGACCTTTCCGTTCGTGCATTCAATTGCCTGAAAGCAGCTAAAATCAACAGCCTCAGTGAACTGGTTCAATACGAACAGGAAGACCTGATGAAGTTTAGAAACTTTGGTCAGAAATCACTCTCCGAAATTGAGCAGGTGTTAACAGAAAGAGGTTTGAGCTTCGGTATGGATTTGAATAAACTGGGATTAGATAATCTCGATAATTAATATTACTACTGCCCCTCCTATGAGGTGGCAGTTTTTTTTAACCCGATAGTGTAAGCTATCACCTCTTCACAATTCCTGACACGGTGTGAAGAAATTAAATCAATCGTCATGAACCACGGAAACAAAGTAAACAAACTGAGCCGCAAGAAAGCTCACCGCAGTGCGCTATTGAGCAACTTGGCCAGCCAGCTGATTACCCACAAACGTATCGTAACTACCTTGGCAAAAGCCAAAGCGTTAAGAACTTATGTGGAGCCGCTGATTTCTAAAACAAAAAAAACCGAGAACAAGGAAACCATTATGAACCAACATCGTGTTGTGTTCAGTCACTTGCAAGACAAAGCCGCTGTTAAAGAATTATTTACAGTAGTGGGTCCGAAAGTTGTTTCCCGCCCCGGTGGTTACACGCGCATCTTGAAACTGGGTATTCGTCCCGGCGATAATGCAGAGAAAGCCATGATTGAACTAGTAGATTTCAACGAGATATATGGTAAAGGAGTAGAAAAAGCTGCTGAACCAGCTAAGAAAACCCGGAGAGGTCGTGCGCCAAAGAAGGCTGCTGAAGAAGCTGCTGCCCCAGCTGAGCAACCAACCGCTCAGGCAGAAGAAGCCACTCCAGAAACCAATCAAGAAACCCCTGCAGAATAATGAAGCAGTTCGTTACCTTTTTACAGGCAAAACCGTTTCCCGGTTTTGCCTTTTTTTTTGTAGGTAACATGTGAGAAAATTTATCGTGAAATCTTATTTCTTTAGCTTTTTTTTGTACTCATAATTCAACCCCTGTATGCCTGCAACTGCTCAGCCCGCTTATCTCCTGTTAGCCGATGGACATTTTTTTACCGGTCGCTCTTTTGGAAAATCCGGAACTGCTACCGGAGAAATTTGTTTTAATACGGGTATGACGGGCTACCAGGAAGTGTTTACCGACCCCAGCTATACCGGGCAGGTGCTCATTATGAATAATGTGCACATTGGTAATTATGGGGTTAAGCCCACCGATGTAGAAAGCGGAACCGTAAAAATCAGAGGTCTTATAGGCAGAAACCTCGAAGAGCAATTTAGTCGCATGCAGGCAACAGGAAATTTGCATGACTATTTGCTCGACAATCAGATTGTTGCCATTGAAGGAGTAGATACTCGAGCCTTGGTGGCACATGTGAGAACCAAGGGGGCTATGAATTGTATCATTTCTACCGAAATCTCCGATCCTGATGCTTTAAAAGATGCTTTGCAACATGTGCCAAATATGGATGGATTAGAACTCGCCAGCACAGTTAGCACCCCTCAAGAATACGAATTGGGCGACCCTGCTTCTCCCTTAAAAGTAGCTGTACTTGATTTTGGGGTTAAGCAACATATTCTGGAATGTTTGGTAAGCCGTGGCGTTCATTTGCGGGTATTCCCGGCTAAAACGCCGATCGAAAAATTAAAGGCATTTTCTCCGAAAGGATATTTTTTATCGAATGGCCCTGGCGACCCTTCTGCTATGCCTTACGCAGTAACAACTATACAGGCAATTTTACAAGAAAACCTGCCCGTATTCGGCATTTGTTTGGGTCACCAATTGCTGGCGCTGGCCAATAAAATACCCACTTTTAAAATGCATCATGGGCATCGTGGACTCAATCACCCAGTTAAAAACATCATTACCGGTAGATGCGAGATCACTACCCAAAATCATGGGTTTGGGGTTGATCCTGTGGCAGTTCGGCAACACCTCGATGTGGAAGTAACCCATGTGAACTTGAATGATGATTCTATAGAAGGCATTCGCATGAAATCAAAGCCTGCTTTTAGTGTACAGTATCACCCCGAAAGTACCCCAGGCCCACACGATAGCCGCTACTTGTTTGATGATTTTGTACAAATGATGCAGGGGTAGTTAGTGGGTAATACCTTGCCATTTTACAGTATTTAATGAGATTGAGCAGATTTATATTCAGCCTGGCTTGTAGCAGCCTTATTTTTTATCGGAGCAACCCCTTTTGCATTTTCCTTACCTTCGTAAAAACAAGGGTATGACAATTGCCATCATAAACGGACCTAACCTGAATCTATTAGGAAAAAGAGAGCCGGGTATTTACGGACAGCAAACATTTGCTGAGTATTTTGAGCAATTATGCCGATTATTTCCGGATGTAACTTTTACCCATTTTCAGTCGAATGTAGAAGGGGAACTGGTAACTGCTCTACAGCAGGCCGGCGCCAGTGTTCAGGGTATTGTGCTGAATCCGGCTGCCTATACCCATACTTCTGTTGCTATTGGTGATGCCATAGCAGCCATCGCTGTTCCTGTGGTAGAAGTGCATATCAGTAACGTGCATGCCCGAGAAGATTTTAGAAAAATTTCTCATGTATCTGCTAAAGTTGCGGGCACGATTTCCGGATTAGGATTGGCCGGATATGAATTAGCTGTTCGCTGGTTATTGCAACGGGCCACTGCTTTATAAAGGAATAGCTTTTTCGGGAGGTGGGGGAGGAACTACAATCTCTTTGGGCTTATCTGCAAATAACTTATCAAAATCTTTCCGATAAGATATACTGATGCCCTGGCGGTTTCTTCTGCCAAAGCTTACATCTAGCGTTGTTTTGTTGAATATGATGAGGCGTAGCTTTTTGTCTTTAGATAACACAAACTCAATATTGAGATTCGGTAACCACTGGGTATTGCTGTTTTGTACAGAGGTAGAAGCACCCATATTGATATCGATATCACTTCCCACAGTAACAATAATATTATCATTGTTAAAGGCATATGCAAGGCGTAGGTCAACCCGTGTTCTGTCTACCCGATTGTTATCCGCAGCTGATGCTTCTGAGCCAGGACCAGCAAGGCTACTACTGCTGTACATACTAGTACCCATATCAAATCGCAAACTTTTGTCTTTAAATACGGAATACAAGAAATTAGAAAATATTTTATTCACTGCTTTGGTTAATACTTGTGTAATGGTATTGCCAACCAGTGAAGTAATTGAGTAAGGGTTATAGCCACCATTATTTACTTCAGCAGGTGCAAAGCTGTTGAGCGCAATTAAGAAAGCAACCTGCTTTAAAATTTCATTCTGATCTTTTTCAAGTCGCTTTAAAAAGGCAGTGAACTCGTTATCCGTTTTTACAGGACTACCCTGTGGAAAATCGATTTTAAACTTAATATCCGGAGCGGTTAACTTATCGCGAAGCATGGCAATTACATATACATCGCCCCGATAGCCTTTAACAGTGCTACTCATATTAAGCGAACTTACCAGATCACTTAGACTCACTCTTTCAGCAATATACTGGGCATCAATATGCATATCTGCTTTAAACGGATCTCCCGTCCATTCAATAAAATTGCCTGCATCGGGTAATAGAATAAAGGGTTTACGAACCAGTGACTGGAAATTGAAATCATAATTTCCTTTATCTATATTATAGCGGCCGCGGATAGACAAGGGTTCGGTAGATCCTGCTTTTATTTTCAACTTACCATTACCCACTGCTTTAATCACATCACCAGTTAAATCATCTAAAATCACATCAATTTTTACCAAATTGGTAGCCGTAATATCGAGGTCAACATTTAAATTAAAATTACTCTTCGGTTTCGCCTGCACCATTTCCTTGCCATATTCTCTGAATACGATAAAGTCGGCGGTACCACTTTCCTTACTAACTGAATTTGGAATATAGATATGAGAACTGTCGTTCGACTCTGCCACAATCGACATGGTGCATTTACTCTCAGGCCCTTTAAATTTTAAGCTCGCTTTTCCAATAGCTTTTCCATAAAACATGCTGTTATCAGTGGCTTTGGTATCAATCAGCAAAAGTTTATTGGTAGAAAGGTCAAAATCAAATACCATATTGCTGAATCCTTTCTCCAGTAACTTCCCGGTAACAACGCCGGTATTTTTGTATTTGTCGTAAATAGTAAAACGGTGAAGGTCAATCCCCTCTTCAGTAAAACCAATATTGGCAGAGTCAATCGAATAATACACTTGGGTATAATTCACTTTCATCCCAGCTTTTTTCAACTGTATATTTCCCAACAAAGTGGGAGAATTCACATCTCCACTAATTTTTAATTGTCCACTTGCTTTGCCTTGTATTTCAGAAAACAAATCCGATAAAAAATATCGGAGCATATCTATTTTGGTATCTGAAAGTTCTATATCAGTGTAAAAAGCATCAGCTGTGGTATCTTTCAAATTATATTTTCCGCTTGCCTTAAAACGGTAGTCGGGGTTAGGAGAAGAAACCGAAAAGGGTAAATTGCCCGAAAGTTGATCATAAGAGGCGGAAATATTTACCTGCCCAATTGAATCATCATTCATTCGAAATTGTTCTGCCTTCAAATCGGCACTGGCAGTAAAGTGATTGAAAAAATCGTTCAGATAGATGTTACCGTTCGTAACACCTTCCAGTCTGGGGTCTTGAAAGAAAAGGGAACTCAAATCACCCAACACCACATTTTTCAAGTTTACCGCAAGGTTATTTGAATGACCATTTTTCTCATCAGTTTGCAGGGAGATTTCCTGAAAGCCCTGTGTAAGTTTTAGCTGACGGGCATTAATTTGTTTATTAATGAGTGAAAGCTCTCCGTCTTTTTCAATCATCCATTTTTTCTCATTCAGCACAAACGAAGATGGCCTAAACCGCACACGGATGCCATCGGTTAAGGTAGTTACATCGGCCAAAATATCCGCATCATTTAAGGTAATATCGGCACTGGTTCTAAGCGACACTACCGATTGGTCGTTATGAGAAGTTATTCTTAGCCGGGTATTGGGCAAGTGCATACTATCATTTAATTGAATACTATTAATAGAAGCATTTACCGATAAACTATCCTTGTTACCGTTGCCAAATAAATCCAGTCCCGAAAAATTGATGTCATTAATAATGCCATAAGGTATTCGGGCATCCATTCGAATTTTATTCATTCGGGTATCAACTGAACCGGAAACTACCACATTATTAAACCCGCCACTCTTCGGAAGCAGTAGTTTAATGTAGGGTTCAAAATTATCACGCGTATTGAATACAAAACTAAATTGCTGATTCTTGGGAACCGATTTAGGTGGTTTAATGTAGGCCGGATAATAATTGGCCAAGAAGCTAACAATGCTAGCCGGTAAATCAAGTATGCTGAATTTACCAAGCAGGGTTCCATCAAATTCATTACTGCTGATATGAATTAGTTTTATAGAATCTGCATTACTCGATTGTAGGGTTAAGGAATCGAATTTCAAATTTACCTGATCATCTTTTAGGTTGGCATTTAAAAATTTAGCAGAGCCAGCAAAATTATCAATATTCGAGCCGATGAAGTTTAAATCTAATAATCCAGTTACCTGTAAAGGGCGATCAGTAAAATGCAGGGCTTTCAAATCTGAATGAACCAAATCACCTACCACGTTGATGCGGGGTAACTCTTTTGTAAAATCAATTTCCATTGAACTCGTAATATCGAAGTTGGGGTCGTTGATTTTCAGCTCACTATTAAAATATCTTTTTTGCAAGGTTCCATCTATCGTGATATTCGAATAAGGATATCCATTATACTCTAACAAAGAAATGGTTCCTTCTAGGGAGGTTCTTAGTTTATTAAAATTGAAGCTGCTTCCATTAATTTTACCTTTAAAGTTTACCAAGCCTAAACTCGAATCACCCACAAACTTGCCCAGATTAAATCGAACCGTTTCCATATTTCCCTGATAAATCGGTTCTCCTTTTGTTGGTAAAGTCAGTTGCAAATTCGATACCAACCCACCCAGTCGCGTGCTAAAAGCACCTACCGTAACATATTTTTCCTTTTCTCCCGAAAAATCACCCCTATAAATAATTTCACCCAAGGCTGGCAGGTTGGGTTCTTTTACATTTTTTAAAGATGGAATAAAAAGCCCCAGATCGTAGGCATTTGTTTTTAATAAGCCTCCTTTCAATAAAAATTTCGTATTTGTCCAGTCGGGCAGTCCTTTCATTTGAAGATTGCCCGATAAATAAGTATTGGTTCCTGCCTGCACTTTCAACTGATTCACTCTATAATCTTCCACGGTGCCCAAAAACTGACCACTTACCGAAAGTGCAGCATGTAAATCTTTTAACTCGGGTGCAAAAAATGCCAAATCATCTGTATGTATTTTCGATTGGGTAAAGTTGGCTACTAGGGTAACTTTAGAAATGAAGTGCGAAAAATCTTCGTTGATGTCCGAAAACTTCATGGCGTAGTAATTACGCAAATGACTTTTGGCAGTAACCAAATCAAGGGCTGCCAGCTCTAAGATTTGCGGGGTTAATCGGAATTTGGTTTTTAATTGTTTCAGTTCAAAACCACTTCTGTCTTTAACCGATAATTCAATCCCCGCTGAAAGCGTATCTTTTACAAATTGCAGGTTTGCAATTTCTCCATTCAGTTGCGACATATCAATATGTGCCTCATCAAAACCTTTGTCTGGTTTTTTCAAATCATTATCAATCCAAACACTCCCATTCACGATCTTGAAGGAATTTACTTGCAAAAACAGGTTGCCCGAATTAAAATACATTCCAGTGTCTTTTACTACGGGTAAAGATTTTGGGCGAGGTGGTCGGAGACCTGCTAGATTTTGTAATTGAAAAAAGGGTTGGTCTAAGTAAACCGAATGAATCACAAATTGATTGTGCACCAAATCGGTTTTATCAATATCTACCAATAGCGCCCTGGTTTTCCAAACCATTCTTTCTCCTACCCAAAAGTCGTTTTTGATAAGTTGCAGCTTTTTGATATCAATTTTTCGAACTTGTAAATTGATTGACTTTTTATTTTTTGGTGTAGTATCCGCAGTTGAAAAATAATCAGCCAAAAATTGATAATTCCAGTTACTGTCTTTTCTGTTTAATAAAATTCGGGCATCTTCCAGACCCAAATAAGTGATTTCAACTTTATCCTTCAAAAAAAACCAGTCCGTAATTCTGCATTTTAGTTGACCTGCAGATAATAGGGTATCTTGATGTAAGTCTTTTATTAAAATGCCATCTAGGTTCACTTTGTTGAAAAGTGATAAACTAATATGTTGGATGCTGATTTCTGTTTTTAGTTCTTTAGATAGATAATGGGTAACCCAGCCTATCAGCTTATTTTGTACATAGTTTGTTTGCACGGCAATCAATAATGCCAGCAATAGGGCAACGAGCGCCAGTAGGGTTCTTCGTAATATCTTTAGGAACTTCTTCAGATTTCTTCAATTCAAAGGTAAAAATAGGCATTCAACAGTTTGCAAATACAATACCAAATGCTGTAATCCACCCTTTTTTTATATAATATTTATAATGGATGCAAGGGATTGGCAAATCCTATTCATCTCGGTGGCTAATTGCTTTTACATATCCACGCCATTTTTCTATCACCTGTTGCATATCCGGGGGCAGGGGGGCTTCAAAAAACAGGGAGGCACCCGTAACCGGATGAATAAATCCGAGGGTTTGCGCATGCAGGGCACATCGGGCACAGATTTCGAAGCAATTTTGAACAAACTGCTTATATTTTTGATAAATCGTGCCCTTTAAAATGGCATCTCCGCCATATTCCCAATCATTGAAGAGGGTGTGGCCGATATGCTTCATGTGCACCCGAATTTGATGCGTTCGTCCAGTTTCCAACACACATTCTACCAGGGTAACATAGTGAAATCTTTCGAGTACCCTATAATGGGTAATGGCATGCTTTCCGGTATCCCCGTCGGGATATACATCAAACATTTTCCGGTGTTGCCGGTGACGGGCAATGTGCCCCGTAATGGTTCCTTCATTTTCTTGAATATCTCCCCAAACCAGGGCCATGTATTTTCTTTGAACCGTATGGTTAAAAAATTGGCGGGCAAGATGGGCGGCGGCTTCCCCGGTTTTGGCTAAAACAATCAAACCGGTGGTGTTTTTATCTATTCGATGTACCAGGCCATATCTCGGAAGGGTATCCTCATCAATGCCCGGATGTTGCTGATCGATATAATAGGCCACCCCATTTAACAAGGTTCCGCTGTAATTGCCTACGCCTGGATGTACTACCATATTGGCGGGCTTATTCAGTACCATTAGGGCATCATCTTCGTACACAATGTTTAGGGGGATGTTCTCTTTTTTAAGCACTGTATGCTCGGGGTTAATCAAGCTCATTAAAATGAGCTCATCCCCCGGCTTTATTTTGTAATTGCTTTTTACCATTTTTCCATTTACGGTTAAAAAGCCGGCTTCAATGCCCTTTTGCACCTTATTTCGAGTGGCGCCCTCTACGTGCATTTGAACCCATTTATCTATTCGAACCGGCTCCTGACCATTGTTCACGGTAAAGGTTCTCCGTTCATATAGGGTTTCCAGCGGTTCGTCGGGTAATAAATCTAAATCATCTGCCATATCGCAAAAGTAGTTCTTTCCCCCTGTAACCATCTAGGCAGCCCTTAATCCATCGGGAACTTTGCCATAATTAGCTGTAATTTTGCTGCATGCTTGCAGAGGTATTTTTCGAAGATTTGGGGTATCAAACCTACCGGGAGGTATGGGATTATCAGGAATTGCTGCTACAACAAAATACCCAATTAAAGGCGCAGGGTAATGGGTTATCTACCCGGCATCATTTGCTGCTGGTAGAACATCCGCCGGTATATACTTTGGGGAAAAGCGGAAAACTCAGTAACCTGCTGTTTTCCGAGGCAGAAAGGAAAGAAAAAAACATCGAATTCTTTCATATCAACCGAGGAGGGGATATTACTTTTCATGGACCCGGCCAAGTTGTAGGCTATCCGATTCTAGATTTAGAAAAGCTGCAGCCCGATTTGGGATGGTATCTGCGCAGTTTAGAAGAAGTGATTATTTTAACGCTTGCAGATTATGGCATAACCGGGGGTAGAAGTAAAGGCGAAACGGGCGTTTGGCTGGATGCGGATATACCTGGCAGGGAACGAAAAATTTGTGCCCTGGGTATCAAATGCAGTCGTTGGATAACCATGCATGGGTTTGCCTTTAATGTAAATACCGATATCAGCTATTTTGATGGTATTGTTCCCTGCGGTATAGAAAATAAGCAGGTAACCTCTCTGCAAAAAGAACTGGCTACGGTTGTTTCACTAGCCGAAGTAAAAGAGCTGATAAAAAAACATTTCGAACAAGTATTTGGCTGTAAATTGATAACCGAAGTAAGGGTTAACAGTATTTGCAGCTAAACTATTTGGGTAAAAATATCCTGCCCTTTTCCTTCAGTTCATCATTCTGCCAAACCTCATATTCGAACCAGCCAGATCGGATAAAATTCGATTTCTCCAGCACCAATTTATCCTCTTTGGGAAATTGGATAGAAAATAATACTTGGTTGGGTTGATCATAAAATCGAACCTGGTATTTAAAATAAATGGCTTGCGGTAAGTGTAAATTTACATAGCCCTTTTTATCGGTAAATACCATGGGTGGATTGTTTTTATTTACCTGGGTTTGAGGGGAAACTGTATTTCGATAGGGATGGATAATTACTTTTCCATCTCGGGCAGTATATAGCGTGTCTTTGGTTTGCAGCGCAATGGAATCTCGGAACTGGCGAAAAGCTTTTTCCGATAAAGTGAAGAGTAGTTGGTTGTTTTTGTAGATCGTATATTTTCCTTTATCAGTGCGGGTTTGAAAGGAATTGTATTTGCTATAAAGGGCAGTTGATTTTTCGGTTTTTCCTTTCATCGGCTCACTATTCCCGGTAAAAGGCAAAAATGGAAGCACTCCCACTAGAATACGCATAAAATTTTTCCTGAACAAATGCATACTGCAAAGATAAGCGGGTACTTGAAATTAAAAGGGTAAACTACCCACAGGTAGGGAGCGATTTCCTTGTAATCCACCACTGTGTATCAGTAAAAGGCGGTTTTGTTTGGTAAAGTATGTTTGCTGAATCAATTCCCGGGTAGCGGAAAATAGTTTGCCGGTATACACAAAATCCAGGGGTAAATGTTCTTGCTCCCAACATTCTCTAATAGTATACAAAACGGTGGGGTGAACCTTGGCATACCCTCCATACGCATAGTGTAGCAGCGTTGGTGGTTTAACCCTTGGCCAGTTTTTTAACCAAGCGCTGATTTCCATAAGGGGTGCGGGCGAATTGTTCAGCACCGATATGCCCAATACCTGTTGGTGCGGGAGTGCTCGTATCGCGAGTCCGGTAATCATCGTTCCCGTACCACTCGCACCCAAAATATGTGTGTATGAAGTGTAGTCAATACCAGAAAGTATTTCCGAAGCCCCTTGAATGCCCGGTATTCCAACCCCACCTTCCGGAATACATAATGCGGATTCCGTTTCGGACTTGGGTAACTGAAAATTGGCAAATTGATTTTTTTCGGTGAATCGGAGCACCATTCCATAGGATAGGGCATCTTGGAGCGTTGGAGATAAAACCGGAGGGGGCAGGCCTCGAATAATGCCAATACTTTCTAACCCCAACTCCCTGGCTGCCCAGGCGGCGGCAACTATATGATTGGAATAGGGTCCTCCCCGGGTAATTATTCGGTTATATCCACTTTCTACCGCTTCCTGTAGGTAATATTTTAATTTATACCATTTATTGCCGCTTACTACTGGGTGAACTTCTTGAAGTTTTAATACATCCACGGCAGGGCCGCCTGCAAAAAAAGTACGCAAGGGTTGTATGGAAGCAATAGAATTAATCATTTGTTTTAGGGAGGTTGTTGGCAACCTTGCCGATTATCTTTAGTTTCGTGCCCGATTCTTGTAAAGATAAAATTCGAGCATGAAACCATCACTAGTAATTCTTGCAGCCGGAATGGCCAGCCGATATGGAAGCAGAAAGCAAACGCAATCTTTTGGTCCTTCCGGGGAAACCATTCTGGAGTATGCGATTTACGATGCCATCCAGGCAGGATTTGGCAAAGTAATTTTCATTATTCGCCAAGATTTCTCGGCTGATTTTCGTAATATGATTGAACCTAAGATTCAAGGGAAAATCGAGATTGATTATGTGTATCAGGAGTTAACCTACTTTGCAGAAGGTTTTTCCATACCCGAGGAGCGCACCAAACCATGGGGAACTGCCCATGCTTTGCTTTGTTGTAAAGGGCATATCCACGAGCCATTTGCTGTAATTAATGCGGATGATTTTTATGGTCGTGATGCATTTGTGAAGGCATTTACCTTCTTAACCCAAACCTGTAACGAGCAAACCTATTGTATCATAGGGTATTCACTTCCAAATACCCTAAGTGATAACGGAACAGTAAGTAGGGGAGTGTGTGCAGTAGATGAATCGGGTTATTTAACCGATATCAATGAGCGCACCAGTATTGAAAGAAATAAAGCAGGTGTAATTGTTTATCAGGATGCAGCAAGTGAACATCCCTTACCAGAAAATTGCATGGTGAGCATGAATTTTTTATGTTATGCCCCCGGGTTTGTTGATTTCTGTGAAACCGGGTTTCATGAATTTTTACAGGTTCAGGGACAAGAACTGAAATCTGAATTTTATTTACCTACTGCTACCAAAAATTTCATACAACAAAAAAAGGGGGTTGTTGAAGTTATACCTACTGATGCCCGCTGGTTTGGGGTAACTTATCAGGAAGATGCGCCCGGTGTTCAAAATAGTATCAATGATCTGGTTGCTGCAGGGAAGTATCCCAACAACCTATGGGCATAAAAAAAATGTACTCCAAGGGAGCACATTTATTAAGTAAGTTTTTACCTGAATTATTTGCTGAAAGCCTTTACAAAGAATACGCAGTTTTCGATACGTGTGATCTGCTCTTTTCTGTTTACACCGCGGAGACTGGATTTTTGGTTTAACTTAATTTTTTCCATTCCGCTTATTTTCTCGGCTTTGGTGTCGGCCAACATGGTATAGATATAACCAGATTTTACTGCAAATGCTACTCCTTCTGTTTGTGCTTGACGGGTGCTTAAAACCCCCACGATCTCGCCCTGATTATTAAACACCGGACCACCGGAGTTGCCGGGGTTGGCACTGATCTGGAGCTGATAAGTAAGGGAATCGCTATTAAAACCGGAACGGGAACTTAAATATCCTTCTCCATACACTATATCATTGCGGGGATATCCCAGGGTAAAAATCTCTTCACCCAATTCGATCTTAGATTTTCGGATGCTGTAAGGAAGTGCACGGGGGGCATTGTATTCGGAGTCGTGGATTTTTAATACCGCCAAATCGCGCAGGTTATCGATGTGCAAAATATCGGCATTGAATTCTTCTCCTTTACTATTAATTACAACGGCACCAGAGCCTTTTAATACGTGTGCATTGGTAAGCAAATATCCATGGGTATCTAGTAAAAAACCAGTACCTCCCGAAATAAGCTTAGCATTTTGAGGGATCTTACTTTTTACTTCATTCAATAAGCTACCTTGATATTGCTGGTTACGCTTAATTACCTCAATGTCTTTGCTTAATTGTACCAGCTGATTTTGATTTACCGGCGAAAAGTAAACCACCAATCCACTGATTACCATTGCTATAAAACCACCAACGGCAGCAGCAATTCCGGTAACGCGTTTGTATTTGTGAAAAATCTGAATCAGTTTACCACCGGTAGATACTGCTGTACCTTCTTGAATATTGCCTTGCTGTAATAGTTTGGAATGAGCATTGTGTAGCTGTGCGGTAAAATTGCGGCGCTGAGCATAAAAATCCATCTCGTGCTGAAACATGGCATGTTCCACCACCATTTGATCAATTTCAGGGGTGTTGGTTCGCAACTGGTCGAAATAAGCACGCTCCGCTTCCGGCATCTGATGGGTCAGATATCGTTCAATGGCCTCCTGAAGTAAAATGTCGTCCATGTTCATCACTCGCCGATATTATATTGAGAAAAAAACAACTTCTTTAAACGCATCAGACATTTGTACTTCTGGTTTTTAGCATTGTCGGCATTGGTGTAACCGAACATTTCCGCCAGTTGCTGCATGTCTTTCTTCTGGATATAATAACCCTCCAGTAAACTTTTACAGGGTTCTCCCAAGCTACCCATGGCCCTGTCCATGATGGCAAATGCCGCGTTTCTCTGCTCGTGTTCCTCTATTTCTTCTTCAACGCCAACAGTTTCTTCCAGATTGTCAACGGGTTGGGAGTATCTACCCAATTGTTGCAATCGTTTAAGCCATAAACGCCTGCATATGGAATATACATAAGTTTTAATTTGACAGGTTAAGACAAATGAATCGCTTTGTGCTTTTTCATACAGCGCAATCATTGCTTCCTGAAAAATATCCCTCGCATCGTCGTAAGAGCCGTTATTCTGAAGTATGTAGTTTTGCACCATGCCGAAATGGTCTTTATAAAGTGTTTCGATGGCCTTCGTTTCATTGGAAGCCAATCCTTTCAATAAAGCCTGTTCGTTGATGTCACCTTTCACTTCAGTAATTTTAATACCCCAGGGGCCCTAAAAGTAACCCCAAAACCCGAAAAAAAATTTTTTTCAAAAACCCTTCTTTTAGGAGGTTACCTTTTATTACCTTCGCGTATTAATTAAAAATCATTCATTAAAAAAAAACAAAAAACAATGAAAAAGCTGTTATTCGTTTTCGTATTGGGCGCTTTCGCTGCCTGCGGTTCTGCTGAAAATACTACTCCTACTGTAGATTCTAATGCTATCAAAGCTACTGCTGATTCTCTTGCTAAAGTTGCTGCTGATTCTTTGGCTAAAGCTACTATGGTAGATTCTGCTGCTATGAAAGCTGCTGCTGATTCTCTTGCTAAAGCTGCAAAGCACTAATTTTAGCGTTTAGCTCGACTTTTGTGGCTATGCTTGCCGGTCACTAACAGCTTTTAAACTTTTTTTCATATGGCAAGCAATCGTTAGAAGCCGCTCCGTTTCCACGGAGGGGCTTTTTTTTTGAATATAATGCCTTAATGCTAACATTCGTTAGCGTATTTTTTCAATTTTTCACTGTTTTTTTCAAAAAAAGTTGTAAATTTGATTCAATGAACACGGCTAATCGATTTTATTTCTTTTCATTTTTCTTCTTCACCAAATGAAGCCGGGTAATATTTGTTAAAACACAACCTTACAATATCCACCCGGCCAACCGCCGGGTTTTTTTTTACCAGAAACCCATTTTCAGTATGTCGCCCACTTCTTCCGGAAATCTCTTAAAAATCAACTCCAACCAATTGGGTATCTGTATTCAGGGATATGAAGGTAGTTTCCATCAGGTAGCAGCCAACTTCTTCTTTGGAAAAGGGGTACCCGTTATTCCCTGCGACACTTTCCGCGAACTGGTGAAAATCGCTGCCGATCCTACCCGTTCTGCTGGCGGCATCATGGCCATTGAAAACTCTATTGCCGGCAGTATCCTTCCCAATTACAATCTGTTGCAAAAAAGTAAACTCGTGGTGGTAGGAGAGGTTTATTTGTCTATCAGTCAAAACCTACTCGCCAATAAAGGGGTACAATTATCCGATATCCGCGAAGTACATAGTCACCCCATGGCAATTTTACAATGCCTCGATTTTCTCGAAAAAAATACCTGGAAGCTCGTAGAAACAGAAGATACCGCCCTTAGTGCCCGGCAAATTGCGCAGCACCACCATAAACATGCCGCTGCAATCGCCAGCAAACTGGCCGCCGAATTATATGGTCTGCAAATCGTTTCGCCCGATATCCATACCATGAAGAATAATGTAACCCGCTTTCTGGTTCTGGCTACCAAAAAAAATCAATCCCCCATACCCGGTGCCAATAAGGCTTCCGTATACTTTCAAACCGATCACTCCAAAGGTATTTTGGCGAAAGTACTTACCGATATTGCTGCCCACGAAGTAAACCTGAGCAAGCTGCAAAGCATGCCCATTCAAGGAAGTAATTTTAAATATGGTTTCTATGCAGATCTAGAATTTGAAAAGCTAGTTCACTTGCAAAAAGTAGTAGAACAACTAAACACTCAAACCAATAACTTAAAAATATTCGGGATTTATAAAAAAGGAAAAGTAGTAAAAGGATAAACCCTTTTTCTAAGCAAAAAACTGTTTGTATGCAACTATCAACATCTGTAAGGCTCCAGGGTATTGGGGAATATTATTTCTCTGGAAAACTGAGAGAGATCGACCAGCTGAATCAGCAGGGGAAAGCTATTATCAATTTGGGTATCGGCAGCCCCGACTTACCTCCCCACCCTTCTGTAATTAAAACCCTGGAAGAAGCGGCGGCTAAGCCTCAGGTGCACGGCTACCAGAACTATAAAGGGTTGCCCGCATTGCGCCAGGCGATGGCCGACTGGTATCTGCGCAGTTACGGCGTTACGCTAAATCCCGACCGACAAATTCTGCCGTTGATGGGTAGTAAAGAAGGAATCATGCATATTTGTATGACCTACCTAAACCCCGGCGACGAAGCTCTAATACCCAATCCTGGATATCCTACCTATAGCAGTGCCGTTAAACTTTCGGGCGGCACACCGGTTACCTATCAATTAACTGAGCAACATAATTGGGAGCCAGATTGGGATGCACTAGAAAAGCTAGACCTAAGTAAGGTGAAGCTAATGTGGGTGAATTATCCGCATATGCCAACCGGACAATCAGCTACCCCCCAACTTTTCGAAAAATTGATTGCTTTTGCCCACCAACATCAGATATTAATTTGTCACGACAACCCCTACAGCTTCATTCTAAATGATCATCCGGTAAGTATCCTTCAAACTCCCGGTGCTTTGGATGTGGCGATAGAGCTGAATTCTTTGAGTAAAAGTCATAATATGGCCGGCTGGCGGGTAGGGATGCTTTGCGGCGATGATGAACGAATAGCGGAAGTGCTCACTTTTAAAAGCAATATGGACAGTGGTATGTTTTTGCCCGTTCAAATGGCTGCGGTAACTGCGCTGGGGCTGGGAACCGAATGGCAAAATGAAGTAAATGCCATTTACGCAGCGCGTCGCGAAAAAGTGCTGGAACTGCTGCAAATATTGGGATGTATCCCTGCTCCTGACCAAGTTGGTTTGTTTATTTGGGCAGCCATTCCGGAGGGATATGAGAGCGGATACGAACTCAGCGACCGGGTTTTATATTCTGCAGGAGTGTTTATTACACCCGGTGGAATTTTTGGATCTGCCGGCGACCGGTATATTCGGGTAAGCCTTTGTGGTTCGGTAGAAAAGTTTGCAGAAGCGATTGAAAGAATAAAAATCCATGTATCCGGCAATTAAAGCCGCAGGATGGAGTTAATATAGATGTTATCTGTTCGAAAAAAATGCTAGGCTATGAATGTTACTATTATCGGGATTGGTTTAATTGGAGGTTCGATGGCCCTTACCCTCAAAGAAAGAAAATTTGCGCATACCATTATTGGGGTGGATGCCAATGCACAGCATGCCGAGAAAGCACTGGAATTAGGGATTGTAGATAAAATATTACCGTGGAAAGAGGCAGTTAACCAATCCGATATCATCATTTTGGCTACCCCCATTAACGTAACGGAACGCATGTTACCCGGATTATTAGAAAGCTGCACCCATCAGGTGGTACTGGATGTGGGTTCTACCAAACAAACTTTATGCGAAACCATCAACGATAATAGCAATCGCAAACGATTTGTAGCCACCCACCCGATGTGGGGTACCGAATTCAGTGGCCCCCAGGCCGCGATCAGCGGGGCTTTCGACCAAAAAGCGACCGTAATCTGTGATCGAGAAAAATCTGATCCAGATGCATTAGCGCTAGTTGAAAATATGTACCGGGCTTTGGGAATGCATATTATTTACATGACTTCTTCTGAACACGATTTACACGTAGCCTATGTGAGTCATATCTCCCACATCACTTCCTTTGCGCTGGCGAATACCGTTTTAGAGAAAGAGAAAGAAGAAGATACCATTTTCGGACTGGCTTCCGGAGGTTTTGAGAGTACCGTGCGTTTGGCAAAGAGTAACCCAAGTATGTGGATTCCCATTTTGATGCAAAACCGTGAGAATATTTTAGATGTGCTGAACGAACATATTGCCCAGCTGCGAAAATTCAAAGCCTGTTTAGAAAAAGAAAACTACGAATATCTGGGAGAACTCATCAACCGGGCCAATGAAATCAGAAGAATATTAAAATAAAATTGGTGCGCAACCCAAAGTATTGTTATAAAAACACCCTTACAACTAATCAAATACGAATAACCATTATATTAAAAGTACCTTTGCAGTTAAATTAACACACAATGACCACATTTGAAGCGTTGGGGCTGGATGCCCGTTTGGTTCGGGCAACCGATGAGTTGGGTTACGTAAATCCTACTGCCATTCAAGAACAGGCTATTCCTGTATTGATGAGCGGCACAAAAGATTTTATAGGCCTTGCCCAAACCGGTACCGGCAAAACAGCGGCATTCGGTTTACCCCTGTTACAGGTGGTATCTCCTACTGCTAATTATCCACAAGCACTGGTAGTTTGCCCTACTCGAGAACTCTGTTTACAAATAGTAAAAGAAATTGAACTCTTTAAAAAATACCTGCCTGGCATTTCTGTTGTTGCCGTATATGGAGGAGCTTCAATCGGATTGCAAATCCGTGATATCAAAAGAGGGGTGCAGATTGTAGTGGCTACCCCTGGTCGACTGATCGACTTATTAGAACGGAAAGCAATTCCCCTCGATAAAATTCAATACGTTGTATTGGATGAGGCAGATGAGATGCTGAATATGGGCTTTCAGGAAGATATTGAGTTTATTCTTAAAAATACTCCTGCCCGAGAAAGTACCTGGCTCTTTAGTGCAACCATGCCACCCGAAATTAGAAAGGTGAGCAAAAAATATATGAAAGAGCCCATGGAAGTTACCGTGGGAAAAGTGAATACAGCCAATGCCAGTATTGATCATCAGTACTATGTATCCACAGCGCAACATCGCTACGAAACCCTGAAAAGAATCATCGACTTTAATCCAGGAATCTATGGCATCATCTTTACCCGTACCAAGGCAGATGCCCAGGAAATCTGCGACCGCCTAACCCGTGAGGGATATGATATAGATGCCTTGCATGGCGACCTTTCTCAACAGCAACGCGATAAAGTAATGGGTCAGTTTCGCGATAAGAGTTTGCAACTATTAATTGCAACCGATGTGGCTGCACGTGGAATTGATGTGGTAGGTATTACCCATGTAATTAATTATGAATTGCCCGATGATGTAGAAATATATACCCACCGCTCCGGCAGAACCGGTCGCGCAGGTAATCCTGGAATTTGTGTATCTATCGTGCACGCAAAGGAAATGTATAAGTTCAAACAAATTGAACGCATCAACAACTCACGCTTTCATAAACTAGACATTCCTTCTGGTAAAGATGTTTGTCGCAAACAGTTCTTTCACTTTATGGATAAACTGTTGTCGGCAGATATTAGTCATGGCGATTATGAAACCTATGTACCCATGCTTTCCGAAAAATTCGCGGAGGTTACCAAAGAAGAAGTATTACAAAGAGTGGCTGCCCTGGAGTTCGACCGCTTTTTAAAGTATTATGAAAATGCGGAAGACCTAAATTTGCGCGAAAGAGAGCGGAGCAAATCTGGCAACTTGCCTCCTTTGGGTAGTAAAATGCGTACAGAAAGATCTGAAAGTGGCAGAAGCGATAGTCGCAAAGAATTTAGCCGTGGAACATCGGGGGGGTATAAGCGCTTGTTTGTAAATCTTGGAACCCGGGATGGATTTTTTAAAGCCAGCTTCCTCCAATTTATTCTAGACATGAGTGATCTGAAAAAAGAAGTACTTGGAAAAATCGACATGAAGGATATGAACAGCTGGATTGAAATTGATAAATCATCTGCACAGCAAATGATTCGTTCGCTGGATGGAAAAAAATATAAGGGAAGAAGTATACGAATGAATGATGCAGACAGCGGTGCTCCTCCAAAAGCCAGAACAAAATCGCAACAATAAATTATAAAATCAAATTCACCTTCCATGGAACAGGCTACACAAAAGGCATTTAATCTGGATTCCGTTTTTAACAAACGTCCCCTCATTATTTCTGGTCCCTGCAGTGCAGAAACCGAAGAGCAACTGATACAAACTGCTACCCGACTAGCGGCTACAGGAAAAATTGATATGCTGCGCGCCGGCATCTGGAAACCCCGCACTCGCCCTGGAAGTTTTGAAGGGGTAGGCACCAAGGGTTTACCCTGGTTACAATCGGCCAAAAAAATTACCGGTTTGCCGGTAACCGTTGAAGTTGCTACCGGAAAGCAGGTAGAAGATGCACTGCATTTTGGTGTTGATGTATTGTGGATTGGTGCCCGCACAACCGTAAACCCATTTAGCGTGCAAGAGGTGGCAGATGCCTTGCGCGGTGTGAAGGTTCCTGTGCTGATTAAAAATCCTATCAATCCCGATTTGGAATTGTGGGTGGGAGCCATGGAGCGGGTTGCGAATGCCGGTATAGAACAGATAGGATTGATTCATCGAGGATTTAGTTCTTATGGTAATACTGAATATCGCAATGCACCCATGTGGCACCTGGCCATTGAAATGAAACGCCGCTATCCGAATACCCTAATGATAAATGATCCTTCGCACATTTGTGGGCGCAGGGATATTTTACTAGAAGTAGCCCAAACCGCTATCGACCTAGATTTTGATGGTTTGATTGTAGAAAGTCATATCGACCCAGATATGGCCTGGAGCGATGCCAAACAACAAATCACCCCCGAAAAAATGGGTGAGATGGTAGATAGTATTCGCTGGAGAAAAGAAGATGTGGCATCTGAAGATTATCATGCCAACCTCGAAAAATTACGCCAACAAATCAATAATCTTGATGATGAATTAATGCAAATTCTCAGTCAGCGCATGAAGGTTGCTTGTAGTATTGGGGAATACAAAAAGCAAAATAATATCACCATTCTGCAAACCAATCGATGGAACGATATCCTCGACAGAGCGTTTCAAAAAGGTGAGAAGCTGGGGCTTAGTAAAGATTTTGTTACCCGCTACTTTGATGCCGTGCATATGGAAAGTATCAGCCAGCAAAATAAAATCATGAATCAATAATCAGGTTTGAATTTTTTTATGGCCAGTAAACAACTTTCATTTACTTTTTCTGCTGCGCAAGTTTCCTATTGGTTTGATACTTCTTTCTCGCAGTTAGATCAGTGGGTTAGCCGTGAAAAAGCAATAGTTATCACGGATGAACATGTGTTTGCCCGGCATGGTAAAAAGTTCAAGGGATGGAATACGATTGTATTAAAGCCCGGCGAAGCTTATAAAATTCAAGCAACAGTTGATGGAATAATTGAACAACTGATTCAGTTGGGTGCCGATCGCAGTTCAGTATTAATTGGAGTAGGGGGTGGCGTTGTTACCGATATCACGGGTTATGTTGCCGGCATATATATGCGGGGCCTGCGGTTTGCCCTAGTACCTACATCACTCCTCGCCATGGTAGATGCCTCCATCGGTGGAAAAAATGGTATTGATGTAGGCGTGTATAAAAATATGGTAGGTCTAATTCGGCAACCCGAAATTATTTTATTCGACATTGATTTTCTAAAAACATTACCGCCAGCTGAATGGAGAAATGGATTTGCAGAAATCATCAAACATGCAGCTATAAAAGACGCTAAATTATTTCGGTTATTGCAAGAAAATACCCTTACGCAATTCAAGCGTGATCCCAAAAAATTATCCAGGTTGATACGAACCAACGTGCTGATAAAAACTAAAGTGGTATTGAAGGATGAATTTGAAAAAGGTGATCGGAAACTATTAAATTTCGGACATACCCTTGGCCATGCCATCGAAAATCAATACGAGCTGAGCCATGGGGAAGCCATTAGTATAGGCATGACGTATGCAGCACTTTTATCTGCTCAAATAAAAAAGTTTTCCGGAGCAGAAGCCCTGATTGCATTGCTTACTAAATATGGATTACCTACTCGTGCAACTTTCGATTGGAAAAAAGTTACCAAAGTGTTGGAAAAGGATAAAAAAAATTCGGCAGCAGGCATGCAATATATTGTATTAGAAAAACTGGGCAGGGGAGTAGTGGAGCCCATTCCCGTTCAGGAACTCATCACCCGGCTTCGGCAACTGGCCTAAAAGGCCTGATTGAATAAATTATGAGGGCAACTATTTCACCTTCTGATATTTCTGGTGTTTTACAAGCACCAGCCAGTAAAAGTAGCATGCAACGTGCCTGCGCAGCCGCTTTATTGCACACGGGCGAAACGCTCTTGCTCAATCCGGGCCATAGCAATGATGATTTGGCGGCAATCGATGTTATTCAAAAACTTGGTGCCGAAATAAAAATGCAATCCGACCGTAGTTTACTAATAACTTCCCAAGGTGTTCATCCCCTGTCAAGCGATATACATTGTGGAGAAAGCGGATTAGGCATTCGCATGTTTACACCCATTGCAGCGCTAAGTGCGCTGCCACTAACCATTTCCGGCACCGGAAGTTTAGTTTCCCGACCTATGGATTTTTTTGATGAAATTTTTCCTCAGCTGGGGGTGAAAATTCAATCTAACCAAGGCAAACTCCCTTTACAAATTCAAGGGCCCCTTCGCCCTGCCTCTATTACAGTTGACGGATCACTCAGCTCGCAGTTTTTAACCGGATTACTGATGGCATTTGGTGCAAGTAACGCATCCGATGCAGTAATTACTGTGAACAACCTCGCGAGTACTCCTTATATCGATTTAACGATCGATGTGATGAGACATTTTGGAAAAATAGTAACCCACCTGCAACATAGAACCTTTACTTGTAAGCCGGCATCCACTCCGCCACCCTATGCTATACAATACACAGTTGAAGGTGATTGGAGTAGTGTTTCATTTTTGTTAGTAGCAGGAGCAATTGCCGGAAATGTTCGCGTTAATGGCATTAGTCAACATTCTTCTCAGGCAGACAAAGCCATTTTACAAGCATTAGAACAAACCGGATGCGTATTAAACTTGGGTGATAATTTTGTAGAAACAGGTACAGGGAAATTGCAAGCCTTTCATTTAGATGCAACCCATTGCCCTGATTTATTTCCGCCCCTGGTGGCGTTGGCTGCTTGTTGCGATGGCACGTCTGTTATTAAGGGTACTTCCCGACTGGCTCATAAAGAAAGTAACCGGGCGCTCACTTTACAGCAGGAATTTGCTAAATTGGGGGTGGATGTTGAGTTGGCAGGCGATGAGATGATGGTAACTGGTGGAAAAATTTTGCAGGGAGCAAGTGTTCATTCGCACCACGATCACCGCATTGCCATGGCCTGTGCTGTAGCTGGTTTACGTGCCGCACAACCCGTAGATATTGCTGTAGCAGAAGCCATTAACAAATCATATCCCGATTTTTATCAGCACCTGGCAGCACTGGGCGCGGATGTAACCCTTACTGAACAATAAAATTGTAGAACCCTTGAATAGTTTTGGCCGCCTTTTTCGTTTGCACATTTTTGGTGAATCCCATGGCCCCTGCGTGGGAATAACAGTGGATGGTTGCCCTGCGGGATTGCCCTTGACTGCTGAAGATTTTGTATTAGATATCGAACGCAGAAAAGGGGGTATCCAAAAAGGCACTACTCCCCGAAAGGAAGATGATATTCCTATCTTTCAATCCGGCTGGTTTAATGGATACACCACAGGTGCTCCCCTCACTATAATTTTTGAAAATAAAAATACGCGCAGCGAAGATTATACCCGGCAACGCGACGTTCCCCGTCCAGGGCATGCCGATTGGGTAGCCGGTGAAAAATTCGGCGGCTATGAAGATTTTCGTGGTGGCGGACATTTCAGTGGCCGACTTACTGTTTGTTTAGTAGGTGCTGGTGTGATTGCCAAAAAACTTTTACAGCACTATGCAGCAGCAGCTGGCATTACACTTCAGTTGCAGGCAACCATATTAGAAATAGGAGGAGAAAAAGATACGGAAGCAGGACTACAAAAAGCCATTCAGGCAAAGGACAGTATTGGTGGCATTGTTGAGTGCCGCGTGCAGGGGTTACCGGTGGGTTTGGGAGAACATTTCTTCGATTCAGTAGAGTCTCTATTAGCCCATGCAGTTTTTGCAATACCTGCTATTAAGGGTATTGAATTTGGCTCAGGATTTGCTGCTGCAAAAATGTTGGGCTCAGAACACAACGATGCCTTGCTCGATAAAGATGGTCATACAAACACCAACCATGCCGGGGGCATATTAGGTGGATTAACAACTGGAGGGGAGTTGGTTTTTAGGGTAGTAGTTAAGCCCACTTCTTCCACCCCCAAAGAACAAATTACCTGGAGCCGAGAAACCGATTCGGTAGTTCCCTTCTCGGTAAAAGGCCGACATGATTTGTGCATTGCCCTACGGGTTCCGGTAGTGTTAGAAGCAGTTACCGCTTTGGTAATTGCCGACTTACTGATGATTGACCACAGAATACCCACGATAATCAAATAATAACTCAACAACGAAAAACAAACAACTTGGAAACAGATTATATATATCATGTAACCACCCGAAGCTGGTGGGAAGCAGCCCAAAAAGCAGGCAAACTTAGTTCACCCCGATTTAACGAAGAGGGATATATTCATTGTTCAACTGCTCAACAAGTTCCGGGTGTATTGCAACGTTATTTTGCCAACCAAACCGATTTGGTAAAGCTTACGCTCCAAAAAGATAAAATACAGCCCCCGCTTGTTTTCGAACTTGCCGGCAGTTTGAATGAAGTATTTCCACATGTGCACGGCCCTATTAATTTAGAAGCTGTAGTTGCGGTAACTGATATTTAAGCATATGCATTCACATACTAATTGTGCTCCCCGCTAAAATTCAGCTGTTAGCCAAGAGGCGCAGCCTACCCGCATATTCATACAACAGATTTCAATCCCTTGACTCATAACCCCAGGTGCGGATGGGCTAGCGTATGGGGATGCTGTTATAATTAATTAATCATAATATTAGTTGATTACCATCTACATTCTTCTAAATAAGCTTCTTTATATATTATAGATGTTATTAATTCGTATGTCCGTTCCGGGTTACTAAATTACCTTCACAGTATCAATAGGCAAGTCCGGCTAGCCCGGCAACCTCTTTAAAGGCCTGTTTGTATGAAAGTAAAAGGTTGGATTTTGGGTGGATTGCTGTTGGCAGTTTTGCTGGGATTTAGTTTTTCCGGTCCGGGTAAGGACTGGTTACTATTGAAAGTGTATACCCAGGATGGCATCCGGTACGACACCCTTTTTTATAAATTAAGAGGTTCTGTAATTCGTGGGCAAGGGATCATTGATAAAAAGCGGAACATTCCGGTTACAGATAGCGCAACTGCTTTATCGGGTGCAAAATGGTATACGGCCGCTTGTTCAGAGTTTCCGATGGGTTCTTGGGTACTTGTTACCAATCCCGTAAATCATTATAAACTGCTGGTTCAGGTAAATCAACGGCTTTCTTCCAATCCTTCTACGAAGGGAATGAGGCTTTCATTGGGTGAGGAACCGGCAGCCTTACTTCGGTTTGAAACAGCATCGGTTAATCAAATTCGGGTTCAACTAGTAGATACCTTACTTACCAAAGCAGCAGTGCTAGGAGATACCAGTATTTTGCAGGGTTCAGCCGATTCTGCTTTTATCCTCGATCCGGTTTCGGGATATCATTTTAAAAAATCTGGCAAAAACATAAAGGGGGTTGCCAGTTTTTACAGCGTAAGTTTAGATGGAACTTTAACTGCCACTGGAGAAAAATTCAGGAACGAAAAATTAACTGCGGCAAGTAATAATTTGCCTCTTAATACCTGGGTGCTGGTTACCAATACCAAAAATGGCAAAACAGTGGTATTAAGAATCAACGACCGTATGCATCCCCGCATGGCTAAAAAGGGGCGGGTAGTGGATGTGAGTGTTCGGGTAGCTAGAAAGCTCGATTTTGTGGAAGCGGGCCTAACCAAAGTTACTGTAGAAACGCTCGTTATAATTCCCTCTCCCTCAAAGCCCTCGGATACTTCCAGTAAACTAGCACCCCCCTTAGCTGATTCATTAAAAAAGGTATACTCTACATTTCCAGATTCAGGGTATAAAGGCTTGGCAACCATTTATCCCCCCACTTATAAAGGCAAAAAAACTCGTTCTGGAGAAAAATATCAGCCCGCCTTAATGACAGCCGCATGTAACTTAGTTCCCCTGAATACTCGCATCCGAGTTAGCAGTGCTTCCTCTGAAAAATGGGTGGAGGTATGGGTAAACGACCGGATTCCTGCAGCTTCTGATAAAGAAGTTGTTGTACAATTAAGCGACCAAGCAGGTAAATTGTTGAACTTTCAGCCCAAAAAACGGCATTTCGTTACCATTTTACCCCTTTTATCCCCATCTAAAAATAATTAATAATTTCGTATTGCTTTAATTTTCTAAATTCAATAACTACCTGTATTTTTGCTCATAAATTAAAAAACTGATTATGAAGAAAATTATGCTTTTCATGGTTGCTGTGTGCATGTCAGCTATGGCATTTTCACAACCCATGACGTCCTATAAAAAACAGCCCACTTTCGGGATCAGCTTTTTTTTGAAGGATATGTACACCGCCAACCTGGTTGATAAAACCTCTTTGTCTAATGTACTGAACAATAAATTATGGACCAAAGTTGCTGAAATGTCACCAGGTCTTAGTTTGAATTACTACCAGGGTTTGACCGATCACATTGATTTTCAAGGAACTTTAGCGGGTTCATTTACTAAATATCCTTTTTCATATTATTCTGGCGTAACTTCTTCTACTGATAATAAGTTTTTAATGGAATTAAGTGCAGCTGCCAACATTAAGCTGTTAACTGATAAGCACGTAATTGTTCCTTATATCCATTTGGGAATTGGTGCTTCTATGTATGGTGGCAATTATTTTGCTGCCTATGCACCAACCGGAGCTGGATTACAATTCAAACTCTCTGAAGGTACTTTTATTAACTTATTGCTTGGTTACAATATCAAAGTTTCTGCACTTTCTACCAATCACTTGAATTATTCTATTGGTATTGCATCTCCCTTAAAAGACAAGAAACCAGTTGTTGTAGTTCCACCCCCGCCACCACCACCACCTGCACCAGTTGATACTGATAAAGACGGAATTTTCGATCCTCAAGATAAATGCCCTACTGTACCAGGTGTTGCTAAGTACGAAGGTTGTCCTGTACCCGATACAGATGGCGATGGTATCAACGATGAGAACGATAAATGTCCAACCGTTAAAGGGTTGGCTAAATACCAAGGTTGTCCTATCCCTGATACTGATAAAGATGGTATCAACGACGAAGAAGATAAATGTCCTACTGTACCAGGTTTAGCTCGCTACCAGGGCTGTCCTATCCCAGATACAGATGGTGATGGTATTAACGATGAAGAAGATAAATGTCCTACTATCGTTGGTGTTGCCAGCAATGGAGGTTGTCCTGATTTGGCTGCTGACTTAAAAGTTGCTGCAAAGAGCATTTACTTCGTAACTGGAACTGCAAAGTTTGCATTCCCTAAATTGGCTCCATTAAAATTACAGTATGCATTAGATCAGCTGAATAAGTATCCTACTTTAAATGTGGATATTGAAGGGCATACTGATAATACAGGATCTGTTAAAGTAAATAAGGCACTGTCTCAGAAGCGTGCTGATGCGATTAAGAATTTCTTCCTCAGTAAAGGAATTGCTGCAGATCGTATTACTTCTACAGGTTTTGGAAGTGAAAAGCCAGTTGCAGATAATAAAACTGCTAAGGGCAGACAAGATAATCGTAGAGTAGAAATGTTGCCTCGCTTCAAATAATTTCTAGTTAACTACTACTATACTCCGAAGGGCTATCTGAAAAGATAGCCCTTTTTTAGTGGGGTATCGAGCCGCTGGCTCTTAGCCTGCGGATGTTTTTGATGAGGAGTAGAAGAAGGTGGAGCCTGTGGCTCTGCATGCCTTTGGTTTTAAAGGGTTTGGGGGGAGACAGGTTTTGGGTGGAAGGGAACTAGTTTTTTCACACAGGGTCTACATCTGCAAAAATTCGTACCGAACGGAATTGTGATTTGCTTTGCTGCACCAAAGTAATCGATTCCTGAATTGTGTGCTTTATGCGTTGTGAATGCACACTTGTTTTGGGAAGTTTTAATAGCAATTCCCATATATATTGATTGCGCACCCTATTTACCGGTGGCTGCGCAGGTGCTGAAATCCAACAGCCCACTTTCTTTTCCAGTGTTTGCTGCAAAGCCAAAGCTGCATCTGCCGCAATCGCATCTTCTTTGTGCTTGCATACTAGTTTAATCAATCGCGTAAATGGGGGATAGCCAAATTGCTTTCGTTTGGCTACTTCAAATTCAAAAAATCCTATAAAATCATGCTCCTTTACCCAACCAATTACGGGATGATGCAACTGATTTACCTGCACCAACACTTTTCCGCCCCCTTCTTTTCTGCCGGCACGGCCACTTACTTGTTCCATCAATTGAAACGCCCGCTCATTCACCCTAAAATCGGCAAACTGCATCAACCCATCTGCATCAATAATACCTACCAAACTCACTTCGTCGAAATGCAATCCCTTAACCACCATCTGAGTTCCAATTAAAATATCAATCTGATGCTGCTCAAATAATTTTATCAGCGTATCATGTTCATATTTCCCCTTTACCGAATCGAAATCCATTCGTGCAACTCTGGCTTCGGGAAAAAGTTCATTTACCAATTCCTCTACTTTTTCGGTGCCGAAATTCTTTTTATTAAAATCGTGCATGCCACAAGCAGCACAGGTTTGCACTACCGGATATTGTGTGCCACAATAATGACAACTCAGCTGGTGTTTGAATTTGTGATAGGTTAAACTCACATTACACTGATGGCAGGTAGGTATCCATCCACAGGTATTACAAATCTGATAAGGTGAATAGCCCCTTCTGTTTTGAAAAAGAATTACCTGTTGCTTATTGGCAAGCGCTAATTGTATCTGCTCCTGTAAGGCAGGCGTAATAATGCGTTGGGCAGGTACTTTTGCAGCCTGTGTTTTATGGTCGATGATTTCTATAGCGGGCAATGCCCAATTGTTGTAGCGCTCTGATAATGTAATGAGCGAATATTTTTTTTGTTGTGCATTGTAATAGCTTTCCATCGATGGAGTGGCGCTACCTAATAACACTTTGGCATTCGACAGATGCGCTAGATAAATAGCGGCATCTCTGGCATGGTACCTCGGTGCCGGCTCCTGTTGTTTATATGATGCATCATGCTCCTCATCGCATATAATCAATTGTAAATTTTGAAAAGGCAACAGCAATGCTGATCTTGCGCCTAATACAACAATGGGTTCTCCTGATTTTACTCGGTTCCAGATTTCCACGCGCTCATTGGCACTGAACTTGGAATGATATACCCAAACATATCCACCCAAACTCATCTGTAAACGCCTAATAATTTGCGCCGTTAACGCAATCTCGGGTAACATATACAATACCTGTGCTCCTCGCTGTAATACAGGAACAGTAAGGGTTGTGTAAATTTCTGTTTTTCCACTGGCTGTTACTCCATGCAGCAAACAAACCGGTGTTTTTTCAAATCCCACTTCTATATTGCTCATGGCGATTTGTTGCACCGGCGTTAAGGTGAAGGGGAGCTGGATTTTTTTGGGTGTTGTAGCTATACGACTCGTAATTTTTCTTTCTGGTTGCAGAATACCCTTATCTATAAGGGCTTTCAGTTGTGCTGAACTGGCACCGGATTTTTCTAACAGGGCAGTTCGGGTTACTTCGCCCTCCGTTTGTTGTAAATGTATAAAGGCGAGCAGCATTTCCATTTGCTTGGGTGCTGCCGATCCCCATTCGTTCAATAATTTTTCCAGTGCCTCTTCTTGTTGATAGGTGGCATGTAATTGCAAATACTGAATCGTTTTCGGCTTATATTTTTGCTTTAGCTCTTCCCAAATAAAGCAATAATCTTTTTCAATTAATTTTTTTATTACCCTATACACATCCGTAACATCCAGCAACTCCTGCACTTCCGACATCTTCAAAGTTTTTTTTATCTCAAGCGCTTCTGCCAACAGGTATTCCAAATCACTCAGTGCTGCATCGGGTGAGGGGGCGGCTTCATTCCAACAGAGGATACCTTCACTGCTGAGTTTTAGGTTGGCAGGAACAGCAGCTTGCATCACTTCGCCTTCGGTGCAGATATAGTAGGCAGCCATCCACTCCCAAAATGCCAATTGCTGTGCATGCAAAATGGGCTCTTCATCCAAAACCTCCAAAATAGGTTTGGGGATAAAACTATCCGGAGCAACTGGGAGAATCTTTTTGATGATACCAGCATATCGCTTGGTTTTGCCCAACAGCACTTCTGCTCGCTTGCCAACTGCTACCTGCGATTGCAAGTTGTCGGGTACCGACCAGGTATAATTTTTCGGCAATGCCAGGGGAATAATTACTTCAACAAACAAGGCTGTATTATTTGCTCAAATGTACGCATTATGCAGGTGGATAATACCGATAGCGACGGAGGGCTTGATCCATTAAATTGTATACTTTTTCTCTCAAAAAAGGGATGTCGGCAGGCGATAACCCCATAACCGGTACTTCCTCTAAAAATATTACCCGGCTTCGACCGGGAGTAAGGGAAAATAGACTACTAAAATGCAGCCGGTCAATAGTGTCCGGTAATATCATGGGCTTTATGGGAGTTCCCGTTTCAATCGCCAGCCGGAAAGCCCCATCGAAAAAGTCTTTCAGTGGCTTGTCTTCCCGCAAATTAAACGTACCCTCGGGAAAAAGAAAAATAGATACCCCCCGGTTGAGTGCCGTTTTTAGTTCGCGAAAACTTTGCGCCCGGGTTTCGGGATTGCGGCGATCTACTAAAATTACGGCTGCCCGGTAAATCCATCCGAAAATAGGAATCCTACTGCTTTCATATTTTCCCAAAATACGGATCGGTTGCGGAGCCATCAGTACGATGGGGGGAATATCCATATACGATATATGATTGGCTACAAATACCCACTGCTTGCCTGTATCGTGTGGGTGCTCGAATATTTCTTCATGGCGAACACCAATCAACAAAAACCAGGTAGCCGCCCAATATTTACAAATGGCATAAATAAAATTTCCACCTCGGTGATATCCAAACAATAGTGAAAGCATCACCAAGGGAAAGGCAATAAGGGTGAGTATCATGAAAATGAAAAAGGCATAAAAGGCATATGCCATCTGCAATAGCCACTTCAATATTCCCATATAGCCGAACTATTATTAATAGTTGACTAAGATACTATATCTGTTGGCAAAAAAAGCACCTTGTAAATTTACAAGATGCTTTAACCCCTATGATTAACAATTGCAAAAAACTAAAACTTATAGACTGCCGCTAATATAAAGCTGGCTGTACTCTTTTTGTCTGATCCGCCATTTTTACTGAATACTGGATCTGAATCATAATCTAACCGCAATTCAGGAATGATGGTCAGGTTGCTGCAACGAAAATTACCAGAAAGCGTTGTGGCAAAAACAGATCCCCCGCTCGTGGTAACGAGGGGACTGATTTTTCTGTCGCTAAAATAGTCGCCCCGTAGGCTTAAACCGAATGATTTAATGGGGTCGTAGTTCAAATAAATGGCATGACTATTCCAGGTATCATTAACTCCATTAGAATGGGTGGTTAAAACGCTTCCATCGTATGCCATGGTTAACTTATCGCTGAGCGCTCCGGTAAGCACCAGGTTAAATTGTGTAAGTTCAGTAGATCCCTGAAAATTCAGGTAGGCTTTAATTTTGTCGTTTGAACTGGCAGTACTGAATTGTGCCAACACATAGCTAACTGCAGAGGGAGCACTGAGGTAGTCGGTAGTATTGGCAATACCCACCATTAGAGCTGATTTACCACCCAGTGCGATATCGGCTTTTAAACCGGTGTGGAAGAATGGTCCGTAAGAAAATCCGTACGACATACTATAGTTGCGGTTGGCATAAGCATCTACCATTTCGTAGCCTACATGGGTGGCCCATTTACCCATGGTAAATTTAACCGCACTGCTGGGGGCATAGGATATATAGGCTTGTTTGATAATCGCGTTTACCCCTGATTCGGTGTAAGTAAATTCCTGCGCCCGGCGTCCAATTCCTAGGTCGGCTGTGGCAGAAATTTTACCATACGAATGATCAACTTTCAGAGACGCCATGCCCAATTCGAAGGAATTTACAGAATGCGTGAAACTAGTTAGGTTATTGGTTTTGCCGGCTTCTGGACCGGAAAAATTATACCGATAATAAGCATCCAGTGAGCCGGTGAAAGTAGTAAAGGATTTGGTGGTTGAATCGGTTTGGGCAAGTAGGGATTGTGAACATAAAAAAGCTATGCAGCCTGCCAAAAAATTCTTTAACATTGTAATGGTTTTATGATTAATAAGGGGTACAGCCGGTGAACTTGGTCAGAAGTTCACGAAGTGGCTGTACCTTTTTTGTTTTCGGGTTGGGAGTGGTCAGACTCACCCAGAAAAGCTTAGGCTTGCAGCGGAGCTCTTCCGTATTTTTCTGCGTGTTGGGTATAGTCGAGACCCATTTCTTCTTCTTCCTCACTTACCCGTAATGGTAAAATCAGGTCGATGAATTTGAAGATGGCAAGCGACATTACAAAGCTGTAACCTACTACTACTACTAAGGCTTTCAGTTGTGTAAGTAGGAAAGAAAAATTGCCATAAAATAAACCATCATTACCGAGGCTATTAACAGTTTTGGTGGCGAAGATGCCCGTCATAATCATACCCACCATTCCACCTACTCCATGGCAGGGGAAAACATCTAGGGTATCATCGAGGGTAGATTTGCTTTTATAATAAACTGCCAGGTTAGAAATCAGGGAAGCTACGGCACCAATAAAAATACTTTGCGGAACGGCCACAAAACCGGCAGCAGGGGTAATGGCAACGAGACCAACTACTGCGCCAATACAGAAGCCTAGCACAGAGGGCTTTTTACCCCGCACCACATCAAAAAACATCCAAGCCAAACCGGCAGCAGCTGCGGCGGTATTGGTGGTAGCGAAGGCACTAACCGCTAGGGAGTTTGCACCTAATGCTGAACCAGCGTTAAAACCAAACCAGCCAAACCATAATAATCCGGTACCAATTAATACATAGGGAATATTGGCAGGTGGTATTTCTTTATTCTCGATATGGGCTTTTCTTCTTTTCAATACAATTGCTCCAGCAAGTGCTGCACATCCGGCAGAAATATGTACTACGGTACCGCCAGCAAAATCCAGCGCTCCCAGTTTAAATAAGAAGCCATCGGGATGCCAGGTCCAGTGTGCTATAGGTGCATACACCAGAATGCTGAATAATGCGATAAACAGGGTATAGGCTGTAAAGCGAATTCTTTCAGCAACGGCACCCACCACGAGTCCGGGCGTAATAACCGCGAACATCAATTGGAAAAGTGCAAATAGAGATAGGGGGATGGTAGGGGCCAGGCTCCAGGGAGCACCCGACATTACCCCTTTAAAGAATAAGTGGGTAGAAGGGTTTCCGATAAAACCTCCGATGGATTCGCCAAAGCAGAGGGAGTAGCCTACTACTACCCAAAGAATGCTAACCACTCCGGTAGCCACTATACTTTTGATCATAGTAGAGATGATGTTTTTTCGATGCACCATTCCTCCATAGAAGAAAGCCAATCCGGGCGTCATTAAAAATACCAATGCGGTAGCAACAATAATCCAACCAATATCGGCTGAATTGTATTTACTGGCATCTGCAAAAGTAGGGAGGGATGGAACAAAAAGGGCTCCAATAGCTATTAGCATCAGAACTACAAAGGGAGCATACTTTTTGACGAATGGGTTGGACATAAAAAATACATTAAATAATTTTACAATAATTAATTATAATGCTAAATTATTTAAATAAAATTGAAAAATCAATCAATAATAATATATAAACATTATTATAATGTGAATAAATCAATCGTTTTGTTAGTAATCTATGGTTTTTGTTTAAGTAATATTCATAAAAACTGGTTCAAATCCTATAATTTTATACATTTTATAATATTTTAATTTGTTATTAGTATTTTTGCTTTTCCCTCAATACATCTATTCTTTGGGATGCACTTTTGAAATACAAGCCGAGTAATGTTGAATCTATTACCTTTCAATGGTTGTATTCTGCAAATTTCTTATCTTGTTATTGAATTGCTAGCTTAATGACTCAATGGCTTTTTGCCCTGCCAACTGATAGGAATGCCATCGGCATTCTTAGCCCTTTTATGAAAGGATACCTGCTTACAATATGGTTTTATAGGTTATCCCGAATGGAAATAGACTATCGGCTGAAGAAGGCTTATTTCCATCATTCTTTTATCACGCTCATTTTGGTAATAACATCTATTCATTTCTAATATATCTGTATGCAAAAAACATGGTTATGCTTTTTGGTTTGTTTCGGGATTCTGTCGGTAAGTGCCCAACGCAGGGGCTGGACTCCTTTATTTAATGGCAAAGATTTACAGGGCTGGCATCAACTGAATGGGAAAGCCACTTACGAAGTAAAAGACGGCACCATCACGGGCACCACGATTGCGGGTGAACCCAATTCGTTTATGGTTACCGATCAGGAATATGGCGATTTTATTCTAGAGTTGGATGTGAAAGTAGGGGAGATGAATTCGGGTATACAAATCAGAAGTTTATCATTACCAGATTATATGAATGGTCGGGTGCATGGTTATCAGGTAGAAATTGATCCTTCCGATCGAGCTTGGTCGGGAGGTATTTATGATGAAGCCCGCCGCGGATGGTTATACCAAACAGAAATTCATCCGGCAGCCAAACAGGCATTTAAAAAAGGCGAATGGAACCATTATCGTATAGAAGCGATTGGTCCTGTATTTCGCACCTGGATAAATGATGTGCCGGTTACCTATTTGGTAGACGACCTTACCCCCAAAGGGTTTATAGCCCTGCAAGTGCATGCGGTAAAAGACAACCAGGCGGGAGCACAGGTGAGTTGGAAAAATATAAAAATACAAACCGGCAATGCTATGCAACCTCGTCCTTTGGATGGAACGACGCCGGTTGTTAATATGCTGGCCAATAATTTAAGCGAACAGGAGAAACTGCAGGGTTTTAGTCTATTGTTTAACGGAAAAGATTTAACGGGATGGAGAACTGCCGGAAAAGATGCGAGTCCTACCAAAGGCTGGGTAGTAGAGCAAGGAAACTTAGTGATACAGGATAGCAGTGTAAAGGAGCGTCCGGGAGATTTGGTAACCACCGAAAAGTTTAGCGCATTTGAACTGGTATTTGATTTTATGCTCTCACCCGGTGCGAATTCTGGCGTAAAATATTTTGTGGAGGAAACGCCGGGAAGTAGATCGGGTTTAGGATTAGAATTTCAGGTACTGGATGATGAAAAGCATCCCGATGCCAAAATGGGCACTTTGGGTAATAGAACCCTGGCGAGTTTATACGATTTGATACCCTCTATTAAACAAGAGCCACGTTTCAGAAAAAAGATAGGCGAGTGGAATCAGGGAAGGATTGTGGTGTATCCCAACAATCATATCGAGCATTGGCTAAATGGATTTAAGGTGGTGGAATATAATCGGGGAGATATGATTTATCAGGTATTGGTGGCGCATAGTAAGTATGCGAAGAATAAAAATTTCGGTATGCTGCCTGCGGCACCTATTTTATTGCAAGATCATGGTGATCGGGTAAGTTATCGGAGTATTAAGATTCGGGTGCTGGATGACAAATAAAATGCTAAACTATAGTCGAATACCCTCCGAAGGGTTCAACTTTTGGAAAGTTCTGAACTTTCCAAAAGTTGACAAACATCGTGCCAGACGATATCGATAAGTAAAAGTTGCGAATTTGTACCTAGTATTTTCTACCTATGGTAGAATCCTATTTTTATACGCATAGTTTATTAGGTGCGATCTTATTAGCAAAATACACATATCAGTCTCGAAAAAAAACCTGAAAATAAATCTCAATGAGTTGGTTGGGTGCTTTTAATTTTTCATCTGAAAAGAAAAATTACACGATTAAATACGGCAATAGAAATCGGAATGCTTCCCTTATTCATAGTTATATTAAATTAAGATTTTATTGGTTAGTCATCTTCCATTTCAAACGGATCAATTAATGTTAAACCCTTTATCTTTTTGAAGTCAGTTTGATTGTGTGTAATCAGGGTACTTTTATAAGCTATCGCAGTAGCAGCAATAATGGCATCGGGTAACTTTGTTTTATATACCCTTCTTATACTTATTGCCATATGTTTTACTTCTTGCTCTAGGTCAATAATAACAGCATTCCGAATAAAGCCATTCAGAATTTTCCAGTCATTAAAATCAGTTGAATCCCAGCAAAGTAGTTCCATTTCTGAGATCACAGAAATAGCGGGTTGTTCGTCTACTAATATCCGATCAATATATTGCGCTGCATGTTTAGGGAACTGATCATGCAAAAAATAAATTGCAGTATTGGTATCCCACAAATAATTTATTTCCATTCATTGCGTAGTTCATTCAATTGATTATCAATATCAGAAATCAATTGCTTTTTCATGGCACCTTTAAAGGATTTAATTTGCGACGCTTTGTAAACAGTTGGGTCTATTTGCTGCAATCTAATCATGTGCTGTAATTCTAAATCTTTTAATATCGCAAGAGCCTTTTCGTCTAATATTTCTATGGTGATAGTTTGCATGTGGAAATAATTTTCTGATTTGGGACGGAGCCTTTTAATTATTGTCAAGATAACAAAGGTAGACTTTTCAAGAAATTTGAATTGAGTAGTTGTATCAGTTATTTATTCGTGTTTATTACCACCACCGGCTATACGTATTTATACGACCAACTCAACCGCCTGCTCAATACCCGCCAGCATTTATTTGGAGCTGCCTCGGGTTCATACAAGGGTAATTGGAGCCAGTCTAATACAGGCACTACCGATAATTATGCCGAAACTTTCCGGTATGATGCCAATGGCAATATCCTGCAACTCAACCGCAATGGCAATAGTCAACACCCGGGTGGACTGGCCATGGACCGCCTCAACTATACTTATCGGGATGGCACCCATCAACTCTGGAGTGTGCAGGATGGAATCGCTGCGGGGGCTTATGCTGGGGATATCGATAACCAGGGGGGAGTAATTTTCATTGGTATATTATCTCCTTTTTTGTATCTTTTCATCATGAAACAACTCCTGTTATGCCTAGGTATTGCTTTGGCAGTGCTGGCCTGCAACCAAAAACCGCAGGGTAAGATATCCCGGGTATTGGTAGTAAAAAATTTTATGCAAGAGCATCCCGAATGGCGTTTGCTAAACGATACTATTGTAAAAGATGTTACGATTGGGTATAAAGGATTGGAGTTACCGGTACAAATTAAATGGCGCAGGGCAGAAGATGAAAATGGCTGCATGAAAATTGCCATAGTAGAGTTCACACAAGTAGGAGGGGATACGAGCATCCTACTGCATAATTTTACGTTTAACCATCATCCCTGCATTTATAAAAAAGGCTATAACCTGATTAAAAAATATGAGCGCATGGATATTGATTTCGAGTACTTGGCGAAAACAACTTTCCGCGAATATAAACTGAATACTAATTTAGGTAGCATATACGGAGACGGTAGTGAAATCTTTAATATGGTGTATTTTCTAGATAAGGGAGAAAACAACTAATACATACCTCCACCACCCTTCATCATCCCCACAACACATACCTAGCTCACTAAATAGCTGCGGTCTTTCGATTCCAATACCGAATGCCCCATCAGGTATTCATCTACTTTTCTCGCACATTCTCTTCCTTCACTAATTGCCCATACTACCAACGATTGCCCCCGGCGCATATCACCGGCTGTAAATATCTTGGGTATATTGGTCTGGTACTGCCCTTCCGTAGCTTTAACATTCCCCCGTTCATCTAAATCTACATCCAGCTGTTTTAGTAAACCCTCCTGCATCGGATGCATAAAGCCCATTGCCAATAAAGCCAGCTGGCAGGGAATCTCTCGCTCGCTGCCGGCAACTTCATCAAAGCCCGCATAAGCACCATCTGGGCGGGATTTCCATTGAAGATCTACAATCCGCAGCGCAGTTAATTCCCCCTTTTTATTACCTATAAACGCTTTGGTAGCTACCGCCCATTGCCGATTAGCACCCTCTTCGTGTGAAGAAGTAGTTTTTAATAACATGGGATAAGTAGGCCAGGGCATATGTTCCGTTCGAGCAGCCGGAGGTTGGGGTAACAGTTCAAGCTGGGTTATACTGGCGGCTTCATGTCGGTTAGAAGTGCCCACACAATCACTGCCGGTATCACCGCCACCAATCACCACAACATGCTTGCCACGGGCATGAATTTCTGCAACGGTTACTGGTTCATCACCTACCCGCTGATTTTGTTGCTTCAAAAATTCCATCGCAAAATGTACGCCCGACAATTCTCTGCCCGTCACCCCCAAATTACGCGGTACGGTGGAGCCCCCTGCCAACACCACAGCCTGGTATTCGCGCAGCAAATCATTGATACTGGTATTTACACCCACATGCGCATTGCATTTGAATTGTACGCCCTCTTCTTCCATCAGCCGAATGCGCCGCTCTACTACCCATTTCTCTAATTTAAAATCGGGTATGCCATAGCGCAATAATCCTCCGGGATATGCATCCCGCTCATAAACCGTTACCTGATGCCCCGCATAATTTAGTTGAGCAGCAGCGGCTAATCCCGCAGGACCCGAACCCACAATCGCTACTTTCTTCCCCGTGCGCAATGCTGGCTTGCGCGGTTTAACCAACCCTTTTTCAAATGCAATTTCTATTATGTGCTTCTCAATTTCTTCAATCGCTACCGGAGGCTGATTGATGCCCAGCACACAAGCACTTTCGCAGGGGGCAGGACAAATTCTGCCCGTAAACTCCGGAAAATTATTGGTTACACTTAATATCTCATAAGCTTCTGCCCAGTTTTTTCTGTATACTGCATCATTGAATTCGGGAATAATGTTGCCGAGCGGACAACCAGAATGACAAAACGGTACGCCACAATTCATGCAGCGGGCTGCCTGTTGGTTCAGTGCAGGCTCGCTATAGGGTTGCACAAATTCGCGGTAATGCTGCCTGCGCTCTTCGGGTGAAATTTTTGCCGGGGCCTCTCTGGTAAATTCTATAAATCCGGTTGGTTTGCCCATACACTGCTCATTTTTTTTACTGCTTGCTGCAGTATTTATTGTTCAATTGTTTAGGGATGGTTGGCTGGTTGCTTGCTGCCAACACCCTGTAATACTTTTTTATATTCGCGTGGAAATATTTTTACAAAATTCTTCAACTGGTTGGCGAGGTCTTCTAAAACAAAGCCTGCAAGCGTGCTGCCAGTATAGCGATGATGTTTTTCTAACATTTCTTGCAATACGGCAATATCTTCTTCGCCCACTGGATCTAAGTCAACCATTTCGGTATTACAGTATTGTGCAAACTGATCATTTACATCATATACATACGCAATGCCCCCACTCATGCCTGCTGCAAAATTTCGCCCTATTGCACCCAAAATCAGGGCAACCCCTCCAGTCATATACTCACATCCATGGTCGCCCACCCCTTCTACCACCACCCGCGCACCAGAATTACGCACGGCAAAGCGTTCGCCGGCTTTTCCGCGAATAAATGCTTCCCCGGCAGTAGCGCCATAAAAAGCCACATTGCCAATTAAAATATTTTCTTCCGGCACAAAACTTGCCAGCCGCGATGGATATACAATTAATCTGGCACCACTCAGTCCCTTGCCAAAATAATCATTGGCATCCCCTTCTAACTCTAGGGTGAGTCCGCGTGCATTAAAAGCTCCAAAACTCTGCCCAGCAGTTCCCGTAAAACTAAAATGGATGGTTTCATCAGGTAATCCAGCTGCCGCATATTTTTTACTGATCTCATTACTCACTATCGTACCCACTGTGCGATCGGTATTTTTAATAGGGAAGGAGGCAGTTACCCGTTTACCCTGCTCAATAGCCGGGGCTGCAGCTTTCAATAATTGCCAGTCGAGCACTTCCGCTAATCCATGATCTTGCGCTTCCTGGTTGTATAATCCGGTACTTGGATCTGCCGGCTCTTTGTATAAAATGGCAGATAAATCGAGTTGACTATATTTCCAATGGGTAATAGATTCTCGCATTTCTAGTCCATCTACCTGCCCCACCATTTCTTCAATGGATCGGTATCCGAGTTCTGCCATCAACTCTCTCAGTTCGCGGGTAAGCATTTGAAAGAAGTTCACTACATGGTCGGCATTTCCTGTAAAGCGTTTGCGCAGTTCAGGGTCTTGAGTGGCTACCCCAACCGGACAAGTATTCAAATGACATTTACGCATCAGTATGCAACCTTCCACCACCAGAGCTGCAGTGGCTACGCCCCATTCTTCGGCTCCCAATAAAGTGGCTATAATTATGTCGCGGGCGGTTTTCATTTGTCCGTCGGCCTGCACCACCACTCGACTGCGGAGTTTATTTTTTACCAGGGTTTGATGGGTTTCTGCTAAGCCCAGTTCCCAAGGTAATCCGGCATGTTTAATAGAACTGATGGGTGATGCACCCGTACCTCCATCATTGCCCGAAATTAATATCACATCGGCTTTGGCTTTGGCAACACCGGCCGCAATGGTGCCTACACCGGCTTTGGATACCAGCTTTACATTGATGCGTGCCGCACGATTGGCATTCTTTAAATCAAATATTAATTGAGCCAGGTCTTCAATCGAATAAATATCATGGTGCGGAGGTGGTGATATCAATCCCACGCCGGGTGTGGCATGGCGGGTTTTGCCAATCCAATCATCTACTTTATGTCCGGGTAATTGTCCACCCTCACCCGGCTTGGCGCCCTGTGCCATTTTAATTTGCAACTCATCGGCTTGCGTGAGGTAATAACTGGTAACACCAAATCTTGCCGAAGCTACCTGCTTAATGGCCGAGCGCATCGAATCACCATTGGCAAGAGGTGTATATCGAATCTCATCTTCCCCACCTTCACCGGTATTGCTTTTTCCGCCCAACCGGTTCATGGCAATGGCTAGGGTGGTATGGGCTTCCCAAGAAATAGAGCCGAACGACATGGCCCCCGTGGCAAAGCGTTTGTATATATTTTCTGCCGGCTCCACTTCATCAAGGGAAATGGAGGGACGAGTTTTTTTTAGTTGAAACAAGCTACGCAGGGTGCAGGCTTTTTCACCTTGGTCGTTCACCAGCCGCGAATATTTTTTAAATGCTTCGTAATCGTTCTGTCGCGTGCTCAACTGCAGCAGATGAATGGTTTGCGGATTAAAGAGGTGAAATTCACCCTTGCGTTTCCATTGGTATACCCCGCCCACGGGTAAGCGGTTGTTGGGAATATCTTTTTTATTAAAAGCAAAGAAATGTTTCGCGAGGGTTTCTTTAGCCAATTCATCCAGCCCCATCCCCTGTATGCGCGAAGTGGCGCCGGTAAAATAATTGTCAACCACCTGTTGATTTAATCCGATGATCTCGAATATTTGTGCGCCTTGATAAGATTGTAGGGTTGATATACCCATCTTAGAAAATACTTTCAGCAATCCTTCATTCACCGCTTTCACATAATTTTTCTTCAGCTTGTCGGCATCCAGTTCAGAATTGATTTTATCTACCAACTTCATGTCGCGGATGGTAGAAAGTGCGAGATAAGGATTGATAGCCGTTGCCCCAAAAGCCAGCAGGCAGGCGAAATGATGTACTTCCCATACATCTCCTGCCTCAACAATAATACCCACTTTACCACGATACCCTTTTCTAATTAGGTGATGATGAACCGCACTGGTGGCAAGCAGAGAAGGAATGGGTGCATGCTCCGAATCGATGGCGCGATCGGTGAGGATGATTACTTCAAAACCATCTTCTACGGCATCCACCGCATAGCGACAGAGCCTGTCTAAACCGGCTTTCAGCGAACCGGGTTTGCCATCTGCACGAAAATAAGTCTGCAATGTTTTTGCCTGAAAAATTCCGGTATCTATACTACGTATTTTTTCTAGCTCATGGTTATTCAGTACCGGATGCTTTAACGCAACACAGTGGCAAGAGAGGGGATCTTCTAACAACAGGTTGCCATTGCTTCCCGCAAATACGGCCAGCGACATTACCATTTTTTCCCGAATAGGATCAATAGGTGGGTTGGTAACCTGCGCAAACAATTGTTTAAAATAACTGCTCAGGTGCTGTGGTTGATCACTCAATATCGCAAGTGGGGTATCGGTACCCATCGAACCTATTGGTTCTTTTCCGTCGAGCGCCATCGGTGCGATAATAGTGTCTAGGTCTTCGGTAGAATAGCCAAAGGCTTTTTGGTATTTGAAAATTTGGTCTGTTTCTAAGTGGGTGAACATCACGCGGGGCTCGGGTAATTCTTCAAGCCGGATTTTATACTTATTCAGCCATTCTGCGTAGGGCTTCTTACTGCAGATGCGGTGTTTTAATTCTTCATCACTGATGATGCGGCCCTGATCCATATCAACTACAAACATTTTACCGGGTTGCAGGCGGCCTTTTTCTTTTACCATGGCCGGATCTATCGGTAGCACACCGGTTTCAGAAGCCATAATTACGCGATCATCATGCGTAACCGTGTAACGGGAGGGGCGCAATCCATTTCTGTCGAGGGTGGCACCAATAATTTTTCCATCGGTAAAAGAGATAGAAGCCGGACCATCCCAGGGTTCCATCAAAACCGCATGGTACTCGTAAAAAGCTTTTTTTACCGCATCCATTTGCTCATTGCCATCCCAGGCTTCGGGTATCAGCATCATCATCACCTGCTCTAGTGGCCGGCCTGTGAGGGTAAGCAATTCAATCATATTATCTAAGCAGGCCGAGTCAGATTGATTGGGCATAACGATGGGCAGCAGCATGTCCATCTCTTCTTTGGTAAAATAGGGGGTAGTAAATCCTTTCTCACTGGTGCGCAGCCAGTTGAGGTTCCCTTGTAGGGTATTGATTTCACCATTATGGGCAATATAACGAAACGGTTGCGCCAGTTTCCACGACGGAAAAGTGTTGGTAGCAAAGCGGGAATGAACCAGTCCAAACGCCGACACCATCCGCTTATCACTTAAGTCGGGAAAATAGCTTCTTACTTGCATACTGGTTAGCTGCCCTTTGTACACAATGGTTTTGTAAGAAAGGGAAGCTATGTAAAATCCGATTGCATCTTGCTTAACCGTATTTTGAATCAGGTGAGATGCATGATTGCGGAGCACAAACAATTTGCGTTCAAATTCGTCGGCATGCTGAATGTGATCGGGACAAGCAACAAATACTTGTTCCATGCAGGGCACTACGGAAAGGGCGGTTGGTCCGATATCGGTTTTGTTTACAGGCACTTTGCGATAGTTGAGAATCGGTAAGCCCAGTTTTTCGGCGGTGCGGTTAAAAATATCGCGGCACTCTTCGCGCAGCCGAATCTCTTGTGGAAAAAATAAAAATCCTACACCATATCGGCCATATTCAGGCAAGTGTATGCCGGCTTGTGAACATTCGTCAAAAAAGAATTCGTGGGGAATCTGAATCATAATGCCAGCTCCGTCGCCCGAATTATTCTCACAACCACAAGCACCCCGATGCTCCATATTTTCTAATACAGTAAGGGCATCACTGATATGCTGATGCGACTTGGCCCCTTTGATGCTGGCTACAAAACCAATGCCACAGGAATCGTGTTCAAATGAGGGATGATACAGGCCTTCGCCCGATGTAGAACATAGCATGCCAACTCAGTTTAATAGGCTGAAAAATAGATAGACGGGCAATCGAAATGGGAAATTACGAAAAAAGCAACCTATATTACTGAATAATTATTAACAATTTATTCATTTCATTGAAAAATATTTAATGAAATGATATGTTTTAATCGTTTCATTTAGCATAGTACCCTTATAGTAATATTTTTACCCAGTGGGTATCTACTAATAACGCAGAGGTTTCGGGCTGAGCCGATTCGGGTGGGAAGATGCCATATAGTGTGCTGCCACTGCCTGTTAATGAGGCATATAGGGCTCCGAGATGGTATAATTGCTGCTTATAATCTGCCAGCGAAGGGTGGGCCTCGAAAACGGTATCTTCAAACTGATTGTGTATCCGGTGTTTCCATTCACTAATGGGGGATTGCATCAGTTGGGGAAGTGATTCGTTTACTGGCCGGGGTTGAATGTTCGCAAAAGCTTGCGCGGTAGAGATTGCTATGCCAGGATGTAATAACAACACCCAATAATTGTTGAGGGGTACTTCAACCGGACTAAGTTGTTCCCCTCTTCCTTTTGCAAAGCAGGGGGTGTTGGTTAAAAAGAAGGGACAATCACTTCCAAGTTCCAGCGCCAACTTATCTAGTAATGCGGGTGTTGCCGGCAAATTAAATTGTTGCGCCAGTAATTGTAACATATAGCTACCATCCGAACTGCCACCCCCCATTCCTGCACCCATTGGGATATGCTTATGCACATGCATCTGCACCCGAGGAAGGGTAGGAAAGTGGCGGTGCAACAAGTGCCAGGCTTTTACACATAAATTGTCCGTTGCATTACCTGCAATGGGTATTCCGCTCAGGGTGATGCGCACGGGCTCGGTTTGATCCGGGGCTGCCGGTACACATTCAATGGCATCTCGTAAATCTACCCGCAGAAAGATGGTTTCCAGGTTATGGTAGCCATCGGTTCTTTTTTCGGTGATGTATAATCCTAGATTGATTTTGCCGGGCGGGAATGCTACCATTGGAAAATGGATTGGTGGTGCGCTTAAAAAGCCGCGGTTATTTTCGCTTGTTGATTTCGTCGCGTATTGTTATCGCCCGGATATAATCTTCTTGCTCCAGCACTTCATTCAATAGCTGATGCAGTTCATCCAGCGTCATAGAAGAAAGCGATGTATTACTGCTTCCTGCCGCTTGCTTCACCGGCTCCTCTGGTTCTGGGCGCCCCGAACGAGCAGGAGGATCTTCGATTTTTTTCTCGGCCTTGCGCAGCACATCTTCGTAAATATAAATGGGACAACCAAACCTTACTGCCAAAGCCAGGGCATCGCTGGTGCGGCTGTCGATTTCAATAATATCATTCTCAGAATGGCAAATCAGTTTCGAATAAAAAATGCCTTCCTGCAAATCGCTGATAATTACTTCCTGTAGATCAACATGACAAGCACGCATAAAATTTTTCATCAGATCGTGGGTGAGCGGACGAACAATTTGCATGTTTTCGAGCACCACAGCAATGGCTTGGGCTTCGAAAGCGCCAATAACAATGGGTAAGCGTTGGGTGCCATTTACTTCAGCCAGCACAACGGCATACGACATCGTTTGGGTAACGCTGTGGGAGAGGGCGACTATTTCAAATTCTATCTTTCTCATGGCGGTTACAAAAGTAATTCAAAATGATTTACCATAAAAGTGCACCGCATTATTTCCTGCTTTTGGTTACTGATTTCAATAATATCATGTTTGGCAAGCCGCTTTGGCGTAATTTTGCGGAATGCATTATGTGTCTGTAGAGGGTTTAACCAAGAGTTACGGGATTCATCCCCTTTTTCGAAATATCACTTTTCACATCAATGAAGGTGATAAAATTGCCATCATCGCCCGCAATGGCATTGGAAAGTCTACCCTATTGCGCATCCTCAGTGGAAGCGAACAGCCCGATGCCGGCAAAGTGTTTATCCATAAGGATGTTACCGTGGCCCTATTTGAGCAAGATCCGCATTTTGAAGAGGACAAAACGGTGATGGATAATATTTTCCATACCAACCACCCCGTAATGAACCTCATTCGCAAATATGAGGAAGCCGTGGAAACGAATGATGGAGATGCCATGGCGGATCTTTTCGAACAAATGGATACTTACAACGCCTGGGAATTTGAGGTGAAAGTGAAACAGATTTTAACCCGTCTTAACATCCACCAACTACACCAATCGGTGAAAGACCTAAGTGGCGGTCAACGCAAACGGGTAGCCCTGGCCCGCACCCTGATTGATATCGGCTTCGAACACCAGCATACCCTGCTGATGATGGATGAACCTACTAACCACCTAGACGTTGAAATGATTGAGTGGCTGGAGAATTACCTCAATCAAGAAAGAGTTACCCTGCTGCTCGTTACCCACGACCGTTATTTTCTAGATGCTGTTTCCGAAGAAATTTGGGAACTGGAAAGAGAAAACCTATATGTATATCGCGGCGACTACGAAAATTATATGGAGAAAAAAGCGGCCAGACTGGAAAGTGAACAATCCAGCATCGACAAAGCCCGCAACCTCTACCGTAAAGAACTCGAGTGGATGCGCAAGCAACCCAAGGCACGAACCACTAAAAGTAAAAGCCGGCAAGACAGATTTTATGAGGTAGAAGCGAAAGCAGGCCAAAAATTAGAAGATCAACGCGTTCAACTCCAGATAAAAATGAGTCGTCTTGGAGGTAAAGTGGTGGAGATGAAAAAAGTATACAAAAGTTATGGCCCTAAACAGTTGGTGAAAGGTTTCGACTATACATTTAGCAAAGGCGAAAGGGTGGGTGTAATTGGGAAAAATGGAGTGGGTAAATCTACTTTTCTTAACATGCTGCAACTGGCGGAGCCGCCGGATAGTGGTAAGATTAATGTGGGTGAAACCGTTGTTTTTGGTAATTTTTCGCAGCAGGGATTGGTGTTTAAAGAAAATGTGCGGGTAATAGAATATGTAAAATCCATTGCCGAAAATTTTCCCCTTGCTTCGGGCGGTAGCTTAAGTGCAGCGCAATTTTTAGAACTGTTTTTATTTACGCCCGATAAGCAATACACCTATGTGGAATCATTAAGTGGGGGTGAGAAAAAGCGATTGCAATTATTAACTGTATTATTTGCTAACCCGAATTTTCTCATTTTAGATGAACCTACCAATGATCTGGACCTCCCTACGCTGGCAGTGTTGGAAAGCTTCTTGTACGATTTCCCGGGTTGTGTGCTGATAGTTTCACACGACCGGTATTTTATGGATCGACTGGTAGATCATCTGTTGGTATTTGAAGGGGAAGGGGAGATTCGTGATTTTCCGGGTAACTATACACAATATAGAATCTGGTTGAAAGAAAACGAGAAGAAGGATAAAAAATGGGAAGAACTTACGGAGAAGAAATCGGCCGGATTATCGGTTGATACCATAGTGCAAGCGAAAGAGGAAACCCCTGCGGTGGCGGTGGTTAAAAGAAAAATGTCGTTTAAGGAAAAGCGCGAATGGGAGCAGCTGGAAACGGAACTGGCTCGATTGGCTGCTGAGAAGGAACGCATTACCCTGGAAATGAGCACGGGCAATCGCAGCTTTGATGAACTGCAACAGTTGAGTGCTCAGTTACTTTCTATTCAAGAAAAAACCGACAACCACGAGCTACGCTGGCTCGAGATGAGTGAACTGAATCCGGGCTAAATTTTACCGGAAACTGATCAATTCTACATCAAATATTAATGTGCTGTTGGGGCCTATCTGGGCACTTACCTGACGATCTCCATACCCTAAGTGCGGGGGTATAAAAAATCTCCATTTACTGCCGGAGGGCATCAATTGTAATCCCTCCGTCCAGCCTTTGATTACGGCGGATAGCGGGAAGGTGGCGGGTTGCCCTCTTTGTACGGAGCTGTCGAAAATAGTTCCATCAATTAATGTTCCGTGGTAATGGCAGGTTACTTGATGAGAGGCTAGAGGTTTTTCACCGGTGCCTTGGGTGAGGATTTCGTATTGGAGTCCGCTGGGTAAGCTTATTACTGTTTCGCGGAGGGCATTGGTGGTTAGAAATGATTGTCCGGCTTGTAGGTTGGCGGCGGATTTTTCTGCTTTTTGTTGGGCGAGGATGTCGGAGATTCCCATGGTGGAGTTTTTGGTGAAGATAGGGAGAAAGTTGGAGCCACGGATGGCACGGATGGAGCCACGGATGGCACGGATTAACACGGATGGGGCCACGGATGCACGGATGAACACGGATGAGGCCACGGATGCACGGATTTATGGGTTGGGGGGGAGGAGTTTTTCGATTTGGAGATAGAGATATAGGTACATCATGCGTTCGCGGTAGGTGATGAGATTGGTTTCGGTGGCTTGGTGGATGAGGTGGAGCCATTTTTCCATTAGCTGGGGGGTGAGGGTGTTGGGTGTGGTTTCCATGTGGAATTGTTTAGGGGTTAATACGGTAAAAAACAGGTACTAATTCGGTTGGTGAGTTGTTGGGCGATCACTTATTTAGTGGTTATTATTCCGGTTCAAATTTAGACTGTAGGCTAACAAAAAGGCCTCCGGAAATCACCTATTTTCTAATGAACTTATACCTATGAGATTGATTGAAAGATTACAGTATTTTTTACGTGAGGAAGGCGTTACAGCGTATGCATTTGAGCAGAGTTGTGGGTTATCGAATGGATACCTAGCCAAGCAATTGCGAGGAAGGGGATCCGTGGGGTCGGATATTGTAGAGAAGATAAAGTATAACTACCCTCAATTGAGTATCGTTTGGCTGGTAACCGGTAAGGGTACCATGCAATTGCCACCCCTTCCTACCGGCAAAGAATTGGTAGCAGTAGAACTGGCCGAAGAACAAGCTTTGTTTTATACGGCTAAAGATGATGTGATACAATTGTTACATCAACAGATACAACAGTATCAATCGGTGATTGAACACAAAGACAAAATCATCCGATTGCTCGAAAGAAATGCTATTACCCGGCGCTACTAAAAAAGCACCAACATTACTGAGCCATTCCTTTATTAGGCATAGGCAGCAGTTGGCTCGCAGGTGCAAACCAGGTTGCGGTCGCCATGGGTATTATTAACTCGAGCCACGGAAGGCCAGAATTTGTGTTGCGTTACATACCAGAGCGGGAAAGCAGCTTCCTGACGGGTGTAAGGGTGCAACCATTCATCGGCACAAACTTCGGCTTGGGTATGTGGCGCATTTTTCAGCGGGTTGTCGGTAGCATGAGCAGTGCCGGTTTCAATCGCCTTTATTTCGGCATGAATAGAAATAAGGGCTTCACAGAATCTGTCTAGCTCGGCTTTGTCTTCACTTTCAGTGGGCTCAATCATAATCGTTCCGGCAACAGGGAAACTCATGGTAGGGGCATGGAATCCATAGTCGATTAATCTTTTGGCTACATCTTCTGCTTCAACGCCGGCGGACATTTTAAACGGACGCAAATCAACAATAAACTCATGTGCGCAAGTGCCGTGTTTGCCCGTGTATAAAATTTTGTAATAAGGCTCTAGGCGGGCTTTCATATAGTTAGCATTCAGAATAGCATATTCAGTGGCACGACGAATACCGGCTGCGCCTAACATGCGGATATAGCCATAACTGATTAACAAAATGCTGGCAGAACCATAGGGAGCCGCACTTACCGCACCCGACTGATTGGCCACTGCAGGCAATGCCGGATGGCCTGGGAGGAAGGGTGCCAATTTATCATTCACGCAAATAGGTCCCATGCCCGGGCCACCACCACCATGCGGGATGGCAAATGTTTTGTGGAGGTTAAGGTGACAAACATCGGCACCTATCATACCCGGACTGGTGAGCCCAACCTGGGCATTCATGTTGGCACCATCCATATAAACAAGACCACCCTGATCGTGAATCAATTGACAAACTTCTCGAATGGTTTCTTCAAAAACGCCATGGGTGGAAGGATAGGTAACCATCAATCCGGCCAAGGTATCTTTATATTGGAGGGCTTTTTGGGTTAGGTCGGTCATATCAATATTACCTGCATCATCGCATTTTACTACCACCACTTTAAATCCTACCATTACTGCGCTGGCAGGGTTGGTACCATGGGCACTGATGGGAATTAATACTACATCGCGGTGTTGGTTGCCATGATGTTGATGATAGGCACGAATGGTGAGCAGACCAGTATATTCTCCCTGAGCACCGCTGTTGGGTTGTAAGCTGCAAGCCGTAAAACCGGTAACCTCACAGAGATATTGGTTGAGCTCTTGAATAATTTGTGCATAACCTTTGCATTGTTCGGCGGGTGCAAAAGGATGGAGTCCGCCAAATTCGGGCCAGCTAACGGGCATCATTTCGGTGGCCGCATTCAACTTCATGGTGCAGCTGCCCAAGCTAATCATGCTCGTATTTAAGGAGAGATCTTTATTTTCTAATTGTTTTATGTAGCGCATCATTTGACTTTCACTACGGTGCACATGAAACACAGAATGGGTAAGAAATGCGGATTTTCTAACCAGTTCAATGGGTAACTGAATTTCGATAGTAGGTGTAATTGCCACGGCTGATTTTCCGGCAGCGTCTGCAAAAACTTGCACTAACAACTCTATATCGGCAACTGAAGTAGTTTCATCTATACTGATACCAACTAATTCCTGATCGAAGTAGCGCAGGTTCAAACCCTTTGATTCCGCTATAGCACGGAGTGTTGGATAAGCAGCACCCCGGATGCAGAGGGTATCAAAATAATGGGTATTTAGTTGCTCATATCCTAAAGAAGTAAGCGCATTGGAAAGCGAAAGTGCGTAGCTATGAATTCTTCCAGCTATTGCTTTTAAACCTTCCGGTCCATGGTAAACGGCATACATAGCGGCCATATTTGCTAGTAGGGCCTGGGCCGTACAAATATTAGATGTGGCTTTTTCGCGTTTGATATGTTGCTCGCGGGTTTGCAAGGCCATACGAAGCGCCCGGTTGCCTTTGGAATCTATGCTAACACCAATTAATCTTCCGGGCATACCTCTTTTAAAAGTGTCCTGGGTGGCAAAGAAAGCAGCATGCGGTCCGCCATATCCCATAGGAACACCGAATCGTTGGGCTGAACCAATAGCTACATCAGCACCCAATTCACCGGGAGGAGTTAATAAAGTGAGTGACAATAAATCGGTGGCAACGATAACTAATGCACCTTGCGCATGAACTTTTTGTATAAAGTCGGCAGGGTTTAATATCGCACCCCGGTTATTCGGATATTGCAGCAGGGCACCAAAATAATCGGCATCGATATTGGCAGTTGTATAATCACCGGTAACAATTTGTATACCTAAGGGCTCTGCACGGGTAATTAATACATGCAAGGTTTGTGGAAATACTTGTTCATCCACAAATAGTTTGGGCTTTTCTGCAACATCTCCCTTATTAATGTGGTGGAAAATCATTGCCATAGCCTCCGCAGCTGCTGTGGCTTCGTCTAACAAAGAAGCATTGGCAATCGGCAAACCAGTAAGATCCGTTACTAGGGTTTGAAAATTGAGCAAGCTTTCTAATCGTCCCTGCGAAATCTCAGCCTGGTAGGGCGTATATTGTGTATACCATCCCGGATTTTCAAAAACATTCCGCAGAATTACACTGGGGGTGATGGTTCCAAAATATCCTTGTCCAATAAAGTTTTTGAACACCTGATTTTTGGCAGCTATTTCCTTCATCAACTGCAAATAGGCAAATTCGGTAAGCGGCGCAGGAATTGCTAGTTCTTTTTGTATACGAATAGAAGCGGGTATGGTTTGTTGTATCAGTTCTTCTATTCCCGAAACCCCAATGGTTTGTAACATCGCATGGGCATCTTGCTCACGGGGACCAATATGGCGACTTTCAAATTCAGCGGTGTTTGCAGCAGGGAAATTACTCATGTAAAAAAGTATAATATGATAGTATTGTTATCCTCCGGACTATCCGGAAGCGCAAAGTTACTATCCTTATGGGTAGATTTTGTTGTTTTGTTGAACATGGGGAAAGCATGTGAACTGAATGCATCCACTTAATATAAAAGTTCATTCGGCTACTGGGTTACGAGCTTTCCCTTACTTTTAGGGTATTACTATTTTTATGGAGGAAATTTCTTTCGACAACTGGCAAAAAAAGAGTGCAGATCACCGGAAATCGTACCAGCGCCTCTTGCAAAAAGGGAACCGCAACGATATCCTCCGCCTTTTGCCAGATTTACACGATGCGGCATTTGAAAAAGTATCTTGTTTATCCTGTGCCGGCTGTTGTAAAAATTATTCTCCCCGTTTTAAAACACCCGATATTAAACGCATCAGCAAACACCTGCGCATGAAGGAAGGGGCTTTTATTGATGCATACCTGATGCTCGATACGGAGGGCGATTATGTGTTACGATCTACGCCTTGTCCGTTTTTAGCGGAAAATAATGCCTGTAACATTTACGAAGAGCGCCCCTCAGATTGTCGCCGATTTCCCTACACGGATGAAGACGTGTTATTCAAGCGTCCCGCGATTACACTCAAAAACAGTGAGTTTTGTCCGGCCGTTTATTTTGTATTGGAAAAATTACAACAACAGCTCCCCTAAGCCCGGCTAATATTCCATCTTTCGCAAACTGGGTGCTTTAATCCATGTGATTACAACTACCAGTAAAGTCATACTGCCCCCAAACACCACCGAAGGCACTACCCCCATTAATTTAGAAGCTACTCCACTTTCAAATTGTCCGAGTTCGTTGCTGCTATTTATGAACATTGAGTTTACGCTCATTACCCTACCCCGCATGTGATCGGGTGTTTTGAGTTGTAAAATTGTTCCACGAATTACCATGCTTATACCATCCAGCAAACCACTTAATAACAACACAGTAAACGAAAGCCAGTACCATTGGGAGATACCGAACAGAATAATGCAAATACCAAATCCTGCAACAGCAATCAGTAATTTTTTACCCTGTTGTTTTTTTAAGGGGAATAAGGTTAAGCCAATTACTACCAGAATAGAACCTATATCAGCTGCGGCATTCAGCCAACCAAAGCCTACAGGACCAGTCTTTAAAATATCCTTAGCAAAAACAGGAATCATTGCAACAGCACCGCCAAATAACACTGCGAATAAATCAAGGGAGAGGGCACCCAACACTTCCTTGGTAGAAAAAACAAAACGCAATCCTTCTTTCACACTTTCTAGGGTTTTCTTTTCTCCTTTTGCATTCAGGGGGGGCTTAGTTTTTAATTGGAAGAGAAAGGCGAATCCTGTGAATACCAATATGCAAATAATCAGTAAGGCTCCGGTATTTCCCAATCCTACAATTAAAAAACCAACAAGGGCATGACCAATTACTGAGGCCGACAACCAAATGCCCTGATTCCAGGTAGTTGCATTCGCCAGCAATTCTTTGGGAATGATGCTACCAATCATCGTTCCGAAAGAGGGACCCGTAAAGGAGCGGAAGATGCCGGTGAAAAAAATTATCACATAAATACAAAAGGCAATGCTGTTCTCACTCAGCTGTTGATAGGAGTATCGGGTTGATAAGGCGGTAAGCACAATAGCACACAATAAGTAGGCAACTACCCCGCGTAATAACAGCTTGCGCTTTTCACTAATGTCGATAATATGGCCCGCATAGAGTGATAATGAAACGGCGGGAATAACTTCTGCCAATCCAATCAGGCCAATGGCGAATGGGTCGTTAGTTAATTCGTAAATCCACCAGCCTACCAGGGTGCCCATCATCCGCAAACCCATGATGAATAAAAACCTACCAATCATCAAGTGTTTAAACTCTTTGATGCGAAGGGCTGCAATGGGGTCGTTTCCCTGTTTGGTCATGGATATGTTTTAAAATCATTCATAAAGCACAAATCTCCTATTCCGGTAAACTAAAATAATGTTGTCCCGTTTCTATTTCTTTTTCCAGCGCATCAATCACTACTTGTAAGTGCCTTGGGTTGCCCAAAAAATCGGCATTGCTGGCATCGATAAAAATGGTAGTGATATTGTGTTGTTTGATATAGCTGGTATAGGTTTCCTGCAAACTAAACAGGTATTCGTCGGGGATATTCAATTCGTAGGAACGATTTCTTTTGCGTATATTCTGTTGCAATTTTTGAACTGGGGCATGTAAGTAAATGATGATGTTGGGAAATACCAGTTGCTGATGAATAATATCAAATAATTTTTGGTACAGCCGAAATTCTTCTTCAGGAAGATTTACTTTGGCAAATAAGAGGCACTTGGTAAACAGATAATCCGAAACAGTAATACTTTGAAACAGGTCTTTGCTGTGCACCATATCTTTCAACTGCTTATATCGCTCCGCCATAAAAAATAACTCAACCGGAAAAGCATATTGTTGCGGTTGCTCGTAAAATTTGGCGAGAAAAGGGTTGTCGGCAAATTCTTCCAATACCAAGCGGGCATTGTAATGTTTGGCCAGTAAATGACTCAGGGTAGTTTTTCCTGCTCCGATATTTCCTTCAACTGTAATAAAATGATGTTTCATGCAATCTGGTAAAATTAATTACCAATCCCTTTGGGTGCCTTATTTTTTTTGCACATCTCCTGAGTCGGCACATTCATTCAGTAGGGTTTCGATGGTTTTGCCCAATACCGGGTGCAGCAAATAAGGGGCAATTTCGGAAAGGGGTTGCAGTGCAAATCTTCGGGCTGCCAGTAGGGGATGGGGGATGATAAGTTCCGGATTTTCAACTTGCACATCATCTAATAGTAAGATGTCGATATCTATTAGGCGGGGCCCCATTTTTTCTATACGAATTCTTCCCATTTCTGTTTCAATTTGTAGCAGGGTGTGCAATAATTGGGTGGCAGATAGTGAAGTGGCCACCAACAGTGCCCTGTTAAAAAAGTCGGCCTGTGGAATAGGGCCCCAGGCAGCAGTTTGGTAAATTCTGCTCATCAGCAGGAGGTCGCCACAGCGATCTGCAATCATCCTTTCGGCCCGGTAGAGCTGTTGCAGGGGATCTTGTGTATTACCACCTATCAATAAATAGGCACGATTCATATAATTTATATTTATTTGGGCAGCTTAGTCCTGTACATTCACCTACCAAAAGCCAGCCAACCATTTTTTACCCGAAATTCGCCCGAAAATAAGTAATTTATGGGGTAGGTTGGATGGGTTACGGTACCTTTACTTGTTTAGTGTATCGGTAGATACTATTTTTATAATTATTTCAACAACATGAAAAGTTTCTTTAAGATTTTCTTTGCCTCTTTGTTGGCGCTCATCATTTTTACCGTGATGGGATTTTTTCTGCTGATTGGGATTGTTGCCATGGCATCGTCAGACGACAAATCTACCATCGATGCTAAGGCAGTTTTGGTGCTAGACCTTTCAACTAATTTTCCAGAGCAAAGTAAGGATGATCCTTTTTCTGCTTTTATGAACAAAACGGAAAACGACATTCCTTCATTGTATGATATGGTACGCATGATTAAGGCTGCAAAAAATGATACACTGGTGAAAGGAATTTATATCCAGTGTGCCGGAAATGCCAATGGTTATGCAGCCAGTGAAGAACTGCGAAAAGCCTTGCTCGATTTTAAAAGCAGTAAAAAATTTGTGTATGCTTATGGAGAAACCATTTCGCAAAAAGCATATTATGTTGCCAGCGTAAGTGATTTTATTGCTACTCATCCGCAAGGTGGACTCGAGTTTTCTGGTATGGTTAGTAGTTTATTCTTTTTAAAAGGCATGCTGGAGAAACTTGATATCCAGCCCCAAATTTTTTATGCTGGTAAATTTAAAAGTGCAACAGAACCTTTTCGCGAATATAAAATGACCGATGCCAATCGTTTACAAACCAGTGTATGGTTGGGCGATTTATACAATCATTTGCTTGCAGCTGTTTCAGCATCACGCAAAATTGATACGGCGGAGTTGCATCGGCTGGCGCTTACGGGTGCCATTCAATCGGCTTCAGATGCCCGTAAACACAAGTTGGTGGATGATCTGATGTATGATGATCAGTTTAAAACTAAAATGAATCAACAGGTTGGATTGGGTGCGGATGATAAGGCTAACTTTGTTACTTTCTCTCAATATTCTAAAGCAACTGATTTTCGCCAAAGCGGCAGCGACCGTATTGCCATCATTTATGCTAATGGAGATATCGCAGGTGGAAGTGAATCTAATGAAGGAATTGGTAGCGATGCCTATCGGAGTTTGATTAGAAAGTTGCGGTTGGATAAATCAATCAAAGCCATTGTATTACGCGTAAACTCTCCAGGCGGTTCTGCATTGGCCAGTGATGTGATCTGGCGCGAGATCAGCCTAACCCGTGAATCTAAGCCTGTAATAGTTAGTATGGGAGATGTAGCTGCTTCCGGAGGATATTATATTGCTTGTAATGCCGATTCGGTTTTTGCCAATGAAAATACCATAACCGGCTCAATAGGTGTATTTAGTATTGTTCCCAATCTGGAAAAGTTTTTTCAAAATAAACTCGGCGTAGGTTTCGATCGCGTAAAAACCGCCCCGTTTGCCGATATGGGAGCCATCGATCGCTCCCTCACTGAACCCGAAAAGAAATTTTTCCAAGCCTCAGTAGATTCTATTTATTATACTTTCAAAAGCCGCGTGGCGGAAGGAAGAAAAATGTCGGTAGTGTCGGTGGATAGTATCGCACAAGGTAGGGTATGGACCGGCAAACGCGCCATTGGAGTGGGTTTAACAGATAGAATAGGCACCCTGCAAGATGCAGTTTTATGTGCAGCTAAAATGAGTAAGATAACCAGCTACAGCGTTCGAGAATATCCTGAGAAAAAAACTTTGCTAGAAGAGCTAACGGAAGGGTATAAAAAATCGGTTCGCAGTTCAGTAGTAAAGCAAGAGTTAAGTGCAGATGCCGTTTATTGGATGGAACAGTGGAAAGGTATTCAGTGTATGGTAGGCACGCCGCAAATGAAAATGCCTTTTACATTTCAGGTAAGATAATTTGGTAAGTTTTATATTGATGCATGCAAAGTAATTATAGTCAAATCAGGGCCATGTTGGCCATCACTAAGGCAAGTTTGCGGGCAATTTTCCGCAGTCCTTCCGCAGTGTTATTCAGTATCGCTTTCCCCCTGATTTTTATTTTGGTATTTGGTTTTATCGGCAGTAGCGGAAAAATTTCGGTGAGTGTTGCTTTTACTTCACAATCTGATACAGCCAATCCCGTATTTGCAGCTATCCGAAAAATGTCGGGAATAAAAATTGTCCAAAAAGATTCGGTAACGTTGCGTGAAGACCTGGAAAAGGGAAGGATAACTGCCCTAATCACCATCCGAAAATCTTCCTTACCCACACCTCCCTATTTTATCGATCTGCAAAGTTCCGATGCAGTGAATCCGCAAAACTTGCAGGTACTTACCTCAATTCTCAATGCAATTATTGCCGGCATTAACCAACAAACCTATGCCAGTGCTCCCACCATTGCATTGGTAAATAGTCAGGTGCAAAAAATTCCCGGACGAATCTATCGAACCATCGATTTTATTTTACCCGGTCAATTAGGATTTTCGCTGCTTAGTGCCGGTGTGTTTGGCGTAGCCTTCTTATTCTTTAATCTTAGGCAGCAACTGGTGTTGAAACGTTTTTATGCTACCCCCATCCGAAGGCCGTATATTATTTTAGGAGAAGCCTTTAGCCGGGTTATTTTTCAGATGATGACGGCGATCATTATTATTCTAGTAGGGCATTTTGCCTTTCAGTTTACACTGGTGCATGGATGGCTAACTTTTTTTAACATCATGCTGCTAAGCTTTCTCGCATTGGTTTTATTTATGGGCTTTGGCTTTATCGTAAGCAGTGTTGCGAAAACCGAAAGTACCATTCCGCCCTTTGCCAATTTGATTACCCTTCCTCAGTTTTTGCTGGCTGGAACTTTTTTCCCTATCGAAACTTTCCCCACTTGGTTACAGCCCATTTGTAAAGTATTACCCTTAACACATTTTAATACAGCTATGCGCAACATCGCTTTTGAAGGGGCCAGTTTATCAGCCTGCTGGAGCGAATTAGGGATATTGGGTATATGGACGGTACTAGTATATGCCGTTGCCTTTAAAACATTTAAGTGGGATTAATTATGCGGCAAATTCGTTTTTTTTTAATCAGTGTGTTGGTATTATCGTTGTTATTATTTTGTATTGGGATGTTGATGCCTTCACGAGTAGTAGTTTCCCGAGCAATTGATTTGCCGGTAGCCCGCACAAAAGTACTTCCCCTGTTGCAAAACATACAACAATGGCCGCTGTGGATGCAGGGCTTAGATAGTTCGGAAGTTTCTAGGGTTAACGATAGTACTTTTCAATTGGGAAAGCTTCGGGTAAACTTGATAACCCGCAACGATACTTTGATAATGTCTAAATGGCATCCCGAAAATGGAACAGTTCAAATTTCCACTATGCAGCTGATATCAATACCAGAGGGACAGGGTTGCACAGTTCAATGGCAGTTTGAACAGGCAGTCGGTTGGTGGCCCTGGGAAAGACTTGGCTCTATGATGAATGAAAAAATTATGGGTCCGCAACTACAAACGAATTTGCAACGCCTCAGCGATTATTTGCTTACGACTCCTTAGTGGGTGGGGTTTTAATAAAACGTAGGTTCTCTTGTATCCCCTTGTATTTTCTTCGTAGTAACGGTGAACGGCCAAAAATTTGTTTAAAAGCGGCTTCCCCCATTTGCTCCCATTCGCCGGTACTCAGTTCTAATATTTCGGGTATAGGTATAAATCGGGTTTCTGAATGCGGGCGACTGAACCGGTTCCAGGGGCAAACGTCCTGACAAGTATCACAACCAAACATCCAGTCGTTCCACTTTCCCTTCATCTCATTAGGTATCAGCTGATCTTTCAGTTCAATGGTAAAATAACTGATGCACTTGCTGCCATCAATTACTTTATCGGGCAGGATGGCATCCGTAGGGCAGGCATCCATACATTGGGTACAAGTGCCGCAATAATCTTTTACTAGGGGACTATCATAGGCAAGCGGTATATCCACCATCAGCGTAGCAATAAAGAAAAAAGAACCTTGTTTGCGGTTAATTAGATTTCCGTTCTTACCCACCCAGCCCAATCCACTTTTAACTGCCCAACTGCGTTCCAGCACTGGAGCGGAATCTACCAGTCCTCTACCCTGAACGTCGCCGATTTTTTCCCGCATTTGTTCTAAGAGGGTATGAAGTTTATCTTTTATTACAAAATGATAATCTTCCCCATACGCATAGCTAGCAATCTGCGGTTGATCGGGTGATTGTTTTTGGGAGGGAAAATAATTAAGTAAGAGTGTTATTACCGATTGTGTTCCGGGTACCAGCTTGCGGGGATCAATGCGCAGGTCGAAATGATTTTCCATGTACTGCATGGTACCCTGCATGCCCTTATTTAGCCATTGTTCCAGCCGCCGGGCATCATCGTCTAACTGCTCTGCACGCGCAATACCGCAATAAGTAAAGCCCAAGGCTGCTGCAAATGATTTTACAAGGGCGCTATGTTGTTCGGCTATGCTGATATGCTATCTTTTAATTACAGGTTGCCGGCAACTGATCGTCCAACGCCTTGCGGATTCGTTTATAGGCATCCGACTTTTCGGTGTTTTCCATTTTTCTGGTTAACACAATAAAGCCATAATTACGGCACCAGTCTATTCCTGCCCAACTGCCACACAAACCCGGACAATCCAAAGCAGTAGCCACTCCCTCCGTATTGGTGGAAGTTACCCAGGCACCCATCGTGTAAGCCAATCCAGCAGCTTGTGCCGGAGCATATTTGATAAGGGAGGGGGTAGTGCGAACCTTTTGCATTTCCTGCACTGCTGCTTCACTTAAAATTCTTTTACCATTGAACATGCCCTTATTTAAAATCATTGTTATAAAATTACTCAAGTCGTTGGCAGAACCTACCGCACCACCTGAGGGATTTACGGCACCAAAGCTTGAGAAACTGGTGCTGCGCATCATTAAGGGTCGCGTAATTTTTTCACCCATCAACTGCTCAAATCCTCTACGAGTAACTACTTCCAAAACCCGGGCAGCCATATTCAATCCAACCTGACTGTACCTAAATTCAGTAGCCGGATTGGCCTTAATTTCTCTTTTGGTAGCATAGCTTTCTACTTCCTCTTGCAGGGAAGCAAACTTAGTGTTGGCTTCAAATGACGACATTTTTATTTGATCAGCCTCAATGCCAGAAAAATGCGTGAGGCAATCCCGAATAGTAATGTAGCCTTTGGCATATTTGGTGAAGATGGGGATGTATTGACTTACCTTATCATCTAAACTGATTTTTCCTGCATCAACATAACTTAATATCAAGGCGGTAGTAAGCCATTGACTAATGCAGCCCAGCGGTGCCTGGTCTTTAGCCGTCATTTCACCCATGGGTTTAAGAAATACCGGTTTGCCGGGTTGTATAATTGCTAAGATTGCATGGTTACCAAAATCTTTCCCAGAGCGCTCAAATTGAAGTGTTGGGTCAGCAAAGCTTTGCGCCTGTGCCAACTGAAAAAATAACAGGAAAAGGGCAATTACACTGACTTTCCAGCAGTTTTTGTAGAATATACGCGACATAGTTTCCGAATAATTGAATTGGATAGAGGTTTGTTAGGTATTATAAAGATATCGGAATTTACAGGTTTATTGTTGCGTTGGGTGCGTTAAAAAAACACGCATTTTTTAAAATTCAATAATAAGCCCTTAGTTCCGAATTAAAACAACCTTACTATGAATCTGAATCAGTACACCATTAAAGCGCAAGAAACCATTCAGGCTGCTCAGCAAGAAGCTTTTGCAGCAGGTAATCCGTCTATAGAAACGGCTCACTTGCTAAAGGCAATGTTGTTAGATAAAGACAGCCCTATTCAGTACTTGTTGAAGAAAAATAATGTGAATGTTCGGCTACTCGAAACCAAGGTTACGGAAAGTATTCAAAAGCTTCCCCGCATGCAGGGTGGTGAGCCGGCACAACAAGTTGGCAGAGACCTGAACAATGTGATGTTAAAAGCTACTGCTACACTTAAGGAATTTAAAGATGAATTTGTGAGCACCGAACATCTTTTGCTTGCCTTGCTGCAAGTGAATGATGATGTAGCGGCTGCATTAAAAGCGGCCGGACTAACCGAAAAAGGGTTGATTACTGCCATCAAAGATTTGCGTAAAGGCGAAACCATTCAATCGCAAACCCAGGAAACCCAGCACAACACACTGAATAAATATGCGAAGAACCTGAATGATCTGGCCCGTCAGGGAAAGTTAGACCCTGTAATTGGCCGAGATGAAGAGATTCGCAGAACCTTGCACATCCTTACCCGCAGAACCAAAAACAATCCAATTTTAGTGGGTGAGCCCGGCGTTGGTAAAACAGCGATTGTGGAAGGATTGGCCATGCGGATTATCAACGGCGATGTGCCCGACAACCTGCGTTCAAAAATTATTTTTGCCCTGGATATGGGACAGCTAATTGCAGGCGCCAAATACAAAGGAGAATTTGAAGAACGATTGAAGGGTGTAGTGAAGGAAGTAACTACCAGTGAAGGAGAAATTATTTTGTTTATTGATGAAATTCATACGCTGATTGGGGCAGGGGGTGGGGAAGGAGCCATGGATGCGGCGAATATTTTAAAGCCTGCTTTAGCCAGGGGCGAACTCAGAGCCATTGGTGCCACTACCCTAAATGAATACCAGAAATATTTTGAAAAAGATAAGGCACTCGAAAGAAGATTTCAGAAAGTGATGATTGATGAACCATCTAATGAAGATGCAATTTCTATTTTACGCGGATTAAAAGACCGCTACGAAACCCATCACCATGTGCGAATTAAAGATGAAGCCATTATTGCGGCTGTTGAATTATCGGCCCGCTACATGACGGATCGTTTTCTACCTGATAAAGCCATCGATTTAATTGATGAGAGTGCCGCCAAGCTGCGCCTCGAGATGAACTCCATGCCCGAAGAGCTGGATAAACTAGAACGCCAGATTCGTCAGCTAGAAATTGAACGCGAAGCCATTAAGCGTGAGAATGATGAGGCAAAATTGAAAGAATTAAATATAGAAATCAGTAATCTTGCGGTTGAACGCGATACCCTCAAAGCCCGCTGGAAGCAGGAAAAAGAGCTCGTAGAAAAAGAGCAAACTGCCAAGTCGACCATTGAAGATTTAAAGCTTCAGGCCGATCAGGCGGAAAGAAATGGAGAGTATGGAAAGGTGGCCGAAATTCGCTACGGAAAAATTAAAGAGCAGGAAGCGGTTATTCAAGAACTTACCAAAGCTATTGATGCCTCTACCGAAAAGCGCCTGTTAAAAGAAGAGGTAGATGCGGAAGATATTGCCGAAAACGTAGCCAAAGCAACCGGTATACCCGTAACCAAAATGTTGCAGGGCGAACGCGAAAAGTTATTGAACCTAGAAGATGAATTGCATAAGCGGGTGGTTGGGCAAGAAGAAGCCATCACTGCCGTAGCCGATGCAATCCGCAGAAGTCGAGCTGGCTTACAAGATCCTCGCAAACCCATTGGATCGTTTATTTTTCTGGGAACTACTGGTGTAGGTAAAACCGAACTGGCAAAAGCTTTGGCTGATTATTTGTTCGATGATGAAGGAATGATGACGCGAATTGACATGAGTGAATACCAGGAAAAACATTCGGTTTCACGCTTAGTAGGTGCCCCTCCCGGATATATAGGGTATGATGAAGGTGGACAATTAACCGAATCAGTTCGCCGTAAACCTTATAGTGTGGTGCTGTTAGATGAAATTGAAAAAGCCCATCCGGATGTTTGGAATATATTACTGCAAGTGCTGGATGATGGTCGCTTAACCGATAATAAAGGAAGGGTGGTGAACTTTAAAAATACCATCATCATCATGACGAGCAATATCGGCAGTCACCTGATTCAGGATGCTTTTGAATCGGTAAGCGAAAGCAATGTGGAAGAAGTTACTGAAAAGGCAAAGGTGGAAGTAATGAACCTATTGCGCCAAACAATCCGGCCTGAGTTTTTAAACCGGGTAGATGAGATTATCATGTTCCGTCCGCTGATGAAAAAGCAAATCATGGACATCGTGAAAATTCAGTTGGCTGGTTTGCAGGCGATGACGGCCAAAAACCAGGTAGATCTGGAGTTTACCGATTATCTATTAGAATTGCTGGCCGAACAGGGATTTGATCCGCAGTTGGGTGCCCGTCCATTGAAAAGACTGATCCAGAAGCAAATTGTGAATACCTTGAGTAAGAAGTTATTGTCGGGTGAGATAGACCATTCAAAGAAGGTATTGGTAGATGCTTTTGACGGAGTTGTGGTATTCAGGAACGAATAAAAATAGGCGTTCTAAACAAGTAGGATTACCACCTTAAACGAGTAGAAATACGGACCCTTTTGGAAAGTTCAGAACTTTTGGAAAGTTCTGAACTTTCCAAAAGTTTCAACGAATTTTTTTCGATAATTCCAAGCGTACTTGTACGCGTTAGAAATCACTGTAACTTTTCGCCCGTAATAATACCTGATCGTTTTTCGAAACCGTATGCAGATATTCCGGTAAATCTTTGATGCTCACCCACTGCGCATCATCCCTAAAGGTTTTCCAATGCGCCTCTCTTTCAGCCATATTATCAAAGCTAGTCATATACATTAGGTTGGGCATTTTACTGCCTGCCACCACTTCCCCATAAAATACGGCATGAAATTGTAGGCGCTTAAATAAGTCAATTTCTCCTCCCGCATTAAACATCTTTACTTTTTGGCGATAGAGCCTTTCTGTTGGACCCTCATAGCTTCTTAGTTCATAGATATGGTCTTCCTTATTGCCCGCCAGCTGAGGTACTTCGTGAGCCGGCATAAGGGGGAATGCTTGGATGATGATATTTTCCATTCGCTGATACGTAGCTGCATTATAGGCTGCATTCCAAAATGCATTACCGGCTTCTTGTAGTTGAATGTCTTTAAGGGGCAGCTCTTCAATCTGCGCTACTTTATTGATATTGCCAATAGGAATAAACACATAGATTTTCTTTTCCTTCATCGTGTCTTGACCTGCAGGATAAAATACCCCAATATCTTTATATCCTGCTCGGTGCAATGCCGGCAAGTAGGCATTGGACAAATAGGTATCCATCGCATTTATCTGTTCCTGCGATTGCAGTTGATAAACTTTTATCAAATAGTAAGCGCGTTTCGGTTCTTTAAAAGAGGCAGAAAGGAATAAAACGAAACCCAACAATAGGGAAAGGCGAAGTTTGCTAGCAATTGGCATGAGTTAAAATTAAGGTTGAATAAGGCGATGGATAAGTAAGGCAGTTCGTTGTATCAGCAAAGGAAATTCTTTCAGGTTGATGGTTTCACCTGGGGCATGGGCTCCTTTTCCAGAAGCACCCAGGCCATCTATGCCACTGAGGTATTTTGCCACATAGGATATATCCCCGGCGCCACGAGAACCCGGATCTCCGGCAACTGTGGGGCCCAGACCCATTGCTACGGTAACATCGCTGATGATTGCACGGATGGCATCATTGCCTTCAGTAGGTTCCATCGCGGGAATGCCATCTTTAAATCGGATTGTAGCAGTAGTGCCGCCCAGATTGCGTTGGGTGATGGCCGTCATTTTTTCGCGGGCAGCAATTTTTTGTTTTTCAGTTAAAAACCGCAAATCACCAGTTACAACAGTAGCAGGAGAAATGATATTAGTTTTTCCTATTGCATCCCCTTTAGCAGTTTTTTCGTTGTAGCTCATTTCAGATCCTCCAACAATAATTCCAGGATTAAAAGTGAGGTATTTTTCAGTACTCAGTTCTTCGCGAAAACTATTGAGTATGCGGGCGGCTTCATAAATGGCGCCATAGCCGGCATTGGGGGTAAATATGGTGGCGGAGTGACCGGTTTTGGCGGCTACTTTTAATTCCCATCCGCTGGAACCACGGCGGCCGGTAGCTACATTGCGCAATCCACTGGCACCTTCAAAGCCGAGGGCAATATCACAGCTTTTGGCTCTTTCAATAAAATCTTTGCGAGATACGCTGGTAGGTGAGCCGGAGCGTTCTTCATCTCCGGTAAAATAAGCAACGATGGTGGCATCTTTCAATAACCCCATTTCTTCTAATACCTGTAGGGCAATTATCACTACAACATCTCCTCCCTTCATATCATTCACGCCCTGACCAGTAGCAGTTGAATCATTCAGTTTCTTATATGGATTTGGGGGCATGTCTGGCTCAAACACTGTATCGAGGTGCCCGATTAAAAATAACTTTTTCCCTTTGGTACCTTTGCGGGTAGCAACCAGATGTCCCGCCCGGCGCAGTGAATCCGGCAGGGGAACCCATTCGGGTGTGAGTCCAGCTTTGGTAAATTCGCGAGCAAAAACGTCTCCCACTTTTTTAACTCCAACAATATTGAGAGACCCGCTATTGATGTCCACCGATTCTTTTAACAAGGCTTCAGCATAAGCCATTTTGTTGTTAACAGCATCCACAATTTTCTGTTCTAGTGGACTAAGGGTTTGCGCCCACAAACTTTGAGAGCATCCGAAAGCAATCAGGAGTAAAATTTTTTTCATGGGTACTAAAAGCGATTAAGTTTACAGTTAAAATAGGTTGTCGAAACAACTACCCATATTTCAGATAACCGTTTCGAACTGGGAAGATAACAAATATCGAATCTTTTCGGTTCATGGGCCGGTAAATTTACCTGTGGGTACTCCATCAACATCAAGTATATTTGCTATATGCAACTACCCAACTTTCTGCTCTACGGAGCAAATGGTTATACAGCCGGATTGATAATCCGAATGTCAGCCGACTATGGGGTTCGTCCCATCCTGGCGGGTCGGTCCGAAGCGGCCATTCGCCCACTGGCCGAACAATATTCCCTGGAATATCGAATCGCCTCACTAGATAAGCCCGAAGCAGTAGATAACTTACTTGCCGGAATTCAGGTAGTACTGCATGCTGCTGGTCCCTTTCAGCATACTGCCCTTCCCATGATGGAAGCCTGCATCCGAAATCGAGTTCACTATTTAGATATTACCGGTGAAATTGCGGTATTTGAAATGGGGAAACGATTTCACCAAAAAGCCCTCGACGCCGGTATAATGATCATGCCCGGTGTAGGTTTTGATGTAGTACCCACCGATTGCATGGCCCTGTTTGTAAAAAATCATTTGCCCGATGCAACCCATCTCGAGCTAGCTTTTGCAACCCTTGGCGGTATGTTATCGCATGGAACTGCTACTACAATGGCCGAAAATCTGGGTGGAAGTGGAGCAGCTCGTGAAGGAGGAAAGATTGTAAAAAAACCCATTGGAGAAAAAGGCAAGTGGATTGATTTTGGATTGAAATCTATTTTCTGTATGTCTATTCCCTGGGGCGATATTTCTACTGCCTACACTACCACCGGAATTCCCAATATTGTAACCTATACCCGTTCCTCTCCCGGAACCTTTAAGATGCTGCGCTGGCAGGGCATGTTTAACTGGATTTTGCGACTCGATTTTGTAAAAAATTACTACAAGAAAAAAATCAAGCAAAAACCCGCCGGCCCTTCTGATGAGATGCGGGAAAAAGCAACCAGCTTAATCTGGGCACAGGCAACCAATGCTGCTGGTAAAACTTTTACAGCTACGCTGCGCACTGCCGAAGGATATACCCTTACCGCCATCACCAGCTTACTCATCACCCAAAAAGTATTGGCCGGAAATGTTACACCGGGCTATCATACCCCTGCTTCTCTTTTTGGTGCCGACTTAATTTTAGAAGTGCCCAATACCCAACGAGAAATTGTATCAGAAGCGAAATAAATTATGGAAAACAAACGCAGTGCCGCTATCGGCTTTATATTTATTACCCTGCTGATTGATGTGGTAGGATTTGGTATCATCATCCCCGTAATTCCTTCTCTAATTACGCATCTTACCGGCAATCCGGATATGAGTTATTCTGCCAGAATCGGCGGATGGCTAACTTTTACTTTTGCCATCATGCAATTTTTATTTGCACCGGTTTTAGGCAGCTTAAGCGATCGCTATGGCCGCCGACCCGTTTTGTTGTTTTCCCTTTTTGGTTTTGGAATTGATTATATCTTATTGTCATTCGCCCCTACTATCGCTTGGTTATTTGTTGGAAGAGCCATCGCCGGCATAACAGGCGCTAGCTTTACCACTGCTTCCGCTTACATAGCTGATATCAGCACAGCCGAAAACCGCGCTAAGAATTTTGGAATGATCGGGGCAGCTTTTGGATTGGGATTTGTAATTGGTCCTGTAATAGGTGGCTTCCTGGGCGAATTGGGCGAACGGATACCATTTATGGTAGCTGCCAGCTTAGCATTTGCCAACTGTTTATATGGGTACTTCGTATTGCCCGAGTCTTTATCCGCCGAAAACAGACGCGCCTTTGATATCAAACGTGCCAATCCCATTGGATCATTGATGCACTTGAAAAAGTATCCGGCTGTGGGCGGACTGGTAGGATGTTTTATTCTCATCTACCTCGCCTCGCATGCAGTTAACAGTAACTGGAGTTTCTTTAACATCGAAAAGTTTCACTGGAGTAAAAAAATGATTGGTATTTCCCTGGGTGCGGTGGGCATTTTAGTGGGTGCTGTGCAGGGAGGATTGGTGCGAGTAATCAATCCAAAAATTGGCAATGAAAAAAGTGTGTATTTGGGGCTCAGCCTTTATGCACTTGGCATGTTATTGTTTGCCTTTGCCAGTTCAACTTGGATGATGTTTTTATTTCTGATTCCTTATTGCTTAGGAGGTATTGCAGGTCCTGCTTTGCAGTCAATTATATCCGGACATGTACCTGCCAATGAACAAGGCGAATTGCAAGGCGCACTCACGAGCTTAATCAGCACTACCACCATCATAGGGCCATTGATGATGACGAGTCTGTTCTCGTATTTTATCAGTTCTAAAGCACCTGTTTATTTTCCCGGTGTATCTTTTTTCCTTGGATTTCTGCTGATGTTGTCGAGTGCAATTTGGGCTTATCTATCGTTAAAGCAGGAGAAATATCAGTCTGCTTGAGTCTGCTTATTTTGCTGAAAATGATAACGTACCCGTAAAACTATCGCTACCAGCATTACAAAGGCACCCAATTCTATCACCAATTTTTCTGCATCCAACCAGTCGGGTGATCGGTCTTTTAACAAAGGATCCATATAAATTCCATGCACGAAAAAAAGTAGGGTAAGCATATAAGAGAGTAGATGAATGTTTTTCCAAAGCCGAAAGCCTAACCTGCGCTTGATGAATTTTTGGGTGGTAACTATTATCAATACCAAACCCAACATCGACAAACTACCCAGCAACACAAATATCGGTTGCTTAGGTGCTCCCAATCCCCAAATAAGATCTTGCCATCTAAACCCCAAATTTTTATCCAACACCAATAATCCAGCATGCAAAAGCACCAAAGCCCAGGCAACATAAGCTGTATAATTGTGCAGTTGGATAAGATTGATTTTTTGGATATACAGTGGTAGTTTTTTCCAGATGGGCAATCGAACGTAAGCAACCGATAGTAACATACCCATCAGAAAATTCAACGTGAGTAGTCCGCATGCCAGTATACCCAATGCACCAGAGATATCTAAATAACTTGCCGAAGACATAGGGAAAGGTTTTTGAACGAGGTTGTTTTCTGAATAATTGGCTAAAGATATAATTTTACCCGAAAGCTCCTGGCTATATTTAGATAAACGGTTGAAGGTTAGTGCCTTACCCCTGTTACCACCCATTGCATTCTGTTAATCCTTACCGAATAATTAGGAATACCCGCTTATTCGGAGTACCTTTGCACTTTAATTATACTTTCAAATTTAACAATGAGCACACAAATCACAGGAACTGTAAAGTTCTTCAATGAGGAAAAAGGTTTTGGCTTTATTAAGCACGACCAATCCGGAACAGAAACTTTTGTACACGCTAACGGTCTGATTGATCAGATTGAAGCGAACGACAAAGTAATTTTTGATGTAGAAGAAGGTCGTAAAGGCCCTAATGCAGTCAACGTAAAACGCGTAAAATAATCTAATCATTATTACCTGTTTACCAGCCCGTTCGGCCCCAAAGCCCAGCGGGCTTTTTTGTGCCCTAGATCTCGATTGCTCCCTTGGGGTGCTGCGGTATCCCCGGCATAATTAGTATATTTGCTATTCAATTTTGTTTCATGTCGGCACTCATAGAACAACTTCAGCAGTCACTTGATTTTATTCGTACCCGCTGCAATAAGCAGGCTGCCATTGGTATTATATTGGGGAGTGGACTCAGCAACCTTGCCAATCAAATTGTGGTTGAACAAGAATTCCCTTATCAGGATATTCCTCATTTTCCGGTAAGCACGGTAGAAGGGCATACAGGTCGCTTAATTTTTGGTTCCCTCGGTGGCGTTCCGGTTTGGGTAATGGCAGGTCGATTTCATTTTTATGAAGGATATACTGCTCAACAAGTAGCCTACCCAGTTAGAGTAATGCGAATGTTGGGTGTGCATACCTTATTACTATCCAATGCGGCTGGGGGAGTGAATCCTGCGTTTCAGGTGGGCGATCTGATGATCATCCGCGATCATATCAGCTTATTTCAGGTAAATCCTTTATTGGGAAAAAATGAAGATGCTCTTGGCACCCGATTCCCAGATATGAGTGAGCCTTACAACAAACAACTGATTCAACTAGTGAAAAAGCTGGCAGCAGCAAATTCAATTCACCTGCACGAAGGGGTTTATTTGGGGGTAACCGGACCTACGTTCGAAACCCGTGCCGAATATAAATTAATTCATGTGTTAGGGGGAGATGCCGTAGGTATGAGTACCGTGCAAGAAACCATCGCGGCCGTTCATGCTGGGATGAAGGTGTTTGCCATCAGCGTAATCACCGATTTGGGTATTCGGGAAGAAGAAAATACCATCACCCATGAAGAAGTGCTGCAAGCCGCCGCCGCTGCTGAACCTAAATTAACCTTATTGTTTACGCAACTGGTTCAACAATTACCTGCCTGATCTATTCTAGAATTTATGATGAATGTTTGCAACTTACCCCTGTTATTTAATTCACTCATCACCATTCATCTATGCGATTGATAAGGGTATTCATATGTTTGGTGTTTACTAGCTTATTAGTTCAACGGACTTCCGCACAGGTTCGGAATAACAGTAATTTCAGCAACAGCAATAGTAATAGTAATCTTACTTATGATAGCCAGGGCCGGCCCATGAGAAAGAACACGGGAAACGACTCCCTCAAGCGGAGAGATAACCAAGCCGATTCAATTACCATCTTTTATCGCTATTTCGATTCTACCCGTAACCGGTTACTCGATTCTTCCATCAACGATTATTCCCTTCGATCGCCTTTACCTTATACCTATTATACCACCGGCAACCTCGGATCGGCTGCGCATCCCTTTTTGTTTAGTCCTCTCATGCAACCGGGATTCGATCCTGGCTTTCATGCCTTCGATATCTATAAATTCACTCTTGAAAATACCCGACTGTTTCAGTCTACCCGTCCCTATACCGAATTCAATTACTCCCTCGCCAGCAGTGCCGAGCAAATGATTAGTTTTTTGCATACCCAGAACAAGAAGAGCAATTTTAATTTTTCCATCGAATACCGTTTCAGCAATGCTCCGGGTAATTTGAAAAATCAAAATGCCAGTATCAATAACTTTCGTTTTACTACCCGTTATCAAACCCTGAATAAGCGCTACGAGGCTCAGCTCTTAATCATATCCAACAAAAATGCTGCCTCTGAAAATGGAGGTTTGCAAAATGAAGCAAAGCTCGATAGTCTTTTTAACAATGCTTATGAACTGAATACCCGTTTGGGTATTTCCGGCATTGCACCCCGAAACCCTTTTAATACCCGCGTTAATACGGGCAATATTTATAAGGAATCCATCTTCTTCCTGCGTCATCATTACGATTTGGGAACCAAAGATTCGCTGGTTACCGACTCAACCGTTATCAAATTATTTTATCCTCGCATTCGATTTGAGCATGATGTACAATATAGTACCCGCGAATATCAGTTTATCGACTACTATGTAGACTCAGTAAATTCTCTTCGTTACCAACAATATTTTAATTATAAAAATACCAATGACACAATTCGCTATATAGATAAATGGAATAAACTGAGTAATACATTTAGCCTGATATCCTATCCAGAAAAAAATAACCTCAGTCAATTTTTAAAACTGGGTATAAGCGTAGAAAATATTCAAGGTCGATTTAATGATACCATTACCACCACTGGTTTATACAATGTATTTGCATCCGGAGAATACCGCAACCGCACCCGGAATCAGGTATGGGATATTGAAGCCAGGGGGCGATTGTATGTGAACGGACTCAACGCAGGAGATTACGATGCATATGTAAGTCTGAAAAAAAGCTTAGGAAAAAAAATCGGCTCGTTGAGTTTGGGTTTTCAAAATGTAAATCGTTCACCGGCGCAGTTGTTTAATCCCTCTAGCAGTTTTCCCATTAATAACCGAATCAACTATAACAAGCAAAATGTGGTGCGTTTCTTCGGTGTGTATGATAATCCAAAACAGCAATGGGAAATCTCGGGTAGCTATTATGGGGTGAGCAATTATATGTATTTCGATAGTTTTTATACTGCCCGCCAAGAAGTAACCCTCTTTAATGTTTTACAGGTAAGTCTTGCCAAAAAATTCAAGCTGTCTCGATTTTGGAACTGGTATACCGAAGTGCATTTACAACAAACTACAGGTGATCCTCCTGTTAAACTTCCTTTCTTATTTACCCGCAACCGAATTGCGTTTGAGGGCGTATTTTATAAAAATTTGAACCTCTCAACCGGGGTTGAACTGATTTATCATAGTCCCTATCAGCGGGATAATTATTCCCCTTTTCTAGGACAGTTTTTTGTGCAGAGTAGTCAAAGCTTCTCTAACCGCCCCGATATCAACTTTTTCACCCATTTCCGAATCCGAAGTTTCAAGGGATTTTTTCGGCTAGAGAATCTCAATACCTTGACTATCAAGAACGGATTTAAGTTTAATGAGCTCAGTAAAATGGCACCGCATTATCCAAATGTGGGTTTGTGGCTTCGTTTTGGCATCTGGTGGAGCTTTGTAAATTAACAGCTTGTTAGAAGCGTTGAATTTGCATTTGTAAAAAATTGGGTACCTTTGTAAATCTATGAAGCGTTTCTTTGCTCTTTTATTGAGTTTGAGTTTTATCGCTGCCAGCAGCGGTGCTTCTGTTAATATTCACTATTGCAGGGGCAAAGTAAGTTCCGTTTCTTGGTCTATTTTACCCACAGCATCCTGCAAATGCGGTAAGAAAACGATGAAGGGCTGTTGCAAAACAGAAACCCGTTTGGTTAAGTTAAGCGATAATGCCAAACAACCAGAATTTACTGCTGCTCATTCGATGCCAGTAGTTGAAGCGCCAACTGTTACTACTTTTTTTGTTCCGCAGCCCTTAGCACTCGAGTTAACGGCTACTGCTTTTTCAGCATCTCCACCCGGATCGGAACGAATTTCTGTATTTCTTCGCAACCGCGTTTTTCGCCTATAGGATACTGTTTCATCCTCCGCTTTTTTATTTGACTATCCAATTTGATAGTCTATATTAATTACAATTATTATTTCCACTTTCATTAAAACAAATTAGTATGAAAACTTTGTATTCACTATTAGCGATTAGCTTTTTATTGTTTGCCAGCACTGCCATTGCACAAAACGAAAAGGGAGCGCAAAAGTCAGAAACCATTAAGGTTTGGGGTAATTGTGGGATGTGTAAAAAGAATATCGAAACCGCCGCTAAAGAGGCCGGTGCAACCGTTGCTGCCTGGGATAAGTCTACCAAAATGTTGGCGGTAAAATATTCGGCCGATAAAACCAGCTCACTGAAAATTCAAGAAAAAATTGCCGCCGCTGGTTACGATACCCGTGATTTACTGGGCAACGATGAAGCCTATAAAAATCTTGAAGAATGTTGCCAGTACAAGCGCAAAGCCGCACCTGCAAAAGCTGGTGAGCAAGCCATGCAAAAAGCCTGTTGCAGCAAAGAAAATATGGCTAAAGCAGATTGTATGAAGGCCACTGCTGACTGCTGTAAAAATTGTACGGCTACCACTAGCAAGAAAGATTGCAGCGATTGTTGTGCTAAATAAATCACAACCGGCTCTGCTTCTTAATTAGGGGCAGAGCCGGTTTTTAAATTTTTTATTATGAAGTTCATCTATACTTTTTTATTCCTGCTGATGGTTTGTTTATCTGCTTCAGCCCAAATCAGTTCCGGTAAATTACAGGCATCAGGATTAACCTGCGCCATGTGTTCTAAAGCCGTTTACAATGCGCTCAGTGCCGTTCCGTATGTAGAAAAGGTACAACCCGATATTCAGCAATCAACTTACCAATTAACCTTTAAATCCGATGTAACAGTTGATCCCGACTTGTTGGCACGAGCTGTTACCGATGCAGGATTTTCGGTAGCTAAGCTTCAGTTAACCGGACAGTTTCCGGAAACTACGGTAGGTAAAGACACCCATGTTACGCTTTATAATCAGGTATATCATTTTGTAAATGTGAATGCACAGGTGTTGAAAGGAAAACAAACGATTACTTTGTTAGACAAGTCATTTCTACTGCCCAAAGAGCATAAAAAATATGCACAGTACACGAAAATGGCTTGTTATAATACAGGAACAAGACAGTCTTGTTGTCCGCCTGCTGGTGCGGCGCAATCTGCACGGGTGTATCATGTAACCTTGTAAAATTTGTGTTTTAATTTAGGTAGTATGAAAAAATTAATTGTATGCTGTGCACTCTGCATTGGTGTATCAGTGCATGCGCAGGAGTTATATGTATTTTCCGAGCCGGCAAGTAATATGCCTGCCCATTCGGTGGGTATTCGACAGCAAATCAAGCGGGTAAAAGGCATCACTCAATCTGAGGGCGGTACTCGCAGTACTTCGGAAGTTATGTTTGGGGCCACTAAAAACTGGATGCTGCATGCAGCCATCACTTTTTCTGATATGTATACGCCTTTCGTAAGAGCCGAATCTTTTCGGGTGTATGGAAAATACCGATTTTTTTCTCAGGATGCTTTGTATCATCACCTTCGCATGGCAGTATTTGGAGAAGCGTCGTATAGCAGAAATGAAAAGATGTACGACGAGTTAAGTATAGATGGGGATTTGGCAGGCCTACAGGCTGGTTTGATTGTTACCCAACTTTTGCATAAGTTGGCCATCTCAGCAACCGGAAGTTATCTGATTACTCCATACGGAGAAAATGATCATTTTGGCAAATCTACTCCAATGCCTGCTTTTTCCTATTCCCTTTCTGCCGGGTATTTGTTGTTTCCACTAAAATACACCAGCTATGAGCAAACCAATGTGAATCTTTATTGCGAATTGCTCGGGCAACGTTACTTCTCCCGCTCACTCTATTATGTGGATCTGGCTCCCGCTTTGCAATTTATTTTCAATAGTCAAACCAAATTAAATCTCGGATACCGCTATCAAATTAATGGAAACATGAACAGAATGGGAACACAGGGATGGCTTTTGGGCATGGAGTGGTTGTTTTTGCGGAAACCCAAACCACCAGTTTCTAAGTAAATAGTATTGAGTTGAAGGGAATGAAATCACATGCTCCTTAGGCGCACAGGCTCAAACTAACACTCACACTGGTTTTTGCTCCCCGCTTAGTTACCGCGAACGAAATGAGTGGGACTGAGCGATTTGAAAGGCAAGGTATATCTGTGTAGGCAGATTAAGGATAGTATTGAATATCGTTCAAGTCGCACAGTCTCTCCGCTACCGCTGCGAAGACTATTCGGGGAACAAACTCAAACTCACACTGGTTTTTGCTCTCCGCTTAGTCACCGCGAATGAAATGAGTAGGACTGAGCGATTTGAAAGGCAATGT
>JBAXQE010000005.1:0-194042 GCA_037131895.1 Chitinophagia bacterium | reverse complement strand
TTCTACAATCTCTTTTACACCATCGCTGCTTTCAATTAGGTTTTCGCCATTACGCTTGATGATGTTGAGGGTTACTACATTTTTACCATTTAACCGAGCATAACTTTCTTTTTCTTTGGTTGTATCAATAATGGTGGCAATATCTTTCAAGTATACCGGAGAGCCAGTTTGATTTCTTACAATCAGGGAGGAGATGTCAATTGCCGATTTTAATTGTCCCTTTATCTGCAGATTTCTTCTCATATCTCCCACTTCCAGCAAACCGCCAGAGATGTCTAAGTTTTCTCTTTTGATGGTATTGGTGATATCATCAAAAGTTACACCGGCACTTTGCATCCGGTAATTATCTACATTTATTTGAAATTCTCTTTCCGGAGCTCCCACTATCTCAACCCGATTGATTTGTTGCAGGTTTTCTAATCTGTCTTTTAAATCGTCTGCGAATTTTTTCAAGCGGGTTAAATCATAATCTCCACTTAGATTCACATACATAATGGGCTGTTCGCTGAGCGAAATTTCCAGGGCTGTAGGTTCTTGTGTAAGGTCTTTCGGCAGGTCTTGCTTTGCTTTATCTATGGCATCTTTTATTTTTTGCAGCGCTATATCTGTTTTTACGTCGGTATCAAATTCAATTTGTATGGCCGAAAAATCCTGCTGTGAAGTGGAAGTGAATTTTTTAATTTTTGCTCCGGTAATTCCTTTAATTTGTTTTTCGAGTGGGCGCGTTACCAGATTCTCTATGTCTTTGGGAGAGTTACCTACATATACCGTTTGCACAAAGATGGTAGGGATTACAATATCTGGAAATTGCTCTTTTGGCAAGGTTACAAATTGGTAAATGCCACCCAAGCTTACAAAAAGCATCAATAAATAAATAGATGTTTTATTCTTGATACTCCATGTGGTTGGCATGAATTCTTTAAACCGGCCAGTAATCTGTTGAATGCTCATAATAATATTTTATAAATCCTTTCTCCCAACAGGAAAAGTAGAAATCAAAGCGATGATAGGTATGTCAATTTATTTTGCTGTGGTGGAAATCAATTGTCCATCGAATAATCCCTGAAAACCTTCGGTAATAACCTGATCACCCAATGCTAATCCACTTTTAATTTCCAGCTTGTCTGCATAAAACTGTCCGATAATTACCATTTTTTTTCTGGCATACAGTTTATCATTTTCTTTCGACAGCACCATTACGTATTTTCCTTTTTCATCACTTTGTAATGTATTCACCGGAACAGAAATGGCTTTTGGGTTGCTATAGTCCATTATTTTAACCAGTGCAATTTGATTGGGATGAAAGTCTTTATCAGAAGGAATTTTGGCTTCTACATAAAAGCTACGGCTATTCGGATCGATTATTTTTCCTGTTAAACTTATGTTTGACGATACAGTTTTGTTAATATCAGGTAAGGTGATATTAATTGATTTGCCAGTAGTAACTCGATCGATATAGTTTTCTGGAATTTGGGTAGTTACTTTCAGTTGTGCAGTATTTACTATTTTAATTTGCATGCCTCCAATAAAGGTTTCTCCTACCCGAATATTTACTTCTTCTGCCACGCCCGACACATCACTATAGACGTTGGTCATTTGCAGCTGTTCTTTGGTAATTTTTATTTGTTCCTGCATCCCCTTGAGTTGATTTTCCAGGGTTTCTACGTTATTCTTGGCTGTAATCAGCTGAACTTCAGTACCGATATTTTGCTCCCAAAGATTTTTTTGTTTTTGATAGATGTTGCGGGCAAAGCTTAATTGACCTTTCATGGTTTCAACACCCTGTTCGGCAGAAATTAAACTTTGGCGGGCAATGGCATCATCCAGTTTTAATAGAAGCTGACCTTTATTTACATAGTCGCCGCGTTTTACCATAATTTGTTTCACCTGCCCTGGTACACCACGGGGCGTTACGAATGAAATGTTCTCCGATTCAACTTTTCCCTGTAAGTCTATATAATGATTAAATGGCTGATAGCTAATAGGCGCATCTACTGACACCAGTTTTGCATTTTCTGCTTTGGCAAATGCAGGGTCTAGCTTAGCAATTTCTTTTTCGAGTTTACCTATTTGAATTAACAGGTTGTCCTGTTGTTTTTTCAAATCGGCCAATTCGGTTTTCTTTTTTGTTACGGCTTCCGAATCATTCGATTTGGTTTTTCCACAGCTGGCAGCGATTAGCAGAATGGAAAGTAGAGATATGGATACAAGATTTTTCATAGTTCGGTTTTATGGCTGGGTATACTAATTATAATTTTCCGGTAGCTTTCAAGTAATCTATTCTTGCTACGATGGCTCCATATAGAGCAGATAAATAATTGTTTTGAGCGGTTATTAAATCGGTTTGTGCTGCTGAAATTTCAATGTTGGATCCGGTTCCGATTTCGTATTTTTTTCTGGTTTGGTTATACACTTTTTCGGCGAGTTCCATGTTTTTTTTCTGAAAGCGTAGGGTGTTTTGCGCGGTGTTGAAATTGATTCTTGACTGCTGCACTTCGTTATCGATGGTGTTTATTAGGTTCTCCAGTTGGTTGTTGGTTTGGCGCAAATCAATTTTCGATTTGGCAACCCGGGCATCTTTGGCAAATCCGCTGAAGATAGGCACCGATAAATTGAATCCAATAAATGAGGTTGTGAACCAGTCCCCATCTTTAACAAACAAATCAAACGTATTCCTTTGTGCAATTTTGTTGTAGGCAGCGTTCATACTCAAAGTGGGTAAATAACTTAACTGATATCTTTTTATATTATATTCATTCAGCTTCTTGGCCAATTCTAAGTATTGATATTCTTTCCTGTCTTGATATTGGAATCCGGTATCAGCCAGTATATTTGCTTCAATCTGGCCTTCAGTTATTTTTTCGGTGAGCTCTAAAGTATCTTTCGACGGCATGCCTAACAGGGTTTTAAGACCCAGGTAGCCAATTTCGATACTATTAAGTGCTTTTACTTTTTCGGTATTTAGGTTGGTTAACTGAATAGATACTTTATCCTCGTCTAATTTTTCAGCAAATCCATTATTATATAGAATACGAGTATCGTTTTCCAGTTTCTCAAGGCGTTGAATATTGGCATCCAAAATTTGGATTTGCGTTTTACTTGCAACCAACTGATAATATACTTTATATATATTGGCTTTGATTAGCTCTTCTGTAACTTCTACGTTTTTTAGTTGAAAATCAACGGAAGTTTTTCTGGCTTGTAATCCAACAAATACTTGTCCATCAAATAAGGTTTGTTGTAATTGAATACCAACCGTTGAGTTGTATTTTGTTCCAAAACGAACGGGTACAAAGGTGCCAGCTGGCTGCCCAGCAATTTCACCCGGTAGTAGGGTAACCGGTATTTCGAGATAATTTAGTACGCTGCCCGTGCCGAAAATGTTCGGGAGTGCAGCAGCAGTAATTTCCCGATTGGTTTCTTTTTGTGCCTGAACATTTAAAAGGGCGTTTTTCACCTGCACATTATTGGCTTTGGCATACTCTAATGCCTGCTGAATGTTGAAAGCATAGTGATGATTGGCTTTCGGAGCCTGAGCGCTTGCTGAACGAGGGGTTATCGTAGTGGCAACAAGGGTTATATAGAGTAATAAATAGCGGATCATGCTGGAATCAGATTTTTACTTAGTTGCTTATAATGTTCAATCATTAATCGACCTTGCTCGCTGGCAATGCCATACAAGAAATTGTCGGTGGTTTCGGCTATCAATTGGGGAAGATTAAAATGTTCGCCTGGGAAAATTTCTGGATTAAAAATTAGAAACATAGATGCCAGCCGGAATCGGGCAATCAAATTGATATTGATTTCTTGTCGATATAGCCCTTCTTGTTTTCCCCTGTTTAAATTGTTAACAATCACATCAAATAAAAACTTGTTTTTGTGATCATTGTATTTATTGAAGGCGCCGGTGTGGTATTTTTCCAAATCGAAAATTACCGCAGGATTCATTTTGCTGAGAATTTTCTTTACCGTATCGATGCTCAGAAAAACTTCATGGATGGCGTTTTCACTTTCTTCTAGTTGGGTTTTACAATCGTTTCGGTTGATATTCAAAACAATTTCAATGGCATCTTCTACCAATTCATCCTTATCCGCATAATATAGGTAAATGGTTTTCTTGCTCATTCCCAACTGGTTGGCAATCTCATCCATGCTTACGCTGCGGATGCCCAGCCGCATGAATAACTCATACGCTTTTGCAACAATTCTTTCTGCAGTGTTTTCCATATTTAAAGATTGCAACAAAACTACGGAAACTTTTTGTGTAACAAAAGTTTCTTTGAAAAATTATAATTTTTATTAATTAAGATGTACATACAGGTAAAAGTGTTTACAAAACAATTTATTATAAATTATAAAAAATCACATTTGTTAACTTAATGTTACGTAAGCCAATGTTTAGCAATTATTTAGGGTGAAAGCCGAGTAGATTTCCAATAAATCAGCATTCTGAAAATGAAAACTGAGGGGAAGAAGGGAAGGGTGTAATTTTGCAGTGATTATTTAATCATTTCAGTATGCAACAGCCGGAGATCCGCTTTTCTTTTCGCCGATTGATCAAACGGTTACTTACCTATTTTCTACAGGGACTTGTAGTGTTAGCCCCCATAGGAATTACCTTGTGGGTTGTTTTTGGTCTGTTCAATTTTGTGGATAGTATTCTCCCAAATATTTTACATGTGTTGGCACCCAGTTGGATAGAGGTGGATGCCAATGGTCAACTAAAAAAAATACCGGGCATTGGATTTTTAGTAGTGGTGCTGCTGGTATTATTTACGGGATGGATTTCTTCTATGTTATTTTTCAGCAGGGTAGTGGCTTTGTTGGATAATTTACTGGAGAAAACACCTGGTATCAAGTTTATCTATTCGTCTGTAAAGGATTTTCTGGAAGCGTTTGCTGGTAACAAGAAAAAATTCGACAAGCCAGTTTTGGTGAATGTAGATGGTGCAGGAGTTTGGCGGGTAGGGTTTATTACCCAATCTACCAGTTTGGCGCTAGGTTTGCCCAACCATGTTACGGTATATGTACCCCATTCTTATGCGATTTCAGGAATCACCTATTTAGTACCTGTTGCCAATATTCGACCCCTAACTGGAATTGCAGCTTCAGATGCAATGAAGTATGCCATTTCGGGTGGAGTAACCGAAATGGATCATCGGCATAGTGGGTCAACTGCATCAGAAAACCTTTCGGGAGATGCCTAAGTATGCATCCTTTTTTGGGTATTAACAGTTTATCGGGTACAGCTTTGCAGCAAATGTTTTTACTTTGCACTCAATATCATGAAGTTACACAATTTTAATTCTGGTCCTTCTATATTACCAGTGTCGGTGCTGGAAGAGGCTGCAAATGCCATACACAATTTTAATAATACCGGCTTATCTATTTTAGAAATCGGGCATCGAACGGCCGCATTTGGCGAAGTAATGGATGAGGCCAGAAGCTCGGTAAAACAGCTGATGCAATTGTCAAACGACTATGAAGTGTTGTTTTTGCATGGAGGAGCTACTACGCAGTTTATGCAGGTACCTATGAATTTATTAGATGATACCGATACGGCTGCATATTGCATCAATGGTATTTGGGGAAAGAAAGCCGCTAAAGAAGCCACTTTTTTTGGAAATGTTTTTACAGCAGCAGATACTACTGATTGTGAACATACTTGTATTCGAATGCCGGCGCAATTGCCAGAAGATACTAAGTATCTTCATATCACCACCAATAATACAGTAGAAGGAACACAGTGGCATCAAATACCCGAAGTGGATGTGCCATTGGTTGCCGATATGAGTAGCGATATTTTTTCCCGACCCATGGATTATAATCGGTTTGCCTGTATCTATGCTGGAGCCCAAAAAAATATGGGGGCAGCAGGCGTTAACCTGGTTGTTTTGAGAAAAGATATTGTAGGAAAAAGAAAGAAAGCTATTCCTGCCATTATGGATTATCAGCAACATATTGCTGCAGGATCATTGATGAACACACCACCCGTATTTTCGGTATATGTGAGCATGCTTACCCTTAGATGGATCATCCGCGAGGGCGGACTTCCCGAAATGGAGCGCCGGAATCGCGCCAAAACTACTTTGCTTTATGATACGCTGAACAATCACCCGCTTTTTACAATCCGAGTAAGCCCAGAGAGCAGGAGTTGGATGAATGCCGTTTTCTTTTTAGCCAATCCAGCATTAGAAGTACCTTTTCTAGAACTTTGCAAAGAACAGGGAATGATTGGTGTAAAAGGCTATCGAACAGTAGGTGGCATTCGCGTAAGCATGTATAATGCCTTAGAGCTATCCAGTGTTCAGGCATTTTGCGATTTGATTCATTACTTCACTGAAAAAAACGGTTGATGGAATCCAACCTCACCGTTATTGTTTCCCGACTAGCATTTAGTATTGCCTTGTTTTTTATTGGATTTTCAAGTAGCATTAGTCAAACCATTGTAACCGGTGTAGTAAAAGATGCCGCAACGGGCCAGCCGATTGCTGCTGCCAGTGTTATGTTTCGGGGAGGTAAGGGTACGGCAACCGATAGTATGGGAACGTATCGACTGAGTACTTCTAACTTAAAATATACCCAATTACAAATCAGTTATGTGGGGTATTCAACCGAGTTCATCAATTTCGAAGCGGGTAAAGAAACGGTTATTAATTGTTCTCTGAAAATAGACCTCCGATACATCAACAGCGTAACAGTATCCACTTCAAAACGGGCTCCGTATAAAAACAAGGGTAATCCTGCCGTAGAGTTGATTAATAAAGTGATTGAGCACAGGGCAGAAAACCGAGCAACGGCCAGCGATTTTTTATCGTACACTCAATATGAAAAACTTACTTTATCGATGAGTAATTTTTCCGATAAAATAACGGCTTCTCGATTATTGAATCAGTATAAATTTTTATTCGACAATCGGGATACCACCACCATTGAGGGAAGAATTTTATTGCCAGTGTATATTCAGGAAACCATCAGTAAAAAATGGTGGCGAAAAAATCCGGCAGCTACTAAAACATTGGTAGAGGCTGAAAAGCAGGTTGACTTTGGTTCGTATGTTGATAATAAAGGAATTAATCTTTATTTGAACCGATTATACATGGATGTAGATATCTACGAGAATAACATCCCATTATTTACCTATCAGTTTTTGAGTCCGATTGCCAGTTTGTCGCCCACTTTTTATTTGTTTTATATCCGCGATACGATTACTGATGCCAGTGGTGAAAAGTTTATTAAACTATATTTTACCCCTCGCAATACGGGTGACCTATTATTTAGGGGGAATATGCTGATAACCCTCGATGGCCGATATGCGGTAAAAAGTATCAATCTATTTATCAGTAAAAATGCGAACCTCAATTTTGTTCGGGAGATGAATATTGATTTGAATTTTCAAAAAAACAGCGATGGAAAATACGATCTTATTAGAAGTAAAACGGGGGCAGATGCGGGCATTAACCGATCGATGCGAGGAGGTATTTATGGTGAACGAACGGTAAGTTTTCAACGATACGACCGTAAAACGCCCATTCCCGACAGTGTATTTTCTGGCGCACCATTAGTTCGGGCTCCGGATGCAGCCAGCCACGGAAGTAACTTCTGGGAGCAAAATAGACATGATAGCCTTAAAAAAACCGAATCAGCCATTTATACTAATATAGATAGTTTAACCCGAATGCGATCGTATCAGCGAACGATGGGGCTGATGGTATTTTTGGTTGATGGATATGTTTCTTTAGGTCCGGTAGAATGGGGGCCATTTGCGGCATTTTATAGTTTTAATCCGGTAGAAGGATTTAAGCCAAGATTGGGAGGCAGAACTACGACTCAATTTAGTAAACGAATTTTTTTAGAGGGCTACGGTGCATATGGATTGAAAGATGAACAATTCAAATATTTTTTAAGAACTACTTATTCATTGAATAATAAATCTATTTATCAATATCCGCTCAGTTTTATTCGGGCAAGCTATCAGTACGACACTAAAATACCTGGTCAGGAACTGCAATTTGTATCAGAAGACAATTTTTTATTATCATTTAAAAGAGGACTCAACGATAAATGGTTATACAACCGCAATTTGGTTACGGAATATATTCATGAGTTTCCCAGGAATGTAGCCATTACCCTTGGAGGAAAAAACTGGATACAACAGCCTGCCGGAAGTATCGTGTATAATAAAACATCGAATGGAATTCCAGTACAGGTAAAAGAATTAACTACTACTGAGTTGTATGGTGAGGTTCGCTGGGCACCCCATGAGCAGTTTTACCAGAGTAAGGTATATCGTATACCCATCGTAAATCAATATCCTATTTATACGCTCCGGTTTATTGCAGGAGTAAAAGGTGTGTTGAACAGCGAATTTGCTTATCAGAATTTGAGTGGTAGGGTAGAAAAGCGGGTTTATTTATCAAGGTTTGGTTATAGTGATGTGGTGGTAGAGGGAGGATATATATTTGGTAAGCTGCCTTATCCATTGATTACGATACACCGGGCCAATCAAACGTATTCGTTCATGTTGGAATCATATAACCTGATGAATTTTCAGGAATTTGTGAGTGATCATTATTTTTCCGTAAACATCAATCATTATTTTAATGGTTTACTACTCAATCGAGTTCCGCTGGTTAAAAAACTGAAGTTGCGGGAGGTAGTATCCTTAAAGATGTTATATGGCGGTGTGCGAGCCGAAAATGATCCTCGATTGGATAAGGAGTTAATACAGTTTCCTCAAATGGATGGGCATCCAACCACATTTACATTGGAAGCAAAGCCTTATTTGGAGGGGAGTGTAGGAATCACCAATCTTTTAAAACTTTTTAGGGTTGATATTGTTAAAAGATTCTCTTATCTTGAAAACCCAAGTGTTTCTCCATGGGGGCTCAGGGCAAGATTTAAATTCGATTTTTAATACAAATCTGCATATCCTTACAAAAATTGCTGCTTGAAATTTTCGATTCATACCTCCCCATTACACTGTAGTAATTTTTACATCCGGATGCTACTCTTAGTTGTTTTTTTATTGCTAACAGTAAGCCCTGTTTTTTCAGCAAACCAATTGCATCGTTTTTCATATTCAATAGAGGTACTTGATACCTTCCCGGTACCGAAAGGCAATCCCTTGCAGCTTTTTTATTTGCAACGAACTGCTAATGTAAACACTATAGTGTGTGAATTAAACCTGAATGCCAAAGGTGTTCCTGATCCCGAAAAGCCCATCAATGTATACTGGATTCTTTACACCGAGGGGGCTGCAAAAAAAGAGTTGAATTATATACAGCGTAATTTTGCTTACGGAATGGATGCGAAATCAATTGGCAATGGAGTATATCAGCTCAATTTTGTTTCTTATAAAAGGCGATTGTTTTATTTGAAATGGCATACAGCCGGCAACAGATATCAAGTATTTGCTTCTATCAATAATAGAGAAGCGGTTTTACAAAGAATTTTTGTTAAGGTTGAAGGCGGATCTTTTTGGGTTCCTAATATCGTATATGTAGAGTTTCGGGGTACTGATCCGATTACAGGAAAAGAGGTAATTGAAAGATTCAAGCCGTAGTGTGAATATTTAAATACGTGTAGCTACCTTTTTTTCTACACTTGCTTTTCTTTTTTTCGGATATTTGCACATGGCTATGATACAACCCTTTCGGGCATTGCGCCCGCAACCACAACTGGCAAGTCAGGTAGCCAGCTTACCTTATGATGTTTTAAATAGTGCGGAAGCCAAATTGGCTGCAAATGGAAACCCAAACTCATTTCTGCACATTACAAAAAGCGAAATTGATTTACCTGAGGCAATTAATGTATATGATGCCTCCGTATACGAAACTGCCAAAACCAATTTATCTGCCTTCATCAGCCGCGATGTTCTTTTTCGTGAAAGTAAACCTTGTTTTTACATCTATCAGCTCACGATGAATGGGGTTAGTCAAACCGGTTTGGTTGCCCTAAGCAGCATTGATGATTACGAACACAATATCATCCGCAAGCACGAGTTCACCCGGCCTGAAAAGGAATTAGACCGGATTCAGCACATTACCATTTCTGGTGCCCAAACGGGAAATGTATTTTTGGCCTATCGAAATCAGGAAGCTATTGATCAGTTAATTGATAACTGGAAGGCATCCAAAAATCCGGTAAATGATTTTACTGCGTCAGATCAAATTCAGCATACCCTATGGATTGTCAACGATGATTCGGTAATTGAAAAATTGGTACTGTTGTTTGCTGAGCAAGTACCTTTTACTTATATAGCAGATGGTCATCACCGGGCAGCTTCTGCTGCTAAAGTGCGTAATAATATACAAGGAGCAATTCCCGAAGGGGCCGATTATTTTTTAACTACCTTATTTCCCTCCAATCAATTGCGGATTCTGGATTATAATCGTGTAGTAAAAGATTTAAATGGACATACCCCGGAAGCACTTTTGGCCGGTGCTGCCGAAAATTTTCACATCGAATCATTTGGCAAGGAATTGGTGCGTCCGCAGGCTCCACATCAGTTTGGGATGTATTTGCAGCAATCATGGTTTCGCCTAACTGCATTACCTGGATCATTTACGAACGACCCGATTGGTGTGCTAGACGTTAGCATTTTACAAAATAATATGCTTGCAAAATGGCTGGGTATTCAAGATCAGCGAACAGATAAACGGATTGACTTTGTTGGAGGAATTCGCGGACTGGGAGAATTAGAAAAGCGGGTGAATAGTGGTGAAATGGCTATTGCTTTTAGTTTATTTCCAGTTTCCATTGAACAGCTTTTTGCTATTGCCGATAGTGGCGAAGTGATGCCGCCTAAAAGTACCTGGTTCGAACCCAAACTCCGAGATGGTTTGCTCACCCACCTCATTTACAAATAATAGAAAGATTTTGCTCCTGATTGATTGATGCAACTGCTAAACTGGTTTTGCCATTATCAAGCATATTTGGTATTTTGTGTATTAGATTGGTTTGCCATATATGCTGAGTTTTCGTGAGATAAATGTAGGGTAGGAATGATGTATTTGCCGGCATACTGCTGCAGTTTTCAGTGGTATACACCTGTTCCTTCCTGCAAACTGCTTCCGTTTTTATATGGCAATCCTCTTTTTAATTTTTAGGAATAACTTTTTTGTGGACGGTTGTTTATATATATTTGTTTATGTATAAGTAAAATTCAATAAAAATTGTTTATTAAAAGCACAATTATCAATTATGGAATTCAGGAGATTATTTGATTGCGTAGACCATCAATTAGCCAATTTTCCAACAGAAGCGATGCTGGTTTCCAAAGAGAAAGGAGCGTGGATAAAACACAGTACCCAGGAAGTGGCGGATACCGTAAATGCTTTGTCGGCAGGCTTATTGCAATTAGGGGTGAGCGGGCATGATTTTAGCCCTGAGGGCAGTGATAAAATTGCCATCATTAGTAATAATCGTCCGGAATGGGTTTTCACCGATCTGGCTGTTCAGCAAATTGGTGCCATTTTGGTTCCGTTATATCCTACCACCAATCCCTTGGAAGTTGAATTTATTTTTAATAATGCGGCTGTTAAATATGTGTTTGTAAGTAACCAGGAAATGTACAACAAGGTTAATGCCTTGAGAAGTAAAGTACCTTCCCTGAAAGAAATTTTTGTGTTTGATGAAATTCCGAATACAAAGCATTGGAAAAGTTTGTTGGTAGAGAAGGGCAGCCCCCAATTAGAGCAATTGGTAACTATTAAAGCCTCTATTCCTACTTCACATTTGGCAACAATCATTTACACTTCGGGAACCACAGGTACCCCTAAAGGAGTTATGTTAAGCCATAAAAACATTTATTCGAATGTGGTAATGAGTAAGGAAAGTTTTCCTTTTAAGGATGCGCCTGGCACTAAAGTGCTGAGTTTTTTACCCCTCAATCATATTTTTGAAAAAGCTTGCACTTACATCTATTTGTTCAGTGGAATCAGCATTTATTATGCCGAAAATTTAGAAACGATTGGCGATAATTTGCGAGAGGTAAAACCCGATGGTTTTACTACGGTTCCTCGCTTACTAGAAAAAGTATTTGAAAAAATCATGACCAAGGGCAAGGAATTAACCGGTACCAAGCGCAAATTATTTTATTGGGCGGTAGACTTGGCAGAACGATACGACAATACACAGTCTGGCGGAATCTGGTACAATATCCAACTCTCCCTGGCCAATAAACTGATTTTTTCTAAATGGCGGGAAGCATTGGGTGGAAAGGTTTCGTTTATCATCACCGGTGGTGCTGCCTGTCAGATTAAATTACTCCGAATTTTTAATGCCGCACAAATACCCGTTTATGAGGGATATGGCCCAACCGAAAATAGTCCGGTTATAACGGTAAACCGCCAAGAGCAGGGAGGAATGAAATTTGGAACAGTAGGTCCGGTAACTGTTGGGCAGGAAGTGAAATTGGCGGAAGATGGCGAAATATGTGTGAAAGGTCCGAGCGTTATGGAAGGATATTATCTCCGACCCGATTTAACGCAGGAAGTGATTATAGACGGTTGGCTGCATACGGGTGATATAGGCGTTTGGATTGACAAGAAATTTTTAAAAATAACCGACCGCAAAAAAGAATTATTTAAAACCAGCGGGGGAAAATATGTAGCACCTCAGCCAATTGAAAATAAGTGTAAAGAGAGTCCCTTTATCGAGCAGATAATGGTGGTAGGGGCCGACAAAAAATTTGTTGGCGCCCTGATTGTTCCTTCTTTTGAAACACTGCAAGATTGGATGCGCGAAAAAGGGCTACCCTTTACCACCAATGAAGATGTGGTTCATCATCCCCGTGTGTTGGAATTGTATAAGGAGATAATAGAAAGTTTTAATAGCTTCTTTAATCATGTAGAGCAAATTAAAAAATTTGAATTATTACCCAGAGAGTGGACCATAGATTCGGGCGAAATGACGCCGAAGCTAAGCTTGAAGCGAAAAGTGGTGATGGAGAAGTATAAAGAGGCAATTGAAAGAATATATGCCGAATAGGGGGCAACAGCGATTACCCGATACCCGGGAATCAGAAAAACTGATGCCTTTTTTTCAGAATATACCCAAGGTTTCTTTATTTGCATCGAATAAAATTGGTAGTCAAGCAAATCTTACCGAATTTAGAAACCTATTCAGCCGGCAGACTGCCCGGGGCTGAATTATATGCCTATGGATCTTGCACCTATTTTTCAAGCGTTTTTTCAAAATTCAGCAGTGCCTACCTTGTTGGTAGCTCATAATGGAACTGTTTTAGCCGGAAGTGATTCCCTGCAGGCTTTGTTGGGGTATTCTGCTGCCGATTTGCAAGGTAGATCTATAATAAGTTTAGTTTCTGAAAATAAGCTTGCCTGGCAGTTATTGGTGGAAAATCATCAGCCTACTTCTGTTTCCGTAATTATGCAATCTGCGGAGGGCAAAACAGAGTCGGTTCTGTTAGAGCTAACACCACTAGGGGATGCGAGCAATCCCGAACCAGTTTGGAATGTTAAATTGAATCCAGCTCCATTTTCCGAATTGACTCACTCGGATTTGTTTTCGGGTCGCGGTCAATATTTAGAAAAGGTTTTGCAAACTATTACAGATGGATTTTTGGTAATCAATAAGAATGGCGATGTATTGTTTTGTAATCAGTCTGCTGCACAAATCATGCGGGTAAATTCAAGTGAAGAATTGATTGGAAAAAATATCTGGCAGCGGGTACCCGAGTTGAATATTTTAAAACAATATCCAGGTTACGATTTGGTTTTTCAACAGAACCAGCCGGCTCGGTTTAAGGAATATTTTCCTGGCTATAACTTTTGGGTGGAGATTAGTGCTTATCCTTCTGAAGACAATGTGGTTGTTTATTTTAAGGATGTGAATGATGTGGTTAAGTTTAAAAAAATTCAAAGTTTGGAGAGGGATGTGCTGGCAATGAATGCCAATCCCTATAAAGAGCTACCTGAAGTACTTGATTTTTACATTACCTCTCTGGAAAAGATGTATAATGGATTGGTGATGATGTTATGGAAAGTTGAAAATGATCGTTTACTTCAATGGTCGGCCAAATCTGTTCCGGAAAGCCTCACAGCTGCATTTTCCAAGGTGGCTATTCAAGATGAGCAATATGTTTTTTCACGGGCGGTAGCCGAAAAGAAGCGAATAGTCGCAGATCATATTTCTGCAAATGCCCATTTGGATGCACGAGCACAGCTTTTACAGGAAGCAGGTTTTGTTGCGTTGAGTGCGAGCCCCATTATCCTTTCCAGTGGGGATGTAGTGGGGGTGCTAGAAGTTTTTTATACAGAACAGCTCCACAACTTACTCGATGAGCCTAGCACAATTGAACGAACGGTTAACCTGTTGCATGTGTTATTGGAGAATAAGCTGGCACAGGAAAATATACGACTAAGCAACCAGCGATACGATTTAATTACTAAGGCAACCAATGATATTATATGGGAGTGGGACATGGTAAAAGGGCTGATGATAAAAGCCAATGCAGGCTTTAGTGATTTCTTTGGAACAGAGCCTGGTCAATTAGCTTTATCATTTAATGCCTGGAAAAAATTATTACATCCTGATGATTTTTATCGGGTTATTAGCAAAAGAAATCTAGCATTGCGAAATCATGATAATCCATATTGGGAAGATGAATTTCGTATGGTGAATTTATCGGGTAAGTACAATTTTTTTTATCACAAAGCTTATATTATTCGAGATGATTCTGGTAAAGCTATCCGATTAATTGGGGCCACTCAAAATATAACCCGGAGAAAAGAGGATGAAGCACTGATGATTGAGTTGAATAATCGGCTAAAGCAAAGAGCCGATGAGTTGGCAGCTTCTAATGTTGAACTGGAAAGGTTTGCTTATGTGGCTTCCCATGATATGCAGGAGCCATTACGAATGATTACCAGCTTTTTGCAACTCTTTAAGAAAAAATACCAAGATCAAATTGACGAAACTGCCGAGCAATACCTCCATTTTGTGATGGACGGGGCAGACCGCATGAAGCGATTAATTACCGACCTGTTAGAGTATTCCCGCATTGGATCTAACAAAGGCGTATTAGAACCCATAGATACGGCCGCCTTAATGCAGGAAGTAGAAGAGGTTTTTGTAAATCGAATTGCAGAGTGTGAAGCCACTATTATTTGTAAGGAGCTACCAGTAATTAGGGGAAATAAAACCCAGCTTTTTCAATTATTTCAGAATCTGATAGGCAATGCTTTAAAATACGTGGGGAATGAGAAGCCGTTAGTAATCGTGCAGGGACAGGAGGAGGAGCAACAGTTTCTCTTTTCAGTATCGGATAACGGAATCGGAATAAAACCCATGTTTTTTGAGAAAATATTTGTGCTTTTTCAGCGTTTACATCATAAGCATCAGTATGGGGGTACCGGAATTGGGTTATCGGTTTGCAAAAAGATTGTTGAAAAGCACGGGGGTAAAATTTGGGTAACTTCCGAACCCGACAAGGGAAGCACTTTTTATTTTACTATAAGTAAAGAGATAGAGGAACAAACCAGTTTTGTTCCATAAATCATCTCAGAAAAAAAAGCATCTGGGTATGCTCAAAATATTTACAAATGACGCAACAGCAACAACAACTTTCCATATTAATAGTAGAAGATAATCCAGGAGATCTCTATCTGTTGGAGGAAAATCTATCCCTAACCCGCTTACAAATCGGACGGGTATATAAAGCACGAAGTGTTGAAGAAGCCATTACTTTGTTGAGTGAGTATTTTATTAACATGATTCTGCTAGACCTTTCTCTGCCAGACAGTACAGGTTTTGATTCCTTTGTTCACATCAACGAATACGCTGCAGGCATCCCCATTATCGTTTTAACTGGATTGGCAGATATGGAACTCGCGTTAGAGACTATGGCCAATGGTGCGCAAGACTACCTAATTAAAGGCGAATACGATGAAAGGTTATTGTATAAGTCAATTCAGTATAGTGTAGAAAGAAATCGGATTTTAGAAAGTTTGCGGGAAAGTAGCGAAAGTTATCGCAATCTGTTTTTTAATAATCCATTGCCTATTATTATCTGGGATTTGGAAAATTTTCAGGTACTGGAAGTAAATGATGCTGCACAAAATCAATATGGGTATAGTCGCGAAGATTTTTTAACAAAAACAATCATCGAACTGGGGCATGCAAGCGAATATACCCGCCTGCACGAAACGGCTCGTGTATTCCGGGATACCGACCTAATGAAGGAAACCGCCTTGTGGACTCACTTGAATAAGGGACAGGAGTTTATGATAATGGATATCTCTTCCCATAAAATTGAGTACAAGGGGAATCTTTCTATTTTGGCCATACAGAACGATATCACTGAAACTATTCACCTGCAAGAAAAATTGGAAGAAGAAAAAATTCTCAAGCAGAAAGAACTGAATGAAGCCATTATAAAAGTTCAGGAAAAGGAACGCTATGAAATCAGTACCGAGTTGCATGATAATGTAAATCAGCAACTCACAGTGGCAATGATGTATATTGCCTCTGCTCAGCAGCAACTTGGTACAGAATCGGACCTGCTGAAGCAATCGCAAACTTTTGTATTAAATGCAATTGAAGAAATTCGGAAACTTTCTCAAATATTAGTTACCCCATTAATTAAGCATTTTGGATTAAGTAAGGCCATTGAGGGATTGTTGGATGATATAAATGCTGTGAATACTTTTCAGATTGATTATCGTTGTGAAACCTTTTATGAGGATAATATTTCCTACGAATTCAAGCTCAATACCTTTCGCATTGTTCAGGAGCAGATGAATAATATTATCAAGTATTCAAAAGCGGATGAAGTAAGTATTGTACTTGCGCGTAATGAGCAACAAATTCTTTTAACCATTGCCGATAATGGTGTTGGATTTGATGTGAACCTTCCACGAAAAGGTATTGGATTGCATAATATTGCCAGTCGTTCGGATGTGTACAATGGAGTGTTGGATATTCAGTCTTCTCCTGGAAATGGATGTCGGATGCAGATACGCTTTCCTTTTAAGGACTTACAATCTGCCTAAGGTAGCTTACTTTTCAATAGGTGCTTCTACTGCCGCCAGGTACTTCTTTCGAATTATCTCCTGTACTGGCTGATTGGCTATTTTACTTTCCAGCCATGAAATGATATCGAGATACATAAATGCCCGATTACCCGTACTACTCTTTTCCAAGGGCCTAAGTTCGGAAAGTAGGGATTCGAATTTCGGTTGTAACTGCTTGGGCGAAAAGCGGAAGGCAGATTGTAAGAATCCGAAGATTTTTTCTTCTACAATACTTAGGTTATTCAGTTTATACATGAATCTATAAACAGATTTGAGCAGGTACTCCAGCAATTCGAAATTGCCAATTTCATAGTGTGCAATCAGGTGAAGTAACCTGGCATAGCATTGTAAGTCGGTTCGCAGGTCAACTTTTAAATTGATAATCTTATTCAAATAATCGATACTCTTTTCACTTTGCCCGCTCCCGAAATACAATGAGGCAATTTTATAGTAAAATACCAGCACCCGGTGTCTGTCTAAAAAAAGCTCATATTCTTTTAGTTTCTCTTCTATATATGGCACCAACTCTAATCCTTCTGTAAAAGTGCCAGTCATAAAATGACTATTAATTCGGGATGTATATAAATAGATGAAGGTCTGAATTTGATTGTTTCTGTTTTGGTGGATAACAGGTGATTGCATCAAGTCTTCCAAAACTCGAATGGTTTCATTAAACTTTTGATGATTTCTCAAATCAAAATGTGCACCCAGCAAATTATGCAGCCCTTTAATATAAGAAGCTGTTTCAATGCCAATCATTTTTTCATCTGCTGCAAACAAATCAACCCATTTCTGGCAGTAGCGGTAATAAACAAGAAAATTTTGGGTAATAAATGAATGCCAGCAAAAGCACTGATATAAGTAGAGCCGCTCATAAAACCCTTTATCTGTTTGGGCCTGCGTGATGCTTTCATTTTGTAAAAACATATCAACAGCTTCTCGGTCTTCTTCATTTCGGGCATGTCCATTTTTTATATACCAACTGTACAGTTGTAATGAAATATTAGAAAGCTCTCCAATCAGATGAACTCGCTCATTTACATCTGCTACTTCGGTACTCAGTTGCTCGGCGCGGTTTTGTAAACTGCGGGTAATGTGCAGGGTTTCTATTTTTTTCTCTAGAAACAAAATCTGTTGTAAATAAGTAACCTGATTATTGTTTTTGGTAAGTTCTTTTACTTTTTCCAGCAATTTTAAACTTTGCATATAGAGCCCTTTATTATACAAAAGCCGGGCAAAATCTAATTGCTCATGAATTTGCAAATCTATGTTCTCATCTTGCTTTAATATCCGAAGGCTGGCCAGTATCTCCCGGTATAAATGGGCTTTTAAATTCGATAGCTGTTGTTTTTGAAGGGCTGGATTTTTTTTCAATAGTTGCTCCTCATCATACTGCTTCATGCCCTCAAGGGCATCAAATAGCTGCACTACTTTTAAGTCGCTACTGCCCGAATTTCGGGTAATATACAGCTTAAAATTCCGTTTTTCAGACCTTTCTAGGGACTGAATCAGCTGAAATAGGGTATCGGCAGATCGGTTGGGCATCGTATATTATTTGCATAAAAGCTCAATAACAGCAAGGGTTTCAGGACTTTTATCTGTGTTTATCCGGTGTAAAATAGCCTATATTTTGCCTGCGGAATCGGTTTTTTAAGTACTAAATTCGACTATTTCGTGTTTATTTTTCTCTTCTCCTTCTTGAGAATCAGAAATATTAGCAATAAATATAACATATATTCAAAATCAATGACTATGGAAAAGCAAATCTTTATTTTCGATACTACCCTTCGAGATGGCGAGCAGGTACCGGGATGCAAGTTGAATACTAAAGAAAAACTTCGACTCGCCTTGCAGCTAGAGGAATTGGGTGTTGATGTGATTGAAGCTGGTTTTCCTATTTCCAGTCCGGGCGATTTTGAATCCGTTACCGAAATCTCTAAAATAATTCGGAATGCAACAGTTTGTGGATTAACCCGGGCAGTTCAAAAAGATATTGAAGTTGCCGGGGAAGCCCTCAAATATGCTAAAAAGCCTCGGATTCATACCGGAATTGGCACATCTGATTTTCATATTAAAAGCAAATTCAACACTACTCGGGAAGAAATTATTCGCAGGGCTGTTCAGGCGGTTAAATGGGCGAGAAATTATACCGATGATGTAGAATTTTTTGCGGAAGATGCCGGAAGAACCGACAATGATTACCTGGCTCAGGTGGTAGAAGCAGTAATTGCTGCGGGTGCAACCGTGGTTAATATTCCGGATACAACGGGTTACTGTTTACCTTCTCAATATGGTGAGAAAATGGCTTACCTGATGCAGCATGTAAGTAATATAGACCGGGCGATACTTTCTTGCCATTGTCATAACGACCTTGGTATGGCTACGGCAAACTCAATTGCCGGTGTAATTAGCGGAGCGCGTCAAATCGAGTGTACCATCAATGGCCTCGGTGAACGTGCCGGAAATACTTCTTTGGAAGAAGTGGTAATGGTATTAAAGCAACACAAAGATTTGGGCCTGTTCACAAATATTCAAACCCAACTGCTAAACCCGATCAGTAGATTGGTATCTGAAACCATGCGCGTACCTGTTCAGCCGAATAAGGCCATTGTGGGTGCCAACGCTTTTTCTCATTCGTCTGGCATTCACCAGGATGGCTTTCTGAAAAACGCCCAAACCTATGAAATCATTAGTCCCGAAGAAGTGGGTGCTGCGGGAAGTAAAATTGTACTAACAGCTCGAAGTGGTCGTAGCGCATTGGCCTATCGTTTTCAAAAATTAGGCTATGATTTTACCCGCGACGACATAGATATTCTTTATGAAAATTTTCTTCAGGTGGCCGACCGCCAAAAAGAAGTAGAAGAAGTACACCTCAATGAAATGGCGAAAGCGTATAAAGAATCTACCGTTCAAGCTCAATAAATTATTTAATTACCATAATTGGCAATAAGCCAATTTACATACTATGGCTGCTACATTATTTGATAAAATCTGGAATCAACACATCGTTCAGGAAGTGAATGATGGTCCTTCCGTACTCTACATCGACCGGCACTTTATTCATGAAGTTACCAGTCCGCAAGCATTTAACGGAATTGAAAAGCGTGGGTTACCCCTTTTCCGGCCGAAGCAAATTGTTGCTACTGCCGATCATAATGTACCTACCCTTCATCAGGAACTTCCTATTCGAGATGAGCTCTCGCGTTTGCAAGTTCAACAGTTGATAGAAAATTGTGCAAAACATGGGGTTGAATTGTATGGGTTAGGCCATCCTAACCAAGGGATTGTGCATGTGATTGGACCTGAATTAGGGGTAACCCAGCCTGGCATGACGATTGTTTGTGGCGACAGCCATACTTCTACCCACGGAGCATTTGGTACCATTGCATTTGGTATAGGTACTAGTGAGGTAGAAATGGTATTTGCTGCTCAGTGTTTGCTGCAAACCAAGCCCAAGCAAATGCGAATTAATATCGAAGGAGAACTATTACCCGGTGTGGTAGCCAAGGATATTATCCTATATATTATTGCTCAAATTTCTGCAGGGGGTGCCACGGGTTATTTTGTGGAGTATGCCGGTTCGGCAATACGTAAATTATCGATGGAAGCCAGAATGACCATCTGCAATATGAGCATAGAAATGGGTGCCCGCGGGGGATTGATTGCGCCCGATGAAACTACGTTTGCTTACATAGAGGGCAGGCCATTTGCGCCCGCCGGCGATGCGTTTACAAAAAAGGTAGCAGCATGGCGCGAGTTATATTCAGATACGGATGCAGCATTTGATATGGAATTGAATATTCAGGCTACCCAAATCCAACCTATGATCACCTTTGGTACCAACCCCGGTATGGGCATGGCTATTAATGATAGTATTCCCACCTATGAATCGCTGGAAGCTGAATCTGAAAAGGCAAATCTTAAAAAGTCACTTACTTACATGGGCTTGCAGGCCGGACAATCCCTGTTAGGTATGCCTGTGCAACATGTATTTATTGGAAGTTGTACCAATTCCCGCATAGAAGATCTGCGGTTGGTAGCAGCTATGGTTAAAGGCAAAAAGAAACATCCAGATGTGCAGGTATTGATTGTACCGGGCTCTCAGGAAGTAGCCCGTCAGGCAAAGCGGGAAGGCTTGGATAGTATTTTTCAGGATGCAGGATTTGAATTACGACAGGCTGGTTGTAGTGCCTGTTTAGGTATGAATGAAGATAAAGTGCCAGCCGGTGAATATTGTGTTAGTACCAGCAACCGAAACTTCGAAGGTCGCCAGGGGGCCGGTGCTCGAACATTATTGGCGAGTCCACTCACCGCTGCAGCAGCAGCATTAACCGGAAAAATTACGGATGTAAGAACGCTACTGTAACCACCGGAGCACAATTTTTATCTACCAGAAAAGAAAATGAGTATGAAGCCATTGAAAGAAATAGAAAGTCGATTTGTTCCGCTACCGATTGAAAATATTGATACCGATCAGATTATTCCTGCCCGGTTTTTAAAAGCAACTACCCGGGATGGGTTTGGTAAAAATCTTTTTCGCGATTGGCGATATGTTCAGGATGATGAGCAGCAGCCGGTTGAGAGTTTTGTGTTGAATCAGCCACGGTTTTCCGGTGAAATTTTGGTAGCCGGTAAAAACTTTGGATGTGGATCGTCACGTGAACATGCTGCCTGGGCATTGAAAGATTATGGCTTTAAGGCAGTGGTATCTAGTTTTTTTGCCGACATTTTTAAAAACAATGCCCTCAATAATGGGGTTATTCCTGTTAGAGTGTCGGATGCATTTCTTGCAAAAATATTTTCACAGGATTCCGAAGCAATAATACAGATAAACATAGCGCAACAAACCATTACCCTCTTATTAACCGGCGAGCAGGAAACTTTTGACATCAATCCCTATAAAAAAACCTGTTTACTAAATGGGTATGATGATATAGACTACCTGATTAGTATTAAAGATAGTATTGAAAAGTATGAGGCTGCCAGAAAATAATCTTGGTAAATCACTAGCAGCCTACAAAAATTAATTTGGATAAAATCATGGAAAAAAAGATTACAGTTATAAACGGGGATGGCATTGGACCAGAGGTAACCGCACAGTCTATTAAGGTATTACAGGCGGTTGCCAATGCCTATGGTCATCATTTTACTTATGACTATGCGCTAATGGGGGCAGATGCGATTGACAAAACCGGCAGTCCACTTCCCAAGGAAACGGTGGACAGCTGTTTACAGTCGGATGCGATTTTGTTTGGTGCGATTGGCGACCCTCGTTATGACAATGATCCATCTGCCAAAGTTCGTCCGGAGCAGGGTTTGTTGCAGTTGAGAAAAGAGTTACAATTGTTTGCCAATATTCGGCCGGTTACTACGCATGCAGCTTTGCAGCATCTCTCTCCTTTAAAGAACAAACATTTAGAGGGGGTTGATTTTATCATATTTCGCGAGCTCACCGGAGGAATATATTTTGGTAAAAAAGAGTTGAGTGAAGATGGGGATACCGCATCTGATACTTGCACGTATCAGCGTTTTGAAATTGAACGAGTAGCGCAGCAGGCGTTTCATTATGCCCAAAAGAGAAGAAAAAAACTTACGCTGGTAGATAAGGCCAATGTATTGGAATCGTCTAGATTATGGCGTAAGGTAGTGCAGGCGATGGCTCCTATCTATCCCGATGTTACGGTTGATTATATGTTTGTTGATAATGCGGCCATGCAGATAATTCTTTATCCTTCTCAGTTTGATGTGGTACTTACTGAAAATATGTTTGGAGATATACTGAGCGACGAAGCCAGTGTGTTAAGCGGATCTTTGGGTTTATTGCCATCAGCCTCGGTTGGCAACCATAGTGCTTTATTTGAGCCTATTCACGGATCGTATCCGCAGGCTGCTGGAAAAGATATTGCTAACCCATTGGGATCCATCTTATCAACGTCCATGTTGCTAGATCATTTAGGATTACAAAAGGAGGCTCATCAGGTAAGGGAAGCGGTTAACTGGACGCTTGAAAGTGGATTTGTGTCTAAAGATATTGACCCTGTGAATAGTTATTCAACGAGTGCAATTGGCGATTTGGTTGCGGGATATGTTACACGACAGGGAGATCAGGTTAATAAGACTGCTCATCAACAAGTTAATCAGTCTACTATTATTTAGTAAACTGCAATGCTAGTTTACAGAAAGTGGGCAGATAGTTTTTAAATAGTTCTTTTTTTCTGGGCAGGCATTTGTATATTTAGTTGTAAGCACCTCCATGGGTATACAAGGAATCAATACGATGTCTCAGTTTTTCACAGTAATCATTACTGTGATTACTATTATTATTCCCTTATTCCGAAGAGGTTGAGTTGTATCAAAAACTAACAAAAGATATAAACCCCGCCTCTTAGAAGCGGGGTTTTTTATGAAAAAAATAAAAGTAAATATTTAATATGGCAAATTATTTCAATCAAAACACCCTTGTTTATTTAAATGGGCATTTTGTAAAAGCAGCAGATGCTAAGATGGATTTTTTTAGTCAGTCGCTGCATTATGGGTATTCAGTTTTTGAAGGGATTCGTTCTTACAAAACGGTAGATGGAACAACAAAAATTTTCAAACCCGTTGAGCATTATAACCGATTAGAGCAATCGGCTACTACTATCAACATGCCCTACCATTGGAAAACCGACGAGTTGATTCAGATTACGGATGAGTTACTAGCGATGAATCAATTAGGAGATGCTTACATCCGTCCGGTAGTATATGCGCCAGCAAATATGACTTTCAGCGTGAATACAGAATCTTTTTTAATTATACAGGCTTGGGAAATGTCTCCATTTTTGGGTGAGAAATTATTGCGCGTTCGAACCTCTTCTTTCCAGCGTCCGAATCCCGGGGCTTTTCATTTGCAGGCAAAAGCAGCCGGACATTATGTAAATTCTATATTGGCTAGTCAGGAGGCTAAGGCAAATGGTTTTGATGAAGCCTTGTTATTAGATATGCAGGGTAATGTTGCAGAAGCACCCGGTGCGAATATTTTCATCGAGAAAAATGGTAAGCTACTTACTCCGCCTCCCGGTCATATTCTCCCCGGTATTACCCGTGCTACCGTTTTGGAACTTGCCCGGGGAATGGATATTCCGGTTGAAGAAACCCATTTTGTTATACAGGATATTTACGAGGCAGATGCAGCTTTCTACTGTGGCACGGCAGCAGAAGTTATCGGATTTGAATCGCTGGATAATCATTCATTGAATCTTCGATGGGAAGATTCGGTAAGCCGAAAAATTCAGCAGGCCTATAAGAAGCTAGTGGTTAACCAACCTATTGAAGTTAACGAAATGCAGTAGTATAAAAGAAAGACCGCATGCAAAGTGAAATGAATAAATATAGTAAAGTACTAACCCAAGATGAAACCCAGCCTGCTGCGCAAGCCATGCTGTATGGTATTGGTTTATCAGAAGCAGATTTGGCAAAAGCACAAGTGGGTATTGCCAGTATGGGATACGATGGGAATACCTGTAATATGCATTTGAATGAGTTGGCACAGATTGTAAAAAAAGGGGTTTGGGAAAGCGACTTGGTAGGATTGATTTTTAATACCATCGGTGTGAGTGATGGAATGAGCAATGGAACCGATGGTATGCGCTATTCTCTGGTGAGCCGAGATGTGATTGCAGATTCTATTGAAGCAGTTTGTGGTGCTCAATATTATGATGGACTGATTGCACTGCCGGGATGTGATAAAAATATGCCGGGTTGTGTGATTGCCATGGGAAGATTAAATCGGCCGGCTATTATGGTATACGGAGGTACCATTGCAGCAGGGCATTATAAAGGTCAGGACTTAAATATCATTTCTGCTTTTGAGGCGTTGGGACAAAAGCTGGCAGGTCAGCTAGATGAGGCCGACTTTAAAGGAATCATTCAACATGCTTGTCCGGGTGCTGGAGCTTGTGGTGGGATGTACACTGCCAATACGATGGCTGCTGCAATTGAAGCAATGGGAATGAGTTTGCCCTTCTCCTCTTCTAATCCAGCATTGAGTGAAGAGAAAAGAAAAGAATGTATAGATGCCGGTAAAGCCATTCGGATTTTACTGGAAAATGACATTAAGCCAAAAGATATCATGACGCGCAAGGCATTTGAAAATGCCATAACCCTGATTATGGTGTTGGGTGGAAGTACCAATGCGGTATTGCACCTGCTGGCTATGGCAAAAAGTGTGGGTGTGTCTCTTTCGCAAGATGATTTCCAGCGGATCAGTGATCGCACACCTGTTCTGGCCGATTTTAAACCAAGTGGAAAATTTTTGATGCAAGATTTACATCCTTTTGGCGGAGTACCGGGCGTAATGAAATATTTGTTTAAACAGGGTAAGCTGCATGGTGATTGTTTAACCGTAACCGGAAAAACCATTGCGGAAAACCTGGCCGATGTTCCGGATTTTGATTTCGATATTCAAAAAATTATCTATCCACTGAGTCAGCCCATTAAATCTACTGGTCACTTACAAATTTTATATGGCAATTTGGCAACCGGTGGTAGTGTAGCAAAAATAAGCGGTAAAGAAGGAGAACTGTTTACCGGACCGGCACGTGTATTTGATGGCGAATTTGAATTGATTGAGGGTATCAATACCGGAAAAATTCGTGCAGGGGATGTAGTAGTAATTCGGTATGTAGGCCCTAAAGGCGGACCCGGTATGCCTGAAATGTTAAAGCCTACTTCTGCCATCATTGGTGCGGGATTGGGAAAATCTGTTGCGCTCATAACCGACGGCAGATTTAGCGGGGGCACCCACGGTTTTGTAATTGGTCACGTAATGCCGGAAGCCTATTTGGGAGGAAACATTGCCTTGGTAAAGGATGATGATATCATAGAAGTAAACGTGGCTACCAAGCAAATGAATGTGCATATTTCGGATGATGAATTGGCAACCCGACGAGCTGCTTGGAAACAACCCGCATTAAAAGCTACCCAAGGATTATTATTTAAGTATGCCCTACAAGTGAAAGATGCTTCACAGGGTTGTGTAACGGATGAAATTTAAATAAGAAAAAAAGTACGTATGGCCATAGCAACAGCAACACAGGTAAGCAATCCGCTAGTTCAAGCGGGTGTAGCAAATATCTCTGGCTCTAAGGCAGTATTAGAAGTCATGATTGCAGAAGGAGTAGAAACGATTTTCGGTTATCCGGGCGGAGCAATCATGCCTATCTATGATGCTTTGTATGATTATCATGATCAGCTGAAGCATATTCTGGTTCGCCATGAGCAGGGCGGAATTCACGCGGCACAAGGGTTTGCAAGATCTTCGGGTAAGGTGGGTGTAGTGTTTGCCACCAGCGGTCCAGGTGCAACCAACCTGGTTACCGGATTAGCAGATGCGATGATAGATAGTACACCTGTTGTTGCCATTACTGGTCAGGTGTATGCCCACTTGCTGGGAACCGATGCTTTTCAGGAAACGGATGTAATTAATATTACTTCTCCCGTAACTAAATGGAATTATCAGGTAACGGATGCCTCCGAAATTCCATCCGTTTTAGCGAAAGCATTTTATATAGCCCGAAGTGGTCGGCCAGGGCCTGTGCTGATAGACATTACCAAGAATGCCCAACTACAACTATTTGCTTATTCAGGATATCAGAAATGCAATCATATAAGAAGCTATCGTCCTAAACCGATAATTCGTAAAGAATATATTGAGGAGGCAGCCAATTTGATTAATGCAGCTGAAAAACCTTTTGTGATTTTTGGGCAGGGAGTGATTTTAGGTAAAGCGGAAAAAGAATTTGCCAACTTTATAGAAAAAGGAGGACTGCCAGCTGCGTGGACGATTCTTGGGCTTAGTGCTCTTCCAACTGATCATCCTTTGAATATGGGTATGCTGGGTATGCATGGTAATTATGGCCCTAATGTATTAACGAATGACTGTGATGTATTAATTGCAATAGGCATGCGATTCGACGACCGGGTTACCGGCAGGTTAGATAAATATGCCAAGCAAGCTAAAGTGATTCATCTGGATATTGATCCATCGGAGATTGATAAAAATGTGAAGGCAACAGTAGGCGTTTGGGGTGATTGTAAAGAAACCCTCCCCTTACTTACAAAACTGATTGAATCAAAAAACCGTACCGCCTGGGTTCAGCGTTTTAAAGACCATGATGCAGAAGAAAACAAAGAAGTAATTTTTGCTGAGTTACATCCAGATACCCCGGTGATGACTATGGGCGAAGTGATCCGGAACCTGAATGAAATTTCCGGGGGCGATGCCATCATAGTAACCGATGTTGGTCAACACCAGATGGTTACTTGCCGATATGCACGTTTTAATCAATCGAATAGTAATATCACTTCTGGTGGATTAGGTACCATGGGCTTTGCCCTGCCTGCTGCCATTGGTGCGAAGTTTGGTGCCCCCGAAAGAACCGTGGTTGCTATTATTGGCGATGGCGGAGTGCAAATGACTTTACAGGAACTGGGTACCATTTTACAAACAGAAGTAAATGTGAAAATATTAATTCTGAATAACCATTTTCTGGGCATGGTACGTCAATGGCAACAATTGTTTCATGATAAGCGCTATTCGTTTGTAGATATTGCAAGTCCCAATTATGTAAAGCTGGCAGAAGCCTATGGCATTGCTGGTGCATCCATCGAATCGCGAGATCAACTTAACAACGCGCTCAGTAAAATGTATCATCATCCTGGTTCGTATTTACTGGAGGTTAATGTAGGAAAAGAAAACAATGTATTTCCTATGGTACCTCAGGGATGTAGTGTAAGTGAAATCAGACTTAAGTAATAAGTAAATATAAAAATGTATGAAGCAGGAATATACCATAACAGTTTATACTGAAAATCATATTGGTTTACTGGTGCGTATTGCCACTATCTTTTCTAGAAGGAAAATCAATATTGAAAGCCTAAATACTTCTCCTTCCGAAGCGGAAGGGATTCATCGGTTTACCATTGTTATTGTTGAAACCGAAGAAGTAGTAAGAAAGTTGGCACGTCAAATTGAAAAGCAGGTAGAAGTACTTAAGGCATATTATAATAACAACGAAGAAATCATCTGGCAAGAACTTGCATTGTATAAAGTTCCTACAGCACAAATAGCAGAGAAAGTAAAAGTGGAGCGTTTATTACGTGAACATGGTGCAAGAGCTGTAGTAATCCGAAACGATTATGTGGTATTTGAAACAGTTGGGCACCGCGAAGAAACAGACCGGCTGGTGCAGGTGCTGGCCCCTTATGGATTGATTGAATTTGTGAGAAGTGCCCGGGTGGCCATTATTAAAGAAAGCAGCGGGTTTCACGAAAAATTACGGGAGTTTGAACAGACAGAACCCAGAGAAGAGTTGATTGAAAATGAATTTCTCAATCAGCAAAAAGAAGTTTTTTCTATGTAATTCATTCTATAATTTATAATCATCAACCAAACATTAAAAAATGGCAAAATTAAATTTCGGCGGAGTAGAAGAAAATGTAGTAACCCGCGAGGAGTTTCCACTTTCAAAAGCACAGGAAATATTAAAAGATGAAGTAGTAGCTGTAATCGGATATGGTGTTCAGGGTCCGGGTCAGGCACTCAATCAAAAAGAAAATGGCGTAAATGTAATTGTAGGGCAGCGAAAAAATTCTAAAAGCTGGGATAAAGCCGTAGCAGATGGCTTTGTGCCAGGTGAAACATTATTCGAAATTGAAGAGGCATTAGAACGCGGTACCATTATTTGTTACCTGTTAAGTGATGCCGCACAAATAGCCATGTGGCCTACAGTAAAAAAACACCTCACACCCGGCAAAGCGCTTTATTTTTCTCATGGCTTTGGGGTAACGTATAACGATCAAACTGGCATTATACCACCGGCAGATGTAGATGTATTTTTAGTTGCCCCTAAAGGTTCAGGAACTTCTCTGCGCCGTATGTTTTTACAGGGTCGTGGTTTGAACAGTAGCTATGCTATTTTTCAGGATGCTACGGGTAAAGCGTTTGATCGGGTAATTTCTTTGGGAATTGCAATCGGTAGTGGCTACCTGTTCGAAACCAACTTTAAAAAAGAAGTATATAGTGATCTTACCGGAGAAAGAGGAACCTTAATGGGTGCTATTCAAGGAATTTTTGCAGCCCAATATCAGGTGTTGCGCTCTAAAGGGCACTCTCCTTCAGAAGCCTTTAATGAAACTGTTGAAGAACTTACCCAGTCGTTAATGCCATTAGTGGCTGAAAATGGTATGGACTGGATGTATGCCAATTGTTCTACTACTGCTCAGCGAGGAGCATTGGATTGGTGGAAAAAATTCCGCGATGCTACTTTACCCGTATTTACCGAGTTATACGAAAGTGTGGCTGCCGGAAACGAAGCGGCTAAATCTATTGAGAGTAATAGCAAGCCCGATTATCGCGAAAAGCTGGAAGAAGAATTAAAAGAATTGAATCAAAGTGAAATGTGGCAAGCTGGTAAAACAGTTAGAAGCCTTCGTCCGGAGAATAATTAATACTTCGGTAATACCATCGTTATGCAGCAAGCACTTTCTTATTCTACACTAGACTTTGCCGGAACCAGAGAGCGGCTGAAACGGGTGGTAAAACACACCCCCCTTACCTTCAGCCGCAATCTGTCGCGGAAATACGACTGTCAGATTTATCTAAAAAGAGAAGATCTTCAGGTGGTACGTTCCTATAAACTTCGGGGTGCTTATAATATGATGAGTCGTTTAACGGCTGATCAGATAAAAAATGGAGTGGTTTGCGCAAGTGCAGGCAACCATGCACAGGGTTTTGCTTATAGCTGTAAAAAATTACAGATAAAGGGAGTGGTATTTATGCCCATCATTACCCCTAATCAAAAAGTATCCCAAACTAAAATGTTTGGTGAAGATTGGATTGAAGTGGTACTTACCGGCGATACTTACGACGACTGTGCCAAAGATGCCCTGGAATTTACCCGCCAGCAGCATAAAGTTTTTATACCTGCATTTGATGATATCCGAATTATTGAGGGGCAGGCAACAGTGGGAATGGAAATTTTAGAAGACCAACCGGAAATTGATTATCTCTTTCTGCCGGTTGGCGGTGGTGGTTTGAGTGCCGGTGTTGGAGCCTACTTTAAATTGTTCTCACCCAAAACCATCATAGTGGGCGTTGAGCCTGCGGGTGCTCCTTCTATGTTGGAAGCCATAAAAGCAGGTCACACGGTTACTCTTACCAATATCGAAAGATTTGTAGATGGGGCAGCTGTAAAAAGAGTAGGAGAGGTAACTTTTTCTATTTGTAAAGATGTGATAGATGATATGCACCTGGTTCCGGAAGGGAAAATCTGTTCTACTATTTTACAATTGTATAATCAGGATGCAATAGTGGTGGAACCTGCGGGAGCCATGGCAATTGCCGTTTTGGATGATTATGCCGATAAGATTAAAGGAAAAAATGTGGTATGTATTGTGAGTGGAGGTAATAATGATATAGACAGGATGCAGGAAATAAAAGAGCGTTCGTTGCAATACGAAGGACTGAAACATTATTTCCTCATTCGGTTTGCGCAGCGTCCGGGTGCTTTAAAGGAATTTGTAAGTAAAGTATTAGGACCGAACGACGACATTATCCGGTTTGAGTATATGCAAAAGCATAATAAAGAAACCGGACCCGCTTTGGTGGGAATTGAATTAAAAACTAAGTCGGATTACGAGGTATTGATTCAAAACTTACATCAATTTCAGATTAATTACACAGAAATTAAACCTGAGGATAATTTATTTGGGTATCTGATATAATCCTTCCTGCTTCGTTTGCTATGCTTGCTCTGTAAAGATATCTGGCTAATCATCCTTCCAAAGCGGGTCTCTTTTTAGCAACCGTTCATCCGGTAAAATTTCCGGAAACGGTTGAATTGGCTATAGGAAAACCACTTGAAATGCCCGAAGCCGCGAAAAATTTAATTGGGAAAATCAGTTACTCAGTTCCAATGGCGGCCGATTTTATGGCATTAAAAAACTGGCTATTAAGCCGCTAAATCAATTTAGTTTTCCTGCTGGTCTGATTCCTTTGCCTTTTCTCTGTTGTAAATCATCTCCTAATTCTTCTCTTGCTTTTTCTGCTAATTGCATAAGTTGCTGAACAATTGCTGGATGGTCAGTCTGTACATCATATCTTTCACCGGGATCTCTTCGTAAATCATATAATGCCATAGTTACCGGAACATTTTCCGGTGCCTTTCCGGGAAACCCATCTTTACCGGGAAGTTGATTCAGATAACTGCGCCCTTCATGCGGAAATACCAATTTATATTGTTCATTCCGAACTGCTTCTAAACTGTTTTTTCGGTAGTAGTAATAAAAAGTTGTTCTGATTGGGCCTGAAGATGGGTTGAGTAAAAGGGGAAGGATATTTAATCCATCAATTGTTTGTGCAGGAAGGCTTGCATTGGTAATTTTTGTTATGGTGGGCAAGAGGTCAATTGTTGCAGCCAATTCTGTACAAACGGAACCTACCGGAATTTTTCCGGGCCATCGCATAATACAGGGTACTTTTTGTCCACCCTCAAAACTGGTGCCTTTTCCTTCCCGCAACCCACCGGTACTTCCTGCATGATTACCAAAATTCATCCAAGGCCCATTGTCGCTGGTAAATATGAGTAATGTGTTTTTATCAAGGTGGTTAGCTTTTAGGGTTTTCATGATTTCACCAACCGACCAATCAATCTCCATTATTACATCTCCATATAAACCCTGTTTGCTTTTTCCTTTAAATTTAGCAGAAACCGCCAGTGGAACATGCGGCATTGAGTGTGGTAAGTATACAAAAAAAGGTTGTTGCTTATTTGCCTGTATAAATCGAATGGCTTCTTCTGTATAGCGCGTGGTAAGGGTTGCCTGATTATCCAGGGTTTGAATGGTTTCAATTGCCTGGTTATTTTTATATAGTGGGAGTAAAGGATATTTGCCTCTGTACTCACTTGTATCTCTTAAGGGGATGCCATCATAATTTACCGGCCACATATCATTTGAGTAGGGGAGCCCTAAATACGAATCAAATCCATGTTGCAACGGTAGAAATTTTTCTTGATCGCCTAAATGCCATTTTCCGAAAATGCCGGTTGCATATCCTTTTGTTTTTAATATTTCTGCCAGGGTAGTTTCGCTTTCATTTATTCCTGTTTTACTGCCCGGCCCCAGAGCTCCAGAAATGCCTATTCTATTGGGATAACAGCCGGTTAATAAGCCTGCTCTAGATGCCGAGCATACTGCCTGGGCAGCATAGAATTCGGTAAACCGAACCCCTTCTTTTGCAAGTTGATTCAAATGAGGCGTTTCCGTTTGGGTTCCTCCATACATGGGAATGTCCCCGTACCCTAAATCATCACAAAAAATGATGATTATATTGGGCGAACTTGCTGTTGATTTTTGGCACAGCCCTAAACAGGGATACAGAATTATCCACAACAGTATAATCCCTGTAAACCGATATTTTATGTTGAATAAAATTACTTGCATAGATTTTATGATGGCTGCTTTAGCAAATGAGCGTAAGTATTTCGTTTAAATGAAGCACATGATTAAAATTCGGATGAGTAATTTCTTTTTCTATGGCTTCATGCGCCCAGGTGGTATGATAGGGGATATGTATCGCATGCCCTCCCAACTCCAATACTGGAATAACATCCGATTTTAATGAATTGCCTATCATCAGAAATTCATCTGGCAAAATATCGAGATGCCGAATCAATTTTGCATAATCATCCGATTGTTTGTCCGACATAATTTCTGTGTGATGAAAAAAGGAAAGTAAACCCGATTTCATCAGCTTTCTCTCCTGATCTAATAAATCTCCTTTAGTTGCAACTACCAATCGGTACTTTCCGTGTAAGTTAGTAAGCACCTGTTCTACCCCATCGATTATTTCAACGGGTCTATCTAGCATTTCTTTGCCAATCCGCAACATCTCCTGAATAAGCGCTGGGGGAAGTTGCTGATTAGAAATACGTAAGGCAGTTTCAATCATTGATAGCATAAATCCTTTCACTCCATAACCATAGACGGAAAGATTGGTAATCTCTGTGCTATACAGCTCTTTATGAATACTGTGCGCTGGCAGAAAGTCTAGCAATAAGTTTGCAAAATCTTCCTCTGCCTTTCTAAAATAAGGTTCATTCACCCAAAGGGTATCATCTGCATCAAAGGCAATCACCTTTAGCTTTTGACTCAATGCCACTAAAACATTTTTTTAAGGTCTACAATAAACTGGTTGGTACCCTGCATATTTATAAAACCTTGTCTGGGTCTGTCTAAATCAATAATTACCTGAATACATGCACAAACCATTAGGGCAAATACAATACTGATAATATAGGGATTTCGGCTGGTTGATTTTTGAAATCCAAGGATAAAACTGCTGATTATACACAGCAGAAATAGCAGCCATAAGATGGAATCCGGAACAGTCGCATTTTTTTCGGCATTTCGGTTGGTTACAATATCTATCATAGCATTTAGGGCTGGTATCATCTGATTAGAGGCAACCAGATTATCTTTTACCTTGGAAGCTTCGGCAACAGTTGACCAGATCATCCCATCCCATTTTTCGGTTGCCTGTATGGTATTCTTTTCTTTAGTTTCATCACTGCCCGACTGGAAATAAGCGATTCGGGCATCTACATATTCTTTCAGATAGGATCTTAATTTATTTCGGGTTGAATCAGGATAGAGGTCGCACCGTAAAATAACGGTTCCTATATTGTTGGCTTCTGATAACATAACTGCTCTTCTGGTTTCGTATCGAGATGCCGACATGCCAAAGGTAAATGCCAGTAGCAGCGCCAATAGTCCTAAAAGAGAGCCTTCAATGGGATTAATTGTGTCGTCTACATATTTGCTAAAACTGGGAAGTTTAGCCAGTTGATTGGCCAAAAAGTAGATGAATATCATGCCCGCAAAAAGGCTGAGTGAAATAGTTAAAGGACTCAATCCAGATAAAAAGGTATGTTGCATAAATTAGAAATTGATGGTGATGTATTCATCTACTGGCTGTTCATCCCATCTTTGTACTTTGTTCATGATCCATTTTTTTTGTTTTGGGTTAGCTGTAAATCTGATTTTACCCTCTCTTTTACATATTTTTCCTTTGTTAATAATTGCTTCCTGACTGATGATGGTTCCCGTAAATTCCAATTGATTGCTGCTAATCAGCTGGAGGGTTCCCTCCATGGTCATATATCCTTTTTTATCTCTTCCCAATTGTTTCCCTTTAATGGAGTATTTACCATTTCCTAAGGCGGTAATGGTAGCATTTCCGGGTTTATCCCAACTCATCCATTCGGCCCAATAGATTTCAATATCGTGAGAGCCGGTTCTAATAGAAAGTGGCGGCGTGGGGGGAGTTCTTTTATAAAATCCATCCACATGCACATTTGCACCAAATCCACAAGAAAAAGATGATCCCTGAGATTCTTGCGTGATAGTAACTCCTTTCTCAGAAAATTCAAATATCACCCGGCATTTTGGGTAATCTGGAGAACTATAAAAGGTTTTAGTTCCATATACCATTAGTGAATCTTTTATCAGTCCAAGATGATTGGCTGGTGCACCCGTTGAATATCTAAGATGAAAGAGACATCGATTGTTAGCTGCCGGAGAAACGATCAATCTTCCAAATGGTCCACCCGATTTGGCTGCTTGCGTTTCTGTTTTATCATTTAAGGTATAAGTACCAGGAACTATAGCTGATACAAGCGAAGTGCTTTGCGCAAAAACTCCGATTGGCAATAAAAGAAATAATAATTTTAGGACTAGCATTTTTTCTTAAAAATAAATAACCTTTTCCAATTCACACACCCTAATCCTGAATATTCTAGATAACTATTTAGCCGCAATACTTGAATGAATAATCAAATAGCCCGAAACGATATATGTTAAATGTTCACTTTCAAAAAAGTTATTCACTCAGCATCATTCGCTAACTTATTTCATACAGCAACGTACTTACAATTATTAAAAATCATATTTTTTTCTTCTAGGTCTACTAAGCATGGCCGTAGCTTCTGCATCGTTATTGCTGAAACGTTCTTTAGCAGGGTCCCAGTAGATTTTTCTTTTTAGCTTCATGGCGATTTGGTGTAATAGGCAGGCGCTGCAAGAACGATGTCCAATTTCAACATTTGCAATGGGTTGTTTGCCCGATTGAATGCAATTGAGCCAGTTTAGATGTTGTTCTGGACTGTCGTAGAGATGAATTTCATTAGCACCAATAACCGATTGAAGTATAGAGGGATTACTTGCATCGATGGGTTTTACTCCATTATTGTCGGCTACTGGATCTGTATCGGTTACGCGATAATTTCCGCGGGTTACCCAAATCCATCCTTCTGTTCCAATAAATTTTACCCCATTTGGTAATTCGTTTGATACAACCATGGTTACCCCATTTGCATAGAGTGCTTCGGTTCTAAAAATTCCATGAACGTTCCATAAGCCAGTATAGTTGGGGTCGTCTGTAGGGAAATTCGCTTTGCCCCAGATTTCTATTGGGCCACTGTATTCCATATCCATACCCCAGTGGGCAATATCTATATGGTGCGCCCCCCATCCGGTAATCATACCAGCTCCAAACTGCTCGCAGCGCAGCCAACCTGGTCGGCTATTGATTCCTTTACTGCCCCCTTCTTGAGAATGTACCCGGTCTTCGGTATAAAATGCTTCTGGAGTAGCTCCTAGCCAGGCATCATAGTTTAGATTTGCGGGAACAGGCATCACCATTTTATTGCCACCTCCTGGATCGCCGGGTAAGCCTACTTCAACTGTTTTTAACTGGCCAATTCTGCCATTTCTTACTAACTCAGCAGCTTTTTTAAACTGGGGCCATGGATCGGCGGATCTTTGCTGACTTCCCAGTTGTAATATTTTTCCACTCTTTTTAACGGCATTACTCAGTATGCGTCCTTCTTCTATGGTAAGTGAGGCCGGTTTTTGTAAGTATACGTGCTTACCCGCATTTACTGCATGCGTACTTACAATGGCATGATGGTGATCGGGTAAACTTACCAATACCGCATCGATATCTTTATTTTGCAACATCTCTTTGTAGTCGTAATACACTTTCATATCCCAATCGCCGGTTAAACCGCCATTCTCTTTTGCTGCTTTCGTATAGCTGCTTTTTACGGCAGCAGGGGCAGCGTCGGCACGATTTCTATCTAAATCGCATACAGCAATAATGCGGGCACTATTAAAACGGGCAGTAGAAGCTATATCATGTTGAACGGCAATTCGTCCGCAGCCAATGGCCCCAACATTAATTCGGTTACTCGGTGCATTTTTACCAAATACTGAGGAAGGAACAATGGTAGGAAATTGACTCATTACTAAGGTTCCGGCAGCAAATTTTCCGGATGATTGCAGAAATTTTCTTCTGCTAACAGCAGTTGTATTTTTTTTCATGGGGCAAGCGTTATTCAGATAAGGAAAGAATCTCTAAGATAAAGAAATACTTGGTTTTACCAATCAACCCGGAACAAATTATTCTATTTATGTAAATTGGGTCCTTTGCAGGGAAAGGCTCAGATGAAATGATAGCAGATTTGAAAAATCTACTAAAACAATAATGTTTTGAGGCTAAAAGCAGTGCGAAAATTAAAAGCTCAAAATTGATTTAACCGATAAACTTTATTAAATGTACAAAAGTAAATGGCAAATGCAAAAAAATCGCGAGGCAACCAAAATTTAGCATTTGCAACTTGCACAAACTCTGCAATTGTTTTAGCCGCTGTTATATGCAGATTAACCTCTAAGGCAATTTTTTAAGTCAAACTTCAGAACAGTGGAAAAAGAATTACCGTCTTCCTCATCAAAGTCTGGCTTGATGATTCTCCAGCATTCTGTTTCCTCAATATTAAAAACAAACACCTCTTTTAACGAGCGAACTTCTTTAATTGCTTTTCTTACTTTTTTAATATCTGAATTCCAACTTCTATTTCTAGTTACTTCTATTATCAACTCTGGTTGATTCCATGAACTCTCTCTCTTTTTAACTGCAACATCCGGAATGATATATCCTTCTTTTAGATCCTCATTTTTTAAAACCACCTCAGGTGCAACCTTAAATTCGTATTGCAATCCTCTGCTCTGCAAATGTCTACGAATGTGATAAATAAAATCTGAAATTACCTCTTGATGAAGAGGGGTGTTATACCCTGAAATCTGACTCATATATTTAATTATAAGTTTACTAATAATGTAATTAGAACAAAGATTGCAATTAGCATTGTTGTCATACTTTATGTGCGTCTTTCGTTAGTTTGTGGTCGTCTAAATTTGCGCTAACGTTCCCACGCTAAGAGCAGTTGGGGATTAGAACCACAGATCATTCCTGTGAAACGAATTATAAATATATAGAATTGCATTCAATTACCACTTCTGCCCCAATTGATTTTAGCGTGTGTTATGCCCAGTGCTATTTTCAGCATTACAAGTTCACGCAATGGATTTCAATCGCTTTGCTGGTCGAGATGTTTTGGTCTGAGAAACAGATTTGGATTTCTGAAGCTTCCTTTGTTTAAAGAATTTACTTAGTGCTTTTTCTTCTTCAATTGTAAGTGAACCGTGTCCACCGATGAAGTCCACATCTAATTCTATTTTTTTCGTTTTCATATTATTGGATTGGAAAATATCTGTTAATTAGTTTAAGAGCAGCCTTTGTTTCAATAACCATTACACGTCCTCCGAAATGAAATGCCCCAAGTGTCCTTTCATAATGATCAATAAGCACAGTTTTAGAAAGGAATGAAAGGTTTCCTTCATGACCTCGTTGAAATGAAAATTTGCATGCAAATGCTACCAGATTACCACATACACCATTATACATTTTTTTCTTTCCTCTGTTAAAAGGGGCACTTTCTATAAGATGTAAATAAACATGGTCAGGTTTTACCTCCAAGCTGATGAGTCCTTGTACGATTGAAGAGTTATTTACAATGGTAAGCTTAAATACTTCACGACGGGGGTCTTTTAGTTCATCACGCCAACTAAACACCCATCCATTTGCTTTAGTAATAAGTTTAATGTCCGACTTAGTTATTACAGAAATTTCTGTCGCAAAACTATCTCCCGTTACCACATTCTCGATAGAATTGGTCAATTTATCAATTATGAAGTCAAGACCGATTTCCTTCTTATTTTTCACCATGCTAATTTAATGAAATATAACGTCAAATCCAATTTAATATTAAATGGAATTAGGACCTTTAGCATTGGGCATAACGGTTTGGCGCTTGGCACAGTGGCGGATATCGGAGCACAAAACTGTCAAGCCACCACAAAAGTTGATGCGAGGTAGAATGTTCAATTAACCACTTCACCCGCCATTGAGCCAAACGCCTGTTACCGCCTAGTGCTTCTTTTTCTTCGTCCGTTCGTCTGTCAGCCGTGCGGTTGTGCAGACACACTCTTTGCCAAGTTTTGGCTTGCGTGTCGGCTGGTGCGACTTGGCAATGTGTGTGGCTGTGAACTGTTGGATTATTCATTGTCAAAGTATTTGTTTACATATTCTAATGGGATTTTCTCTTGTTCAAGTCTCCAGTTGTTTGTTTTCAAAATCTCGTAAAGCTCTAGTTCTTCGTCTGTCAAGTTAAGTTTCGTGGAAATGTGTGTCGGTGTACCATTGTCGTCTTCAAAAAACTTGTCAAAGGTTTGCTTGTCCATTAATATACTTTTAGTCTGCGGAAAGTAAGACCTGAATTGTGATAGAATTTCAAACCCTTGAGCGTCAATGTCACCCCAATAAAGTAATTTAAGACTGTCAAACCAACGTGCATTTTTAAGATTGAAAACGCTAAATCCACTACCCAATATGGCAATGGAGTCATCCATTTTTGGAAGTGTAAAAGTAGTGTAAAGTGTTGTTTTGTTTTCTACGACCAATACTTTTCTGATTGGTAAGTTCAGCTTTTCAAATTGGCTGACTGGTATAGCAATATCATCTATTCCCGAAAAAAATCTATCCGATATTGTTTTGTCAAGAACTTTAAATCTAATTTGAGGTTCGGCATATCTCAAATAGAATCTTTTTTCAAATTCTTTTTCTTCGCTGTTGACGTGTTCGTAGATAAGGACATCTAGGAGTTCTCTGATAATGCTTTTATTTCTCTCAATAAATTTCGTATGAACTTTAATCGGCAATTCCCTAACATACAAATTGGGCTTGGGATTTTGTTTGAAGTATTGACACACTTGCAAAATACTTTGCCATTCATTTGAATTGTCAATGACCTTTTTAGGATTTTTAATTATCCAATCTTTGAGTGCAGGGAATTCCCTAAGGATTATCTCAACATTTGATTTGAAAGAATTGGCTTCATTCTCTTTGCCTAAGAATTTCAAAAAATCATTTTCATTGTCAAAGAAAATTGAAGTAGGCAAATCCTGAGTACCTAAATACTTTGTCTTTACTTTTTGAAAGTCTAAGGAATAGCCAAAACCTTTTTTTTCCTTTGAATGGCTGTGGATTAGTTGAATTTCTCTTTCAAATTCCGACAATGAAGATTTGGAGTATGATTTATCTCCACGAATAACCAATCTATCAAAAGGTCGCTGTTCAACCAAAGATTGAAGAAAGGAAATATACTTTCTTTCTGTTTTGTCCTTTATTTCCTTGGGAGTAATCATTTATTCAAATAATTCGCTTTTTCTTCTTTGAATTGTTCAATTGGCATATCATATAGCCACGAATGTCTTTCTTCCTTACGCTCAACAAAGTGAACAAATGAAATGTCATTTTCAACAATGTGAATATTGTCGCTTGGTGTAACGACTAACAATTGCAAATGAAGTTGTTTGCAGAGTGTAATTAAGTAACGTGCTTTGTCTTCATCTTGTGCTTTGAATGCTTCATCAATGGCAATGAAACGAAAAGATTTGGATTCTAATCCTTGATTATATCTTGTTAAGCCAAACTGATAAGCAATAGCGGAACCCAAAATCGTATAAGTTAGTTGGGCTTTCTCTCCACCTGAAAGCTGACCCATCGCTTCATAAGTCTTGAATTTTTGATTTGTTTCTTTGTAAAACTCTTCGGCTTTGTAACTAAACCAAGAACGAACGTCCATTACCTTTTTTCGCCATTCTTCTTTGTCTAATCGTTCTATAAATGGTTGAATGTGATTATTGAAATGATGCTTCCTTCCTTCAATACTTTTTTCCATTTGGTAAACATTGGGAACGGCTTCTTCTAAAAGTTTTCTAAACTCCTTTACTTCATCATTAATCTTGTTTGGTGCAACAAGTTGAATGTAGGTTTGGGGTTTATTTTTGAAATAAATCTCTTTTAAAGATTCGTTCAAATGTTTGATGTTTTCTTTGATTGAATCTGACCAATTTTCAAAGAACATTCTAAAATCTCCAACTTTGTTGGTGATCGTTTCTTGCAAATAGTCATTAAATTTCTTTTCAAACTTTGGAAGATTATCATTCTCCAACCTGGCTAAGAAATTTTGATATTCACTGATTAACTCTAAATGTGTTGAATCAGGTAGGGAATTAACATCAGAACGCCAATCCTTGAATTTGCTAGATGTCGCTACTGAAGGCTGTTTAAAATCGTTTATTTTGATAATTACTTCTCTTTCTTTCGTTTGCTTTTGTACTTCAAGTTCTCTTGTTTGTCTTGAATTTTCCTTTTGGAATCTTTCACGACCTGTTTCAAAGGTTGCGTATTCAATATTCAGCAAATCAGGATGTTGTTTTTCAAACATTGAAACATCAATAATTCCTAATGGCTCATAAATAGATTTGTTACTCCTAATTGATTGTTCAATCGTGGCAACTTCATTTTTCTTGGTAAATATTTCTTGTCCTTTATTAAAAATTTGAACATCTGAAAGTTGTTTTAAAGCGTCTTGAACCTTTATTAAATCTTCTTGAAGTTGCTTTACACGATTGTTGGTCTTTTCTAATTTATCTTTCTGCTCTGTTTTTTCTTGAATTTCAATGGCATATGATTGCCAGTTTATATCATCATATTTTTCAAACTTTGAAAACAGATTTTGGCATTCATCCTTGAATATCCCTAAGTTTTTTATCTCGGTGTTTTTGTTTGCAATCGCTTTCTTATTTTCAGTTTGTCGAGTTTGAAGATTTATTAAATCTTTCTTTAAAGATGCGAGTTTTTCTTTGTTGTCCCATCCTAATACATAATTTTCCTTCCGAGTTATATGTGGTCGGTCGTCTTTTTCGTGTTTACCCCGTTTGAATTTTATCAATCCATTTTGAGTAATTGCCATTTCGTGAAATTGCTCAAATTCCGAAAGATTATCTACGCACACGAAGTCAAATTGAGATTCCAAATAGTTTTCAATCCAATCGTAGTATAGTGTTCTTGGCTTAATTTCAATTTTATTGATTAATGACTTTTCATTAAAAGCTTTGTTTTTAAAGTTTTTGAGGTAATCTTGGTCTTCAAACTTGTCGTAACGAATTCTGCCTTTCAAATTATTGCTGTTCACATATTGGTTAACTGATGAATAGTATTTATGTGGAACAATCAATCTCAAAGCAAAATTGTGAAGTACTTTTTCAATAGAAGATTCCCATTTCATTTCATCATCTTTCACTTTGATAAGTTCCCCAATGAATGGAATTTCTTCTCGGCTTGCTCCAATGTGTTCAATTAGTTCTTCACGTATACGAGCTTCATTAATAGGGATATTGTTCTTGTTTTTTTGGAGTGTTTGAATTGTTGCTACTAATTCTCCTGTTGATTTAGTTAAATCATCTTCCTTGTTTTTCAAGGAACGGAGATTTTCATTTTCAGAATAAATGTCCTGTTGTGTTTTATATTTTAATTCGTTTGCTTTTTCTCGGTTAGTAATAAATGATTCTTCGCTTGGATTGGTATCTAAATCAATACTTTGGGCAATTTTATTGTAATCGTCTAGTTTTTCGCTCCTTAATTTTTTGCTCTTTTCTAATCTTGTGATTTCAGTTTTTAATTTTTCAATTTGATTACCAACTTCATCAGATTTTATTTGAACTGTCAAATCAGTTTCCTGATTTTTCAAATCGCTTTCCTTTTCTTTAACTTCCGCTAGTTCATTATTCAGGCGTAGTAATTCTTCTTTACATTTTTCCAATTCTTTTTCACACAACTCAACACCTTTTTTGGCAAACCAATAAACAGCCGTTTCTTTTGACTTTTCCAATCGAAATAAGTCAGCTTTAATATTGCTCAGGTCTACAGCAATCTCATTAATAGGTTTTAGTTGTTCAATTTGTTCTTTAGCCTTTTCAATATTAGTTTTAGCTTCCATTAAAGTCAAGAAACTTTCTTTCAGTTGAATGAACTCTGCTTCGGCATCTTGTTCTTCCAACATATTGGTTCTTATGAAATCATCTAAGTCTTCCAGTACTTTTACCCCAACAACTTGATTGAACAAAGTCAACGCCTTTGTTGAACGCATTCCAAATAAGTCCGCCATTCTTTCTGCATAAGCAGTAGGGCCATCTATGAACTCAATTTTCTTTTTTGTAACATTAGAGTTATACTTTTTATCTAAAACCTTTTTCCAATTCCCTTTTGAATCGAATTGACCAAAATCAGATTCTACTTCTAGGGTAACGTGAGCTATTCCGAACTGCCGTCTTAATTCATTGTTTGAAAACCAACGCACTTGGAAAAGTGTAATTTGCTTTTGGTCGGTATTTGAAAACGAAGCAAGAATTACTGAATATGTATTTGTATCACGCAATTTTTGTGTTGACGTAGAAGTTTTTCCTTCTTCTTGAATGTTTCCGTAATGTCCCAACACATAAGTTTCTTCGGTGCGGTCTCCTTTTTTCTCAACGCCTGAAGATTGATTGTAAAAACGGTCTTTCTTTGCAGGAACAATCAGAGTAAGCAATGCGTCAATGTATGTACTCTTTCCAGATGCGTTTGCGCCAGTCAAAAGTGAATTATTTCCTTTCGGATTTATTCTAAAGACCTTTTCATTAAATGTTCCCCAGTTGTAAACTTCCATATATTGAAGTCTGAACCCCGCTTTGTTGGAACTTGTACTAAACAGACTCAACATAATCTTTTAACTTATTTTCAAAATCTTGTAAAATATCAAGGGTGATTTTTTCTTTGATTATTCTGTGTATTTGGTATTTCGTTTCATTGTCTTTCTTGCTAATTTCTTTTAAGTAGCCCAAATCAACAGCCGCATTGATATACTTATCAAGTTCCTTAATGAATTTGACTTTGTTATATTTTTCTGGAAGAAATAACTCTAACTCGTCCTTGATTTCTGAGTTTGTGATAAATTTTTCAGTTGCTAACTGTGTTGGATTGCTGTCAAAATCTTCTATGCTTTGTCTTAGAACAACTAGCACAATAGACGTTTCTAAACCGATTTGTCGCCTTTGAACTAATCCGAGAGTGTTTCCTTCATTATCTTCAAGTTGCTTTACAAAAGCAAATCCTTCATCTTTTTTAACGATTAGCTCTAAACCAATTTTGCCAATGTAATCCTGAATTTCGTTTTGATAATTTATTACATCATCCCAGACATTTGAATTTCTTTCAACATCTGATTTCAACAACCTTACAATGGCTTTGCTATAAGGAGTAATATGTTTTTCTAAACTGCTCATTTGGTCAAAATAATTTCAGGGATTTTAATTTGTTTGCGGTTGTCCGCATCAAAAATGATACTTTGAGATTTATCAGGATTGATAATGTGTTTGAATTCTTTCACAATGCCTATATAACCGAACAATTCAGGCAATCCTTTTTCAAGACCACCATAATTTTCTACAACATCTAAAAGTGTGGTCTGCGATTTTTCTCTAAGTATATCTTTTATCCTTTTTCTTAACAATTCCTTATCAATGTTAGATTGTGAAAACAACCTTCCTAATTGATTAGATGATGTAATGTCTTCGTTGGCAATTTTAGGTCTGTTAGTGTATGTAACTTCTTCGGATTGCTCTTTCGTGAGTTTGCGTTCAAATGGAATATTTATTTCCGTTGATGTTTCTAATTCAAATGAAATATCAGGTTTGTTCTTTGATTTACTGATTTCTACAAGTTGTTTCTTGATGTCTTGAATTATTTTTTTCGTGGCTTCTGATTTAGAACTTTCATTTTCACGAATTATACGGCTTAGTTTTTCAGCCATTTTATCATTGGCTTTGTAAACCTTTTGTCCAGAACTATGGAGATGCCTTTTCATTCCTATTAGGAATGTGTCGCTTATTGGAATTGATTTTTGTTCCAGAGTTGTGTATAAATCTTTGGTCAGACTTTCCCATTTGTGCTGTAAATCTGGATTTAATATGAATGACCAAAAAGCGTAAAAGCTTTTTCCTTGTTGACTTTCTTTTAATGATTCAAGTGCATCAAAAGTAAATTCCAGTATATCGCTTTTAGATAGACTTCCGTCAGCGTGTTTTTGATAAATCCCTTTTGTAATTTCTTTAAAGTTGTCTTCCACTTCTTTAAAGTCAGATAATAATTCTTTGGCGGATTGATTGAGTTGGTTGAAACGGGGTACAATTTCAAATTCTTCAAATACCTTTACGTCTTCTCCAATTTTTATTCGTTGAATCTGTTGCTCAATTTCTAATTTTTTCTCTTCCAACAACTCAATACGCTTTTCGGCATCTTCATTAGTAAACTCAACCAACTCTTTCAATTGATTCAGTATGTTGTTGAATTTTGATTCAGTACCAACAAACTCTTCCTTTTTCAAACTTGCCAACCAATCTATGGTTTTGCTTGAATGTGAAGAAAGTTCATAAAAAACTTCACCTTGTTCATCAGGATAATTTGTCAAAAAGCCATTATTAGTCCAGTTTTGAATATATTTTTTGATTTTTTCTTCATAGGTATCGAAAAAATTGATTTCACTTTCTTCATCTATTTCAATTCTCTGTCCTTCTAAAAAGTCCGCTAATTGTGAGTGAATATTTTCAGACGAAATGGAGCCTTGTTTGTTTAAGAAAGTTCTTACTAGAAACTCAATAATCATTTCTCTATTTCTTAAACGCAACAAATTAACACTTGGTGAAGTGTCGAGAGTATTTAGTATTTGAGAAATGTCTGCCATTTTTAATTAGTTTCTGTGCGTTGGCAAAAATTCAGGCTCTTTTGCTTGCGAAGCGGTCGCCTGTGTGTAGGGGCAAGCAAATGTGCCTGAATGTGCGGCTTGCATTTTATTTCTGTCGTTCATTTTGTTCACTGTCGTTGTCTATTTAGCATTGGCGGTAACTAGCTTATACCCGCTACTTTATAGCGCATATCCATCCAAAATTGGTAGATATGCGCATGTTTGTGGCGGGATATTCAAATATAATTATTTTATTATAAATCATCAAAAGGACCTTTTACCTGTTGCAAACTCTTTGTAATCAAATGTGTGTATATCTCAGTGGTCTTGTTACTGCTATGCCCCATAGCTCCTGTATATACCTCAAATCAGTAACACTCTCCAATAAATGAGATATTAATAGCCGCCGGAATAGTACTCCCAACGGCAAGTATTATTTTCTAAAATAACAGAGCGGAATCAGTAAGCCTTTACAACGATAAATTTTATCGATATACCTGTTTACTTACCCAAAAGGCTGATCAATAGAAATACTTTGCGCACTAAAAAAGCGGGGGCCATTTTCGGTGATATACAGACAATCTTCCAGCCGGATGCCAAACTCCCCGGGAATAGAAATCGTAGGCTCATCACTAAAACACATGCCTACCCCAATGGGAGTTGTATTGCCTTTTACAAAGTTGGTCCACTCGTGCCCCTCCATGCCTATGCCGTGTCCGGTTCTGTGAGGTAGTCCGGGTAACTTATAATTGTTTCCATAGCCTGCATTTTCAATCACTGCGCGGGCTGCTGCATCAACTACTTCACAGGGTGCTCCTAACCGAATGGCTGCAAAAGCGGCATCCTGAGCTTTTTTCTCCAGGTTCCAAACGGCTATTTGTTTATCGCTTGGCTTGCCTACCACAATAGTTCGGGTAATGTCGGAAGCATAACCCAGGCAAGATGTTCCCCCATCTACCATCACTACATCACCCTCCATTATTTTTTGCGGAACAATACTTCCATGTGGAAGGGCTGAGTATTTGCCCACCTGAACAGAAGCACTGCCCGAATATCCAAGCTTATCAAAAGCTGCTGAAATATTTCTGCTCAGCTGTGCCTGCGTCATGCCGGGTTGAATAGAGGCAAATGCAGCTTTATATGCTTCAATGGTAACATCATTGGCTTTTTGCATCAGGGCAAGTTCTGCTGCAGATTTATACATTCTGCATCCCGCTGTAACAGGAGTAGCATCCACTATTTCGATGCCACTGGCTAATTTCTTCACGCCATCTGCAATAAAAAATCGTACTCTTTCTTCCATGCCGATTCTTCTAAAGCGAATCCCACGGTCTTTTATAATGCCGAGTATTAAGGCGTACGGACTTTCATGTTCTTCCCAGCATCTCACTTCATCTCCAAAAACCGGGTTAATCAACTCCCGGGCTCTGTCTTCTTCAAATTGCGGACAAACATAAGCAATGGCTCCTTTAGCTGGAATTACCACGCCAAAAGTTCGTTCACTTTGTCCCCACCTAAGTCCTGTAAAATAGTTACAGGAAGTAGTGCCTTCTAAAAAAATTCCATCTATTTTATTTTTTTGCATGAGGTCTTGTGCCTTGGCAATCCGTTGTTTTCTTTCTTCAACGGAAATAGGTACTACGCCCTCTAAAGCGGGTTGCAAGGCCTGAATTTCCCGGGGAAGTGGAGTTTCCTGCTTTTCGTTGGAAAGGGTATTTCCGAATCCGGTTTGGGTTATACCGAGGGCACCTGCAAGGATACTGGTTTTCTGTAAAAAAGATCGTCTGTTCTGTTTCATAAGTAAGCGTTGTATTAATTAAAGATATTAATAAATCGAAAAGCAGGTATCGAGTACTAAATATAACTAGTTTATTGTAAAGGCTTATAGCAGCCGATAAGTTTTAAAAAATGATCTGGAGGACGATATCAAAAAATAAAATCATAATAAATTAGGCTAATTAATTTGAGAAAGTAATTTTCCTTGATGAGATACTGCAAATAGACTAAAGGGGTCGATAGTTTTATCAAACAAATAGGCGAATTCTTTTCTTTTAATATATTCGTTTAATTGTAGTTTCCCAAAACCCCATTCAATCCATGCAACTGACAATTGCTGAATGAGAATTGCTTTATTATTAAAATTCCATGAAAGATTAGAAAATTGATATTGACTTGAAAATGCAATAATTAAATTAATCACTTCATCAATATTTACATATTCTCTAGAAAATTTAGTTGATTGATTTTTCAAAAATGGTTGAATATTTTCGGCAAGTATCGATGATTTTATTAATGAATCTGGATAAAACCAGGTTTGATTGGCCCAACCACTGGGTTTTCCAGTTCCTCTCAAAATACCGGTAGCACCTATTCTTTGAACTGCTGCAAACTGTGGATGCAAAATAGGGACATCTATATAGGGCATTAGGTAGGCGCCCTGTTGCAATAAGGTAGACTGAACTTTGCGAACAGGTACATCAGCGGCATTGTTTTTATTCATTTCAACTGCTAGAGCTGCAAGCGCCCCAGCTGCTTGTCCCGTAAGCAGAACACAAGGTTGAAGCCGGGTAGTGCCATTTGCCAAATTAGAAACACTAATTGCTTTTTCAGCAACTATTAATCCGGATATGTTTTTTGGAATCAGCGCACCTAATGGTACGTTGAAAGACGGAACTGGATAAAAATCTAAGTGTTGGGGTGCTGTAGGATTTTTTTTATGATGATGATCTACTGGATAATCCCCTACTGCAATGCCAGTTCTATATAGCGCTTCTTCGGTTGCAAATGGAGTGGCAATGTGTTGAATTTTAAATCGAACCAATCCTTCTACTCTTCTCCCTTCTCTATGATAGGGAATCAGCGCTAATCTATTTTCAGTAGGAAATTCATCATTTGCTAACCCAAGATTTTTGAAACCTAATTCGTGTTGAATAAAATACACAAACCGGAGAGTTGTTTGTTGGGCTTCTTCCAGTGCCTTTGTACGCGCTGAGTCGGAAAGTTGAATTACATTCAGATAAGTATCATTTCCAAAGATTGGCCAGTTGAGCATGTACTTATTATTGGGAAGTTTGCCGTAATTCAACATTTTTATTGCATCAACTCCCGGAGCTTTTCGTGTGGTATTTTTATAATAATTGGTGCAACTGCCATCAAATTCAGCTGGGTTATATCCGATAGGCTTTGAAATGGTACAATCTGCCATGGCACCATAATTTTTCAAAATGGCTACATAAGTGAGGTCTTGAATTATGTTATTGGTTTCAGCTACCGGAATATTTTCACCCGTTACACTATTTGCTTCCATACCTATTGAATAGGGTACCTTCGCCATTTCCAGTAAATCACCAAGTTCGGTTGCATCAATTATTTGTTGAGCAAGTATAAACGTTGTTTTTTGGGTTATTTTGTTTCGGACTGCAACTCCGTTTAGTTTGTTGTTGTTTATAAAAACAGCAGTTGGAATTTGATTGTACAGAATTGAAAGACTTGGTAACTGCTTTGCCCAACTTTTAAAAATACTATCCCCAACATGGGGTTCAAATAAGGTATTACTCACCCATCCGGTGCTTACTTTTTTTTCACCTCCATAGGTAGTATATAAAGCTTGTCTGAATTCAGCCCATATCCCTGAAGGTAAATTGTGATTGCCATCTACGGCACTAACACCTGCGGCAGTTAACATGCCTCCTAGCCAGGGGGTTGCCTCCGTTAAAACAACTCGTTTTCCCATTCGGGCTGCCTGTATGCTGGCTGCTGTTCCACCCGCCCCCCCTCCAATAACAAGAATGTCGGTTCGTAAGGTGTCTTGTGCCTGAACTTGGTTACAAGCGATAAACAATAAACTGAAAAAAAAATATTTTGCAGCCATTCTTTTTTGGGAAGTTACTAAAAAATAAGCGCCATCTACCTGTCAACCTAATCATACTTCATTTTAAAGCTAACTATTTGTTACTTGTATTTTCCTTTTTTGTATCAACTAGCTGATTGAATTATTAAGAAGATGAGTATAGCCTGAAAAATCAAAAGGTATCATTACATGAATGTTTGATTAATTCGCGGGCGGAATAGCAGCGGGAATAATATTTTTAACTGGCTTAATGCTTTTCAAATACTCAAAGATGGCTAATATATCTTCTTTTTTCATTTTCGCATAGGTTTGCCAAGGCATGGGAGGCAACAATTTTCTAGTTCCCTCAATGCCATGATAATAACCATTTTGCATAGCATTTAAAAATTGGTCACTTGTCCAACTCCCTATACCTGTTGAATCAGGGGTGATATTAGCTGCAAAGGATGTTCCCCAAGGTCCATGAGCAGAAGTGCCCGAAAAACTAAACAAAATCCATCCCTTTGATGAGATTGAATCATAGGGAGCTGGCATTTCATTGGCCGGGTGCCCTGATAACAAACGTGCAGGGTCTGGAACCGGCCCCAAATTAGTAATGATTTTTGGAGAGTGACAGTCATTACATCCTGCAACAGTTACCAGATATTCCCCTTTTTGAATTGGGGTTGGCTCAGTTTGAAGATTGGGCTGATTATTGCATGCCGATAACAAAAGTCCCAAACTCAGAAAGAATACAATTGGTTTCATAAATGTTTTTTTCTTTTTGTTGTGTTTTAGTTGGTTTCGTTTATTCCAGCAATTATTCTCAGAGGTCCACCACTACCTTTTCCTATTTTCATGGGAAGTGCTACCACATAAATTCCTTTTGCTGGTAACTTGTCTAAGTTTGCCACATTCTCAAATCCCGGCTTATTTTTATCCAATAAAATACGGTGTGTTTGAAAATCTTTTGATTGGCCATAATCCATGCTAGGGGTATCTAATCCCAATGCCTTGATATTTCTTTTTTCAACCAGCCATTGCGTAGTTGCTGGATCAATTCCTGGGAAATGTAACAGTGGGATGGCTTCCAAGCCTTTTAAAGCAGTACCAAAATATTTTTCTCGGTCGGGATAAAATTGTCCATAGCCGGTTCTGAATAGAACAATCGTATTCTTATCAATTTGGCCATTCTTCTTTTCCCATGCCTCGATATCGGAAACCTGAATTAAGTAATCTTTGTTTTTTAGTGCATTCTCAGACACATCAATTACAATGGCATTTCCAGTTAAACTTGTTAATGGTATTTGATCAATGGTTAATTTGTCTTTTGCAAAATGTATGGGCGCATCTAAATGTGTTCCTCCATGCTCTGGCGTACAAATGGAATAGGAAGAATAAAAATACCCAAGTGGAGTGATGCCGTCGGCATCTGTTGTATGAACAAATCCAGTTTGATTATTTGGCCAATATAAAGTAGTGCTATCAAATGAATAGGTAAGGTCTACCCATTGTAAATGCTCTAAATTCAATTTTTTCTCTTCTTTTTGTGCGCAGGCTGCAATAAATAGCCATGCGAGTAAACTTAATTTTTGCATTGGTGGTGTCTTAGTGATGTTATGGGTTGTTAATGAATAATTCTTGTTATTGTCGGGCTGTTAATTTAAAAACTTAAATATAAAAATTTTATCAATTGGGTTGTTCTTCGGTGGTTAATATATTATGTTTTATAAATGCAGGAGGTGGTTTTGTAGAGTTCTGGAAATAAAAACAGGTAGTAATAATTATTCTGAGCTTACATTCATTTATTTCAAGGTAAACTAATAATTAATCCCGAATGATATGGCAACTGAATCTGTATTGGCTTCTTTGTCCATGATGAAAAATCCATTTAAAAATTTAGTGATACTCCCAACAAGCCAGCATAAGAAAGTAGTAATCCAGTATCTAAAAATAGGGGGGTTATTTTGAACCCTGTTTATTGCTTTACAAGAAATTTAATTGAGTTTGCCATTGGAGATGGGTACATTCATACCCAAACGAATACGAAACCCTTATTTGCGGCATGTTATTTGTGTAATATTCAGCTAATGTAAGTAACTGCTAACCAGTAGTTAAAATTTTTTAAATTCTCCAGCTATGCGAAGCAGTATATGTTTTCTTCTGTTATTTTTTTTCCCCTGTTATATATATGCCCAGAATCCACTTGATTTGTTAAAGGGCAAAGGAAGTAGCAATAATTCTGGGGAATTGGTAACGGGGTTAAAGGAGGCATTGGAAAAAGGTGTTCAAACAGCTTCGGGTAGGTTATCAAAGGAAAATGGTTTTTTACAGGATGCGGCAGTAAAAATTCTTTTACCGCCAGAAGCTCAGTCAGTGGAGAAAACGGCCCGGCAATTTGGATTGGGGAAGCAAGCTGATAATCTCATTACCAGCTTGAACAGGGCTGCGGAAACTGCCTGTGCTGATGCCAGTACAATTTTTCTTGCTTCTATAAGGCAAATGAATGTTACTGATGCTTTGGGAATTGTGAAAGGTGCTGATACTGCAGCCACTCAATTTTTACGCCGCACCTGCAGTCCCCAACTCACCAGTCAGTTCAAACCAATTATCGAGCAATCTCTTGAGAAAACGGGTGCCACGAAACTTTGGCGAGATTTTTTTTCAACCACCAATCGGTTTTCGAGAACACCTGTTAATGCTGATTTAACGGGTTATGTAACTGAAAGAGCTCTTCAGGGGCTGTTCCATTATGTTGCTTTGGAAGAGAAAGAAATTCGGCAAAATCCTTTGGCAAGAACGAGCGATGTGCTGAAAAGAGTTTTTGCACCGCAATAGAGTAGGTATAGCTAAACACCCGAAGTGGGGGTAAGTAAAATAAGGTCTCTTAGTTCGTAGCAGGGGGTTTTGTCCCTAAAACTAGACGGTTAAGTATCACCCTCGTGAATTCCTACCAAAAGTCATTTTCAGTTATGCACAGAATTCGCATCTTCTGCGACTGCATTAAAAGTTTATGGTAGTCCCGACAGGAATCCCCGCCTGCGGCAGGCAGGGAACCTGTATCAAAAGTTTTAGGTGTAGTCCAGCCAAGAATCCCTGCCTGGTGGCAGGCAGGGAACCTGTATCAAAAGTTTTAGGTGTAGTCCCGGCGAGAATCCCTGCCTGCCGGCAGGCAGGGAACTTGTATCAAAAGTTTTAGGTGTAGTCCCGCCAAGAATCGAACTTGGATCTAGAGTTTAGGAAACTCCTATTCTATCCATTGAACTACGGGACCAGCGATTTCAGAAATTCTTTACCAATTCCTGATTTCAGATATTTTTCTCTAACCCTACCTTCTTTCCAGTCGGCAAAGTACTCAATATGGATGATTTTCCAAGGCCTTAATCCTTTTGTAAATCTGTTTTTTCCACTGTTGTGCTCTTTTAATCTTTTTTCGGCACTTAGAGCCATTCCCACGTAAATTTCATTGTGTTGAATACTTACGATTGCATACACTTCAACCATAAAAATGTTAAGGTTTTAAAGAGCGGGCAAAAAAATAGTTATCAACGGTCAGAGCGGCAATTTCCGCCTGTCTGCTTCTGGCGGAGAAGTTGTATCAATAGTTTAGGAAACTTCCCTGTCTGCCGGAGGTAGATATTCTATCCATTCCTGTCCGCCTCTGGCGGAGAACTACGGGACCCAAAATAATCAGATAAAGAAAAATGCCTCACCCAGTGCCCGCAAAACTACTATTTCCCAAATGGATTGCCAAAGTTACCAGAGTAGCCAGCTCTTGGTTGCCCGTTATTTTATAAGTACCTTACCAAAAATTTATTCCATGCGATTTACATCTGTACTTATGTTGATGCTTGCTATGGGGGTTTCTCTACATTCTGCGCAAGCCCAAACCGAAAAAAAATTACCCAAAGCCCATTTGAACCACCTTGCCATTTATGTGGTAAATATGCAGCAGTCGGCCCGGTTTTACCAAGAGCTATTTCAATTGGATACTATCCCCGAACCCTTTCATGATAACAAACATGCCTGGTTTTCAATTGCCCCGGGCGTTGCCCTGCACATTATTCAGGGAGCCCCCCAGCCGAAAGAGTACTTTTTAAACAATCATATGTGTTTCAGCGTGGCCAAAACGGCCGATTATGTGGAAATGCTGATACAAAAAGGAATCCCCTATTATAATTCGAAAGGGGAGAAGGGCCAGATTACAACCCGCATCGACGGGGTTAAGCAGGTATGGATCAATGATCCGGATGGTTATTTTATAGAAATCAATGATGCCAAAGACTAGCCTTTCCTTTCTTCAGCCGAGCAGATTCCGTATATTTGCCCTCCTCAATAATTGATATGGTATTCTACAATTTTTTAATAAAGTATCGTTTTTGGCTAGGTTTGCTGGCTTTTGCTTTGGCCATTTGGGTAAACATCAGCTCTGGATTCTGGCCTTCCTTCATTCTCTATTTTGCAGGATTTATTGCGATTGCCAGCCATTTCTTTATTGGTCCCATGCGGCTGATTCAGGGGCCAATGGAAGCCGGTAATATTGAAGAAGTAGAAAAAATTCTGGCAACCATCTGGTTTCCCAATCTTTTATATAAGCCCGTTCGCTCAACGTATTTTACCATTTTAGGTAACCTGGCCATGATGAAGCAGGATTTTACTACTGCTGAAAAACACCTTAAAAAAAGCTCCGAGCTGGGTTCCGCTATGCCCGAAGCAGAAGGCTCAAATAAACTACAGTTAGGGATGATGGCCATGCAAAGGGGCGACCTGAAACAGGGCGAATCTTATCTCCGTGCCGCCATACGTGCTGGAATTCCCGATAAAGAAAGTGAGGCCGTTGCCTTTCTGGGCATGTGCCAGATTTTAATGAATAAGCGGGAATTTAGAGCGGCAAAAGAATTTTTCCGCAAAGCCAAAGCCTGTAAGCCCAAAACCCAACAGGTTATCGATCAGGTGAAAGAAATTGAAAAGTATATCTCCCGCATGCCCGGCTAGTGCTGCCGCTATACTAATTGCGCCACTTTTTTTGCTAATGTGATATTTGTCATATTTAGCAAAATCACATCCCCCTACCTTCGGGCTGATATTAATTAATCAGTAAATAATTATTACATGAAAAAGAACATGGGCAGCACCGACCGTATCATACGGGTAATCTTTGCCATTGTGGTATCCATCCTGTTTTTCACGCATACCATAACTGGCACTGCCGGCTTAGTATTGCTGGTTTTGGGCGGTATTTTTCTGGCTACTTCCCTTATCAATTTTTGCCCGCTTTATCTGCCATTCGGAATCAATACTTGCAAAACAGATAAAAAAATATAATCTGCATTAGGCAGGATAGCTATTCCACGGAAAGATAATCCTGATAAGTTTGGAACAATCTGATTCCAAAAAGCCTTCAGTCTTAGGAAGGTATTATATTGTTTTGCACAAATTGTTCAATAACTTGAGGATAGTGCGCATGTTCTAATTGGTGAATTTTTTGTGCCAGACTATGTGGCGTTTCGTTGGGTTCGATGGGGCAGTTTGACTGAAAAATAATTTCCCCCTCATCAAAATGTTCGTTTACGAGGTGTATAGAAATGCCACTCTCTTTGTCACCCGAATCTAGCACGGCTCGGTGCACATTTTCTCCATACATGCCCTTCCCGCCAAACTTAGGTAAGAGCGCTGGATGGATATTCAGCATTTTATTTGGGTAAGCGGCAATTAATGAAGCTGGAATTTTCCATAAAAACCCTGCCAATACAATAAATGAAATGCGGTGTTGCTGTAATACCGGGATATAGGCATCGCCCCGAAAAAAACGATCTTTTTCAATTAGCAAAACCGGTACGCCATGTTTTTCGGAATGATGAATAACGCCGGCTCCCGGTTTATTGCAAACAATTAAGTCCACAGAAATAGTAGGATGCTGCTCAAAATATTGCATAATTTTTAATGTATTCGAGCCCGTGCCGGAGGCGAATATGGCAATCGGCGTTTTGAGCGCTACTGGAGGAAGAATTTTCAGTTTACGTAGCAGCTTTAATTCATATTTCCAGAAGAAAGACCATTGACCTAATAAGTAACCATAAGCAAGCAAAATCACTTGATAACCGAATAATAACATAAACACCCGAACACCCAGGCGATAGTACCACCCACTGTGGGCATCCATACCCAACCATTTCGTAACATACCTAGTGAGAAATGCTGTAGTTGTACCAGTTAACCCGAAAGCTATAAAAACAATCCAGAAGGTTCGGGTGCTGAGGCCCCACTTTTCTTGCAGTTTGGTAAACATTCGGCAAAATTCATATAAAAAACCAATAATCCCCGATACATTTCATCAGAAATGAAATTTTACAAAAATTTATTAAGGATTTATCCAAACATTTCAGTACTATCCGCTCAAATACAACTGGAATTACCACAAAAAAAAATCTAAGTCGTTGCGTATTTGTCAGCTTCCTGTCATATTTTTGCATCCGTTTACGGATCCTTTTCCACACCAAGAACCACGTTAGTGCATATGCTATCTCTAAAACGCCTTACCCGACTCGGTTTCTCTATTTTAATATTTGCCGGTTTTTTTTCCGGAAACACAGTATTTGCGCAGGATGGAAAGACGCTTTTCCAAACCAATTGCGCCTCCTGCCACCAGGTGCATAAAAAATTAACGGGTCCCGCCCTGGCCGGAGTAGAAGAACGCTGGCCTAACAAAAAGAACCTTTATTCGTGGATTCGCAACAGTGCTGCCTTCTTGAAAACAGGGGATGCGTATGCGAATAATTTGTACAACGAGTACAACAAGGTTGCGATGAACCAGTTTCCTACATTTACCGATAAGGAAATTGATGCAATCTTAGGATATATAAAATCGGTACCCGTTCCTGGAACTGGTCCTGCAGCTGCTGGTGGCGCAGTTGGTGCTCCTGCAGAAGAAGGCGACAATACTTTATTATTTGGAATACTTACCCTGATTCTAGCAGTAGTAGCCCTTACATTATTACAGGTGAATTCTAACCTGAGAAAAATGGCGGATGAGAAAGACGGAATTAATCCAGAAAAGCCGGTATCTTTCTTTAGAAATAAACGCAATATTGCTTTCTTGGCTGTAATCCTGTTTTTAGTGGGTGGCTATTTTACTACACAGGGAGCCATGAACCTAGGTCGCAGCAAAGATTATCAGCCGGTTCAACCCATTTACTATTCCCATAAAGTGCATGCTGGTGTTAACCAAATCAATTGTCAGTACTGCCATATTGGAGTATATCAAGGTAAACAAGCTACCATCCCTTCTGTAAATATTTGTATGAATTGCCACCAAGCTATCAATGAATACAAAGGAGATAAAATGTACACAGAAGATGGTAAGGAAGTGGATGGTACTGCAGAAATCAAGAAACTATATAAATATGCCGGTTTTGTAGAAGGAAAACCTTGGGATGCCAATAATGCTAAACCCATCGAATGGGTTCGTATCCACAATTTACCCGACCACGTATATTTTAACCATGCACAGCACGTAAAAGCCGGACAAGTGCAATGCCAAACCTGCCACGGTGAAATTCAGAAAATGGGTGAAGTGAAGCAGTTCTCTAATCTTAGCATGGGCTGGTGTGTGAACTGTCACCGCGAAACCAAAGTGCAGTTTAAAGACAATGGATTTTACAGCATCTACGAAAAATACCATCAAGATTTAAAGAGTGGTAAGATGGATAGTACCAAGGGAGTTACGGTTGAGAAGATTGGTGGAACGGAGTGCCAAAAATGTCATTATTGATGCTAACAATAGCAACTTCCGAAAAGAAGGAGTTGTTGGCTGACTTGTATTTATATTAAGTAACGGTTTTAAATCAATCCCCCCGGGGATCTGGGATTTACATTATGGAGCAAAAAAAGCATTGGCAGAGTTTCGGAGAACTGAATCAGTCTGCTGCTTACAACAAAGATGTAAAGGACGAATTCAGGGAAGACTTGCCCGCAGTTGAAGAAAATATGGGTTTGCTGGATGCAAAAGCCCCCCGCAGAGACTTTCTTAAATATCTCGGCTTTTCTACTGCTGCTGCTGCTGTAGCTGCCAGTTGCGAAATTCCTGTAAAAAAAGCCATTCCTTTTGCCAATAAGCCGGAAGACGTAGTACCCGGCATTTCTAAGTATTATGCAACTACTTATGTGCAGGATGGCGATGTGGTTTCTGTGTTAGCTAAAGTACGTGATGGCCGCCCCATTAAAATTGAAGGAAATGATCTGAGCCCCCTCACTGGTAACGGTACCTCCGCCCGTGTGCAGGCTTCTGTGCTAGATTTATATGATACAGCCCGTTTACGCTTTCCTTTAATTAATGGACAGGAAGCTACTTTTGAAGCAATTGACAAAGAAATAGCCGCTGCCATCGCTGGTCCGGTTGTAATTCTTACTAGTACCCTCACTTCACCTACCACTCAAGATGCCATCAATCAATTGTTGGCAAAATATCCTGGAAGCCGCCACGTAACTTATGATGCAGTTTCTTATACTGGTTTATTATTGGCCAATGAAGCTAGTTTCGGCAAAAAAGCGATTCCTTCCTATCATTTTGATAAAGCCAATGTAATTGTGAGTCTGCAAGCCGATTTCCTCGGTACTTGGCTTTCTCCCGTTGAATTTGCCCGTCAGTACGCTGCCGGAAAAAAACTAAACGAGCAAAAGCCCGAAATGAGCAAGCACATTCATTTTGAAAGTGTAGCCAGCTTAACTGGGTCTAATGCCGATGAAAAACATTTAATCCGTCCTTCCGAAACCGGCGCAGTAGCAGAAGCATTGTTGAGTGCCATTAACGGACAAGCAGTAACCGGCATTTCTGATAAATTGATTAAAGAAGCTGTTGAACATGCTGCCAAAGCATTGGTTGCCGCAAAGGGATCAGCCCTCGTAGTTTGCGGAAGTAATGATATAAATGTTCAGTTGGTGGTGAATGCCATTAACCAGGCGATTGGAGCAGTAGGTACCACCATTAACTGGGGTGTTACTTTTAATGGTCGTAAGGGAGTTGATGCCGATATCGCGAAGTTGATCGACGACATGAAAGCGGGTTCTGTTGGAACTTTATTAATATATGGTGCCAACCCTGCCTATACCTGGCCACAAGCTTCTGCATTTACTGAAGCACTGAAAAAAGTAAAAACAAGCATTTCTTTTGCCAGCAAATTAGATGAAACTGCTGTTGCTTGTAAATATGTAATACCTGATCATCACTACCTCGAAAGCTGGGGAGATGCGGAAGCCAAAACTGGCTATTTCTCTTTCATGCAGCCCACCATTTATCCGTTGTTTAAAACACGTCAGTGGCAGGATAGCTTATTGAAATGGTCGGGTGCTACTACCGACTACCTAAGCTTTTTGAAAGGATATTGGTCTGCAAAATTAGGCGGTGAAACTGGTTGGGATAAGGCTTTGCAGGATGGAGTTTTAAATCCGGCAACTCCTATAGTAGCTGGGGCAGCCTTCAACGGTTCTGCAGTAGCTGCTGCGGTTTCTGCTATTTCAGCTGCAAAAAAAGGAGACAAAATCGAATTGGTTCTTTATGAGAAAATAGGAATCGGAGCCGGACAAGGGGCTGCTAACCCTTGGTTGCAGGAATTACCCGATCCGGTTACCCGTGCTACCTGGGACAACTACGTGGTTGTATCTCCCGCTTTGGCACGTACCCTTTTGAAAATTGATTTGAATGATAATGGTCAGGCTGATGCCTATGAAGTAAACCCACCCAAAAAAGTGGTAAAAGTTACTTGCAATGGCCAATCAGTAGAATTACCAGCCCTGATTATTCCCGGAACACACCCTGATACCATTGGTATTGCGGTAGGATATGGACGTACAGAAAGATTGGGCAAATCTGTTGTAGGAACCGGTAAGAATGCCTACCCAATGAGTAGCCTGAATGGAAATGCGGTTAGCCTAGTGCAAGGAAATGTTGAGATTGCCCTAACTAGTGAAACTTATCCGGTAGCGCTTACCCAAACGCATAGCCGCTACGATACCGCCCAGGGTAATCGTACGGAGGTAATGAAAGAGTTAACCCTAGCTGAATATAAGCACCACCCAACAGAAATCCGCGATGAGAGAGCAGAAGAATTAGCTCCTTGGGGTGGTTTAGAAAATTTTGAAAAGCAAGGAACGATTTATCCAGTGTACGATCGTCCGGGTATTCGTTGGGGTATGAATGTAGACCTCAATGCCTGTAACGGATGTGGCGCTTGCGTGGTTGCTTGTAATGCTGAAAATAATGTATCAGTAGTTGGTAAGCCCGAAGTTCTGCGGGGTCATGAAATGCATTGGTTGCGGATCGATCGCTACTTCAGCGGTGATATGGATAACCCCAATGTTGTATTCCAACCCATGATGTGCCAACACTGCGACAATGCTCCTTGTGAGAACGTTTGTCCGGTAGCCGCTACCAACCACAGCAGTGAAGGGCTTAACCAAATGACTTATAACCGTTGTATCGGTACTCGTTACTGCGCCAATAACTGTCCTTACAAAGTGCGTCGATTCAACTGGGCCGATTATACGGGCGCCGACAGCTTTGCAAACAATCAGGTGGGTATTGTGAATGATGTAGTACTCGATATGAACGACGATCTTACTCGAATGGTATTAAATCCGGATGTTACGGTTCGTTCCAGAGGGGTGATTGAGAAATGTTCTTTCTGCGTTCAGCGTTTACAAGAGAGCAAACTGAAAGCCAAAAAAGAAAGTCGTCCTCTAGAAGATACAGATTTAAAAGTGGCTTGTCAGCAGGCTTGTCCTACAAACGCAATTGTATTTGGAAACGCCAATAACCAGCACAGTGCCATTAGTATTACCAGAAAGGAAAATCCGAATCGCCAGTTCTATGTATTAGAGCAATTACACGTATTACCCAATGTTAGCTATTTGGCAAAAGTGAGAAACCTAGAAGAAGAAAAAAAAGAAGCATAATAACCGGTCAACAATAAACTATCCGAATTGATGAACCATGTAAATGGTAATCCGGGAACAATAAAAAAGACGAGATGCATTTAAAGTACGAATCACAGCTCAGGGAACCATTGGTGATGGGAAACAAAGACTATCACCAGGTAACGGAAGATATCGTTCGCCCCATTGAAGCTAAGCCCAGTAAGTTATGGTACATTGGTTTTTACATTGCCGTTGCTCTATTGCTATTCGGCATCTATGCCATTTACCGGGATGTTACCTATGGTATTGGCCAGTGGAACCTGAATAAAACCATTGGATGGGGTTGGGATATTACCAATTTCGTATGGTGGGTAGGTATTGGTCACGCCGGTACCCTGATTTCTGCTATCTTATTATTATTCCGCCAGGGTTGGAGAACGGGTGTTAACCGGGCTGCCGAAGCCATGACTATCTTCGCAGTAATGTGCGCAGGACAGTTTCCCATCTGGCACATGGGTAGAGTTTGGATGGCATTCTTCGTATTGCCTTATCCAAATACACGCGGACCACTCTGGGTTAACTTTAATTCACCTTTGTTGTGGGACGTATTCGCTATCTCAACGTATTTTACCGTATCGCTGCTTTTCTGGTACAGTGGTTTAATTCCCGATTTGGCTACTGTTAGAGACCGGGCATTTACCAAGCTGCGTAAAAAATTATATGGAATTGCTTCTTTCGGCTGGACGGGCTCTACCAAACACTGGCAGCGTCATGAAAGTCTTTCTCTGGTATTGGCCGGATTAAGTACCCCACTGGTATTGTCGGTGCATACTATTGTATCTTTCGACTTTGCCACTTCCGTAGTACCGGGATGGCATACCACCATCTTCCCTCCTTACTTCGTAGCGGGTGCCATCTTCTCGGGTTTTGCCATGGTGCAGTCGCTGATGGTAATTATCCGCAAGGTATTTAACATGGAAGATTATATCACATTGGGGCACATTGAGGCGATGAATAAAATTATCGTGTTAACCGGATCGATTGTAGGTATTGCATATCTAACCGAATTATTCATGGGATGGTATAGCCAAAATAAATACGAAGGCTACACTTTCTGGTACAGCCGCGCTTACCTGTTTAGTCCTTATGGCTGGAGCTACTGGGGTATGATGGCTTGTAACGTATTGAGTCCGCAAATTTTCTGGTTCCGCAAAATGAGAAGAAACGTGTTTGTTACTTTCTTCATGAGCGTAATTGTAAATATTGGTATGTGGTTCGAGCGTTTTGTAATTATCGTAACCTCTTTGTATCGCGATTACCTGCCTTCTAGCTGGTCGGTTTATTATAGTCCTACCATTTGGGAAATTGGCTTTTATCTAGGAACATTTGGCTTGTTCTTCACTTGTTTCTTCCTGTTCGCCAAGTACTTCCCGGTAATTGCGGTGGCGGAAATTAAGTATGTGTTGAAGACTTCCGGGGAAGGATTTAAAAACAAAATGGATAAAATTGAAGAGCAGCCGCTCGACACATTTATCCACGATAATGCGCATGCACATTAATTTATTTAATAACTAAATTTCCCGAAAGGGAATAAGGGTATGGCAAAAAAGAAATTCGTTGTAGGTTGTTTTGATGAGGAAGCCGTTTTGTTTCCTGCTGTAAAGAAGGTTCGTACAGCCGGCTATAAGATTCATGATGTGTATACACCTTTTGCGGTGCACGGATTAGATCATGCGCTTGGTTTACGGGAAACCAGCTTGCACACAGCAGGGTTTATTTATGGTATTACGGGTACATCAACTGCGTTGGGAAGTATCAGCTGGATTTTGGTGAAAGACTGGCCGCTGAACTTTGGCGGTAAACCCAATTTCTCTTTACCAGCTTGGATACCCATTACGTTCGAGTTAACGGTATTATTTGCAGCAGTGGGCATGGTACTTACTTTCTGTTATCTCTGTCAATTGGCTCCTTTTGTAAAAAAGCATCATTTTCATCCCCGTGCGACCGACGATTTGTTTGTAATGGTAATTGAGTGTACTGAAAAAACCAATGTGGATGATTTACAGGCTTTTCTAAGCTCAGCTGGTGCTATAGAAACCGACGTGCAGGTTGCAGAACCAGGATGGTGGCTGGGTACTTATGATAAAGATGAAACAACATTTGAAAACAGTAACCCAGTGGTTGCTTAATCTAGAATAATAATAAGATGAATAAATTATCTGTATTTCTGTTGTTGGCTGCTGTTTCGGTGCTGGCCGCTTGCAGTGATGTTAAGCGTAAGCCAGGAACGGTTTATATGCCAGATATGGCGTATAGCCGCGCGTATGAATCCTATTCAGATCACAGCAACCTGACTGCTAAGAACATTAATTATACCGCCCGCCCTGTAAGTGGAACCATCGCTCGAGAAGAGGAACTTCCTTTTCATATTGCTAAAGATGCGGCTGGTGATACCACCAATTATACAGCTGCTAAGGCGGTAATGAATCCAGTGGAAAACATGTCGCCTGTTGAAACAAAAGAAGCGGAAAGGCTTTATCTGGTTAATTGTGCTATTTGCCATGGAGCCAATTTGAAAGGAAATGGACCATTATACAAAGACGGAACAGGTCCATATCCTGCAAAGCCGGCTTCGTTAGTTGGTGATGCCAAATACGAGAACATGCCAGCGGGACAAATGTTTTATTCCGTTGCGTATGGTAAAAACCTGATGGGTTCTTATGCCTCGCAATTGTCTAGAAAGCAACGCTGGATGGTAATAAAGTATATTAAGGATAAACAGCTGGAAGGAAAAGCTGCTGCCACCGCAGTTGCTGATACCACAGCGATGAAATAATTGGATTGATTAGCCTGTAACGGCAAAATGATATAACAGCATAAAAGAATTAAAATGGCATCTATCAGAGACCAATTTGAGATACCCGGTAAGATGAAAACATGGTCACTTGCTTTAATCGGAATCGGCGGAGCTGCACTGCTTTATGGTATGTTTACCAAAGGCTTTGGTGCAGATGAGCATGAGCAAACCCATTTCTGGGGTACTTTAATGTATAACACCATTTTCTGGACGCTGATTTGCAATGCCAGTATGTTCTTCATCTGTGTAACTACCCTCGCAATGGGTGGTTGGCAGCAGTCATTCAAACGAATACCCGAAGCCATTTCTACCATGGTACCTATATTCGGTGCCATTACCTTTGCAGTGCTGATGTATGTGGTTTTGGGGCATAAGCATCATATCTATCACTGGCTCGATACCGAAGCTGTGGCTAAGGACCCAATATTGAAAGGGAAAGTTGGGTTTTTGAATCCTACTTTCTTTGTAATCTGGACTACCCTCGCCATTGGTTTGTGGAGCGTGTTGGGTTGGAGAATGCGTCAAATCAGTCGGGAAGCAGATGAATCTCCCTTTGACAATGAATCCGGCGCCCGCTATATTTTAAGAGGTACTATTCGTGCGGCTTTATTTACAGTATGGTTTGCCCTTACTGTTGGTTCAACTGTTCCCTGGTTGTGGATGATGAGCATCGATGCGCACTGGTATTCTACCATGTATAGCTGGTACACGTTTGCTAGTTCTTTCGTTTCGGGTATGAGTCTGGTAGCCCTTTGGGTGATTTACCTGAAAAATAAAGGATACCTCGAACTAACAACCCAAGAGCACTTGCATGATATTGGTAAATTCATGTTTGCTTTCTCTGTATTCTGGACCTATCTCTGGTTCTCGCAGTACATGTTGATCTGGTATGCGAACATACCCGAAGAAACGGTTTACTTCAAACATCGAGTGCAGGGACCTTATAAAGGAATCTTCTTTTTGAACCTGATTATCAATTTTATATGTCCTTTGTTGATTCTGATGAAACGTTCTGCCAAGAGAAATTACACATTGGTAACTTTTATGGCAGTATTAATCATCTTTGGGCACTGGATTGATTTTTATCAGATGATAATGGGCAGTCTTTCTAAGGAACATGTAACCCTTGGATGGCTGGATTTTGGAATATTGGCTTTTTTTGTGGGTTGTATGATATTCTTTGTAAGCAGATCATTGGCTTCTAAGCCCTTGGTTTCAAAGTATCATCCATTCCTGAAAGAAAGTATTATTCATCAGGTATAAACTTAATCATAGTAGAAATTATCCAAGCATTAACTGAATAGAATATGAGCATCTTATTAACAATCGCGGTAATTGCCCTCATCTTTATAGTTATTTTTCAAATAGCTAAAGCGAGTGAGTATGTAACCGTTTTGAGAGGAGAAGGAAAGGGTTTGAGGCAGAGCAACAAAATCAACGGTGCGTTGATGATTGCGTTTCTTGTACTCGGATTAATTGGGGTTTGGTATTGTAATGATATATACTTTGGTAAAACACTGCTTGCACACGATGCTGCCAGTGTTGAAGGTGCCCGGGTAGATACCATGATGTGGTATACCATCGCAGTTACTGGTTTCGTTTTTATTATTACCCAAGTTATACTATTCTATTTCGCCTATAAATACCAACAGAATGATGAGGGTAAAGTGTACTATTTTGCTCATGACAATAGATTGGAATTTATATGGACTATCATTCCAGCCATCGTATTAACTTTTTTGGTTGTAATTGGATTACGGAACTGGTTCCTCTTTACCGGTGAGCCTCCAAAAGAGGCGATGGTAATTGAAATAACTGGCAAACAATTTGGATGGATTTATCGCTACCCGGGAAAAGATGCCGCTTTTGGCAAAAAATATTTTAAGAATATTGATCCGGCTACCAACTCATTAGGAATCATTTGGGAAGATAAATTAAGTCACGATGATGTGGTAACAGAACAAACGATGTATCTGGTAAAGGGTAAGCCCGTTAAGTTGGTAATTGGTTCTAGAGACGTTATTCATGATGTGGGTCTTACCCATTTTAGAATGAAAATGGATGCCGTACCGGGAATTCCTACTACCATGTGGTTCACCCCCAAGTACACTACCAAAGAAATGAAGGAGATTACCAATAATCCCAATTTCGTTTACGAAATCAGTTGCGATCAAATGTGTGGAAATGGTCACTACTCTATGAAGGGAATAATTGATGTAGTAGAGCAGGAAGAATTCGATATGTGGATGGCAAAACAAAAGCCTCAGTATTTGGTTAACTTTCCAGACAAAGATCCTTCTATATCTCCAGTTGCAGATTCAACCAAGCCTGTAATTGGCATGGCAACAGCAGGTAAGAAGGAAAAAACAAATATGTAATTCAACGTAATACGGCTCTTTAATAAAGTAACTTAATAAAGCAAACAGTATGAGTCACGAAGTGGAAACACACGCAGCGGGAGTGGTAACTACCCATGAAGAGCATGGCCATCATGAACATCATGAGCACCATGATACTTTTATTACCAAGTATGTGTTTAGTCAGGATCATAAAATGATTGCCAAACAATTCCTAATTACCGGAATGTTTTGGGCAGTATTGGGTGGTTTAATGAGTGTATTGTTTCGTTTACAACTGGGATATCCCGATTCTACTTTCCCTTGGTTGGAAACTATCTTGGGTAAATGGGCCAAGGGTGGACATATCACTCCAGAAGCTTATTATGCATTGGTAACCACCCACGGTACAGTATTAGTATTCTTTGTATTAACTGCAGGATTAAGTGGAACCTTCGCCAACTTTTTGATTCCTTTGCAAGTTGGTGCAAGGGATATGGCTTCTCCCTTTTTGAATATGCTTAGCTACTGGTTTTTCTTTATTGCCAGTATAGTTATGTTGTCATCTTTATTTGTAGAAACTGGTCCTTTTAGTGGCGGATGGACGGCCTATCCTCCTTTAAGTGCTCTGGGTGATGCCTCTCCTGGTTCTAAAACAGGAATGGATCTCTGGATTATTTCTATGGCATTATTCGTAGTATCTTCTTTATTAGGTGGTTTGAACTATATCGCTACCATCCTGAACATGCGTACCAAAGGTATGAGCATGACCCGTTTACCATTAACTATCTGGGCGCTGTTCTTTACCGCTGTTTTGGGTGTATTATCTTTCCCTGTATTGTTATCTGGATTTATTCTGTTGATATTCGACCGTAATTTCGGTACAAGTTTTTACCTCTCTGATATTTTTGTGAATGGGGTAGGGGCTTTACCTAACGAAGGAGGAAGTGCGATTCTCTTCCAACACTTATTCTGGTTCCTCGGTCACCCCGAAGTATATATCATCCTGTTGCCAGCAATGGGAATGGTTTCTGAAATCTTATCCGTAAATTCCCGCAAGCCCATCTTTGGATATATTGCAATGATTGGTTCTTTATTTGCAATTGCAATTCTGGCCTTCTTGGTTTGGGCACACCATATGTTTGTTACCGGATTGAACCCCTTGTTGGGATCGATATTCGTATTACTTACTTTGTTGATTGCGGTACCTTCTGCCATTAAAGTGTTTAACTGGATTACAACGCTCTGGAGAGGAAACATCCGTTTTACACCGGGTATGTTGTTTGCCATAGGATTTGTGAGTTTATTCATCTCCGGAGGTTTAACCGGTATCTGGTTAGGAAACTCTGCGTTGGATATTCATTTGCACGACACCTATTTTGTAATTGCCCACTTCCACATTGTAATGGGTGTTGCTTCTATGTTTGGAATGTTTGCTGGTATTTATCACTGGTATCCGAAAATGTATGGTCGATTCATGAATAACACGCTTGGATATATGCACTTCTGGATTACCATTGCTGGTGCTTATCTGATTTTCTGGCCGATGCACTATGAAGGGTTGGCTGGTATGCCACGTCGTTACTATGACTTTAGCATCTGGGAAAGCTTCAAGCAATTTGTTGAACTGAACCGATTTATCAGCGTTGTGTCGATGATTGTATTTGGTGCTCAGATATTGTTCCTGATCAATTTCTTCTACTCCATATTTAAAGGGAGAAAACTTACTAGCCAGAATCCATGGGGTTCAAATACACTGGAATGGACTACACCCGTTCGTCCTGGTCATGGAAACTGGCCCGGTGAAATTCCTGAAGTACACCGTTGGGCTTATGATTACGGTAAGGATGGAAAAGAATTCATCCAGCAAACTACTCCGGTGGGAGAAGATGAAAGTAATCATTGATTGTATTTTACCCCAGCCTGATAGATTGTTCATCTGTCAGTAACCATACAAAACAATGCTCCCGAACATACGGGAGCATTGTTGTAAAAACAAAAGCCTCCTACAACTATTGTATCAATAGTTTTCGGTTGCTGTAAGCTTTATCAGTTTTTTAAAATTCGCAACAGGCATGCATGCATCCCCTCACAACCCAGTTGAGCCAAGCACTTTACAAAGTAAGGTGAGGGACTATTATCAGTTGACGAAGTTTACGCTCAGTTTTACGGTTGTATTTACCTGTGTGATTTGTTATTTATTGGCCCCCAATATCATCAGCTTCAACTGGCCCATGATTGGGATACTATTTATTGCGGGTATGTTAATTACCGGCAGCGCCAATGCCATTAATCAATCGGTAGAAAAAGATACCGATGCTATGATGAAAAGAACGGCAACCCGACCGGTGGCAGCAGGAAGAATGTCTCAACAAGAAGCGTATGTGTTTGCTGGAATAGCCGGATTGATTGGGGTACTGATGATGGGGTACTTTTTTCATGATGCTGAAAATGATTTTAACTGGAGTGCGGCTTTGCTGTCGGCTTTTAGTTTGTTTCTCTATGCATTTATCTATACGCCCTTAAAAAAAGTAAACTCCATTGCAGTACTAGTGGGTGCATTTCCCGGCGCGCTCCCCTGTTTAATTGGTTGGGTGGCAGCCACCAACACCATGGATCCCTTTGCAACTGTAGTTGCTGGAGATAAGTCGTTCAGTAATGCCGGAGGTTGGATTTTATTTGCCATTCAATTTCTCTGGCAGTTTCCACACTTCTGGGCAATTGCCTGGGTGGCGCATACAGATTATAGTAAAGCTGGTTTTAAACTATTGCCCGCTGATAAAGGCCCCACCCGATTTACCGCCTTGCAAGCAGTGATGTATTCGGTGCTAATGATACCGGTTGGCTTTTTACCCTATTATTATGGATTAACCGGTTCGGTGAGCATGTGGATAGTTATGGTAGCTAATCTTTTTATGGTTTTTCAAAGTATCCGCTTATACCGCCAAATGGATGTGCCGGCTGCACGGCGAGTAATGTTTAGTAGTTATATCTACCTGCCGGTTGTTTTTCTGTCGCTATTGGCGGATAAAATTCATTGATCGAAAATAGACCCACATGAGTACGCAAAATTCTTCGTCGTCCCGCATTCACCCCCAGAAATTTACTTTATGGGTGGCAATGGCTAGCATTATTATGATGTTTGCCGGATTTACAAGTGCATACATCGTTAAAATGAATGAAGGTAGCTGGCTTAAATTTCAGTTGCCCAATATCTTTTGGTTAAGTACGGTGATTATTCTGTTAAGCAGCCTAACCCTGCATCTAGCAGGTAAGTCGTTCAAAGCCCGCGAAATGACAAGATATCGTCAGCTAATTACGGTAACCGCTGTGTTAGGATTGGCATTCATTCTTTGCCAGTATTTCGGCTTCCGTAGCTTAGAAAAACAGGGAATTGAGTTAATCGGTCAAAGAAGCAACTCTGCAGCATCGTATTTGCTGGTGATTACAGGTATGCACATGCTGCACGTATTAGGTGGCATTATTGCGATTGCCGTAATTCTTTTCCTTGCCTATAATGGGAAAGTAAAGAATTACAGTCCACTCCCCCTTGAGCTTACCACTATCTACTGGCATTTTGTAGACGTATTATGGATATATTTATTCATCTTTTATCATTTCGTTGGATAGTCGAAGAAAAAGTTCAACATTATTGCCCTTTTTTGAACAACTCATAATAAATTTGCATCGAAATCTTAAACAGTCCCATGTCTTCAACAACTACAGTTACTCCCACCAAAATGTGGAACGGCGGAAAGAGTCCTTTTAACGTGGAATATGGAAAACTCATGATGTGGTATTTCCTCATGAGCGATGCCTTCACTTTTGGCGCTTTTTTGATTTCTTATGGCACTATCCGCTTCTCATCCAACGGATGGCCCGACCCCAATGAAGTATTCAAAAGTTTCCCTTTTGCACCGGAAGGAATGAATGCACCGCTGGTTTTTGTGAGTGTTATGACCTTCATTCTGATTATCAGCTCAGTTACTATGGTACTCGCAGTGCATGCAGGGCATAATATGGACAAGAAGGGGGTAGTAAAGTATATGATCATGACCATCATCGGGGGAGCAATGTTCCTCGGTTGTCAGGCTTGGGAATGGAATCATCTTCACCATGAAGGTGCTTGGTGGGGCAGCAATCCTTTCCTCAACCATGATGGAACGGCGTCCTCAACCAATTTTACCAATTACTTTTTCACCATCACCGGATTCCATGGCTTCCACGTATTCTCGGGTGTAATCATTAACATCATTATGTTGATTATGACGCTTACCGATAAATTCGAGCAGCGGGGCCATTACTTGATGATAGAAAAAGCCGGCTTATACTGGCACTTTGTAGATTTGGTTTGGGTATTCGTATTTACCTGTTTTTACCTGATCTAATTACATTAACTTTCACAGCAGTTTTAAACATATTTATGGAACATACACATACAGAAAAGCATGAAGGCGGAGGTACCAAAGAAATTTGGAAAGTAACCCTCATCCTAACCGTTTTAACCATTGTTGAATTAGCATTAGGATTTTGGATGATGGGCATGCCACTGGATAGCAGTCTGCGTTTGGCAGTAAAAGGAGCCATCGTTATTTTAATGATGGTGAAGGCTTTTTATATTGTTGCCTATTTCATGCACCTGAAGCATGAAATCAAAAACCTAATCATGACCATCGTAGTTCCGTTGGCCTTGTTTGTCTGGTTCATCATCGCATTTTTATATGATGGTAATTCATTCAAAAATCTGCGCAATACGTACGACCCTCACTACAAAGAGCAGAGTACCATTAAAGTAGAAAAGAAAGAAGAGCATAAGTCCGAAGAACACCATTCCGAAGAACATGCAAAGCCTACTGAAGAAAAACATTGATGAAAAGCTAGCCTGAAATAATAACACCATCGCTTTCTGCGGTGGTTTTTTATATATACACTATGAATAAACGGGCATTATTAGGATTGTGTTTGGCATTACTCCTTCCGGTAGGATCTTACCTGATTCTGCAATATTTCAGTAAACAGGCCGTAGATATGCCTCGCCACTACCTGCTAGACACGGTAGTTACCCGCCTAGAAAAAGGTAAAGTAATTAACGATTCAATGTGGCATACCACCGCCAATATCCGACTGGTGAATCAATTGGGCGACACCGTAAACTTATATGATCGTCCCGGAAAAATAATCGTAGCCGATTTCTTTTTTACCAGTTGTGGAGGTATATGTCCCAGACTAACCAAGAATATGGCATTGTTACAGGAATCATTTTTACGTGGAGGTAATGTTCGAAAAAAAGTTGATAGTGCAATTGTTCAGTTTGTTTCATTTACCGTTGATCCCGAACACGATAGCCCCACAGTTTTAAAAGCATATGCCGATCGTTTTGGGGTGAATCATGATAACTGGTGGATGCTTACAGGAGACCGCAAAAAAATCTACGACTTTGCCTTTGAAGAATTAAAAGTAGATAAGTTTAGTGAAGATCCTGTTTCTCCTGATTTTGTGCATACCAACCGATTTGTGTTGATTGATAAGAATTATCGGGTTCGCGGATATTATAACGGATTGGATTCCGTTGCTATGTCGAAACTGGCAAAGGATATTGGGCTTTTGATGCTGGAGAAGGATCGTACCAAAAAAAGCGAGTTGTTTACCCAAATCCTTAGCCTAAGTTGGTTGTGGCTCATCATAATTTGCCTCGTACTATTTTTTGTAGTATTTATGCAATCACGTCAACGAATCGATCGATCTACTCCTAATTAATTATATTATGCTTCCCGCTTCCCTTACTAAGAATGATAAAAAAGCCTATTGGCTGATTGGAATTTTTTCTGTGGTGGTATTTTCCGTAGTAGTATTATTGGGAAAATTTCAACTCGAAGTAGACCTAGGTTTTGATGTACATATTTTTGCTGCTGCCAATGCCTTTATCAATGCCACAATTGCGATTTTGCTGGTGGCTGCTTTGTGGGCAGTAAAAAATAAGCAGTATGCGCTGCACAAGAAACTGATGTTAGCTGCCCTCGTATTGTCGGTTTTGTTTCTGGTATCGTATATCGCTCACCATTTATTGGCCGGCGAAGCTAAGTTTGGAGATAGCAACCACGATGGTCTGGTGGATGAGCAGGAATTAATGGCGGTTGGAAATACCCGATTGATTTACTTTATCATTTTAATCACCCATATTTTTCTGGCTGCTATTATTTTGCCATTCATTTTGTTTACCGCCTATCGTGCGCTAACCGCTGAATATACTTTGCATAAAAAACTGGCAAAAATAACTTGGCCACTCTGGTTGTATGTAGCGGTAACTGGCCCGGTGGTGTATTGGATGATTCATCCCTTTTATCGTTGATTACTACAAACCGATTGCTGTAGCGGGATCCCAGAAATGTTGATCAAAATCAACAATGGTATCATTCTCTACTTTAATTTTTTCTTTCAGTAGCAATTTTTCCATGCTGGTTGGGTCTCCGAAATGCATTTTGCCGGAAAGTTGTCCGTTTCGGTTTACCACCCGATGTGCCGGAACAGGTGGTTTTTGTTGATGAGATGCATTCATTGCCCAACCCACCATTCGGGCGCTTCTCCCGCTCCCCAAAAAACGAGCGATGGCACCATAAGAAGTTACCCTTCCTTTAGGAATTAACCGCACTACTTCGTACACACGACTGAAAAAATCGTTGTCTGCCTGTCCACTTGGTAAAATGGTGCGCGGCTTTTCTATGGGCATTTTTTTTTGCAACTTACCTTTTGGCTTATAAAAGATTGATTATTCAGTTACTTCCTTTTCTGTATCCCTGTTTTCTGTAAGCAGGGTTTTTCGGGGTTCAGGTACATTCACATAATCGTATGGACAATGCCGACATCCGTTTCCGCAGCAATAACCTTTTTCTAAATGATACTCACTTGTAAACACGGTTAGGCCATGCTCTTCATAATAAAAATGTACGCCTTCAATCAGTTGTTTGCTCACGAAATAATTGTTTAAGTAGTATATCCTTGTCGGCCGGCAGGGGTTGATCAATCATGAAACTCAGATAGTGAATCCGGTTACTTCCTGCAATATCTAATCCTTCATAGTGAGTTTTGATACGCAGTTCCGGAGCAATCACCTCCTCGGCATACAGGTTATCCGTGTTATATAACAGAGAAAAACCAAATAAGTTAACAACTGTTAGGGTAAATTCATATAAAACCGGACTATCCGTTTTCAGGTGTACTTTCCCCCCCGGCTTCAGTAGCTGTTGATACAAGCGTAGGAACCGCGGATGGGTTAATCTTTTTTTGGCCCGCGAACCTCTTAACTGTGGATCGGGAAAAGTGATCCAGATATCAGAAATTTCACCCGGCGCAAAATAGTCGGTGATTTTATCTATCGAAGAACGAATAAAGGCCACTTGGGTAAGCTGCTCATCTAATGCAGTTTTAGCACCTCGCCAGATCCGGTTTCCCTTGATGTCGATGCCAATAAAATTCTCATCTGGATGCAGTCTGGCTAATCCAACCGCATATTCTCCCTTACCACAAGCCAATTCGAGCGTTATCGGTTGGGTGTTATTAAAGAAAGTATGCCAGTTGCCCCGCATGTTTTGCGGATACTCCAACACATTCGAAAAATGTCGGATGGCCTCAAATCGAATCAGTTTTTTTTGTCCCATTGCGGTGCAAATATACAGCCTGTGAATTCAGATTGCGGGTGGTGGTGCAGGGCTATTGTTTTTTAGGTGTTTTTCTAGGGATAGCAGGATGATTTGTAAAACTTTCGAGTTGTGCAGGGTCCCTTCTGTAATCTTCCACTGAATACGCTTGTTCTTCAGCCCCTTATTTTCGAGCATGGGCCGGTTGCTTTGCAGAATAATCGACCGGTTTCGGCCAATAACCATTACCCGCTCCACCTGATCCGACAAATATATCAGGCGGGCCTTCAGCCGGATGAATTTTCGGTCATAGGGTATCGTAAACAGCCATTCCACTCCACAAAATACTAAAATATTTAGCAAAACAGTATAAAATAAGATTGCTAAGCCAGATTAATTTTAATCCGCTCACAAGTGGCGTAGCCTCCCACCATATCATAACAACGGACTTTAATCCGCCCACAAGAGGCAAAGCCTCCCCCCATATCATAACAACGGATTTTAATCCGTTGTTACATGAAAACTAAGATGCAAAGAGAGCCGTAGGCTCGGCCTGTATGATAACATAGGAAGTAATCATAATGTAGCCCTAGGAGTATGCAGTAACCAAATTGGGCAAATCTTCATACTGAAACGGCTCCGTAGGATCAGGAGCGGTTCTGAAATCTTTTCGGATAGCAGTGGCAGATAGCAACTCACTGTTGATGGAAAAATGCGCTAGCCGACTGATTTCCTCTTCGCTCAGATTAGGTTGTATCCATTGATATGCTTCTTCCGGCGGAAAAATTACAGGCATCCTTTTTTTGGTATTGTGTACCTGTTCCATCAGCGAATTGGCTGCGGTAGTTACAATGGCGAAACTTGGGAAGGTTTCACCGGTTTCCCGATCCGTCCAGGGTTGCCAGATGCCTGCCATAAAAAAATAAGGCTGGTTGGTAAGGGTGATATGGTAGGGATAGGTAAGGGCTTTTTTCGATCCGGCAGGTGCCCAATGTCGCCACTCAAAAAATCCTGACGACAATACCAAACAACGTCTTTGTAATGCAGCCGATTTAAACACCCGACTCTCTAATAATTTTTCGGAGGTTGCATTTAGGGTAGTGAATTTTTTTCTGCTTTCGGCTAGGGCTTTGCGGTCGGTAATCCAATACGGAATCAGCTCCCAGTGGGCAAAATTGAGCGCTATACTTTTTCCATCAGCTGAAGGAATCAATATTGGCCAGTTGGCATATTCAAATCCACTCATAACCGGACAGTGCAAATCCTGATTTTTCACTTGCACTTCCATATTTTTCAAGCGGATAAATTCCTCTTTACTAACCCGAACGCCATTGTAGTAACACATAACAAAAGCTTATCACTGTAAATTACATGCTTTCTGTAACATTGTAAATAAGGGAATCATCCATTTATCCATATTCATGTATTTTGAAAATAGGACGCCTGCCTAAAAAATGGTAATTTTATACAAGACAGTTGCTCGTTTTTAAAAATTGTATTTACATGAAAACCTTCTTGCTTTCAATTTTTGTTTTTTCAGTGGTAGGGGTTGCCGGGCAAAAAATAAAATTAGGAGATGAATACCTGGGCGGCGTAGTTGCCTACTTATTGCAGCCGGGTGAGCTGGGATATGAAAAAAAGCACCCACATGGTTTATTGATTGCCAAATCGAATACAGGAAAAATGGTAAAGTGGGAGGAAGCAGCAAACTTATCTAAAGAAGTACGCGATGGCGGCTTTGATGATTGGCGCTTACCAGTAAAAGATGATTTGTTGAAAGTGTTTAATAACCGCACATTCATTAGTAACCTGCCATTAGGAAACTATTGGACTTCCCAACTTTCTAAAGAAGATGAAAAAGGAGCCTATGTGATTAATTTCTATAATGGCTATTCCTACACAGAGTACCGGGAAACCACCGTGCACGTTTGTTTTGTAAGAAAATTTTAGCATAAAAACCAAATTTAAAACGTATAAAATGAAAAAACACTTAGCGATTCTATTGGCACTATTGGGATTTTTTTTATCCGGGAATCTTGCAGCGCAAAAAGCTTCACATGATCAGATGATTATTACTGACAGCGAATCTGCGCGGGTAGAATTTATCAAAAAAGACAAATGGATGGAATCTTTATTCAACAATTCATATGGTTATGTGATATTTCCCAATGTAGGAAAAGGTGGATTGGGTGTTGGTGGTGCTTCCGGCAATGGCGCCGTGTATGAGAAGGAAAATTTAGTGGGGATGGCCAGTTTAAAGCAGGTAACGATTGGATTACAGGCAGGTGGACAAGCTTTTCGGGAAGTAATATTTTTTGAGAACCGAGCTGTGATGGAAAAATTTAGGAATAGTCAAATTAAGCTCTCTAGCGAAGTATCGGCCATTGCATTGGACAAGGGCACTGCCGCTAACGTAAAATTCACAGATGGGATGGTTGTTTTCGTACAGCCAAAGGCAGGATTGATGTATGAGTTATCGGTTGGTGGACAAGCATTTAGTTTTAGGCCGGTTGCAAAAAAGTAGCCTTGGTATAACATTTGGGGAAGGTTAATAATTAAGTATCTCCCACTAAATACTTACTAAAATTGTAACCTTTTATAGGAGTGCTGATGAAATCTTGGGTTATAAAGGGGATTGCTATTTAATTAATTTGATGGCTTTTATGCTATTAGTTTATTATACCCAGATTTAAGGGGGAAATAGAGCTTCTCTTTTGGGTAAACTTACCTAGATGAAAGGGGAAATACCAGATCCCGCAGGGATTATTCGGTTACAATTCAACCGAAAAGGTGACAAGGTGATTCAATGCATCATAGAGCTACCTGCTAGAATAACCGAAACATTTTTGTGCAAGAAAAATCGCGCGAAAGGGTTCTAGGCACGCAAAACATTGATTGATAAACACTTACAAACTTGTTGCTTTTTAGAAATTTGACCAAAAAATTCTGTTTAGCGATTTCCCCTTTTTGTTAACTTTGATACCAAATAAAAAAAATAATTATGTTTAAAAGAGTGTTATTGCTGGCAGCTATCGCATTAGTAGCGGTTCAGTTGCAGGCACAAACCAACGCTAAAAAAGCTCCCAAACCCCGTTATACTGTTTCCGGTGGTTTATTGGGTGCTTTAAACTTATCTCAGTTTCGGGTAACAGATGGTTCTTATGTAGCCTCTGTTGATTACAAGTACGGATTGGGTTATGCTGGTGGGGTATGGTTGAATATCCCATTGAATGATGTTTTGTCATTCGAACCACAGGCTCAGTATTCTACATTAAAGTATAGCCTGAAATCTGAATCTGGAATTGTAAAGCAATTTGCAGGAACCATTCAGTATCAGTCTTATCCTATGCTGTTTAAAGTTCGTGCAAGCGAAAAGCTGGCTATTTTGTTTGGACCACAGCTAGACTTCAATAATTCTTTGAAAAACGATAATTCTCAGCGTTATTTCAAAAGAAATTTCCAGGCTTTCAGCACAGCTGCTACTGTTGGACTGGAAGTGTTTCCTCATGAGAAAGTGCAGATTTATGCCAGATATTTTGCCGGCTTAAATGATATGAAAGACGGTGCCAATCCAAACCTGGTTCCTCGGTTCTATAATGAAGGATTCCAATTTGGATTGAAGTATAAATTATTTGGTAAGAAAATTATGCCTCCTCCTCCGGTTGTGGTAGCTCCTCCGCCTCCACCAACTCCTGCTGATACCGATAAGGATGGTATCATCGATCCGGAAGATAAATGCCCTACTGTTCCAGGTTTGGCTAAATACCAGGGTTGTCCGATCCCAGATACTGATAAAGATGGTATCAATGACGAGCAGGATAAATGTCCTACTGTTCCAGGTTTAGCTAAATACCAGGGTTGTCCTATCCCAGATACCGACAAAGATGGTATTAACGATGAAGAAGATAAATGCCCAACTGTTCCAGGTTTAGCTCGTTATCAGGGTTGTCCGATACCGGATTCTGATGGCGATGGTGTAAATGACGAAGAAGATAAATGCCCTACCGTTGCGGGTGTTGCCAGCAATGGTGGATGTCCTGATTTGGCTGCTGATTTAAAAGTAGCTGCTAAGAGCATTTACTTTGTAACCGGAACCGACAAATTTGCTTATCCTAAATTGGCTCCTCAGAAATTACAGTATGCTTTGGATATGCTGAATAAGTATCCAACATTGAAAGTGGATATTGAAGGACATACTGATAATACAGGTTCTGCCAAAGTAAATAAGGCACTATCTCAGAAGCGTGCTAATGCAATCATGAAGTACTTTACCAGTAAAGGAATTGCAGCAGATCGTATGACTTCTATTGGTTACGGAAGTGAAAAGCCAGTAGCGGATAATAAAACTGCTAAGGGCAGACAAGATAATCGTCGCGTAGAAATGTTACCTCGTTGGAATTAGTCCAATAGTAACATAAAATAATCCGAGCAAGGGTCACTGAAAAGTGGCCCTTGCTCGTTATGGGCGGCGCAACTTTTGGAAAGTTCAGAACTTTCCAAAAGCCCATATTAAGATAAAACTTCATTTTAGCTTGTATTTGCTTCACTTAAACCGCTTTCCAAGCATGAAGCCATATGAAAGCTGGAAATACTTTCACGCATAGTCTTCCGATCCGCCCAAGCGGGAGTCGACTATGCGTTTCGGAGTTCAATACACTATCGGTTAGATCAATTCATTGCTGCATAATAAACATTAGTCAATCTCTTCTAATTACATGTATAATAATATGTCGTGAATGATACAAATTATTCCTCCGAACCGAATAGTCCACTGAAAAGTGGCCTATTCTATTTTAGGGATTACTCGTATTAACAGTACTTTCAATAATTGCGGGAAGAACAATTTTTTAGAGATAACAGGTGGGGTGGTGGGTTTGCGTGGGGTTTTATACTTATCGCAAAATTCCTACATTTGAGATAGAACGCATAGCCTGATAATGGCTGAAGGCTAATTGGGAGATAATATTTAGGATTAGCTAGTTGGCATTAATAGAAAGTTATCTGGCTTGAAAAGTGACTATAAATTTCAATAAATATGCTTACTAACATCCACCCTAAACTACCAATGCGGGATAAAGTTCTTACGAAGCATTTTTATATAAACCAATTGAATTTTAAAATGCTTGGAGAATATGCTGAATATTTAATTGTTGCTAAAGACAATATTGAAATTCACTTTTTTGAGTTTAAGAATCTAGACCCAAAAGAGAATTACGGACAAGTTTATATCAGAGCTGATGATATTGATGTACTTTATCAATCATTGCTTGCCAATAAAATAACTATTCATCCAAACGGAGATTTGCAGCAAAAACCATGGGGGCAAAAAGAATTTTCGGTGCTTGATCCAGATAATAACTTGCTTACATTTGGACAAAGTATATAGATATGCAACAACATACAATAGTTCCTTGCCTTTGGTTTCAAACAGAGGGCGGTAATATATCAGCAGTAACCAACTATTACCAAAACATATTTGGAGAAAATTTTCAAGCAGGCCGAATCATTCCTCTCGGAGAAACGCCTAGCGGGAATACTGAAATGTGTGAAGTGCATATTTTTGAAAGGAAGTATAATTTTATGAGTACGGCACACGCACATCACTTATTTAATGATGCTTTGGCATTCGCCATCAACTGTAAAGATCAAGCCGAAATCGACAAATACTGGGACTATTTTACCCGAGAAGGCAAAGAAGTTCAATGCGGATGGTGCATAGATAAATTTGGACTTCGTTGGCAAGTATTACCTGAAAATTTAGGATCATTAATGAGTAAACCAAACTCATTTGAAATAATGATGAAACAGAAAAAAATTATTATTGAAGCTTATTTGACTTAAACAGCGAACTGCCAATATAGGCTACACAAAGTTGTGGGCTAATTGAAAAACATTTTTTGAATTCTACCAATAAATAGTGAATAATTGAGTTTGATATATCAGTTTTTACCTGATAACTTCCTCCTTCATTTAACTAGTAATTAAACTTTAAGGTATTCCTGTAAGGCCTTTACATAAGCTTCAAAAGCCAAAATCCCCTCGGAAGTAATTTTGCAAGTAGTTTGCGGATAATTATCTTTAAATTGTTTGGCTACTTGAATATAGCCTACCTCTTTAAGTTTCTGCACTTGCACACTTAAATTACCCGCAGTTGCATTTGTTTTTTCTTTGATGAAACTGAAGTCGGCCTCTTTTACGCCAATGAGTAAACTCATTACCGCAAGGCGCAATTGTGAATGTAAAATAGGGTCTAGCTCTTTAAACATTGGATTTTTTTTGAGCCAAATATTTTTTTCTTAAAATTATTCCGGGAATAAACCAACAAACTATTGCTGCAATAGCCCCCAATAGCATATCATACTGAGTTTCTGTAAAACATGAAATGATAAATAATATATAGGTTATAACGGCGCCAATAATCATTGGTGGAAATTTTTTAACCAAACCAGTAACTAGCGTAGGAAAGGCATAAATCAATATGTATAGTGAATACACACTTAAAGTAAAAGGCTTTATTTGTTCATCGGCCTTGTTTCCCGAAAGATAATGTTTCATCATAGCCCAGCCTTCCTCTTGTATAATTCTGTTTGTGGTATCTCCTACGGTAGATTGGTAAAACGACAAACCAAAAATGGTTAAGCCATACACCAACCAAACCGTATCGATGGCATCATCATCATAACGTTTAGTTTGGCTTGACTTTTTCTCTCTAATTGATAAATATATTTGAGGAACGATAGCTGCCAATACGAGTAACCAGATATCAAAACCGATAGTAAAGTTATAGCGATACCTCAAAAATGATACAAAGGAAGCAATAAAAACAACTGTACCCCACAAAAGAGAGCCAACACCCGTATCGTGGTAACTATTTTTAACTTTCTGAATCATTGCTGAAATCAGTTCCAAACTTTCTTGCTCGGTTAATTTTTTTTCTTCTGACATGTTAGGCTGATTTAAATCTTGCTCTAAGTAAATATCCGGGAATAATCCAACCAAATAAAACTGCAGGTACCAACAATAAAATTACTTCTATGGATGTAATAAACGATGCTGCAATGGATAGTATCCAACAACATATACCCCCAAACATTAATGGCTTAAAGCGCATGATGGCTCCTGATAAAAATGTGGGTATTCCATAAAATAAAAATATGAACGGATAAAATAACATCCAAATATGTAATTTGTTCATAATAATTATAAGCAATCCCATACAAATTCCAAATGTCATCCAAACATATCCAATAATTTCATCTGTATAGGTTCTTACTTTTACGGTTTGTCTTTTCTTGGAAAGATAAAATATTTGATACAACATCACAAAAACAACCAATAACCAAATTAGCGACGCATTAGAATATGAGGTAAGCTTTAAAAAAAAATATTGCACCAAAGAACATAAAAAAACTGTCCATCCCCAGAGTAAATACAAAGTTCCATTCTCAGTAAAGCGATTTTGTGCTTGGTGAATCATACTTTCAATCAACTTCAGGCTATCACTGGCTGATAGGGAATCATTATTTTGCATAATAAGTATTTTAAAATATACAAATAGCCCCACTTAAATGAAGGGGCTGTTTGTATTGCAAAAATTATTGGCAAGCAGCTAATGCGGTTGTTGCTTGGTCTTTACCCCAATTTGGATGAAAAGGAGAGGCAGATTGAAAACTTTCAAATAAGGTTAACGATTTTTCTAAAATCTTTTTTGCCACAGCTTTACCACCACCAAATGCTTCCGGAACATTCATTAAGTATTGACCTTCTAAAAGGTAAGGACGTGGATTGGAAGCATCAGCTGCTTTGGCTTTAGCAATAGCTTCAGATGCTATAGCGCCATAGGTTTGCCATCTGTTCATTGCGTCAACCGTTAGTTGCAATACTGCTGTCATTTGTTTTAGGCAATAAATTTCAGAATTGTTGGCACTTATCAATTCTGCTTTTAAAATAAGCGAATTTGCTTTTTCAGCTAATTTATCTTTGTCAGATTTTGGATTCATCCAAGCTGCCAAAATTTGCGTTTGTGCTGCATAATAATAGGGCAACCATTTGTCTTTTTCTGCTTCAGCTACTCGCTCAAAAAATGCAGAAGTTGCTAGCATTTCTTCGGGCGATTTAGCATCTTTAAATTGCATCATTCCCTTTTCCATTGCAGCCTCAAATTTTTGGGCATTTACATTCGCCATCAGCAACATCGATACTACCACTAGTAATTTTTTCATGATTTTTATTTTAATTTGATTGATTGGTTTACTGTTATTTGTTTTTTAATTTATTGTATTCGTTTTCGATGGAAAGAATGCTATTGCCATGATACGCCCTAACATAGTGAAAAGCAACCCCAATACCCCACCCCAAAATGGGCCAGATGGGCCAAAAATAGGTGTACTGATTGCTTGAGAAATACCAAATACCCACTAAGAAGCAATTGACAATAATATAGCTGGCAAAACTCCACTTAAAGGCTACTCTTTCTTTGGCAATTTTCCATAGTTGTTCGTCGCGTTGTTGTTCGTTGCTCATGTTGTTTAGTTTATATTGTTAATTATAGATTTCCATTAATGTTTTGTTGGGTTCTATCAACACCCCAGCTTAAAAATATGCCTAAGAAAAAGCTACGAGGTGCAGGTGGTATTACCGCTTCTCTGATCAGAAGCCCTTGTGAATCTCTTAGTCTATTGCTGTAGTTGTAACCAAAAATTTGAGTTTCATTAAATACATTATTGATGCCAAGAACTACAACTGTGTTCGCTTTACCTAGTTTGGGTAGCCAGTTTACACTAAAGTTATTCGTACTATAAAATATTGTTCGATCTGTTAAGAAATCCGTTTTGGCGTTATTGGGATTATAATAAGGACGGCCTGTGCTCCAATTCCAACTCCAGTTAATACCGAACATTTGTTTTACCCAGAATTTTTTTAATACCAAACTTCCACTATGATTAGCAGCAAAAGTAGGCATCGCTGCAGTGGGGTAATTATTATAATTTCTCTTAGAATCTAGATAAGAATAACTGATCCAGTAGTCAAAGTTTTTGAAGCTTTTTTTATCCCTCCAAAATAATTCAACACCTTGGGCATATCCCACTCCTTGGGTGCTTATTGCATTTACTACAGCAGCATCTGTTTTTAATAAATTCACATAATCTTTGTAGAAAGCTTGCACTCTAAATGTGTAATTGGTCGATAATTTTTGATAGGTAAATATGTAATGATCTGCTCTTAAAAAACTGAAATCACTATTAGTAACTAGATATCTTCTTTCTGGAGTTTGATAGAACATTCCGTAGTCGATGCTGAATTGACTGTTTTTATCAATTTTATAAGACAAAGCAGCTCTTGGAGCAACATTCCAACGATTCAACAATCCACTGTGTTCTATTCTAATTCCAGGTCTAAATGCGACATTATTCGATAAATACAAATCAGATTCCGCAAAAATGGCGGTATAAAAATCGCTTATTTTAGCGGGGAATGTACCGTTTAAATTGGTATACCTAGAGCTATCAGCATTATTCCAGGCTTCTGCACCAAATCGAAATGTATTGAGCGCACCGAATCTTTTATCTAACACAGCCCGTGCCTGAACCATCCATTGGCGAGCATCCAATTTGAAATGGGTATAATCAATAACAGGGATATTTACTACAGGAATTTTTTCGTTCTGTTGATTTTGAACCTCGGTGGTTATATTGTCTTTATTATAGCTTACACTTGCTACTGTATTGAGTTTCCACCCTTTTCCTAAAAATTGACGGAAACTCATATTGGCAAAGAAATTTCTGTTCTTTAAACTGAAAGCATTTTTTAAACCAATACTATCCAAAGATGGATTGCGCACTCCTAAATCTCCTGAATTAAAATAGGCATAGATTTTAAACATGCCATTTTTTTTGGTTTTAAATCGATAGTTTGCATCAACCGTATGAAAAGAAGGCGCATTAAAAAAATCGGGCGCTTGCGGAACTAGTTTTTGATACAAGGTTAAATTCACCCAATTATAACTCAATCCAAAACTAGATTTTTTGTTATTGGCTACTTGCTGAAAACCAGCGCTTAAAAAAATAGGAGAAATACCAACCTGAATTTCGCTTCTTTCTGGGATATCTATACTTTCTAAACTTAATATACTACTCAAAGCTTGCCCATACAGCGCAGAATAGCCACCTGAACTAAAAACCGTTCCACTAAATAAGAAAGGAGAAAATCTGCCCCGTTGAGAAATTCCCGGCACAGAACTATAAAAGAAATTGTTGACTACCGATCCATCAATAATAATTTTTGCTTCCTCTGCACTTCCGCCTCTAATAAACAAGCCCTCTTGCTCACCCACTTTTTGGGCACCCGGTAAAGTTTGAATGGTCGCGGATATATCTGCATTGGCACCAGCAGTTGTAGCAATGTCTAGGGGCTTTAAAACCGTACCTTTTTTCTTATCACTTGCTTCAAAAGCTCCTGCTGTAATTACAACTGCAGATAGTTCGTTGATGTCTTCTTTTAAAAGGAAATCTACCAGTAAGGTATCTTTTCCTATGGTAACGGGTACTTCCTCTATTTTAAACCCAATATTATTAGCCACTAAAATAACAGGCCCTTTTTCGTAAGTCTTAAAGGAGAAATTACCCGCAGAATCCGAAGTAGTACCATCATAAGACCCTTTTATACTAATATTTGCACCTGCTATAATTCTACCTCGTTTGTCTTTAACCGACCCTTGCACCCTAGTTTGTGCCTGGAGGGATATCCCAAATAAAAAGGTAGCTATAAGTAGGAGTGCATTTTTCATAATGCTAGGTTGATAAAACAAATGTAGACTAGTTTATAAAATAAACCAAATTAATTTATTGGGGAATCTACAATCCAAACAATTTACAGGGTAGCCTTCTTTTAGAGCATTTTTTTGTGTTAGCTGGGTTTCTATATCTATAGAAATGAGGACGAATGGCAGAAGTTGGGGTTTTGGAGCCAATTTATGCAACAACGTTGCACCCATCTTAACAGGAATTTCTTTACTGCTATTAGCACCAAATGGCTGATTATTTTGAGACCGACTGAATATCCACAGTAAAAAAAAGTAGGAACATCTATAAATCCGGGGAGTTGCGTGAATTGGCAACTTGTACAAAAATTATATCTGTTGAAATTATGCTAAAAGCTACATCGAATTTCATTATATTTCTTATATTTGTTAATTTTGACAATAATAAGAAACAAAATGACTTATTTGGACTTTAGAACTGCCCTTTACAGCTTTGAAGTATTCTGCATAAGGGATATAGAAAAGCTGTTCCCAAAGTTTGATTCAAGGCGATTGGTGGAATGGCAGCGGAAGGGATATATCCAGAAGCTAATCAATAAGTGGTATTTATTCGCTGATATTCCTATGAATGACAGGCTTCGGTATCGGATTAGTAACTGCCTGCATCGTCCTTCATATATTTCACTTGAATCTGCTCTTTCACACTATGGGCTGATACCGGAAGCTGTGTATTCTGTTCAGAATATCACCACAAAAAAAACGATTGCTTACGAAACAATTGCCGGCACATTTAATTATAGAAGTATTAAAGCGCAGCTGTTTTTTGGATATGAAGTTGACAATAGTCAAACAATACCCTTGTTAATAGCTTCACCTGAAAAGGCGATTCTGGATTATTTATATCTTAATCACCAATTAAATACTATAGAAGATATAGAAGGGCTGAGGCTAAATCTTACCACCTTTAATGAAACCATTAACAAGAACAGATTAACTTCTTATGCTGCATGTTTTGATAGTAAAACATTGAATAAGCGACTTAACCTATTGAACAAAATCAATAAGTATGCTAACATTATCTGAAATAGAAAAAAATTATCCTGAAAACCTTCGAGGGTTCAAACGATTTATTTTAAGAGAATATCTACAGTATAAATTATTGCAGATTCTTTTTGATAGTGAATATGCCAATGAGCTATGTTTCTTAGGGGGTACTTGTTTAAGGATTGTGCACGGGAACACTCGTTTTTCTGAAGATCTTGATTTTGATAATTTTACGATTGCTGAGGATACATTTGCAAAAGTATCAGACGTTTTAAAAAAGCAATTAGAACAGGAAGGCTATGAGGTTGAAATGAAAACGGTTTATAAAGGTGCATATCATTGCTATATTCGTTTTCCTGAAATATTATATAAGGAAGGTTTGTCGGCTTATAGAGAGGAAAAGATATTAATACAGCTTGACACTGAGCCTCAGCATTTTGATTTTGTTCCGGAAAAATACATTCTAAACCGGTTTGATGTGTTCACCCATATCTTTATTACACCACTAAATTTACTGCTTTCCCAAAAATTCTATGCTGTTTGCAATCGCGAAAGAAATAAGGGAAGGGATTTCTTTGATATTGCATTCTTATTGTCATTGATTGACAGGCCAGATTATAACTATCTGGAATTTAAAATGGGTGTGTGTAATGAGAAGCAACTCAAAGAAAGAATTATCGAGAAGTGTAAAAGCGTAAACATGCAGGATATGGCAAAGGATGTTCAGCCATTTTTATTTAATCCCAGGGATATACAAAAGGTATTGCTATTTCCGGATTTGATTAAGCAGGCTAAATTATAACCAGGCTGAAAAATCCGCAAACCTGCTCTATTTCGTTATCAAGAACCACTCCTTTTCTGATGGCAATAAACGAATTGCGGCATTCTTGTTTGGAAATAACGATTAAAGTGACACAATCATTTTAAGTGTCACCTACCCCAAACAAAAAAGCTTCTATAACAATACCAGTTATAGAAGCTTTATACAGCTGTAGGGGGAGGGATCGAACCTCCACGAGGTGGTTAGCTATAGCGCAAAGTTTCAGTGGTCGACCCTGGTCGCCCGAATATCGCTACTCGAACGGCTCTACACTACGTTTATCCCATTATCCTCACCCCCGAGACAAGAGGGCATGTCTGCCAAAAATTTCATCACCCCACAGTAACGTCAACCATCGAACGTACTCGATTACGTTTGCATTGACTATACAAGATTACAGGATTTTATTGTTTATTTGGTAATATTTTAAACAAAATGTGTAAAATATAGAAAATGTTTAATAATATTGCATATTGATTAGATAATATCTAAATTAATAAATAAAATGAGCGCCAAACTGAATCTCGACAAACTCGATCTGCAAATCATTCAGGAAATGATGGAGGATGCAGAAATATCCTATGCCGACCTGGGTAAGAAACTATTTGTTTCCGGAGGCACCATCCACGTGCGGATTAAAAAACTCGAAGAACTAAATGTGGTTAAAGGTAAAAGATTGTCCGTAGACCTGAAACTTTTGGGCTACGATGTGATTGCTTTTATTGGCATCTACCTCGAAAAAAGCTCCCTCTACGATTCCGTAGCCCGCGAATTGAAGAAAATTCCGCAAATCGTTCGCCTAAACTATACCACTGGCAATTACAGCATGTTTGCTGAAATCGTATGTAGAGATATCCAGCAACTCCGGTTTGTGCTGCACGACGAACTCCAAAAAATCAAGGGCATCGAACGCACCGAAACCTTTATATCTCTGGAAGAAAGCCTCGACCGGAATATAGTAGTAGCCCCCGTATCTTAATTATTTGTATTTTCAGTTAAACACGATTGCCATGCTACATCTGCAAAATATATTGCCTTTACTGAAGCAGCATAGAAAATTCATCTTAATTTTCACCGTCCTAATTAATATGGGAACGGCCCTGCTTTTATTCTTTATTCCACCCGAATATAAATCAGTAGTTACCTTAACCCCTCTCAATACCCAACTGGCCGATAAGGGAACGCTGTTTAATCCCAATATCAAAGACCTCTATTCCATTTTTGGCAATGGAGATGATATTGAGCGAATGGAGGCAGCGAACGATTGGAACTCTATTTATCTGGCAATGGTTCAGGAATTGAAATTGGATGTCTATTATAAAATCAAAGATGCGAATCTCTCTAACCGTCAACAGAAAGCAGCGGCTATTTTAAAAACCAAGTTATACGCACAACCTACCGAAAAAAGCATGTTGCAACTAATTGCATGGTCAAAAGAGCCAGAAATGAGTGTAAAAATGGCGAATGTGTTTACAGCTAAAATAAGTGCACGCATACAATCTGTAATACTTTCCCGGTACGATAGCGCCATTAAATATATGCAGCGTTCGCATGATACCTTACAGTATAAGTATAAAAAGGCTGCCAGTGAACTTTCTAAAGCTACAACACCTGAACAGGAGCTCGCCAAAATTGAAGTATCCGCACTTGCCAACTTATTGACAGATAATATTAAAATCACGGGTGAATTGCAACAAGCCAAGGCATCGGTTCCGCAAATACTTTTTGTGCTAGATAATCCCGTTGCCGATAAAACTGCCGTTCGGCCCGATAAACCTGCCGTAATAATTGGAACTTTTCTGGCAGCCCTTATTTTCAGTATGGCCTGGGTAATTATTTACCACCGAAATAATCAGGCATAACATGCAAGTGTCGGCACTTTCTTTGCGCCCGATAACACTGCTATTCGTGTTCATTTTTGCAGGCGCTTGGGCCATTGCTTTGTGGCAGTATCAGCCGCTTTGGATGGGGGTGCCCTTTATCGCGCTGGCTATCTATGCACTTATTCCTGCCCTACTCAAGCCCTCTATTACCCTATTCTGGCTCTTATTTATTTGTATTCCCCTCTCTACCGAATGGCAATTGTTGCCAACCCTGGGCATCGACTTCCCCGACGAATTGTTGATGATATTTTTAACCCTGGCCGGACTATTTTATTTTTTGCGATATCCAACCAAATTGCCCGAAGTGTTGGGGCGCTCCAGTTTGTTTACTCTCTTACTCATTCAATTGATTTGGATAGCGATTTGCTGTATTTTTTCATACGAGCCAATTCTTTCTGTAAAATACCTGCTGGCTAAAATCTGGTACATCGTACCCTTTGTGATCTTGCCTGTTTATTTTATACGAAACGCCCGCGACTGGAAAATATGGGCGGCCTGTTGGTTACTACCCATGTTGGTATTGGTTATACAGGTGCTCGTACGGCATAGTTTATATGGGTTTACTTTTTTTGATATTCGAAAAGCTATGTCGCCCTTTTTCCGAAATCATGTGAATTATGCGGCACTGCTAACCCTACTGCTTCCGGTAGCTGCGGCTTGCTATCATTTAGCCGAAAAGAGAAGCCCCATACGTAAATGGATATTAATAGGAATCTTAGTGGGGGTTGCCGGTTGGATGCTGGCGTATTCCCGTGGCGCATGGGTTGCCCTTCCATGCGGGATAGGTATGGTAATTATCGTAAGAAAAAAATGGATGCTGCCTGTTTTGGCAATAGGCATCACTGCCATCCTTATATTATCAGCCTGGCTAGTAACCGAACGGAATTATCTCCGCTTTATTCCCCAACACGATCAAACCTATTTCCATACCGAATTTCGGCAACATATGCAGGCAACCTTTGATGGTAAAGATGTGTCGGCAGCAGAAAGATGGTACCGCTGGGTAGCCGGAGTTCGAATGATAGCAGGGGAGCCCCTTACCGGTTTTGGTCCCAACAGTTTTTATTTGCACTACAAACCCTATACCCTTCGCCGCTTTCAAACCTGGGTGAGCAATAACCCCGAACACTCTACCGTACACAACTATTTTCTGTTATTGGCCTTGGAGCAGGGGCTGATCGGACTATTCATTTTTCTGGCATTGCTCACAGGAATGTTTATCTCTCTCCAGCGTTTGCATTCGCAGCTGCAAAGTAATTTCTACAAAACCATCACTCTTTCCATTTCAGGTATGCTTACCATAGTGGTTGTTTTGAATTTGATGAGCGACCTAATTGAAACAGATAAAGTAGGTGCTGTTTTCTACAGCTGTTTGGGAGCCATTTTATTGCTCCGGCAACAATTGCATCAAGAAAAAACGTCGCTCGCATAATTTTTTTTATTTCGGGCAACATATTGTTAAGGGGAGGTATCCTTATTAAAGAGGGGTTGTGTGAAAGTGCGGATAAATCCTTACCTAGATCATCCGATTGCTTCACCGATATAATAGGTTGGTTCACCTTAAACTAACCTCCCTCCAATAAACCCAATATCCAATTTTGAGTCTTACTTAAAAAATCTCTTATGAAAAAATTCATTACAATCGCTTTTTCAATGGTAGCGTTTTTACCCATTATGTTATTGGCTTTTTGGCCGGGTTCAGATGACTTTCACCATTAAACAGTGCCGACCGTTTTAATTTTTCTTTGCTTCCACTGGTAAGAACCAAATTTTCCTAGCCAGCCTGCTGTTATTGTATATATAATATGGAGCGGTTGTAAAAACGGAAAATAAGCCATCTGAGCCTCCGCTTGAAAAAATCGGGCTACCGGAGTAAGAAAGTATAATTCCCCAATGGTTTTGATTAAAACAGCAATCACCCAGTATATCAAGTTTATTGGCTGAAAAAACACCAGTAGCAAACCCACACCCAGCAACGCATTCAGCAGCCATACCCCCAAGAGCACTCCAAAAATCTTTTTTTCTCGATAGCTCTCTGCCTTACTTGCCCATCGAATTCTTTGCTGAAAAAACGCCCCCCAACTAGCTGCAGGTTCGGTTAGAACCATCGAATCTCTAGAAAAAATATAGCCGATTTGGTTGGGATAACTTGCTTTTACCCGATGCATTAACAACATATCATCGCCACTGGCCAAATGTTCATGCCCCGCAAATCCACCTACCGACCAAAAGATATCTTTTCGATATGCCAAATTCGCTCCATTACACATACTATGAAACCCGGCAGATACAGACGCAGCCGTAATTCCCTGTAAACTCATAAAATCTAGCTGCTGAAAAATTTGCAACAACCCCCCACGGGAATAATACATTACCGGGGCTGCCACAAATACTGGCTCATGTTTTTGTATATAGTTATCAAATTGAAGTAACCAATTCACCGGCACTTCCCCATCCGCATCCGTGGTTACTATCCAGCTTCCCTTGCTTTTACTGATGGCCAGCTCGATAGCCTTTTTTTTGTAGGCCTGAGTGGTAACCCAATCTGGATAGTCCTGTAAGCGGAGCAGAGAAATCTGAGGGTAGGTGGACTGTAACTCCAAAACCAATTGGGCGGTATCATCTTCAGAATGGTCGTCTACTACAATAATTTCGAATAAATCTACCGGATAGGTATTTTTCACCACCGATAGCACACATGCCTTAATATGCTTTGCCTCATTGCGTGCAGGAATAATGATTGAAAAAAAGGTAACAGGCCGGAGGGATGCTGCTGCTGCGTTAAAAGGCTTTAGCCGAACAAAATAATACCGGTATATCCCCAATAGTAAGAGGTAGCCTGCAAGTAAGCAGCCGGTTATCAATATCCAAATACTCAACATAGCAACAAAGAAAAACAATATTATTCATCCGCTGCTATTACTAGTTTCTTACACTTCAATCATTTACCTAAAAATTAAGTCTAAATTTTTGGCTGTTTCCGCAAAACGAACGTACTTTGAAAATAGTTGCATAACTAACTATATGCCAAACAACCAATTTAAACGAGGGGAGCTTTACAGCGTTATCAATGGCATGGCCTCCACGGCTGTGGCACGACGTTTGCAGAAGAATTTTCGGCAAGCTGGTTTAGAAATCACTATAGAACAATGGAGTGTATTATATCACTTGTGGAAAGAGGATTGTTTAAGTCAGCAAGAATTATGTAACCGCACGTTTCGCGATAAACCCAGTATTACCCGGCTGATAGATAACCTAGAGAAGCAGAAGCTGGTAAAGAGGATGGCATCTAAATCTGACCGACGCATAAACCTTGTTTGCTTAACCCAGGCGGCCGTTGATTTGCAAGAGATGACCATCTTAATTGCCAACCAAACCATGGACGAAGCCTTGGAAGGAATTTCGAGAGATGAAATTAATGTGGTGAAAAGCGTTTTTCAGCGGGTTTACGACAACCTTACGGTAGGAATACTTGTTAATAACTGATTATAAATAGTATCACCCCTCAATTTATCCAATATGGAAACCACCCTAACTACAAAAGCATTACACGGCGGAGAATGGATGATTGCTGAAAGCCATCCCGAGCAAACTTTTATTCGGGAAGATTTTAATGAAGAGCAGAAGATGGTGCTGGACATGTGCCATCAATTTTTGAACACGGAAGTGCTTCCCATAATCGATCGGATCGATAAATTGGAACCCGGATTGATGCCATCACTGCTTCAGAAAGCGGGTGAGCAAGGCCTTTTAAGCACTTCCCTTCCCGAAGAATACGGCGGTCTTGCGAAGGATTTTATTACTTCTACCTTAGTAAATGAAGGGTTAGGGGGTGGCTTTTCTTTTTCTGTAGCGGTGGCTGCCCATACCGGTATTGGTACCCTTCCGATTTTATATTTTGGTACTCCCGAACAGAAGCAAAAGTACATTCCTAAACTTGGCTCTGGTGAGTGGAAAGCCTCCTATGGTTTAACAGAACCCAATAGCGGCAGCGATGCACTAAGCGCTAAAACCACTGCAAAGTTGAGTGATGATGGAAAGTACTACATTTTGAATGGACAAAAATGCTGGATCACCAATGGTGGATTTGCCGATGTATATACGGTGTTTGCCAAAATAGACGGCGACAAGTTTACCGGCTTTATTATTGACCGTGGAATGGAGGGCTTTACCCAAGGCCCTGAAGAACACAAAATGGGAATCAAAGGTTCTTCAACCGTTCAATTGTATTTTCAGGATTGTAAAGTGCCTGTAGAAAACGTGTTGGGTGAAATAGGAAAGGGCCACCTGATTGCTTTTAATATTCTGAATATTGGTCGTTTAAAATTGTGTGCTGCTGCCCTGGGTGGTTCTCGTCGCTCGGCAGAAACCGCCGCAACTTATGCCAAAACCCGTGAGCAGTTTAAAATACCCATTGCCAAGTTTGGTGCCATCCGCCATAAAATTGCTGAAATGGCCATCCGAATTTGGGTAGCAGATGCTGCCCTTTATCGAACTGCCTTTTGGATTCAAGAAAAGGAAGAGGAACTGCTGGCCAGCGGTAAAACTTTTGCCGAAGCTCTGTTAGGAGCAGCTGAAGAATATGCCATCGAATGCAGTATGCTGAAAGTATTTGGAAGTGAAGTGCTCGATTTTGTGGTAGATGAGGGGGTTCAAATACATGGAGGTAACGGTTTTAGTGATGAATACCTGATTTCTAAAGCCTATCGCGATAGCCGGATTAACCGGATTTATGAAGGAACCAACGAAATCAACCGACTGCTTACCGTTGATATGGTATTAAAAAGAGCCATGAAGGGTAAACTCGATCTGATGGGCCCAGCCATGGCAGTTCAGAAAGAGCTGATGAGTATTCCCGATTTTGGAGCAGGAGAGGAGGGCGACTTTGCAAATGAACTCAAGTACATCGCCCAATTTAAAAAAGCCATTCTAATGGTTGCCGGAGCCGCCGTTCAAAAACTAATGATGCAGCTGGAAAAAGAGCAGGAAGTGCTGATGAATATAGCCGATATGGCCATTGAAACCTTCCATGCCGAATCGGCCCTGCTGCGAACCATGAAGTTGGCCGGGGAAAGGGGGCTTGAAGCCGTTAGTATCGAAAAAGATGTTATGCAAACCTATCTATACGATGCAGCCGACCGCATCAATAAAGCCGGAAAAGATGCCCTCAACAGTTTTGCCTCCGGGGATGAGCTGAACATGATGCATATCGGACTCAAGCGTTTTACCAAAGTGGCGCCTTTCAATTCCAAAGATGCCCGCAGAAGAATCTGCGATAAGGTGTTGGCCGATCCGAACTACTTTTTTTAAAAAAGTGTAAATAAATTATCAATTTTCAAAAAAGTTGCTTATTATTGACACCTATTTACGATTGCTTGCTAATTGAAAGCCTCACTCCTTAACCGGATGTGGGGTTTTTTATTGTTGGTAGGCAAGCGCTAAAAATGGCTGACTTTGTGTTTTTAAGCTATTTTTACGCTAAATATCTTGGCTGATGTATCAAATTATTCTCATTCATCCCGTTGCAGCTTCATTGAATAGATGGGCTGATAGGCTGAATGATATACCGGGTTTTTCTGTGGAGTTAGCTACAGGATCATTAGAGGAAGCCGAACACTTGCTTCATGCGGGAGATTATCATTTATTGATTGCTCCTGAAAAAATAATAACAGCCGCAGGGAACCGAACAGTGCATTACCCAGTTTGGATTTCCCTGTTATCGGGTACTGCATCTTCCAGTGCCGCCACATTGGGTAAAGGTTGCTTTGCCAGCATTGCAGAGGATGCTGAATTTGTGCAAGTATTTCAGTTGCTTCAAACGGTGCGCATGTATTTTCAGGAACGACAATTGGCAACATCTGTGCACAACAATTTTATTTTTGTAAAATCTGAATATAAACTGATTAAAATTCAACTGGCGGATATTTTGTATTTGTCGGGTTTGAGAGATTATACCCAAATATTCATGAAAGGGAAAGTATCCCCGCTTACCACCTTACAAAACCTGAAAGACTTTGAAAGCCGGCTGCCGGCCAACGATTTTATTCGTGTACATCGATCTTATATCGTTGCGATTTCTCAAGTAGAAACCATCAGCAGAAACGAAATTACCATTGGAAATAACACCCTCCCAATTGGCCACGCCTACCGACCTATGTTAGATGAGATGATTGGCAAAAACGGGTAATTTATTTGTAAGAAGCCAACTAACTAGTAAGCTAATACAGAACAATAAGGCTATTGTGTAATGTGTAAACTATCTAAATCTTTGAGAAGGATAGTGGGCAGTTGTTTGTTTTTCAAGCGGTAAATAATCAGTTCTGCAACGGATGCCGCTTCTGCTTGGGAAGCAAATCCACGCATACCTTCCACTGCCGGCATTTGTTGCTGATGTATAAACAAAGTATCGTTGGCTAAAACATCATACCCCCAACCTAGGGGGGTATGATAAGTAGTATATTTTAGGGAGACCCATTCACCTGAGGGTTTTTTGGAAAACCATTGTTTATAAGCAAACAAAACAATAGATACCGAAAACAACAGGTAAATCCAGTTTTTTTTAATCCACTGAATTGTAGGTTTCGTCTGGTTTGAGTTCATCGATATCGTCAAAATAATAAGTACTGTTTTTACCACAAGAAACAAATCCCCTTCCTTTTACTGAGAAGGCAATGGCGCCAGTTCTTTCTGTGCGTTCGTAGGGAGTTTTTCTAACCCACAAATCACCTGCAAAATCGTATTCCCAGGTTTTTTTGGTATACGCTCCATTTTCACCTACTGCTAAATAACCTTTAGAACCAATAACAAATGCAACAGCATTCTGGCGCTGTATATCTGTATAATCATTGTCGTAAGCATCCGCACTTATATTTGCGATATCTCTAAGCTGCGTCCAGCTACTGGGGCTAGCAGGATCATAAACCCAGAAATCGGTAAGTGTGTTTCCGTTATTAATTCCAGTAACAACATAAGCTTTGTTATTATAAACAAATGCCACGGCAGCAGAACGTTTGCTACCTCCCAAACTTACTTTTTGAGACCAGGTACCATTCGTTCCAGCAGTAGGATCAAATTCCCATAAATCTTTTGTATAACCACCATCAAATCCGGTGCTAATGTAGCCTTTGGTACCAATACCAAATGCAACGGCATCATATCTGGCAGACCCTGCAAAGTCGGCACGGCGAGTCCATACATTGGTGGCAGGGTTATATTCCCAGTTGTCATTTAGGCGATTGAGCCCATCATATCCAGTAGCAATATACCCTTTGCTACCAATGGTATATCCAACTGCCGAGTTACGAGCAGTTCCGGGAAATTGGGCGCGTTGCAACCAGAAATTTTTAACTGGGTCATAGGCCCAGAAATCAACATAACGGCTAGACCCATCATATCCGGTACCGATATAGGCAGTATCTCCAATGCTAAAGGCGATAGCTTCTGTTCGCGCATTCCCTTCAAACTCAGATCTTTTAACCCAGTTTCCGCTGGTGTCGGTAGTAACAGTTGTGTCTGTTGATTTGGTGCAAGAGATTGCAATCAACACGATACTCAGTGGTAACAAAAAAAAGTACTTAAAACGCTTCATGAATGAAATTTTGGCACAAATTATTCGCACAGGCGTATGCTATTTCGTTAAAATGGATTTTCGCCTGCATTTACAAGACGAAAGTAGTTATTTTGTCTGCAAGTGTTTTAACTCATTTTGATTTTCCCATTACTTTAACAGATTGCATATTGGTTATTTCGGTTAATTTTTCCATTTTGCAGATAAAATATTTGATATTGTAGTCTTAAAACACCTTTTTGTCCATACTAACAAATTTGTAACAGGGGTACTTTCTAATTTGTGCCTCCTTTTACCCTTGCAATCTCCGGATTGTAGGATAAACCAACATGACTGATGCCGAAATTTTTAACTCTTTCTTTGTGCTTACTCCTATCGGTGTCATGGTTCTCTTGTAAGAAAGTTGACATTAAATTTGGTGATCAGTTTTTAGACAATGATTACACCCAAATTATTAAGGTAGATTCTTTCAATGCGGACCTAACCACTATACAGGTTGATTCTTTTGTTTCTTCAAGTAGTGGGGTTTCCTTACTGGGTGGATATCAGGATCCCTACTTTGGAAAAATTTCTGCTCAGTGTTTCAGTGAGATGGTGCCCCCTTTTTTCAATGATGCTTTTGCAGGAACTACGTATGACTCCCTATGTTTAATTATGGTTCCGAATCGCACTTTTTATGGAGATAGCACCCAGCCGATAACCCTAAATGTCAATCGGGTTAAAGAAATTATCAATGGGTACGAAGAAAACGCCAATGTTATTTACAACACCCGAAAATTTTCTATTGATCCAACTCCGCTAGGTACGAAAACAGTTTATGTGCGACCGCTGCGCAGAGATTCAATTAAAATTCGGTTATCCGATGCTTTAGGTAGAGAATTTCTACAAAAGTTAAAAGATCCCAATGATTTGGATATGAGAACATCGGATGCTTTTATTAAATATTTCAATGGCATCCGGGTTTCCGCTGGTTCCAATCCGGCATTTGCATTTGGGTGTAAAGACAGTTTGGTGTTGAGGATGTATTACAAGAAGCCAGATTTGTTTTTGCTCAATAAAACATACGATATCACAATTGGGGTAAAGTCGCATCATTTCAACCAAATAAGTACAGATAGAACAGGAACACCTTTAAAAGATTTGGCTTCAAAAAAACAACTGCACAGCAGTGTTACCGGCAATATGGCCTTTACATCCTATATTGGGGGTGCAATGGCCAAAATCAAGTTCAACTCAATACGAGATTTATTGAAAATTCCTAACTACACCAAAGTAATACGGGCAACATTGGTGGTTCGGCCCATAAAAGGCACTTATAGTTCAAGTTTTGCTGTTCCTCCACAGCTAAGATTGTCTTCAACAACCCAACTGAATCAGATTGGATTTGATCTTGCCTACTTTCAGAATGGAAGTTCGAATCCACAATATGGAAGTTTGGAATTGGATTATCTATATGGAGAAAATACCAATTATGCTTATGATGTAACCAATTATGTTGCATTGATTGTGAAGGACCCAACTATAAATGGGAATGGTTTGTTATTGTTACCACCCAGCCCGGCGATGGAAACATCTTTCAACCGACTAGTGGTAGGTAATAAATTCAATCCAATGGGTAAAATGGAATTATTAATTGTATACGCTGCCGTTAAATAATATGAAGAAAATCATTCCGATATTGATGTTTTGTTGCAGTGTAGTGAGCGGGTCACTCATAGAGGCCAAGGCACAAAATAATACCTCCCCATACTCTTTAATTGGTATTGGTGATATTGAAAAAAGCAGTTTCGACCGAACTTCCGGGATGGGTCATGCCGGGGTAGCTTTATCCTCGAACCGTTATATTTATCAGGGTAACCCGGCTTCCTATGCCGCACTCGACCCGCATTTTTTCCATTTCGAAGCCGCTGCTCGTTTTAAATATGTTTCCTATACCGGATCACCTGTAAGTGATTTTACTAATAATAAGTCGAGCGACCTGCAGTTTAAGAAAGTAACTCTGGGAACTAAAATTACGCCCAGATGGGCCATTGGTTTGGGTTTAATGCCCTACAGTACAGTGAATTATTCTTTCGCCGGAGAAAAGCCGATTCAGGGTAGCAATTTATATGCCGACGCCTTTTATGCCGGAACTGGAAGTACCAACCAAGCTTTTATTACTAATAGCTTTGTAGTTAATAAGCATCTGAATATCGGGCTACAAACTTCTTATTTGTTTGGTCAGATTGAAGAAAAAGAAACCTTATCAGGTCAGCTTACCGATAGTGGTGTAATTACCTCCCGAAATGTATCGATTGGTCAAGCACGATTTAAGTTGGGAGCACAGTATCAAACCAAACTGAATAAGCTTTGGAACATTGCCGCTGGGGGAACGATTGCTAATAAAACCGATTTAAGGGCCAATTACAGTTTGCGTGCGGTTTCGGGAAATACGCTGTTGTTGGAGAATGCTTATTACAAAACAGCCTATTTCACATTACCCCTCTCTTATCAAGTTGGAGCTGCTGCCACTTTCCGGAACATGTTTACCCTGGCATTCGATTATCAGTACGAGGGATGGCGTGAAACCAATTATAGTGGGGTGAGTTATATGTTAGATAACAGCCAGCGTTTTTCGGGGGGCTTCGAGTTTTCGAAAAAAGTTTCCTACATGAACCAGAGTTATGAGAAATACTTTTTGCAAACCGGACTTTTTTATAGCGACTCCTATCTCCGCATTAATGGCATACAATTGAAAGATTATGGGTTAACCTTTGGTGCAGGTGCCGAATTATCCCGCACTCCCCTTAGTAGCCTTGCTATTCAAGGAGCCATCGAATTAGGTATTCGGGGAACTACTGATAAAGGGCTGATTCGCGAACGCTATACCCAATTTACCCTTTCACTTTGCTACCGAGATTTCTGGTTCTCCCGAAAAATGAAGCGGTACGAATAGCGTAATACTGCTTTTCATTATTTTTCTTTCTCTCTTTCAGAATCACAATAATATTTTATCTTAGAAGGATGAAGTATTGTAAAATCATTTGCTTTTTACTGGCATCTCAATTAGCGGCCGCTGTTTCAGCACAACCCTTTCAACTGGTTCGAACTACCGGAAAATTGCCTTCGCTTTATTTTGGTTTGGGAGAAGATCGGTTGGGCGGGGCTAAAATGGGCTATCTCGATTCGGGTATTTTATTGCGCATAGTTGATTCGGCAAAAGATATGTACAAGGTTCAGCTATCTGCCTACCACAGTGCCTATATTGAAAAAAAATCGATACAATCAGATTCAATAACCCGAGTAAAAGATCAATATCTTACTGCGTCTTTTAGTGCCAAAGGAGATTCTATTTTAGATTATGTGGGTATTGCCATGGAAGAGCGTTTGCCCTATCAAAGCAGGATGCAAATAAATCCGTCGGTTATTGAGGTAGATATTTATGGAGTGCACAGTAATACCAACTGGATTACCCAACTGCGTTCTTTAAAAGAAGTGAAAAATGTATACTACCAGCAGCTAGAAGATGATGTGGTTCGGGTTTCCATCGAACTAGTGCATCGGCAGCATTGGGGATATTCGATTGGATATAAGGGCCGGTTTTTGGTAGTATCAGTAAAGCGCCAGCCAACTAAACTGGATATTCGTAAACTTACTATAGCGATTGATGCCGGCCACGGAGGCACCAATGGAGGAACAGGGGGTGTGAAAACTTTTCAGTCCGAAAAAGACCTTACACTCAAATATGCTAAAGAGTTAGAAAAATTATTACGGCGAAAAGGAGTAAGCAATATCATCATGACGCGTGATTCGGATACCAGCTTCGATAATAAAGACCGCATTCTCTATTTACAGCAACAGCAGCCCGACTTACTCATCAGCCTGCATTTTAATTCCAGTGCCAACCAACAGGTACGTGGGGTAAGCACTTATTATAAACATATAGGATTTAGACCACTTACCCAGTTTGTACTAACCCGAATGCTGGAGTTGAATTTAAATGAGTTTGGAAATATCGGCCACTTCAATTTTGCCCTCAATGCCCCAACCGATTTTCCCAACTGTTTGGTGGAAATCGCTTTCTTAAGTAATGAAGAAGACGAACGCCGAATTGTTAATCCGGCGTTCAAAACTTCAGTGGCCCAAAAAATTTATACGGGTATCAACGACTGGCTCAAGTCGCTGAAATAATCTGGACTAAGGTTGAATATATCTTTCAAAAAATTCAAGGGTTCTCAGCATCTGATCCATCCGTTGGCGATTGTTACCCGTACGCGTAATTTCATGTGAAGCGCCCGGGTGGCGAACATATTCAACCGGCCGGCCCAATATTTTCAAGCTGCGATAAAACATTTCCCCCTGAATTACCCCAGTTCTTAAATCATTTTCTCCATGAAAAATAATCAGGGGCGTATGCACATTCTCAACATAAGTTAAGGGCGATTCTCGATCAAGTACTTTTTTTACTGCTGGCTCAAAAGCATATCCCCCAAAATAATTCGGCACCAGTCGCCAGGCATTTCCTTCCCCCATAAAAGTAGTGAGGTCGTAAACCCCTCGTTGTGCACAGGCTGCTTTAAATCGTTGATCGTGCCCCACTATCCATCCCACCAGGTACCCAGCATATGAACCACCTGTTACAGCCAGCCGGCTGGTGTCGATATATCCCTCATCCGTTGCTTTTTCCAGAGCTGTTATTACATCGCGGGTAGGGCCCATTCCCCAGTTGTTGATATTGGCCTGTAAAAATTTCGCACCGTATCCCCCCGAACCCCGGGGATTGGCATATACTACCACATAACCCCGCGCGCAGTAGTATTGAAATTCGTGCCACATAGAATTTTCACCAGGCCCCCACATCGCACTGGGGCCTCCGTGTATATCCAAAATAGTAGCATATTTTTTTCCGGGTTGAAATCCGATCGGTTTCATAATCCAATATTCAACCGTCATGCCCTCCTCGTTTACGAAGGTTCTTTTTTCTGGCAAACTCAGTTGCTTGTTCACTAGCCAACTGCTGTTAAGCGTGGAAAGCGTTTGTACATTTTTTCCTTCAGTATCACAGATGATTATTTCGGAAGGACTGGTAACATTGGTTTGCGAAAACAGTAGTTTCCCCCTAGATAAATCAAAACTACCCACTCCGGCATCTGCGGGTGTTAGGGAGGTTATTTTTTTAGATGCAATGTCTGCCTTGTAAAGTGGAACACCTCCATTACTTTGTGCAGTGAAGAAAACCGATTTTTCATCGGCACTAAAAACAACACCCGATTTATTTCTGTCGAAGGGTAAATCAATTTTATCTTTTTCACTTCCATTAAATGGGAGTATAAATAGTTCTGGTACATCTACAAATCCGGTTTTTCCTTTTTGAACAGCCACCCATTTTCCGGAGGGAGAAATTTTCGCGGATGTGTAAGTAACTCCTTTTGCACTTAGCCAGGTTTTTAGCTGATTGCCGGCAGAGTCTGCCATAAAAATAGCTGACTCCAAAGCCCTGTCGGGATGAAGGGTTGAATCCATGTTTCCGGTTATCAGCAACTGCTTACCGTCTGGCGTAAATGTTACCGCAGCATAGCGGAAAAATCCATGGGTTATGGGTTTGGCAGTTGCACCGGGTATGGCATCTACAACAAACCAATGCGAGAAGTTCATTTCACCACTAGTTGTGGTTTCTTCCTGAAAATTGAGTTTATTAATTACTTTGGCTTTTTTGTCTTTCACATTATTATCCAACCAGGCGCGAACTTCTGCAGTTGTTCCATCCGGATTGGGCTGAATGCCCGCAGCATTTGGGTTATCAAAAGAATTAAATCCCGGTTTTTCCATAGGAAACGAGGGGCCTCTACCACCAGGGTTCAATTGTTCATCTTTTAGTAGGTCGGAAAAAGGCACCGATGCTGAAAACAAAAGTTGCTTGCCATTCGGGCTCCAAATCGGATTGCTGGCTCCATATTTCGATTGAGTAAGCTGGATAGATTCACCTCCATCCAGTCTGAGTAAAAACAACTGAGATTTGCCATCTACCGGACGCACAAAAACCAATTGCTTACCATCCGGACTAAAGGCAGGTTGGGCGGCGCCTTCTTTTCCGGTTAACACGCGATGCGTATAAGGAGCATTGAGCGATAGCAGTACCAATTGATTCAGGTATTTGTATTCTCCCTTATTTTCCTTATCGGCTTCAATACTGTTGAGCACATATATTGCCATTTCTCCAGAAGGATGGGTTACTAGTTGGGTTACCTGCTTAACATTCAGCATATCGGTAACTTTTATTTTTTCTTTGGGAGATTGGGCTGATCCGGAAAAACCGAAGCAGAGCGAAAATATTAGAAGGGCAATTAAACGCATAAAAAAGAATTTAAAGTAAACGAAGTAGTGTGGTGGGCTATCAATCTCTAAATTAATAACAAAATACTGTTCATAGCGGCTGTTTTGTAATTTTAGTTTAAAATCTACTAAAATGAGTAATCTGGTACAAGAGTTCAACAGCTATCGCGAACGGATGAACGAAGTGATATTAGCCAAAGACAATCTGGTTTTAAAGCGTTTTTGGAATTTAGACACCCATACCTATGAATCCGGAGCCTTGGATACAAAAACCAAGGAATTACTCGGTTTGGTGGCCAGTATGGTGCTTAGGTGCGACGACTGTATTAAGTACCATTTGGGAAAAAGCAAGGAGTGTGGGGTGAGCACAGCTGAGTTATACGAGGTATTCGCTGTTGCCAACATTGTAGGGGGAAGCATCGTAATACCCCATACCCGCCGGGCAGCCGAATACTGGGAAGAATTACAGGAGAATTCTGGGGAGGGACAATAATTATGCTTAAATTTGAATATTCATAATACTGAGTAACCTATTTAATTTTTGTAGTTATGTCTGTAGTAGAAGCACCGGTTAGTACTGCGTTAACCGCTAAAGATTTTGTAACAGATCAGGAAGTTCGTTGGTGTCCGGGATGTGGAGATTACTCCATTCTCGCACAGGTTCAAAAAGTGATGCCTACCATTGGTATCCCCAGAGAAAATATTGTTATGGTGAGTGGCATTGGTTGCAGTAGTCGCTTTCCTTATTATATGAACACGTATGGTATGCACTCGATTCATGGGAGGGCTACTGCGGTTGCCAGTGGACTAAAAGCAGCGCGCCCCGAACTGAGTGTTTGGATTATTACTGGTGATGGCGATGCCCTAAGTATTGGTGGCAATCATACCATGCATCTGCTCCGCAGAAACTTTGATGTGAATGTACTCTTGTTCAATAATCAGATATACGGATTAACAAAAGGACAATACTCTCCTACTTCCGAAGAAAATAAGATTACTAAAAGTACACCCAACGGTAGTATTGATCATCCATTTAACCCAATTGCACTCGTAATGGGTGCCGACGCAAGTTTTGTGGGCAGAACAATGGACAGAGATCCGAAGCACCTGCAATTTATGCTTACCCGAGCTCAGCAGCATAAGGGGTCGTCGTTTTTAGAAATTTATCAGAACTGTAATATTTTTAACGACGGTGCCTTTGAAATATTCACTGAAAAAGGTACCAAGCCCGAGGAAACTCTCTTCCTGGAACATGGTAAGCCTTTGTTATATGGGGCTACTCAGCAAAAAGGAATCCGGTTAGATGGATTGAAGCCAGTGGTAGTGGAAATAGGGAGTGAGTATACTGCTGATGATTGTTGGGTTCATGATGAACGTGATTTTTATAAAGCGCAGATTCTTTCTCGATTATTTGATAGTCCTTCCAAGGAAGGCGGACATTTCCCTCGTCCTTTCGGTGTGTTCTTCGAAACAGATCGGGCCTGTTATGAAGATGTAATGGCCAATCAGATTGCAGAAGTAATTGCATCCAAAGGAAAAGGCGACCTGAACAAACTGCTCCGCGGAAGAGAAGTATGGGAAATTTCCGAATAGGATTAGGGCAATTCAACAATACCTTGCCGGATGGCAAAGGTAACCAGACCTATGCGCGAAGCCACTTTCAGTTTTTTCAACAGGGCATCTCGGTAGCCATCGATGGTTCTTGGGCTCACATACATTTGCTGAGCAATTTCTTTATATCCTTTGTCGGTACAAAGCCAGGTTAGAAATTCTTTTTCCCGGTCGGTTAATGCTGCTGCCTGTTGAGCAGCTACTGCAGTAATTTCTTCTTGCACTGTTCTTTTGCTCAGTAAATGAATGCAGGAGGCTGGGTTTACATAATACCCTTTTTGAAGAATCTGTTCAATTGCCTGTTGCAGTTCTTCTATGTTGGCATCTTTTTGAATATATCCGCAAATGCCCAGTTGTAAGCACTTTTCTAGGTGATGCGTTTCTGGCAACATGCTTACGATTAATATTTTCATTCCCGGATAGCGATGCAGTAAAAGCGCAGCTGTATCAAAGCCATTCATTTCTGGCATGTTTATATCCAGGATAACCAGATCGGGAAGGGAGGTAAATGGTAAAGCGAGTTTTAGCTCAGTTCCATTACCCGCTTCCAGCACAATTTGATAGCTCTGCCAATTGGTTAGAAAAGACGCTAAGGCTTTGCGAAAAATTATATGATCATCTATTAGGGCCAGCTTTGCCATATTACCTTGATTGTGGCAGCAAAATCGCATCTATTGGCCAAAATAATTGGGGTATTTTCTGAAGAATTTCAAGAACGGTAAGTACGTAAAAAAATCAGTACAAATACGCAGCGCAAGGCTAATGGATGAGCGTACTTTTGGAATGTATCGAAGCAGAAATGAGCGGCTGCCAGATACGCAGTAGTCAATGGGTTTTATCAACGGCGGCACAAGGCCGCCGTTGAAATTTTATACACCGGATTGTTTTTTGCAGTTATATTTATGTATGCTACTTTCTATCCACCCTCAGAATCCTCAGCCCCGCCATATCCAAACGGTAGTGGATTGTTTACAATCGGGTGGAGTAATCATTTATCCAACGGATACGATTTACGGATTAGGCTGTGATATTTTTCAAACCAAAGCCATCGAACGAATTGCCCGAATTAAACAAGTTGATCCACAAAAAGCACAACTAAGCTTTGTTTGCAGCAGTCTGAGCGATTTGAGTAACTATACCAAAAGTATTTCTACCCCCTTATACCGGATATTGAAGAATTATTTACCGGGTCCGTACACCTTTATTTTGCCTGCAAGTAAACAGGTACCCAAAATATTGCACAGCAAAAAAAGTACCATTGGATTGCGTATTCCCAATCATCCGGTGGCACTGGGCATTGTAGAAGCATTAACCCATCCCATTTTATCTGCTTCACTACCCGGAGATTATGCCGAAGAACTTACTCAGCCAGATGAAATCTATGAGAAATATCAAAAGCTGGTGGATATTGTAATTGATTCAGGTGCGGGGGGAATTATCCCTTCTACCATACTCGATTGCACCAGCGGAAGTTGTTCTGTAATTCGCCAGGGTGCGGGTGTTTGGGAAGGCTAACCCCTTTATTTACAGTGGTAATTTCATTTGAGCTGGAAGGATATTAAAACTTTTTCGATGCACTGGCGAGAGGCCTTGCTGTTCAATGGCAGCTCTATGAGTAGCGGTTCCGTAGCCTTTGTTTTTATCAAAAGCATATATCGGATATTTCGCATGCAATTGCAGCATATGGTCGTCTCGAAAAGTTTTTGCCAAAATACTGGCTGCTGCAATATTTGCCAGCTTGCCATCTCCTTTTATCATACACAGATGTGGAATAGATGGATAGGGCCTAAAGCGATTCCCATCAATCAGCAGCATTTCCGGTTGAATGGATAACCCGCTGATCGCCTTATGCATAGCCCGATACGTTGCCTGAAGAATATTGATTCGGTCTATTTCGGCTGGCGATATCTGGGCTACCGACCAAGCAACTGCGTTACTGCAAATCACTTTTCTCAATATTTCCCGATTAGATTTGGTTACCTGTTTACTGTCGTTTAGTAATGGGTGATAGAAGTCATTAGGTAAAATAACCGCTGCAGCAAATACCGGTCCGGCATAACATCCTCTGCCGGCTTCGTCTATGCCGGCTTCCAGCAATTGTAACTGGTGTTGTACGGGTAACATAGTATAAATGTCATCATTCTGCCTTACACATACAAATTTCTCCCAACACCCGATTAAATAAAGTGCTTGGCGATTATATCATCCCTCCGCTGTAACTTTGCTGCTTGAAAAATGGAAGTATGCAGTTATCACAGCAATCCTCAAAATGGGTAATCTTTTGGTTGAGAACGGGCATTGTGATGACGATTATTCAGATAGCGCTGGGTGGCATTACCCGATTAACCGGAAGTGGGTTGTCGATAACTGAGTGGGATGTAATTACGGGTGTTTTACCTCCTTTGAATCAAGAGCAATGGGAGGCCGCATTTCGCCAGTATCAGCAAACACCGCAGTTTCAGTTAATCAACTATCATTTTACCCTGCCTGATTTTCAGTTTATATTTTTCTGGGAATGGTTTCATCGTTTATGGGCTCGGCTGATTGGAGTAGTATTTGCCGTAGGATTTATTTTATTACTATCGGGCCGGCATTTTAAAAAAAGTATGGTAGGGCCCTTGGTAATTCTTTTTTTATTGGGAGCCTTGCAGGGTGCTGTGGGATGGATTATGGTAAAAAGCGGATTAAGCGGAGATGCCATTTATGTAAAGCCTACCCGATTAGCCCTTCATTTTGTTTTTGCGTTGGGTTTATTATGCTATACCTGGTGGTTCACCCTGCAATTACAATGGGGTACTGAATCATTTACCAAAAACACTCGCCTTCGCAGTTGGGTGATTGGCTTATTGGCTTTGTTAATTGTTCAGCTGGCATTTGGTGCCTTGATGGCCGGGCATAAAGCCGCCACGGCAGCAGCTACCTGGCCTACGATAAATGGAGCTTGGTGGCCGTTTTCTGGTAATCAGCTCGCATGGAAGGATGTGGTGAACAATCCGATACTGATTCATTTTATCCATCGCCTGTTTGCCTATACGTTATTAATCGGTATTGTGTACTTCACCATTCAGCTCTACCGGAATTCCTTATCTAAACCAGTAGCTTTTATTAAAAATTGGGCGGCAGCACTTGTTTTCTTTCAAGTATTGCTGGGTATTTTTTCGCTGTTCGCCAGCAAGGGAATTATACCTGGAAAATGGGGATGGTTCGAGTGGCTGGCTCAAATTCATCAGCTCACAGGAATGGCACTATTATTGCTGATGGTTAAATTACTTTATCTCATCAGGCCGGCTACCCGTTAACCAGTAACCCGACATTTAAAACAGAGCGAATGGTTATCAAAAAAATTTTTTCGCATATCTGGTTCGCTCTTCCAGTACAATTATTTTTACTGCATTTTCGTAAACATCTAGAATTTTTGGTGATTTGGTATATTTTGCTGGCTACCATTACAGGAAACTTGTTGAATAAATTTGGTGCCAACTCCCTTTTTCTCGCGCCAGAATATTATGGACAGGTTAATTTTTTCAGTACAGCCATTGTAGGATTTGCCCTGGGTATTTTTCTGATGAGCTGGAATATTGTCACGTTTATTTTACATGCCCGAAGCGTGCGATTTTTAGTAACAACAGCCCAGCCCTTTTTAAAGTATTGTATCAATAATGCCATCATTCCACTCATTTTTTTGGGTGTTTATGTATATGAGATGCAACAATACGCCAGCAATAGTAATTTATTATCTACCGGCTCTGTATGGGGCATGATTTTGGGCTTATTATTAGGCTGCACGGCTTCTATTTCCATCTCTTTTCTTTATTTTTTTGGTGCAGATAAAACGATTTATAAAAATTTAGCCACTACCATACGGCAAACCAATCAACACTACGAAAATCTTTCAACGCACACATTACTTCATTTAGAAAAGCCACTGATACCCGTTAAATGGTTTTTAACCGCCCGACTCGGCTGGAGAAAGCCCAGGGATGTAAGGCACTACCCAGCAGCCTTTATTGAGTCTGTATTACAACGACATCATTTTTCTGCTGTAATTGCCATCGTTATAGCTTTTGTATTTCTGGTGCTCGTTGGGTTTAGTTCCGATGCCCGCCTTTTTCAACTTCCGGCGGCTGCCAGCATCATTTTATTCTTTTCATTGTTAACAGCATTTGCTGCTGCCATTAGTATTTTTTTAAAAAATTGGAGTATCCCAGTTTTGGTGGTATGTTATTTTGGATTGCAATGGCTATACCAGCAAGATATACTCAACGTACGAAATAAGGCGTATGGGGTAGATTACGCGTCTGAAAAAACTTGGCCCGAATATTCCAGATCGGCTTTACTGTTAATGGCAAATGCCGATTCTATTCAACAGGATAAACAAGTATATCTAAATCGCCTGGAAAAATGGAAAAGCCGCCAGACGGAATCAAAACCCTTACTCTTTATCATTAATACCAGTGGTGGAGGCTCGCGCAGTGCCACTTTTACTATGCATGTGCTTCAACACCTGGATAGCATCACTTCGGGGAAATTGCTGCCACATACCTTTTTAATTACCGGAGCATCTGGCGGTATGCTGGGAGCAGCTTTTTTTCGGGAATTGTATTGGCAACAACAACAGAAAGTTATATCCAATCTTCAAGATCCGAAATGGAGTGAGCTGATTGCAAAAGATTTGTTGAGCCCTTTATTTTCCTCCTTTATCACCCGCGATGTGATGGGCCCCGTTCAGCATTTTGTTTATAACAATAAAAAATATCCTAAAGACAGAGGCTATGCCTTTGAAAGAAAATTAAATGAAAACACATTGGGAATGATGGATAAACCCCTTCACGCCTATGCCGCTGCAGAAGATTCGGCCCTTATTCCCACTATTTGGATGCATGCCGTTATTACTAAAGACGCCAGAAAATTATTAATCAGTAACGATCGATTACGCTTTTTAATGCAATATCCCTCGGATAACAATGCTATTACTCCCACAGAACCGGACGGCGTAGATTTTCAAAGTTTATTGGTAGCCCAACAGGCACAATCGCTAAGCTTTTTGTCGGCACTTAGGATGAATGCTACTTTTCCGTATGTGTTGCCCAATGTTTGGTTGCCCACCCGACCCGTAATTGATGTGATGGACGCTGGATTGCGGGATAATTTTGGACAAGAAACCGCCCTTCGTTTTGTACAAACCTTTAGAACCTGGTTGCAGCAAAACACAGCGGGGGTTGTGATGATACAAATTAGGGATAGGAGTTTAAACGAATGGGATAGTTCAGAAAATAATCCAACCTTGGGTAACCTGTTATTGGATCCACTGATGACCTTAAACAAAAACTGGTATCATCTGCAGGATTTTTCTCAGCAATCTTCCCTGCACTTTATGGCAGATGGCTATGGAACTGCATTTAAAAGAATTTCAATACAGTACCACCCCACCCAAAAACAGTCGGCTGTAGGGTTGAGCTTTCATTTAACGGAAGCCGAGAAGAAAGATCTGGCGGCTGCGGTAACTTCGGATGCCAATCAGCAGCAGTTTGCAAAACTGTTGGAATGGTTAAAGAAAGAATAAACAGTGTTTCCCCCTACTTTTTTTATAAACTTTTTCTATATAATTGTTACTTAATTAAACAAATGTATCATGCGAAAAAATCTACAAGTAGTATCACCAAATGGATGGCTGATGGGTATCCTTTTGATTCTTTTTGCCTTTCCGATATTTTCGCAGGAATGTTTTCAAACGCGTTTGCATATTCAAACCGATAAAACCACTTATATATCGGGAGAGTCAATTTTTTTTAAAGCCTATGTATACACACAGTTTGCACCGGATGAGGTAGCCACTGTATTGATGGTTGAATTAACCGATGGGCAAGGTAACTTGCGAGGAAGCGGCATGTATCCCATTGCGCAGGGCGTGAGTTATGGCAGTTTGTTGCTTTCCGATTCTTTACAACAGCAGGGATATATTTTTAGGGCGTATGTGAAAGAAAGTGGCGATGCTATCAATCCGCAAGGAGTTTTTGTAAAACCCCTATTTGTTTTTAATCCATCCAAGCCTGGTATTCGACGCGACTCTATCGTTCAAAAAATTACCGGATTAAATCGTTTATACTTTTTCCCCAATTCGGGAAAGTTGATTACTGGAATACCTAATCAGGTTTATGTAAAATCAACCAATGCTGCCGGTATGCCAATTCCGGTTTCTGGAGATGTGATAACCGCCAGTAAAAATATTGTGCAAAGTTTTACCATTAGCCCAGCGGGCGGCTATTTAAATTTCATTCCTCAGCCTGATGAAAAGTATCAGTTGTCGGTTCGTTTCCCCGAAGGTAAAACTGGCCTGTTTGCACTGGAGCCTTCTGTGCAAACGCAGGTTGCCATTCGAATAACGGAATCAGAAAAAAAAGCACAGGTGCAGGTATTCGTTCCCGAAGCACTTGCTAATAATCAAATGGCCACCCTTTCTGGATATATCGAGGGTAATAAGATTTTCAGCAAGGCCTTTCAACTGAAGTCGTCTGGGTACTTTGTGCCCATTCCAATTGCAGATTTTCCTGCAGCTACCTTACACCTACTTGTGCAGGATGCTACCCAAAAAGTAATTGGCTTTTATTCTTTTGTAATTAACCGGAATGATGCGTTGGCGAATATTGATCTGGTAGCTGATACGCTTAATTTTTCAGCGGGTGGGAGCAATGTATTTACCCTGAAAATGAAAGACCCTTCCGACCCTATGGGAAATCTCTCTGTTTCTGTTATACAAGACGATGCAGCTTTACAGATTCCTGAGCCCACTATTTTTTCATCCCTGTTATTGCCGGCCATGAATATTGATCAACCGATGCTAAAACCTACCAGCCGATTGCAGGAGGAGGAAGAAGCGGTAGTGTCTTTTGTAAACAGAACCTCTCAGCCGCTCGCACCCATTGATGCCAATGGAACTATCATTAAAGCCTACTGTAGTAACCCCGATTCAAATGTGATTGTAGTAAAGGGAACGGTGCTGAATAAAAAAACGAATTTGCCCATTGCAGGTGGTGAGCTAAAATGTATCTTTTCTAACCAAGATTCCGGAATCAATATACTGATGGTGCCATTTGATAATCTAGGCAGATTTACTTTGACGAAATTATTGTTTCAAGGAATGGGTAAGTTTAAGTATGAATTAAATGGAAAAAATCAGGCGGCGATAAAAGTAAAACTCGACAGTGTATATTATCCATCTGCAGCCCCAGTTGATCCAGAAACATTTTATCCCTTGTATGCAGCTGTATATTCCGATAGCATGATACAGAAAAAAGCTACTGAGCAATTTGATCAGCAAGCCAATTTGCAGAATACTACCCTGCAAGATGTAGTTGTAGAAGCCAAGTTAGTAAGGCCTTTTGACAGGGTGAATAAAAAATATGCAAAGGGGTTGTTTCAAAATTCAGCAATGTCTAAGAACCTAGATTTTATAAATGATCCTCCTCCAACTACTGGGCAAAATATTCTAGACTATTTGCAGGGTATGATAACAGGATTACAAATATCCAATTTAGGGGGTGGAAATTATAGTATCACAAGTAATCGAGTGGCTTCTTTTGGTGGCGCACCGAGGGTAGAATTGTTTTTAGATGAACAAATGACCACTCCAAATTTCTTATTGGGTATTCCCATGCGTGAAGTTGCAATGGTAAAGTATTTTGCACCCGGAACACATCAACTGGTAGCTGGTCAGTTTGTAGGGGCTCTTTGCATTTATACCAAAAAGTGGGATGATTATCCAGTTATAGACCGCCCCGATTATCAGAGCTTTGTGGTTCGGGGCTTTTATAATAGTGTTTCCCCAGCATCTATTATCCCCGAAGGTTCTAAAGTTGGAAAAGATAGCAGAACTACTTTATACTGGAATCCAGCGGTTTTGTTAGATAGCAATCAACCTAGTGCGACCCTCCGTTTTCCCAATTCGGCCAATGCAAAAAGTTTTCTTATAAGGATTGAGGGATTTACCCCAGAAGGAAAACTGATTCAGTATGAAAAACGATTTGCCAAATAAGTATTACGCCGGTTGAATCAAATCGAAACAATGATTTAATAAAGTGATTTGAAATGAGGAAGCAGTTTCGGCAGGTTCGCCATCTATGTGCAGGGGTGCCAATTTGGGGTTTTGTATAGTGAGGGTAGGGGTTTGGAAGTACAGAATATTTTTTTGCGACATTTCTTCTATCAATCCCTGCAGCCGATTATTTCCCCGAATTTGTTTTAATATGGCGAAGGGCAGTTTGGCCTTATTCATTTTCTGCACAATTACAATATCCAGCAATCCATCTCGAATGCTGGCCTGCGGTGCAATAGTAACCTGATTGCCAAATTGATTGCTATTCGCGATGGAGATAAAAAAAGCATCCGTAAAAAAGGAAAACTGATCGATCGCTACTTCAAACAAATAAGGCTGTGCCTTAAAAAATTGAACTATGCTTTGTTGGGTATAGGTAATTACTCCGCGGCTGCTGGCCCGGGAAAATTCATATGCAACCCGGGCATCTAATCCTAATCCGCTTAGCATACAAGAAAAGCGATTGTTAATGGTAAATGCATCTACACGGCTGCTGGTACCTTCAAAAACTAAAGAGAGGGCTGCTGAAGGATGTTGGGGAATGCCTGCGGAACGCGCCAATCCATTACCCGAGCCCAATGGAATAATTCCGAAACGAACTGGTAACTCTTTTAATGCACCCACTACCTGATTAACCGTTCCGTCTCCCCCAATTAATATGATATCGGTGAAACCGCGCTGATGAACTAAATCTTTGATATCATCGTAATCTCCTGTAGCGTTGGTAGGCAAAAGTAAATAGGTAAAACCCCTCGATTCGGTTTCCCGCTCGATCATCTTCCTTACCTTATCTTTTTTTCGGGTTCCCGAAATCGGATTGATTAGATAAATGAATTTTCTTTCGAGCATGGAGCAATAGTTGAAATGCCTTTGAAAAATGAGTTGGTTAATTACCAGCGAATCAAGGCACTGCCCCAGGTAAATCCACTGCCAAAAGCAGCCAAACATACCAGATTGCCTTTTTCAATCATTCCTTTTTCCCAGGCTTCACATAATGCGATGGGCACCGAGGCGGCAGTAGTATTCCCATATTTTTGTATGTTATTATACACCTGGCTATCGGCAAGTTGTAGCTTTTGTTGAACAAATTGACTAATGCGCAAATTGGCCTGATGCGGAATTAACAGATGAATGTCTGCCGGAGTAAGTCCATTTTTATGTAAGGCTTCCATAATCACTTCCGGAAATTTTACTACGGCTTTTTTAAATACGGATTGTCCATCCATATAGGGATAATTCTGGGCTTCATCAATCATTTGGTGGCTCATAAACATTTGGCCTATTTCTGCTTCATCAAAGTGGGCATAGTTTTTATCGGCCCAGTGGTTGGCATGGGTACCAGGATTGTACATGGCCAATAGTTCAGCCGAATTTCCATCACTATGCAGATGTGTACTAAGGATGCCAGTTCCGGGTTCGTCGGTTGCCTGTAAAACAACGGCACCTGCCCCATCACCAAAAATTACCGAAATATTTCTCCCACGGGTAGTGAAGTCAAGACCAAATGAATGTTTCTCACTACCTACCACCAGAATGTTTTTATACATGCCCGATTTAATAAACTGATCGGCCACACTCAGTGCATATAAAAAGCCACTGCATTGATTGCGAATATCCAATGCGCCTATTTCGCGCATTTGCATTGCACGTTGCAATAATACACCACATCCAGGAAAATAGTAGTCGGGGGAAAGGGTAGCAAAAATGATAAAATCAATCTCCTGCGCCGAAGTACCGGCTCTTTCTATGGCTTGTTGGGCAGCAGCTACCCCCATGGTTGTGGTAGTTTCTTCGGTGCGGTTGGCAAACCTTCTCTCCTGAATACCTGTTCTCTCTTGAATCCAAGCATCCGTAGTTTCCATATATTTTATAAGATCGTTATTGGTAACTACTTGTTGGGGAAGATATTTTCCCACACCTGCTACAAATGTGCTGGGCATGTGCAATCGTTTTGGCGAAGATAGAGAAGATTATGGATTAACAAATTCTTGCTGGGCTTAGCGGTAATGAGCCGGTTGGAGTGGCAGTTTTATCACTTCCTGTAAAAATAACCGGGTTTCTTTTTCAACAGTTTGAATATCTTTCGATTGTATAGGAGATGCAAGCACATGATTGCCTGCTTCCGGAATCGCAACCGATTTTTTTAAATTTTCAGCGGTTCCCAATTGCCCCATCATTTTTTTTATGGCACTTACTTTTACTATAGGATCTTGCTCTTTTTCGTTCTTGAAATAATATAAACTAAGTACCGGTTGTTTAATTTGCTGAAAAGTTGTGGGAAGCATGGTAGTTTCTAGTAATTCTTCCAGTTGAACGGTGGCTTCTAAACGGTACGTGTGATTCCAGTATTGACTGTAAATACTATCTCCTCTTGCCGCTGTATTTAGCTTTGATTTCTTTACTAGCCGGGCAATTTGTAATCCCCAGGGATCATTCAACAACCACGCATTAGGATCATTGATTTCGATATTGGGAGAATATAATACCAGTCCTGCAATTTCTGGGTAAGCTGCAGCCAGTTGCAATGCAAGGGTGCCTCCCGTAGAAGTTCCCATCAGAATTACTTTCTTGCCTAATTTTTTGCCAATCGCATAGGCTTCTTTTCCAGTTTCCCATAACTCTTCTGCCGTAAAATGATATAAGGCATCGGTAGTATCAATCCCATGTTCGGCTAATCGAGCCAAGTATAAATTACAGCCAAATGCTTTGGCAATATTCCGATGAACTGGGTTTCCTTCTTCCTGACTGGCACTAAACCCATGCAAATACACAATCGCGTAATCGGTGGTATTTTTTAGCGAATCATTGGCCCAAACAATGCGGGCTTGGTTGTTTTTTTTAAGTGGATGCCGGCTTTCCAAACTGGCTACATATACTTCTAGGGCAGCTCCACTATCGGTAAGAGCGGGTAATATATTTGTGTACGCCGGTTTTGCCGGATGAGGCCCTAAAAGATATATAGCAACTAGTGCCACTACAATCACCCCTAATATTTTAAGTAGGCGCATAAATTTTTTTATAAATCTACCCAATTAATTGTAATTTATAAACTCAAAGAAAAACAGCCTTAATTTCACTTACATTCGAATCTAGAAAAATAACACTATGCAAACGCCTCCCCGCTTTCTGGCCCTGGATGTTTTCCGTGGACTTACCATTTGCTTTATGATTATTGTAAATACGCCCGGTGATGGTAGTGCCACTTTTTCTTTATTGTTACATGCCGAATGGAACGGATTTACCCCAACCGATTTAGTGTTCCCCTCCTTTTTGTTTGCCGTAGGCAATGCCCTTAGTTTTGTAATGCCTAAATGGCAATCAAAAACCAACCAAGCAGTTTTTCTATTGGTTACCAAGCGGGCAGCAATCATTTTTTTACTTGGGTTCTTAATGTATTGGTTCCCCTTTCTTACTTACGATCAGGGGCATTTGGTGGTTGCTCCCTTCGACCATACGCGCATTATGGGTGTGTTGCAAAGAATTGCCCTTTGCTATTGGGCTACCGCTTTGATGGTTCAATTTTTGAATACACGCTCAGTTATTTTTATCAGTAGTTTTTTTCTTTTGTTTTATTGGTCTGCCCTCTACTTATTCGGAAGTGAAACCGACCCGTTGGGCATGACGACTAATGCAGGGTATTATTTAGATAAGTGGCTGATGGGAGAAGCACATATGTACCATGGCGAAGGGGTTGCCTTTGACCCTGAGGGCTGGTTAAGTACCCTGCCAGCGATTGTAAATGTAGTAATTGGCTACTATGCAGGTGCTTATCTGCAAAAGCAGGGTAAAAATTATCAAGCCCTCACTCATTTGTTACTGGCAGGGGTACTGCTTTTATTCCTGGCATACACCTGGAATTTCTGGTTACCCTTTAATAAAAAATTATGGACCGGCTCTTTTGTACTGCTAACTACCGGATTAGACCTGGTAATCATTTCCGCCATTATTTACTGGATTGATATGCGCCAGCAATTAGCTGGAACCCATTTCTTTGAAATCGCGGGAAAAAATCCACTGGCCATCTATCTTTTTAGTGAATTATTTGCAGTAGTGTTGTATATCACTCCCATTAAACCAGGGTTGAGCCTATTCCAATGGCTGTATATTAATCTTTTCAGCTTTTTGGGTCCCTATTTCGGCTCTCTGGCATTTGCCATTGCTTTTATGCTACTTTGCTGGAGTTTGGGGTACTGGATGAACAAGAAGAAAATTTATCTGCGGGTTTAGACCTCATTTCCGAATCCGGGGCCAAGAAGGCTTTATTTAACCATATGATAACCCGCTAATTACAGGCTAACTTAGTAATTTGTATTGCCCTCCCATAGGAAAGTCGTACCTTTGCACCCTCAAAAACACCCATGGAAATAAGAAACATTGCTATTATAGCCCACGTTGACCACGGAAAAACTACCCTGGTGGATCGTATATTACAAACAACCAAGGTATTTCGCGACAACCAGGAAACCGGGGAACTGATTATGGATTCGAATGATTTAGAGAAGGAGAGAGGGATTACCATATTCAGTAAAAACGCGGCGGTTATTTACAATAATTATAAAATTAATGTAATCGATACCCCTGGTCACAGTGATTTTGGCGGAGAAGTAGAGCGTGTTTTGAAAATGGCTGATGGGGTAATTTTGCTGGTAGATGCCTTTGAAGGACCTATGCCACAAACTCGTTTTGTTTTGCAAAAAGCCCTACAGCTGAATCTGCATCCTATTGTTGTTATTAATAAAGTTGATAAACCGAATTGTAGACCAGACGAAGTGCACGACGCAGTTTTCGAATTGTTCTTTAACCTGGATGCTACCGAAGATCAGCTGAATTTTCCTACCTATTACGGAAGTGGTAAAAACGGCTGGTTCAATGATAGCTTAACGCCAACCGATAATATCCTTGCTTTGATGGATGGTATTATTAAACATGTTCCGCCACCCCGTGTGAGTGAAGGCCCATTACAATTGCAAATTACCTCATTGGATTATTCTTCCTTCCTCGGTAGAATCGCTATTGGTAAAGTTACTCGCGGTACCATTAAAGAGGGTCAAACGATTGCACTTGTGCAAACCGATGGTTCTTTAAAGCGTAGTAAAGTAAAAGAATTATACGTATTTGAAGGAATGGGCAAGCGCAAAGTAACCGAAGTAGTAACCGGAGATCTTTGTGCAGTAGTAGGGCTCGAAAGCTTTAATATCGGTGACACTATTGCAGATATAGATACACCAGAAGCATTGCCGGTAATTAGTGTGGATGAACCCACCATGAGCATGACGTTCAGTATCAATAACTCACCGTTTTTTGGTAAGGATGGTAAGTTTGTTACCTCCCGCCATTTACGTGATCGTTTGATGAAAGAAACCGAAAAAAATCTGGCCCTACGAGTAGAAGATGCCGATAGTGCCGATAGCTTTATGGTATTTGGAAGAGGTATTCTGCATTTGGGAATTTTGGTAGAAACCATGCGCAGAGAAGGATACGAGCTTACCGTGGGAAATCCACAGGTATTGGTAAAGCAAATTGATGGAAAAAAGCATGAGCCTTATGAAAATCTGGTAGTAGATGTTCCGTCTGAATTCAGTGGAAAAGTAATTGATCTGGTAACCCAGCGAAAAGGAGAATTACAGATTATGGAATCCAAAGGAGAAATGCAACACCTCGAATTTGAAATTCCTTCCAGAGGATTAATTGGGCTCCGTTCTCAAATGCTTACCAATACAGCCGGAGAAGCCGTGATGGCGCATCGTTTTATCGATTACAAACCCTGGAAAGGACCAATCCCCGGTAGAAATAATGGCGTGTTAATTGCTAAATTTCAGGGAACAACTACCGCGTATTCTATTGATAAACTGCAAGACAGAGGAGCTTTTTTTGTAGAACCGGGAGAAGAAGTATATGTAGGTCAGATTATTGCCGAACATATTAAACCCGGAGATTTGAATGTGAATGCAGTGGAAATGAAAAAACTTACCAATCACCGTGCAAGTGGAAGCGATGATGCGGTTCGTATTACGCCTAAACTTCAATTCTCACTAGAAGAGTGTATGGAATATATTCAGCAGGATGAGTGCATTGAAGTAACACCTAAAATCATCCGCATGCGTAAAGTGGTATTGAATGAAGAAGATAGAAAGAAAACCGCTCGCTCTATGTCAAGTGAAGCTATAGGATAATAAATAGACAGAATATAATTTTATAAAAAAAGTCTGATTCAAAAGAATCAGACTTTTTTTATAAGGGTAAGTACTTATTTACTTTTATTAATTTTTACTTCTTCAATGGTTCGCGAAGTAATGTTAACAATAAATTTTTCAAGAATGTCCGACTTATCATCCCGTAGAATAAATTGTATAGTACCTGAACCCAGTTTAGGAATTTTAAAGGTTTTATCAAATTGCTTATCCGCAAATCGCCCAATGAAAAGGGTCTCGCCATTTTCATCTAAAATCTGCACCAGGAAAGTATTTCCTGCAGGGTTGCTGTAATGCATATTGAACGCGTGCTGTTCATTTTTATCTATACCAGCATACTTAATTTCAACCGGCGCAGCTAATTTAGTTACACCTGTTGTTTCATGTGCCTGTGCTGATAAAAAAAGGCAGGCGGCCAACAGATTTCCCGTAAAAAATCTTTTTGCAAAAGTGATTACATTGTTTTTTTTCATGTCTTTAATTTTTTATTATAAAATAATCCATTGCATAGCACACTGCGTCCGGACACAGGGGTATTGCTACGCTCTGGAGTGGTAAACGTTGTTGCAGAAAGCAAAATCATTCAGCCAGAAAGCATCGTGACTACTCTCAAAAAAAACAAGCATCGTATTTAGCAGGCAAAAGAATGTGGGGAAGAATTCCCCTGACTTTGGCAAAGTCATTTACAGAAAATCAGCAGATACAATTAATACACTAAAACAAAGAAGGTAACCCAGCTACCTGATTTTTTTATCAGGCTATCGGTTTATTTAAGGAACTCCACAGCAAGTCTTTCAGTTCAGTAAGTCCGGTTTGTGTGGCAGAAGAAATAAAAATATGTGGAATATAATCAGGTAATTCTTTTTCAATGGCAGCTTTCAATTCATCATCCAGCATATCACTTTTACTGATGGCGATGATAAAATCTTTTTGCAGCATTTCGGGATTATATTTTTCCAGTTCCCCTACTAATATTTCAAATTCTTTTTTATGGTCGGCACTATCCGCTGGAATTAGAAAGAGCAACAAGGCATTTCGTTCGATGTGGCGCAAGAAGCGGTGACCCAATCCTTTTCCTTCGGCAGCCCCTTCAATAATTCCGGGTAGGTCGGCAATGCAAAACGATTTTCGGTCGCGGTATTCAACCATGCCTAATTGTGGAATGAGGGTTGTAAATGCGTAGTTAGCAATTTTGGGTTTGGCAGCGGTAAGCACACTCAGGAGTGTTGACTTTCCTGCGTTTGGAAACCCAACCAGACCAACGTCTGCCAACACTTTCAGTTCAATAATTTTCCAGCCTTCCACCCCCGGTTCGCCGGGTTGGGAGTATTCGGGTACTTGATTGGTGGGGGTAGCGAAATGACTGTTTCCCCAGCCACCACGGCCTCCTTTCATCCAAATAATTTCTTGGCCATCTTCCAGTATTTCAGCTTCTTGTTCTCCGGTTTCTTCATTTCTAGCAACGGTACCAAGGGGCACTTCTATAATGATATCTTTTCCATCGTGGCCAGTACAATTGTTTTTACTGCCATTTTCGCCATCGTCGGCCAGTACATTTTTAAAGTAGCGTAGGTGGAGGAGCGTCCAGAGTTGGGTGCTGCCTCTAAGGATAATATGCCCGCCCCTGCCGCCATCTCCGCCGTCGGGGCCTCCCTTGGCAGTAAGCTTGTTGCGCATAAAATGGCGTACCCCAGCACCTCCGTGTCCACTGCGGGCAAAAATGCGGATATAGTCAATAAAATTATTTCTTTCCGACACAATTAAAATATAAGCTACAAAGGTACAACAAGTGTGGTCTATGCACCTTTTTATTCGGTAGGGGGGTGGGTAGGATGGGGTTTTCCGGTTTTATAGCAGGTGCCCTTAAAAACGGCAATTAGTTGCTGTTGTTGGTTGGTAATTTCTACTAGGTACAATCCGGTTTTACGGGTTTCTGAAAGGCGGCGGGCTTCGGCAATCAATACATCGCCCTTATAGGCGGGGTGTGGAAATGAAATTGACACATCTAGTGCAACCGTAATGGTACCTTCTCCGTTAGATGCGTACCCGAAGGCGGTGTCTGCCATGGCAAAAGTTACACCGCCATGGGCAATTCCGAATCCATTCATCATCTCATCCCTTACTACCATAGAAATACGACTGTACCCGGGCTCAATTTTCAACCGCTGCACCTGTAACCAACTGCTGAAGGGATCTATATGAGCCAGTGCCCGAATATTGTTTTCTGCAGAAAGAGGCGTTGGGTTTTCCATACAAAGGATTCAATGTTTAATTAATAAGCAGCAAGTTATGAATATTTCGGGGTGTTGATGGGAGAAGCAGTGGCTCCCTGTGGTTTTTTTGTTAACTTGTTTTCATGAAAAAATGGTTGATTGTTTGGTTAGCGTGCTGCTGGTATGGGCAAGCATTAACACAACCCGTTAATCGACCTTTTGAAAAAGAAGTAGCGGCATTTGCTCATCAAGACAGTTTACATCCACCACCAAGGAAACCTATTTTACTAATTGGCAGTTCTTCTTTTACCAAGTGGACGGATGTGCAGCAATATTTTCTTGGATATGAAATTCTTAACCGGGGTTTTGGAGGATCTTCCCTGGAAGACCTGATCTATTATGCGCCACAGGTACTATTGGCTTATACGCCCCGGCAGATAATTGTGTATTGTGGAGAGAACGATTTGGCAGCTAGTCCCCAACCCACCACCAAACAGGTGTTAAAGCGCTTTAAACAGCTCTATAATCTAATTCGGAACCAATGGCCTTCAGTTCCGATTATATATATTTCTATTAAGCCCAGTCCGGCCCGCTGGCAGTTGGAAAGTAGTTTTGTGGAAGCAAATGAACGTATCAAAGGCTACATACAAAAACAAAAGTATATCCGATTTTTGGATGTGCATACTGCGATGTTAACAACGGCGGGCGAAACTCGCCCTGAGCTCTATATTGGCGACCGGTTACATATGAATGCGAAGGGCTATGAAATTTGGAAAAGCCTGCTTTCCCCCCTCTTATTGCCGTCCAATAGTGTGGAGAACCCCGAAAGCCCCCAATAAAAGATTTTGCACACCAAAATGCAGCAGCAGTAAGGATTTACACTTCTTTTCAACAAGGGGTGAATAAATCGTTTACAAAAAATTCATATACAATTGTAACGTTGTAGAGTAATTACTGGTGATTCAAAAAAGCTGGTTACTGAAGTGGTTCTCTTCTGCCCCCCTACCCGCCCCAAAAATTGTCGTTAATTACCGAATTCGGATAGCAATTCAATGCCTGCTTTTATCGGCAAGTATCGTTTTCTCCTTCCGGATTTTTTTGACCCTTTAAATGAATGATAACTATGGAAAACCAATCAGAATTGTTGTTGAGAGAAAACAAAGATCGTTTTGTAATTCTGCCGATTAATTATCCTAAAATTTGGGAAGCCTATAAAAAACATGAAGCCAGTTTTTGGACGGCAGAAGAAATTGATTTGGGGAGTGATATGAAGGACTGGAATGCGTTGAATGATGGGGAGCGTCATTTTGTTTCTCATGTACTTGCTTTTTTTGCGGCAAGCGATGGAATTGTAAATGAAAATCTTGCGGTAAACTTCATGAGTGAAGTACAATTACCAGAAGCCCGCTGTTTTTATGGTTTTCAGATTATGATGGAGAACATTCACTCCGAAACTTATGCGTTATTAATTGATACTTATATCAAAGACCCGCAAGAAAAAAACCGTCTATTTCATGCTATCGATACCATTCCTGCAGTTAAGCGGAAAGCTGAATGGGCACTTCGCTGGATCGAAAATGGCAGTTTTGCCGAAAGACTGGTAGCATTTGCCGCAGTAGAGGGAATTTTCTTCAGTGGTAGCTTTTGCTCAATTTTCTGGCTGAAGAAAAGAGGCCTGATGCCGGGCTTAACCTTTAGTAACGAATTGATTAGCAGAGACGAAGGATTACACTGTGAATTTGCCTGTCTTTTATATGGTATGTTAAACAATAAATTGAGCCAGGAAGCAGTTTATACTATTATCAGAGATGCCGTAGCCATCGAGAAAGAATTCATTACCGATGCTCTTCCGGTAGCCCTGATTGGGATGAATGCCAAACTGATGCAGCAATACATCGAGTTTGTAGCCGACAGGTGGTTGTCGGAGCTAGGATATCCCAAAATTTACAACACCACCAATCCCTTTGATTTCATGGAAATGATTTCATTGGAAGGAAAAACCAACTTTTTCGAAAAAAGAGTAGGCGATTATCAGAAGGCAGGCGTTATGGCAGGCAATCGAGAATCGCAAACCTTTTCACTTGAAGAAGATTTTTAACAGTAGAGAGAACAATATCTTATCATAATTAATATAGCAGTGGCATGGAGGTTATAAAAAGGAACAATAGAAGAGAGAGTGTAAAATTCGACAAGATTACAGCTCGCATCGAGAAATTATGTTATGGTCTCGATCGTCGTTTTGTTAATGCAGTAGATGTAGCGAAAAAAGTAATTGAAGGGTTGTACGATGGCGTACCAACCACCGAGTTGGATAATCTGGCAGCCGAAACAGCCGCTGCCTTAACAGTAAAACATCCCGACTATGCGCTGTTGGCAAGCAGAATCGCTGTAAGCAACCTGCACAAGAATACTACCAAGAGTTTTTCAAATACCATGCGGTTTTTGTATAACTGCACCGATTCTAAAACAGGTAAATTACTGCCACTGATTGCGGATGATGTAATGAAAATTATTGAAGACAATGCTGAGTTGTTAGACAGTACTATTATTTACGACCGTGATTATGGCTTTGATTATTTTGGATTTAAAACCCTTGAAAAATCTTATCTGCTGAAATTAGATGGTGTAATTGTAGAGCGCCCACAACACATGTATATGCGCGTTTCAATCGGCATACACAAAAACGATATTGAAAGTGCGATAAAAACTTACCACCTGATGAGTGAGCGTTGGTTTACCCATGCCACGCCCACCTTGTTCAATGCCGGAACACCTAAGCCTCAGATGAGCAGCTGCTTTTTGTTAACCATGAAGGAAGATAGCATCGATGGTATCTATGATACCTTGAAGCAAACGGCTAAAATTTCTCAAAGTGCTGGTGGAATCGGATTGGCTATCCATGGCATCCGCGCTACTGGTAGTTATATTGGGGGCACCAACGGTACCAGCAACGGTATCATTCCTATGCTGAAAGTATTTAATGATACAGCTCGCTACGTAGATCAGGGCGGTGGAAAAAGAAAAGGTGCATTCGCTGTTTATCTCGAACCCTGGCATGCAGATGTTTTTGAATTTTTAGATCTCCGGAAAAACCATGGTAAAGAAGAAATGCGCGCCCGCGACCTCTTCTATGCACTCTGGATTCCCGACCTGTTTATGAAGCGCGTAGAAGCCGATGGTGATTGGAGTTTATTCTGCCCCAACGAAGCACCCGGTTTACATGAAACATGGGGAGAAAACTTTGAAACCCTTTATCAACAATACGAAGAAGAAGGACGAGCCCGTAAAACCATTAAGGCACAGGAACTGTGGTTTGCTATTTTGGAAGCCCAAATCGAAACCGGAACACCGTACCTGTTGTATAAAGATGCTGCCAATGGAAAAAGTAACCAGCAAAATCTGGGAACCATTAAGAGCTCTAACCTCTGCACCGAAATTATTGAATATACCTCTCCCGATGAGGTTGCTGTGTGTAACCTCGCATCTCTGGCACTGCCCCGCTATGTGATTAACGGAAAATTCGATCATGATAAGTTGTATGAAGTTACCTACGAGGCAACCAAAAATCTGAATAAAATCATCGACTATAACTATTATCCGGTTGAAGAAGCCCGTAACTCTAATATGCGTCACCGCCCAATCGGCTTAGGCGTTCAAGGGTTAGCCGATGTGTTTATTCTTCTGCGCTTGCCTTTTGAAAGCGAAGAGGCCCGCACACTTAATAAAGAAATTTTCGAAACCATCTACTTTGCAGCCATGACGGCCAGTAAAGACCTGGCTAAAGTACAAGGTCCGTATGAAACCTATGCTGGATCACCTGTATCCAAAGCACAGTTCCAGTTCGACCTCTGGGGAGTAGAACCCACCCTGCGCTGGGATTGGTATAGCCTTAAAGCAGAAGTGCTGAAATATGGTGTGCGCAACTCTTTATTGGTTGCTCCCATGCCAACTGCTTCCACTTCTCAAATACTTGGTAACAATGAGTGCTTCGAACCCTATACCTCTAACATTTATGTGCGCCGGGTGTTGAGTGGTGAATTTGTGGTGGTAAACAAACACCTTCTGAATGATCTGATTGAACTGAACCTTTGGGATGATGAAATGAAAAATCGCATTATCTCACAAAATGGTTCTATCCAAAAAATAGATGGAATTCCCGATGCTATTAAAGAGGTATTTAAAACCGTTTGGGAAATTAAACAGCGCACACTAATAGATATGGCTGCCGACCGTGGTGCATATATCTGTCAGTCACAGTCACTCAATCTGTTTGTAGATGCACCTACTACCAGCAAGTTAACTTCTATGCATTTTTATGGCTGGCGCAAGGGATTGAAAACTGGCATGTATTACCTGCGTTCTAAGGCTGCCTCACAAGCCGTACAGTTTACCGTAGAAAAGCAAGGCGGCAAATCAGTTGAGCCATTAATTGATAAGCATAATCTTTCTGTAGTAGAAGGAGGATCTGATGTAGAAAATAGTGGATTGAATGGAGGTACCTGCAGTATGGAAGACGGTTGCGTAACCTGCAGCGCATAACTTAAAAAGCATTACCAATGTGTATACAATACCTGTTCGAGTTTCGGGCAGGTATTTTTATTTTCGGGGATATAAGCCATCCACCAAGATGGTAATCATATTATTTTCTAAGGCTTCCGCAGAAATTTTTTGTTTAGAGCGGTGCCAGCTCTCTATACCGCTGATCGCATGCAAAAATATCAATACGGCCGTTGGCGCATCAATGGGTTCAATTTCATTGGCCCGAATGCCTGTTTCTATAATGGCAGCAAAACGTTTTCGGTAAATTCTGCGCTGATTTTGAAAATTCGAAAGATAGGGATCGGATAAATGCTTCCACTCTCGATCACTTACATACACTTCTTCATAGTGGTAAACCATTTCATTAATATGAAAACGCAAAAGTTTTTCGACTTTTTCAGCTGCCGGAATTTTTTCCTGCTCCACTTCTTCAATTCTCTGCATAAAACGGTTGGCCACCCCAAAGCAGAGCTCGTGCAAAAGCTCAGTTTTTGATTTGATGTGATTGTATAAACTGGCAGCTTCTACCCCAACCGATTCGGCGAGGTCGCGCATGCTGGCTGCTTTAAATCCTTTCTCGCGAAATAAAATGGCCGCCTTGGCAACAATCACTTCTTTTCGCGATACATTGTTGTCTGTTTTTATCCTTGCCATAGCACAAATATAACAAACTAACATACGTTAGCGACAAATACGATTTTTTTTATTTTTTGGTAGTTTTGCCCCCTTTTGCTCCTTTTATTCAAAGAGGCCCGCCCATCTACCAATAATAAATGAATGCGTTACCAATTCCTACATGGAATGCCTTAATTTCGCCCCCAACTTAACTAAAATACTATGTCGTTAGTTGTTGTAGGCACCATGGCTTTTGATGCCATAGAAACACCATTCGGAAAAAGTGATAAAATTATCGGAGGGGCTGCCACCTATATCGCCTGGTGCGCGTCTTATTTTACTCCCGTGAAGCAGATTTCGGTGGTGGGTGGTGATTTTCCGGAAGTAGAACTGAAGGCCCTAGCCGATCGCCAGGTTGATCTGGCCGGAGTGCAGATTAAGAAAGATGAGAAATCGTTTTTTTGGAGCGGGAAGTATCATATGGATATGAATACCCGAGATACCCTAGATACCCAACTGAATGTTTTGGCCAATTTTCAACCCGTGGTGCCCGATAGTTATCAGGATTGTGAATTTCTAATGCTCGGAAATCTGGTACCAGCTGTTCAGCGTAGTGTAATCACTCAGTTGAAGCATCGTCCTCGATTGATTGTGATGGATACCATGAATTTTTGGATGGAAACAGCCATGGACGAACTAAAAGCTACCATAGCTATGGTGGATGTGTTGATGGTAAATGATAGTGAGGCCCGTCAACTAAGTGGAGATTATTCACTAGTGCGCGCGGCTGCAACCATCATGCAGATGGGTCCTAAATATGTAGTTATTAAAAAAGGGGAACACGGTGCTTTATTATTTCATGAAAACAAAGTGTTTTTTGCACCCGCCCTTCCGCTAGAAGAAGTATTTGATCCAACCGGTGCCGGTGATACTTTTGCCGGTGGTTTTGTCGGACATCTTGCCCGCACTAAAGATATCTCTTTCGAAAACATGAAAACTGCCATTATCATTGGCAGTGCAATGGCTTCGTATTGTGTAGAAAAATTCGGTACCCAGCGTTTGCGTGAATTAACTAAGGAAGATATCGCCAACCGACTCAGTGATTTTGTTCAGTTGGTTAATTTTGATATTAAATTGTATTAATTGACCGAAATTTCTGATAAATAATTTTTTTGTAACTTTGTATTGTGAACCTAATGAAACATATCAAACGCAATAAACATTTCCAATTGGGAGCGTGCTAATCGTTTGTATAAGTATATATAATCAAAGCCCTCCCTGAACCGGAGGGTTTTTTATTAACCTAAAACCACCCAAACCACTAACATGAAAGTAGCTGTAGTAGGTGCCACCGGATTAGTAGGCACCAAAATGATGCAGATTCTTGCTGAAAGAAATTTTCCCGTATCCGAATTGATTCCGGTAGCTTCAGAAAAATCAGTAGGTAAAGTGGTTTCTTTTAAAGGGAAAGAATACCCGGTTGTAAGCATGGAATCAGCCATTGCCGCCCGACCAGCTGTAGCCCTGTTTTCGGCAGGCGGTAGTACCTCTCTTGAATGGGCACCCAAATTTGCTGAAGCCGGTATTCCAGTAATTGATAACTCCTCCGCCTGGAGAATGGACCCCGATAAAAAATTGGTGGTGCCCGAAGTAAATGCCCACGTACTTACTGCTGCTGATAAAATTATTGCTAACCCCAATTGTTCTACCATTCAAATGGTGGTAGCGCTTTATCCCTTGCATCAGCAATATACCATCAAACGAATTGTAGTAAGTACCTACCAAAGTGTAACGGGAACAGGAAAAAAAGCAGTGGATCAATTATTTAATGAACGGAAAGGAATTGCCGGAGAGATGGCTTATAAATATCCGATTGATTTAAATGCGATACCCCAAATTGATGTGTTTCTCGAAAATGGATATACCAAAGAAGAAATGAAGATGGTGAAGGAAACCAAAAAAATTATGCAAGACGAGTCCATTCGGGTAACCGCCACAACAGTTAGGATTCCTGTAATGGGTGGGCATAGCGAAAGTGTAAATATTGAATTTGAACAACCATTCGAGTTGGCTGATATTACTGCTATATTGTCTGAAGCACCAGGAGTAGTGGTACAAGACGATGTAAATGCGCAAATTTATCCTATGCCATTATGGGCGCATGAAAAAGATGAAGTGTTCGTAGGCAGAATTCGTCGCGACGAAACACAGCCGAATACCCTGAATCTTTGGATAGTTAGTGATAATTTACGAAAAGGGGCTGCTACCAATGCGATTCAGATTGCAGAATATATGATGGCCAACGGGTTACTTTAGTTTGCTAAAAAAGAATGGCAACTTATAATTGGTATGCCATTACCACATTGTACACCAATCTGCTCACCTTCTTTTACTTATGAAAGCTGGCCTGGAATGTAATTGCAAATATTCCTGTTGTCTTCTGAATTTTATAGGATGCTACTGCTATAGATTAATTGAACCAGCATCACTCATCTGCCAATGATCGGTTAAGAAAAACCAACAGGGGCTGCAGCACAGAAAACGAATGCAAAATAATTTTTGGTAAGTCTGCTTGGGTAAGCTGTTTGTCGGATAAAGGAGCAGTCGCGACCCAACTTTTCAGTTTCAGCATTTCAATAGCAGGGTTATCTTTTTCGTATCCCTTGGGTTCTCGGGTAAGTGATATCCCTTCCCCTTTTTCTAAACTCCCATAGGTTTTTACAAAAGGCTTTGCTTGCAAAATACCGGCAAATTCTTTCCAGTTGTAATCAATTTCCTGACGTACTTTCTGTAATTGGGCAGTTTCCGGCATATACAATCCCCCCCCCACAAAACTTTTACCTCCGGGCTCAAGGTGAAAATAATAACCGGCCAACATAGATTTTTTACCGCCGGCCTGAATGCTTGCGCCAAAATTGGTTTTATAGGGAGCTTTGTTTTTACTGAATCGAACATCCCGGTTAATCCGGAACATACAGTCTTTCGAACTGAGCGCAGCGAGACTACTATCTTTTTTACTATGTTCTCGAATAATCAATTCTACCAGCTCACGAAAATTTTGTTTTGCGGTTTCATATTGTTTTCGGTGTTCGTCGAACCAGTCTTTGTGATTGTTTTTGGTTAGTTCTTTTATAAAACGCAGTGTGGCGGGTTGTATCATGATTTTTGGGTTAGGCGGGTGAATTATTTTGTGCGGTATGTATCAACTGAATAAATTCCTCCTCAGAAATAACATGGATGGTATTTATCTTTTTTGCTTTCTCCAATTTACTGCCAGCGTCGGCTCCAACTACCAGATAATTCAATTTGGCACTCACGCTTCCAACGATCACACCTCCCTGTGCTTCTGCCATTTCTTCGGCTTGCTTGCGTGTGAATTGATTGAGGGTACCAGTAAACAAAAAACTTTTTCCGGTAAGTGCTCCGGAAGCTGGCACTTCCTTTTTTTGATTAACCAGCTGAACCCCCAATTTTTCTAGTTGTTCCAGCATCTCAATATTCTGCGGGTTACTAAAAAATGCATGGATACTGGCCGCCACTTTTTTGCCAACATCTTCCAGCGCCATTAAATGCTCTTCCGAAATATTTCGATAATCTAATAAATGGGTAATCGGATTGGCCAAAGTTTTGGCAGTAGTTTCTCCAACAAAACGAATACCGAGTCCATAAATAAGTCGATGCAAGGGTTGTTGTTTCGAAGCCTCAATGGCCGATTGTAGGTTGTCGATACTCTTCCTGCCAAATCCCTCTAAACCGGCAACGCGGTCGAGCGGCAGCGTGTAGATGCCCGGTATATCTTTCAGCAAACCCATTTCATAAAACTTTCTCACATTCGCTTCCCCAAAGCTTTTGATATCCATTGCATCTTTACTAACAAAGTGTATGATTTTTTCTATCACCTGTGCTTCGCATTCAATGTTGATGCATCTCCATACAGCTTCAGTTTCTTCTTTAAACAATTCACTTTTACATACCGGACAATGGGTTGGAAATTGAATGGCTGTTTCGGAACCGTTTCTAAGTTCTGGCAGGGATTGCACAATCTGTGGAATCACATCACCTGCTCGCTCTATCAATACCCGGTCGCCTATCATCAATTGTTTTTCGCGGATATATTCTTCATTGTGGATTGAAATACTTGAGATAGTTACGCCCCCTAGCGAAACGGGGACTAATTTAGCAACTGGTGTAACAGCCCCAGTTCTGCCCACCTGAAATTCAACACCCAACAATTGGGTAGTAGCTTGCCGTGCTTTGAATTTATAGGCAATGGCCCAGCGGGGATGATGGGAAGTCATCCCTAATTGATCTTGCAAATCGATGCTATTTACTTTAATTACCATCCCATCAATTTCATACGGTAAATTATCTCTGCCGGCTTCTGCTTCGGCACAATAATTAATTACCTGATTGATATTTTCGAATACGCGTTTTTCTTTTTCAGGAGAGCGTAAGCCCAGTTCCCATAATAACTCCAGGCTGCCACTATGGGTAGCCAATTGCTGTTTACCCTTAGCAACCGCTGCTTGTACCTGGATGTTATTCGTATCATCCAGTAATACATAACTGATATGATACAAAAAGGCATCTAATTTGCGCCGGGCTACTTCTCGGGTATCTTTCATTCGTAGGCTTCCGGCAGCTGCATTTCGGGGGTTGGCCAGCACATTCAACCCTTGGGCACTCAGTTCCCGGTTAAAAGCCTCAAAAGACTGCTTGCTCATAATTACTTCTCCCCGAATTTCAATCTGTTTAATTCCAAAATCGGAAAAAGATGCCTGCAGCGGTATCGAACGAATCTGGAGAATATTTTGTGTAATCTCTTCTCCCTCCACCCCATCTCCTCGGGTAGTGGCGCGGGTTAATCGGTCGTTCTCATACAGTAAGGAGATACTGGCTCCATCAAATTTGGGTTCTACACAGTAAGTTACCTGGGTAACGCCCGATAATTCCAATACTTTACGATTAAAATCAATCAAATCTTCTGGCTGATAGCTATTATCTAAACTAAGCATCGGCACCAGATGTGCTACGGTTTGAAACTGACTATTCAAACTACTGCCTATTCGCAGGGTAGGGGAGTCGAGGGTTCGCTTTTCAGGAAATTGCTGTTCTGTGGCTACCAGCCATTTGAATAACTGATCGTATTCATAATCTGCAATTAAAGGGGCACTCAGAACATAATAACGATGTTCATGAAAATGCAATATCTCCCGCAGTATGGCCATGTCATTTTCATCCGCACAAAAGGGGGTTGATTGCGCCAGCGGCAATAATCGATTCGTTTCGTGGGTGAGGTGTTGCAGGGTGTTTGAATCGTACATCATAGCTACAGCGAGAAATTAATACATTAATCCGGCATTGGGCTTCCGACTGCAAAAATAGCAGCATATTGCTAAAATTTGTACCTTGTTGCGCAGCAAACATTCATGCCGGCATTCCGGTAACTGTTTTGGTTGATTTATTTCACTAACCACCGCATCTTTTGCCCCATTTGGGAGAAGGAAAACTGGCATATACTGGCTGGTTGGCTGAAATAAACTCGGAATGTGTGTCTCATTTCCTGTAGGATTGGGGATTTTAATTCACTTATATAATTTGAAATTGCATATGTTGTATTCAATGACAGGTTTTGGAAGGGCAGAGCAAACGATTGGAGATAAAAACTATCTGGTAGAAATTCGCTCGCTCAATGGCAAGCAATTCGACCTGCGGCTCACGCTCCCAGCTTTATTAAAACCCTTTGAGTTTGATATCCGAAATAAGTTATCTGAGGGATTGCTGCGAGGTAGTGTTGAATGTATTATTCATATTAAAATGAATGGCGCATCCAAGCCTATTTCTATCAATACCGAACTGGCGAAATCGTATTACGAGCCAGTAGCCAAATTGGCAGCCGATTTATCCATTGCTACAGGAGATATTTTATCTACCATTCTTAAATTACCCGAAGTAATTGTACCTACCACGGAAACACTTACTCCAGAAGATTGGGAAAAATTCAGATTGGTTTTAGCAGATGCCATTCATCAGTTAAACCAACATCGTTTAAACGAAGGGGCTTCGATGGAAAAGGATTTGTTATTGCGGGTTGCCAACATTGAGGAACAACAAACTTTGATAGCAACATTAGAACCGCAGCGGCGGGTTCGAGTAAAAGATAATTTGCGAAAATTGATGGAGGAGCAGGTGGGAAAAGAAAATTATGATTCGAACCGTTTGGAACAGGAATTAATTTATTACATCGAGAAAATTGATATCAGTGAAGAGCAAGTTCGCTTGAAAAATCATTGTGATTATTTCCGTTCTATTTTGTCGGATGCGGAAGTTAGTAAAGGCAAAAAATTATCTTTTATACTGCAAGAATTTGGGCGTGAAATTAATACAACTGGCTCCAAAGCCAATGATGTGTTAATACAACAGGCAGTTATTTTAATGAAGGATGAGCTGGAAAAAGCCAAGGAACAGGTGTTGAATATTCTCTGATTTTTGAAAGCTTGCTGTACAGGTTGCAGTGCTAGCTATTATCTTTGCATAAAATCGGGCTAACTTGAAAAAACTGATAGGGTTGATGTTTGTGTTGGGCTTATTTGCAGCCTGCCGCCAACTGAATGTATATGAGCAGTTACGGCCATTCCCATCTCATGAGTGGGCGTCTGCTGATACCTGTGTTTTTAAATTTCAGATTACAGATACCAGCGCACGATATCACATTTATGCCATTATTAGGCACGAAGATGCCTATCATTATAATAATCTTTGGCTGGAGGTAGGTACCCGTGCTCCGGGCGACATTCTCAAAAAGCAAACCGTTATGCTAACCCTTGGTGATAATAAAAAAGGATGGCAGGGGATTGGAATGGATGATGTGTTTGATCATCGGATTCGCATCACCCAACAACCCGTTCGGCTGGTGGCTGGTGAATACACTTTTGTTTTGCGACAAATCATGCGCGAAGATCCCCTTCAGAAAGTATTGCAGGCGGGGTTGCGGGTAGAAAAATCTGTTCCATGATATCACTCATTCATCGCCCTGTTAAGAGAAATATTTTAAGTATTATTTTCTGGGCCTTGCTTTTTTACATGATACTGGCACTGGCTTATTGGTTTTTTGCACTGGAAAAACAAAATCGACTGATTGAAGAAATCCGGTTGCAACAGGTTCCTGCCACATCACAAAATCACCCAGCACCCTTGCAGGAAATTCAGCGCTATGCTGATCGTAAAACCATCCAATACATAGCAGAGGGCCTTACTTTTCTAGCTTTAATATTGGTGGGGGCAGTTTTTGTATTCCGAGCTACCCGCCGCCAATTTCGACTATCGGAGCAGCAACAAAATCTGATGATGGCCATTTCTCATGAACTCAAAACGCCTATTGCCATCACCCAATTAAATTTAGAAACCTTACAAAAAAGAACCCTCGATAGCGCAACCCAACAAAAACTGTTGAATAATTCCCTGGTAGAAACGAATCGGCTGAATACCCTTTGTAGTAATATTTTGCTGGCCTCGCAGTTCGATAGTGGAATGTATCGTGCCACTGCCTTGCCGGTAAACCTTTCGGCTATTTTACAGCAATCGGTGGAAGAAAATCAAGCTCGCTTTACAAGTAGTCTGATTTTACTTAGGGCTGATGCTGATAGTACAATTTTAGGAGAAAAATGGCTGCTGCTGATTTTGATGAATAATCTGATAGAAAATGCCATCAAATATTCCCCCGCCGGTAAACCCATAGAAGTAGCACTTCAACGGTTGACCGATGGCTGGGAAGTTTCCGTTTCCGATCAGGGCCCGGGAATTGCAGAGGGTGAGCAGCGAAATGTTTTTAAAAAATTTTACCGCACAGGAAGTGAATGGACCCGCCAAAAAAAGGGAACCGGACTTGGACTTTATCTTTGTAAAAAAATTGCTGAAAGTCACGGTGCTTCTATCACCGTTACAAATCAGGTAACCGGGGGCAGTCGTTTCGCTGTTCTTTTTCCGCCAATCTATGCATCCTAAACCACAAATATTATTGGTAGAAGATGAGGAACATCTTCAGGAAGCGCTCAAACTCAATTTAGAGTTGGAAGGGTATGAAGTAACCTGCACTTCCGACGGAGCTTCGGCTATTCGTTTGTGTGAGCAGGCTCATTTCGATTTAATTGTTATGGATGTGATGTTACCAGAAATGGATGGTATCAGTGCTACCGAAGCCATTCGGCTTCAAAACCGCGAAGTGGCCATTTTAATTTTAAGTGCAAGAGATTCGAGTGATTATAAAGTGAGGGGACTTCGGCTGGGGGCCGATGATTATCTTACCAAACCCTTTCATTTAGAAGAACTGCTCTTACGAATTGGGAAGTTGATAGAAAAAAATAATAAATCCCAACAGCTGGTATCGCTGCCGGATACTTATCAGTTTGGCGGCAACACTATTTTTTTCTCAGCACAAAAGGCAATCAATTTTGCAGGGCAGGAATTGAGTCTGAGTAAAAAAGAAATCATGCTCCTTCGATTATTGTTTGAACATCATCAGGAAGTAGTGCCCCGCGAAAAAATATTACAATTGGTTTGGGGGTATCAGGTATATCCAACCACCCGAACCATCGATAACTTTATTTTAAATTTTCGAAAATATTTCGAGCAAGATAGTCGTCAACCCCGATACTTTCATTCCGTTCGAGGCGTAGGCTACCGATTTACTTCCGAATAAGTAAGAGGGGCGGAAACTGTCAATTTTAAAGCTGTTTCAGGCAATATACTGACCAATTTTTCGTTGATAGTATTCAATATATTTATATGTCTTTTCAGGGCCTTGCCGATTTTCTTACCCCACTATCAATTGCCTCCATCATGGAGGATGAAGGATTTAAAGACAATCAGTTGGGCAGGCATATTCAATTACATGAAACCGAAATTCCAGATATCAGCTCTGCCGATTTGATTTTGGTGGGCTGCTGCGAAATGCGGGGGGCGGGTCCGGGTAAACAACCTTCCAATGCAGCCGATTGTATTCGAAAAGAACTGTATCAATTATTTCATTGGCATTCGGATGTGAAACTGGCAGATTTGGGAAATATTCGAACCGGTTCTTCGCTGCAGGATAGTTATGCAGCCCTGAAAACCGTAGTGAAAGAGTTGGTTGAGGCCGGAAAAAGAGTTTTGATTGTTGGAGGTACTCATGATAATACCTTGGCTCAGTATCAGGCCTATGGCGATTTAAATCGAATTATCGATGCTACAGTAATTGATTCGAAAATTGACCTCGATATGGAGGGCGTATTGCCACAGGATATATTTCTGGTAGAAATGTTTACCGGGTTGCCTAATCATCTTCGTCATTATACACATATTGGCTTCCAAAGCTATTTTATGCATCCCGACATGTTGGAAATGATTGATAAGCTTCGGTTCGATTGTTTTCGGGTGGGCAAAGTGAAAGAAGCGATCGAACAAATGGAACCTGCCATTCGCAATAGTCATTTCGTAAGTTTTGATATAGCAGCTATTCAACATGCACATGCGCCTGCAAATAGGGTAACTCCGAATGGATTTACGGGCGAAGAAGCCTGCACCCTGATGCAATATGCTGGTATGAGTAATCAATGCAGCAGCATCGGATTATATGGCTACGATCCTGGAAATGATATGCACGCTATGACTGCCAAACAAATGGCACAAATGATTTGGTACCTGATGGACGGCATTCGCAGCGGAAAAGAAGAAGCCAACTTAGAACATGGCCACGAATTCAATCATTATAATCTGGCTTTTGCAGAGGTTTCTACCACCTTCTTGCAAAGTAAGCGCTCTGGCCGTTGGTGGATGCAGATTAATGAGCACAAATATGTAGCCTGCAGTTATCAGGATTATTTAACCGCCAGTAATAATGAGATTCCCGAATCTTGGTTGAGAGCGGTTGAGCGGAGTTTAAGTTAATTTCCCAGTATCAATTCGTATATTTAATAATTGCTAGCAGATTGTTTTGGCAGATAACTAATAATTGATCGTATGCGAAAGGGTAGTAATCTTTTAAGTTTACTTTGTTTGCTGTTACTGAATGCCTGCAGTGTTGGCAGTAAAATACGTAGGGATGCCCAACAGCAAGTATTGCAACAACCCGTTATGGCTCCTGCTCATGTAGGTATTTCTATTATGGATGCGGCCACTGGCGAATATCTATACAACTATCAGGCCGATAAATATTTTGTGCCGGCCAGTAATACCAAGCTGTTCACTTGTTTTGCAGCTCTTCGTTATTTAGGAGATAGTTTAACTGCTTTGCGATATGTAGATAAGGGAAAGGGCGTGGTGGAAGTAGAAGGCAATGCCGATCCTACTTTTCTACTCAGCGAATATGCATTTCAGCCCGCCTATCTTTTTTTGAAGCAACAAAATAAAATTTTACTTTCCTCTACAAACTGGAAGGAGCCTGCATTGGGCGCTGGTTGGGCCTGGGACGATTATACCAGCGATTATATGCCAGAACGTTCAGTACTACCTATATATGGTAACCTAGCCCAGTTTCAAAAAAATACAGCAGGCATTGCTACCATACCTACCGGCATCCTGCCTGCACAATTGATACCGGCAGACGGAAAATTTTCCATTACCCGCTCCTTAGGCAGTGATTCATTTTATACGGTTCCTGCTAATAAATCTTTTCAGCAATCGACTATACCCTTTCGGGTTGGAACCGGTGCCCATCTGGCGAAATTGCTGGCCGATACACTGCATACAACCGTTGAATCTCCTTTATTTAGGCTAGAACGCTGGCCGGATGTGGTAACGATCAAATCTCAACCTACCGATTCGGTATTATCGACTATGATGCACCGAAGCGATAACTTTTTTGCAGAACAGCTCTTACTGATGGTAAGTAATGAACGTTTTGCTGTGATGAATACCAAAATGGTTGTAGACAGTTTACTGAACAGTGATTTAAATTTTTTGCCACAAAAACCCAAGTGGGTAGATGGCAGTGGACTGAGTCGCTATAACCTGTTTACTCCTCAGGATTTTATTGCAGTTCTGCAAGCAATGAAATCTGGATATGATTGGAAACGAATTACTGCCATTTTGCCTACTGGTAATGAGGGAACTTTGAGTGGCTTGTATACCAACTATGCCGGGCGTATCTATGCCAAAACCGGTACCCTAAGTAATCATGTTGCCCTTAGTGGGTATCTGCTTACCCGAAAAGGAAAAACATTGATCTTCTCCGTGCTGGTAAATGCCCATCAACGGTCTGCAAGTGAAGTGAGGAAAACGATTGAAAAATTTCTTACCGGGTTAATTGATAAGTATTGAGTTATTTACAGCCCTCACTACTTGCCAAACATCCGAGTTAGGTAATCACCATTGAATAATAAGTAGGTAGCTGCACCTGAGGGACTGATATTCGGACTATTGCAGGTAAATAATTCTTCTACCAATTGTTGCATTTCACGGTTAGGTAAGGTTCTACCTGCTTTGATGGCTTGTTGACGTGCCATGCAACGGATAATTTTTTCTCTTTTACTGAATTGAATCTCACTGCTGAAATGTTTAAACTGCTCTAGTAAAAGTTCAATGGCATTTTGCTCATTGCCCGGCAATATATCTGCAGGAATACCCTGAATTACAAAAAGGTGTTGGTCATTTTTTTCTATCTGGTATCCTATTTGGGCCAGATCGGGTAGCAAATCATTTAGTTGGGCAGCATCTGCTGCAGCTAGGGAAAGTGATACCGGAAATAAACTTTTTTGCGTAGCCATTTGTTGCCCATGGGCTGCCTGACTATATTTTTCGTAAAGGATTCTTTCATGCGCCAGTTGCTGGTGAATTATCATAAATCCATCCCGGGTTGTTGCCAGCAAATAGGTTTGGTGCAGCTGAACAAATGGAATGTCATATATAATTTGAATTCCCGAATCAGCTTTTGCAACTGTATTTTCTTTTTGCCAAAGGGGAGTAGCAGAGGCAACTGATGATTGAGTTGCCTCTGAGTTGGCAGGGGTAAAAAACTCTTTCCAGTGTTTCAGCGAAGCATCCTCTGATTTTTCGATAAAGTGTGCCTGATTCTTTTTGCTGAATGTTTGATACAGCGAACTACTTGCCGTTGCTTCTTTTTTCTCTTCGGTAAAGGGCCGGTTGATTGCATCCAGCTGTTGAATACCCGCATTCAATGAAAAATCTAATGAGGGGGCAACGCTGAATTGAGCCAGGGCATGTTTTACAGCTGCCTGCACAAAAGCATAGATGATTTTCTCATCCTCAAATTTTATTTCTTGTTTGGTGGGATGCACATTTATATCTACTTGCGCTGGATCTAAATCAATATATAAAATATAAGTTGGGAAACTGTCTTTAGGAAGCAGATTATCAAAAGCAGTATTAACTGCATGATTCAGATAAGCACTTTTAATAAAACGATTGTTTACAAAAAAATACTGGTCACCCCTAGTTTTTCGGGCCGTTTCGGGCTTTCCCACCAATCCATGGATGTTCATATAATCGGTTTCTTCCTTTACCGAAACCAGTTTGGTTTGGTAAGCGTTGCCCAGGAGTTGAATGATTCTTTGTTTATGGCTGCCTGGTTCTAAATGAAATACTTCCTGACCATTACTTGTTAAATTGAATGCTAGGAGCGGAAATGCCAAAGCTACCCGCATAAACTCATCAATGATGTGGCGCATTTCCACCGCATTATTCTTTAAAAAATTTCGGCGTGCGGGCACACTGAAAAAAAGATTTTTCATGCTGATTTGAGTGCCAACCGGGCAGGCACAGGGTTCCTGAACAATAATTTTACTGTTCTCTATTTCTAACCGGGTACCCAGTTCATCTTCTTCTCTCCGTGTTTTTAATTCTACCTGTGCAACCGCAGCAATGGAAGCCAGTGCTTCCCCCCTAAATCCCATGGTATTGATGCGAAATAAATCGTCTATCTGGCGAATTTTACTAGTGGCATGCCGTTCAAATGCCATTCGGGCATCTGTTTCACTCATGCCCTTGCCATTGTCAATTACCTGAATCAACGATTTCCCGCCCTCAGAAACTATCAATTGAATTTGTGTAGCCCCTGCATCAGTTGCATTTTCTAATAATTCTTTAACCGCACTGGCAGGTCGTTGAATAACCTCGCCCGCTGCTATTTGGTTGGCAATATGATCGGGTAATAATTGTATCAGGTTTCCCACATTCTCTACTTTATCCTAAACCGTAAAAATACGAAGCGAATCCGGGTTTTTTCACCCTTTTTTGCATTTCAGGTATTATCTACCCCTTTGTATGTTTTCTCAGAAGAAATTACCGCAGTCAGTTAACTTTGTGGTTCAAATTGCAAATAGCATGACTTTAAACGCCAATATACAAAAGGAGCCAAGGCATTTTTTACCGGAAAATTTTACGGTTACAGACTGGGCTTCCCTGGAGCCCTATTTTATGCAGCTGGCGCAACAGCCCCTCGAATCGGTTACTGCGCTAACCGACTGGTTAAAAAAGCTAAGTGAACTGGAGGCCGTGGTAAGTGAAGATGCCTGCTGGCGACAGATTAAAATGACCTGCAACACCGAAGACCCTGAGCTGGAAGCCTCCTTTAATTATTTTTGTATGGAGATTCAACCCCGCATTCAGCCGATTGCCGATCAGTTAAACCGAATGTTGATTGATTGTCCGTTTACTTCCCAATTAGATAACGACACGTATTATACCTATCTCCGTTCTGTAAAAAAGAGCATTACTTTATTTCGGGAAGCCAATATTCCCTTGCAGGCCGAACTAAGTGTACTGCAACAACAATATGCAGTGATTGCTGGTAAAATGACTGTTGAAGTAAATGGAAAAGAATATACCCTGCAACAGGCCGCTGCATTTTTAGAAAGTCATGATCGTTCGCTGAGAGAAGAAGTGTACCGGAAAATTCAAGATCGTCGCTTGCAAGATAAAGACGCCTTACAAGAATTGTATAGTAGTTTGGTAAGTAAGCGACAACAAGTAGCCGCCAATGCAGATTTTGACAATTATCGGGATTATAAATTCGTAGAGCTGGGCCGATTTGATTATACCAAAGATGATTGCTTTCAATTTCATGAAGCAGTTAAGCTGCATGTAATGCCCCTTATCAATAGTATCTATCGTAAGAAGCGAATGAAATTAGGGTTAGCCGAATTGCGCCCTTGGGATATTGAAGCTGAGCCCGCCGGTATTGCTCCATTACGGCCGTTTTCTGGTGCAGAGGAACTGTATGAAAAATCAGTACAATGTTTCGAAAAAGTGCATCCCTATTTTGCCAACTGCCTGCGCAAGATGAAGGAAATGAATCATTTTGATCTAGAGAGCCGAAAGGGCAAGGCACCGGGGGGATATAATTGTCCACTCGCAGAATCAGGAGCCCCCTTTATTTTTATGAATGCAGCAGGGCAGATGAGTGATGTAACCACCATGTTACACGAGGGAGGCCATGCCATTCATTCTTTTCTTACGCACGAACTTGCTTTGCAGGCTTTTAAGGAATACCCTATGGAGATTGCTGAAGTGGCCAGTATGGCGATGGAATTAATCAGCATGCAACATTGGGAAGTATTTTTCGATCATCCCGAAGAACTCAAACGCGCTAAAGAACATCAGCTCGAGAGAACTATTACCATCTTCCCTTGGATTGCTATTATTGATAAATTTCAGCATTGGGTATATGAATATCCCAATCATACTATCGAAGAAAGAACCAGTCGCTGGATGGAAATTGTGCAAGAATTTTCTAGTCCCGAGCTGGATGTGAGCGGATTAGAGGCCTACCGTGCCATTGGCTGGCAGCGACAGCTTCATTTGTTTGAAGTGCCTTTTTATTATATTGAATATGGCATTGCGCAATTAGGGGCGATAGGCCTTTGGATGCAGTACCAGCAAAATCCAACGGCAGCGCTCGATCATTATATTCAGGCGCTTAGCTTGGGGGGCACCAAAACATTGCCTGAGTTGTATAAAGCAGCCGGTCTATCGTTTGATCTTTCTCCCGAGTATATCAAAACACTGATGGAGTTTGCCGCTTCCGAAATGGAAAAGCTTTAGCCCATCGTTACTGTGCGTGTTAATCCTGTAAAAGTTTTTTAAAAACGGGCGAGGCTACGCCTGCCCCTTCCCGTCGTTATTTCGAGGTCCTGCAGGCGGCCGATTGTTTTGAGGAGATTGTGGGGGGCGATTTCTGCTGGGTCCCTGATTTCCTCTTCCGCGATCTCTGTTGGGGGGTGCCGCATTGCGATTACCACCGGAATTACCACCCATGGGTTTATTTCCCGATCTGTTTTGTTGCATTTGTCGATCGCGGTCGCGCTTTTTACGCTCATTTTTTTCTAGGGTACGCAAACTGATTTGACCCACCAGATCTACAAAAGCCGGCTCTTCCTCTTTAATTTTACTAGAGGTGATTTCAACGGGCTCTAATTCCGCCACTTTCTTGCCTTCACGGTTGATCCGCTTAATCTCCTTTACACGTTGAATAGTTAGCGGAAAATGTTTGGTATTGTTAGGTAGCACATACCACATCAAATTCTTGAAAATATCTTTCTTAATCAAATGGGCGGTACCGCTTTCGGTATCTAAGGTATCGGCATAATCTGGAAATTGCTGCAAGGCATCCAGATAGGTATCCAATTCAAAATTGAGGCAACATTTTAATCGGCCACACTGTCCACTCAGTTTGGTTTGGTTGATAGATAAATTTTGATAACGGGCAGCGGTGGTATTTACGCTCTTAAAATCATTTAACCAGGTACTGCAACACAGTTCCCTTCCACAACTACCAATACCTCCCACTTTAGCAGCTTCTTGCCGAATACCAATCTGGCGCATTTCAACTTTTAGCTTAAAGTCGGCTGCGAATATTTTAATCAGTTCCCGAAAATCAACCCGGTCATCGGCAGTATAAAAGAAAGTGGCTTTTTTACCATCTGCCTGAATTTCCACTTCACTCAATTTCATGGGAAGTTTCAACTGCCGTGCGGCGGCCCTGCTTCTGGCCAATACTTCTCTTTCCCGGGCTTTTTGCTGGTTGAACAAATCTAAATCCCGCTCACCGCTGGAGCGCAGGATTCTTTTTATATCCGGACTAAACTCATCAATTGCCTTCTTTTTAAGTTGCAAACGAACCAGTTCACCTGTTAGGCTTACTTCACCCACATCAAAACCACCTACCCCTTCTACGGTAACGCGTTCTCCTTTTTCAAAATAGTGTAGGGTAGTATTTCGGAAATAATCTTTGCGACTGCCTTGTTGAAAGGATACTTCTATCACTTTACAACTACTCTCTGGATCGTGATAAGGCAAATTGAGCAGCCAGTCGTGTACATTCAGTCGGTTACAACCGCCCGAACTGCATCCGCCGTTGCTTTTGCAACCTCCGGGTTTACCATTAGATGCCGTGCCACATGATCCGCAACCCATATGCGTAGTAGTTTAATCGTTAATAAGTTAGAGAAGGTAGCGCCAGTTTGCCTGAAAGAATCCACCCATTTTGCAAACCCGGAAGTTTTTCCAAAGGCTGCCCCGGTTTAAGATTACCCGGATTTCGGTATATGTTGTTTTCCGCAAGAGGCGGATTAACTAGGTAAATTCATCGGCAAAATCAGCACATTTCCTGCTCACTACAGCTTTTCAAAGAGGTTTTCCACTTGAATAACCCCCTTCACGATACCAAAAGTACGGATTTGTGTTGAATGATATAGAATAGTTTAATACTTAGGGCCTGGAACAGCAATTTGGCATGCGCATTCCGCTCAATATAGTAAATGGCTTTTTCCAGCTCATTTACGATGGCTTCTTGCTGACTAACCGATGTGATTTTATTCAATCTTTCGGCAAAATCCCGTTCATTATCGCCCAACATTACCTGCTGGATCCCCATAATTTTGATTCGGATACTTTGTTCTAAGAGATGTATAAAGTATTTCAGCAACTGTTTTTGCTTTTCCCTACCCAATTTATGCATCTCTTCGGCAAATTTCAATTGATGTACGGGTCCGCCTTTCATGGTTGCATTGAGCCATTCGCGGAGTAAACCATTCCAGTCGTCTTCGGCATGTTGCAATAGTTGAAGGGCTTCCCGGTAGTTGCCCTCACAAATACCGGCAATCTGTGCAGCTCGGGTAGGGTCCGCACCTGCTCTTTGTATGAGGGCGGCTTCAATTTCATGAGAATCGGGAGCAGGAACCTTTATTAACTGGCAGCGGCTAATAATGGTTGGTAATATATCCTCTTCATTTTCTGCCACCAATATAAACAAGGTATGCTCGGGCGGTTCTTCCAATAATTTCAATAATTTGTTACCCTCTTTTCTCAGGTATTCCGGCATCCAAATCAATACCACTTTCGTTTCACTTTCAAAACTCTTTAAATTCAGTTGATGGTGAATCCGGTTACATTCATCTGCCGTAATATTTCCCTGTTTGTTTTCTGCGCCAATACTCTGTAACCAGTCGTATACATTCCCATAGGGATATGATGTTATGAACTCCCTCCATTCCGAGATATAATCATCACTAATGGGTTTGTCGCCCGATTTTTTAGGAAACACAGGAAAGGTAAAATGTAGGTCAGGATGCATCAACTGAGCAGCGCGTTGATAGGCCGGCTGTGTATGAATATCTTCAGGGGAAATGAATCCGCCATCAGTGCTTAAAGGAGTTAAATTCCCGAATAAATCAGGAACCAAGGGAGCTGCTGCCGGAATGCTTACAACATATTGGGCAAATGCCAGGGCAAGCGGTAATGCTCCACTCCCTTCTTTACCTAAAAAAAGAAGGGCATGACTAAGTCGGTTTTTTTTCACCATCTCAGTCAGGTTCAATTTTAAGGGTTCTAAACCAATCACATCACTAAATAGCATACCATTCGAACCGGAATTCTTTTTTGCAGCCGGGTTGTAAATGTAGGGGATTCGGAATAAAAAAAGGAATCCGGTGGCGGACTCCTTTTGTACAATAATTGTAAGATGGTTTGTTATTTGAGGTACTTGAGAATTTCTTCGCTGTCTGGGGTTATTTTACTGCCAAAGTAAGCAATCATTTTACCATTTTCGTCCAGTAAAAATTTATTGAAATTCCAAGAGATGGTAGCATCCAACACGCCATTTTCTGCTTTGCTGGTAAGCCATTTGTAAATGGGCGCCATATCATTTCCTTTCACACTGATTTTGCTGGCCAGCGGAAAGGTAACGCCATATCTCGACTTGCAAAACTGATTGATTTCAGTATCCGTACCGGGTTCTTGTCCCATAAAGTTGTTGGCAGGAAATCCCACAATTACCAATTTGTCTTTGTGTTGCTCATACAATTTTTGCAGTCCTTCGTATTGTGGGGTATAGCCACATTGGGATGCAGTATTAACTACCAGAATTTTTTTGCCCTTAAAACTGGCAAAATCAATCATACCTCCTTCAACGGATTTTACCTTAAAACTGTGGATAGAAGGTTGGTCGGGAATAACAAAAGCAGAAAGCAAGCAAATGGCTGCAAGGGTGAGTAACTTTTTCATATAGAAATTTTTAGGTTTGTTAGATAAATGATGTGTAAATGAGAAATTAAAATTGACTAGGGTAATTTGTAAATAATTTACCCTATAAAGGTAATGATATGTACAACCAACTTAACAGTCAATTTTCTAAAAGGTTTTTGAAAAATGCCATTATTAAGGTTGAATAGCAGTATAGGCTGCCGATGCCAAACTCAAACTGCAACCTTTTACCAATAGAATTTCGTTTCCGCAGGCTTCGAGGGTAGCCCCGGTAGTAATCACATCATCTACCAGTAAACAATGCTTATTGGCTAATTTTTCGGGCTGAGCCACTGAAAAAACTCCCTGCATATTATTCCAGCGACTGTTTCTGTTTTCATGGGTTTGGGTGCGGGTAAATTGGTTTCTGATTACAGCGTTTCGAATGATTGGTTTTTGCCAAACTTCACTTAATCCCTCTGCAATCAATTGTGCCTGATTATAGCCTCTGATAAACTCTTTTTTCGGGTGTAAGGGAAGTGGAATGATACAATCCACTGAAGTAAATCGATCTGTTTTCTGCAGGGCGTACCCCATTTTTTTACCCAGCCATCTGCCTGCTTCGGGAAGGTTTTTATACTTGAGTGATTGCAAAAGGTGTTGCAGTAAGGAATCTTGCGTAAAGAAATAATTAGCTGCTGCAGCATGAACCGCTAGACGACCCCTGAAAATTTTTTCAACCGCGTTTCCCGAAATATCCCAGTATCCGGTTGCCGGCAAACTGAATTCGCAGCGTGAACATAATAACGATTCCCGAATAAGCAAATCGGTATGGCAGCCCTCGCAATAGTGCGGATACAACAGATGCAGTAGGGGTTGCAGGAAATCAGGTACGAATGTTTTCATTCCCAAAAATCGAATATCCTCCTGCTATGCGATTGGGTAATAATCACCCGTATTTTTTCGGAATGCTAAAAAATATGGCGGTAAACGTCTTCCACACTGCTGAGGGCTATCACCTGCATTTTGCCGGCAATTTTTTCGATGCCCTTTTTATTGAAAGGGGAGATAATAATTTTTTGGAAGCCCAGTTTCTCGGCTTCAGCTATGCGTTGTTCAATCCGGTTAACGGCTCTGATTTCTCCGTTCAATCCCACTTCGCCGGCAAAGCAGGAAAGATCGGGAATGGGTAAATCTTCATAAGACGATAGCAACGCACAAATAACGGCTAGGTCGATAGATGGATCCTCCACTCGGATACCTCCGGCAATGTTTACAAATACATCCTTCATACCAAATTGAAATCCCCCTCTTTTTTCCAGTACTGCCAGCAGCAATTGTAATCGGCGTAAATCGAAGCCAGTAACTGTACGTTGGGGGGTTCCGTATACGCTGGGGGTAACCAGGGCCTGCACCTCAATTAACAAGGGGCGCAAACCCTCCAGGGTAGCAGCAATGGCACTGCCACTCAGCGCATGGTCACGCTGGGCAATAAGAATTTCGGAGGGGTTAGCAACTATCCGCATGCCGGTACCCGTCATCTCATAAATACCTAATTCCGAAGTGCTTCCAAAGCGGTTTTTTAGGGTGCGTAAAATGCGGTAGGCATAATGACGGTCTCCTTCAAACTGTAACACGGTATCAACCATGTGTTCGAGAATTTTGGGTCCGGCAATGCCGCCATCTTTTGTAATATGACCAATTAAAAAAACAGGGGTTTGTGTTTCTTTTGCGTAGCGTTGAAATTCACCGGCACATTCTCTGATTTGACTAACACTGCCGGCGGAGGAATCAATTAAAGGGGATTGCAGGGTTTGAATGGAATCAACAATTACTACCTGTGGCTGCAATTTTTTTATTTCACGAAAAATAACGGCGGTGTCGGTTTCGGTTAACAAAAAAAATTGGTCATGGTTAATTTCTAATCGATCCGCCCGCATTTTAATTTGTTGTTCACTCTCTTCTCCGCTTATGTATAAAACGCGCAAATCCTTTAGCTGTAGGCCGTTTTGGAGAAACAACGTGCTTTTGCCAATACCGGGTTCACCGGCAACCAGCACAATACTGCCCGGAACGATACCTCCTCCCAACACGCGATTTAATTCGGAGTCTGAAGTAAGGATGCATTTATCTTGTGAGGTAACTACTTCTTGTAATGAAATCGATTTGTGTATTCTTTTTTCTCCGCTATTGTCTTTCCAAGTGTCTGCATTTTTATTTCCTTTATCTAATATTTCTTCGGTAAATGTGTTCCATTCATTACAAGCTGGGCACTTACCAATCCATTTTGCACTTTCATATCCGCAGTTATTACAAAAGAAAGCGGTTTTTATTTTACTCATGTTTCAAAGGTAGTGTTTGGGTACGATTTCTAAACCGAATTTGCAGATGCTATCCGCGGAAATGTAGGCTGAGTAAGCCTGAAAAGGGGGAGGGGTATACAAAGCAAAAGGGCCAACATTGCTGTTGACCCAATCACTTACTAACCCATTAAATTCTACCACTAAGGTACAATAATGGGTCAGATTCCAAAATTAATTTTACGAAAGGGGGGATATGTTATCATATAAGGAGCACACATGATAAAATAAAATATACTACTTTTTTGGAATCTTTTAAATAAGTAAGATTAGGTATCCCTTTGGCAGCAAATAATCTGAGTTTACATTTTGTAGGTTATGGGTATTTTATCTAAAATAAATGATAACCAAGCCTATAAATATATAAAAAAAACAATATAATTTATATTTTATAAGTTTAATTTGTTTAATAATCTTTAGTGCTGAATGAAAAGGATATAAAGAGAGATTATATAAATAAATTTTGTATTTGATATGGATAAGCTATATTTTGAATGATATGTATATTATAATATGCTTTTTTACACCAAAAAATTTTATTGTTAGAATTCGCAAACATAAATAAATTCGAAAAAATAGATATAATATATATAATGTCAGTTCTATACATAGTAATTAAATAAAAATATGTAAAAATAATTCAATTAGCTATCTAGTGTTATCTAAATGTCATATTATTGTGAATATTCTGTTAACGCGGCGAATTTGCAAATAATACTTTTAATTAATTAGTCATTTTTAGCAGAATTGTTAGTTTTTACTTTGTTGGGTTGCAAAAATTCAAATTTTGTTTAACGCAGCAAAAATTTTAACAAGCTTGTCTAGAAACTAGTTTTGATATAAACCTTTAAATAACCAACTACATGAGAAAAAGTATGCTTCTGGGTATTTGTGCAATACTGATAGCCATCAGTGGATTTGCGCAAACTACCCCTGTAACCGGAAAGGTTATGGATGATAAGGGCGCACCGGTATCGGGTGCCTCTGTTTTGGAAAGAGGAACCAAAAATGGTACAACTACTGCTGCCGATGGTTCTTTCTCCTTAAAAGTTAAACCAGGTTCTACCGTAGTAGTTTCCGGTGTAGGCTTTGAGAACAAACAAATTTCGGCCTCGTCGTCTAACCTAATGGTTGAATTGGCTCCCGATGTTAGGGCTTTGAGCGAAGTGGTAGTAACCGGAACCGGTGTGGCTACCAGTAAGCGAAAGCTAGGATTTAACGTTGAGTCGGTAACCAGCGGTAAATTACCTGTAATTCCCTCAGCCACATTAGATCAGGCACTTGTTGGAAAGATTGCCGGAGCTCAAATTTCTTCTGTATCCGGTAACCCCGGTGATCCAGTTAACATCGTTTTACGGGGGATAAATACGGTTGATCAATCTACCCGCCCATTGATTATGATGGATGGCGTTGAAATTCCTTTTGGTAACCTGAATAGCTTGGATCTTTCTCAGGTTGATCGCGTTGAGGTTGTAAAGGGTGCAGCTTCTGCTACCTTATATGGTGCCCAAGGTGCAAATGGAGTTATTCAAATTTTTTCCAAGAAAGGTGTAAAAGGTAAAATGACCATTAATGCCTCTGTTAGTGGAACTTCGAGCAGTTTTATCAATGCTGGAAACTTTGGTAAAGCTAGCTTACATCCCTATTTAACAGATGCAAGTGGTAACCTAATTTCTGCCACGAATAGCGGCGGATTTGCTGCAGGACAAGCTATTTCTATTGATCCGGTTCTTGGATCTATTTTGGGTTCTGGTTCTATCTCTTATAAATACGGAACAAACGTTGCTGGCTTACCCAGTGTAACTCCGGGAGGTACACAGAATTATACCCGTTATGGAATTTTGGATCCACGGAATAATGCCAATCAACCCTATGTTGGTAAGCTGCAATACAATGACCACTTTAAACAGGTATTTCAGGGTAATGAATCTACCAACTACTCCATCAATATGAGTGGAGGTGCTGAAAAATCTGATTTCAATATTTCTTTGGCCAACAACAAAACCACTTCCCCTTTTCTTAAGAATAATGGTTCATTAGATAGAACCAACTTTACTGCCAATCTTGGATTTGAAGTGTTTAAAAACTTTACCATTCGTTCAATCACTGGTTTAATTTATCAGAAAAATAATATGCATCCCGGTTTGGGTGCTCCCGGAGGTGGTGGAAATGGATTAGGCTTTAGCACTGCAGGTGTGGGAACTGTGTATGGATTTTTAAATACCTCACCCTTCTTTAGCTTAACCGATACCATTGCAGGTGGTAATTATCCAACCTATCAAAGAGCTAGCTTTTTGAGTGTAAACGCAGGTAATCCATTTTACAATTTACAATACACATCTGGAGACAGCAAGCGGTATGATATCATGCAAATTTTTGACGCCAATTATAAGGTGAATAAATTTTTGACGTTGAATGCCAAATACGCTTACAACTATAAGAATGGTACCGATATTTGGACCTACTATAATCAGTCGCTGAATGAAAATTCCAATGCCTACGGTTCTTGGGCAAGCTATTACAATGGTACCGATAATACCGGTGAGGTGGTAAATTTTCAGTACAGCAATACGCAACAGAACTTTTTGGCCAGTGCCTTTATTGTAACAGATTTTGAAAAGGATTTCAAGTTGAAACTGCCTATTCAAACTACTACCCAGATTGCTTTTGATTACAGAAGAAGAGATTACAACTCGGCTACTTTTGGCGGTCAATCTTTGTCTGTAAACCCACCCTTCACTTTGTCGGCAACAGCTAGAGACAAGAATGTATTTGATTACAAAGAAACTTTTGTAACATACGGTTACCTGGTAGATCAGAAGTTTGAATTTGGAAATTACGGAGGTGTTACCGCTGGTTTTAGAACCGACTATTCCTCAGCATTCGGAGCTGGTTCTGCCCCTTTCACATTCCCACACTACAATGGTTATTTGAATCTGCATTCCTTCAAATTCTTAGACAACATAAGCAATACGCTATCATCTTTCAAAATCAGAGCTGCTTATGGTAAAGCGGGTATTCAGCCCAAACCTTTCGACAGATATCCTGTTCTAAATCAGCAACCCACAGGCAATGAATTAACTTACACAAACCAAACCACTGCCAAGAATCCTAACCTGAATGTGGAGATTACCGCTGAAACAGAAGTAGGTACCGATGTGTCAATTAATCTCGGAAAAGGCGATTGGTTTAAATCGTTAAACTTCTCTTTCACCTACTGGAAGCGAAAAACGGATAACGCTATTTTCTCTGTAAACGTTCCGCCATCTACCGGAGCCAACTCAATCCTTACCAACGCCATTGGAATGTCTTCAAATGGATATGATATCAGTGTGAATATCCCTATATTGAGTAAGAAAGACTTTACTTGGGATCTGACTGCCAATTTTGGTCACCAAACTTCTAACATTGATTTCGTACAAGGGGGTGATATTCCACTTACCACGAATGCAGGTAGCACCGGATTGGTATTAACTGCAGGCAGAAAAATAGGTGAGATTTATGGTTACAAAGCACTTACCAGTGTTGGTCAGTTGCGTGCAGATGGAAAAACTCCATTTATTTCCAGTGCAAATCAGGGTGGATATGAGATAGTGGAAGGTCGAGTTGTTAATAAAACAACTAAAGCGATTTTCTTCTCTGATGAAGCCGAATCACTCGGAGACCCAAATCCAGCCCTAACTTCTTCTTTTATCAATACATTCGGTTGGAAAGGAATTGTAAGTTTCGGATTCCAGTTCGATTGGATTTCTGGCGCACACTTATATAACCAAACCAAAGAGTGGATGTACAGAGATGGTATCAACAGCGATTTTGCTAAGCCAGTAACCATTAACGGTCAAACCGGTGCCTGGTCTGCCTATTATGCCAGTGCTTACTATGCCCTAGGCGAAACTGCTAGAGGTGTAGGTAACAACGTAACTAAAGACTATTTCTATTCAGATGCTTCTTTTGTTAGACTGAGAAACGTTTCTATCGGAATAGATTTTGCACGGTTTGCCAATAAGCCTTGGCTGAAAAAATGCCAATTGGTGTTGAGCGGAAGAAATCTGTTGACCTTCACGAAATATGATGGAATGGATCCAGAAATTAGTTCTGGTAGCTCTAACTCAGCTTGGGATAGAGGTATAGATCATAGCACAATTCCTAACATGAAATCTTATCAGGCAACGCTGAATCTTTCCTTCTAATATTAACCAATTCAAATTTATCAATAATGAAAAATATATTATTCAGCATTAAAAAGACGACCGGGTTTTCAGGAAAGGGCGTTTCCCTGATGGCCTTGATTCTGATGTCTTCTCTGCTTATAGTTTCTTGTAAAAAGGAACTAGACGTTAAAAACCCCAACGACCCTACTTTTGGCGGGAACGTTAATTCTGAAGATGGATTAGCTGCTTACGCCAAGGGTGCAGTTTACTGGAATGGATTTAATTATGGTAACGGATGGCTGGGAGATAGTTATTTCTCTCTTCCTTGGGGTTATCACGAACTGATGGGCGATGTAGTTGGGGGAGGACAAGGCTCTAACAACCAAACCACTACCATGGGTGTTCCAGATTATTTCTTAGCAAATCCGGCTGATCCAAGTACCAAGTTTACCAATCCTTCGCCACAAGCTACTTCTATCATTCGTGTATTTAATACAACCGCTGCAACCGCAAATGGGAACAACGCTTTGTTTTACGAGTGGACTAGTATGTATGCATTGATTAATTCTTGTAATATCACCCTTGAAAATTTGGGAACTATTCCATTGAGCGCCGATAAAGCGAATACCGTTAAAGCTTGGTGCTACTGGTGGAAAGGCTTTGCCTATGCTCAAATCGGAAGCCTATATTATGCAGGGTTAATCATGGACAAATCAAATACGATTGTAAATAATTTTGTTTCTCAAGCTGCTATTATTACAGAATCTAATCGCAACCTTAATTTAGCACTCAGCACCCTAAGTAGTATATCTAATGCAGGTGAGTATGGAACCATGATTGCTAAAATGATTCCTGCTCAGTGCCAGGTAGGATTAGGTATGCCTCCAACAAAAGACATGTGGGTAAGAACCATTAATACTATGTTGGCACGTAATATCGTACTAAATAAATTGGCTCCATTTGTTAATGGGAATCTAGCCGCTACTATCTCAAAAGCTTCTATTCCTGCTATGACAGCTGCAGATTGGACTGCTGTAATCAATTACTGCAATAATGGAGTGAAGAAAGGAGATTATGTATTTACAGGAAGAACTTCATCTACTAATTCGTTCTTCTCTGCTACTTCAGGTTCTGTTGCTGGTATGTGTGCTTTTTCTAATCAAAGTACTACTTATAAGGTTAGTGAGCGATTGGTACAACAATTTAAGGCAGGGGATAATCGCCTAGCGAATTTTACTACTGCCAATGGTACTTTCTATGGAGATGCCAATACCAACTCTACCCGCTATACTTTACGGGATGGAGCTACTGCCGGTTTAACGAATATTCCTATTCTAGGATCTAGAACACCCGGAGCCCTTGAAATTTATATTGGACCAACCTGGGAAGAAAATACCTTGATGTTGGCTGAGGCAAATATCCGTTCCTCAAATGTATCTGCTGCCTTAACACAAATTGATGCTGTTCGCAGTGGTCAGGGTGCAGGTGTACCTGCTTTGGCTGGAACTTCACTTTCCGCCGCACAAGCAATGAGTGAATTAGCCATGGAAAGAGGGGCAGCTCTTGCCTTCCGTGCACTTTCTTATTCTGATGCTCGTCGCTGGGGATGGACGTATAGTATTGCAAACGGAGGTGGTCGCTATGGGGCAACCTTAATTTACAATAGCACTGTATATACCAACGCTACCATTAATTACAACTTTATGGATTATTGGGATGTACCTGCTGATGAGATTGCAAAAAATCCGCCTTCTGCTACCAGTGCACCTACTAAGAATGCCAACTATTAATAGTTGAATGTATAAAAATCAAAAGCGGGCAATTTTTATTGCCCGCTTTTTTATGTCATGTATTAGTATAAAACTTAACTCAGCTAATATTATAGCTTAACTTCCTCATCCTGCTCATTAAAAAAGCGATATTCTACCAAATGATTGTTGGTGTTCGCCTTGGCTTTGAGTGATATGCCATATTTACGCCTCCAGCGCTTGATAATGGAGGTGAAGAACCCTTTGGTAAGGTAGGAGTGAACAATCGGGTTTACCGATAAAATAAGCTTCTTATGGCTGTGGGTAGATAAATAGGCTATTTTCTTTTCTATTTCATCTTCCAGTAAAAGGGTCGACATGATTTTACCGGTTCCACTGCAAACCGGGCAGTTTTCAGAAGTGTTGATGTTCACTTCTGGGCGCATCCGTTGGCGGGTAATTTGGCAGAGACCGAATTTAGAGATGGGTAATACGGAATGCTTGGCCCGGTCGGTTTTCATGTAATTTTCCATCGCCTCCTGAACCTTGCGCTTATTATCGGGCAGCTTCATATCGATAAAGTCTACCACAATAATCCCCCCGATATCCCTTAGACGAAGCTGACGGGCAATTTCTTCTGCCGCTTCCAGATTGGTTTGTAGGGCATTTTCTTCCTGGTTGTTGCTTACGCTTTTATAGCCACTGTTTACATCTATCACATGCAGGGCCTCGGTATGCTCAATAATTAAATAAGCTCCGCTGGGTAGATTCACCGTTTTACCAAAGGATGATTTTACCTGCTTGGTAACCCCAAACTGATCGAAAATGGGTAAGCCATTCTGATAATAACTTACAATATCCAATTTGTCGGGTGCAATGCGCTGAATATATTGCTGGGTTTCGGTAAACAGGGTTTTATCATTTACCACCACTTTATTAAAATCGGCATTCAGCAAATCCCTTAATATGCTGGTGGTTTTATTTTCTTCGCTCAATATCCGAACCGGAGGGGTGGCTTTGCGCAGCTTTTCCTGAATGTTTTTCCAGGTTTCGGAGAGGCTAAGAAGATCTTGGTGTAATTCCGCTGTGGATTTACCCTCAGCTGCTGTTCGAACAATAACCCCAAAGTTTTTAGGGCGAATGGATTCTACAATTTTGTGCAATCGTTTCCGCTCATCTGCGGAGTGAATTTTTTTAGAAACCGCCACAATCTCGTTGAAAGGCGTCATCACCACAAAGCGTCCAGGAAGTGAAATTTCGCAGCTTAAACGGGGTCCTTTGGCAGCAATTGGCTCTTTTAGAATCTGAACCAAAACCGGAGGCTTGCCATTCAGCACTTCATTGATCTTACCACTTTTTAAGATTTCAGGCTCGATGGTGAACTTACTGAAATCAAAAGTTTGTCCCTCTTTAAGTTGGGTAGCCAGTTGGGTAAATTTTAGCAGGGAACGGATGTATGGGCTTAAGTCGGTGTAATGTAAAAAGGCATCCTTTTCAAATCCAACATCCACGAATGCTGCATTCAAGCCTGGGGTAAGTTTCTTTACCTTACCCAGATATAAGTCACCTACGGCAAAATTTGCATCCGTTTTTTCGCTGTGTAGTTCAACCAGCTTTTTATCTTCCAGAAATGCAATTTCAACGCCCGTAGGCACTGCATTGATTATTAGTTCTTTGTTCACGTGTGGCCGCATTTATAAGCAACTCACAGCCCGATAGCCTTGTAGTTAAGCAATTCACTAATTATATTTACCTATACCCTTAAAATAAAGGTTTGTATATGCATTAGGGAAACTATATAGTGCGAAATGCAGCTGCTATGGTTGGCAGCTGCGGGGAAAAGCAGGAATCAGAAAAATTATTTATTTTTTTTCTTATGGCGATTCTTCCTCAAGCGTTTTTTACGTTTGTGCGTAGCAATTTTATGACGCTTTCTTTTCTTACCACAGGGCATAGAGTGAGTATTTTAATGAATAAATTGGTGATTATTTTTTTAACTCGTTAATTCTATTATCAAATTCTTTTATAATATCAGGGCGTTTAACCAGTTTTTTTAACTGTTCGTAAGCCCTGATGGCTTCTGTTTTGTTTCCTTTCAGCTCATAACACTCAGCCAGGTTGAATGCGGCTTCTAGATTAGCCGGATCTTTTTTCAGAATCAGCTGAAATCTTTCAATCGCTTTATCGTATTGACCACTCCGCTTTCCACCCAACCCCAATATCAGCTGTCCATACAGGTTATCCGGATTCTTGGTAACAATCTCACGGATGGGCAAAATGCCTTCCATCGGATTGTCGGAAAGATTTCCGAATATATAACAGGCTCCCAAACCAATCCGGGCCGAATCATTTGCCGGATTGATAGTTAATGCACGCTGAAAAAGATCTTTTGCATTTTCTGCTAACCAATGCTGTAATTCCGGTTGATTTGAAGAACCTAGTAGGTTATCTAAATACAGCCGGGCGGCAAAGGTGAGGCTTTTTTCAGAATTTTCCAACTTAGATGCTTCTCCCGCATAATAGGCCTGCATTTCAGTAATGCCGGCTGAATCGGCCCAAAATCTAGAAAGTTGATGAAAAATATGTAGCCTATTCTCTGATGAACTATCCTTATTTAATTGATTTTCAATTAATTGTAGGCTTTTTAGTTGGCCAGGCTTCAAAGTTTTTCGGGCCGACGCAATCAGGGAATTCGACTCATCTAGGTGGTTATGCGCCTCAGCAGAATTACCGGCGGGCGATAAATTTTTTTCAGGAAGGTGTGTTTTTCCAAACAGGAAGAGCGCCAAGAGTAAAATACCCGCTCCTGACAGGAGTGCAATCTGAGATTTGTTCACTGTTTTTTTGGCAAAGTTAACCCTGCTTATGCTTAGATTTCACTTCGCTAACAAATTCTTTCGCTGGTTTAAATGCAGGAATGTAATGTTCGGGAATTTCTACAGCAACATTCTTCTTAATATTCCTGCCTATTTTAGCAGCTCTTTTCTTAGTAATAAAACTGCCAAAGCCGCGTATGTAGATATTCTGGCCCCGTGCAAGACTGTCTTTCACTTCTTTAAACATGGTTTCCAAAGTAACCAAAACATCTACCTTAGGTATGCCGGTTTTATCTGAAATTTGATTTATTAAATCTGATTTTCTCATATATTATCTATTATGAGTATGCAATTTGATATAAATTAAAGCAAAATATTTGATATATACAACTAAACGTAAAAGATTCTTTTCATAGGTTAAAAGATACCGTTCATCCGTTTATCCTTGAATTTTGTTTTTAATATTTAATAATAAATATATATGAACACAAATAAGTCTGCTGAAGCAAGCGTAAAAAAACCTCCAAAAGAACCGACTGAGGATCGTTTTTTTACGGGTAGACTTATTAAATGGCATCATTCCGGCAATAATCGCCAAATGCCCTGGAAGGGGGAGAAGGACCCCTATAAAATCTGGTTAAGTGAGATTATCCTTCAGCAAACCCGGGTTGCGCAGGGGATGGAATATTACCTCCGTATTGTAAAAGCCTATCCAACCATTGAGCAACTAGCCGCTGCTCCGGATGCCGCCGTTTTTAAACTTTGGGAAGGATTGGGCTATTATAGCCGATGTAGAAATTTGCTGGCAACCGCCCGAATGGTTTGTAAATCTTACCAAGGAAAATTTCCATCCACTTATCAACAACTGCTCGATTTACCGGGAATTGGTCCTTACACAGCTGCTGCTATAGCTTCTTTTGCCTTTCAATTACCCTATGCGGTAGTGGATGGGAATGTTTTTAGGGTATTGGCTCGTTATTTTGGCAATCATACACCCACCGATTCAACCGGAGGAAAAAAATATTTTAGCGAATTGGCCAACCAATTGCTGTATCAACCAGCACCAGGTATTTATAATCAGGCAATTATGGATTTTGGGGCTACCATCTGCAAACCTCAACAACCCCTTTGTGCCCAGTGTTTTCTGAAAACAAAATGTGCAGCCCGCCAAAGTGGATGGGTACATCAATTGCCGGTTAAAGAAAAAACTATTCAGCGTTCAGTGCGGCATTTTACCTATTGGGTTTTTGACTTCCAGGGAAAAAGGGCGGTGCGTGAAAGACCCTCGGGAGATATCTGGCAACACTTATCGGAATATTACTTAATGGAAACCGACAAACCAGTCGACTGGGATACTCAATCGGTATCCGAATGGCTGAAAGGGCAGGGAATACGAACTTTTCAATTGGAGTCCATTTCTCCTTTATATCAGCAAAGTCTCACACATCAGCATATAAAGGGTATTTTTATCAGCATCCGGGTAACTGCTATTCCTACATTTTTGCAGCACTATCAGTGGATACCATGTAATCAGCTGAAAGCCCGAGCTTTTCCTCGTCTCATTAATCAGTGGATGGAAGCGCCCGAAATGCCTTAATTATCCTCTTAAGGTAAAAACCTAGCAACGTTACTATATATTCACACTATTGGGTACTTATTGCGATGATTGCTATAGAAATAATACATTTGTGAGGGATAACGTCGGCCAGCCGGCGATTGATAACTAAAATATCTACTTTGGATCACCACCCCGTTAACCAGTTTTTCCAAAATGCCGTGCTACTTTCGGGCATTCAGGCTCAGGGTACTACCATTCTTGTAGTGGTACTGATTGTATCACTTTTTTTATCCTTTGTTTTATCCGGCTCAGAAGTTGCTTTCTTTTCACTTACCTATAAGGATGTGAATATGCTCAAATCGAAGCAGCAACTTGCCTATTTACGTATCGTGAAATTGCTGGAAGAACCTAAAATATTATTAGGCTCACTTTTAATTGCCAATAGCTTTATAAATATTTCCATCATCATTATCTCTAATTTACTGATTGATAACCTGTTTAATTTCGAAAGCTTTAATGGGGTTTGGATAGAGTTTTTAATTAAGGTGGTGGTGGTTTCTTTTATGCTGGTATTATTCGGAGAAGTAATGCCAAAAGTGCTCGCAACACAGAATAATATTCGCTTTGCCCACGATTTTGGCGGAGTAGTTCAGATAGTTTATTATACCTGTAGCCGGTTAAGTCGCTTTTTGGTAAAATATTCAGATTGGGTAGAAACCAAGCTTACCAATCGTTCTAGCGGCGCTTTTAGTTTAGAAGAGCTAGACCATGCCATTGATTTAACTACCCAGCATACTGCCACCGAAAACGAGAAGAACATACTCAAGGGGATTGTAAAATTTGGCAATATTACGGTTAAACAAATAATGAAAACCCGCGTGGATGTAAACGGAATCAGCGATGATACCCCTTTTCCCGAACTAATCGCACAGGTGAAAGAATGGCGCTACAGCAGATTGCCGGTGTATAAAGAAGATCTGGATAATGTAACCGGAATGATCCATACCAAAGATTTATTGGCTCACCTAAATGAACCAGAAAATTTTGAATGGCATTCGCTCATGCGACCTCCCTTTTTTGTGCATGAACAAAAATTTATTGAAGATTTATTAAAAGAATTTCAACAAAAACATATACACTTTGCGGTTGTAGTAGATGAATTTGGAGGAACCAGTGGAATTGTTACCCTGGAAGATATTCTAGAGGAAATTATTGGCGATATCAAAGATGAATTTGATGATGAAGAAGCCAGTCATAAAAAAATTGATGAAAACAATTATCTGTTCGAAGGAAAGACCATGATTAATGATGTTTGTAAAATCATGGAACTGAAAAAAGACACTTTTGAATCGGTTCGAGGAGAGAGTGATTCGCTGGCGGGCTTAGTGCTGGAAATTGCCGGTGAAATTCCTAAGCCCGGGCAGGTACTGCAATCAGGAGATTTTGAATTTACCGTGCTAGAAGTAATTAAAAACCGCATTCACCGAGTAAAAGTAACTATCAAGCGACAAACCACCTCCGATTAAGCTATGCGTTTATTCAAATCCTATTCGTTGTATTTTCTTGGTTGGTTGTTGTTGATAATCGGATGGGCCTGTAATAGCACTTATACGGCTAAGCCCAAGGGATATTTCAACATCCCCTTCCCCCAACGAGCCTATCAAACTTTTCAGCAACCCGGATATCCCTATACCTTCGAGTATCCTGTATATGCTAGGGTAGTAAGGGACTCAACCTTTTTTGGGGAACCCACCGAAAATCCCTGGTGGATCAATATCGATTTCCCCGGTTTCAACGGAAAAATTTATATCAGCTATAAACCTATTGGCCCCAATTCATTAGACACGCTGATAAAAGATGCTTATCGCTTAACCGGTAAACACAATACTATGGCTTATTCCATAGAAGACACAGCTTTTGTTACTCCACAAAAGGTATCCGGCGTATATTTTACAGTAGGTGGAAATGTGGCAACCGCCCATCAGTTTTTTGTTACCGATTCGGTTCGCCATTTTTTGCGCGGGGCCCTTTATTTTGATGCCACCCCCAATGCCGATTCATTAGGTATTGTTAATGAATTTTTATTAACCGACCTGAAACATATGGTAAATACGCTGCAATGGCGAAACCGCTAAAAGCATCTATTTATACACTACCTTTAACTTGAACCCAGCTGTATGATTGCCATTGACCACGTTTTAATTAGCGATGAAGTTGTTCAGGAAGCTTTTGTTTGTGACCTCACCAGCTGTAAAGGCGGCTGTTGTGAAGATGGCGATGCAGGGGCACCACTTGAAAAAGCAGAGCTGGATGAGCTGAATGCCTGTTATGAGTTGGTAAAACCGTATATGACGGAAGCCGGTATTGCAGAGATTGAAAAGAGAGGGAAATATATGTATGATCGTGAATTCGGATGGGTAACACCTACCATTCAGGGTGCATTGTGTGCGTATGGAAAAAAAGATAAAAATGGGGTTATATTATGTGCCATTGAGCAAGCTTACCTGGCCGGAAAGATCAGCTGGAAGAAGCCCATTTCTTGCCACCTTTTCCCCATTCGAATAAAAAAGAATAAGCGGGATCCGGATATGGAATATGTAAACTACGAACCCAGGGAAGACTTATGCAAGGCTGCCTGTGCATTGGGAACTAAACTATCGATGCCCGTATATGTTTTTTTAAAAGATGCGCTGATTAGAAAATATGGAGCAGAATTTTATCTTGCACTGGAGCAGTCTGCAGAGCGGCTCACTAAATCATAATTGAAAATGAACAACACGGCTTCTTCTTTTCTTGCAAAAAGTACCATAAAGGCGGGTGATTTAGAGCACCGCAGGAAAATCAATTTTAATATTGGTAAATACAATGCAGTTGTTCCTCAGGGGAAAAAGCAATTTGCGCATTTGGAAGAAAGTCGTCAGTTGGCAAAAAACAGAAAATGGGAAGCCATAGAGCACCTAGATCAGTACCTGCTTGAGTTTGAACAAAAAATTACTGCAAGGGGTGCGAAGGTAATATGGGCAAATGATGCCAACGAAGCATTAGAAGCAATAGGACAAATCTGTGACCAAAAAAAATGTACTACCCTGGTGAAGAGCAAGAGTATGGTAACGGAAGAAATTCACCTGAACGATTTTTTGTCTTCCCGCGGTATTGAAAGTGTTGAAACGGACTTGGGCGAATATATTCAGCAGCTAGACGGGGAAGCGCCCTATCACATTGTTACTCCTGCCATGCATAAGAGCAAGGAGGATGTAGCTAAATTATTTGCCGAAAAATTAGGAACCCCTGCTCACCTTACACCCGAAGAATTAACAGGTGTTGCCCGCAAAATTTTACGCGAAAAATATACGGAAGCACAGATTGGAGTTACTGGTGGCAATTTTATTGTGGCCGATGTAGGAGGAATTGCCATTACCGAAAATGAAGGGAATGCCCGACTTAGCTGCGCATGGCCTGCAACCCATATTGTTGTGGTGGGCATAGAAAAAGTAATACCCTCCGTAAAAGATTTATCCCTCTTCTGGCCACTACTTGCTACATTCGGAACGGGTCAGCAGGTTACTGTTTATAATACCATTGTAACCGGTCCACGCCAAGCTACCGAAACAGATGGTCCGGAAGAAATGTATGTGATCTTATTAGATAACGGTCGCACCAACCTATTGCAAAACCCCGATTTTCGGGAGGCTTTGTATTGTATTCGTTGCGGCGCCTGCTTAAATGCTTGTCCGGTTTATAAAAATATTGGAGGGCATTCCTATGAAACCACTTATAGCGGTCCTATCGGAAAAGTGATTACCCCCCATTTGCAGGGCATGGAAGCATACAAACACTTAAGTTATGCCTCTTCCTTATGCGGAAATTGCACGGAGGTTTGTCCGGTTAAAATCAATCTCCACGAATTGCTTCTCGATAACCGACACGAAGCGGTTACGCAGGGAATGAGTAGTTTAACTGAGCGGATTGCTTGGAAAATGTGGAAGCTAGCCAGTTTAAATCGGTCTATGATGAATATGGGAAACGCCCGTATGAAAAACTGGGTGGTAAATAGTGTTTTCAAGGGATGGACTACCCACCGAAGTGAACTCGATTTTGCCCCCAAAACTTTTAATGAGTGGTGGAAGGAGCGAAATCAAACTGCCTAATACCTTATCCCACCTATATGTTGCCCACCCCCGAAACCAGGTTGTTAATTTTTTCGCAACAGGGTGGGGCCCGTCTCGATTATATTGTTTCCCTACTTTTTGGCAAACAAGTGGTTGTTACTGAAAATGAGCAACTGTTTACTCAATTTGGTGGAGCCCGTATTCAATATGTAACTGAAAAAAAATTTGATCAGGTTCTCCATATACAGCCTCAGGGATTGGTTTTTGAGTCGGATATTCATCCCATTACTATTGAATGTACTTTTTGGAAAGGGTATCCCATATTTTTTTCAGGGGAAGGGGATCTCCCATTTGATATATTCTCCGCCGCATTTTATTTGGTTTCTCGTTACGAAGAATATCTGCCTTTTACACCCGATAAATATGGTCGCTTTCCGCATACAGATAGTTTGGCTTATCGGGAGGGATTTTTATCCATTCCCCTTGTACAACATTGGGTTCAGCAGCTGAAGCATATATTGGGTGTAACATTTTTACCTTCTATTACTGATGAGCCGGTATTCTTAACCTCATATGATGCAGACATTTTATTTCAATACAAGCATCAATCTATTTTCCATAACCTGCGTTTATTGTTTGGCCATCTGCTGCATAGGCGATTTTCTGCTGTGGCTGAGCAAATAAAGGTAATCTGGGGAAGCATACCCGATCCTTATTACCATTGGCCATCTGTATGGAAATCATTGAAAGACGCTGGCAGAAGGGGGACTTATTTTTTTTCGGCCAATGAAAAACAACAGGGTAACGACCGGCAACTTTCTATTCATCTTTCTGCCGTACAAAGTATTATACAGGAATGCAGCAGGCAAGGTAAGGTTGGTTGGCATCCTTCCTTGCAGGGTTCCGTAAACTTTTCTGAAATGCAAAAAGAACTGGCCTTACTTCAGCAGGGCTTGCTGCAAAGTATTACGGATGTTAGGTTTCACTATCTCCGGTTTCGCTTACCAGCATCTTATCAATGGTTAATCGATTTGGGTATAGAGCGTGAGTATAGTATGGGATATGGGGCGGTGAATGGATTTCGGGCATCATATGCCGACCCATTTCCTTGGTTCGATTTGCAAAAAAATGCAGTAACCTCGCTGATAATACATCCCTTCTGTTATATGGATACAGCGGCTATCTATCATCAGCATTATTCGCCCGATGAAGCGATCGCCTTTTTGAAGCAACTGAAAGAAAATACTCGAGGAGTTGTGTTACAATTATCTCTGGTATTTCATCCGCATTGTTTAGCATCACCTGGTTGGAAAAAAGTACACGATGAAGTAGTTTCCGGTACAGTATAACTTACATAGCTTCTGCATCGGTAGTAGGGCTTTGCTCCTTTTCTCTATGTAGGCTTCGGTTTACAATATATACCCCCACAAGTGTAATGAGCGATCCCATGATAATGGGTATTGTGAGATGCTCCCCAACAACCCAGGCGCCAATTAAAATGGCAACTATGGGATTCATATACGCATACAAAGAGGCAATTGCCGGCTCTAGATTTTTCATAGAATAAATAAATGCGGCAAACGCAATTACAGAGCCTGCGGAAACCAGATAGGCAATCGCTAGCCAGGTTCTGGCGGATATTTGCTGCAAGGGAATATAGTTATGGGTACTTAGGGATAAGGTTAATAAGATAATGGATCCTATCAGCATTTGCCAACCCGTTGCATTATACGGGTTCATATCCATTTTATTACGGGCAATCAGAATAGTGGCTACACTCCATCCAAGCATCGATAATACCGATGTAACTATGCCTATTCCATAACCGGGAGGCTGCACATGAAATGCATGACTGTATAATACCAGTGCAATACCTCCAATTCCTAAAAACAAGCCGGCAAAAGTATAAGCAGTAATTTTTTGATTCTTGAAAAAAATCATTTCCATAATCACTACGCACAAGGGATACATTGCAGCAATTAATGAACTGAGTCCGCTCGAAATATATTTTAAACTAATAGTGGCCAGTCCATTCGAGCAAACAAACATTAATAGGGCCATCAACAGCAGCCATTTGAATTGTACCGGGCGGGGAATTTTTTCTCCCTTCCATAAAAACCAACCAACTAAAATACATCCGGCCGTAAGTTGTCGAATACCAGCTACCTGTAATCCGGGTGCATGCTGCACGGCTACCTTACTGGCAACCCAGGTACTGCCCCACAATACACTGGTTAGGGTAAGTGCGAAATATGCTTTTTGCTGTTGAGTCAATTCTTTCGGTTAAAGTACTTTCTTCTGTAAGATTAGTGTCTGAAATGTCGCATGCCGGTGAGCACCATTGCGAGCTGATTGGTTTTACAATAATCAATGCTGTCTCCATCGCGCACCGAACCTCCGGGTTGAATAAAGGCTACCATACCGGCCTGGTGTGCTATTTGTACACAATCATTGAAAGGGAAAAATGCATCAGAAGCCAATACGGCTCCCTCCAGTGAAAATTTAAACTGGTTTGCTTTTTCAATCGCATGGCGTAATGCATCAATCCGGCTGGTTTGTCCGCATCCTTTACCAACCAATTGTAAATCTTTCACCAAAGCAATGGCGTTGCTTTTTAAATGTTTACAAATAATATTCGCAAATTCCAGGTTTGATTTTTCTGCTGGGGTGGTTTCTCTGCCACCCACTTCATTCCATTGAGCAATCAATAACTGATCGGTGCTTTGTGATAGTTTACCATTTAATAAAGTCCGATATTGATTTGGATTAGGGGCTTGATGCGGCATTAACTGCAAAAGGATCCGATTTTTCTTGGCTGTTAAAACTGGCAAAGCTGCTTCATCAAATGCCGGTGCAATGAGCACTTCAAAAAATATTTCCTGTATGGCTTCCGCAGTAGCTAGGTCTACTGAGCTGTTAGTTACCAGCACGCCGCCAAACGCACTTTCAGGATCGCCGGCCAGTGCTTTTTCCCAGGCTGTATGTATCGAGTTTGCGGCAGCTACCCCACAAACATTGTTATGTTTGATTATAGCAAAAATCGATTGGGAAGAGAAAGCAGTTTTGCCGGCTTCAAATTCACCAATCAATTGAATGGCTGCATCCACATCTACCAGATTATTGTAAGAAAGTTCTTTCCCGTTTAATTGAGTAAATACTTCAGAAAGGTTGCCTTCGAAAAATGCCTGCTGGTGTGGGTTTTCTCCATAGCGGAGGATTTGTTGCAGGGGTGGATTAAAATAGTCGCTGATGGCAATATCGTATTGCTTTACTACGGCAAATGCCTTAGCAGCAAATGCTTTTCTTTGCTCAAGGGTAGTACTACCTTGCTGCTGAATTAATATATCCAGCAACACATTATAATCATCTTTGGAAGCCAGTACGGTTACATCTCTAAAATTTTTCGCTGCTGCCCGAATCATGGAAGGGCCGCCAATATCAATTTTTTCTATGATAGCTTTTTCCTCTGTTGTATTTTTCACCGTTTCTTCAAAGGGATATAAATCTACAATTACCAGGTCTAATTCTGGTATTTGGTAATTTTTCATTTCTTCTATATCTGATGCTTCATATCTTCTTCCCAAAATACCGCCAAAAACAGAAGGATGCAGCGTTTTAACCCGGCCACCCAAAATAGATGGGTATCCAGTAACGGTTTCAACAGCTATACAGGGAATACCCAGTTTTTCTAAAAAATCTTGTGTGCCTCCGGTGGAATAAATCGTAACTCCTTGTTGATGCAAATGGTTAGCCAATTGTTCGAGTCCATCTTTGTAAAAAACTGAGATTAGAGCAGATTGAATTTTCTTTTCCATGAAAATGGGTATAAGGGTATTTTTTGAAAAGGGGTTAGAAACTGATAATAATGGCACCCTGTTCTGGGGTAGAATAATAGCGCAAATGTAGGCGCTCGGCTTCTTTTTTCCATTCCCTGATTTTCCACATAGCATTGCTTCCATCGAATATAAAATGTGAACAACGCGTTTGGGCAAGGATGGTTGCTAAATTAAAAGGACTATTATCTGTTATCAGTATACAATCTGCCTGCTTGGGTAAGCGGGTAATGGCAGCCGTGTCTTTTCCCCGTAATATGGCTAATATTCTAAGCTTACTAATGATTATCGGATATTGATAGTGCATATTGGGGGGCATCCCATATTGTTTGGCTCCCCAATACCATTCAGCAGTTGATTCGAAGCCACGTAAAAAAGGTTCAATAATTTGGGCTGTATCCGAAAGCAGGAATTGTTGTTTCCCACTAATCAGGTGAATCGCCGTTTTACCCTTTAGTTGATAGATTACCCAATACTGTTGATCACTTTGTTGTATCGAGCGAAAGCTATATAAGGCCGTAAAACCTACCAATGCTAATGCAGCAACATACCCATAAATCTTTTTTCGAAAATACCATCCTGCATAAAGTAATAGTATCGCTGCACAAAGCAAAATGGCTTGGATGCCACTCAAATAAATGCCACCCAATGAAGCACCCGGTAGCCGATGGGTGGCGATAGTCCACTGGTTCATGAGTCGTATGCTCCATTCGGTACAGGTTCCAATTATTCCGGCAACTGAAGGAAATGCAGAAAGCAGCAGGATAAGTATTTCACCATATAAAATGATTCCCGACAGCGGTATAGCAATCATATTGGTACATAAAAAATATAAGGGGAATCGATGAAAAAAATAAAGTATCAGAGGTACAGTAAACAGTTGGGCAGCAATGGTAACTGAATTTAGTTGCCAGATAGCGTTTAGTAATGGGTTACTTGTATACAGGCATTTATATAGAGGTTTCGCCAGCAACAAGATTCCCAATACCGCAGCATAGGAAAGTAAAAATCCAGCATCCTGAATAAAAAATGGATTTATTAGCAGTAAACATACCGCCGATCCTGCCAGTGAATTGAAGGGTTGATTTTTTCTTCCCAACGTTTCTCCCAAACTAAGCGCCGAAAAGATGCAGGCTGCTCTTAGCACAGAAGCGGATGCACCCGTAATCCAGCTAAACACCCAAATGGAAGTTAATTGTATAAAAAGCTTAATCCAATTGCCCATGGGAAAGCGAGATAATTTTCCAACGCAAACATTCAAAAGGGCAAATAATAAGGCCATATGCATTCCGCTGATTGCGATAATATGCACAATGCCTATATCACTATAGGCATTTACCAACTCAGCATCTAAATGCTGCTTATATCCAATTAACAGGGCTTCTGCAATGGCTTGTTCGTTTTTTCCATTGATGTATTTCCGAAGCATACGCAAACAAAATTGCTTGACTGAATCCATCCAGGTGAAAACGGCGGAAGGATTCTTTGGTGCAAATCGTTGGTATTTTCCTGAATAAAATCGGCAGCGAAAATAAACTTGCTGCCGGCTATAATACGCAGCTGCATCAAAACCTCCCGGATTTAAAGCAGGAGCTATTCGGGTTAGTTGTGCCCTTCCTATCAGAATATCTCCCCGAGCAGGTAGGGGAAAGGTTTCTTTGTTGAACCATACAAGCACTTTTTGAGAACTGGTATATACTTGTCCCTGTTGATGATATTGTTCTACTATACCGACTGTTTGAAATCCCGACTTAGTAGGCTCCGGGGTATTTTGTAATGAAATTGCCAGCTCAATATTTTTGTTGGTGGGGATTGGAGTGTGCTTAGGTATTTCTAAAAAATAGGTAGTTCTTAGGTAGCCTAATAGAAAGCATACCAATACAAAACCCCATCCCCGTATTTTTCTTATCCGCCATTTCCAAACAATCGGAATCCATGCTGTGATAATTAACAGCACAATAATAATTACAATAAGATGATAAGTAAGTGGAATGCGAATGGGAACTAGGGCCAAACAAATGCCAAACAGCAATGGCAACAGCATTCTAAGAAAGGGAAGTGGCTTCCAAAAATTGCGCGGAGGTGAATACATGAAGATAAACCTACTCCATGTTACGAATAGCCGAATCGGATTGCAAAAAAAGGGTGAAAAAAGGTAACTGTAATTTCGGCAACTACTTACTGAGGTTCATACTTCTCTCTTTGTATAAAGTTCGGAAGTAAGGATCATGCAGATCTTTAATAAACCGAATCGATTCTCCGGTGCTTTTCATTTCTGGCCCCAGTTCTTTGTTAACACCCGGAAATTTATTGAAACTGAATACGGGCTCTTTAATGGCATATCCTTCCAACTTTTTTACCATGGTAAAGTCGGTGAGTTTGGCAGCACCTAACATCACTTTGGTGGCTATATTGAGGTAAGGGATTTGATAAGCTTTGGCAATAAAAGGAGTGGTTCGGCTTGCCCGCGGATTGGCTTCAATTACAAATACCTTGTTATTCTTAATCGCAAACTGAATATTGATTAATCCTTTAATATTTAGCGAACGGGCAATTTTTTCTGAGTAGCGTTCCATGGTTTCCACAATCAAAGGAGTGAGGTTGAAAGCAGGTAATACCGCATTGCTATCGCCGCTATGAATTCCGGCGGGCTCGATATGTTCCATCACGCCCATGATGTGAAAATTTTCTCCATCGAATATGGCATCTACTTCGGCTTCCTGACATCGATCGAGAAAATGGTCTACAAGAATTTTATTGCCGGGTAAGTGTTTTAGCAGGCTGATTACTGCTTTTTCTACATCTTCATCATTAATCACAATCCGCATCCGTTGCCCTCCTAAAACATAACTGGGCCGCACCAGCACTGGATAGCCTACTTTATTGGCTACTTCAATGGCTTCCTCGGCAGAATGGGCCGTTCCATATTCAGGATAGGGAATTTCAAGTTCTTTCAGTAAGTCGCTAAACCGGCCCCGGTCTTCCGCTATATCCATACTATCGAAGGAGGTGCCCACAATGGGAATTCCTTTTTCGTGCAGTCTTTTTGCCATTTTCAAGGCCGTTTGTCCACCCAACTGAACGATGATTCCATCTGGCTTTTCCAATTCTATGATATCCCATAAATGTTCCCAAAATACAGGTTCGAAATAGAGCTTATCAGCCATATCGAAATCAGTGGAAACCGTTTCCGGGTTACAGTTAATCATAATTGCCTCATACCCACATTCTTTAATGGCCAGTAAACCATGCACACAGCAATAGTCGAACTCAATTCCCTGACCAATACGGTTAGGGCCACTGCCTAAAACAATTATCTTTTTTTTCCCGGAGGGGATGGATTCGTTGGAAGAAAGGGTAGGGTTCATGCGATAATGAAATTGGGCAAAATTAGGGGTATGCAAGTTATCAGGCGGTTTTTTATTTCCCCCTTTTTTCCACTATTAACCAATTACTGGTTGGCAATTTGGCTATTGGATAGCTGAAGCGCTCTTAAACACTTTGCCACCCTTCATTACAAATGCCACCTTTTCTAACAGCTGGATATTTTCTAGGGGGTTACCCTTTACCGCAATCAAGTCGGCCCAGAAGCCTGGCTGAATGGCTCCCGCTGAGTTAGATAAACCCAGCAGTTCGGCTGCATTTATAGTGGCTGTTTGTATTGCCTGCAGGGGCGACATGCCATAAGAAACCAGCAAACTAAAGTCTTTGGCCTGGGGAAGTTTCCAGTCGTATCCTCCAATATCAGTTCCATAAGCAATAGGTACACCAGCTTTCAGGGCTTTTTCGAAAAGTGCTTTTTCACCTTTTGCAAACAAGAGGTTAATAGTACTTCCGGCGGCAGCTCTTCTTTCGGCCACATATTCATTCACATAAATGGTGGGAACCCAAAATACTTTTTTGGCTGCCATTAGTTGCATGCATTCGTCGTCCATACCAAAACCATGTTCAATGCTTGCTGCACCGGCCTGTATGGAGGCAAGAATTCCATCTCGTGTAATGGCATGCGATGCCAGCTTTTTACGACTACGCAGCGTTTCATCTCCCACCGCCATAATTTCATCGGTTGTAAAATTGGGCAGGCTTCTGAATGAACCGTTGGGTAATTGATAATATCCGCGGTCGGCATAAATCTTTATCCAATCGGCCCCTCTTTCAATTTGCTGGCGAGTGGCTCTTCTGGCTTCATCAGCCCCAGTAATTTCCTGCACCCCTTTTGGCATGGTTAATTCTGCCGCATATTCCGATGATTTAATGGGGTAATGCCCTGTGGTATTGAGGGCAAGGGTAGCCACTTGCATGCGGGGTCCCGGAATCTCTTCCCGGTTGATGGCCTTTTTTAAATCTACATCCGCATATCCTGCCCCTTCAGTGCCTAGATCACGAATGGTAGTGAAGCCATTCAATAAAGATTGCCGACAACTATTTACAGCGCGAATGGTTCGATATGCGATCGACTCTTTTAATATTTGGGCATCATAATCTTCACTGGTGATATCGCCCTGTAACAACACATGGGTATGGCAGTCTATTAATCCCGGCAATACTGTATAGTTACTTAAATCGATAACAGTATCTGTTTTCTCGGCAAACTGATTAGCCGGAACCATCGAAACGATTCGTTGGTTTTTAACCAGAATTACCTGTTGGGAAAGCAGTTTGCCAGATTGTACGTTCAACACCTGCCCGCATCGAATGGCAATGCTGGATTGACTGAATCCTGCAAACAAACTAAACAGGACGGGGATTAGTAAGGAAAGTTTTTTATTTTGCATTTGGTAAGGTACTAATTTTACCCAAGTAGTCAAAAAATCCCTCATATTGATTGGTTATGTTCAACTGGAAAAGAATTGTTTTATTTATTATTTCTTCCCTGGTAGCCCTCGTAATATTGGCAGCTATTTTCATTTCTCCTATTGCGAAATATGTAATTGAAAAATACAGCGAGCAATATACAGGTCGGTTAATAAATATGAATTATTTACGAATTAACTTATTCAACGGGGAAATTAATGTAAAGGGATTACGGATTTATGAAAAGGGTAGGATGGGAATTTTTATAAGTGTGGGTGAAGTAAATTCTCGGGTTTCCGTTTTACGAATGTTCTATAGCAATTATCTGATAAAAAAGTTAACCATCAACCAACCGGTGATTCGCATTGCGCAAAAGGGAAATCAATTTAATTATGATGATTTAATAGAGCGGTTTTTAGAAGATGATACTCCCCCAAAGCCCGGCGATAAACCCGCCGCCTATTGGGTTCGGCAGCTTTCTGTAAATGATGCAACCCTCGTATATACCAATAATAAGCCCGCGGTTTCGGTTAAAATGGTTAACACGTTTGCCGAGGTAAAAGATATTGCTTGGGATGATCCTTCCTACCATGCTAAACTATCCACCCGCTTAGCAACGGGGGGCAATGCAACAGTTACGCTGGATTTCAATAGTAAGAATCTGCAATATTTTCTGGAAGGTGATGTGCAGCAGTTCAATATTAACTGGATGTACCCCTACTTGAAAGATTATATGAAGGTGAAAGAGTTAAGAGGCATTGTGGGCGGAAAGTTCAAATGGTCGGGAAATGGAAACCGTCCACTGGATATTGCTTTGTCTGGAATATTGGGAGCAGAAAAATTTGCCATCGTAGATGAGTCCGGAGAGTTATTAACCGCAGCCGAGCAAATGGCAGTAAAAATTGATACCATCAATACGGCCCGCAACCGTTATGAGTTTGCCTATATCAATATGAGTCGTCCCTTTATTCGGCTTACCATGTACGACAAAGGGTTTAATTACGAGCGTATTTTTACAACGCCCTCCTCAGTGAGCGGAGACACTTCTTCTCAGGTTTACTCCAACATTTTTTTAATGATGGCAGGATACATTCAAGATCTGGTGCAGCAATATGATATGAATGATTATAAGGTAAACCGGTTGAGCATAACTGGAGGCCAGTGTGTGTTTACAGATTATACCCGAGGCGATCGTTTTAGATATGTACTGGATTCTGTTTTGTTATCCAGTGAGCGGATTAATAGTAATAATGATTTTTTAAATTTTGCCGTAAGTTCCCGATTAAACACTTCTGGAAAGATGAAAGGCACTTTAAAAGTAAATCCGAAAAATTATCGAGATATTGTAATTGATGCCGGCATAAGTGATTTGCTGATTACTGATTTCAATCCTTACTTTAAATATTTTGTTGCCACACCCTTCCAAAATGGGAAAATTAAATATGTAAATGTTACTTCGGTACTCAATAATCAGTTAAACAGTAAAAACACATTAGATATTGAGCGAGTTAAAACTGGCAAAAAAGTAAAAAATGCTACTGCAATGAATTTGCCCGTTCCGCTGGCTGTTTCTTTGCTGAAAGACGTAAAAGGAAATATTCATCTGGATATACCCGTGAAGGGTAGCCTCGACGATCCCAAATTTCGCTGGGGAAAAGTGGTTTGGCAGGTAGTAAAGAATTTAATAGTAAAAGCAGCCACGGCACCTTTCCGACTTATTGCTAATTTGTTTGGCGGCAAGGAAGAGGATTTTAAAGAAGTATATTTCGAATATGTTCTACTAGGCATAGAGCCCAAACAGCGGAAAGTACTCGATAATCTTTGTAAGGTGTTACAGCAGAAGCCCGAAATGAAGATGGAATTGATTCAGGAAACTAATTTAGAGGATGAGGCATCTGTACTGGCTGTAAATGAAACCAAGAAAAAATATCTTCAATTGCCTGCAGGGGGCGCGATGACTGCTGAAGTAAAAGCTCGCTTGGATAGTTTACCTGAAACCGATTCTTTGTTTGTAAAGTTTGTTAACCAGCGCATAAGCGGACAAACCGACTTACATTCAACGGAAGAAAAATGTGTACGAATTATTGGTAAGGAAAGCCTTAGTAAGTGGGTGGCAGAAGTGATGGAGAGAAGAAATCAGGCGGTAGCCAATTATTTGCGTACCGAAAAGCAGTTACCCGATAATCGATATGTGATTAAAAATGCAAAACCCGATATGCAACTGCAGCGGAGTGCCCCACCAAAGTACCTTATCAATTTATCGGCTGGAGAATAAACTTATTTTACTGGCGCTGCCGGATTCGTATCATCATATTGCTTTTGCAGTGCTACTAGTTCCTTTTCTAAACTTTTCTGTATAGAGTCGAATGCTGGAATATTATAAAGATTCTTTTGTTCTTCGGGGTCGTTTAATAAATCGTATAACTGCCATTCGTTCACCGTGTAAAAATGAATCAGTTTATACTGCGCTGTTCTTACGCCAATATGTTGCAAAACTGTATGCGCTCCATTGAACTCATAAAAATGGTAGTATATGCTTTTTCGGGGTAGTTGATATTTGGGGTTGGTAAGCAGGGGTAGCAGACTGATGCCATGCATATCTTTTGGCGCGGGTATTCCGGCTACTTCTAGCAAGGTGGGAGCATGGTCTATATTTTGTGTAAGTTGATCGCAGATGGTTCCGGGGGCAATTTTTCCGGGCCAGCGAATCAGTAAGGGCGTTTTCATGGATACATCATACATCCATCTTTTATCGAACCAACCATTTTGGCCTAAATAAAAACCCTGATCCGAGGTATACATCACCAGCGTATTCGCAGCAAGTCCGGATGAATCGAGGTAATTCAATACTTTTCCTACATTTTCGTCTATGGATGCAACGCAAGCCAGATAATCTTGCATGTACCATTGGTATTTTAATTTGAGCAGCGCATTTCCGGTAGGTCTTTCCTTGCGGATGATTGCTCCTCTTTCGGCATAGATTTTTTTAATCTGCTCCCGTTCATTGGCGGGAATGGTCTTCATGATATTGTAGTAATATTTTTCCTCAGCTGCCGAAGGTTTTAGTTCGGGAATATCTTGCAAATAGGCAGGGTCAACTTTTAAATCACTCGCCAGTTCTAGGTGTTCCAGAATCCGCATGGTTTGTAAACGCCAGGCAGATCCCCGGTTGCTGGTATCGGCATATAGAGTGGGGGGTTCAGGAAATTGCTGGGTATGGAACCGTTGAATATTGGCGAGCGTAGGTAAAAAGTTACGATGCGGCGCTTTATGATTCAACATCAGAAAGAAGGGTTTGTTGGGGTTTCTGTCTTGCCGCATCCATCGAATGGCATCCTCCGAAATCAGGTTGGTTGCATAGCCATGTTGGGTAACTGTGTCTCCGTTTTGGTTAATCATTCTTGGCTCGTAATAGATGCCTTGCCCCGGCAATACCTGCCAGTAATCAAATCCGGTAGGTTTACTTACCAGATGCCACTTTCCAACCAAAGCGGTTTGGTACCCTCTTTCTTGTAATAGTTTGGGTAAGGTTCGTTGCGCGCCATTAAACACCGAATTATTATCGGTAAATCCATTTTTGTTTGAATGTAACCCTGTTAAAAAAGTGGCTCTGGAAGGGCCACATAGGGAATTGCCCACCATCGCCCGGGTAAATCGAATGCCCTCTTTGGCAATTCTGTCTATCTGAGGCGTTTGTATAAGAGAACGGTTATAGGCGCTAATGGCATTCGCATCATGGTCGTCGCTCATGATTACAATAATGTTGGGGGTAGTTTGCTGAGCTACAGTAGCCATTGCCCACCAGAGTAAACCCGAGAAAATGACCAACATTTTTTTCATACGCATAATGTATAAGGGCTAAGCCGTTTCAATTTAGTAAGTTATTACAATCTGGTGGCTAACTATTTACTACAATTTAATAATTTGCAGTTGAAATAAAATCTCTTGTATGCGAATATTATTTTTTATTACGATGTGTGTTTTTTTAACTGCCTGTTCTGGTGTAAAGGTTTTGCCTACGGAATCGGCGGATAATGTGGATTGGGCGAAGTATAAAACTTTTGACTTTTATCAGGTAGATGCTTCCGGAGATACGGTAAGTGCTCAGTTTGCTTCCGGCATTGATGTGTTAAAGCAGGCTATTGCGCAGGAAATGAAGCAGCGGGGTTATGTGCAGCAAGCTGCCCAGCCCGATTTACTGATTAATATTGGCTTGGTAGTGAAAGAGCAGGTACAAACGCGCCAAACCGACTGGCGTACAGATGGGGCTCCTCGTTATATGGGTCAGCGCAACTATACTTGGAAAAGTGAAGAAATTGAGGTAGGTCGCTATCGGGAGGGAACGGTAACGGTACACGTGGTGGATGCTGCGCGTAAACAGATGCTGTGGAAGGGAGGTGCGAAGGGAATTATTCCTGATAAGCAAAAGCAATTACCTGCCTTAGCTTCGGAAGCCATGAAGGAATTATTTAGTAAGTATCCTGGTAAGGTTTTGTAATTACCGGATTAGGAATAATTCTTCCCATCTGGTGGTATAGCGCGGACTTCGCAATTCTTGTCGCATTTTCCAATTGCGGTTGGTGCCGGAGGCTGCAAACTTTAGCAGATCATCGCGCATGGCAAAGTTTACGTTGTCTATCATTTTCATCAGCTGGGTTGTTTTGGGATGCGGTGTATCGAATAAAGAGCCCTGCACACTATCGCGGGGTACGATGCCGGATAATAATACGCCGGCTTTTTTATAGATGAGTCCCTCTTCAAATAATTGGTTTACGAGTTGTATGGCCGGCTTAATTAGTTCGTTGGTGGCATCTGTTGCCATTTGTAGTTGGATATAACTGCCGATGGCGGGTCCGTGTCGAAACCTGCCGGTAGCCGGTGGCGATTTGGGCACCAAAAAAACACTAATGCAGTTGGCTGCACCCTTTTGACGGCGTAGTTTTTCGGCTGCCCGGGAAGTATAGGTGGCAACAGCTTCGCGGATGGCAGTAATGTCGGTTACATTGCTGCCAAACATACGGGTAGTGGCAATCATTTTTTTAGTAACCAGTTCTTCCATCATTCCGATGCAGGGCAATCCCTGTAATTCGTGCAGCAGCCGAACCCCGGTTACACCACCCAGCAGCTGACGGGCCCATTCGGTAGTTTGTTTGCGAAGGTCGAAGGCAGTATGAATTTGAAGGGATATCAATTTTTCTGCATAGCGCCGTCCGATGCCCCAGATATCGCCTACGGGTGTTTGTTGCAGGGCGGTATTTATTTTTTCATCGCTATCCAGTAACAAAATACCGCCGGTAGCCACTTTATTTTTTTTACATAAACGGTTGGCTACCTTGCTCAGCACTTTAGTAGGCGCCGCTCCAATAGATACCCGTATGCCGGTCCACTGCTCAATTCTGTTTTTTATGGCAACGCAAAAATCGTACACCTTATCGGCAGGTAGGTGACTTAAATCTAGAAATGCTTCATCTACCGAATACACTTCCACACATTCCGGTGGCAGCATCGATCGCATACATTCCATTACCCGCCAGCTGAGGTCGCCGTACAGATTGTAGTTAGAAGAGAAGGTAGCTACTTGATGCCGTTCAATCAGCTCTTTTGCTTTAAAATACGGATCCCCCATCACAATCCCCAGTTGCTTGGCTTCATCCGTGCGCGAGATAATGCATCCATCGTTATTACTCAATACCACTACGGGCCGCTTGTCTAGCCCCGGCCGAAACAATCGTTCGCACGAGCAGTAAAAGCTGTTACAATCTACAATGGCACGCATATTATACAGTATGAATTGTGTACACTACTACTCCCCAGGCCATATAATCGGCTTCCGGATCTATGGAGATAGCCGGAATATTTTTGTTATCGGCAGCCAGCGTACGGCCTTGCCGGTGCACGAGTAGTCTTCTCACCAGCATTTCTCCATTTAATACCGCCACGATTACTTTTCCGTGAATGGCCGGCAAACTTCTGTCTACAATCAGCACATCCCCCGGATAAATGCCACTGTCTCGCAAAGCCTCGCTGTTCATACGGAAGAAAAAGGTGGCGGGCTTGTTATGAATGAGTTGTTCATTTAAATCGATGCCCCGCTCCATATAGTCGTCGGCCGCGGCACCAAACCCGGTAGCATTGGCGGTAGGTACAGCTAACTGATCAAAATCTTTCGAGCCTTTGTAGGCGGCTCCATACCATTGTTCCGTATCCATAATTTTATTTTTGAAATGCTAAATTAATTAGTATTTTTATGCTAAAATAATTATTAATTCATTTTTTATGGTGGCAGCGAAAGAAATGGGCGGGGCAGCAACGATTCAGCCGATACATGGCTGGTGGCATTATTGGCTAGTGGTTAATCTACCCGCTGGCATACGGCATAAACTCTTGTTACCCCGCCAGGCAGGTTGTATGGCCGCTTTTCTGGCCAGGGAGGGCATGGAAAATACCCTAATCCGATGGATGCAGCGAATATTCAGTCAGCAACAGCAATTTACCCTAACCTTAGATATGGTAAAACCGCAGGCGAATGAACCTGCCCGCTGGCAGATAAGGGAGCAAAGTCATTTTCAGGCACTTCGGCAACAATTGCATGCACTGAATCCTTATTTACAGGGTAGTGATTGTCCGGCCATGCAGTTCGGCACCTTTATACAATGGAAAGTACCCGACGAATGGTACCATCAACAGCAAGCCACAGAAACAATCCCCGTTCAATTTTCTTTAGAAGGAATAACCCTATTCCGCAAGCCCTATCATACAGGAGAAGGGAAAGAAGTGCAGGTATTTGGCTTAAAGCCGTAAATCAATGATTAAATAGTAGTCTTATTTAATAGTTAGGTTCAACGTAACGATATCCGATTGCATATTATTACTCCGCGAATAATGCCCGTATCTTAGTTCCAATGCTCCCAAATGCTGCCATCCCAGTATTCCATTGGGGGGAGCGATTCGCAAGCCGGCACCATAAAAATGACTGGTAAATGTAGACAGGTCGAAGTTGCTGGTGTAATAAGTGTTAGCAGCCGTATGCTGTTGGAAGGGTGCAAAATACTTGGTAGCCTGTTGCGAATAAAATCGATAAAAAGGGCTTACCGAAAAGAAGGCAGTGGGTTTAATAACCGGTTCTAAGCTGATGGTATGTGCAGTCATCCCCCAGTCATCCTGATAATAACGATAATATCCTCGAAGAATCAGATGATCACCCGCAAAATAACTAGCCCGAATTGAAATGGGTGTTTTTAAGCGGCTATCCGGTAATTTCTCAACGTGCACACTATTATCCGTAAAGTAAACCCGGTGGAAGGGTAATCCGAGATAACCCTGCTGAAGAATCACATCGGTAAGTATAGAAATTTGTAATTGCGCATTGATGATTTGATTATAACTGAAAGTACTGCCAAAAGTATTTCTGGCAGCCATGGGATAATCTTCACCTCTGGGAATAAAGGCACCTGTTCTTAATTCAATGGGATAAATCAGTTTCAGATTATCGAGATAGGTAAACAGTTTCACGCCATATTCACCCATCCGGTTCTTGGTTTTTTTAGCCACATTTACCTGACTACCAAAAGAATAATAGTCGAATTCGCGAGAAGCTGAAGCACCTGCACCCCAGGTAAGTCCTTTTTTATCATCTTCCATGGTCCAGTTTAAGGAAGGATAAATGCGGGTATCGTTATAGGATGCCGAAGAGTTAGCTTTCAGGTCAATTCTGTCTGAAGAGGCTGAAGTATAGTTGTCAATTCCTAATTCGGCATCAAAACTGTGTTTCCGCCATTTCTTATCAACGCGGGTGAGTTTGATGGAAAAACTGTTTGAAAAATCGGTCAGTTTTTCTGTCCCAATTCCGCCGGTAATCGCAGAATTATTTCCATCCTGACTATAATAACTAGATACAATATTTGCTTCTGAGAAAGTCAATTTTCTTTGTCGGTAAGCCGAGTCGGAACTTGGTTTTGTTTGCGAAAAAACTGCCAATACACCAATGTATAATGCTAGTATGCTTAAGGTTATTTTTTTCATCGTTTCTTGTTTCTTTTACGGTAGAAGATTACATTAATTACATCCGCAACCTCCACCGCTTTTTCCGGCATTGGCACCGGAAGCTCCTTCCCGGTATGACATGAAACTCAGTTCAGTTTTTTCTATTTTTCGGTTGCTGAGTATCATTTCACTGTCGTTCAGTTTATTTTTTTGATACTCTTTAACAGTAGTGCAACTGGATAGGCAAACAAAAATTAATCCGGCAGTTATCAGTAAGCGTACCGGAGAAGTTAGGCTTGTAAAGAAGTTAGTATGCCGAAAGCTATTTTGCATGTAGGTTATTTTTTTGGATTGGTGGATAGGGTTGCAGTTATTTCTTGAATAAATTCTGGGGGTGAAATTTTCGGATATCCCTCCCAGCTTCTCACAACCGTTCCGTTTTCATCAATTAATACTGTAAACGGAAAAATGCCTTTGGGATTATACGAATCTGCCAGTCGGTTATTTTGCTCCTGAATATTTTTGGGCAGCTGATGTTTTTTTTCGCGTGGAAAATCGGCATTAACCAAAATAAGGTGTTGGTTAGCCCACTGGGAAAAATCATCTGCATTAAAAATTTCTTTGTGCATTTTAATGCAGGGCGCACACCAGTCTGAACCGGAGAAGTTTAGCAAAATAGCTTTATGTTGTTCCCGAGCATTTTTTTGTGCCCGAACCATATCGGGTTCCCATTGAGCGGGCATTAGCCAACTGAGCAGAGGAATAACTAGGCAAATTAATTTCATGTTGGGTAAAGTTACTAAATAGACACATGGTATTAACTATTGGCTGCTCCATATTACCTATTTACTGTTAATTGATGGCTAAAAAATTGTATATCCTCAGCGGTAATATCTATATTTAAAAAAATTACTTCCATGGCCAATTTTCGCCGAACCCTTCAGCTACCTTCCACCATTGCATTGGTAGTTGGGGGCATCATAGGGTCGGGCATATTTATGAAGCCTGCCAGTATGATGTCGCAATTGGGCTCTCCGGTATGGCTATTAGGGGTATGGGTTTTGGCGGGCCTTATTACGCTTTGCGGAGCATTGTCGAATGCAGAACTGGCTACTTTATATCCTGAAACCGGCGGACAGTATGTTTTTTTCGACAAGATATTCGGCAAGCGATTTGCTTTTTTATATGGATGGGCTGCTCTCGCAGTTTTTAATACGGGCGGGAATGCATCGGTTGCCTATGTATGTTCAAATTATGCCGGGTATTTTATACAGCTACCGAATTTTGCTGCTGCCACTGAGCAGGCAGCCCGCATCCATATTCCCCTGATTGGAGATATCTATCCCCTGGAAAATTTTGGGGTAAAGAGCTTAACTATTTTGATTATAATTCTTTTCACCTGGATTAACTATTATAGTCTGCATTTGGGGGCTTCCTTGCAAAGATGGCTTACTTGGATAAAGTTAGTAGCCATCGCTATTTTATTGCTGGGAGTGATCAAATCATCTGTTGGCAGTCTTTCCCATTTTTCACAAACCCTTCCTACTAAGCCGGCAGGCTGGGCCATGGTTGCGGCCTGGATGGCTGCATTATCTGGGGCATTTTGGGGGTATGAGGGTTGGAATAATATCACTTTTGTTTCTGGAGAAATCAAAGAGCCGCAGCGCAATATTCCTTTGAGTTTGTTTTTTGGATTATTGATTTGTACGTTGGTATATGTATCGCTGAGTGCAGCTTTTGTATACATTTTATCTCCAGCTGCAATGGCGGGTTCTTCTTGGGTTGCTTCAGATGCGGCCCGTTTGATGGGAGGGGTATTAGGTGCCGCCATTATTACAGGTATGGTTGTAGTTTCCACCCTTGGGGCAACCAATGGAAATATTCTGGCCACAGCCCGGGTAACCTATGCATTGGGGGCCTCCAATCGCTTGTTTTCATGGGCGGGTGAAATTCATCCCCGTTTTAATACCCCAGGGAATGCACTTTGGTTAAATGCCATTTGGACGATACTCTTAATCATTAGTGGGTCGTTCGATATGCTTACGGATATGCTGGTTTTTGTAAGTTGGTTTTTCTATGGGATGAGTGCCCTGGGCGTAATCCTTTTACGCATCCGAATGCCCGAAGCTCCCAGACCTTATAAAGTACCCGGTTACCCATATATTCCGCTGATATTTATTTTGTTCACGGTATGTTTTTTAGTGGCCACTCTGGTTACAGATGTACAGCAATATCTTTCCGGAAAAACCCATCTGGTTAATTCTTTGCTGGGAGTGGCTATCACCCTGCTTGGACTGCCGCTTTATTATTGGTCAAAATCAAGAAATTGATGCTTCGATTCGTTGCTAAGCTTTATTTTCGTGCAAACGGATAGAGGAATGGAAGCAGTTATGCTCGAAATACGCACCCAATTTGAGGCCCTAAAGGGAGAGCCGGCAGAACGAATTGAAAAAATTCAGCAAAGCGGCAGCGACCGTATATATTTTCGTGTTTACCACAAGGGGGGCTCTACCATTGCTACCTACAATCAACACCAGAAAGAAACCCAAACCTTTATTTATTTCAGTAAACATTTTAAAAAGGCCGGGTTGCCTGTTCCGGAAATTTACTGGCAAAACAGCACCAATACCCTGTATTTTCAAGAAGATTTTGGCCCAGATTCGCTATTGAGTTGTTTAGAAAAGGAGGGGCATACCGACCATATTTATCGGCTTTTTCAAAAAAGTTTGCAGCAGCTGGCCCGCCTGCAAGTTTTGGGAGATCAAGGCTTAGATTACAATCAGTGTATCACTGCCAAAATGTTTGGAAAGCAGGCCATCCTGAGCGACCTATTGTATTTTAAATATTACTTTTTAGATACCCTACAAATACCCTATGATAAGCAGGCCCTTTTGGATGATTTTGAAGCGCTGAGTAATTATTTAACCCATACCCAATATAAATTTTTCATGTTCCGTGACTTTCAGAGCCGGAATATACAGGTGCAAAACGATGAGGTTTTTTTTATTGATTACCAGGGTGGTATGAAAGGGGCACCTCAATATGATGTGGCTTCCTTGCTTTGGCAGGCAAAAGCCGAATTGAGTGAACAATGGAAAGATAGTCTGCTGGAATATTATCAGGACTGTCTCGATCCCCTGCTCGATCAGCCAGTTGAAAGAAATACATTCGTAAGTCAATACAACGGGTATGTGCTTATCCGATTGTTGCAGGTATTAGGGGCTTATGGGTTCCGAGGACTATTTGAAAGAAAGGCCCATTTTTTATCGAGCATTCCCCTAGCAATGCGTAACCTGCAGTTTTTTATTCTGCATAAACGAGTGGGCATCATTACACCCGAGTTTGATCGATTGCTTCAAATTATCACCAGCGCGGAAGCAATTGCCAGGTTCGAGCCGATGAAAGCCCACGAAAAAACACCCTTGCAGGTAGAAATCAATAGCTTCAGTTACAAGCGCGGAATTCCCGAAGATGCCTCGGATAATGGGGGTGGATTTGTTTTTGATATGCGCGGAATACTAAATCCCGGACGCTTAGAAGCCTATAAATACTTAACCGGCAAGGATAAGCCCGTAATGGACTTTCTGGAACAGAGTACTCGAATGAATGAGATGTTGAACGGTGTTTGGGATATTATTGATATCAATGTTGAAACCTACCTGAAAAGAGATTTTGAGCACCTGCAAATTAACTTTGGATGCACGGGTGGCCAGCATAGAAGTGTATATGCTGCAGAACAAACTGCTCGGCATCTGAGAAATAAGTACAATCTTAAGGTAAAAGTAAATCACCTCAACGAATTGAACTGGCTACAAGGCGATTTGTAAAAAAATCGTATATTGGGTGTTGATTGCATACAATTAATTCGTCAAGTATGAAAGCCATGTTATTTGCTGCCGGATTGGGTACTAGGTTAAAGCCTTGGACCAATGAGCACCCTAAAGCACTGGCCATAGTTAATGGCAAATCTCTGCTGCAACGCAATATTGAGTATTTACAGGCTGCCGGAATTCGGGAAGTGGTAGTAAATGTGCACCATTTTGCCGATCAAATTATTCAGGCAGTATCCGAAAATCAGGGCTGGGGGTCTACCGTTCATATTTCCGACGAAACGGATGAGTTGCTTGATACCGGAGGTGGTTTGCTAAAAGCTGCCCCTTTTTTTGAAGGCGAGGAGTATTTTGTTGCCTTAAATGTTGATATCCTTACCGATTTGAATTTGGTGAAGATGATTCAGCACCACCTGGATATGAATGCGCTGGCTACCCTAGCTGTAACCGATCGGATGAGTAACCGACATTTCCTTTTCGATGAAGAGCAGTCGCTGGTTGGTTGGCGCCAATTAGAACCCTTTAGTGAAAAGATTGTAAAAAGCTCGCAGTTTCAAATTCCTAAAGCATTCAGTGGAATACATGTTATCAACTCGAGCCTATTGGGAAAAATTCGGCAACAGGGAAAATTTTCAATGGTTGATGTGTATTTGTCACTCGCTAATCTGAACTTTATAGTGGGGTTTGACCATACAGGTACGCGTTTTTTAGATGTAGGCAAGCCCGGAAGCTTACAAATGGCCAATGATTTCTTCCATTAAGTAATTGGCGCATCCAAGCGGCCTGTAATCACAGTTTATGAACCCAACCCTTTGGCAGGCAAGCATACGAGATGTACAATTTGGTATTGAGGTTACCTGTGTAGAACCCTGTAATCTCTATGGGTGCAGTATCGGCGATCATAGTTTTGTAGGGCCGTTCGTTGAAATTCAGCAGGGGGCTATCATTGGTAAAAGATGCAGGGTGCAATCACATAGTTTTATTTGTGAAAAAGTAACCATCGGAGATGATTGTTTTATTGGCCATGGAGTAATGTTTGTAAACGATTTATTTAAAAAGGGAGGCCCATCTGGTAATGCTGAAGATTGGAAACCAACCCTAATCGGAAATAAAGTAAGTATAGGAAGTAACGCTACTATATTGCCGGTATCCATCACTCACCAAGTGGTAATTGGAGCTGGTTCAGTTGTTACACACGATATCATAGAACCCGGAATATACGCCGGTAATCCTGCCCGAAAAATTCGTTCACTTCCTTAGAGTATTTGCTGTGCTATACTTATACCCGGATGTAGATTTTCTTTTTATCCAGCACATACACTATCAGCCAATAAAAGGCAATCATACAAAGTGCATATAATAAAGAGCCCGTGCGTAAATCAGAAGAAATAGGTTTAAAAATATGGTCATACAGCCAGGGGAAAAAAGAAGTATATACCGGTTTGCCATCGGGTTGTATATGATCTGTCCACCTGAGTAATGCCAACACCCTCGGTAAAAATCCACTCAACACAAAAATAAAAAGCGGGTTTTTGCCAAATACAGTAAAAAATTTACTCCACGCAGGTTGGTAGCTTTTCCAGTCTAAGAGATACATAAAAATACCTAAGATAATCATCGCTAACCCGCTGGTATATAACACATAACTGCTGGTCCATATTTTTTTGTTCACCGGAAAAACCATATCCCATCCATAGCCGGTTCCCATCATTACAAACCCAATTACCAATATATGTGCGAGCATTTCGTAGGTAGAGCCCTTTTCACGAATATAGTTTCCAGTAAGGTATCCGAATATAACCTGCGCAATGGCCGGTATTGTGCTTGCTAAGCCCTCCGGATCGAAAATCATTCCATTCGATTTATACATATGCGATGAACCCAGTATGCGTAGGTCCCATTCTGTACCAAACCAGCCCGTGATGCTGAAAGGATCTGCAGGATTGCCCAGTGATAAACAAAGACCCCAATACAACAATAACAGGGTTCCGGCTACTACAAAAGATCCGCGGGGTTTGGCAAAATATACAAATAGCGCAGCAAACAGGTAAGCCACGGCAATTCTTTGTAAAACTCCCATAATTCTTACGTTCTGCCATAATTTGGCTACCAGATTTTCGTGATCCCATTTTACAAAGGGACTCCAGTTTAAAAAAAGACCAATGCCAAAAATTAGCAAAGCTCTTTTGCCCACTTTAGTAAGAAAGAAACCTGTGGTTTTAGATTCCATTCCTGGCATTACAAAGGCTAGGGCATTGCCAACGGCAAATAAGAAAAAGGGAAAAACCAGGTCGGTGGGCGTACATCCATGCCAATCTGCATGTTCTAAGGGAGCATAAATATGCGACCAGGTTCCGGGATTATTCACTAAAATCATCAGGGCAACGGTAGCCCCCCTAAATACATCCAGGGAATAAAAACGTTGGTTCATGTGTGTCAATTGAAAGAGGAAGTTACAGTTATTTGCTAAAATACCTCGAGATGACAGGGGGCGATTTGGAAACTCACATTTTTATTGTTTCTTTACACCGTAAAATCAACGTATGAGTAAGCATGTATTGATTACCGGTGGAGCAGGTTTTATTGGATCCCATGTGGTTAGGCTATTTGTAAATAAATATCCAGGTTATAAAATTGTTAATCTGGATTGTTTAACCTACGCCGGAAATCTGGCCAACTTAGAAGATTTGGCAGGTGCCCCCAATTACTTTTTTGAGAAAGTAAATATTTTAGATGCGGCAGCCCTCAATGAAGTGTTTATCAAACATAGTATAACCGATGTAATACATTTAGCTGCGGAGTCGCATGTAGACCGATCCATCGTTTCTCCCCTAGATTTTGTATATACCAATGTGATCGGAACGGTTAATTTATTGAATGTAGCCAAAGAAAATTGGAAAAGCAATATGGATGCCCATCGGTTTTATCATGTTTCAACCGATGAAGTGTATGGAACACTGGGTGCGGAAGGTTTATTTACAGAAACAACTCCCTATGCCCCCAATTCACCTTATTCTGCCAGTAAGGCATCTTCCGATCATTTTGTGCGGGCCTATCACGAAACCTATCATTTGCCTACGGTAGTATCTAATTGCTCAAATAACTATGGCCCTTATCATTTTCCAGAGAAATTGATACCCTTATTTATTAATAATATCATCCAAAAAAAACCATTACCGGTTTATGGGGATGGTTTATATACGAGGGATTGGTTGTTTGTGAAAGACCATGCCCGGGCAATTGATTTGGTATTTCATCAAGGGCAAATTGGTGAAACTTATAATGTGGGCGGGTTTAATGAATGGAAAAATATTGATCTGGTTAAGTTGTTGTGCTCGCTAATGGATGAGAAGCTGAAAAGACCCGCCGGCGATTCGGCCCAATTAATCACTTATGTAAAAGATCGGCCCGGACACGATTTGCGCTATGCAATAGATGCTAATAAAATTAACCGCGAATTGGGCTGGTATCCTTCCGTAACATTTGAAGAGGGCTTGAGCGAAACCATCGATTGGTACCTGAGTAATGGGGAATGGCTTCAGCAGGTAACCTCGGGCGACTATCAACAATATTATCAAAAAATGTATAACCCAGCTTAGTATATGCGGGCAGAAAAATCTCCTTTAGTTGACTGTTATGTAATTCACGATAACCTGATTGGGGATGACCGGGGCTATTTTTTTGAAAGCTTTAACCGGCATACTTTTCGCGAACAAACCGGATTGGAGGTTGATTTTGTGCAAGACAATCAGTCTAGCTCACAAAAAGGCGTTATACGGGGTTTACATTTTCAGCGGGGCGAACATGCACAAGCTAAATTGGTAAGGGTATTGCAGGGTCGAGTTTTGGATGTAGCAGTAGATATTCGAAAAGGTTCACCAACCTATGGAAAATCTTTTAGCATCGAATTATCAGAAAACAATCAGACCCAATTATTTATTCCTCGTGGATTTGCACATGGATTTGAAGTGTTATCCGAACAGGCCGTATTTTTTTATAAGTGCGATAATTATTACAACAAGGCTGCGGATGGCGGTATTCATTATTCCGACCCAGCCCTTAACATCTCTTGGCAAACCCCCGAATCAGCGAGAATTCTGTCGCCCAAGGATAGTGTGCAACCAATGTTACAGGATATTGCAGGCGATTTAGACTTTATATATAAGGCTCACCCATAAGTATTTCAGAAACCCAATATAAACAGCATGAAAGGTATTATTCTGGCAGGAGGTTCCGGTACAAGATTGTACCCTATTACCAAGGGTATCAGTAAACAGCTCATGCCCATTTACGATAAGCCGATGATTTATTATCCCTTATCTGTGCTGATGCTGGCGGGTATTCGGGAAATACTCATCATCACCACTCCCGAAGATAGTAGTCAGTTTCAGCGTTTATTGGGCGATGGAAACGAATTGGGTTGTACGTTTTCTTATGCAGTGCAGGAAGTGCCAAATGGACTGGCACAGGCATTTGTAATTGGCGCATCTTTTATTGGAAATGATAAGGTGGCTTTGATATTGGGTGACAATATTTTTTACGGAGCGGGATTTAGTAAGTTGGTTCAATCGTTCAATAATTTAGCAGGGGCTGCTGTATTTGCTTATGAAGTAAATGATCCTGAAAGATATGGCGTGGTTGAATTTGATAGTGAGCAAAGGGCCATTTCTATTGAAGAAAAGCCATTGCAACCCAAATCTAATTACGCAGTTCCCGGCTTGTATTTTTACGATAATTCGGTGGTAGATATTGCCAAAAATATACAACCCTCCCCAAGGGGGGAATACGAAATCACAGATGTAAACCGTGTGTATCTCGAACAAGGGAAATTGCAGGTGGGTATTATGAACCGGGGAACAGCCTGGCTGGATACCGGTACCTTTGATTCGCTCAGCGATGCAAGTGAATTTGTTCGGGTAATTGAAAAGCGGCAAAGTCAGAAAATCGGCTGTATTGAAGAGGTAGCTTATCGGATGGGCTATATCCAGCGGGAGCAATTGATGAAGCTAGCCAGTGTATATGCAAAGAGTGGATATGGCGCCTATTTGCAGAAAATAAGATAATCGCTTCATATACAAGGGGTTACTATAGAGTTAGCTTTTTCAAGCCATCTCTAAACAATTTCACCTGCGGAGTGTTATTGTTTTCATGAATACCTTTACCATTAAGGATTTAGAAAATTTATCCGGTATCAAAGCCCATACCATCCGTATCTGGGAACAACGGTATAATTTGTTAACGCCCCAGCGTACCCAAACCAATATTCGCCACTACTCCAACGTAGAGCTGAAGGCTATTCTGAATATTGCGCTCCTGAACAAATATGGTTACAAAATCTCGCGGATTGATAAGATGACTGCCGAAGAGATGAACCAGAAAATAGCCCTGCTTTCTCAGGCAGAAGCAATTCAGGAAAAATTAATCAACGACCTGATTGGTGCTATGACCGATATGAATCCCGATCAGTTTGAACTTTTGCTCGACGATCATATCCGATCAAAAGGAATCGAAAAAGCTATCACCAAAACCATCTTCCCTTTTTTAGAGAAAGTAGGTATACTTTGGATAACGAATCATGTTAACCCAGCCCAGGAACATGTGGCCACCAATATCATTCGCCAAAAATTGATAATGGGTATTGAGGGAGTTAAACGAGTACCTGAAAATAAAAATCCGATCTTACTATTTCTTCCCGAAGGCGAATACCACGAACTTGGATTGCTTTTCGTTTATTATCTATTAAAGTCTCGTGGAAATAAAGTTTTCTATTTAGGGGTGAACGTGCCTTTAAAAGATGTTGAATTTATAGTGAACGCAAAAAATATTCCAGTAATCTATACCCACCTAACTTCGGTGGCACATAATTTTAATTTCGAAAAATTTTTGCTGAATGCGCACAACCGTATGCCCGATCGTAATATTATGATCTCCGGATTACTGGCACAGCAATATTCCAAAAAAGTACCCCCCAGTATCCAAATCAAGAAATCACTAATAGAAGTGATGGATTATTTCCAAATTTCCCGCACAATCGATTAATTACACCTTGTTTTGTTGAATCTTCTACGATTCCCGAATTTTCGGGGTTAGAGAGCTTTGCGCTTAATCGAAGCAACGCATTTTTTTATTTATTTGTTTAACTTTGGTATGCAGTAATTTAAACAAAATTTATTTAATTATATTTAAAATATTGTAAATCAATTACAAAATAACATATAAATTAAATTTTACTATGATTGGTATTTGTTTTTTGTTTAACTTTGGGTTGTAAAATTTAAACAAACGGGCTATGTCAACAGTTGAATTCAACAGACTCTTGTTAAACAATGCAGAATTTTTAAAGCCATTCGCGCATACATTAACACACGATCACGAGGCTGCTAAAGATTTGTATCAGGAAACCTTGTTTCGTGCTTTGGCGAATAAAGACAAATACAATGTTGGTACCAACATCAAAGCCTGGTTGTATACCATCATGCGGAATATTTTCATCAATAACTACCGCAGAAAAGCAAAGCAGCAAACGATTTTCGATTATACTCCCAATGAATTTCTGATTAACACCCAACAGGGTACGGTTAGCAATGAAGCAATTGCTACTATCAATCTGAAAGAGGTTCAGCAAGCCATTCATGATTTACCAGAAATTTTTCGAAATCCTTTCTTATTGTATTTCGATGGATATAAATACCACGAAATTGCCGATATGTTACAAGAACCCTTAGGAACAATCAAAAGCAGAATACATTTTGCTCGTAAATTGCTGAAAACACAAATCAATCGTCATTAATAAACTTCTCAACTAGCGCTTTTGCAAAAAAAAGTAATTATTATCGGTAGCGGCTTCGCTGGTTTGTCTGCTGCCAGCTTTATGGCAAAAGCGGGTTGGAAAGTGGTTGTGCTAGAAAAACATCCGATACCCGGTGGAAGAGCGCGCAAAATGGAAGCTGCCGGCTTTACCTTCGACATGGGACCTAGCTGGTATTGGATGCCCGATGTTTTTGAAAGATATTTCCGCTTATTCGGAAAAAAAGTAAGTGATTATTATCAGCTGAAAAGATTAGATCCCTCATATTCCGTTTTCTGGCCCGATAGTGAATGGGACATTCCCGCAGGAGCCGAGGCATTGCAAGATTTCTTCGAATCTATCGAACCCGGTGCTGGCAAAAAACTAGCTGCTTTTCTTTCCGAAGCCGCCTATAAATACGAGGTAGGCATTAAAAAGCTGGTAATGAAACCAGGACAGTCCCTCACTGAGTTTTTGGATGTTGATTTGATTAAGGGTTTATTTCGCTTAGATGTATTTAAATCGATGAAGTCGCATGTAGCGAAGTACTTCAAAGATCCACGTTTACGTGAGTTGATGGAATTTCCCGTTTTGTTTTTGGGAGCCCTTCCTGCGAAAACCCCGGCTTTATATAGTTTAATGAACTATGCCGATATAGAGGGCGGCACTTGGTTTCCGGAAAAGGGTATGTACCAAATAGTAAAGGGAATGTACAACCTGGCCGTAGAGTTAGGCGTTACTTTCCACTTTAATGAAGAAGTTACTTCTATTGAAGTGAGTAATGGCTTAGCTACTGCACTGCACACCCAACTAACCCATTCTACTGGAACCACCAATAACCTACACACTGCCGATGTAATTATTGGGGGAGCAGATTATCATCATATAGAAACTGCCTTGCTACCCGCTGCCAGCAGATCGTATTCCGATGCTTACTGGAACTCTAGGGTAATGGCACCCGGTTGTTTATTGTATTATGTGGGCCTTAATAAAAAATTAACTGGCGTTCAGCATCACTCACTTTTCTTCGATACCTCTTTTGCCAAACATGGCGAAGAAATATACACCAGCTTTCAATGGCCAACTGATCCGCTTTTTTATGTGAATGTAACGTCTACCACTGATCCCTCTACGGCCCCCGAAGGTTGTGAAAATTTGTTTATTCTTATACCAGTGGCAGCCGGACTAACCGACGACACCGAAGAACTGCGCGAGCGATTTTTTCAGGAAGTTGTAACCCGATTAGAAAATCGATGGGGACAATCCATTCGCGACGCAATCATTTATAAAAAATCCTTTTCCACCAGTGATTTTATCAGTGAATACCATGCATTTAGAGGAAATGCTTACGGTTTAGCAAACACTTTACTGCAAACCGCTGTTTTAAAACCTTCTCTTCGAAGCAAAAAAGTAAGTAACCTTTTTTATACGGGTCAACTCACCGTTCCCGGTCCAGGAGTGCCTCCCAGCCTTATCAGCGGGGAAGTGGTGGCCAAGGAAATAACCAAACAATTTGTATAAATGCGTTGCAAAAAGTTAACTGAGTTTTCATAATCATTCGAAAGGTTTGTTCAAATAAAAAAAAACAATTAAATTTCTGTCTTAATTTCTTCTTATGCTTCGCTTATTTCATCAACTCAGCCAGTCGTGCAGTAAATTGACTACGGAGTTGTATAGCACCAGTTTCTCGTCTGCCATCAAAATTTTGCACAAAGATTTACGTACCCCCATTTTCAATATTTACGGATTTGTTCGCTTTGCGGATGAAATTGTAGACACATTTCACGACCAGGATAAAGCCTATTTACTAGCAGATTTTAAAAAGCAAACCTATGATGCCATTCAGCGGGGAATTAGTCTGAATCCAATTTTACATAGTTTTCAATTAACAGTTAATCAATATCGTATAGATCACGCTCTGATTGAAGCATTTTTTCATAGTATGGAAATGGATCTAAACAAGGTTGCCTACGATCAAAATAAATACGAAGAATATATTTATGGAAGTGCAGAAGTAGTGGGTTTAATGTGCTTGTTTGTTTTTTGTGATGGGAATCGCGAACAATACGAATCTCTTAAAGCACCCGCCCGTAGTTTGGGAGCTGCTTTTCAGAAAGTAAATTTTCTTCGTGATCTGAAAGCAGACTATGAGGGTTTGGAAAGGGTATATTTTCCAGGCTGTGATTTCAATAATTTTTCTCAGCGAGATAAAGACGCAATTGAAAATGATATTCAGCATGATTTTGATCATGCCTACCTGGGAATACGCGCATTGCCAGAAAAAGCTCGCTTTGGAGTTTATGTAGCTTACAAATACTATTTGTCTTTATTTAAAAAGATTAAAAAAGTTCCCCCACAAAATATTCTCCATTATAGAATTCGCATTCCAGATTATGGTAAAATGCTGATATTGGCCAAAGCCGGCATCCGGAGTCAATTGAATTTACTCTAAACCAGCAACGATTGATGGAACAACTTATACTGGTAAATGAGCTTGATGAGGCAATCGGCACCATGGAAAAAATGGAGGCCCACCGCAGCGCTTTGTTACACCGGGCTTTCAGTGTATTTATATTTAATAGTCAGGGGCAACTACTTTTGCAACAAAGGGCAGCAGAAAAATATCACTGTGGCGGTATGTGGACCAACACCTGTTGCAGTCATCCCCGCCCGAAAGAAGAAACCATTGCTGCTGCCAGCCGCCGCTTGCAAGAGGAAATGGGCTTTACAACTCCTTTAAAAAAAGTATTTGACTTTGTATACAAAGCAACTTTTTCGAATGGCTTAACTGAGTATGAATTTGATCATGTATTTGTTGGATACTACGATGGACCTATTCAACCGAACCCGGCAGAAGTGGCAGATTTTAAATATCTAGAAGTAGATCAAATTCAAAATTTGATAACTCAGCAACCCCAAGAATATACTCCTTGGTTTCATATCGCATTTCCAAAATTAGCGGATTGGTTAAGTTGGCAGCAAGTGGCATGAAAAAACAATCTATTTCTCCCTTACCTAAAGAGCAACAAGTAATTGTTATCGGTGCCGGTGTGGCCGGTTTGGCATCTGCAATCCGAATGGCTTGCCGAGGATTTCAGGTAAAAGTATTTGAAAAAAATGCATTTCCCGGAGGCAAACTGCATCATTTTGAAAAGGATGGATTTCATTTTGATGCCGGCCCCAGTTTATTTACCCGCCCTCACCTGATTGAAGAATTGTTTGCTTTGGCCGGAGAACCGATGGAGGGTTACCTCACTTATGAAAAATTACCGGTATCCTGCCATTATTTTTATGAAGAAGGACCCATGGTGAAAGCCTATGCCGACAAAGAGTTATTGGCATTGGAACTCGCGCTCAAGCATGGAGAAAAGGAGTCGGATATCATTCGCTACCTACAAAAAGCCAATCGCTTATTCAATCAGGTTGGTAATATATTTTTAACCCATTCGCTTCATAAGTCATCTACCTTACGCGATGCTGATATCGGCCCTGCCATAGCAGCCACTAGCTGGAAGCATTTGTTTCAAACTATGCATTCCCTCAATCAATCATCTTTTCGAAATCCGAAAACGGTACAGTTGTTCGACAGATATGCTACATATAATGGAAGTAATCCCTACAGTGCCCCCGGCATGCTTACTATGATTTCGCACTTAGAGCATAACGAGGGTAGTTTTTATCCGAAGGGTGGGATGATTACAATTACCCGAGCACTTCATAAGTTAGCCGTAAAACTGGGCGTAGAGTTTTATTTCGATCATCCCGTTACCCGAATCATCTTATCCGAAGGTAAAGCAGCCGGAGTAGAAGTAGGGGGTGAAGCAGTTCCCGCCAACTGGGTAATTAGCAATGTGGATGTTTATTTTACTTACCTGCGTTTATTGCAACAACCAGTAGCAGCTAAAAAAATTCTGCAACAAGAACGCAGTAGCAGTGCTATGATTTTTTACTGGGGTATACGGCAAAATTTTCCGCAACTATCTCTGCACAACATCTTTTTCTCTGGCAACTATCAATTAGAGTTCGACCATCTTTTCAAACACAAAACCTTATACGAAGATCCTACTGTGTATATTAATATCACTTCTAAGTGCGAACCCGGTGTGCAAGCTCCCGAAGGAATGGAAAACTGGTTTGTGATGATTAATGTACCTGCCAATGTTGGTCAGGATTGGGAACTATTTCGACAGCAATCGCGGGAAAGAATTATTGCAAAACTGAGTAGGATATTGGGTATTTCGGTAGAAGATTTGATTATTTCCGAAACCATTGCCGATCCGGTAAGCATAGAATCGCTCACCGATTCGTATAGCGGTTCTTTATATGGCACCAGCTCTAATTCAAAGCTGGCAGCTTTTTTACGGCACCCGAATTTCAGTAATCAGATTCCCGGGTTGTATTTTGTAGGCGGAAGTGTGCACCCTGGAGGTGGTATTCCGCTATGTTTAAGCAGCGCAGCCATCACAGAAAAAATCATCTGGCAAAAACAATTGGAGTTACTCAATATTGTTGATTCCCTGCATTAATTTTATGGTATGGAGGGTCAGTCTAAATTTATCATCGCTACGTCTGCTGCCCTGCTCTTTCATGTGAGCGGTGTGCTGGGTATGATTACTGGCACTTATAGCGAGTGGTTTATAAAAATGACGCCAGTAAACCTTTGTGTAATGTTGGGTTTATTGTTGTGGACCAATAATGAAAGAACTGCCAAATTTTATTGGTTTGCACTGCTGGCATTTGGGGTGGGTATGCTTACCGAAATGATTGGCGTGAATACCGGCCTGCTATTTGGTGAGTACCGCTATGGAACTTTATTGGGTACCGGTGTAAAGGGGGTACCCTTTTTAATAGGGGTAAACTGGTTTTTGGTTGTTTGGTGTAGTGGTCAATGTATGATGTGGGTGCATGAAAATTTATTGAAATGGATGGGCCCAAGCTCAGAGCAGATTCCCGAGCGATGGATACAATTTTCGTTGATTGTAGATTCGGCTTTGTTAGCTACCTTATTTGACTGGTTTCTAGAGCCTGCAGCGGTAAAATTGGGCTATTGGACCTGGCTGCAGGGAAGCATTCCCTTTTTTAATTATGTGTGCTGGTTTATCATCAGTGCCCTGTTGATGCTGGTTTTCCAGCAGAGTGACTTTAAAAAAGTAAACCAATTCGCTGTAAATTTGTTGTTTATCCAGATTTTGTTCTTTTTTGCCATCCGAACTTTTTATACGTTATGATTTACGTTTTGGTTGCCCTGTTAACATTTTTGATTATGGAGCCAATTACCTGGCTAACCCATCGGTATGTAATGCATGGGTTTTTGTGGTATTTGCATAAAGATCATCACCAAAAAGAGGAAGGTTTTTTCGAAAAAAATGATGCTTTCTTTTTGATTTTTGCCATCCCCAGCTGGCTTTGTATTATGCTGGGCAGCATGAAGGGCAATTATTGGGCCGTGGGAATAGGTTTTGGTATAGCCATGTATGGGTTTGCTTATTTTTTGGTACATGAAATCATCATACATCAGCGTTTCAAATTATTTTCCCGAAGTAACAATCGATATATTAAAGTAATCCGCTGGGCCCATAAAATGCACCATAAGCATTTGGGAAAGGAAGAAGGCGAAAGCTTTGGTATGTTATGGGTTGCCCGCGAGTACTGGGAAAAAGTAAAAAGGGATGAGCAACTGCAACAACACTGATTTTCCTTCCCGCATCTTTATTTTCTCGAATTGAATACGAACTACGATTATATTATTACGGGTGCCGGTTGTGCAGGTATGAGTGTGCTGATGCGCATGATGCAGGACGATTTTTTTGCCGATAAAAAAATATTGGTGATAGATGCTACTACAAAAAATACCAACGACCGAACCTGGTGTTTCTGGGAGCAGCAACCGGGTGTTTTTGAGTCGATTGTTTTTCATCGTTGGAATCAGTTGCAATTTCATTCGAACGGATTTTCTGTTACAGCCCCATTAGCTCCTTATCAGTATAAGATGATACGGGGCATAGACCTTTACACTCAGGTGCAGGAATTGGCCGCTACCCGCCCCCTAATTACCTGGAAAACAGAACAGGTGCTGGGTATCACCCATTTCAATGGCATCGCTACGGTTCAACTTGCTTCCGGAAATATTACTGCCCCTTTTGTGGTAAATAGCATCCTTTTTACAGAAACCAGCCTTTCGGCCAACCAATCAGGTGCCTATCATTTGCTGCAGCACTTTAAGGGCTGGCTGATAGAAACCTCACAGGACTGTTTTCAGCCTAACATTGCGACTTTTATGGACTTTCGGGTGAGTCAACAAGCAGGTACCACTTTTGTATATGTTTTACCCGTAAGCAAAAGAAAAGCCCTGGTAGAATATACGTTGTTTTCCGGAGATCTGCTTTCTGCAGAAGCTTATGATGAAGCGTTGCGAAGTTATATAGAGCATTACATCACCTGCCACTCTTACACCATTGAACATACCGAGTGGGGGGTAATTCCCATGACGAATCATCGCTTTACTCAGCAAGAGGGGCCGGTTAAATATATCGGAACTGCAGGGGGACAAGTAAAAGCCAGTAGCGGGTTTGCTTTTCAGTTTATACAAAAGAAGGCCGATGAAATGGTTCGATTTATGAAGGCGGGTACTATCAACCCATCGGCTGAAAGTTTTTGCGAAAAAAAATTTCGATTGTACGATAGTGTTTTACTAAATGTGCTCAGCAATGAGCAGATGGCAGGCGATCAGATTTTCACAGCCCTTTTCCGAAAGAATCCGGTACAACGTATTTTCCGTTTTTTAGATAATAAGTCCTCTTTAGGGGATGATTTCTCCATTATGGCCAGTGTGCCCACCCGCGTATTTCTGCCTGCCGCCCTCCAGGAAATGCTCTAAATACGCTCATGTAAGGCGGGCGCTGGTTTTCTTCCCTCTCATAGTACCTAATTTAAGTCGAAAACCGCTTATCCTACCGAAAAAAGCAAGGAATTAGCGCCGAAATATTACTTTTGCACCCCCGGCCTCGTAGTACAATGGATAGTATAAGAGTTTCCGAAGCTCCAGATCCAAGTTCCCTGCCTGCCGGCAGGCAGGGATTCTTAGCGAGGCCACACATTACAGTTTGAGAGTGGGAATGAGTGTGAAATATTGGGAGACTGAATTTTGTTCCCTGGCCTCTCCAGGAAATGGTATAAATACTAGCAGAATAGGGCGGTGTCGGGTTCCATTCCCTCTACAATTACTTAAGTTAAGTAGAAAACCGTCTATCGCACCGAAAAAAGCAAGGAATTAGCGCCGAAATATTACTTTTGCACCCCCGGCCTCG
>JBAXQE010000004.1:0-199487 GCA_037131895.1 Chitinophagia bacterium | reverse complement strand
TTGTGAACCTGGAAGATAAAAATCAAATTGCAGAAGTGGATATTGCCAAATCGGCAGTAACCAATGTTTGGGAATTAGCCCCATCAGAAGGCCCTACAGGTTTAGCCATGGATACCAAAACCAAAAGATTGTTTGCTACCTGCGATAAAACCCTGGTAGTAATGGATGCAACCAATGGAAAAATTGTTGCCACTGTGCCTATTGGGGAAGGCTGTGATGGTGCTGCTTTTGATCCGGCATCGAAATTAATTTTTACATCTAATGGCTCAGGCACAATTTCAATTGTGAAAGAATTGTCTGCCAACGAATATAAATTAGTAGAAACGGTAACTACTAAAAGAGGTGCGCGCACCATTACCTTAGATACAAAAACGCATATAGTTTATTTGCCTACTGCCGATTACGAGCCAGTTCCAGCAGATGCACCCAAAGGAACGAGGGCAAAAATGATTCCAGGATCGTTTCAGGTATTGGTATTGGCGCCGAGTAAAAAATAGAGTGGAATGGGTGGCTGTATTGGGTTAAAGGGGTTGATTGATAAACCCAATACGGCTTACCTTTTCCAATTCAAACGTATAATATTTTTGTATATTTGAGTAATGCGCTATTTTTTATCGATAGATATCAATTTGAGGTGGATTATATGCGGAATTGTCTATTTTAAAAAATTTTCCAACAAGGAAAGGCGACGCCACAGATTATAAGCAATACTACTTTATATATAAACGAATACTGGGGGAGCTGACAGTCTTACCCGATTAATCTAAAATATCCCTTAATTTTAAACAAAAAAACATGGAAAACCCAACAATTGCAGGAAAAACTCCGCTCCCGGTTCAATTAGAAGCCGGTAAAACTTACGCATGGTGTTCTTGCGGCAAATCAACCAATCAACCATTTTGTGATGGTTCACATAAAGGTTCTTCTTTTGTTCCAAAAGTATTTGTAGCTGAAGAAACTAAAACAGCCTATTTGTGTAATTGTAAGCATACAAAAAATCCAGGGTTTTGTGATGGCTCTCATAAAACATTGTAGCAGTTTATCACTTTAGGGAACTTTCACGGTGTTTAATTCTTATTCAGGCTAGTGTTAATTTTACTGTTGGCAATATCGGAATTAAGAGAAAAGCCTGTGAAACATTTATTTTATTCATCTTTTCCTCGAAAGATGTAAATAGAATCCTATGATTGAGTATGTGACTATTAGGATATTGAAGGGGTGGAATCTCTTTTACTTTTGTTGTTGCTGGTAAAACAAAAAAGTAAGAATACATCTTATGTAGAATGTATTTTACGCCCTTTCCACCAAACAATTATAGCAACCTGGCTTTGCATTATGTATATGTATATAATGTATTTCATTATTTTCGAATGTCTTTAAAATCTGAGCTTTAAGATTCGTTCCTTCTATAACAGATGCATCTTTCATAATTGCATTTTTGTCATATCCACGCAATGACAATAATCTATGATTAAACATTTTAGGAATTTCGTCTAAATCATAAGTTACTGTTTTTGCAATTTTTCTTACAAAAATTGGACCACTTGATTGATATGGTGAGTTTGTTTTGTGGTGTTGGTATGGTAACAAAATAACTTCTTCACCTATTTCTGCGTCTTCCAAACTTACTCTACAAGGGAAACCAGGATATTCGTCAACAATCATTTTAACTGCGCCAATTTATTCCAATTCTTCAATGCCCAAATTGAAAAGTGCCGAAAATTGACGGTCATCTAGTGCTTTTACTCTAAAGTTCATTTATGTGTTTTTTATAAAAACATATATTTTTTTGACTAAAAATGCAACTATAATGCGATGATTGAGTTTATCACAATTAAGAAATTTAAGGGTTAAACTTGTTGAAATTTTACAAGAAGGTTTAATTCCTTTTTAATTTACTCTTTTCTTAAAGACATACCCAGCAATTTCGATGAATTCCTCTTTATCATCCTCCCATCTTTTTATGGTTTCTCCAAGCAGCCCTTGACCCCCAATTCCTTGAACTAATGCAAGGTTGTTATTTATAGGTTGAATACAAAATTGAAATTTTTCAACATCTGGTATTTTACTTGTACCTGAAATAACTTTTATCCCTTTATAATCAGAAATTGATATTTTGTCCATTAAAGGATATTCTTTATCATTCAGATTACAGATGTAATATGTATCAGAAATTGAATTCCATTCAGTTTCTTTCATTTCGAAGTTTATTTTTTGGCCACCAAATATTTTTCTTCCATTTCTGGCTGCCTTTGTACCAATAATTACTCTATTATCTACGGTATCAACAAACAATCTCATAACTTTAACGGGAATTAGTCCAAGAAGCATATAATTTAATTGCATAGTACTATCTGAAACAAAACTCCCTTTAAACTTCTTATTTGCGGCAAGTAGATTTACACGAAAGTTATTTTCATTTTTAGGCTTTATACTAATTATTCCGTAGCTAGAAGCATAATCCCCAATATACAAGTCTTTCAATTCCTTACTGAGATTTGAACCATATTTATATACTTTGTTTTTATCGTAATAATTCTGGTTAAACTTTATTTGTTTTGATTTTAATACTTCTAATAAAATTTGCTCCGTTACTTCTGATAAAAATTGTCCATTCATATCGGAATTCATCACCACCACAATACCAATTTTTAATTCGGGTAAAATTCTCACAGTTGATAAACATGGCTTTTGTTCCCCTCCATGGTATACACTTTTGAATCCATAGAAATCCCCTAGCCACCAAGTAAAACCTAGATGGTTTGAGTAAGCTATTCTTGTATTTTGGTTCTGTCTATTTATTGACCTTTTAACTAAGTCACTTGAAATGATTTGTTTCCCATCAATGGACTTACCATTGTTTAAAAATAAATAGGCAAACTTTGCCATATCTTCAGAACTTGCCTGTAATCCAAATGCCGGTAAGTAACGTGTTGCATAAATTTTTGCTTCTTTACCATTTTCATAGCCTTTGGTATAAAAATAATTAGCAGAATCTATGTGAAAAGAAGCATGGTTCATGCCAATTTGAATAAAAAGTTGATTTTTTATAAATTGGGTGTAATCCATATTAACAGTATACTTGGGTAATAGTCCAAGCATTGAAATACCAATATCTGAATATTGATAGACAACTCCTGGCGCTTCAATGAGGTAATTATTTTTTTCTTCCTCTATTAATTTATAAAAATCTGTAGGCTTGGCTGAATCTGTATATAGATCTTTCAGTCTAGTGCGCGGGATACCTGCTTGTTGAGTTATTAAATCGAAAATGCTAAAAGGCTTTATTACGTTTATATGACTTTTGATTGAATAGTCATGAACGTATTTCGTATAGGAGGAATCTATATTCAAATATCCTAAATCTTGCAATTTCAGAACTCCCGCCATCGTGATTACTTTAGAGACTGAACCAAAAGGAAAAATGGTTTCTGCTTGAACTGGAATTTTATTTTCCTTATCAGCAAATCCATAGCCTTTACTAAATATTATTCCGTTACTATCAATAATTGAAATACTGGTTCCTACAACTTTGTGTTTTTTTAAAAGGTCTTGAACCAATTCTTCTATTTTAGTTGCTTCTAGAGTTTGGGCAATTGAAAAATTGGTATGCAAAAACAAGAAAAAAAGTACAAAAAATACCCTAGTTGAGAATGTCATGAACTTAACAAAATTTAAAAATTGAAATTACCATTAAACAAGTTGAGCAAAATTTTCAACTATATAAATGGTTACATCTTTTGACAAAAGGTTGCAATCCGATGCATCTCATTATCTACTTAAATTAAAAGATGCAACTAGCATATCTTTCTAATAGACAACAAAAAAGGCGACATTTCTGTCGCCTTGTGCACTCTCGCTCCCCCTTCAGGACTTGAACCTGAGACCCTCTGATTAACAGTCAGATGCTCTAACCAACTGAGCTAAGGAGGAATATGTTTCCCCGCCATCGGCGGATTGCAAAAGTAGGGGAAAATTTATTGGAGATGAAATGATTGGAGAAAAAAATATCAAATTATCCGTTCTCCGGCGATTCGGATAGCCCTAGGTACACCCCATCTTCCCTTTCTTCTACCAAATAGGTTTTTAAGCGATACCCCTCCCCCGAACTATTATACCCATTTTCTATGCGAAAACGGTAGTGGTGGAGCGGACAAACCACTTCCCCACGGGCCGTGAGCGTGCCATCTAATAATGGGGCTCCGGCGTGCGGACAACCCGCTGCAAATGCCTTACAGGTGTTGGCTACCCTTGCCAATATCCTCGGCTTACCTAACACCGTAACCGAGCATAGTCCGTTGGGTTGCCAGGGTAATTGTTGGGCATCATCGGCAATCTTATACCAGAAAACCATAGGGATGATTTAATAAATCATGGTTTTGTATGGGTAGCGGATGCCATACATATCCCGCACTTTTTCTAAAATCAGGTTGCGCAATGCCTCCAAGTTCTCACGCTCTGTTGCCGAAACGAACACACACTGATTTTGCGTGGCTTCCTCCCAACGATGGCGCAAATCGCGCAGAATCTCTTCTTTTACATCCTCCGACAGCCACTGATCAAAATGCTTTTCTACATATAAGTCCATCTTATTAAAGATGGTAAGAATGGGCTTTTCAAATGCTTTCAACTCCTGCAGGGTTTTATTAACTACCCCAATCTGCTCTTCGTATTGCGGATGGGAAGTGTCTACCACATGCAATAAAATATCCGCTTCCCGCACTTCATCCAGAGTGCTTTTAAAACTTTCTACCAGATGATGGGGCAGCTTGCGAATGAACCCTACCGTATCACTCAGCAAAAAAGGGGTATTTTCAAATACTACTTTGCGGGTGGTGGTATCCAGGGTGGCAAAGAGTTTGTTTTCGGCAAATACATCTGCCTTACTCAACACATTCATCAGGGTGCTTTTGCCTACATTGGTATAGCCTACCAGGGCTACCCGTATCAGTTCCCCCCGCTCTTTGCGCTGGGTGAAGGATTGTTTGTCTATTTCGGCTAATCGCTTGCGTAGCAAGGATATTTTGTCTTTCACAATCCGGCGGTCGGTTTCAATCTCCGTTTCCCCGGGACCCCGGGTTCCAATGCCCCCTCCCTGCCGCTCAAGGTGTTTCCATAAGCCCTTTAGGCGGGGTAATAAATATTGGTATTGGGCCAGCTCCACCTGCACTTTGCTTTGGGCGGTTCGGGCTCTACTGGCAAAAATGTCGAGAATCAAATCACTCCGATCGATGGTTTTTACGCCCAGCTCTTTTTCGATATTGGATATCTGTGAGCCCGTAAGTTCATCATCAAATATCACCAGCGGAATGCCCTTTTGTTTTACGTATTGTTTGATTTCTTCCAGCTTACCCTTGCCCACAAAGGTTCTGCTATCGGGATGTGGCAATCTTTGGGTAAAACGTTTCACGGCGATTGCTCCGGCAGTTTCCGACAAAAAAGTGAGCTCATCCAGGTATTCATTTACCTGTATTTCGGTATTGTCTTTCTGTATCACCCCCACTAATACGGCCTGGTCTTCTTTAAAAGCGGCTGATTTTCTTTCTATCAAGCGAAATTATTTTATATAAAGGTAGTTCAATTGACAGCCCCGTAAACAAAAACCCCGCTCGTACGTCCGCCTTTGGCGGACGCACGAGCGGGGTCTGTAAATATTTAATGGAGTGTTAGACTATAATCCACTGATAGTAATACCAAAGGAGAATTTATTCATCACCGGGCCAGCGCCATCTTTTAATACTCCCGTTATCTGGTATCCAGCATCAAGGGAGATAAATCCATACCCCACCCTTCCGGTAAGTGCTAGCATAGTTCCGTTGAAGAAACGTTTTTCACTCTCTTTCTGAATATAAGTAGCCCCATAAGTTGAAAATCCGTTTTTCGATAGCTGATTTTTACCCTTGGTATAGGTTTTCAGCAGGGTTCCAACTTTTACGCCCAAAGCCGCTTTCCACGATTTATTGGGGTTTTCTGGGTTTGAATAGTACCGAAGTTCAACAGGTATTTCTGCATACACATTGGTAACCTTGTACTTTTTAAAGTGATCGGCACTGTCTACCCTGGTAAAAGGCAAACGAGCTGTGTTGGCTTTGATGTCAACCTTTGTATTATTAAAGAAAATATGACTGCTTCCAATGCCTAGTCCAAATGCCACACTAAACCGGGCATTCGATTTAAAAGGCTTGTCTAGCATAACATACATATTAAAATGTCTGCTGAAACCATTTCCTATACGAACGCTATCGGGGCGGTTCAACCAAGTGTCTGAACCATATTGTATCATAAAATGATCAGCTGCCCTGGATGATAGGTCAACCTTACTCCAATCTTTTCTTGGCATTACTGGGGTAGCTACTACCGCCTGTTTTTTAGCAGGGGGTGTAGGCTTTTTGGCAACAGCCGAATCTTTAGCAGTTGATTGGGAGTAACTCACCAGCGCAGCCGGCAATACGAATAATAAAAGCAGTAGTTTCTTCATGTGGTAACGTTGAACAGCAATCATTTGCTGTAGCGGGGCAAAAATAACTGAATTGGCCGCATAAAGAGGGTTAAAAATTAGTCAAAAATAGATAAATACCTCCCTTCAACCCTTAAAACCCAGTTCAAAGCCCTCAAACAGGCCCTATTAACACCCCCGGCGAACGCAAACAACCTATCTTTGCACCATTATTTATTAAACAAGCAATTTTGAAATTTACTGAGTTAGGGCTGGATGAAAGATTATTAGAGGGGATTGATTCGATGGGCTATGAAACGGCCACCCCGGTGCAGGAACAGGTGATACAACCGATTTTGGAGGGCAAGGATATCATTGCCTCTGCACAAACCGGCACCGGCAAAACAGCTGCTTTTTTGTTGCCGGTAATTCACCGGATACTTACAGAACCACAGGAAGAGCACCAGATAAAAGCCATGATTATTGTGCCTACTCGAGAGCTGGCTGTGCAAATTGAGCAGGCAATGGAAGGGCTTTCCTACTTTACCTCCGTTAGTTCGATGGCGGTATATGGGGGAGGGGATGGCATTAATTTTTCTTTAGAAAAGAAAGCACTTACAACCGGGGTTGATATGGTAATTTGTACGCCCGGGCGGATGATTACCCACCTGAATATGGGGTATGTGCAGGTAAAATCACTCAAATACCTGATTTTAGATGAGGCTGACCGGATGCTGGATATGGGATTTAATGATGATATTATGAAAATCATCTCCCACTTGCCCAAGCAACGACAGAATTTGTTGTTTTCGGCAACGATGCCCTCAAAAATGCGGGAACTGGCCCGAAAAATTTTGCATAATCCCTTAGAGATTAATATTGCCGTTTCTAAACCACCCGAGCAAATCGTGCAAGAAGCTTTTGTAGTATATGAGCCGCAAAAAATTCCCTTAATCAAGGCCCTGTTAGCGGGAAGAGAGCAGCAGAGTGTGATAGTTTTTTGCTCGCGCAAGCAGCAGGTGAAGCAGCTTACCCGCGATTTACAGCGTGCCCGCTTTCAGGCCGATGAAATTCATGCAGATCTGGAGCAGTCTCAGCGTGAGCAGGTATTGCTCGATTTTCGTAACCACAAGGTAAAAGTGCTGGTAGCTACCGATATCCTCAGCCGGGGTATTGATGTGGAGGATATAGACCTGGTAATTAATTATGATGTGCCCCACGATGGCGAAGATTATATCCACCGCATCGGAAGAACCGCGCGTGCCGAAAGTAAGGGTACGGCCTATACATTTATTACCGAAGGAGAACAGGCCTCATTTTCTCGCATAGAAAAATTATTGGGCAAGGAAGTTACCAAAAGTCCGGTTCCCGAACAGCTCGGCCCAACCCCTGCCTATAATCCACGAGCAGCTCGCCCCTCAGGTGGTCGTGGCGGACAATACCCGCAACGCACCAACAGAGCGGGGCAAACGGATTCCCATTCGAAAGGTACCCGGCATCAGGGTTTTCGGTCTTCTGTGCCTCGGCCCAAAGGATCTTCTAATGCATCCAATGGGTAGCGTAATCATTCCGATTGATGCAGCTAACGGAGCAGGAAATGAAATTATGTGCCGAAATGGTTGAACAAATTCAATCTAAAAAAAATCAGTAATACCCCACGCATGATAAAGAAATTAATTGCCAATTTAACCTTTTGGGTATTACTTGCTATTACTGCTGGTATACTACTGGGGCACTTTTATCCTGCCACAGCAGTAAAGATGAAGCCCCTGGGCGACTATTTTATTCAGGTGGTGAAGTTGTTTATTGGACCCATTATATTTATTACCATCGTTACGGGTATTTCGGGAATGGGAGATTTAAAGAAAGTGGGCAGGGTTGGCGGAAAAGCCTTACTCTATTTTGAGATAGTTACTACCATCGCTTTGATTATTGGGATGGCAGTAGGCTGGATTTTCAAACCTGGATCGGGCATTAATACAAAGGTTGCAGGAACTGCGGATATTTCTAAATACAAAACAGGCAATACTTCCATCTCGTGGATAGATTTTTTTAAAGACAATAGCACCATTCAGGTGTTACTCATCGCCATTGTGGTAGGTATAGTTATCAGCCGCAGTGGGCGCAGAGAGCAAATACTGCATTATTTCTATATCGCTTCCTCTTATGTATTCAAAGCCTTGCACTGGGTGATGAAGCTCGCTCCCGTGGGGGCTTTTGGCGGAATGGCTTTTACCATCGGCAAATATGGCGTTGCTTCCCTGCTTCCATTAGGTAAATTGATGTTGTGCGTATATCTTACCATGGCGTTGTTTATTTTTTTGGTGTTGGGAGCTTTGCTCAAATATTATTCTATCAGTATTCTTGCTTTTCTGGCGTACATAAAAAATGAGTTGCTGATTGTGCTCGGAACTTCTTCTTCCGAAGCCGGCTTGCCATCCCTAATGGAAAAATTAGAAGCCATGGGATGTCATAAATCGGTGGTAGGATTGGTTGTGCCTGCCGGCTATTCATTTAACCTGGATGGTACTTCTATTTATTTATCGATGGCCATGATTTTTCTGGCGCAGGTATTTGATATCAACCTGAATTTCTCTCAAATCATCACCATCATTGGAATATTGATGGTTACCTCTAAAGGGGCTGCCGGTGTTACGGGTAGTGGCTTTATTATATTGGCATCTACTTTAACCGCAACAAAAGTTATACCGATAGAGGGATTGGCTCTCTTGTTAGGCGTAGATCGATTTATGTCGGAAGCCAGAGCGATTACCAATTTTATCGGCAATGGGGTGGCAACTATTGTAATTTCGCATCACGAAAAGATGTTCGATAAAGCACGCCTGCACAAAGCTTTTGCACATAAAGGGCTGCATCGGGTAGATTAGTCCTTTGTTTATGAGGTTACTTACATGCTAGCGGGCGATTTAAAAATCCCGTAATTCATAGTTGGTATTTCTTCCCCCCTCTTTCTCTTGTTGTAAAATTCCTTTTTCCATCAGGTCTTTTATATCGCGAAGTGCAGTGTCGGTAGAACATTTTGTCATTTTCGCCCATCTAGATGATTTTAGTTTCCCTTCCAATCCATCTAATAGTTTATTGAGCATATATCGCTGACGATCATTTAATGCTGTTGTTTCGTGTATTTGCCAAAATGTAGCTTTTCTCCAAATATTTTGTAAACTTTTTTCCGAAGACAGCAATGCATTTTTCAAACAATGAAGAAACCAGGTTATCCATTCACTAATATCTCCAGAACTATGTTGCATGCTTTGTAAAACAGCATAGTACTGATTACGCTCTGTCAGTATTTGACTGGAAATGCTGTAGTATCTTTCGGATGTTGCTTCCGACCTTGCAAGTAGGAGGTCACTTAGTGCTCTTGCAATTCTGCCATTCCCATCATCAAAAGGGTGAATGATGATAAACCAAAAATGCGCAATGGCTGATTTGATTACGGGATCTATTGGTTGACTATTGTTGAACCACACCAGGAATTTGTTCATTGCTGCCTTTACTTCTTTAGCTGGCAGGGCAACATAATGTATTTTTTCTTTACCCATTGCTCCTGAAACGATTTGCATTTCTTCTGAGCGATACCTGCCTGTCTCAATTTTAACCATTCCGCTATATCCGGTTGGAAAAAGTGCAGCATGCCATGCAAACAGTCTTTTATTGGTTAGCGGCTGCTGAAATTGCTGCGTTGCATCCAGCATCATTTCTACCACTCCTTCCACATTTCTATTGCTTGGAACTAGTCCGGCAATATTGATCCCCAATTTTCTGGCAATGGACGACCGAACTTGTGCGTAATCTAGTTTCTCTCCTTCTATTTCTGAGGTGCTAACTACATCTAAGGTGAGCGCTCTGAGTGAGGCTTCCTTTTGCGTGTTAAATCCAACCGTTTTCATTTGTCCAAGCAGCTTCCCTTGCAGGTGTCTTACCTCACCAAGAAGTAGGTTTACGTCGGTCGCTTGCCAAGTAAAGGTTGTCCAGTTTTCAAATTGATAGATGTATTTTTCCATCGTACGCATCAATTATGCGGCAAAAATAGTTCTTTTTCTCCGCATTTTTGCGGCGAATAAAATAGTTATTCACCGCATGTATAAGGGGAATACGTAATAAATACTTGTCCGTTTTTCAATGCTCGATAATGGCCAAACACTCCCTGTAAACCTATCTAATGGGAAGTGCTTTCACCGGAATTGTATCCGCAGCAATTGTTCCCAGCCGATAGCTTTCAATTTTTATCTGTATGAGGCAACTAATTTTTAATAGCTGTAGTATCTTTAGCTGGTATAAACTCGCAGATGATACAAAATCACCGATTAGTGATTATAACTGATACTATTCAATTGTTCGTTGTGTATTTGTCCTTCCAGAAAGTTGATCAGGGTATTTAATATTGTTGAATATTTACACGCAGTTAGGTTGCTTTGTTTACAGTAGGTTGGGTTTCGGTAACCACTCTCCTTTGGCCTTGTTTTATTGGGCCCCTTCCAGGGGAATTTATGTGATTATAAAATATTATAAAAGAGTAATGTAATGGCCCAATTCTATGAATTTATTTAATCCTTCACATAAATTATGTTTATGTTTTTGGTCTGTTTCGCCTGAAAAAGCTAGAAATAATGGTAAAATCAAAATAAAATGGAAAACCAAATTCATAATTGATTGTTAATTCAATGTTACGTATTAAATTCGCGTCGCTTTAACTAAAACTTAGATTATGAGAAAAACATTATTAATGATGTTGCTAATGCTTGCCACAGTAGTGCAGGTATGGGCACAGGGGCGGTCCATTTCTGGAAAAGTTGTGGATATAAAAACCGGCCAACCCCTTTCAGGAGTTACGATAAGTTCTGGTGGTAAGAACACCATTACAGATGCTTCTGGAAGCTTTAAATTAAATACCACGGCCAACACTGTTTCGGTGATGATCGTTGGATATGAAAGATCAGAAGTAAAGTTGGGTAGTTCCAACACATTAAATGTATCGCTAAATCCATCAACTCAGGAATTGGATGCAGTGGTAGTAACCGGTTACTCTCGTGAGAAAAAATCTCAGTTTGCGGGAGCTGCTACTACCATCAGTGGTAAAGCAGTTGAAACGGTTCCTGTGGGAGCTTTTGACCAAGCTTTACAAGGTCGCGTACCTGGTATGCTGGTTAACTCTGGTTCAGGACAACCTGGTTCTAGTGCCAATATTGTGATTCGCGGAATTAAATCTATCGTGGGTGCAGGTGCTCAGCCATTATATGTTTTGGATGGAGTTCCTCTTCCAGCATTCGACATGCAAACCATTAACCCCGATGATTTCGAATCAATCACCGTATTAAAAGATGCCAACGCTGCTGCGCTGTATGGTGCACGTGGTGGTACGGGTGTAATTGTTATTACTACAAAAAGAGGTAAAGCTGGTCAAACCAACTTTCAGTACAGAACTCAGTTTGGTTTTACCCAACGCCCCAACTTTACTCGCATGAACCTGATGAGTACTAAGGAAATGATAGCCTATGAAGAGAGAGAAAAATTAGCCGGAACTCCAGGATGGAATTACTCTCCTAAAAATCCAGTTATTCCTACGGGTATGACTGCCGATCGTAAGCAATTTATGTTCGACAGTATCAGTCAAATCGATATTAATTATGCTAATATCTTTTTCCGTCAGGGATTGTCTCAAACCCATGAGTTAGTGATGAATGGCGGTAATGATAAAACCAAGTATTATATCTCAGGAAGCTATTTCAATCAGGAAGGTATCGACTTAGGTTCTCAGTTGCGTCGTTATAACCTGCGCTTCAACTTAGACCATAATGTAAATAATAAATTGTACGTTTCTTTGAACAGTACATTCGGGTATTCTAAAACCAAATTATCAGAAGGAGAATTATTGGGAAATAGTCCACGTAATCCATTCCAGATGACGTATCGTGCAAAAACCTATGAAAATCCTTACAAAGCCGACGGTTCATTGAATTTCGGTGCTAGCACCAGTTTGGCTTTAAAGCAGGTTGCTAACCTGTTAGAGGGTATTCAAAACTCTAGAAGAAATGTTGACCAGATTAAAATAAATGCTGGCGCTGTAATACAATATAAGTTTACGCAGGATTTCTCTTTTAAAAATACATTTGGTTTGGATGTTTCCAGCAACTACTCACAGCGGTATGTTAATCCAAACTCTTATATCGGAACATTACAAACCTTCCAGTCTGGTATTGCACAAGAGAGTTATGGTATCTATTCTCAGTTCATCAATACCTCTAGCTTGAACTACCTGAAGCGTTTTGGTAATAAGCATGAATTAGAGGCTGGTGCATATTTTGAAACCTTACGTGCTTTCGACAGAGGAATGGGATTCTCCATATATAACCTCGATCCACGACTTACCGAAACCGGACAGGGTGCAGGAAACCTGCCTACCAATGGAGCTGCCACAGTTCCTCAATATGCTTCTAGTGCAAAAAGTGGATATGGTATCCGTTCTTATTTTGCCACACTGAAGTATACTTACGATAATCGTTACTCAATTAATGGTAACATTCGTAGGGATGGTACTTCTAGAATTGTGAACGAAGAAAACAGAGAAATCACTACTTGGTCTGCCGGTGCAATCTGGAATGTACTGAATGAAAAATTCATGCGCAATCAGAAAATATTCAGCGAGTTTAAAGCTCGGGTAAGTTATGGTATCGTTCCTAATATCGGATCTATCCCAACGGGTAGTTATGTATATGGCGTACCAAACTATCAGGGACCACAGGTGCCACAGTTCGGTACTACTTCTTATGCAGGTTCTTCCATCACAGGTTTAGCTCCAACTTCTCCGGGTAATCCTAATCTTCGAATTGAAAAAATTCAAAAATTAAACTGGGGATTTGATTTTGGATTCTGGCAGAACAGAGCTACGTTATCAGTAGATGTATATGATGAGAAAACAGTTGACCTGTTTGTTAGTCAGCCGCTTTCTGGAACCACCGGTTTCAGCAGTTTGAATATTAACGCAGGTGTGATGAGAAACAAAGGGATTGAATTTTTAGCCAAAGCCGAAATCATTCGTAAAAAGAACTTTGGCGTAACGGTTGGATTTAACCACTCAATCAATACCAACAATATTGAAGATTTAGGATTGGTTAACGAGTATTTCCTGGGAACCTTTGTAATCCGTAAGGGCTTACCATATGGCTCACACTATACTTATAACTACTTGGGAGCTGATCCTGCAACTGGTCAGCCTATTTTCGAAACCGCAGATGGTAAAACAACCTTTGATGTTTCTAAAGCCGGTCAGTTTGCTAAATTCGGTACATATTTGCCGAAGCATCAGGGTGGATTCGACTTCTCCGTTCGTTTCAGAGCGATTACTGTTAGTGCCTTGCTTTCTTACCAGTTTGATGTGGTTAGAAGTAATAACACCCGTAACTGGATTACCAGAGGTACACCTGGTTATCAGGGGGCGGTTCGTGGATCTAGAGAGTTAATAGATATGCAATGGACTAAACCGGGTGATAACAAATTGTATCAAAGTTCTGCTTACGACAGAGGATTTACTTCTTCTGATTTGGAAGATGCCAAGTTCTTGCGTTTCCGTAATCTGAATATCTCGTATGCAATTCCTGAAATCAGATCCAATAACGGAACCCTGTTAATCAAGAATGCTCGCTTCTATGTTCAGGCACAAAACCTCGCAATCTGGAGCCCATGGAGAGGTCTTGATCCGGAAGACAATAACAACATCAGTCTCAATGAATATCCTAACCCAACCATGTTTGTGGCCGGCTTAGATATCAATTTCTAATAAGCATAAAAAATATATACCATGAAATTTAATCAATTAATCATCGGCTCTTTCCTCGCCATTACTGTTTTTGCTTCTTGCAAAAAAGTAATCGATGTGAAGGAAACTGATTTCATCGGCGGTGACATTGCATTGTTGACGGTTCAAAATAATCAACAAGGTATTATCGGTGCCTATGCTGCCATGAACGTTGAAATGGGCATTCTGTTAAACAGTACCCTTGCCGACGAAGTAAAGGTAGCCGAGTTTTACAACGCCGGTACTACCCACGAATGGCAATATGGTTCTACAGATATTGGTTTGCGTGATAACTTTACTGCATTCCCCTTGTATTACCGAATAATCGATCGCGTTAATCGTGTATTAGCAGCTTTACCTAAAGCCACTTCTACAGGAGCTGCCGACGATGCTCTTCGCATACGTTTGAGAGGAGAAGCATTATTCCTGCGTGCATTTTGTCATTTCGAACTATATCGATATTACTGCAATAGTGCAGTGGGAACCGATTTAGCACTTGCATACATGACTACTCCTTCTTTGGATCCACAAGAGCGGAGTACCGTAGCACCTTATTTTGTAAAATTAAAAGCAGATGTAGCAGAAGCTAAAACTCTGTTGCCTGCAACGAATACAGATATTTATCGTGCTTCTCGCTTTGCTGCAACTGGTTTACAAGCTCGTATCGCTCTTTATTTAAAAGAATGGACCGATGCCAGAACATTTGCTGCTGAATTTATTGCCGGATTGCCTTTGGCTACACCTACTCAGTTTGGACAAATTTGGACGGATGCCAGCAGTGCAGAAGTTGCTTTCAAATTAAGCAGAACTTCTTCTATCGGAACCAAAATTGGTTCATTGTGGAGAGGTACTTCCGCTAGCAGTGCCAATATTGGAACAGTTACTTGGAGACCTTCTGATAAATTATGGAATTCCTACGATCAAACCAATGATATTCGTTTCGCTGCTTATTTTAGAAATGAATTGTTACTGGCCCCAGCGAGAGGTACTCGTTTAATTGGAAAATATGCCGGTGGTGCTTACGGTACGCCTACTGAAAATGTAGCCGATGCCAAAGTATACAGAACTGGTGAAATGTATTTGATCAGTGCCGAAGCAAAAGCTGAGTCAGGAGATTTAGCAGGAGCAGCGCTGGATTTGAATACCTTACGGGGTGCTCGTATCAGTGGATATACCAATGCTACATTCGCTAGTAAAGACGAATTAATTAGTGCTATTTATCTGGAGCGCTTCAAAGAACTTCCTTATGAAGGACATCGTTTCTGGGATCTGAAGAGAAGAAACCTACCTGTTGAAAGAATTGCTGCCGATGCTCCTCCCGGAGGAACGGTAACACTTTCTGGTGGAAACTTCCGCTTCTTATTGCCTATTCCAAATACTGAAATTCAGGCCAACCCTAAAATGGTTCAGAATCCAGGATATACCAACTAATTTCAATACTTAGTTTTCTGTAAACAGCCGGTACATGCTTGTACCGGCTGTTTTATTTTATCCATCTCCCCAAATCAAGTATTCTTAATGTAATAAACCCACTTGGTGATTTTACTACAATTTTTTCGGAATGGGTTGCCGGCACTTTTTATTTACCGAAACAGGCGGGCTACTGGCTGTTCGGATGGGTAAATGGAAGGGTATAAAAAAAGCTATTCGTAGAAATCCGAGCCAGCCTTGGATGTTATTTGATTTAGATAAGGAACCTGCTGAAAGGGTAGATATTGCAAGCCGCTTTCCACAAATAATCCGCAAGATAAAAGCTATTGCGAAAAAGGAACATCAACATCCTTTGCTGAAAAATTGGGAGTTGTTTCCAGAAAATACTACCAGCCATTAGTTTTTGCTACACACTTACCCCTCAATATTTGATGGAATCTTTCCAAGGGTTGCAGGTAGTATCCAAATGTTAGAAACATGCAACCTGCTAAAACAGGGACTTTCACCATTATTAAATTATAAATACTTAAAAATTTATAATTATCATTAATTAAATATCAATTATTTATGTGTTGTAGTCTAGAAAAAAGGTTTAAAAGGCTCTGTCAAGAAAAAAGACACAATTAAAAAAAATTACCTAATTTGCAAATGTTTAACATTTGAGTGCTGAATGGTGCTACCATGTTAATTTAACCAAACTAAAAATTAGGTAATATGAGAAAAACTCGCTTCTTATTAGCGATAATTTCCATGTTTTTTCTGTGGTTGCCCGTTTCGCAAGCACAGATGAAAGCAGTCTCCGGAACAATCATCGCAGAAGACAATCAATCTCCTCTCTCAGGGGCTACCGTTAAAATAAGGGGTACCCGCAGAATTACCCAAACAGATGCCAATGGTAAGTTTTCTATTCAGGCTGCTGAAGGGGAAATATTACAGATTTCGTTTGTAGGGTATACGACCAAAGATATTAAGGTTGGATCTGCTCCATCCATCAATGTAAAGCTGGGGGTATCGGATAATACTATGGGCGAAGTAGTGGTAACTGCCATGGATATTAAGCGAAATCCACGTTCGCTCGGGTATTCGACCCAAACGGTAAAAGGCGAAGAATTACAAGAGACCCAACGTGAAAATTTCTTGAATGGATTGCAAGGTCGTGTAGCTGGTTTAACGCTCGACCAAACTTCAGGGGTTGCTGGAGCATCTTCTTCGGTTGTGCTTCGTGGTTTCAATTCATTGTCTCTTAGTAACCAACCTTTGTATGTGGTTGATGGTGTTGTTCTTGATAACCAAACGGTAAACGAAACCTCAAGTGGGGGTCAGGGGATTGGACTTGCATCCGACAGACCTAACCGGAATAACGACTATCAAAATCGTATTGCGGATATTAATCCTAACGATATTGAAACCATTACCATATTAAAAGGGCCTGAAGCCACTGCATTATACGGAAGCCAGGCTAGTTCCGGTGCAATATTGATTACTACCAAAAAGGCCAAAAGCAATAAGTTGGGTATTCAGTACGACAATAGTTTTCGTATTCAGAAAGTAACCCGTTGGCCTCAGGTAAACGATGAGTATTCTAATGGTTCGAATAATGTTCCTTCTAATATATTTTCTTATTTTGGTCCTCGTTGGGCTGCAGGTACTCAGTTGTATGATAATAAAAGTCAGTTCTTTAGAACCGGCCGTGCACAAACGCACAATTTGGGACTAGACTTCGGGGTTAAAAATTCTGTTTTCCGCGTCTCTGCTAGTTACTTTGATCAAGAGGGGGTAGTTCCTGAAAATACATTCCGTAGATACAATCTACGTATCAGCAATACCACTAAGTTATTCAAAGACAAGGTTGAACTAATTCCTTCACTTGCCTATATCCGTTCGGATAATAATAAAGTGCTTAGAAGTGCGGGCGGTTATCTGCTTGCCCTTTTATCTTGGCCCAACAACAATGATATTCGTAATTATGAAGATTTGTCAACCGGCGATAAGCTCGACCTCTATTCTGGTTTGTCTGCAAATGCAGAAATTGACAATCCTTTGTTCAACGTAAAAAAGAATCGGGCATACGACCAAACTGATCGTATCACTGCAACTTTGGGAATCAACATTAATCCTACCAAATGGTGGACACTCTCTGGGCGTTTCGGATATGATACCTATGATTTGAATGGTTATTGGTTCTATCATCCGCAATCATTTTATGTTTCAGCCGGAACAGGGGGTAACTTAGACCAATATTGGAGAAAATACATTGGGTATAATCATACGATTACTTCTACTTTTAAAAAGAATATCGGAAAAGATTTGAGTCTGCGTTTGATGGTGGGAACTATGTGGCAGAATTATGAAACCCGCATGTGGGCTGTTTCAGGAACCAATATTGTAGATAATGTTAACTCGGCAGATGGAAGAATGTACCGCACCCCTCGGGATGCCAATGGCGATTTGGTAGTAGGAGGAACGCCCGTTTTGGTTACCGATCGTGATTTACAAGGAATAGTTGGCAATTATATGGATAGCAATGTTACGCGTAGAAATACTCGTTTACGTTTGCTGAGGAATGCATATGGCGAATACAACCAACAAATTCTTCGTCAGAACGCCTATTTTGGTGAATTTGCTGTGAGCTATAAAAACTATGCCTTCTTTAGTTACACGCATCGTTTTGAAGAAGCCTCTACATTGCCAGTTCAAAATAGACAGTACAATTATCCGGGAGCAAGTTTGAGTTTTATTATGAGTGATATCTTCCCCTCATTAAAAACCAATGGATTGATTAATTACTGGAAGCTGCGGACCTCTTTGGCTGGAACGGCTCGCCTCAATACCCCCTATTCAACGCAATCAGTATTCGTAAATAATTTTGCCAGTGGCGGTGGATTTTCTTATGGCTTCTATAACAACAGTCCAGATCTGGCACCGGAAAGACAGCGCACCTATGAGGTGGGTACCGAATTCCGGTTGCTGAATAATCGGTTAAACTTGGATGTTACCTACTATAATACAAAGAATACAGGCCAAATCATTCAAGCTTTCCGCTTAAGTTATGGTACCGGTTTCGTTTTAAATACGCAGAATGCTGCCAGCACGCTTAATCAGGGTATTGAGTTAAGCCTCGACTATGATGTAATTCGTAAAAAAGGATTGGTTTGGAACATGCGTTTCAACTTTAACCGGATGTGGAATGAGGTAATTGGACTACCCAAAAATGTTGCCGAGTATTATATTTCTGATACCTGGCTTTATGGAAATGCAAGGGGTGGTTTAACTTTTGGTGGACCTACCACTTCCATTACAGCTTTCGGATATGCAAAAAACAATGCTGGTCAAATCTTGATCAATCCTTCCAATGGTTTGCCAGTTGGAAACGGTGTTTTCACGGTTGCTGGCGATCGCAATCCTGCGTTTACCCTTGGATGGAACAACTCTGTTCGTTGGGGTAATTGGAGACTAAGTATGCTTTGGGATTTGAAAGTGGGTGGTGATATCTTCAATGGTACGAATGCCTATCTCACTCGTATTGGTAAGAGTAAGTTAACGGAAGATCGTTATACGCCTCGGGTTATTTCGGGTGTATTGAACGACGGTTTGCAGAATTCTGCTACGCCTACACCTAATGCCATTGCAGTGATACCGGCTTTCAACGACCAATATTATTCAACTATGCCAGAAGAAGCCTTCATAGAGAGAAATGTGAACTGGTTCCGCTTACGGGATGTAACATTGAACTATACCTTCCCTAAGTCGTTTGTGAAGCGATTAAAATTGTTGAGTGTGTTTGTTACCGGCAACGATTTGGTATTGCTTACCAACTATAGCGGGGCCGATCCGGCAGTGAATGGTAATACCGCCGGTAGTTCGGGGGTAGGTGCTTTTGGTTTTGATTATGGAACCCTTCCTTCACCTTTACAATTAAACTTTGGAATCAGAGCTTCCTTTTGATAAAAGTCAAAAAAAAGATTATGAAATATTTACATAAAGTCTTGCCACTGTTGTTATTTGTCACACTCATTTTGTGTGCCCCTTCCTGCAGCAAAAAAATTGATGAGGCATACCAAAATCCCAATGCCAGTGTGCGGGTTCCGGTAGAAACGCTTTTGCCGGGTATAATTGGAAACTTTGTAGGAAGTTCATCTGCACAAGGAAGCGCCTACGGGATTGCCAATGATGGTTTATACATTGGCCGTTACATTCAAAACTGGGCAACCAATACAACCGCAAATCAATACGACCAGATGGGCGGTGCTACAGGTGCCAGTGATGTGCTGGGTTCTATCTGGGCCATGCATTATTATGGAATGGGCCAAAATCTGCAGCGTATGATTCAGTGGGGAACGGAAGAGAAGAAATGGGATTATGTGGGCGTAGGGCATGCATTATTGGCATGGAGCTGGCTTACATTAACCACTACTTATGGAGAAGCTATATTGAAACAAGCATTTGATGCCAATCTACTGGTTTTTAAATATGATACCCAGCAAGAGATGTATGATGAATGCCGCAAAGAGGCTTTTCTCGCACTTACCTTTCTCAATCAGAGCGGAGATAATGTGAGCCAAACCAATCTAGCCTTAGGGGATGCTTATTTTTATAATGGCGATCGCGATAAATGGAAGCGATTTGTTTATTCGGTGCTGGCACGCAGCTTCAATCATTTAACCAACAAGAGTACTTACCAGCCTGATTCTGTTATTGCCTACGCTAATTTGGGAATTAATCTCACCAAAGATGATGCTACTGCAAAATTTCAGGCTTCCGGACTTTCCGGTACTTATAATTTCTTTGGTCCATTCCGAAGCAATGCGAATGCATTACGTCAATCAAGATTTGTGGTTGAACTCATGCAGGGATTAAGTACCATGTTTAACGGGGTTGTTGATCCACGTACCCCCTATTTATTGAGAGAAAACACCAATGGCACTTATCGCGGAATACGGCCCAACAAAGGAACAGACGGTTTGGCGCTCAATGACCAACCTCAAAATTTTTGGGGTGGTTTGTTTGCGTCTACCGCTGCACCCGGAACAGATGCAACTTCCCGTTATATCTTCCGCAACGGTGCTCCTTTCCCAATTTTAACGGCAGCTGAAAATCATTTCATGAAAGCCGAAGCGTATCTTAGAAAAGGGGCTGCCTTTGCTGCACAAGCACGGCAGTCGTATATAGATGGAATCAATGCCAATTTTGATATGCTAGTGAATACACCTGATTATCATACTAGTGTTCCCACTGCCCTGCAGATTACACCTGCCAGCCGGGCCGCCTATTTGGCCAATCCGGCTGTAGTTCCTGCAGCTGGTAGTCTTACCCGTTCACATATTATGTTACAAAAATACATCGCTATGTTTGGATGGGGATTGCAAGAAACCTGGGTAGATATGCGCCGCTATCACTATACTGATTTAGATCCCGTTACCGGTCAGCAGGTATATGCCGGCTTCACTCCTCCATCAGGAATCGATCTGTTTACCAACAATGCCAATAAATGGGTGTATCGTGCTCGTCCACGTTATAATTCAGAATATCTCTATAACATAGATGCGCTGAATGGCGTTGGCGGATTGGCATTAGATTATCATACAAAAGAGCAATGGTTTTCTCTACCCTAACAATTTAAACTATGTATATGAAAGTTAATTTGAAACATATCCTTGGTATAGGGTCTGTATTTTTTGCAGGACTCTTATTGTCATCCTGTGAAAAAAGCTTCGACGAAAAAACAACACAAGATCGAAACATAGGAGATCAAAGCGGTGTTGTGCAGGTTTACATTGCCACCGTTGGTGCTGCCCGTAACTATGTATTTGTAGATGGAATTCCACAAAATGGATCTGCGCTAAGTGCGGGTAGTGTTTTCCCATCAGTGGGCTACGGATTTGTAGTTCCTATGGGTCAACGCGTATTCCAAGTTCGCGACACGTTAAAAGCAACTACTCAGGTGCCGATTAGTTTTGACAATGTATTGGAGTATGGAAAAAATTATACCATCTTCACTTTCGATACGATTACTGCTGTAAAGCAAAGAACAGTTGCTACTACAATCACCATTCCGGAAGACACTTCTTGTCGAGTTCGTTTTGCACATTTTGCGTATTCAACCGCTGCAATGCCTAACGTTGATATTTATTCCTTCAAGAGAATGGGAAATATTTTCACCAATGTGTCGCCCACATCCATAGGCAATTATATTGCTTTTCCTTCTCGGCTAAGCGATACTTTGCAAGTGCGCGAAGCAGGAACTTCTACTGTATTGGCTCAATTGAACGGCTTTCTGGGAACAGACAAACGTAGTTATACTCTAATTTACAGGGGCAGCCATCGTGTTGCTGCTGGGCGGTTTTTAAGTTCTTTTGTGAACTATTAATACTATTACTTTTTGGTTTTTTTTATACAGGCGGCCTTGGTCGCCTGTTTTTTTTATGAACTCTGGGCTTGCTTTCCACACAAAAACTTTGCAGCAAGTCGCTGACTAGTGCAAACTCAGAAAAGCTATTACAATTGATATGCTAAAAATAATTAAAAGCATAAATGTACTACCCAATAAAAGCAGGAAAGTTTTCCAGAAAGTTTTTCCTCTTGATTGCCCGTAGAAATTTCGTAGGCTGCTATAATAATATATAGGCAATAAAACGCCAAATCCTATTCCAATTATCCGATTAATCAGATTCCAATGAAGCGCATTGAATAGCATCGAGAAAATGAGTTTTGTAGCTAAAAATAAAAAAGTAGCACTAAAAATATGCAGGGTAAGTATGGCATGATCTGCATACATCCATTGTTTACGCCTAAAGTATAAACCCGCTAGTACTAATGCAATCAGGGGTAATGAAATAAATAGCAACTTAGGCAGTTGTGCATAAAACTTTTCTCCCAAAAAGGTTGCAAGCTCTGAACCGCTGCTGTATTTGCCATTTGTTTCGGCAATTTTTTTCTTAATCCAGTGTTCCACCCGGCTATCTCTTTTTTCCGGTGCTAACTGTTGCTGTTGTAATTCATACCATTCAGCATTTACCAAACTACTGTCTTTGCTATCGAAAACAACTGCACTGTCATTCAAAACTTGCCATATTTCAGTTGCCTTTGTTGTATCTACTTTTAGTTGCCATTTTCTTTTTTCTAATTGTAGGATTCTTTCTCGAATCACAAAATCAGCTATGCCCGAATCATTGGGCTGTTGCTTTTTTTGGAGGAAAATTATTTGTTGATTGAGAAGGGTAGTAACTGAATCTAAAGAAGGTGTGTTGGCAAATGGCTTCTCTTCTGTGGAAATATGTCCGGTTAAATAGATGAAAAGGAAAAAGGCAAACGAAATAAACAGATACATCCTTATAGGATGAAGATAAGAAGCTCGCTTACCATTTATATACGCAAGTGATAATTTACCCGGTTCGAAAAGTAATACTCGAATAGTGCTAAAAAATTTTCCGTCGAAATGTGTGAAATCATTAATGAAATGCGTTAATAAACTGCGAAAATTTTCCCGAGGTTCTATATTTTCTTGTCCGCAGTTTCCACAAAACCTGTTAGAGACCTCCTGACCGCAATTCAAGCAAATCGGCTCTTTTCTAATTTGACTATGTGACATATAAATAAAATTAGTTTTGTGTTTGGCATTTTTTCTTGCTATAAAGATTCATCATTTTTTTCATTTGTTCAATTGGGGTACTCCCTCCCAATAAATATAAGTTCTTTTTTCTTTATTTTAGCTGATCCAATATCCTTTCTATGCAAAATCCGCAGGGAACTTCGTACGTATATACACCATTTTGCTACCCTTGTAGCATATCGAAATTCAATTTTTTAATCTACCACCGGAATTTGTTGTAGCAATCCATTTGCTAAACGTAAACGTTTCAATTATTTATTAGTAACCCAATAGCCATCACAAAAAATATGAAACCAACCCATTTAAACCGTGTAGCCGGCTGCTTTTGTTTTATGTTGTTAGTTTATTTTACCTGGGCATCTACTCCTGTAAAAGCTGACATACCAACTGTTAACCTGTTTTCGGGTAAAACCAATATAGTAGAAGTAACTGGATATGGAAAAACCGAAGAGGAGGCCCGAATGAATGCAGAAATTAAAGCAATTGTTAGCACCATTGGATCCTTTGTTACTCAACAAACAGAAATTGTAAATGATCAGTTGGTATCTGATAAGATTGCTGAAATATCAGCTGGTACTATCACTAAAGTGGAGATTCTTAAACCCTTTAATGGCAATTCCATTACTATCCGGGCACATGTTTCGGTAAAAGAAGTGATGAAATTTTGCAAAAATAACGGCATTGGTACCGAGATAGAGGGTTCTGCCATAGCAAGCGAATTTAACCGGCAGGAAAGAAATGAAAGCGGTGAGCGAACAGCTTTATCAGGGTTGTCTGGAAAAATACAAGCCATTCTAAACCGGGCATTTGATTATAAAATTATAGCAGATGAACCCAAATTAAACCCTTATAGCAAATACAATGCAGATCGGGAGTGGGTGGCTACCGACGAATTTATTCTTCCCCTAACAGTTGAAGTATATTCCAACGATAATTTTAAAATATTGTATCAGGAAATCATGACTACCTTAAAAGGGATTACCATGACGCCCAGTGAAGCAGCAACGTATAAGAAAATGGGGAAGGAAGTGTTTGAATTTTCGGTGTTTTCGGAAAATGACATAAAAAAATATTATTCCAGTTGGCACACAGGAAACAACATGTTTCCCGAGAGAACGAATAAGAACACTGTTTATCTGCGTACCAATCCGCGCAATGTTTTTTATAACCTCTTTGGAGAATCTGAGGTAACCCAAATGAATAAGCAGTTTGTGGTTCGTATGACGGGCTCCAACGATCAGATTGGTGCTTCTTCATTTAAGCCAATAGAAACCTTGAGTAATCGGTACAAAAAATATGATGTGAATAATTATGCGCCCTATATGTATATGAGTGAGCTGAGACGAACCCCATTGGATCGAATAAAATTTTATCCCTACGATCAAGTATTGATTATTCCCTCCCAAGGCGAAATCCTAACAGGAGTAATGGCACTCGACTATAAAGTGCCCATAAGCCGGCTGAAACAGTATAAAAAAATTGAAGTATTTCCGCTTAACCGATAATTCGCGAATACTATTGCCGGTTTTACATGTTTTCAATACTTTTAAGGGGTTGTTATTAGGGAACTTGTTCATCAGTTAGGTGCATATAGCTAACCCACCAGCAAAGTATATGAAAAAACTACCCGGCATCATTTTTTTTCTATTCGTAGCATTTTCTGGGAATGCACAACCAACTACCTATTGCAATCCTATTAACCTCGATTATGGCTATACCCCCATCCCTAATTTTTCTACCTGGGGAAAACACCGAGCAACGGCTGATCCGGTAATTGTAAATTATAAGGGTACTTACTATTTATTCAGTACCAACCAATGGGGCTATTGGTGGAGCAATGATATGAGTAGCTGGCATTTTATTTCCAGAAAATTTCTTCGCCCCTGGAATAATGTATACGACGAATTATGTGCACCCGCAGTAGGTATCATAGGTGATACCATGCTGGTGATGGGCTCTAATTACGCCAAAAATTTTACCATCTGGATGAGTACCGATCCTTTACACGATCAATGGAAACCATTGGTAGATTCTTTTGAGATTGGCGGATGGGATCCCGCATTTTTTACAGATGATGATGGCAGACTGTACTTATATAATGGGAGCAGTAATCGATTTCCCCTCTATGGCATAGAATTAAATCGAAAAACCCTGCAACCCATTGGCACCCGTAAAGAACTATTCTATTTAGAAAGCTGGCGCTATGGCTGGCATCGATTTGGGGAATATATGGACGATACTTTTTTAGATGGGTTTATCGAAGGGGCCTGGATGACCAAACACAACGGCAAATACTATTTTCAATATGCCGCACCCGGAACAGAATTCAGCGGATATGCCGATGGCGTAGCCGTAGGAGATGGACCTTTGAACTTTTTTCAAAATCAATCCGACCCCCTCAGCATGAAAGCGGGTGGGTTTGCCAGAGGGGCAGGGCATGGCGCCACATTTCAGGACAATGAAAAAAACTGGTGGCATGTGTCTACCATTGCTATTTCCGTAAAAAATAATTTCGAGCGACGTCTTGGTATCTGGCCCGCTGGCTTTGATAAAAAAGATATGATGTATTGTAATACGGCTTTTGGTGATTATCCTCACTATTTGCCTGGTAAAAACGCACCGGGAAAAGGGTTCACCGGATGGATGTTACTGAATTATCAAAAACCCGTAACTGTTTCTTCTGTTGCAGGTAATTATCAGCCAAACTATGCAGTAGATGAAAGTATTAAAACTTACTGGTCTGCCGCGACCGGCAACCCTGGCGAATGGATACAATCCGATTTAGGGGTATTGTCGGAAGTACGTGCTCTCCAAATAAACTATGCCGATCAGGATGTTACCTTTCTCGGAAAAACTATCGGACAATTTCATCAATATGTGGTAAGCTATTCGGTAGATGGTAAGCTATGGAAAGTTTTAATAGATAAATCGAATAATCAACAAGACGTGCCGCACGACTATATCGAACTTACTCAGCCAGTGCAGGCCCGCTATATCCTCCTAGAGAATAAACACCTGCCATCGGGAAAATTTGCCATCAGCGGATTGCGGGTTTTTGGAAACGGGAAGGGCTCCGTTCCCGAGCCGGTAAAAGATTTTGTAGTACTACGAACCGAAAAAGATAAGCGCAGTGCCTGGTTAAAATGGGCGCCCAATGATGCCGCCTATGCGTATAATATTTATTTTGGCACAGCACCTGATCAGCTCTATCAATGCGTGATGGTATATGGGGCCAATGAATATTATTATAAAGGGATGGACAGTAAAAAAACGTACTATTATCGTATAGAAGCATTGAATGAAAATGGAATATCCTTACCTTCCCCCATTATACAAGTTGACTAATCAAATTGCACCCATGAAAAAAATCGCCCTATTGCTATTGTCTGCTTTTTTTGCCCTCTCTGCTTTTGCGCAATCTACCGATGCCCGGATGAATAGTTTTATTGATGGACTGATGAAACAAATGACGCTGGAAGAAAAACTGGGTCAGCTGAATTTGATCACCCCCGGCTCGGGTATTCCTACAGGATCGGTAGTTAGTACAGATGTAGAAAAAAAATTACGCGAAGGTAAAGTGGGCGGAATGTTTGGCGTAATCGGCTATGAGAATATCCGAAAAGCGCAAGATATTGTGATGAAAGAATCCCGTTTGAAAATTCCATTGTTTTTTGGCTCGGATGTGATACATGGATACAGGACAACTTTTCCCATTCCATTGGCGATGAGTTGTAGCTGGGATACGGCGCTGATTCGTCGTTCGGCTATGATGGCTGCCAATGAAGCTTCGGCGGATGGATTGAACTGGACTTTCTCTCCTATGGTGGATATAGCCCGTGATCCCAGATGGGGACGGGTAGCCGAAGGATCGGGAGAAGATCCCTTTTTAGGTTCGCAAATTGCTGCTGCTATGGTAAAAGGCTATCAGGGAAATTCTCTGGCTGCGAATAATACCCTGATGGCTTGTGTTAAACACTTTGCCCTATATGGCGCGCCTGAAGGGGGCCGGGATTATAATTCGGTAGACATGAGCCGCAATCGCATGTACAACGAATACCTGCCTCCTTATAAAGCGGCAGTAGATGCAGGAGTTGCTTCGGTAATGAGTTCTTTTAATGATGTTGACGGGGTTCCTGCTACTGGCAATCGCTGGTTATTAACCGACCTCCTGCGTAAACAATGGAAGTTTAACGGATTTGTAGTGAGCGATTATACATCACTCAGCGAAATGATTAATCATGGTATGGGTAATCTGCAGGATGTATCGGCGTTGGCATTAAATGCGGGTCTAGACATGGATATGGTTGCAGAAGGATTATTAAATACCCTCTCACAATCATTGAAAGAGAAGAAAGTAACCCAAGCACAAATTGATATTGCCTGCCGCAATATTCTGATTGCAAAATATAAGCTGGGTTTATTCGAGCAGCCTTATAAAACCATGGATGCCGATCGTGCAAAAGCCACTATTTTAAGCGCAGAAAATCGAGCATTTGCCAGAGAAGTAGCAGCGCAGAGTTTTGTTTTGTTGAAAAACCAGCAGCAAGCACTGCCGCTTGCTGCTAAAGGCACAATTGCATTGATAGGACCACTAGCGAATGATAAAAGCAATATGTTGGGAACCTGGGCTGTAAGCGGAGATCCGCAATTATCGGTACCTGTATTTGCCGGCATGGAGCAGGTGGGCGGTTCCGGTGTAAACATAGTATATGCCAAAGGTGCCAATATAACCGACGACCCCGCTTTGGCTGCCCGTGCCAATGTATTTGGTTTGCGCGCAGAAATAGATGCTCGAACTCCAGAAGCCATGTTGGAAGAAGCTATACAAATTGCCAAAAGTGCCGATAAAATTGTGGTGGTAGTTGGGGAGGCTTCTGAAATGAGCGGCGAAGCTGCTAGTCGAGCCGATATTACACTGCCAGCATCACAACAAAAATTATTGAAAGCCTTATATGCAACTGGCAAACCAGTTGTAGTGGTTAATATGAGTGGTCGTCCGCTGGTGCTAACCGGATTAACCGAAGGAGCCGCTGCTATTTTACAAGTGTGGCATGCTGGTATAGAAGCAGGTAATGCAATTGCCGATGTATTGTTTGGAAAAGTGAATCCTTCCGGTAAACTTACGATGAGCTTTCCGGCAGCAGTTGGTCAAATCCCGGTTTACTACTCACAAAAAAATACCGGTCGCCCGCAAAGTTCCGATAATAAGTTCAGTAGTAAATACCTGGATATTCCCAATGAGCCACTTTTCCCATTTGGATTTGGACTTAATTACAGCAGCATTGAATATGGGAAGCCGATACTGAGTGGAACAACCTTAACCAATAAGGGCTCGCTTACTGTAAAAGTTCGGGTAACCAATGCTGGAAAATATGATGCACGTGAAGTGGTACAATTTTATGTACAGGATAAAGTACGCAGTATTACCCCTCCCGGAAAAGAATTAAAGGCTTTTCAGAAAGTGTTTTTGAAAGCAGGGGAAAGTAAAGAAGTAGTATTTACAATAACGGAAAGTATGTTGGCTTTCTGGAATGCCGATATGAAGTATGGTTCCGAGCCCGGAGAATTTGCAGTAATGATTGGCGGCAACAGCAGAGATGTGCAGGCAACTGGCTTTACTTTAAAAAAATAATAGCTTGTATTTATTGGTCGGATAATCCATATTGGCTGTTCAGCGAAAAAAGGGTATCTGCCGAATAGGTTTCTTTACTAACCATCGACAATTGTTCTGCGAGTAATTGTTTTTTATGTTGGAACGTAGTTTGGTTATTAGCAATAATTAAGGATCCTTTTTCGTCCGCGGTACCCGCTAATAAGGCAATTGATTGCATCACAACCTCCATTTGCTGCAAAACAGCAGTAATTTGATTGGGCAGCCAGGTAGTAATAGGTGTGCCACCGGTTGCTTTTGCGTAAGGGGTATTGGCCATAATGTATTTTTGTACAAATTGCCAATGGCCGTTTCTGAAATGATAAATCTGTTCTAAAATACCGAGAAGTCGAGCCAAACCATTTACAGAAGCTTCTTGAAATAGATAGCCTGCCAATCCGCCGGCATGAACTTGTTTTACTTGTTCTTCAAGGTCTACAAAAAATGCCTGCACACAATGGGGACGATATTTTCGAAGATCGAGCAGATAGTCGGTCAGTTCATTTTTCAAGTAATACTGGGTAACGCCCGTAAAAATATCTTCCATCGGAATGATATCATCCTGGGCACCTGTTTGCCCCCTGAATTGTTGGGGGGTATCCCACACCCCTGTGTAGGTTACGCCCTCCCCAAAAATTTCTTCATTGCCTTTCACGCCCATAATAAAAACCCGAAAGTCGTTGTAGTGTTGCCATCTAGAAGCCTTCCACATTTCTTTTCTGCGGATATTCATTTGCGTGAGGGTTTCTAGGTTCTGATCTAATCCTGCCTCCACTTGATTGATTGCATTGGCTTCAACTGCTGCTAAGGTAGCTAACACGGAGCCTACCAGGTTGGGTGAAAATTGATTGATGTCTATATGCAGTAAAATAAAGCCGGCTTCGTCGGGCTGCCCAGAAAATTTTACGCACATTTTTAGGTTATCCCATTCGAGATTTCCTGCTGGATTAATTTTGTGATAGTTGCCAAGGGAATATCCGTAATGATAATCCATCCAGGGAAAAGCCTCTAATTTTTCGGAAACCGCTACAAAGGGTTGGGCAATGTTGGCTGGTAAAACGTTATTGGCTTTGCCATAGGCTCCCGTTTGTTTAAAATGCTGAAAAGCTGGCTCCAGTGTATAGGCAGATGTTAGAAAGGCATAGCCTCGGTACAAGGCCTGAATAATACGGATATCACTTTCTTCTTTTACCTGCGCTAAGTAATTGGGCAATTGATTCGCTACTTCATGAATTTTTCCAGGAAAGTGGAGGTAGCCGTTTTGCTCATTACCGAGTTGTATGGGCATGTTATCAAGTACATCTTGCAGGGCATTATAGGTGGGAGGTAAAGCAGTTAGCGGTGCAACAGCCGGCAAAAATCCATGCGCGGCGCTCACATTAAAAAATCCATCGGTATAGGATGCTTGTAATGTTTTCATGGCAGGCAATTGAATAGTAAATCTTAGTTAAATATATTTATTTTATTGCTGAAGTTTTCTGATTATGTTAAAAAGAAAGCATTATACTTTTGGCTTACTTTATCTAAAGGGTAAAATAATTTTAGAAGGGCTTTCCAATTCAATCTAATTCTCCTTTGAAAATCTGCCGAATTCCCATTATTTTCTTTCTCTAAAAAATTCATCTAAAACCCTCTAATATCCTTTTATATTTCTGTAATTTAGAAACTTATGTTTGAAAATAATATCAAGGCATTGAAAAATGCAGCCATTGAGAAAAATACCCGCCTAGACTACTTTAATATAGCAGTTTCAGTGGATTGTGTAATATTCGGATACGATAATTATGAATTATATGTACTTTTAACGCAATCGGATTTGGAAGAATTTAGGGAATTGAATTCATTGTTAGGTGATTTAGTTGGGCCCAATGAAGATTTAACAGAAGCATCACTTCGAATTTTATGGGAAAGAACCGGTTTGCAAAATGTATACCTCGAACAGGTACATACATTTGGAAAGGCCAACCGCCATCCTTCGGGTAGGGTTATTACCACAGCCTATTTTTCTCTAATTGATATGCAACACCAGCAGTTGAATATTGCCAAGCATAATCTAGGTTGGTATCCGGTGCGTAAAGTAAAGCAACTGGCTTTCGATCATTTAGAAATCTTGCAACTGTGTTTACACTTGTTACAGCAGCGTGTGATGGAGCAACCCATTATTTTTCATTTACTCCCGCCATTATTTTCCCTACGAGAATTACAATCGGCATATGAATCAATTCTGGGGGTGGAATTAGATCGCCGAAATTTTAGAAAGAAAATTGCAATTAAAGATTGGATAATAGACACCAACACATTAGAAAAAGGTGTAAATCATCGCCCAGGTAATTTGTACAAAATTAAGCATGGCTTGCTGAATAACTTCAGAAACTATTAATAATTAAGAACTAATATGGGTTTACTATTTTTCCCATTGTTAAACTGTATCACCAAATCCTTGAATTAAAGCTGAATGGTTTTCGTACAAAGTATTATGAGTTATTTTCGAGAACTAAGTATTCTAAAACTAAAAAAATAATTTATTGGTAACAATGTGTTAAAAGTGTACCTGTACTTTACACTAAAATTATAGGTATGTCTACCCTCAAGATTGCCTTTCAGGAATGGATTAATAGTATTACAAATAAAAAATTAATTGAAATAAAGCCTGAAATTACCGTAGAATTACAAGTGGAGGTAAGTTTTTCTACTTTTTGCCAAGTATCGTATACCAATGAGGAAGGAAATTATTGTATTAGAGAGTTTACTGGTAAAACCTGGTCGAAAAAGTTATTCCTCATACACGAAAGAGATATACAGTTTAGTGTTTTTGTAAATAACCACTTGTTATTAAAAGAGCAGACTTTAGTAATGACAAAGTTGCTGAATAACGAAATCGTTCTTCAGCAAAAAATTCAGTTAGATGCCACAAGTACCTATTCAGGTTGGTATAAATTGAAGTAATTTTGTAAGGCAAAGTCTTTATTTATCATTTGTTTTTTCATGAAAAATTTTATTCAACGTTTTTCGGTTGTAAGCTATGTAGGATATAGTTTTTTCTCAGTTAGCAGCATTTATAGCCAAAGTATCCCAGCGGTAGACAGTATCATATTGCAACAAATTGCTTTAAAAAATATTTCGGGAGGGGTAGCATATGTTCGGCATCAAAATCAGGTTATAGTAGATAAAGCCTATGGTTATGCTGATATTGGAAATAAAATTATTATGCAGCCGAACGCTATTTTTCGGCTTGCTTCTAATACAAAGGCCATTGTTTCAATTGCTGTATTACAGTTGGTGGAGAAAGGAAAAATTCGTTTAGACAACCCTATTGAGATATATATTCCCGCTTTTGGTAATCAAAAAGTATTTACCAACCCAAAGGATACTGGCAAATTGGTGGATAGAATTAGGTCAGTAACTGTTCGTGATTTATTAACACATCAATCGGGGATATCATCGGCGGATGAATATCCGGCGTATAAATGGGCTTTTGAAAAGTATCAACTCACTGGTGGATTGAACAATCACTTTGCTTCTTTGGAGGAGGAAGTAAATCAGATTGCACGCATGCCCTTAGTTCATCAACCGGGGGAACGATTTAGCTATGGCCTTAGTACCAATGTATTGGGAAGGTTAATCGAAGTATGCTCCGGCCAATCACTTGATAAGTATTTACAGAAAAATATATTTTATCCGCTTGGCATGGGTGATACCTATTTTTATCTTCCGGCAGAAAAAGCCAATCGATTGGTTAAAGTGTATACTAAATTAGGAACGGATAGTTTACAAGTAGTAAACGAAACAATAGCACCTATTGATTACCCGTTGAAAAAAAGTGAGCACTATTTTTCGGCTATTGGAGGGCTTGTTTCAACCACATCTGATTATGCTAGCTTTTTACAATGTTTGCTAAATGAAGGTAAATTGGGTAAGCAGCAAATAATCGGAAAAGCTATGTTGGAAGAGTTTTGGAAAAATCAGTTGGGTAATAAAACTTTCATTTTTGCAGGATTTCCTTCGGTGAATAATTTTGGACTAGGAGTTGGGTTAACAACAGCAAAAGGCATATCCATTAATCATGCATCTGAAGGTAGTTTCTTTTGGGGAGGGGCATTTAATACTGCGTTTATGGTTGATAGAAAAAGAAAATTGATCACCCTTTTCTTTTTCCAGCGAATGCCTTTTGTATTAGCGCCCATTCTTTCAAGTTTAGAAAAGGTATCTGTTGATTATGTTGATCAATTACCTAAGCAATAAAAATTCTTAGAAACTGTATTCAATTTTGATTGTAAAAGGTATCTCATTTTACTGAGGCCGCTAGAAAAGACAAGAACCTATTCAGCCTAGTTTATAGCCGTTTAACTTTAACTTAATACTCATTTTTCGACCAACTTATTATAATAACTTAAGTTTACCTATACTTAAGCATATGAAAAAAATCTATATATTAATTGCCATTTTATTAAGTTCATCTACCCTTTTTTCTCAAACTGAAAAATTGGTAGAATATTTAACCGTACCTGGTTATAAAGAATACAGTAAAATTGATTTACAACAACATACTGTTTTACCCAGCGGCCGGTATATTCGTCCTGCAGGAACCACCTTACGAATAACCCATGATCCTTTTGGAATGGCTATTTCTCCAGATCAGCGGGTAGCTATTACCTTGCATGAAAATGTTTTTTCAATAATCGACCTTAGTTCTCAGTCAGTTAAAAGGGTTCCAGATTATAGAGCAAAAGATAAGGGACCATTACAGAAAGGTTCCTTTTTGGGGGTGGCATTTCACCCCAAGCAACCATGGGTTTATTTGAGTGGGGGGGATGCTGGTTCGGTTATTATTTATAATTATGTAGAGAATAAAAGAATAGATACCCTTTTATTAGATGGTATTTTTAATAAACAAAAATTCACAGGAAGTTTTACCAGCGACCTGGCATTGATTCCAGACTCAGATGAATTATTGGTATTAGATCGTGGAAATTTTAGATTGGTAAGATTTGATTTGAAGTCAAAAAAAATAGTTGCCTCAATTCCAACTGGCCGGCAACCTTTTGGTTTGGCGGTTTCTCCAGATGGTAAAACGGCCGTTGTAGCAAATGTGGGCATGTATAGTTATCCGCTTGTAGCCGGAACAACCCCTGAGAATATTCAAAGCCAATATATCCCTTGGCATCCCTATGGAAATAATACAAAGGCCTCAATAGAAGGAACTGAAGTAGAAGGCAAAAAGATTCCAGGATTAGGTGATCCGAACAGTACAGAAGCCATGAGTGTTTTTGTGATAGACCTGAAAAAAAATAATATCAGTGCTAAAATAAAGACTGGGATGTTATTGGGTGAGTTGGTAGAGGATGCAGAAGTAATTGGTGGCGCTAGTCCTAATTCGGTTGCCATCAATGCACAATATGCTTATGTTACCAATGCTACTAATGATAATATAGCAGTGATTGATTATAGAAAGGGTAAAATAGTAAAGCATATTCCAATTCGTGTTCATAAGTCAATTGATAAATTTCGTGGAACCTTGCCATTTGGTATTGATTTGTCTAAAGACAATCGATTTGTTTATGTAGCCTTATTAGGATTAAACGCAGTTGCAAAAATTGATCTAGCAACTGATCAAACGGTGGGTTTAATTCCTACAGGATGGGGAACTACCCGGGTTCGGATTTCTGGCGACAATCAAAAGTTATTTATAACATCCTGTAGAGGTTATGGTGCTGGACCCAATGGCGGAAAGGGTTTTTTAGCGCCTATTCAGGGTACTTATATCGGTGACATCCAATTGGGTACCTTTCAAATTGTAAACAATCCAGACTCTACCGAACTAGTTAAATATACTAATCAGGTTATTGATCAAACGTTTATAGTTAATAAAGCGCCAGACAATACACCTTTACCAGTATTGCCTGGAAGTAAAGTAAGTCCTATCAAGCACATTGTTTTTGTAACCAAAGAAAACAGAACTTTTGATGAAGTTTTCGGACAAATGAATGGCGTTCAGGGAGATAACACATTAGCCAGATTTGGGGTGGGCGTAAATGTTATTGGTAAAAATAGACGTGCAATGAATGTGAATGTTTCACCCAATCATCTTAAAATAGCTCGTCAATTTTCTTTGAGCGATAATTTTTATTGTGATAGTGATGCTTCTATTCATGGGCATCACTGGATGATGGGAGTAATTCCAAATGAATGGGTAGAAGCAAATTCCAGTACTGAGAAAACTGCCGACTATTTCTCAGAAGCACCAGGGCGGCGCTTCCCGGGGTCTACGGGAAGCATGGATCCTGAAGATTATGCAGAGATTGGGGGATTATGGGAAGCTTTGGATAGAAAAAAAATAAGTTATTATAATTTCGGACAAGCCAATGAAACTGCGCATGTGCGGGAAGATTGGATAGATACAGCCACAGGTGCATCCCATATAGTAATGGTTCCTATGCAGAAAGGAGTATGGGAAAAAACATCTCATAATTTTGCAGGGTTTAATACCAATATCCCCGATCAGTTTCGCATGAATCAATTTGAAGAGGAGTTTAGTAAAAAATGGTTGAATGGAAAGGATAGTCTTCCTCAATTATTAGCGGTAATGTTACCCAATGACCATGCTGCAAGCCCACGTCCGGAGGATGGATACCCCTATACACATTCATTTATAGCTGATAATGATTTAGCCCTTGGAAGGCTGTTACATTTTTTAAGTAGAACTCCCTACTGGAAAGATATGTTGGTTGTGGTTACAGAAGATGATCCTCAAGGTGGAGTAGATCATATTGACGCGCATAGAAGTATTTTAATGATGGCGGGCCCTTATGTAAAGAAAAACTACGTTTCGCATACGCATGCAAATTTTGGGTCTATTTTAAAAGTGATTTATAATATTTTGGGCGTTCCCTACGTAAATCAATATGATGTAACCGCTTCTCTATTGTCAGACTTTTTTACCAATCAGCCCGATTTCAGTCCCTATTATTTCGAATTCCCAAGTCAGGAAGTTTTCGATTGGGATAAAGCAATGAAGCGGTTTAATAGATATATTGATTGGCGCAAGGTGAAGCAGGGACCAAAGATGGATGATGAGGATGAGCAGCGATCTGAGCACAAAAAAACTTCTGGCGAAGTTATTAATCAGTAAGATTCATGCGTAAATCAATTATAGTCATTCTATTATTTGCTTTTGTTATAATTGGCCAGTTAACTAGTTGTAATAAAACTTCTGATGAATCTAGCTGTGATCCGGCCACTTCATTCAGTAATACAGTAAAACCAATATTAGATAAGTCTTGCAATACAGTTGGTTGTCACGATGATCTGGTGATTACTGCATTGAATAAATTTCAAACAGTTCATGATGGGGCCCAGCAAATAAAAATATCTATTCAGTCTGGCCGAATGCCTAAAGGAGGTACTTTGAGTAGTACTGATAAAAACGCCATTTTCTGTTGGATAGATAATGGGGCAAAAAATAATTGAATCTCGTATAGTTTTCGATTGACTTTATTAAAAAGTATTCCATTGTTGTTCAGTTGAATATTCGTTAAATGAACTCAAAAACAGGAAATTGCGCACACTATTTTAACAGGATTGATTGTTTTTCAGCACCCAATTACATCTAAGAGTATCGTTGCTAGATGATTCTTTTGATTGCGATGGGAGCAAAACTTGTAAACTCAGAGCTCCTTAAAATTTAGTTGAAAACTAGTAATAATCACTTGATAAGGTAACGCAAATCAATTTTTGATTTGCTTCCTAATATCTTTCGATTTTAATATTAAAAAATCGAGTGTTTAACAATCTTCTAGAGGGGTTTCTATAGCTACTTACCGGATCAGCTGATTTCATATCTACGATTGCGAAGGTTTTTGATCTTTTGCGCATCTCATAATAAATTACAAATCATGAAAGTCAAACTTCAGCATACATATATATTATATTTATTATTAATTTTTGCCTGTAATAAATCTTCCCAAACCACCAATAATCCTGATCCTGGAACTACCACTGCTGCTTATAATGACTTATTTATTCCTCCTATAATTTCGGGAACCAATTTTAATCTAACGCTTGATAAGGCTACCAAACAGTTTAAAACGGGAGCTGCTACGGCAACTTACGGTTATAACGGAAATAGCTTTTGGGGGCCTACATTGGTAATGAACCAGGGGGATAATGTAAAAATTAATGTAACGAATAACTTAACCGATGCCACTACCGTGCACTGGCATGGTTTTCATATACCTGCCGTAATGGATGGTGGTCCTCATCAGATTATTGATGCAGGTGCAAAGTGGTCGCCCAATTTTGTAATTAAAAATAATGCTGGTACATATTGGTATCATCCTCATCTCCATTTAAAAACTTATGAGCAGTTAGGTAAAGGGGCAGGAGGTTTGATTATAATCAAAGATCCGGTAGAATCTGCACTTGCTTTGCCAAGAACCTATGGCACAGATGATATTCCTCTGGTACTAACAAGCAGACGATTTAACGCAGATAATTCTATCAGCATCACTGGGGCATATGGGGATTACCTGCTTTCTAATGGAGTAATGAATGCGCAGGTTACTTTGCCCAAGCAATATGTGCGGTTCCGCATTCTAAATGCTGAAATTGAAAGAGGATATGATTTAGGCATGAGTGATAATCGGTCGTTCTTCATTATTACAAATGACGGAGGATTGCTGAATGCGCCAGTTTCGGTAAAACGTGTTAAAATGATGCCGGGTGAGCGGATTGAAATATTGGTAAATCTGGGCGATGATGCAATAGGAAGCAGTATCGACCTGAAAGCCTATAATTCTGGACAAGCATTCGGTTTTCCCGGAGGGGAGCCGGCTACGTCGGGTGAGTTCGGTAGTTTGTTAAACAATAAAGATTTTACGGTTTTACATATCAATGTAGCAGCAGCCACTTCAAATCCCATTACTAGCTTGCCTACTAAGTTAGCGAATCAGGTGTACTGGACCAATGCCGATGCTACCAATAGTAGAACCATCAACATTACAGGAGGTCAGGGAGGATCTGCTTTTACTTTTGATAATAATACGTATGGGTTTACTGCTATCAACCAAACTGTTGCATTGAATGCAGTTGAAAAGTGGACAATTGTAAATAATAATATTTTCGGTCACTCCTTTCATGTGCATGATGTTCAATTTAAAATCATTGCCCGCAGTTCCGGTGTGGTAGGGGCACATGAGTCGGGCTGGAAGGATACAGTATTTGTACCCCTTGGTGAAACAGTAACTGTGATTGCCAAGTTTGATGATTTTGCCGATCCAACAAATCCTTATATGTACCATTGTCATTTTTCAAATCATGAAGATGGTGGCATGATGGGTCAGTTTTTGGTTAAATAAATTCAGGTGAAAATTGCTGCGTTCATTTTTTCGGGAGTAATGATGCTTTGTTGCTCGTGTAAGCATCCATACGGAGCTGCTCCACCAGCTGTTTATGTAAAGAATGTTAATCCGAATTTAGTTAAATCAGATTTGGGATGGCAATACAAGGGGAAGCCTTTTAGTGGGTATATGGTAGAAGTTGAAAAGAATGGCAAAATTGTGTATCAGCTTCCCATCATGCAGGGAAAGGAAAACGGTAAAGCAATAGGATTTTATAATTCTGGTGAAAAATTGTTGGAGTGTATGTATGTGGATGGACAAAAGCAGGGTATTTATCAGCACTGGTGGCCGAATGGAAATTTGCGGTATTTGTTTTCCTTCCAAAAGGGAAAGTATCAGGGGAAACAATTGGTTTATTTTCCGAACGGAAAGCTACAAGGAGAAAAATATTATTGGATGGGGAAAGAAGAGGGACCTCAAAAGATATGGGATTCCACTGGTCGACTAATTTCTAATTATGCAGTAAAAAATAATAGTGTGTATGGTGCCATATCATCTCAAGATTGTATGCCGGTTCTCCGCTAAGCTTGGATTATTCGCTTGGCTTTTTTTAGCCCTAAATGGATGTAGAATTTCAGATGATACTGAAAATCAGTTGCCATTTTTTACAATGAAAGACCTCTCCCCTCAATGGAATATTCAGCCTACCCAAGAGGTTGCCGCATTCAGTTTTGTAGATCAGTCTGGTAAAACCATCTGCTCTGATTCTCTTCGAAAGGGCATGTATCTGGCTAATTTTTTCTTTACCAGTTGTCTGGGTATTTGTCCTAAAATGACGAACCGTTTACTTTCTATTCAAGATAGTTTAGTTCGATTAAAAGGGGTTACCCTACTTTCTTTTAGTGTGATGCCCATGGTAGATTCGGTGGGAGTTTTAAAGGAATACGAAAAAAAATATGGCATTCATCCGGAAATTTGGCATTTACTAACGGGTGATAAAGCGGCTATATACCGATTAGGTAGAAGTTCGTTTTTTGCCGATGATAATACGCAAGGGGATACCAGTACATTTTTACATTCGGATAAGTTATTTTTGGTGGATCGGAATCAGCATATTCGGGGGGTGTATAATGCTACGCGGGATGAGGATATGCAGCGTGTTTTAGCGGATGTTAATCAGCTAAAAAAGGAGTATTAGAAAATATACCTTTTGGAAAGTTCAGAACTTTCCAAAAGTTCTGAACTTTCCAAAAGGTAATATAAATTTTTTTAACATACGTTCTCAATCAAAAAGTTTATATATTTTTCATAGTGAGATAGCCTAATTTTATAAGCCACTTTTTGGTTTTAATTATATGCAGCTTATTACCGTTCAATCCAACATTCAAGCACCCTTACAAAAAGTGTGGGAATATTTTACAAATCCGCTTCATATCGTTAATTGGAATTTTGCCATGTCTGAATGGCATTGTCCTTCCGCCACCAATCATTTAGAAGTAGGAGGCGAATTTCATTATACTATGGCGGCGAAAGACAATTCAATGAGTTTTGATTTTTGGGGCACTTATCAAAAAATTGAAAAGGAAAAGCATATCGAAATCCTATTAGGCGACGGTCGTATTATGCGGGTTGTTTTTGAAGAGGGTACAGCTGGAACTATACTGACTGAACAATTTGAACCCGAAAAAGTAAATCCCTCAGAAATGCAACAGGCAGGTTGGCAAATGATTTTAGATAACTTTAAAAGTTATGTTGAGCAATAAGGGAATAAGATGATTGGATTAATAAGAAATGGAATAAGGTACAAAATTAGAGTTGATTAAAAATAATGAGCCATGGCTAGTCAAGAAATTAAAGATAAATGGCATGCTGATCCCAAGAACTGGAAAATCGGAATTTTGTATTTTAATAAAGAGGATAGGCGAGTTATTGTACCTAAACGGATAAACTTTTTAGGTTGGACTTTGAACTTTGCCAACCCGATTGTTTATGTGATTCTAATCGGGGGTTTATGTATACTATATTTTTTTACATCAAATTTGTTCCTTAGATACCTATTGGTTAATTGAAGTAGAACTTGCTTTTCAGTATCGAACGATTTACAAAAGTGTTACATTCTTCATGGTATACTTGCCTTTGAAAATTCGGTTTTGATATTTATAAACATAAGCTGAACGAGAAATCTACTTCAAACAAGCCGCTCAAATACTTTTCTATTTTGGATATTGAAAGTAAGAAATATCAGAGGTCCTCAGCATGTATATCCGGTTTAGCCAAACACAAAAATATTTTGAATATTGGCTGGCTTAATTGTTTATCAATATTAGATAATCATTAGTAACTATACCGACTTTTGTTTGGTCATTTAAAATGTTTAGAATTGTATTAATTTTAAATCAATTTTTAATTTGACACCCAGAGCGGCCCATATAATTCTGATTTGTTTTCTTTTTGTTTCAGTAGATAGTATTGGACAAAAAGATTCATCAAAAAAATTCACCTTTTCCGGATATGGTGAGCTTTATTATAGTTACGATTTTTCAAAACCCAGTAATTTTGAAAAGCCTGATTATAATTATAACTATAAAAAACATAACCAGTTGAATGTAAACCTGGCTTATGTAAAATCAAGTTATCAAACTAATCGATTTAGGTCGAATCTTGCAATAATGGCGGGAAATTACGTAACCTATAATTTGAGTAACGAACCCAATTGGGCTAAGCCAATTTTTGAAGCGAATGTTGGCTATAAAATTTTAAAGCAACATAATCTATGGGTAGATGCGGGAATAATGCCATCTCACTTAGGTTTTGAAAGTGCTGTTGGGGGGGATTGCTGGACTTTAACCAGGAGTATTTTAGCCGAAAATTCACCTTATTTCGAAACAGGCGTTAGAGTAAATTATACTAATAAGAAAGAAAATGTATTGGTGGCTTTTTATGTATTAAATGGGTGGCAGAAAATAGCTCTTTCAAAATTTGATACCAAGCCAAGTTTGGGCATACAAGTAAGTTATAAGCCTAACAATACGGTTACTGTAAACTATAGTAATTTTATAGGATCTGCAAAGCCGGATAGTTTACATGCGTTCAGATTATTTCATAATCTATATGCAATCTATGATGCTTCCCCAAGAATATCATTCATTGTTGGATTGGATGTAGGCACAGAAAAAAGTATTGGAACCAAGCTAGCCGTTTGGTATACGCCTGTTATTATTTCCAAGATTAGTTTACATCAGAAACATAGACTAGCAGGGAGACTTGAATTTTACAGCGATCCTAAACAGGCTATCATTCAAACAGGTACATCCAACGGCTACCAAACATGGGGAGCATCTGTCAATTACGATTATCAAGTTACACCAAAACTACTCTTGAGGGCAGAAGGGAAAACCTATCAATCTAAGGATGCGATTTTTAAATATGAGCAACCCAGTCGCATGAGCAATAATGCTACTGTCGCCATGGTAGTTAGATTGTAAGCTCTATAATAAATGTATAATCACCACATTTTACAGAACGGATTATATTCGTTTAATAATTTTAAGTAGCCATCTGAGATTAATTGCTGCTTTTAATAAAGTGCAATGCTTTTGCGGAATAAAGATTAAATTGAATTTCAATTCCAACAAATTGATTCAAAAATCTACCATTCAGCTATTACGAATTCCCTTTGGTTTTTTTCTAATGCCCGTATATTGGTTTGCCCTTAGTATAACCACAGAGATTAACTATACAAGGGCTATATTGATTTTTATACTTTTGCATGGGATGCTTTATCCTGCTTGTAATGGGTATAACAGCTATAACGACAAAGATACCGAGAGTATTGGCGGCGTTGCTAATCCAATGCAGCCTACCAAGCAATTATATGATGTTACGCTGGCTTTGGATCTAATAGGATTTTTGTTTTCTTTTTTAATCAGCAATGTATTTGCGGGGTGCTTTCTTTTTTTTAGTATCAGCTCAAGGTTATATAGCTGGCGAGGATTACGGCTCAAGCAATATCCTATTCTCGGATATTTATTAGTTATTATTAATCAAGGCGCTATGGTGTTTTTTGCTATTGCGCATGGAGTTAGTAGTGACCTTACCATGGAAGTGCCATTGTTATTATTACTTGCCGCAGCCTTATTAATTGGAGGATTTTACCCCATCACCCAAATTTACCAGCACGTTCAAGACAAAAAAGACAACGTTACCACTATTTCGATACTACTGGGTAAAAGAGGAACTTTTATTTTTTGTGGTATTCTCTATTTACTTGCATTTATATGTCTCTTTTTATATTTTCAATCGAAGAGGATGTTACCCAATTTTTGGATTATTCAAGTATTCTTCATTCCAGTTGTATTCTATTTTTTGCGTTGGATGGTTGCTGTATGGATAAATCCAGCAAAAGCAGATTATAAAAATACCATGAGAATGGTTTGGCTCACAAGTACTTGTACCAATTTGGCATTTATCACTTTGTTTATTATGAACCATTTTGGTTGAGGTTTTTCTTTGGCAACCCCACCTGCTTCTAGGGTAAATAAGCAAGAATAGCGATTTAAATACGTGACAACTCATGACCGTTTGGTAAACTAGTATTTTGGTTATCCAAGTGTTACGATTTACACTCATCCCCCATTAACTGATTGTTATGTTACTGTATTGTGGTTTTAAGTATTGATAACAAATTAAAGTGGCGCGCTAATTTAATTTTATTTCAAACAATTCATACACCTATGTGGGATAAAGTTTTTAACATTTGCGTAGATATCATGCTATTTCTTGGAGACCTTACTGGCCTAAGTTACAATCAGATTAATGTACTCGTATTTTGCATACTATGGCCCTTGCATACTATCTATCTATTTATTCTCTCCTACAGGGCTCGAAAGGCAATTTACCTTTTACAAAAGCCTAATTCCAAGCCAAAGTGGCTGCCTTTTTTATTCCCGGCATTTAGTAATTTATTCAACATTAAAAACAAATAAAGTATTAACCCATGTATGGGCAAGATGGATACATACAAAAAATTTGGACATTTTCTTTCTCCACACTCCCTCTCACCCTCACACTGTAATTATTGGTGCGCCTCTGGAGCAATGATCCTGCAACAGTCTTTATTCATGTAAAATAAAAAAGTGTGAGTGTGAGTTTGATACTCCCTAAGCGCACACAGGTGTGAGGACATTTACTTCCTTCACACTCCCCCTCACCCTCACACTGCCCCCCTGGTGCGCCTCTGGCGCAATGATCCTGTTACAGTCAAAATTTAAGGAAAATAAAAAAGTGTGAGTTTGAGTTTGAGTGTGAGGACATTTTCTTCCTTCACACTAAACTTTACACTTACAATGTTCTTCCCCCATTTTCCGCCTAGTTTTTGGGTCGGTAATCTAGCTGCCCTATTTTTGTAACCCTGCCGATAGGTAAGTACTGCCTAAAATCAAAACGTTTAACCAAGTTTGGAGGAATACCAAATTGACGGAGGATAGTTTATTTTGTTAATCTATACCGTAATCCAAAATTTATGGTAATAGTCAAATCTTCTCCAGCAATATTTGCCATCCTAGCGCCTGTAATTACACCAATACTTTTGAAGGGGTCTTGCAATAAAAAAGTTGGCAAAATTTGAAAATCAAAGTTCTTGTTTATTTTAAGGGTATAGTGTGCACCCGCTGATAAGCTAGTATAATTGTTAGTAGATTTATAAAACGACAAATATTGTTGTTGTTGAATAGTTTCTTTTGTTAAGCCGAAACCAAAATTAAAACCATAGCTGAAATGGTTTTTATGGATTTCATTTTCTAAAATGAGAGAAGTAGTAATTGAATTTATATATCCATTTAATGGCGTTCTGGTTTCCCAATTTTCACCTTTTACAGTTGATTCAACATTATGAACTCTTAATTTTAATCCCCAATATTTGTCTTTGGGGGTATATTTTACTTCTGTGATAAGAGACATGGGAACCCCGTATTTTACATCTACGTTTTTGTCTATGCTCTCAAATAAATATGATTTTCCTGAACCAAGGCTTACTCCAAAATCAACTCGCTGTCCAAATGAAATAGTTGTAGAAAAGAGTAAGCAGGCTAAAAATGATTTTCTCATTGGTTGATTTTTATGATAAGCGAATTAAGGTTTAAAGCCGAAAAACAGCACAGACATCGTCTCAATTTATTTATCTATACCTGTATTTTTTACATGTATCAAGTGCCATGCTAATTTTCAATTTTTGATAAACATTTTTTTGTATTGACGAAATAGGTAGGCAATTCAGCAACTTTAAATTATTTTAATTTTACAAAAATTTATATAAATATAAGGTTTCCGAAGATTCTTTCTTTTTTTTTCGCTCATTTTTTCCGTCACATCAAAATTTGGCATTTCATTTGCAAGAGAAAAGAGTCTACCAGAGAAATTTACATAAACCATTGATATTCAGGTTGAGCCAATTGGGGGTTGAAATTTTATAATGTTTGTTTGTAATTGTTTTAAAAAAGATTATATTAGAGTTTGTATGTTAACCACCTGTATGAAGCTAATCTCTTCTATTTTTTCTCCTACTTGCCATCCATCTGCTAGATGTCAGCCAATTCGGATCTTCTTTTTTCTGTTTTGTCTTTTAAACTTTAATATACTCTTCTCACAAGAAAAAAATTTTGCAGTTTATTTGTTCAAAGAAGATGGTTCTTTAACCAATGATGTGAAATCGGCAGCCTATTTTATGCAGCAGGTTAAGGAAAATGATACCACTTATAATTGTAAATTTTATCGTAAAAATGGACCCTTATTCAAATGGGAAACTTACCTTGATTCCGATTTAACTACTCCAAATGGTCGTTTTGCATGGTATAATATGGAAGGCAAACTAGATAGCATGGGTTTTACTTATCGAGGGAAAAAAGACAGTATCTGGGAGTATAAATTTAATAAGGAGTACAAGGCAGCGATTCAGGAAGAATACAGCAAAGGAAGATTTTTAAGGCAGAAAAATTATTTAACTCATATCACTCGGGATGCTAATGGAACAACAGAGCCGATGAATGCAATAGATTCTATTTCCTTCCTTTCCTCATCTTTCGAATCAACAAAAAATTCAAAACCAGCCAGTTTTAGAGGTGGTGGCGGGGGATGGGCAAGGTATTTAGAAGGAGAGATTAGGATGCCCGATTCTGATTTCCTTCGTACATTTCCTCAAAGTAAAGCAACGGTAATTATAAGCTTTAATGTAAGTAAGGAAGGAAAAGTTTCAGATTTATTTATTTTTCAATCACAAAAGTACTCACTTGATATGGAGACTATCCGATTACTAAAAAAATGTCCCGATTGGATACCTGCTTTGAAAAACGGTCAGCCGGTTGGGTCTACTCTGAGGCAATCCATAACTTATGGGGATTATAGTACATATTAATTCCTACTCCGTAAAGTCTCTTGAACGAAATGTAGGGACGTGTGAATTGCTGGTGTACTTAGCCGAAGAAGATCTAGTTTGAGTGTGAGGATATTATCTTCCTTCACACTCAAACTCCACCCTCACACTGCCCTCCTTGGTGTGCCTCTGGCGCAATGATCCTAGGACTGTCTTTATTCCTGTAAAATAAAAAAGTGTGAGTTTGAGGCCGAGCGTGAAGTTAATCCTCACACTCAATCTCCACACTCACACTCCTTAATGTGGGCCCACCAGGGCATGATCCTGGGACCCCCTGATTATGAGTCAGGTGCTCTAACCAACTGAGCTATAGGCCCGATCTCCGGCGGTTTCCCGCTAGAGGAGGACAAAAATAATCAAAAGCCACCAATTTATCTCCGGTTACCCTTTTCTTATTTTCTTTATTTTTATCCCCGTATGCGAAAGCCATCTACTTTACTGCTATTGATTTTCTGCTGGTGTACCTCCCAACTGCCCCTTGCTGCCCAGGTTAGTCAGTTTAAAAAATCAGTGCTCGACTCACTACAAACCAATAAACTCTATGGAGTTGGCGGCTTATCGTTTTTACTCAATCAGGATAGCAAAGCTGAATTGTTTGCCCTGGCAGATGCCTCCTTTTTATACGCCACCAACAAGCATACCTACGAATGGTTATCCAGTCTTTACTATAATAGCACCGACCAGATATCCTCTTCCAACCGTTTTTATTCGATGATACGGGCGGGACTTTTTCGCAATGTGCATGATGCCAATAACCCCTTACTGCTAAAAAAGAAGCGGGTTTTTGCCGAACCCTTTGTGTTTTTTCAGTGGGACGAAAACCGCGGTATTGCCCAACGTTGGCAGTTAGGTTTGAATGCCGTATATGCTTTTCGATCCGAATCGAGCCGCGTAAAATGGAATATTGGGGGAGGGTTGGTATATGAAAAGGAAGACTGGCGCGTATTTTCTAGGGAAAAGCAACAGGCATTTGATACCCTGCCTCCCGCTTTTAAGCAATTAATCCAACAAATATTGGGCATCGATAACCGCGGCCATCTTTTTCGGGATAACTGGCGCATGAACTTCTATAGCAACTGGTTTTACGAGAATAAACCCTTTTCTGTTAACCTGTTTGTAGGATTGCAACAACCCTTTAGGGCGCCGTTTGAAGGATTGCCCGATATCCCTTTTTATCCTTACCCAAAAAAGAAATTCCCTCGTGTAACAGCAGAAATATCCCTTACCTATAAATTATCCCGCTATATGTCGTTACTTTCCCGTTACTACATGCAGGTAGATAAGGGCCAGCTTACCCAATTTGTACCCGATTTCGTGTATTCTTTTTCACAAGGCATTGCCGTTGCCTTTTAATAAATAGCTTCCCCATCATGGCCAATATTCAGCATATTATTTTTGACTTGGGTGGGATTTTTTTAAACCTCAATTATGCCCATACTGCCTCCGCTTTTCGACAGTTGGGGGTTGTTAATTTTGATGAGCTCTTTACGCAACACCATGCCAATCCCCTTTTTGCAAAACTCGAAACCGGGGAAGTTTCTGAGGAGGATTTTTATCAGCAAATACGTGCTATCACCTCAGTTTCGCTTACCGATGCGCAAATTGCCGAAGCCTGGAACGCAATGTTATTGGATATGCCAATGGAAAGAATCGTCTGGTTGCAACAAGTGGCCCGGCAATATCCTATTTACCTGTTCTCCAATACCAATGCTATCCACTACCAGCAGCTGATGCAAATCTGCCGCCGCGACCTGGGGGAGATAGATTTTAATGGGTTGTTTCGCTTTGCCGGCTACTCGCACCAGTTAGGATACCGAAAGCCCGATGCAGCATCATTTCGATTATTGTTGCAACAATTAAACATTGAACCGCACCATACCTTATTTATAGATGATACACCCGGAAATATAAAGGGCGCACAAGAACTGGGTTTACATACCTTGTTTTTACCCCCACCACAACAGGTGCTGGAACTGAATACCCAAAACTGGAGCTTAAATCAGGGCTTTACCTCTTCAAAATCAATGTAGTCACCCGACTTAGTTTCACTGGGCGGCGGCGTATTGCGGGTAACTCGCTCGGCCTCCTGCTGCCGTTGAAAAGCTTCCTGGCGGTCTTGCATTTCCTGCATCTTTTGCTTCATTTGTTGCGAAGCTTTCCCTACCGGCATTACCAGTTCGGTAATGAACTTATACAGGAGGTAAAATAAGAATCCGTATAATATTAATTTGGCCATAACCCCACAAAGATATTGAATCGCCCAACAGGTTGAATACGGTATTGACCAGCGGCTAAAAAGCCGACCCCAATGGAATTTTTTGGCAATTCAGGCAGATTTTACTAGATTTGCACTATAAATGAACAACTGAAGGGAACGACATCGTTCCCTTCTTCTTTTTTATATGTCAAACGAAACACTCACACAATTGGAGAAAATGGTGGCCGAGGTGCTGAAAGATGCCCCCGAACACTTTCTCGTTTCGCTGCTTATCAAGCCTACGAATAATATTAAGCTATTGATAGACGGTGATACCGGTATTACCATTGAACAATGTGTGCGCTTTAACCGCCGACTGGTGCCGATGATTGACGAAGCTGGCATTTTTCCTCCCGGAGAATATTCGTTGGAAGTTTCTTCCCCAGGGGTAGATGAACCGCTGAAACTGCATCGCCAGTATGTGAAAAATGTCGGGCGTACCGTGCAGGCGCAGCGTATCGATCAAACTTCGCTTACCGGTGTATTAAAAGAGGTAACCGAAGCCACCATCACCCTAGAATATACCGAAGGCAAAGGCAAAAAAGCCGTTGTTCATCAAACAAGCATACCCTTTACCGAACTACATTCTGTAACAGTACAAATTATATTTTAACCCGGAACAGTCCCCAAACTGTGCGTAATTAAACCGTTTATCTATGGCCAGTATTAATCTGATTGAAGCATTCCAGGAATTTAAGGATGCCGAAAACATTGACCGTCCCACGATGATGAAAGTGGTGGAAGACGTTTTTAAAACCTTGCTGCGTAAAAAATATGGCAGCGACGAAAACTTCGACGTTATCGTTAACGCCGAAAAAGGTGACCTTGAAATCATCCGCCGCCGTATGATTGTGGAAGATGGTGAAGTGCTCGATCCCCTGGCCGAAGTGGGCTACTCGGATGCGGTTAAAATTGAACCCGATTTTGAAGTGGGGGAAGAACTATACGAAGAAATGGATATGGTAGACTTCGGTCGCCGCGCCATCTTGGCTGCCAAACAAACACTCGCCAGCCGCATCAACGACCTGAAGAAAAATGTGCTGATTAAAAAATATGGCGACCGCGTAGGTGATATCATCAGTGCCGAAGTATACCAGGTTTGGAAGAAAGAAGTTTTGCTGCTGGATGAAGAAGGTAATGAACTGATTCTGCCTAAATCGGAACAAATACCACAAGATTTCTTTAAAAAAGGCGAAAATATCCGTGCCGTTGTTGCCCGGGTTGACCTGAAAAATAATAATCCCGTAATCATACTATCTAGAACCAGTCCGCTGTTTCTGGCTAAGTTGCTGGAAATTGAAGTGCCTGAAATTTTTGATGGACTGATTTCTATCAAAAAGATTGTACGCGATCCGGGAGAAAGAGCGAAAGTGGCCGTTGAATCTTACGACGACCGGATTGATCCGGTAGGTGCTTGTGTGGGAATGAAGGGTAGCCGTATCCATGGCATTGTGCGGGAACTGAAAAACGAAAACATTGATGTAATTAATTTCACCAACAATATTCAGTTGCTGATTCAGCGTTCGCTTACACCGGCTAAAATCAGCTACATGGAATTGGATAATGAGACCAAACATGCCAATGTGTACCTGAAAGCCGACCAGGTTTCTCTGGCCATCGGCCGCCGGGGGGTGAACATTAAACTGGCATGCGAACTAACCGGATACGAACTGGATGTGTATCGCGAAGACGAAGAAATTGTAGACGAATTTGATATCGACCTGGATGAATTTAGTGATGAAATTGAGCCATGGGTAATTGATGCCTTTAAGCGCATTGGTTGCGATACGGGCAGAAGCATCCTGAAACTCACCGCCGAAGAATTAGAGAGAAGAACCGATTTGGAAAAAGAAACCATTTTGGAAGTGAGAAGAATATTACAGGAAGAATTTGACAGAGAAGAATAAGCAGCCGCAAAGAGACTATATTTGCTACTGCGAAAAGAACCGGAAACCCGAAAGCGTTGGCTGCTAAAAATCAAAGGCAACCAGCGTAAAAAATAAAGCGGGAAGTACTAAATACAAGTGAATGGCAGAACTGAAATTACCTAGATTACTGGCAGCCGCCAAGGAATTCAACATCGGTCAGGATACCCTGATTGAATTTCTGGTGAAAAAAGGGTTCAACCGCGACGACCTCAAACCAACCGCCAAACTTACGGAAGACCACTACTATGCCCTACAGGCCGAGTTTCAGAGTGATAAAGTTGCCAAGAATAAGGCCGATCAGGTTGAAATTCCCAAAGTTGCCCAATCTGAACCCAAGAAGAAAAAAGACGAAGAGGAAATATCCTTTAAAAAAGACGAGAAAAAAGCGGCTCCTGCCAAAGAAGAACCCACAGCCCCACCCGAAGCACCCGCTATTGTTCCTGCCATTCCCGAAGCCCCTCAACCCGAACCCGCCAAGCCGGTTCAAGAGCACATAAAAATTGCCGCTCCCGAATTGGAAGGCACGAAAGTGGTGGCCAAGATTGATTTGGATGCAATTGAATCATCCAGTAAACCTAAAAAATCTGCTAAGAAAAAAGAGGAGGTAGAAAAAGAAGCCACTCCTCCGCCGCCTGTAGAGCCTGTTCTCGAAGCGCCGCCTATTGCAGTGGTAGCCCCTCCGGAAGAAGAAGCCCCTACAATTTCTAATATCAAAGCAGAAAAGCTGGAAGGTCCTAAAATTTTAGGCAAAATCGAGCTTCCAGTTGATAGTGATACCCGCCCCAAACCCGGCATGCACGATGAAAAGCGTGTACGCAAACGCATTCCGGTTGATAAAAAACCCAATACTCCAAATACACCTGCTAATGCGAATAGCGGCCCCAACCGACCTATCACTCCTGCTAATAACCGCGGTGGTCAGGGAGGCGGCGGAGGTCAATACAATCGCGGTGGCGGTACCCAGCAACGTAGTCAGGGAGGTGGTAAGTCGGCCCCTCGAAGTGCAAATACCCGCGATGACAAAGAAATAGATCAAAAAGCAATTCAGGAGAAAATACGCGAAACCCAGGCCAAGTTAACCGGAACCGGAGGTCGCGGAAAGAGCCTGAAAGCAAAATACCGTCGTGCTAAAAGAGATGAAGCTGCCGAGGCCTTAGACGGGGAATCAACCGACAACAATAAACTGCAGGTTACCGAATTTGTTACCGTAAGCGAACTGGCCAACTTAATGGACGTGAGTTTTGCCGATGTGATTGCCAAATGTATGAACCTGGGTGTAATGGTATCTATCAACCAGCGCTTAGACGCAGAAGTTATAGAACTAGTGGTAAGTGAATTTGGATTTGAAGTAGAATTTATAGGCCTTGAAGATGTGGACGATTTGGAAGAAGACGATGAAGACGACAACGAAGCAGCCCAGGTTGCCCGTCCTCCAATTGTTACAATCATGGGTCACGTAGACCATGGTAAAACTTCTTTGTTGGATTATATCCGCAGTGCCAATGTAGTAGCCGGTGAAGCTGGAGGAATTACACAGCATATCGGTGCCTATGAAGTTTCCCTACCCAACGATAAAGCCATCACGTTTTTAGATACACCCGGTCACGAAGCCTTTACGGCCATGCGAGCCCGTGGAGCCAAGGTAACCGATGTGGCTATTATTGTAGTAGCTGCCGATGATGCCGTGATGCCTCAAACCAAGGAAGCCATTAGCCACGCCCAGGCCGCTAATGTGCCCATGATTTTTGCCATCAATAAAATTGATAAAGACGGAGCCAATCCGCAAAAAATATACGAACAGCTTTCACAGATGAATATTCTGGTAGAAGCTTGGGGTGGTAAATACCAGAACCAAGAGCTTTCTGCTAAGAGTGGTTTAAACGTAGACAAGCTGTTAGAGAAAGTATTGCTCGAAGCAGAAGTGTTGGAATTAAAAGCCAACCCCGACCGCGATGGAATGGGTACCATTATTGAAGCTTCACTGGATAAGGGGCGTGGATATGTGGCCACTATTCTGGTGCAGAACGGAACCCTGAAACAAGGTGATCTGATTGTATCCGGACAGTATTACGGCCGTGTAAAAGCCATGTTCAACGAGCGGAATCAACGTATTCAGGAAGCACCCCCTTCTACTCCGGTAGTGATATTGGGATTGAATGGAGCACCTCAGGCCGGTGAAAAATTCCGGGTTTTTGAGGATGAAGCCGAAGCCAAAGAAATGGCCACCAAGCGGGCTCAGTTATTGCGAGAGCAAGGATTGCGGGCCAGAAAACATATTACCCTCGATGAAATTGGCCGTCGACTGGCATTGGGTAACTTTAAAGAACTCAACATCATCATCAAAGGAGATGTGGATGGTTCGGTGGAAGCCCTTAGTGATTCATTACAGAAATTATCTACCGAAGAGATTGCTGTTCGGGTAGTACATAAAGGAGTAGGACAAATTTCCGAGAGTGATGTATTGCTGGCCACCGCCTCCGATGCGATAATCATCGGATTTAATGTGCGTCCTTCTATGCAGGCAAATAAATTGTCGCAAACAGAAGGCGTGGAAATCAAATTGTACTCTATCATCTACACCGCCATCGACGAGATCAAGAGCGCCATGGAGGGAATGCTGGAGCCTAAATTCCAGGAAAAAATTACCGCCAACGTGGAAGTACGCGAAGTGTATAAATTCGATAAAGCCACCGTGGCCGGATGCTTTGTACTGGAAGGAAAAATTGCCCGTAACAGTCGCATTCGTATTATCCGCGACGGTATTGTGGAATATCCCAAAGGTGAAGGACAAAGTGCCGAGCTGGGCAGTTTGAAGCGCTTTAAAGACGATGCAAAAGAAGTGTCTACCAATATGGAATGTGGTTTAACAATCAAAAACTACAACGACATTAAAGTAGGCGATATAGTAGAAGCTTTTGAGGAAGAAGAAGTAAAGAGAACCCTCTAATTTCCTGTTCCTAAAGCGGTTTATATTTTGTTAAAAGCCGCCGGCTGGGTGGGGGAAGCAGCTGAATTGGTTATTTTTGAAGTCATGAATCTTCGTATGAAAGTATTATTCACTTTGTTTACCCTTTTGTCGGCCGTATGCTTTACTGCCGAAGGCCAAACCTTAAAAGTGGTTGCCGATAAAATTGTGAGTCAGGTAGGTGATAAGATTATTCTGAAATCTGATATCACCAATTCAATTGCCGATCTGAAAAGACAATCCCAAGGACAGGATGTACAAATCCCTACTGAATGTCAGGTATTAGAAAGTCAGCTCATCCGCAAAGCACTGGTATTGCAGGCGCAGAAAGATTCCTTGAATGTTAGTGAAGAAGAAATTGAAGCGGCCCTCGATAATCAGGTAAGAATGTTCATCCAATCGTACGGATCTAAAGAAGTATTGGAAGAAATTGCTGGCAAAACGGTCTATCAAATCAAAGAAGATTTTAAAGAAGCTTTTCGCGAAAAAAAGCTGGCCGATCAGATGCAGAGTAAAATTGTGGATGGCATTAAAATCACCCCCACAGAAGTAAAAGCCTATTTCTCTAAAACACCCACCGATAGCTTACCTTTTTACGAGAGTGAAATTGAAGTAAGTCAGATTGTAGTATATCCAAAGGCCAATAAAGATGTGGAAGAATATGTTTCCCGTCAGATGTACGATTATAAGCGGCAAATAGAGTTGGGCAGTAAAAAAATTGAACAGCTGGCCAAGTTGTTCAGTGAAGACCCCGCTGTTAAAGAAAATGGTGGTCAGTATGTATTAAACCGCAGCGACAAAAACTGGGACCCAGCATTTATGTCGGCTTCTTTTCGATTAAAGGAGGGACAAGTTTCTCCAGTAATTAAGTCAAAATTTGGATTACACATCATACAACTGATCAGCCGCTCAGGTGATGAGGCCGTGGTTCGGCATATTCTACGTATTCCGCCGGTAACCGACGATGAAATTAATGAAGCGAAGGCCAAGCTAGATACCATTCGGCAGAAACTGGTAACCAAACAAATTGGATTTGGAGAGGCTGTAAGCAAATACAGTGATGATGAAAATAGTAAGTTCAATGCCGGTTCGGCAGCGTCTAACCGGGATGGATCTACTTTTGTAAACATCGACCAGCTGGATAAAGACCTGATACAGCCCATCAGCATGATGAAGCCGGGGGATTATTCACAGCCTCAGGTGCATACCGACGAGCGAGGCAGAAAAGTGGTTCGTTTGATTTACTTAAAAAACAGAACCCAGCCTCACCGCGAAAATTTAAAAGACGATTACAATCGGGTTTCCCAGCGTGCCTTAGAGGAAAAGAAGAATGCGGCCCTGGAAAAATGGTTCAAAGAGCATATTCCTACCTATTATGTGCTTATAGACCGTGAATACAATGGATGCGCAGGCTTGGATGACTGGCGTGCAGCAGCTGCCAATGCTACCAAAGCCCGAAATTAAAATGCTTTTATCGATTCAGCAATTCAATCGCAAATAATTTATGATTATATAAGTGTATAAACATATATTAGCATTATGAAATTAGAACAGGCCATACAAACCGGTAAGTTTAGCAGCGAAAAGCATAAAGCTGTGTTGAATATTTTGTATCGTGCCTGGATAGTTAAAACCAAAATCAGTAATGAACTCAAGCCTTTTGGAATGTCGCATGAGCAGTACAACGTGCTGCGTATTTTAAAAGGAAGTTACCCCAATGCAATGCGGGTTAAGGATATTGGCAGCCGTTTAATTGAAAAGAGTTCAAATGTGCCACGCATCATTGATAAGCTGGAAGATAAGAAAATGGTACAGCGATTAGCTTCGCCCGACGACAATCGGGAAACATTAATTAGCTTAACAGCTTCCGGAATTAAAATACTCGAAGCTAGTACCCGAAGCGTGCAACCCAATACAATTCAGTCGCTGGCATTAACTGAGAAGGAAGCGGCGCTATTGAATCAGTTGTTGGATAAGATTATTCCTGCGGATTAAATTTTTTTATTATTATAAGTGTAGGTACATGAAATCAACCCAAAACTCTTTCGTTTATCATCCTGCCGGCTCACGTGGATTTACACAGTGGGAATGGCTGAAGAGTTATCATAGTTTTAGTTTTGGTGAATATTTCGATCCTGCACGTATTCAGTTTGGTGCCTTACGAGTTTTAAATGACGATTTGGTTAATAAGGGCGCCGGTTTTGGTGCGCATCCACATGCCAATATGGAAATAGTTACTATTCCGTTGTCGGGCGATTTACATCACCGCGACAGTACTGGCAGGGATGCCATCATCCGGCAACATGATGTACAAATTATGAGTGCGGGCAGCGGCATTACGCATAGCGAGGTGAATGCCAATACGGATATTCCTGTAGCTTTTTTACAAATTTGGATACTCCCGGAAACAAAAAATACCACGCCCACCTACGAACAAAAAACCCTTGATACAGCCGTTCGCAACCACCTGGTTACGATAGTGGCTCCTGATAATCCCAAGGCGCTGCATATTAATCAACAATGTTGGATTACCCTGCTTACTGCCGATCCGCAGCGCCAATTTACTTACCATACCCATCGCCCAGGTATGGGGCTATATGTATTTGTGATTAGCGGTTCGGTGGTGATTAACGACGAAACCCTGCTCGAGCGGGATGGAGGTGGATGGATGGATACCGACTTATTTTCCATCATCACCCAAACCGATGCGAAAATATTAATGTTGGAAGTGCCTGTTTAAATTTTTATTATGATGCAGCATCGTTCAATTAAAAAAATTTTATGGGGTCAGCCATTTGATATGGGTGGATTTCCCATTCGCCAGCCATTACCTTCACTAGGGGTTGATCAAATAGACCCTTTTTTATTACTGCACCATGCTCGGTTGGATGTTTCAGCAGATATTCCTGTTTCTGAGCAAGGGGTAGGTCCGCACCCCCATCGTGGATTTTCGCCGGTTACCTTTTTATTCGAGGGCGGCGTTCATCATAGAGATAGTGCCGGAAATGATAGTTGTGTGTATGCGGGCGGTGTTCAATGGATGAATGCCGGAAGCGGACTGATACATAGCGAGCGACCTCCGCAGGATATTCAGGCAAGAGGCGGTGTGCAGGAGTTGATTCAGTTATGGATTAATACACCGGCTCAATATAAAATGGATGCACCGATATATATTCCGGTTGCTGTCGAACAGATGCCGGTTATAACGTTTAACAATACATCGTCTTCTATTCGAGTAGTTGCCGGAGAGTTGAACGGGGTCAAGGGTGCCATTGAACCCCTTTTTCCCTTGCAGGCTTTTATGGGACAAATGGAAACAGGGGAATCTTATTTTTTTCCTATACCTAATAGCCACGTGGCGCTTTTATATGTATTAAGTGGAAAACTACAATTGAGCAACAGCCCCGATCAAATAGTTGCTGATTTTGAAGCCGCCTGGATGTATGAAGATGGAGAGGGTATTGATGTATCTGTTTTAAAAAATGCCCGTTTCTTATTGGTTACCGGCCAGCCACTGAACGAACCCGTCGCATCTCGTGGACCGTTTGTGATGAATACCCAAGCCGATCTACTACAGGCCTTTAAAGATTATCAATCGGGAAAGATGGGGGTATTAGTTGAATAAATTCATAGGTATATGAATCTTCAAAAGTTGATAAAGTAATGGTGTATTTTTGCATGCTTCGAACATCAGCTGCCAATAGTTGTTAGTTAAAAGAGAAGAATTAAATATGCAAATTGAAATCATATCGGGCAGCCCCAGAAAAGAAAGTGTAACCTTTCGGGTAGCACTGCACCTTCAGCAACAAATAAGCAGTAGTTCGCCCCACACCGTAAACATCATAGATGTTCGCGAATGGAATTTCCCACTTTTACAGGAAGTAATTTCCAGTCCCGAAGCTGCCCCCGAACACCTGCGGCCCCTGGCTAAGCGGATGTTTGCTGCGCAGGCATTTATCCTGGTTACCCCTGAATACAACGGCACTTATACTGCAGCTCTCAAAAACCTGCTCGATCATTTTCCCAAGCAGTCACATAAGGCTTTTGGCGTAGTAACCGCATCACCCGGAGCTATGGGCGGCATGCGGGCAAGTCAGCAAATGTTGTTATTAATACCTGCTCTGTTTGGCGTTGCTTGTCCTAACATGCTGATAGTGCCCTCTGTTGACAAAAAATTTGCCCCCGATGGACAGTTAATCGATCCTAGCTATGCGAAAGCGGTGGAGACTTTTACCCGCGAATGGTTATGGCTGGCCGAGCGTTTACAGGGGTAAGGATATTTAATAGAAAATAACGGCAATAAGTTGGTAACTTTGTTCCTTCCTATTTTGGAATCACCTTCATGAGCGATGATATCAAACACGAATGTGGCTTGGCCTACATTCGACTGAGAAAGCCCTTTTCGTATTACCTGCAAAAGCATGGTTCTGCAACCTACGGGTTAAGTAAGCTGTACCTGTTAATGGAGAAGCAGCACAACCGGGGCCAAGATGGTGCAGGATTGGCCGTAGTTAAGCTCGACACCCAACCCGGCAATCCCTTTTTACACCGCATGCGCAGCAATGCCCAACAGCCGATTGCGGATTTGTTTTTTAAGATCGGACAAGAAGTTGCCGAACTAGAAAAATACCAGCCCGACATTAAGCAGCATCCCGGATTAATGAAGGGGCACCTGCCTTTTATGGGTGAGTTATTGCTAGGGCATCTGAGGTATGGTACCCAGGGTAAGAACAATGTAGAGTATTGTCACCCCTTTTTAAAAAGAGATTTGGTACCCGGAAAAAATCTGGCGCTGGCCGGCAACTTTAATCTGGTGAATACGGATGAATTATTTGATCTGATTAATATCAATCCCGGAGATTTTCAAAAGCAAAGTGATTTAGCAGCGATGCTGGAAGTGTTGCATCATTTTTTGGTGCAGGATGAAGAACTGCATCCCAATGCAGCAGATGTGGCCAAGGTACTCCGTAAGGCAACACCCTTATTTGATGGGGGCTTCACCATTGGCGGATTATTAGGCAATGGTCATTCCTTTGTAATGCGCGATGCACATGGAATAAGACCGGCCTATTATTATATTAACGACGAAGTGATAGTGGCGGCCAGCGAACGGGCAGCTATTCGCACTACATTTAATGTAGGTGAAAATGAAGTGCTGGAGCTGATGCCCGGCATGGCTTTGTTGGTTGATGATGCCGGCAATTATAGTTGTGAGCAAATACTCGAACCAAAAGAAAGAAGGGCCTGCAGTTTTGAGCGCATTTATTTTTCTCGCGGCAGTGATGAAAAAATTTATCGCGAGCGGATTGCACTGGGACATCACCTGAGTAAAACAGTGTTGGAGAGCATTGACTACGATTTAAAGAATACCATTTTTAGTTATATACCCAATACGGCCGAAGTTGCATTTTTTGGATTGGTAAAGGGGATGGAAGAGTACCTGAATAAAATTAAGGTTGAGCGCATCCTCAGCTGGGGCAAAGATATCACGCCCGAGCGCCTGGAACAAATGGTGAACCGAAAAATTCGGCAGGAAAAAATTGCCATCAAAGATGTAAAGCTGCGCACGTTTATTACGGAAGACAGTAACCGCAATGAGATGGTGCAGCATGTGTATGATGTAACCTATGGCACAGTTCGCAGAGATGAAGATACTTTGGTAGTGATAGATGACAGTATTGTGCGAGGAACCACTTTGCGGGAAAGTATAGTACGCATGTTGTTGCGATTAGATCCCAAGAAAATTATAGTAGTTTCTTCTGCCCCCCAAATCCGCTATCCCGATTGTTATGGAATTGATATGAGTAAGCTGGGCGATTTTATTGCCTTTCGGGCGGCGGTTGCCTTGCTCAAGGATACCAATCAGGAACATATACTCAAGCAAATCACCGACCGCATTCACGAATTACAGCGTAACAATCAGTTGCATACGGAGAATGTGGTGCGCCAATTGTACAAGCCCTTTACAACGGAAGAGATATCCGATAAAATTGCCGAGCTGATAACACCTGCCGGCACTACCATACCCATACAGGTAATTTACCAAACCATCGAAGATTTGCACGAGTGCTGCCCCACCAACACCGGCGACTGGTACTTTACCGGCAACTATCCTACTCCTGGTGGCAATCGGGTAGTAAATCAAGCTTTCCTCAATTATATGGAGGGTAAGAATGTTCGCGGATACTAAGGCCAGCGTGAGAGTGGGATTGAGTGTGATTTATACATGTTCCCCGTTTAGTCTCCAAGCGCAAGCGAGGGACTGAACGGTAGGTTAGCAATATGTTATTTATGAATGTAATTTTACTACGCCCAGGCCCACTTCGCGGCAGGTTAGCAGTATATCAAGTTTCGTGAGTGTTATTTATAGATTTTCTTGTTCTCAACCCAGTAAAATATCCCCCCCACTCAAACTCACACTCACTCTGTTTTTTGTTCCCCGTATAGAAGCACAGGCTTTCATGCTAACACTGTTTTCAATTCGGGAATGAATTGGAGTTGTTTTTGATGCAGAAGTTTAAGTTATCATCCTCATAAATTTCTGCAGCTTTAGCCAATGCAGTTAACTGTAGGGTGTCGTTCGTGGATAAAGCGTTTTCGCCCTTATTCATGAGCGTATAAATCAATGCCATAGTTTCTTGATATTCTTTTTCTGAAGTGATTTTGTTTGTCATCTTTTTGTTTTTTGCAAGGAATACTAACTGCATCCCATTTTTCATTACCACTATAGGTTATTTCAAAGCAAAATTAATAACATAGAATCGGAACAAAAAGAAATATACATATCCCTTTCTCAAATCCTATAACAAAACGCATTAATATTCATCCCCGCACCCACAGAGGCGAAAACTACGATATCGCCGGGGTGTAGTTGGTGTTCGGGCATGGATCCGTTGAGTACCTGGTCGTATAGGGTGGGGATGGTGGCTACGGAACTGTTGCCGAGTTGGTGGATGCTCATGGGCATGATGTGCGGGGGGATGGTGCTTTCGCCGTATAGTTTGTATAAGGCTTTGATAAAGCCCTCATCCATTTTTTCATTGGCTTGGTGCAGAAAAAATTTCTTTACATCGGTTAAGGCGATGCCGGCTTTTTGGATGCAATCCTGCATAGCCATGGGCACGTGCTTGATGGCATATTCGTACACTTTTCTTCCCCTCATTTTAATGTAGTGGGTATCTGCCGAGCGATCGGGGTTATTGGAGCATCCGTAGGAAATATAAAAGGTTTCATCCGCACAGTCACTTTGAGCACTGGAGGAGAGGATGCCACTGCCTCCTTCTTGATAAGGTTTTCCTTCAATGATAGCAGCTCCGGCACCGTCGCTAAAAATCATACTGTCTCTGTCGAAGGGGTCTACCACGCGGCTGAGGGTTTCGGCGCCTACTACCAAACATCTGTTGGCTATGCCTGCGCGGATATAGGCATCGGCTTGTAAAACGCCTTGTATCCAACCGGGGCAACCAAAAATAATATCATAGGCTACGCAGGCGGGGTTTTTAATTCCCAGCAGTTTTTTTGTGCGGGCTGCTAGGGCGGGTACAAGGTCAGACTGACAAGATCCGGTAGGTACATCGCCAAAGTTGTGGGCAAAAATCAGTTGGTCGATAGTTTCGGGGTCGATGCCGGCGTTGTCGATTGCGCGTTGGGCAGCCAGGGCGCCTAGTTGGGAGGTGGTGAAATTATCACTGGCATAGCGGCGTTCTTGAATACCGGTGATCTGTTGAAATTGATCAATAATTTTTTCTGGCGGGGTAGCAATCCTTTGTTGGTGTTCATCAAAAAAGGGTTGCTGCAAAAAATGCGCATTGGGTACTTGCTGGGTGGGAATATAACTCCCTATTCCGGTGATAACTGTTTGGGTGGATGGCATACAATCTAATTAGTAATCGTAATCGTCTTTTACCGTATTCTCAGCTACAAATAAGATAGCCATTTCTGATTCCGGCAATAACCAAAATGATAAATATACTAATTGGAAGCCCAAACAAAGTCAGCACAAAACGGCAAAAAGCTGCAAAGACCAAATTGCTTTATTGATAATCAAGTAATTATACACTTTTAGACTCCAAAATTTACGGAAAACCGTAAAACAATATTCATCATATTACACCTTTATTGTAATTCATCCTTTTCGGAACAGCACACTGTGTAATTCAGAGATGGGAAATTAATATAACCAAAACCTGCTTTTTAAAAAATGAAATCGATTTTTCAACGGATTGACTATTGGCTTCCTTTCTCGCATAGTCTTCCGACGTAGGAGGAGACTATGCGTTTCGGAGGTGCTATACTTATTGTATAATAAATCAAGTATAAACCGTATATATTCATCAAGTACTGTATGGTATGTTTGTATAAATAGCCAACTACATGGGTGTTCGAATACAAGGTAGTAATGATGGGGGTGTTTTTTTCATCACGATCACCTGCGCTCGTTGGCTCCCCTTATTTGAAATTACCAATGGCTATCATGCTGTATATAAATGGTTTGATTCTCTGCAAAAAAAAGGTCATCATATAATTGCCTATGTAATTATGCCTAATCATTTGCATGTTATTATTGCGTTTAGTAAAAGTAATCAAACCATTAATCTGCTGGTTGGTAACGGTAAAAGATTTATGGCCTATGAACTGGTTAAACTTTTACATGCATTGAATAGAATGGATATAGTAAAGCAATTATCAGCATGGGTAAATGCCACGCAGCGAATGGCAAATAAAAAGCATGAAGTATTTGAGCCATCATTCGACAGAAAAGAATGCAGGACGATTGCTTTTATGAAGCAAAAAACTAACTATATTCACATGAACCCATGTAAGGTGGGTTTTGTATCATTACCAGAGGATTATCTGCATAGTTCAGCGGCATATTATTATACAGGTAAACAGGGTATCTATCCGGTTATTACTTATATGGAATTGCAGGATATTGACTTGGGTATATGATGCAGACAATTTTTATAAACGAGGGAGATGTAAACTCCGATGCGCATAGTCTCCTCCTTCGTCGGAAGACTATGCGAGGAAGGGAATTGGACAATAAACGGTCAATGGAATTATCAATATAATAGCTTCGCTGTAACTGAATTACATCCTTAAATATGCTTAATAGAATTAAACTTTTTGGATTAGTAGTTTTTGTACTGGTTTCGTGTAAAAAATATAGTGATTCGGATTGTCCATCCCCTCCCTATTTTATTCCACCGGAGTCTTTGTTTTTTCAAGTTAGACAAAACAGTAAGAAATTAGATAATTACTCACTCGATTGGAGCAGATTGTTTTATATTAAAAATAGCCAGCGATTCTATTTAGAAAAACGTGATTTTAAAAGAGCGGTTAACGATCTAAGTTCAAATTACATGGCTTATGATTCAGGTGTATTAGTTGCGGGATGGTCTGTGGCGCTTTTAAGTGCTGACGACAATATTAAAATATTTTATTTGGAATATCCCAATGGAAATATCGATACAATAGGAATTGATTATCGGCATTATAATAATTGCGAAATTGATACTAGTAGGTGTAAATGTATATATCCCAGATTTGACATTAAGTTTAATGGAAATACAGCTTATACTAATAAAATTGTAACTGATCAGCAGATTTATATATTTAATAAAAATTAAATAATTATAAAATCTTGAGTAGTTAGGAATTTTCTTTCTCGCATTCTATCTTAAAAAACAAATAAATTAGGCTACAGCCTTCATTGTGTCAACATATTTTGAATTTCGACTGATGACCGCAATAGCCCTGCTGATAATTTCCTTTCTCGCCTACTCTACCAGCGGGGATTATGCGTTTCGGAGGTGCAAAACCTATTGTATAATAAATCAAGTATAAACCCTAAATAATCTACCGGGTTATTACTTATATTGAATTACAAAATATTGACTTGGGTATATGATGCAGACAATTTTTATAAACGAGGGAGATGTAAACTCCGATACGCATAGTCTCCTACGCCATTAGGCGTAAGACTATGCGAGGAAGGGAAAGGGATGAGTGTGGACTTAATTTTGAATCTTATATGCAAAATCAAAATCATGGTTAATAAAAATATCTACCTACCGCTTTCTTTTGCTTTTTTGAGTTTTTATTTTATATTCTTCCATGGAAATAATTGGAGTGGCATAATTATTGCATTGATTTTTGTATTAATTGGACTTTTCTTTGCATTTAAGAATATTGTTTTAAAAGAAAAAAATCGCCAAATAAAAGTATTTTATACTTTGATAGTGGCTGTTGCTTTATTGTTTCTAGGTTTATCTTTTTTTATGTGATTTTGGTGATACATATATAGTAGTTACGAAAATTTTTATAAGAAGCAAATCGAAAATCAGTATTTTCCTTTCTCGCATAGTCTCCTCCTACGTCGGAAGACTATGCGAGGAAGGAAATGCTTAGCTAAATCAAGTTTTATGAAGTTGATTTCATTTATCATATATAGTTTCATATTTTCTTTATCTTTTTTATTTTGTAATAATTTATTTAGTCAGAATAGGGAGATTAGTTTTGGTTCTGGTCCAACCGTAAGTTTATGGTACTGGTCAGGTGGACCGACTAGAAATTGGGGTTCTGTTAACTTCAATAACATAAAAAGCGAAAGAAAAAACTTGGGAATATCGTATTCTTTTCAATACTCAAAAAAAATTAAAAAAGAGTTTAACTATTTTCTAGGATTGAGCTACGATAGTTATGGATTAAAGTTTCAAAATAATTTTCGGACTGATAGTTTGTATATTGATATTGATACCAGAGAAAATTATAAAACGATTTTTTTTAGTGCTGGTTTAGAAAAAAATCTTAGTTTATATAGATGGGATTTACAATTTGGGATAGGGCTTTATACTTTTCTCTATTTTAATCAACAAATTGACCTAGCCCCTTACTTTGATTATATTACAAACAGAGGATATTATAAACTTTCTATTACAAATCGAAGTGGGAATGAAGCGGGTGCTCAAGTCGGCTTTCGATTGTCGTACCCTTTCATTAAAAATGTGCGAGTTGGGATACAGCCTATTTTCTTTTATACTTTATCTGCATGGGGTTCAGAAAAAATTTCAGCTAATCTATTTTGGAGTGTTAGGTTATAAATTTAACTACTAGCGTTTGCTTTCTCGCATTCTAAAAAAAAAATAAAATAAGCTACAGCTTTCATAATATAAACGTATTTTGAATTTCGGTTGATGATCGCAAAAGCTCTGCTGATAATTTTGCATCGTACGGCATTGAGAACGAGCATTTTGTTCTTCCTTTCTCGAATTAGTCTCCTTTGCCATTAGGCGTAAGAATATGCCAGGAAGGAATTCCATTTTATGAGAGTTTTATATTAATTTTAAAAGACCGTAGATTCATAAAATGCATAACCAGCTTTCTAAATACTTACAGGTTTTCTTTACAAAAATTAGCATTATTTGGATATTTTATAGGAGTTTCTTTTTGCTTTCATTAATCATTACAGCCATTTGCCTTAGAGTATTCTGGTTGTATAATTTTAAAATCTTCTTTACCATTTTTTGGTTTAAAATAGTTACGTTGGCTATAACTTATTATTTTATAGATGAATATAAAAGGAAGGAATATTATTATTATCAGAATTTAGGTATTTCAAAACGTAAGCTTTGGACTATAACACTCGGATTTGATTTTGCACTTTTTATTTCATTAATTATCCTAGTATCCTAATTCAATGCATAATGTATTAGAAATAGATGGTATCCAGTTTCAATTCAAAGAGAAAAAGGTATTATCTGCTATTTATATAAAATGTGAAACCAGCAAAATCACTGGATTGTTAGGAAGAAACGGACAAGGTAAATCCTGCCTGATGAATATTATTTACGGAACATTACCTTGTGAGAAATCCGTTCGATTTAATCAAGTGTCAATTGTTGAAAGTTTCCGTAGGCCGGAGCTATTAAGGTATTTACCCCAGTTTAACTTTATACCCACATTTCTTTCACTTCGCAAGATCTTCAAAGATTTCAATCTTGACTATCAAAAGTTTCTGGAATTTTTTCCTGAGTTCGAATCCAAAGAAAAATATACAGTTGGCAGTTTTTCCGGAGGAGAGCGGCGACTGGTTGAATTATATGTAATATTAAAATCTCCGGCTCAGTTTGCCATGTTAGATGAGCCCTTTACTCACTTGAATCCCCTACAAATTGATAAAGTAAAGGCGTTAATTGTAGCCGAAAAAAAAACAAAGGATTACTGATTACCGACCACATGTTCCAACACATCGTGGATGTAAGTGATTGTTTGTATGTTTTAACCAACGGACAAACTTATTTAACAAAAAGCGTTCAGGATATTGAAATGATGGGGTATGCTAGACTTTAAATTGTTCCTTTCCTGCATTAGTCTTATGCCGAACTGGCGTATGATACTATGCGTTTCGGAGGTGCAATCTTTATTTTATAATAAAACATTGACTTTGGTATATGATGCAGCCAATATTTCATATGCGAGAGAGATGTAAACTCCGAAACGCATAGTCTCCTCTCCGCCTGGGCGTATCGGAAGGCTGCGAGGAAGGAATGCGAGGAAGGAAAAAATGAATTAATTAACATAAAAATGAGCCGTTTTATTGCGGCTCATTTTATATTTATGGTATGAAATACCTGTTATCTATTGTTTTGGTGTCCCTGTTTTTTTATGAAACATCTGCCCAAAAAGGAGCTCAAAAAGCTGAACTGATGGCATACAATGTTTTATTTAGTGGCATTACTAGTGGTTTAGGGGCTGTAATTAATTCACCTAAAACAAAAAATAAAAAAAAGGTTTTTTTAACCGGATTTTGGCAAGGTGGTATAGGTGGGTTATTGAAATATTCAGGAAAAGAGCTAATGTATCAAGTAGGCAATCAAGAAAGTTTATACTTTGCGTGGCCTTCCAGAATTGTTCATTCAGCTGGTTTGTCTATATGTGAAAATGCTTCTTATGTTCGACCATTTCTAAAAAACTGGCAATTTTATTTGGGTTTTCTGCGATTTGATTTTTCTGTTGATAATTCTCATCCCTTTAGAGTAAGGTTTTTGCCTGAAGCGCTTTATGCTATATATAAGGCATCTCAATATGGTAATTTTAATATCTCAAAAACCTTCCAGACTGGAAGTATTATTTTTCAAAACAGGGATACCCTATTTGCTGTAAATAGATCTTATACACCATCTGGTATGTGTGCAGGGGCCAGTTTTGGACGAGCATTAACTGTGGGTAGAGATTGGGGAGAAACCAATTTTATAATTGCACATGAAATCATTCATGAATTTCAGTTTAATGAATATCAAATATTCAACTCATTTTTAGATAGGCCAGCTAAAAAAATTACTAGTGAAAAAACTCAAAAAATATTTACAAAATATATTTATGCAGACATTCCATATTTCCTGCCATTTTATAGTTTAGCGTATAAAATATCTGGATATGGCGGCAATTTTTTTGAGTTCGAAGCCTATAGTAGCTCCTTGAATAGATAGTTGCAGCGCTAAAAATTATCTTTCTCGCATAGTATTACGCCTTAATGGGGTAGGAGACTATGCATTTCGGAGGTGCAATACTTATTGTATAATAAAACAAGTATAAACCGAAGTTTAACTAACCGTTGTTACTTATATGGAATTGCAGAATATTGACTTGGGTATATGAGGCAGACAATATTTTATAGGTGATTGAGATTTAAACTCCGAAGCGCATAGTCTCCTACGCCATTAGGCGTAAGACTATGCGAGGAAGGGATACCATTCATGTCAATACGGGAATAACCAATTTATTTTCTATGAGTATAAAATTTTTTGTGCTAATTTTTTTTCTAACTACTTTGAAGCTTTGTAGTCAAGAAGTCGTTTTGGAGTCTGGGATTTCTTTTTCCAACATGAAATATACTGCACTAAATTATAGCCCTTCAATAAAAACCACATCAGTGAACAACTATATTGCATCTGTAAAATATTTGCATCACTTTAGTAAGAAGTTTTATTGGGAAGCAGGCATAGGATACGAAGGAAAAGGAGCTACGATGACAGAGAAACTTTATCAATCATTTCAGGAAGAAACTAAATATAGTTTATATTATCTTGATTGCTCGTTTAGTTTGATTTATAAACTTAAAAATTTAGGCAGCCAATCAGACTTGGAAGTTGGAATGGGCTCTTATTTTTCTTCTTTATTAGCTGGGAAGCAGGTTGGAATTGTAAGTCTTCCATCAGAAGCCATTATTAATAGTGCAATAATTATTTCAAGGAATAATGAGCTTAACCAAGGATTACCTGGGGTTTTTTGGCCGTTTGATTTAGGAAGTGTTTTAATTGCTCGTGTAAGGAAAGAGCAATTCCTTTTTTCAACATCATATAGATATGGATTTCGTAATTTGTTTACAAGTAATTCGAGCAATAGTGGTATTTATAATCATAATGCATTTGCTATTTCAGTAGGGTATGTTCTTTTACAAAAAAAATAGTTATTTAAACTCCGAGGCGCATAGTCTCTCACCTGCATCGGAAGACAATGCGAGTAAGGGAATGTACTTCTTTCCGTAATCACCAATTATACTATGTTTATGGGGATTATGATCCCCAATTATTATACATTTTTTCTTTCTCGCATAGTCTTCCGACGTAGGAGGAGACTATGCGTTTCGGAGGTGCAATGCTTATTGTATAATAAATCAAGTATAAACCGTATATATACATCATATAGTGTATGGTATGTTTGTATAAATAGCCTCCTATATGGGTGTTCGAATACAAGGTAGTAATAAGTTTTTTTTATCACCATCACCTGTGCTCGCTGGTTTCCCCCATCCCGCTATTTGCTAATTACTGGAGTCACAAAGGTTCTAAAGTTCTCTTTATCAATTATTGTTCCTTCCGCTTTATAATTTTCTAAAAAAGAGGCAGGGATTTTATTTCGACCCGCGCTCCTCCATTTAAATTCATACGCGTTAATATTACCGGAAGATTCCTCAATAAAATCGATCTCTTGTTTTTGTATGGTTCTCCAAAAATAATTATTGGAATAAAGCGAATGGTAGGATTGAATTTTTATTCTTTCCGAAATCAAAAAATTTTCCCATAAGGCGCCTGTGTCATTTCTTAGCTCGAGAGGATTTAAGTTATTAATAATCATATTTCTAATTCCATTATCGTAGAAATATATTTTTCGATTGTTCTTTATTTCATTCCGTTGATTTCGGCTAAAGCTATTCAACTGAAAGATGATGTATGACTTTTCTAAAATATCAATATATCTGGATACGGTTGCTTTGTCAATCCCCAATAAATTAGAAAGTTCGTTGTAGGATACTTCGTTACCCAATTGTAATGCCAGCGCTCTTAATAATTTTTCAAGTAACTCAGGCTTTCTGATTCCTGCCAACGATAAAACATCTTTGAACAAATAACTGGTTGATAATTGTTTCAATACTTCATAAGCATCCGATCTGTTATTGATTACATCAGGGTACATTCCATACACCAGCCGCTCTTCCAGCTGCTGTGTTGAAGCTATGTATCCAAGATGGTCTTCCAACTCTTGCCAACTAATCGGATACAAATGATACTCAAATTTTCTGCCTGTTAAAGGCTCCTGGGTGTTATTGTTTAATTCCAAGGCAGATGATCCGCTTACCAATAATTGCACATTTTTAAATTGGTCTGTTATTAATTTCAGGGTAATGCCAATATCTGTAATTCTTTGTGCTTCATCAATAAAAACAATGCTGTACTTCCCGATTATGGATTCAAGTTTGGATGTGCTAGCACCTTGTAACATTTCTCGTATAGCAGGATCGTCTCCATTTAGAAATAAATATGCTTTATTTCGCAGCAGTTCTTGTATCAGGGTTGTTTTACCAACCTGCCTGGGGCCCAAAACAATGATGGCTTTGCCTTTGAAAAACCTGGTTTCTATTTTTTGAGATAATGTCCTTTTAATCATAATCACCAAAAATACTATATTATTGGTGATTATAATCCCCAAATATTATATAATTTTGGAGATTTTGTATAAATATATTATTAAAAATAATTATTCGAAGTGGATGGGGCCACTCTAATGTATTGCACACCTAACTCTTTAAACTTAATTTAGCTATCCGGAATGCCCCGGAACTTCGAAATTCTTTCTCGCATAGACTCGCAGCTTGCACAATGCGAGGAAAATCTACACAAAATGATCGCCAATATTCCTTTTCACCTCGGCAACATATTCTTTAATCGATTGCTCCTTATCTTTCTTGCAAATCATCAGTACATCCGGAGTATCTACAATGATGCAGTCATCCACCCCCTGTAATACCAGTAATTTTTTATCGGGTACCGATACCATACACTTGGTGGCATCAATAATCATAACACTATCACCCGCCACCGCATTGCCTAAATAATCTTTATCCAGATTGTCATACGCACTGTTCCAGGTGCCTAAGTCGCTCCAGCCAAAAGAAGAAGGAATTACATATACATTACTGGCTTTTTCCATGATGGCATTATCAATGGAAATATTGGTGCACAATGGATAAATACGATTAATGGCGGCTGCTTCTCCGGGTGTGTTAAAATGGGCTTTTTCCACATCAAACAACTCGTACATCTCTGGCTGGTATTGCTCAAAAGCCTTTATCACCGAATCTACCTTCCAAACAAATATGCCCGCATTCCATAGAAAGTCGCCACTGGCAATAAACGTTTGCGCCAGCTCGAGGTTGGGCTTTTCGGTAAATGTTTTTACTTTATAAATACCCTCCGCCACCGGCAAGGGCTCGTGTTGTATATAGCCATATCCGGTATTGGGATGCGTAGGCGTAATGCCCAAGGTTACCAACGACCGAACCGATTCTACAAATTGCAAAGCCTGTAAAGTGGTTTTCATAAACTGCTGCTCATCTAATATCAGGTGATCACTGGGGGCTACTATTAAACAAGCTTCCGGATCGATCTGTTGTAACTTAAAAGAAATATACGCCACACAGGGAGCCGTGTTTTTGCGACTGGGTTCGGCCAAAATATTATCTCCATTCATATTTGGCAACTGATCGGCTACCAGACCTACATACTCATCAGAGGTAACTACGAATATGTTCTCTTCGGGAATAAAACTGGCATATCGCTGGTAGGTCCACTGCAACAAGGATTTGCCAGTATTCAAAATATCTAAAAATTGCTTGGGATAGGCGGTGCGGCTTTTTGGCCAAAAACGGCTTCCAATTCCTCCGGCCATAATGGCCACATAATAGTGTGCATGTTTCATGTTGGAGAGGGATTTAACACTAAAATTGATGCAATATTACAGGCTTTAGGGCGGATGTTTACCGGATGGGGGAAAATACTTAGATAATACCCTCTTTTATCAGGTCGTGCAGGTGTACAATGCCCCGGTATTGTCCATTTTCGGCTACAATCAACTGACTGATATCGTGGGTACGCATTTCTTCCAGTGCTTGGGCAGCCAATGCATTCGTGGAGATGGTTTTGGGATGGGGCGACATGATTTCGGAGGCCTGGATATTGCGGATATCGTCTTTTTTCTCCAGCATCCGGCGCAGATCGCCATCTGTAATGATGCCAATTACTGCTTCCTTTTCATCCACCACGGCCGTTACTCCCAATCTTTTTTCGGTAATCTCTACAATCACCGCTTTCAACGATGCCGAAGGTAATACCCTCGGTTGTTCATGTGCTGCTGCCAAATCGCCCGCTAATAAGGAGAGCCGCTTACCTAAATTTCCTCCGGGATGAAAACGGGCAAAATCATTTCCGGTAAAGCCGCTTAAATGCATCAGGCATATCGCCAGCGCATCGCCCATTACTAACTGAGCCGTGGTGCTGGTGGTGGGTGCGAGGTTGTGCGGACAAGCCTCTTTCTCTACCCAGGTATTCAGCACATGGTCACTCTCTTTGGCCAAAAAACTATCCGGCTGGCCCGTAATACCAATCAGCCGAAACGGAGCTTTTTTAATCAGAGGAACCAGGGCTTTTATTTCGGGACTCTCACCGCTCTTGCTGATCAACAATACAATATCGCCCGGCTGCACCATACCCAAATCACCATGAATGGCATCTGCAGCATGCATAAACAGGGAAGGGGTACCCGTAGAGTTAAGGGTGGCTACTATTTTTTGCGCAATGATGGCACTCTTGCCAATACCACTCACCACCGCGCGTCCGCCGGAATTTTGTATCTCTTGGGCGGCTTGCTCAAAAGACTCATTCAGATTAGCCGCCATTTGCAACAAAGCTGCCGACTCTAATAAAATGGCTTCGCGGGCGATGGAAAGGAGTGGGTTCGTCATGGTTGCAAAGGTAAACTTTAACAGCTAATGCAGTAATTCTTCCTTAACTTCGTTACCCTTTGAAAAAAAGGGGTAATTACGGGTAGTTTTTACCTGTTTACTCAACAGAATAGGTTGGATCTTGCGAGATGAATAATAAATCGGGAAGATTCAAAAAAAAATACTATATTTTCTAATTGAATTACTTACCTCCCAAAGAGGTTAATGGTTGATATACATGGCTACAAGTGTAAAAAAGAAGGCAGCCACCCCCGACAAAAAGGGGACGGCCAAAAAAGGTACCGACAGTAAAAAAGCAGTGCTACCGGGCGGATGGGATATCTATGGTGCCCTGGAACAATATTTCGGTTTTCGAGAGTTTAAAGGAACCCAGCACCAGGCGATTGAAAGTCTGTTAAGCGGTCGCGATACCTTTGTAATTATGCCTACCGGAGGCGGTAAAAGTTTATGCTACCAGTTGCCCGCCCTCATTCAACCAGGATGTGCCATTGTGGTATCTCCCCTGATTGCTCTGATGAAAAATCAGGTAGACCTGGTTAGGGGCTACAGCGAGAATGATGAAGTGGCACATTTTCTTAATTCCTCATTGAATAAGGGACAAATAAAAGTGGTAAAAGAAGACTTGCTAAGCGGGAAAACCAAACTCTTATATGTTGCCCCAGAAACTCTTACTAAGCAAGAAAACCTGGATTTTTTTCGCGATCTGCCCCTCTCATTTTTTGCCGTAGATGAGGCACATTGTATTTCGGAGTGGGGACATGATTTCAGACCCGAATATCGCCGGCTTCGTGAGATGATGGATATTATCAATCCCAACATACCCGTAATCGCCCTCACCGCTACTGCTACCCCCAAAGTGCAGAGTGATATTGTAAAAAATCTGGCATTGCGCGATCCCTTTGTGCTGATTTCTTCATTTAACAGATCAAATCTATATTATGAGATTCAGCCGAAAATTAATAAAGACCAAACCGTACGCAGCATTGTAAAGTTTATCAGTTCTCATAAAGGAAAGAGCGGCATTATTTATACCCTCAACCGAAAAACAACCGAAGAGCTGGCCGAATTGCTGGTGGCAAATAATATTAAGGCAGTAGCTTATCATGCCGGATTAGATCAGAAACTGCGTGCCGACCGGCAAGATCAGTTTCTGAATGAGCATGTGCAGGTGATAGTGGCAACCATCGCATTTGGTATGGGAATTGATAAGCCCGATATCCGTTTTGTAATCCATTTCAACATTCCCAAATCTATTGAAAACTATTACCAAGAAACTGGCCGCGCCGGCAGAGATGGGATGGAAGGAATTTGTGTGCTCTATTATTCTCATAAGGATGTATCTAAATTAGAACACCTGATGCGCGATAAGCCATTAAGTGAACGCGAAGTGGGAGCACAATTGATTGATGAAACCGTGGCTTATGCTGAAACTGCCGTTTGCCGCAGAAAAGTATTGCTGCATTATTTTGGCGAAGAATGGCCCGAAGAAAACTGCGGACATTGCGATAACTGCCGCCATCCAAAAGAAAGAATCGAAAGCAAGGCCGAAGTAGTGCAGGCACTGAAAACCATTCAGGCGCTCGATGAAAGATTTGTGGCAGATTATGTAGTAAAAGTTTTGATGGGTGAAGTAACCCCACAAATCAACCTCTATCGGCATGATGCCCTATCGGTATTTGGCATAGGAAAAGACCAGAATGTACACTTTTGGAATAGCTTACTCCGCCAGATGTTGTTGCATAATTTGATTCAAAAAGATATTGAAGAATATGGCTTGCTGAAAATTACCCAGCAGGGTAACCGGTTTATAAAAAAGCCCAGCTCCTTTACCATTGCCCTTAATAATTTATTCGAAGAAGCCAATGCAGATGACGATGAAGGGGAGCAAGGAGCCCAGTCAGGATCGGCCGCCGATGAAGCTTTGTTTGAGTTATTGAAAGGCTTGCGCCAAAAAGAGGCCCGCAAAAAAAATCTGCCACCTTTTGTGGTTTTCCTAGAAAACTCCTTGCAGGATATGGCCACCCTATTCCCCACCACTTTGGCAGAGCTGGAAAAATGCCAGGGCGTAAGTAAAGGGAAAGCCCTCAAATTCGGCAAGCCCTTTGTAGAAATGATCGCGCAATATGTAGAAGAAAATCAGATTGAGAAGCCCGACGATTTTGTGATGAAGAGTGTGGCGAATAAATCGAATAATAAAATTTATATCATACAGAATGTAGATAAAAAAATTCCCCTCGAAACCATTGCCCGCAATAAGAGCCTCAACTTACAAGAGCTGCTAGAAGAAATGGAAACTATTGCTGCCAGCGGCACCCGACTGAACCTAAACTATGCCATCGACGAATGGATGGACGACAGTGAGCAAGATGCTGTAATTGATTATTTTAAAAGTTGTGAAACCTCATCCCTACAAATTGCACAGGAAGAGCTGGGTGAATTTGATTTTACCTGGGAGCAACTGAAAATAATGCGCATCAAGTTTTTGAGTGAGTTCGGGAATTAAGGCGTTTGCACTTTCCATCCATCAGTTATTTCAATGCAGGTGTTGCTAGATTCAGCATTCTAACGTAATGCCATTTGCGCTAAACAGCCCTTTGATTAGTTGTTGAAAATAGTAGTCCCTTATTTTTTCCAGAATGCCGATAAACGGAGCTGTGCATTTTCGCGCACACTTACATAATACAGGTTGTAGTCGGCAATATGGTAATTTTTGTTCCGGTATAAAAAGCTGCCAAAAAAAGAGGGGCGGGGCGTCCATAACAGATTCTCATGAACAATTGCAGCCGTTGTATTTTTTATTACTTTATTAAAATTGTACAAAACGGCACCCTTGTTTGCTTCTTTGCCGGCTTCGGGTTTATTACTATCCCAGGTTAGGGGATTTACTATTAAAGCACGCGTAGTTTCTTTCTGAATAAATTCGGGGGTATATCCTTCCTGGAAAGTTCTCCATCCAACCATACAGCCAGTTTGATGAGGCAATTGGCAGGGAGTAATTTGTTTAAACTTTTCCGGGTTTACATACATGCCGGGGATATAGGCCGCCACAAGTTTATTATACAATACTTTATTATCGAAAAATTCTAGCAATAAACGTTGCGCATGGGTGCTTCCCTGACTATGCGAGGCAATGATGATGGGTCGGCCCTTGTTTTCGTACTGCAAATAATATTGAAAAGCAGCTTTTACATCGGCATATGCCAAATCCAACGCATTTTTGGCTTGCTGGATGTCGTCGGCATTTTTGGGGTAATAGGCTGAAATATGGGCCTGGCGATACCTTGGGGCAAATATCCTACCCACTTCATTAAATATACTTGCTTGGGATAAGATGGTGCCAAAGTCGGTTTTGGCATTTAGTTCAGCATCATCAACCGGACCATTCCACCCGAACTTCTTTTCTGGTTGGGTATAGGTGGTGGGATGAATAAAAAATACATCCGCCGTAGAATCGGGTCGATAGCTGGCGCGCAGGGGTTCGGGTACACTGTCGGAGGGGTCTTTTTTATAGGGATGGGCAGCCCAGAAATCTAACCGGGAATAATCGGGCGCACCACCGGGTGTGGGAGTTGAAAATTGATAGTTTCCGGTAAAAGATTGGTACTTGGGGGAACATGCGGAAATAAACAAGATCCAGCCAAACAGAACAAAGGGAATAAGCTTCATGAGGCAAAGTTGATAAAATAACGGCGAATACGCATAAAAACTATGGTAAAATCGTTAACTCTTAGACTCTCTTTGGGGTTGATAAGTTGCATCCTTAAAAAAATTAATAGTATGACGATTCCTGTAGTAGATCTCGCACAGTTTGTAGAAGGCACCCCCGCCCAACAGGCCGATTTTGTGCAGCAGTTGGGTAAGGCTTTTGAAGAAGTAGGTTTTGTATCGGTGATGAACCATGGAATACCCGACTCATTGATTGCCGATCAGTATCGTTTGGTGCAGGAATTTTTCAGTTTATCGAATGAGCAAAAAAGCAAATACGAGATTCCCGGACTTGCCGGGCAGCGAGGATATACCAGTTTTGGTAAAGAGCATGCCAAGGGCAGTGACGCACCAGATTTGAAAGAGTTTTTTCAATATGGCCAAACGGTAACTGATGGCAACGAAATAGCCGAAGAATATCCACCCAATGTGATGGTTGATATCATCCCACAGTTTAATGAAACCTTGTATAGCGCTTATCGTCATTTTGAAAAAAGTGGGGGCGCCTTGCTTTCGGCGATTGCTTTGTATCTGGGATTGCCAAGTGATTATTTTGATGCACATATCCACCAAGGCAATTCCATTCTGCGTTGTATCCATTATCCCCCCATCACCCACGAACCCAAATCGGCCATACGGGCAGAGCAGCATGAAGATATTAACCTGATTACCCTGCTGGTAGGCGCATCCGCCGATGGGTTGCAGATTTTAAATAAGCAGGGAGATTGGGTTGGGGTAACTTCGTTGCCTCAGCAGATTGTGGTAAATGTGGGCGATATGCTGCAACGCCTTACCAATAATATGCTTAAAAGTACTACCCACCGGGTGGTAAATCCGCCCCGGGAATTTTGGCATACCAGTCGTTTTTCCATGCCTTTCTTTCTTCATCCGCGTAGCGAAATGAGTTTGGCTTGTTTAGATCGTTGCATAGATGCCGATCATCCAAAAGCCTATGCAGATATCACTGCCGGCGAATACCTCGATGAGCGGCTTCGGGAGATTGGGCTTAAGAAATAACCAATATCTTTATTGCGGTAATCAATTTCTGGTTTCAAATCAGGGGCCTTGCATTTTCTACGTCACATTCCGTTTTTAAAGGCTGTGCTTTGGCATAGTATTACTGCCTTTGGGGGTCCACAAGGCCACCTAGGTATGATGTTCAACATCTTTGTACATAAGCGGCGCGATGTTACCGAAGAGGAGCTGATGGAATACAATGGATTTTGCCAACTCCTTCCCGGCGCCTCCTCTACCCAAACCCTAACATTGATCGGGTATAAGCGAGGTGGCTTGTTGCTAGCCATTGCAACCCTGCTCATTTGGATAACACCCGCCAGTATATTAATGGGGGGACTATCCTTTCTGTTGGATTATTTTGATGATCAGGGAAAAACCATTCAGTGGTTTCGGTTTATGCAGCCGATGGCGATTGGATTTATTGGGTATTCGGCTTATCGGTTTATGGGGGTATCGGTAAACAATACCATTACCCGCATCATCATGGTGCTATCTACTTTGGCAACATTTCTGGCATTTAAAACACCCTGGGTTTTTCCGGGTCTGATCATATTATCCGGTATAGTTACCAATTTCAGTGATAAAAGAATTCCGCAGAAAAAGGAGCAGCGCAAACCGGTACGTTGGGGTAATTTGCTGATATTTTTGTTGGTATTTGGTGTGGCAGCTTATCTGTCTGAAACTGCTACCCGTAATAACTGGCCCAACCGAAAGCCTTTTAATCTGTTCGAAAACTCCTATCGTTTTGGGAGCCTGGTTTTTGGGGGTGGGGATGTGTTGATGCCCCTCATGTACGAGCAATATGTTACCCGCCCCGAAACTCGCCATATTCAGGAACAAAAGCGCGATGTATTGCGCATGAGCCGCGACCATTTTTTAACGGGGTCGGGCATGGTGCGGGCTATACCCGGTCCGGTTTTTTCAATCGGGGCTTTTACTGGGGGGATGGCTTTGCGCGATGAAGGCATAGCGTTTCAATTGCTGGGCTGTTTGATTGGCTGTGTTGCCATTTTTTTACCCAGTGCTTTGCTGGTATTATTCTTCTTCCCGGTATGGCAGTACCTGAAAAAATATGCTGTTATCTATCGTTCCCTCGAAGGGATCAATGCGGCTGTTGTGGGCATCATGGCCGGCGCCACTTGCTACCTAATTACTGATACCTTTTGGTACCAGCTTTGGCAGGGCATTCCCATTGCTTTTGCCGACCTTGGGATAGTGGTGGCAACCATTGTAATACTGCAAACCCAAAAAATTCCTGCCCCCTGGATAGTACTGGGTTGTTTGCTGTTGGGGGGCCTGGTATAAGTACCGCACTTGCAGTATAAAAAAAATCGTAAATTGTAGGATGGTAACCATAGCACTATACAACTTAAAAGGGGGCGTGGGAAAAACCGCCGCCTCCATTAATCTGGCCTATTTAAGTGCCGAACAGGGCTATAAAACGCTCATTTGGGATATGGATCCCCAGGGCTCGTCCTCTTTTTATTTGGGTGCACAGGCCAGCGTAAAGAACGAGACAAAAAAAATTCTCAGCAACGAGTTAGACCTCCAGCACGCCATTCAGGCTACCCCTTATGAGCATCTCGATGTGATTCCTGCCGACTTATCGGCCCGCAATGCCGATCTATTGCTGCATGATATGAAGCAATCTAGAAAGCGAATTACCAGTCTGCTTGCCCCACTGCAAAAAAAATACGATGTGCTTTTTCTGGATTGTCCGCCCGGTATTTCACTCTTGCATGAAGCCGTTTTTCATGCAGCTGATTGGGTATTGATGCCCAATATTCCTACTACACTTTCTATTCGATCCTTCGAAACCGTGTTGGATTATTGTAAAGAGAATGGCATGGATGCTGCTAAAATCAAGTGTTTCTTTAGCATGGTAGACCATCGGAAAAACCTTCACCACGAAGTGATGGAAGCTTTTTATAAAGACAAACTTTTCTTTAAAAATTATATCCCTTACCTCAGCGATGTAGAAAAGATGGGCGTGCAAGAAGCTCCGCTGGCAACCTTTGCCAAATCTAGCTATGCTGCCCAGTGTTACCAAGATCTTTGGAAGGAGATTCGCAAAACCTGTATTGAGTAGGCTGCAAGGGTTTTATCGGCATTTTAATTTTTGATATGAATAGAGCATTGAATTCGTGGTATAGCCCCTCCTTGGGTATAGAAATGCCAGTAGTTACTTATGGTCATTATGGTTTTGCCCTTTTGCTGATACCCACAGCTGCGGCCGATTTTCTGGAATACGAGCGGTTTCAGCTGATTGATGCCCTATCGCCCCTCATTCATGCAGGAAAAATCAAAGTGTTTAGTATCAACAGCATGAACAAGGAAAGCTGGATGAATGATACAATGCTGCCGGAACACAAGGCCATTCGGCATAACCAGTTTAATGAGTATGTTTTTAAAGAAGTGATTCCCTTTATAAAAACCCACACGAGCGAGGATACACCCATATATATCAGCGGCGCTTCTTTTGGTGCATTGCATTCCATGAATTTATTTCTAAAAAGGCCCGACCTGATTCAGGGGGTGATTAGTATGAGTGGTGTGTACAATCTGGAAGAATATACGAAAGGGTATTTTGACGAGCAAGTATATTATAATAGTCCCGAACATTATCTACCCCGGTTAGAAGATTCCTGGTATTTAGATAAGATTCGCTCCAGCCAGCATATTCATATTTATACCGGTAGCGGTGCCTATGAAGATCCGGAAGCTTCGCGCCGCTTTTCGGGCATCCTGCATCAAAAGGGAATTCCCCACGATCTGGGTATATGGGGAAACGATATTAACCATGATTGGCCCACCTGGAGAAACATGCTTCCTCATATACTGTCTACTCGCTTTTAGCCTGTAGGGCGGTTAAAAAAATGAGATTCCCCCTATTAACTGCAAAAACCACGTTAATTTGCCGGCAATTTCTTGCACTCTCGTTCTCGTTTAATAATATTACAGCCAAACCGCTCAGTTGAGAAAAATTTTATTCATCATTTGCTTGCTTAGTAGTAGTATTTTTCTAGAGAATGCTCAATTGCAGGCACAAACCATTACCGTAAGCGGAACGGTTTTCGATATCTCAGCTCGTCGCCCCCTGGAGGCAGTAGCCGTTATTAGCTCATCCGGAAAAGGTACCGTAACCGATTCGATGGGGCGTTATTCGATTCAGGTGCGAGAAACTGATTCTATTTGGTTTTCATTAATCGGCAAAACTACCATGAAGTATCCGGTAGATACCATCAGCAATACCGACCGGTTTAATGTGATGCTGCATTTGAGGGCTTTTGATTTACCGGAGGTTACCGTTCGGAATAGTTATTACAAGTTTGATTCTCTGCAAAACCGTCGAGACAATGCCAAAGGCTTCGATTTCAGAAAGCCAACTTTGCGGTTGAGCAGCAATCCTAATTATAACCCCGGGGGTTTAACGGTGGGGTTTGATGTGAATGAAATCATCAACATGTTTCGCGTAAAGCGCACCAATAGTTTATTGCACTTGCAACGGCGATTAATTATGCAGGAGCAGGATAAATATGTGAGCAGTCGTTTTACCAAACCCTTTGTAAGAAAAATTACCAAGCTAACTTCTCCGGAGTTAGATTCGTTTATGGTGCATTATCGCCCCGAATACGAAACGGTTATACGACTGAATGATTTAGAGTTGGGGTATATGGTTGAAAAGGACTACGAAAAATATCGCTCCGAGCGCTACAACTGGCGGGGAGGATTGCGCAGAAAATAATCGGACCGCTTACTCACTAGGAAATACTATTTTTCTCTAATGTGCGAACTGCATGTTTCCCCAATAATTTGATCAGGTGAATCAATCCGCCAAAACGATCATCATTGTGCAACCCCTTTTTCCATCGGAAATAAATCTGCTGAACAATCACCGCATTTTTAAATAAACCAAACACATAGTAAAATAGCAGGTCGCTGATATCTCTGCCGGTATTTGCAGCATACAATTGGGCACAGGCCAGTCGGCTCAAATTACCGGGAAGCCAGGTAATATTATAATCCCGAAAAGGTTCCGGATCGCCGGCTTCGAACCAATAGGCGAGGGCTGCTCCCAAATCCATCAACGGATCGCCTACAGTAGCCATTTCCCAATCAAGCACCCCCACGATTTTACCCATTTGCTGCCGGCTAAAAATTACATTGTCGTACTTATAATCGTTGTGCAACATAGCCGGTGACTGTTCGCGGGGCGTTTGTTGTTGTAACCAGTCGGCCACCTGATTGATGGTAGCAAGTTGATCGGTTTCTGATTGATAGTATCGGTTGATCCATCCGCTTACCTGCCGGTTCACATATCCTTCGGGCTTACCCAATTGAATCAGTCCACTGGTTTGTAAATCGATAGTATGCAGGCTAGCTAAGTTTTTAATCAGTTCAGTGGACAGGGTGGTAAAATGTTCTTCGCTCAAATCTTTCAACTGCGAACTATTGGGGCGAAGTATCATTCCCTCTAAGTATTCCATTATATAGAAGGGCGTACCCAATATTGTTGGGTTATCACAAAATGCCAGCGGCGTAGGAATCGATGCATAATGAGGTTTCAATGCTGATAGTACCCGAAACTCGCGGTTCATATCATGCGCAGTTTTCACTTCCGAGCCGGGTGGAGGCATACGAAGCACATAGGATTGTTGCCCGTTGCTGATGCGATAAGTTATATTCGAAAACCCTCCCGAAAAACGTTTGATATCCTGAATCGCTCCTATTTCGGGCAGCGACTGATGCAGCCATTGCTGTAAGGCGGGCAGATGTTGATGAATGTCGGGCAAACTCATACAAACAGATTAGGATTGGGAGGATTTCTTTTTTACATCCAGTCCGTATTTCTTCAGTATCTGAATGGCCATACTTTGTTTGTGCACTTCATCTGCACCGTCCCAGATGCGGGCCCCTCTTTCGTGTTGATAGAGACTGGCCAGCATGGTATCATTGGTAAGTCCCATGGCTCCATGCACCTGAATAGCACGATCAAGCACCCGTAAAAACATATTGGCTACATAAAATTTTATACCTGAAATTTCTTCCCGACAATTGGCAGCACCTTTCAAATCTATCCGATGGGCAGCCCGGAGTACCAACATGCGGGAGGCATCAATTTCTACGCGGCTTTCGGCAATAAATCCTTGAATAAATTGTTTCTGACCCAATACCACGCCTTCTTCCATTTCTCTGCTAACGGCTCTGTTACACATCAGGTCGAATGCTTTTTCGGCAATGCCAACCCAGCGCATACAATGATGAATGCGACCGGGTCCCAGTCTTTCCTGTGCAAGCTTAAAGCCCATGCCTTCTTCACCAATCAGGTTACTAATTGGCACTCGGCAGTTTACATAGGCAATCTCGGAGTGGCTGGCCCAGCCTTCGCCAGCTTCTCCAAATACAGGGATATTTCTTACCAGCGTAAATCCTGGCGTATTGGTTGGAACAATAATCATGCTGGCCCTTTTATGCGGAGCGGCATCGGGATTGGTAACGGCCATTACGATGGCAAATGCAGCCCCATCGGCCCCGGTAGTAAACCACTTGGTGCCATTGATTACATATTCATTGCCTTCTCTTACCGCAGTAGTTAACAGCCTTACGGGATTGGAGCCGGGCATATCAGGTTCCGTCATCGAAAAGCAGCTGCGGATTTTTCCTTCAATCAGGGGTTGTAAAAAAATAGATTTGATTTCGGGGGAGGCAAAATGTTTTAGCAGTTCGGTATTGCCAATATCGGGGGCCTGACAATTAAAAGTAAACTGACCGTAATAAGGAGCGAGGGAAAGTATTTCACTGATTTGTCCGAATTCGCAGAGGGTTAATCCCATGCCACCATCTTGCTCACTCAGGTGCAGGTTCCACCAGCCTTTTTCTTTTACCAACAATCTTTTTTGCTGCAGCAGGGCTTCGGTTTCCTTTCCTTTTCGGTTGGCATGCTCCTTTTCAAGCGGGATCAATTCCGTTTCTACAAATTTTCGTATTTGTGGTAGTAGGTCGCGAAGCCGGGGAGTGATAAATATTTCTTCCATAAAAATGTATTAATTAGGTAGGCGTTAGATAGTGGCCCCACCATCTGCCATAAATACGCTACCGGTGCAATAAGCAGACGCATCAGAAGCCAGAAACAAACCCATTGCGGCCATTTCTTCTCCTGTACCCATTCTGCCGAGGGGAAGCTGTTGGGCAAATTTTTGCAGCCATTTTTCATTTTGCCAAAGGGCTTCGGAAAATTTGGTTTTGATAAGTCCGGGGCAAATTACATTCACCCGAATGCCATCCTTCCCCCATTCTTTGGCAGTTACTTTGGTAAGCATATTCAGCGCAGCTTTAGAAACGGAGTATATGCCCAATCCGGTATCCGGCGTAATGCCTGCGATTGAACTGATGTTGATGATGCTACCTCCTCCGGATGCCTTCATAATCGGATAAACCAGCTTGCTCAACTCAAAAGGTGCTTTTACGTTTACCTGCATGATTTTATCGAAAGCCCATTCTTCCGTATCTACTACCGGGCCAAATACCGGATTTGTAGCGGCATTATTTACTAAGATATCAATTTTTCCATGCAGCTCAACTACCCGTGCAACCAGTTGTTTACAGGCACTTATATCCCCGGCATTGGCGGCAATGGGTGTGCAGGTTCCACCATTTTCCCGAATACTGTTGGCTACAAGGTCCAGCTCATCTTGTTTGCGCGAATTGATTACTACAATGGCGCCCTGTGCAGCAAACAGTCGGGCCATAGCTTCTCCGATTCCTTTACTGGCGCCGGTTATTAAGGCAACTTTGCCAGTGAGTTGAAATTGCGGAAGTGGATTCATATTCATAAATACTTAGGGGGGAATATTAACTTTGTTTCGACTGATATTTTTTTACTTTCTGCATGGAAGCCATAAACTGTTCTTTCACCATTTTTCTAAATCGTGTAGGGGCAAATCTTTTCATCAACCACATTTTTCGGGCAGATTTGGGAAGAATAATATACAGTTCTTTTTTTCCGGCCCGCTCCAATATCTCAGCTGCCACTTCGGGGGCTTCCAGTCCTGACCGGTTAATAAAATGCTGTGTAGCTTTTTTTACCAGATCTCCTCCCCGCGCATGTTGAATTACGTTGGTTTTAAAATAAGTAGGCATGATGCACGAAACATGCACCTGATAGTCCATTAATTCTCCATATAGGGTTTCACTGAGGGCGAGCACCGCGGCTTTCGTAATATTATAAGCCGCCATAGTAGGGGCACAACCAATGGCAGCCGCACTGGCGGTATTGAGGATATGCCCAGAACGCTGTTTTTTCATAGTGGGTACAAAATAGTAACAACCATACAGTACCCCCATTTGGTTGATGCCAACCATCCACTCGTAATTTTCGAGGGAATAATCTTCAAAAACGCTGCCATCGCCTACTCCGGCATTATTAAAAAGTAAGTCGATACCTCCCGCCTGTGCCAGAAAGTCGGCAGCCACTTGTTGATACTGATCTTTGTCAGAAACATCCAGCGGAAATAGCAGAGGCCGGCCCCCGGCATTTTGTATATCGGCGACCGCTAATTCCAAAGCAGTAACATTATTATCTGCCATACCAATCATCCAGCCATCCCGAGCCAAATCCATGCAAAAAGCTTTCCCCAAACCGGAAGCCGCTCCGGTAATAAAGGCCCTTTTTTGGGGGTAGGTGGCAGACAAAGCAAGCATAATTATTTTTTTTAAAGTAGTGAAAACCGGAAGGAGAATAGCGATATGATTAAAGTTACAACCCAACGATGAAAAAGCTGGGGATTGACCGAATTATTTATCCCTTCGGCCGATTATACTTTATCATACATAACACTGAAAATAATTTCTATCTTTAGCCGATATTTAAAAATTGTATCTATTGAAAAGGATATTACTCCCGATTTCACTTGTATTGCTGATGGCAGCCTGCAAGGGGAAAAAGGATAAAGAAGCAGCAGCTGCCAAACCTGCCGGTGCTCCGGCCCTGGTAGATGTAATGATTGCAGCTACGGAACAAATCAGCACCACTATTGAAGCCAATGGTTCGGTGGTTGCTTTTGAATATCTCGAACTCCGCCCCGAGGTAGCCGGCCGACTTACCTATTTACAGGTACCCGAAGGGAATGTGGTGGCTCAGGGAACGGTAATTGCCCGGGTGAATGATGCTGACTTACAGGCTCAAATGAACAAAACACGTGTTTTATTGGATTTGGCCCAAAAAACAGAAGCCCGTTTAGCCAAGTTGATTGCCGTGGGTGGCATTAATCAGGCAGATTATGATGCCATTGTTAGTCAGGTAAACGGCTACAAAGCCGATCTTGCCTATACTCAATCTCTGATAGATAAAACGGTAGTAAAAGCGCCCTTTTCGGGACTGGTGGGTTTGCGGATGGTAAGTCCGGGCGCCTATGTAACCCCTACTACCCTAATCGCTACTTTACAGCAGGTAGATAAGATAAAGGTAGATTTCACATTACCCGAGCAATACAGTAAGTTGATTCGGAAAGGGGCTGAAGTTGAAGTGCAAACCGATTTAAGCAAAGCCGAGCGCCACAAGGCAACCATCATTGCTACTGAACCTCAGATTAGCTCAGTAAGCCGGAATTTAAAAGTTCGTTCGGTATTACAGGGTGTAAAAGCCAATCCGGGCTCTTTTGTAAAAGTATATTTAACGTGTCGGCAAGACCATCCCAGTGTAATGGTACCTACCAATTGCATTATCCCCGACGATAAAAATAAGCAAGTGGTGGTAGTGAAGGGAGGTAAAGCGAACTTTGTAAATGTAAAAACAGGTATTCGCAATGAGGATATGGTGGAAATCATCAGCGGCATCAATCCCGGTGACAGCGTAGTGGTAACCGGAGTGCTATTTGCCCGTCCGAAAGCGCCCCTTAAAGTGCGGAGCGTAAAAACGCAGGAACAGTTGAAACAATAATTTATTCCCACCCTTCACCTGTAGGTGAATAACCATGTATTTGATCGTATGAATATTTCTGAATTATCTCTCAAACGCCCGGTATTGGCAACGGTAATGAACCTGACGCTGATACTTTTTGGTGTAGTAGGGTATTCATTTTTGGCGGTACGCGATTATCCGGCAATCGATCCACCGGTTATTTCGGTTAGTACCAGTTACACTGGTGCCAACGCAGATATTATCGAAAGTCAGATTACCGAACCCCTAGAAAAGCAGGTGAATGGTATTCCCGGTATTAAATCTATCACTTCATCCAGTCAGCTAGGGAGTAGTCAGATTACCATTGAATTTAATCTGGGAGTAGATTTAGAGGCAGCCGCCAGTGATGTGCGGGATAAAGTAGGACAGGCGATACGAAGCTTGCCACAAGATATTGATGCCCCGCCTGTGGTATTTAAATCAGATGCCAACAGTGATTTTATTTTGGTGCTGGCCGTGCAAAGTAATACCAAGAGTTTGATGGAGTTGAGCGACTATGCAGAAACCGTGTTGCAACAGCAATTTCAAACCATCAACAATGTAAGTGCGGTAAATATTTTCGGACAAAAAAGATATTCAATGCGCCTCTGGTTGCAGCCCGACCGGATGAGTGCATTCAACGTTGCCTTTACAGATATTCGAACCGCGCTTAACACAGAAAACGTTGAGCTGCCCCCCGGAAAAATTTATGGCAATAAAACGGAGTTAACTATACGAGCATTGGGCAGACTCACCAATGAGCAACAATTTAGAGACCTGATTATTCGAGAAGATTCTTTAGGGATCGTTCGTCTGGGTGATGTAGCTTCTGTTGAAATGGCTCCCGAACAACTAGAACAATCTTGGAAGGTGAACGGACTGAATGCCGTAGGACTAGCCATTATTCCGCAACCCGGTGCGAATAATATTCAGATTGCCGACGAATTCATGAAAAGACTGGAAACGATTAAAAAATCTAACAAGTCGGATATTGAATTTAAGGTGATGATTGATAATACGGATATCATTCGTAAGTCGTTAAGTGAGGTGAAGGAAACCCTGATCATTTCATTTGGGTTGGTTGTGTTAGTAATTTTCTTCTTCTTTCGCAACTGGCTAATTGCCATACGGCCGTTAATAGATATTCCGATATCATTGATTGCTACCTTTTTTGTGATGTATCTTTTTGGGTTTTCCATCAATATCCTCACTTTGTTAGGTATCGTGTTGGCAACTGGATTGGTGGTAGATGATGGGATTGTGGTAACTGAAAACATTTTCCGCAAGCTGGAAGAGGGGATGCCAATTAGAAAAGCAGCCCTGGAAGGGAGTAAGGAAATATTTTTTGCGGTAATTTCTACTTCGCTCACGTTGGCCGTTGTTTTTTTACCGGTAATATTTTTAGAAGGTTTTGTGGGCAGGCTGTTTCGCGAATTTGGCGTAACACTGGCTGCAGCCGTATTGATTTCAGCCTTTGTATCACTCACCATCACACCGGTATTAAATGTTTACTTAAGTGCCAAGAATATTCATGGCGGCTGGTTTTATAAAAAAACCGAACCCTTTTTTATAGGTCTCGAAACCGGCTACAACCGATTGTTGAAAGGGTTTATGAAAATTCGTTGGGCTGCTTGGCTTATAGTAGTTTCCTGTGTTTTTCTGATTTGGTTTATCATGGGTCAATTACAAAGTGAATTGGCTCCATTGGAAGACCGAAGCAGTATCCGATTTAATGTTACGGCTGCCGAAGGCACCAGCTATTATTCCATGCAAAAAATGGTAGATAATATCCTACAATTTTTGAGTGATTCTGTTCCGGAAGGTGATTTTACCATTGCCCGAACTTCTTCCGGATACGGGGGCTCCAGTGCGGGAGTGAATACATCACAACCCAGGATAAGTTTGGTAGATCCTTCTAAACGGAAGCGATCACAGGCAGAGATAGTTTCCGACTTACAAAAAAAGATGGGACGTTTTAATGATGCGCGCATTTTCGCAACGCAGGAGCAAACTATTTCGGTAGGTTTAGGATCGAGGGGGTCATTGCCCATTCAATTTATTTTACAAAATCAAGACCTCAGCCGGCTTCGACAAATCATCCCCAAATTTTTAGATGAAGTAAGAAAAGATAAAACCTTTGCCAACTCGGATGTTAGTTTGAAATTTAATAAACCTGAAATTCAGCTTACGGTTGATCGGATGAAGATTAAAGATTTAGGCTTGAGCACAACAGATGTAATCAGTACAATTCAAAGTGCTTTTAGTGGAGGCAGACTGGCGTACTTTATTATGAATGGCTATCAGTATCAGGTGATTGCGCAAGTAGAAAGAGATAAAAGAAATACTACGGTAGATATTTCGAATTTATATGTACGGAATAATAAGGGACAAAGTATTCCGCTGGATGCCGTTATAAAACTGGAAGAGAGTAGTAATCCGCCCACGCTATATCACTATAATCGATATAAATCAGCTACCATTTCTGCTTCACTGGCAGATGGTAAAACCATAGGGGATGGTATTAAAGCCATGCAAAAAATTGCGGATCAATTGTTAGATGAAAGCTACCAGGTTTCTTTAAGCGGCCCTTCGCGTGATTATGCTGAGAGTTCCTCCAATATTGCTTTTGCATTTATATTGGCGCTGATGTTAATTTATCTGGTACTCTCTGCTCAATTTGAAAGTTTCCGCGATCCAATTACCATTATGCTTACCGTTCCGCTGGCTTTAGCAGGGGCGCTGCTAAGCTTATATCTACTTAAGCAAACGTTGAATATTTTCTCCGAAATCGGAATGATTATGTTGATCGGGCTGGTAACCAAGAACGGCATTTTAATTGTAGAATTTGCCAATCAGAAACGCACAAAAGGGTTGGCGAAAATGCCGGCAGTAGTAGAGGCAGCTACCCAAAGGCTACGTCCGATTTTGATGACGAGCTTGGCCACTTCACTGGGTGCCTTGCCCATTGCTTTAAGTTTAGGAGCAGCTTCTACCAGCCGGGTTCCTTTAGGTATTGTGGTGGTGGGGGGACTGCTCTTTTCCTTATTGCTTACCCTATTTGTAATTCCGGCCGTTTATACCTTTATTTCCGGAAAAAACGAAGCTGAACCCACAGAAATCAATGGTTAATGGTACGCTTAAGCAGCGCTAATCCCTTTTGTTTGTAACCTTTCTCAGCGGGTTGTTGCCCTATTAGTATCTTTGTACCGAAAACAGGGATATGAGTATAGCGGATATTAGAAAAGATTATAGTTTACAAACACTGGATGAAAATGACGTAGCCAGTAATCCTATCGATCAGTTTACCAAATGGTGGAAGGAGGCAGTAAGTAGTGATATAGTTGAAGTGAATGCAATGACGTTGGCAACGGTAAGCGTAGAAGGTGTTCCCGCAGCCCGAATTGTTTTGCTAAAAGGCTATGATAAAAACGGCTTTGTTTTTTTTACCAACTACGATAGTAAAAAAGGGCAAGATCTGCTTGCCCATCCTTTAGCAGCCCTAGTGTTTTTCTGGAAAGAATTAGAGCGGCAGGTTCGCATTAGCGGACGGGTAGAAAAAGTTTCTGCCGAAGAGAGCGATGCCTACTTTCAATCTCGCCCCGAAGGCAGTCGGCTGGGTGCCTGGGCTTCACCGCAGAGTAAACCCATCAGCGGTAGACAGGTAATTGAAGATCAATTGGCATCCTATCAACACACCTACCATCATCACCCCATACCTCGCCCTCCTCATTGGGGAGGATACCGGGTGGTACCTGATACCATTGAATTCTGGCAGGGACGAAGCAGTCGCTTACACGATAGGATTCAATATAAACTAGATGCTGCTGGTAAATGGGAGATTAGTCGACTCGCTCCCTAAAAATAAAATCATCTGCTATGGCTTCTACTATCTATGAACAACCCTACAAAGTGATTCGAAGCCTAGCGGAAGCGGAAATCCGCTTTTATCCGCCGGCAGTAATGGCTACCGTTATTTCCTCCGCTAATTCTTACAAAGAAGTAGGCAGCAAAGGATTTCGTCAGTTGGCGAATTATATTTTTGGCGGGAACGAAAACAATACAAAAATTGCCATGACGGCCCCTGTACGCATGCAATTGTCTGACAAGGGTTCGTCTATGAGTTTTGTAATGCCACCCAATATGCCCTTACAACAATTACCAAAGCCCAACCAGTCTGGAATCAAATTCGAAAACACGCCTGCCGAATATGTGGCTGCCATTCGTTTTGGAGGATATGCATCCGACAGTGATATCCAGAACTACTCCAAGAAACTGTCTGACATTCTTGCTAAAAACAATATCACGCACCAAGGAAACTTTCGCTTTTTAGGGTACGACGCTCCCTATAAATTTTTTAGCAGAAAAAATGAAATTATTGTAACCGTTCAATGGAAGGCCTAAGTAGCCAGTTATTTTCTCCAGTCCCACAAAACAACGTCCCACTCTAGGCCGCCATATCCAATGGAATGAATTACCTGAAAGCCGGTTTTTATATGTGCTGAAAGGGAACGTCTATTGGCGCGTGCTACATCGGTAATACCAAAATCATATTCATTTTCCAGTTCTTCTCTAAATCTACCGTATAGCTGCTGCACCAAACCCATGCCTCTTACCGATTTATCTACACAAAGCTGACCCACTACTGCATATTTTGCTTCATTGAGTGGTATCCCCTGAAAACTTAGAGAATCAATTTGGTTAAACAGATCTTCCGTAAGCGGATGCCCGATTCGGGCAGCAGGAGTAGCAATCAGGGCATACCCTACTACTTCTTCGTTTCTTTTAGCAATTACTGAGGGATGTGCATCGTTCATCTTTTTTAGATAATCCATCGAAAACTCTGCAATCAGAAATCCCTGGCTCTTGGCTTCCTCTGGAGTAATGTTTTTTTTGAGGTTGCGGCTTTGCAAGTCTAAGATACCTATCAAATCTGCCTCGCCGGAAACGGTGGTAATGGTTATCATACTTCAAAAATAACACATTCAGTAAATAGCAGAAACTGTAACGGATTTTCAATTAATTAATTAACTTAGTTAGCCCGGTTTTGGGTTATTTTACCGAAAAGGGGACTATTTGCCTACGATGAAAAAAATAATGTGGTTGCTCTTATTGGGAGCGGGAATTTCAGTTGCGCTGTTGAATGCTTGTTCAAACGCAGCCATGTATGATAATGCCATACCTGATGTAGTCAGTTATAATTACGATGTTCGGCCGATATTGTCGGATAAATGTTTTAATTGTCATGGCCCCGATGCCCAAAAAAGAGAGGCTGGATTGCGGCTAGATATTGCCTCAGAAGCATTTAAGGCTTTACAGGAACATCCACAGAAGCATGCACTTGTTCCAGGAAATCCCGAAGCTTCTGAACTGTTTGCCAGAATTACTACTACAGATACTTCATTATTGATGCCAAAAGTATCGAGTAAACTTCCCCGACTTTCCGAGCACGAAGTGGAGATTCTGAAAAAATGGATAGCGCAGGGCGCAAAGTATGAACCTCACTGGGCCTTTGTGGTGCCCCAAAAAGCTGCCTTACCGGCCGTGAACGAAAAAAGCTGGCCGGTTAATGAGATTGACTATTTTATATTGAGTAAAATGGAACGGCAGGGATTGAGTCCGAACGAAACAGCCGATAAAGAGCGATTGTTGAAAAGGGTTTGCATGGATCTTACGGGCATCTTGCCTACTCCCGAGCAAACGGCTGCTTTTGTTAATGATGCTTCTGCCAATGCCTATGAAAAGCAGGTAGATCGCCTTTTACAACTTCCGCAGTTTGGAGAAAAAATGGCTATTGGCTGGATGGACCTGGCGCGTTTTGCCGACTCACACGGATTTCAGGATGATAGTTATCGTTCTCAGTGGCCTTGGCGTGATTGGGTAATTGATGCCTTTAATCGCAATATGCGTTACGATACTTTTATAACCTGGCAGCTGGCGGGTGATTTGTTGCCCAATGCAACCAAAGAACAACAACTGGCCAGTGGCTTCAACCGAAATCATAAAATAACCGAAGAGGGTGGGGTGATTGATGAAGAGTATCGGGTGCAGTATGTAACCGACCGCACCAATACCTTTGGCAGAGCCATGTTGGCGATGACGGTAGAGTGTGCCAAATGTCATGACCATAAATATGACCCCTTCTCTCAGAAAAATTATTATCAGCTATATGCTTTCTTCAATAATGTAAAGGAAGTTGGGTTAGAAGCTACCGTGGGCGGACCGGAAACCTATGCGAAAAATCCCCGCATGACCATTACAAATGAAGAAGTGCAAAAAACCTTGCGCTTTATAAATAAAAAGGATACCGGCAAACTGGAAGTTTCTGTAATGGCAGACCGTGATACAACCCGAAAAACGTTTCTGTTAATTCGGGGTAATTATGATACTCCGGGAGAAGAAGTTCGTCCTGCTACACCTCCGGTTGTATTGCCTTTTGATTCCACTCGATGGAAAACAAATCGCTTGGGATTAGCCCAATGGATGTTTGACGAAAAAAATCCCCTAACAGCCCGAGTTTTTGTTAACCGCATCTGGCAAGAATTTTTTGGAAGAGGGATTGTTAAAACGGCTTCTGATTTTGGTATGCAAGGTGATTTACCTTCAAATCCTCCATTACTGGATTGGCTGGCGGCAGATTTTCAGCAGCATGGTTGGGATATGAAAAGATTGATTCGGCAACTGGTATTATCGGCAACCTATCGGCAGTCTGGTAAAATCAGCACAGAAAAATTGAAAAAAGATCCCCTAAATATTTATTTATCGTATGCACCCCGCGCCCGTTTTTCTGCGGAGTTAGTAAGAGATATTTTACTCAGCAGCAGTGGATTGTTGAATACGGAAATCGGAGGCCCCAGTGTAAAACCTCTTCAGCCGCCAGGATTATGGGAACTGGCCACTTCGGGAAGAGGCATCTTGAAAAAATACGTTCAGGATACCGGAACATTATTATACCGCAGAGGGCTGTATACTTTTATAAAACGCACGGTACCGCCCCCTTCGATGATGATTTTTGACGCAAGCAATCGCGATGAATGCCAAACCAGCAGATATCGCACCAACACGCCGCTGCAGGCATTGGTGATGTTGAATGACCCCACCATGATTGAGGCTTCCAAGGCTTTGGCCGACCGACTTTTGCAGCGAGGCACAAACCCTACACTAGTAATTACCGGCGCGTTTCAGCGAATCATTTGCCGAACACCAGATGCGAAAGAAAAAGAAGTATTGGTAAGTTATTGGGAACAAGCAGTTGCTGAATTGAAGAAAAATCCTGAGAATGCCCACAAAATAATTTCTGTAGGCAATTATCAGGCAGTTACTAAAGATATCATTCTACTGGCAGCAGCTATGCAGGCTATCCAGGTAATGTATAATATGCAGGAAGCGATTACTAAAACCTGATTATGGAAAAAGAATTATTAGAACACAGCCTTGGTTTCAACCGCCGAAAATTTCTTTCGCGGATGAGCATTGGCCTGGGAAGTGCGGCGCTGGGATCGTTATTGATTCCAGATTTGTTCAGCAGCAGTTCACCCGAAGAAGCTATAATGCAAGGCCTCCCGCATTTTGCTCCCAAAGCCAAACGGGTAATTTACCTATTTCAGAATGGCGCCCCCTCGCAGTTAGAAACCTTCGACTATAAGCCCCTGCTGAATAAAATGGTGGGACAAAATTTACCAGAGTCGATTCGGAACGGACAACGATTAACGGGGATGACGGCCAACCAAACCACTTTTCCGTTGGTGGGTTCTTATTTTGGGTTTAAACAATATGGAAATTCGGGTGCATGGGTAAGTGATTTATTCCCGCATATGTCTAAAATAGTGGATGATATCTGCATAGTAAAAACCATGCATACAGAAGCAATCAACCACGATCCCGCACTTACCTTTTTTCAATCGGGCGCTCAGCAGGGAAACCGGCCTAGTATGGGCTCGTGGGTGAGTTATGGTCTGGGTACAGAGAACAGTAATTTGCCCGCTTTTTGTGTGTTGCTATCTCGTGGTAAGGGGAATGGACAAGGGGTATATTCTAAATTATGGACCAATGGTTTTTTAGATTCAGTACACCAGGGCGTACAATTTAGCAGCGGCGAAAATCCAATTCTCTATTTGCAAGATCCTGATGGAATGGATAGAAATACCCGCAGAAAAATGGTTGATCAAATTGCTGAATTGAATGAGATGGAACTGAAAAATTTTGGCGATCCCGAAACGGCGGCAAAAATCAGTCAATACGAAATGGCCTACCGCATGCAAACGGCCGTTCCTGAAATTATGGACACCTCGCGTGAGTCGGAAGATATTATTAAATTATATGGGGCCGATTGTTTGGTGCCCGGAACCTATGCAGCCAATTGTTTACTCGCTCGTAAGCTGTCTGAGAGCGGTGTTCGTTTCGTGCAATTGTATCACCAGGGTTGGGATCAGCATGGAAACTTACCCAATGAAATGAAAGGGCAAGCGCTGGATGTAGATCGCCCTTCGGCAGCCTTGATTACCGATTTAAAACAAAGGGGCTTATTAGATGAAACCTTGGTGATCTGGGGCGGCGAATTTGGAAGAACCAATTATTGTCAGGGCAAAATAGCCCCCGAAAATTATGGTCGCGATCATCATCCCCGTTGTTTTAGTATTTGGATGGCAGGTGGTGGTATTCGGCCCGGTATGGTATACGGCGAAACGGATGAGTTGGGGTATAATATTGTGCAAAATCCAGTTCACGTTCACGATTTTCAGGCAACCGTATTGCACCAGCTAGGGTTAGATCACGAAAAACTAACGTATAAGTTTCAGGGCAGAAGATATCGGTTAACCGATTTGTATGGGTCGGTGGTAAAGGATATTATTGCCTGATAAGGATAGATGATTTATGTAACGCCCTGAAAATTTGGGCAACTATTTTTCTTTCATGAAGCGATTTTTTTCTGTTATTCATATATTAACCTGGGCAGGAGCCGGCTTCCTGATTTTTCTGTTATTTTTTCACAGCCGGATTTCGTTACCGTTACTACTTCAATTGGCGGGTCGGCTGCATCCGGTAGGGTTGCATTTTCCGCTGGTATTACTCTTATTGGTAATGGTGTGTGATGTATTGCCAGCAGCTGCTAAACCCCCGGAAATTTTTTTACAAGGCTTGCGAAGTATTACCATGTTTTCTGCGGTGCTAACCGCCATTTTAGGCATGTTGCTGTATATCGAACAATCGGTACAGGGTGATGCAGTTCAGTACCACAAATGGCTAGGCGTGTTACTCGCTTTGTTGAGTTGCGCCTATTGTGGAGCGCATGCGTATTTGCAAGAACGTATTCCCTTATTTCGAGTATCGGCAGCGGCCTTATTGATTTTAATTATCATAACCGCACACTTTGGCGCTACCATAACCCATGGCGAAAATTTTTTAGCGGGGCCATTACAAAAAAATGAGCCAGCAATTATTGATACCAACCAACTTACTGCTTGGGATGCCGTTTATCCGATTCTAAAAACCCGCTGTGGTGATTGTCATATTGGATCGGTACAAAAAGGGGGGTTGAGTATGAACGACAGTGCCGCTATCATGAAGGGTGGAAAAGAAGGTAACTGCATCGTGGCGGGTGATAGTAGTAATAGTCAACTGATTCATCGTTTGTTACTGCCATTGAGTGATAAAAAGCATATGCCGGAAGCCGATAAACCTCAGCCCACCCCAGTAGAAATCAGTTTATTAATTAGTTGGATAAAAGCCGGAGCTCCATTTTCAAAGCTGCTTATTCAGCTACCAGAAAGCAATCCATTTCGGCAGGCGGCTATGGCTAATAGTAGGGTAAATACTTTATCAGCATCTCGTAACTATACATTTGCTGCTGCGGATGCTGGAGACATAAAAAAGCTTTCGGATAATTATCGGGTTATTCAATCGCTGGCAAAGGATATACCTGCTTTATCGGTATCCTTTTTTGGAAAAGCGAATTTTAGTTCACAACGACTTACTGAGTTACAGCCTTTACAGGAGCAAATTGTATCGATGCAACTTGCAAAAATGCCCGTAACCAATACCGACCTTGCCTGGATAGGGAAATTACCACATTTAGAAAAGCTGAATCTAAACTATACGCAGGTAACAGATGAAGGGCTTTCGCAGTTAACTTCACTTACTGCTTTGGAATCTCTTTCACTTACGGGAACCAGCGTAACCGAAAAAGGCATTGCTGGATTTTTGCAACAGCGAAATGTGAAGGAGTTGTTTCTGTGGGATACACCGATACCTACTCAGGAGATTGCGAATTTGCAAAAGCAATTTAGTAAAACTGTGATTGAAGCAGGATTTCGGGGAGGCGATACTACAGTGCTTGCATTAAATGACCCCATCATTCAAACTACCGAGGGATTTTTTACGGGTGCACAAAATTTGCAAATCAAACATGTGATTAAGGGAGCAGATGTACACTATACATTAAATGGGAAGGAACCGGATAGTGCCAGTTCTGTATATACCGAGCCGATTGCTATTAATGTAACAACAACCCTTCAGGTAAAAGCCTATAAGAAAGGATGGTTACCCAGCAAGATAGTTCGTAAGAACTTTATTCGAGCGGGATTCCCTTTTATGAATGTTAGCTTTTTACTACCTGCCGATCAAAAGTATCGGGAAAATGCAGAGAATGTTTTGAAGGACTTTGATGCCGGCGACCCTACTGATTTTTCTACCAAGTGGCTGGGGTTTCAGAAAAATGATGCTTTGGTGGTTTTGGATGCAGGAGAAGAACGAATGCTAAAGGAATTACAGATAAATGCATTGATTAATGTAGGCGCACATATTTTTCCGCCGGTATTTATAAAAGTTTGGGGAAGTAGGGATGGAAAAAACTGGACCTTGTTGCAAACGGTAAATCCTTCCAAGGCCATGCCAACTACTCCCTCCGGGGCACAGCTGATACCCATAACTTTTCCAGCAACTAAAGTAAGGTATGTGAAGATGCAAGCACATCCTGTGCCGGTTTTACCCAACTGGCATCCCGGAAAAGGCTTACCCGCCTGGTTTTTTGTGAGTGAGGTGGTGGGTAATTAATCTAGTTTATTAGCTTACTAGTTTACTAGTATTATACTGCCAACAACGCATCTACTATTTCTTGCGGCGTTTTGGGCGTATAGTTAAAATGTTGATTGAACTTACTGCTATCAAAATAATAGTCGGCTGAATATTGATACAACATTTCTACCATTTCCCGCATCGTAGGCACAAACAGGCCCAGCAATTTAATCATACCGGCAGAAATTATAGAATACTCCTGTTGCTGATGCATGCGGTGAGCGAAAAGTCGAATCCAGTCTGCACCGGTTATGCGGCTTGCATCGGTTGGTAAATTCCATACCTGTTGAAATGCTTCGGGGGTGGTTCCTAAAAGGGCAGTACCCTTTCCCAAATCGGGTAAATAGCTGAAATTATGCACTACATTGGCATTACAAATCCATTGTGCTTTTTTACCTTTTTTTAGTCGATCGTAAACGAGTGGTTTAATCAATCCCTTATTTTCATCCAGGGTAATAAAATCTGCCGAACGGGCAATGAGGCCGGTAAGCCCTTTCTTTTCAATGGCTTCCAGCAAAATTTTTACCACTTCTGCTCGTATAGCACCTTTTTTACTCGGGGGATTTATAGGAGAGGCTTCGGTTATGGGGTTGATGTGATCTTTACTAAGAGCATAAATATTATCGAAAAAAACAAGTCTTACTCCGTGAGAAATACAGGCATCCGTTACATTTTTCATCAGGGTTGGCCAGTTTTGCTGCCAAACTGAGGTTATATAAGGAAAGCCAATGGTTAGATAAGCCACTTCACTACCCGCAACGGCAGCAAACACTTCTTCTCGAACAGATAAGTCTGCCTTGAACCATTCTGAACCGGGAGTGGCAGTGATGGGACTTCTGCTCACGAGCCTTACTGGTTTTTGTAATTTACTTAACTCAGCTGCCAATTCTTTGCCAACGGGGCCTCCAGCGCCTAAAATAGTATGTTTCATAAGTATCAGTTTTAATAATTTCCGCCGCCCAACCATTCTTTAAATGCTGCTACCTTTTCTCTGCTAACTACAGTGTCTGCCTGGGTAGCTGCTTTTAGTTCAACCTGCAGTCGATTGCCTGCCCAGGAATGTACTTTAGCAATTGCCTCAATATGTACAATCAGGTTGCGATTAATACGGAAAAAAAGTCGGGGGGATAATTCGGTTTCTAAATCACTTAGGGTAGTATCTATAATATATTTGTTATACTGGGTATCTACGGCATACGCAAATTTTCCTTCCGCAAAAAAATAAGCAATTTGGTCAACTTTTAAATAGCTCAGTTGCTGACCTCGTTTAATTAGGATTCTTTCTTTGTATTGTGTGGCATTTAATTCTTTCAGCATCCGAAGTAGTTGATCGGTTTGATTGACCGCTTTTTTCCCGTTCAGCTGCTCATGCTTTTGGATGGCTCTATGTAATTCCTCCTCATCAATCGGTTTTAACAGATAATCGATGCTGTTCACTTTAAAAGCTTGTAACGCATATTGATCGTAAGCAGTTGTAAAAATCACTGGCGCCTCAATAGTTGCTTGGTTAAATATTTCGAAGCTTAATCCATCTGCCAGATGAATATCCATAAAAATCAACTGATCCCCTAAATACTGGTTTAGATGTGCTACGGCTTGTTGAATGCTATCGGCTTTACCAGTAATTTCAATATCGGGGCGAATAGTTAACAGCATTTTGCTTAATCGGGTTACTGCCGGCTGCTCGTCTTCTATGATAAATACTTTCATGGTACAATTAAATAAGCGGAAGGGCTACGATAAAATGCTGCGGCGTTTCGGTTACCGTAACTAATTTTTCCGTTAAAAGTTTATAGCGGTTTCGGATATTCATCAGTCCTATACCTGTAGATTTTTCTACTTGTTGTTTCTTTTGAATATTATTCCGAATAATAAGTTGCCCCTCTTCAGTAGTTAAAGTAATATGCAGCGGATTTTCCCCTGAAACAATATTATGCTTGAGTGCATTCTCTACTAACAGCTGAAGCGAGAAGGGAACGATTCGGGTTTGCATTTCCTTTTCGGGGATATCCATATTCAATTGAAAATTGTTGCCAAAACGGGTGTTCAGTAAAAAAGCATAGGCTTTTAAAATTTGTATTTCATCTTGTAGTGGAATTGTTTTTTCGTCTCTTACTTCCAAAATGTATCGATATACTTTAGAGAGTTGCTCAACAAAAGTTACCGCCTTTTTCGGATCATCGGGAATTATTGCGCAAAGGGTATTTAGATTGTTGAATAAGAAATGAGGGTTTACCTGCGTTTTTAGGGCATTCAACTCGGCACGTAACCCTTCGCGCTTCAGTTCTTCACTTAGTGTTAGGGATTCTTTTAATTGCTGAATAAAATGTACCACTTCATAAATAGATGTAATTGCTACGGTAGTAAATATGGAAGAGTTAAGACTGAAAATGATAATTTCCTCCTCTGTAATGCCTAATTGCTTCATTGAACAATAATCTTTCAACAAATAGCCAATCAGCAAACTGCTAACTGGTGTAAAAATCAACATCAAAATTGATTGAATAATCAATCTCTCTTTCAGTTGCGCAAAACTGGTATACCTACTTCTTGCCCAAATCATGATTGCCCGATTTCCTAACCAAAGCGTTAAAGTAATTAGCAGCGTGGTTACATAAATTGGAAAAGTAAATTGAGGGGCTTTGTTAAATCGAATCCCGAAGAAAACAAAGGGTATCAGCAGTGAAACGATAGGGGCCCCTATCATGATGGCCCATTTATCGTTCCAGCAGATGAGGTCTTTATTACTATCCTTTTCTAAATCTTGCATTGGGTGGCTTTGTGCTATGAAGTTACAAAATTATCAGTGGAGATACCGAAGCGCCTACTTAAAAGGTAATTTGATAGTTTATGTTGGGGAAGAATCCAATTTGATTGATCTCACTTATTTTACCCGTACTAGGATTCAGACTTCTGATATACACATTCGCCCGGTTGGTAAGATTCTGTAAATCTATATACCATTTCTGCGTTGTTTTTTTACCATTGCGGGTATAAGAGAATTTCAGGTCCCAACGGAGATAAGTATTGTTCTGTAAACTAAATGCCTCATTTTCTTTGTAAACTACATAACCCAATGCTTTTGAAGCAGCTATATCAAAAGGGGTATAGCGTTGGCCGCCAGCAACCGTAAAGCGGGTATCAATGCCAAACGTGTTTTTGCCAGATACCTTCCATTCTTTTCCACCCAAAAAGTTTGCCACATAGCCACTATTGAATGCTGTATTTCTCCATACGCCATCACTTCCCTGGTACTCCGAACGGAAGATAGATCCAGTAACCAGATAATAAAAGCCCCTGTGTAAAAAGCGCTCTAGGGTAATTTCCCATCCCAAATTTCTTCCCTGGCCATTATTGATCAGGTTTACTTTGTCGGCATAGTTAAATCCTGCACCCTCATTCAGCATACTAAAGGAACTGGCTATTTTTTCTACGGCTGCACGATATATATATTGACTATACACTTCTGTTTTGATACGCATATGGGAATTCAGGTTCCAGTCGTATCCGGCTACTGCATGAAAACTTTTTACAAAGTCGAGGTTTTTATTGGTAAGTGCTCCGGGTGGTGTAGTAAACCTACTTTTGTAAAAATATACTTGCATCGGTTGCAGTTGGCTATGCAAGCCAAGGCCTAAGTTAAATGATTGGTTCGGCTTGAACTGATATTTCAAATTCCATCTGGGTTCGATGCTAGCGGTTTGGTTGAGGCTAAACAGTTGAGTATACAATCCCACATTGGTAGATAGCTGATTAGAAAAACGATGACCCCAGTTGAAGAAAATCCGATAAAGTGCTGCACGATCGTCTGACTGTGTTAGATATCGTAAAACAGAATCTCCATCTGCTACCGACTGTTGCTTTAGATTAATACCATAGAAATCAGCTAGCCCCCCAATTACCAATTGATTTTTTGCAGAAAACTTTTTATTAAACAGGTAACCAACGGAAGCTTTTGTTTGCCGATTATCAACATCAAATACGGTTTGATTGGGTTTTCCGGTAGGAAGCACTTCTTCGCGATAGGTGCTCTTGAATCCTGACAATGCAAGGGTTAATTTTCCAGATGCGGTGGGTGTAAAGAAGTAGGTATGCGTCATACCAACTACACCGGTTAATGATTTAGTATTACTGGTGCGCGCTTTGCCATCATTGGTAGTATACAGATTATCTCCCGTAGAATCGGCAGGAAAAGTAATATGACTTTCACCGCCTAATCCAAACCAGTCGAAAGTGCCATGCTTTTTGGTTACCAGGTGAAATTTGAAGTTGATATCTTGGTAATAGGGGGTAGCTGTTCCGGTACCAACGTTCAATCCAACAGCCTGAATGGCAGCTACCAGCGAATAGCGGTAATCGAATAGGTAGGATGATTTTTTGTTTTTACCGAGCGGGCCTTCCACGCCCAATTCAAAACCATTGAATCCCATTTGTCCGAGCCATTCTGTTTTTTCTGCATTGCCATTGCGCATGCGTAGATCGAATACACCGGCTACGGCATTTCCATACTGAGCCGGAAAGGCACTGGTTATAAAGTCGGAATTTTTAAGGGTATTGGTATTTAAAATAGTTACCGGCCCACCTGTTGACCCTACGGTGCTGTAGTGATTCGGGTTGGGTATATCAATACCATCCATTCTCCATAATACACCGGAGGGAGAATTTCCTCTGATAACAATATCATTGCGTGCATCATTCGGTCCACTTACACCGGCGAAATTTTGTGCCATTCTGCTGGGGTCGTTGCGGGTGCCTGAATAGCGAACCGCCTCATCCATACTTAATTGCCGTGCACTTACTACGGTACTTTCGTTCAATGCTTTGAATTTCGATTTGCCGGAGGTAACTACCACTTCATTTAATACTTGTACTTTTTCTCGCAAGCGAAGCTCCAGCACAATTTCTTTGGTAGAGGTAACCTCAATATTGTTAATTACCGCTTCTTCATAGCCTACCCGGCTAATTCGCAAGCGGTGACGGCCAACGGGTACTTCGGAAATACTAAAGGCACCGGTGGAAGTTGAAATAGAGCTGGGTTGCGCATCGAGGGTTTCTATGCGGATGGTTACTCCGGATAAGGGTTGGTTAGATTGTTCGTCTGTGATGATTCCCCGAATGGTTTGGCGAGGCAACAGGTTTTGGGCATACATTCCTGCAGCAAATAACAGGAAGAGGGCACTTAGAATAAATTTTTTCATGATATGTTTGTTTTGAGTTGACAGTTTGATACCACAATGCTATTTCACAACCCTTGGGTATCTGATGGCAAAAGGAGTGAACTGTATAATCTGGGGAGTGAAAGGTAAAAAAGGGGTATAGACACCCAAAAAATTCAATAAATCAGGCTATGAAATCGTTTTCGCAAATTTTGATGGTTGCCAGCTAATCCGGCATTAGTTTCGAGTGCTTGAATGCCAGTTATGTATACAATAATCCGTTCAGTTTTAGCAATATTTGGATGCCTGATAGGAGGGGAATCATTGTTTGCTCAGCCAGTATTTTCCGACTCAACTCTGGTACAGGCTAAAATATGGAGCCGCGATGCTAACCGGAATATTCAATACTCCGATTGGAAAAATTTTGCATCGCATACCGTTTCACAACTCCAAGGTTTTTCAGCAACGCCTACCGATTCGTTGGATCAGCGGGGCGGAAACCAACTAATTTCCCTTCGGGCAACCGGATTTTTCCGCGTTGAAAAGGTATCTGGTCGCTGGCAGGTAATTGATCCGGAGGGGCATCCATTTATTGTTGCAGCGGTAAATAGTATTCGCCTGGGCAACTCAGCGGCTAATCAACAAACCTTTCGCGAAAGATGGCCCAACAAAGAAGCCTGGATAGGTGATCAGATAAAACTGTTTCAATCGCTGGGTTTTAATACGGCTGGCTCGTGGAGTGATGTGCCTGCAATACAAGCTTTCAACCAAACTGCCAAGCAACCTTTTGCGTATACTACCCAACTTAGCTGGCTAGCAGGATATACCCGCGAAGCGATTCGTATAGATGCCAATAAAAAACAAGCGGCTGCCCTGTCGTTTATTTTAGAAGAAGGATTTGAAACCTATTGTAAACAACATGCAGAATTGATAGCAGCTAGTAAACTAGATGCTAATTTGTTAGGACATTTTTCTGATAATGAGATTGCCTTTTCCATCGCCCAACTGGATTCATTGCTGGCTGATAATACCTTATCAAGCGCTGCCCAGCAGCAAATAGCTAGCTGGTTAGTTCAGGTAGGGGCTTCCAGCGGCACGCTATCTACTACACAAAAAGAAAAGCTGATAGGGAAAATTGCCGGTAGGTATTTTCAGGTGGTTAGCCGTTTTATAAAGCAGGCCGACCCCAATCATTTATACCTGGGTAGCCGTTTACATGCATCTGCCAAAAACAATCGATATATCTTTGAAGAGGCCGCTGCCTATATCGATATTGTTTCCATTAACTATTATGGTTACTGGGAGCCGAAAACTACGCATCTAACCGATTGGGCAAGCTGGGGAGACCGACCTTTTTTTATTACCGAATTTTATACAAAGGCCATGGATTCGGGAATGGATAATATCAGTGGGGCCGGGTGGTTGGTAAAAACCCAAGACGAGCGGGGTATTCATTATCAGAATTTCTGCTTACGGTTGCTAACATCCCCTAACTGTGTTGGCTGGCACTGGTTTCGGTATCAGGATAACGACCCAGGAGATGCTACCGCAGATCCCTCTAACCGAGATGCTAACAAAGGCTTGGTAAATACCCAATATCAATTATATGTGCCCCTCGGCAATCGGATGAAAGCATTGAATGTGAACAAATACCGGCTGGCTACGTTTATATTTGCCAGCGCCAAACATCTCTAGTAAATAGAAAACAATCCTAAAAATAGAATAACATGATACCTACAAAATCGTATGCTGCTTTAAGTAAGCACACCCCACTCGAACCCTATTCTTTTGAGCGAAGAGACCTTCGTGCCGACGACGTTCATGTACATATCCGCTATTGCGGTGTTTGTCACAGCGATTTACATCAGGCCCGCGATGAGTGGGGAGGTTCAATGTATCCTATGGTACCCGGACATGAAATTGTAGGGGAAGTAGTTGCCGTGGGCAGCAGCGTTACCCGTTTCGCACCGGGCGACTGGGTGGGAGTGGGGGTTATGGTAGACTCTTGCTGCAATTGCAATAGTTGTAACCGAGATATGGAGCAATATTGTGATGAGGGAATGACGGGTACTTATAATGGACTTGAAAGAGATGGTAAAACCGTGGCACAAGGAGGATATTCTTCTGATATTGTGGTGAAAGATCGTTTTGTGGTAAGCATTTCCCGTTCTCTCAATATGGCAGCTGTAGCGCCACTTTTGTGTGCTGGAATTACAACCTACTCACCCCTTCGATTTGCGGGAGTAACTGCTGGTATGAAAGTGGGCGTAGTAGGGCTGGGTGGGTTAGGACATATGGGCGTTAAATTTGCTGCATCCTTTGGGGCAGAAGTAACCGTAATCAGCACTTCTCCTTCAAAAGAAGCAGATGCGAAAAGATTGGGTGCCAGCCGATTTTTATTAAGTAGCGATGCAGCTGCTGTAAAAAGTTATGCAGGATATTTTGATGTGATTTTAGATACTGTATCTGCTGATCACGATTATTCGGGATATCTGGATATGCTTACCTTAGAAGGAAAGTTGTTGATAGTTGGATTGCCATCCAAAACACCCGAAGTTTCTCCATTCTCACTTATTACCAAGAGAAGAAGTATCATTGGTTCTATGATTGGCGGTATGAAGGAAACACAAGAAATGCTAGACTATTGTGCAGAGCACCAAATCGTTTCCGACGTGGAAGTTATTCCTATTCAAGATATCAATGATGCCTATCAGCGTATGCTGCGTTCGGATGTGAAGTATAGGTTTGTAATTGATCTGGCAACCTTATAGTAGCTGATTATTGATAGTTAAAGCAGGCAGGTATGTATCGATGCATAGAAAGTTCTCACCTGTACCCCCAAAAAATTGCGGTGGTAGATAGAGGCGAATCGGTTACCTACCAGCAACTGGCCAATGAGTCGGCAAGGCTGGCTTCCCTGTTACTAGGCACTTTAAATGACTTACAGGAGGCGCGAATAGCGTTTATGGTGCCCCCGGGCAAACACTATGTGGCAAGCTTGTGGGCAATCTGGCGGGCAGGTGGGGTGGCGGTTCCACTTTGCTTAACCTATCCCTTACCATCCTTACAATATGTTATAGAAGATACTGGCGCTAGCTGTATTCTAATTACACGTGCATTCGAGCCATTACTGGGTGAATATTGTTCCCAGCAGGGAATCCGATTGATGATATTGGAAGACCTTACCGATCAGGCTTCAGTTTTGTTACCGGATATCAGCAGCCAAAGAAGAGCCCTCATTTTATATACAAGTGGTACTACCAGCAAACCTAAGGGTGTAGTAACTACCCATGCCAATATTACTGCGCAGGTTACTACCTTAATTGATGCTTGGGGCTGGAATGCATCTGATGCCACTTTGTGTGTATTGCCGCTTCATCATGTGCATGGAATTATTAATGTGGTAAGTTGTTCTTTATACGCCGGTGCTACCTGTTATTTTACTGAGTCATTTTCTGCCGAGGAAGTTCTGCAATGGCTGATTGCTGATAAGCTTACTGTGTTTATGGCAGTGCCTACTATTTATTATAAACTCATCAGTTATTGGGAAACCCTGAGTGATTCGGAGAAGAAGGTAGCTCATGAGAAAATGATGGCCTTTCGATTAATGGTATGCGGCTCGGCAGCTTTGCCGGTAACGGTTATGGAAAAATGGCAAACCATCAGCGGACAGTTACTGTTAGAAAGATATGGGATGACGGAAATTGGTATGGCCATTAGCAATCCTTACCATGGTGAGCGCAGAGCCGGTTATGTGGGAAAACCGCTGCCTGGCGTGGAAGTGAGGTTGGTAAATGAACAAGGCACACCCGTTGCCGAAGGCGAACCCGGAGAAATACTTATCAAGGGCCCCAATGTTTTTCTGGAGTATTGGCAGAACCCAGAAGCAACCACCGAAAGCTTTCGGAAAGAAGGCTGGTTTTGTACTGGTGATGTGGCTGTAGTAGAAAGTGGCTATTACCGGATCATGGGTCGTATGTCGATGGACATTATCAAGTCGGGCGGCTATAAAATTTCAGCCCTGGAAATAGAAGAAGTACTGCGAACTCATCCTGCAGTGGATGATTGCGCAGTAGTTGGCATACCCGATGAAGAATGGGGCGAATTGATTGTGGCTGCATTGGTAGTAAAAGAAACCTCATTCGAAACGCTTACTTTGCAACCCTGGTTGCGTGAGAAAATGGCCGCCTATAAAACACCTAGAAAATATTTGGTTTTACCTGAGTTGCCCAGAAACGCCATGGGTAAAGTAGTTAAGTCGTCGATTAAACAACTTTTTACATGAATAAATTGCTCCTTCGGTTGTTACCGCTATTCTTTTGCTGTTGGATGGCAGTAACCGTAACCGCACAAAAGAGATTTCACGATCCGGTATTTCAACAAGTAGACTCAGTGCTGGCTGTCCAATACGGTTCGGCTGTTAATGTAAAGGGTAATCAGGAAAGCCTAGTTTTAAATTTATTTAAGCCTGCCGATAATGATAGCATGCAAAAAAGGCCCCTGGTTATTTTTATTCATGGAGGAGGTTTTCAAAATGGTTCCCGCTCCGGTGGGTATGGGTCACGACTTTGCAATCGCTTTGCCCAGTTGGGTTATGTGGTAGCTAGTATCGATTATCGATTGGGGATAGCTAATAAAAAAACAAACGCCGATTATGCAGATGCACTGTATCGCGCGCAACAAGATGGAAAAGCGGCTGTACGCTTTTTTAGAAAATATGCCAATGAATATGGAATAGATACAGCTCAAATTTTTATAACCGGAAGCTCGGCGGGTGCAAAAACCTGCCTCGCCATGGCGTATATGCGAAAGGAAGATGTTCCCGCAACTGTAGATACCACTCAATGGGGTTCCTTAGAAGGCAATAGCGGTAATCTGGGTTACTCATCTCGGGTAAGTGGTGTTATGAATGCCTGGGGGGCAATGATTGATTATCGGTGGATACGATTTGGGGATGCTCCTTTGTTTAATGTGGCTGGCACTTCCGACAAAACCGTTCCCTACGACAGTTCTTACGAGTATCATGGTTTTAAGTACGGCCCTTATATTTTATATCAACATTGTTTACAAACTGGCGTAGCTACTGGATGGCGACCTTTTTTTGGGGCAGGACATACATTAGATAATAATGTTGAAAAGCAAGACAGTGCCTTCACTGAAATGTCGGCTTGGTTATATACTCAACTGCGGTACATCAATCCGAATGGAAAAAAATCGGATCCTACTATGCGATGGGCAGCAGAGATGAAAAATTTTGACAGTGCTAATTTGGTAGATACCTATCCAAAGGAGGCTGTTTTATTTACCGGCAGTTCTTATATCCGGTTATGGAAAAATATTAGGGAAGATGTTAAATATCCTGCTATCATTCATCGTGGGTATGGAGGGAGTAATCTTACCGAAATGGCATACTATGTTAAGCGCATTGTATATCCCCATCAACCGGCAGCGCTATTTATGTATGTAGGGAATGATATCACGGGATCTGAAAAAGACAAAACGCCTATTCAAGTGCTAGAGTTATTTAAATATGTAGTAAAAACCATCCGTGATAAATATCCCGAGTTACCCATCGTTTGGCTACAAATAGCCCCCAGCCCCAAACGCTGGATGGTATGGAATGAAGTGCAGGAGGCAAATCGATTGATAGTGGAGTATTGTGCGGGAGAAAATCATTTATATACCGTAAATTCATCAGCCCGTTATTTAGGAAAAGATGGGAGGCCCATGGAAAATCTATTTGTAGAAGATCGCTTGCATTATAATGAAAAGGGGTATCAGATATGGGGAAAGGAGATTAAAAAATTAGTACACCAATTGGCTGCCGGGCGATTGCCGAAAAATTAATAGTATGCAAACAAAAAATCTTTCATTATTGCTCGCTTGTTTGGTAGGATTTGCTTTTTCCGTTAATTATACCAATCATGCTCCATTGGCGGCAACATTGATGCAGCAGTTTCAATTTACCAAAGCACAGGCCGGGTTATTAACCAGTGCTATTTTTTTAACCCATGCTTTCATGCAAATTCCAGGGGGCCATCTGGCGGATAAGCTGGGAGGTAAGCGAGTAATACTAACAGGACTCACCCTGATTGCCCTCGGTAATTTTTGGATGGCGAGCGCCACCAGTTATCAAATGTTGCTGGCCTGTAAATTTTTTATTGGTTTTGGAACCGGGATGAGCTTTATTGCCGGTGCCCGCTTTGTAGCCCAAACGGCTGGTACAGATCAGCTGGCAAAATTTCAGGGATGGTATGGTGCTTCGATTTTATTGGGTTCTGGTTTTGTGATATTTGCTATACCGCAACTGGCTGGATTTTTTCAGTGGTCGGGCGCATTTTCAATCACTGCAGGCATTGCGCTGATAACGGCTATTCTATTTTTTAGTATTGCCCCCAATCCCTTACCGGTTCCTCATCCACCGGTTAATTTTTCTTCCCTACTACAAAATGTTGAACTCTGGAAGTTGGGCTTTTTGCAAATGGCTTCTTTTGGGTTGGTAATCGTTATAGGCACTTGGATTAACGAACTATTGAAAATTAATATAGGGCTGGCACCCAAAGTGGCCGGGGCAGTAGGTTCGGTAGTGCTGCTGATGGGTATTTTTACCCGTATATACGGAGCTAAAATGATAGAATGGCTGGGTTTTAGAAAGCTGGTTACCGGTAGTATGGTATTAAATATAGCCGGCTGTATTTTGCTATCCATTCAAACCATCACGCTTCCCTGGGTTATTTTGGCCATACTCTTTTTAGGCATTGGTTGTGGCTTACCTTATGCAGGTATTTTCAGCAAAGCAGGTCGTTTGTTTCCAGGCCGCGCAGGAGCTGCCATGGGTTTGGTGAATATGTTAGGGATTACAATGATTTTGGTGGGGGCTCCTTTGCTGGGTATGCTGGCTGATTTAACTGGTAATTTTAGAGTAGCTTTTCTTGCTTTAGGAGCATTTGCTGCCCTAGGGATGTTTGTAGGCTTATGGATAAAAGAACAACCCGCTGGGGAAGGGTAGGCATAAAAAAATCGGCCGACTAAGTCGACCGATTCTCCTATTCACCAAAACCAACTATTAGAAAATTACTTTAGCAGCAAGGAATCTTCCATCTGCATCAAATGCTACTGCATATCGTGTATTGTTCGCATTAATAATTACCAGGTACCCTTTAATCGTGCCATTTACTGTAAGTTTATCGGCTTTGTTAAACACATAATTAGGATAAGTGGCAGTTAAATATGATTGGATAGCTCCTGGTAAAGATCCTTGGGCAATATTTTCCAGCTCGCACTCGACTGCAGCCAGGGCTACTCTTTTCTCAAAGCCTCCATTTGCATTAAATACAGTTACAAAGGCGCCGTTGTTTTTTGAAAATACAATATAGGCTCCCTCTCTTGTTTTAAAGGCTTTCACAAGCGTGTCGCTAGGATAGGAAGTAGTCATGTAAGCTTTTACCGATTGTGGCAGATCATTCAAGGCCAAAGTATCCTTACATTTTCCATCGCGAAATTCAAAGCGACCTCCGTTATGCCAGCCTTCGCCTTGAAGATCATTTTTTTCACGCTGCTCTAAAACCTTACTAAAGGTTCCGTCTGCTTTAAACAGAAGTGCAACGGGTTTGTCGTTAAATCTCACAATGGCTACATAACCCTTAATGGTTCCGGTTGTATCTTTTACGGCAAAGGCTTTGATAAAGCTATATCCTGTATAGTTTGCGCCTAAATAGGCTTGAACAGTTGCAGGTAAAGCTGTAAAGGCGATGGAATCTCTACGATGGCCTTTCTCACAGGTATGCATTACATAAACAGAATCGGAACTAGATCCTCCAGTGGTTGCCGTTCCCGATGAACTGCTGGCAGCAACAGCTATAGTTGGCGAGGTAGCAGTAGTAGTTAAGGAAGTATTATCTGTTGGCAGGTTCTGCTTTGAACCAAACTCTTTTTGACAAGAAGTAAGTGTGAGGGCTATTACAAAAACAGAAGCTATATATTGGGCGATTGATTTGAATTGGTATTGCATATTATTAGTATTTGATAAGTTAAAAAATCAGTTTCGAGAAAGAATTTCCAACAGATCTGATTTTAACTGGCAATAAAGAATGAAGAGTTTAATGGAATGCCGTGCTTTGTTTCGCAAGGCAACCCCCATTCCTGATAAGTTGGAGGGATATCGAATCAGCTCCACTTCTCCGGAAACGGGCAGGGCTTTGTTATTATTCGTTACTGCTTCCAAACCTTGAGGGGCTGCTGCCAGTTGCATCAGGCTAGCCGGTTCCGGTGCGGTAAAAACCCATTCAACTAAGGAAGAGATAGCCGCTTGCTTTTCCAATACAGGCTCCTGACTGGCAGGGGCGGGCTGTATCAGCACCAGTAAGAGATTAATATATCCTAAAATAGACGACATCTGAATGGTTGTGCTGGGAATTAATTTTCCTCAGTTATCTATTTGATACCACTACTATACCGGATGTTATCAATAAAATGTTAAGGATTAGCACATTACAGCCAACACCTTGTTAGCATTATAGAATCAAAAATCTGTTTTACGACAATAGCCTTGCAAATTTCTCAATAAGAAGTATGATAAACTTGTATGTATAAACAGTTAATTAACATTGTTTTGTTAACTCACAAGGAATTTTTCACGGCTCAATCGTTACCGTTAGCTGGTTTCGTAAATAAATAGTTTTTTTTATGTATATATAATATAATGGTTAAAAGCAAATTATGAAAAAATGTATTTTAATAATTCATTCTCTTACTTGCCAATGAGCAGATGAGGGCACAAAAAACCCCTGTTTTATTTAATTTTTATAAAAGGCAGAAAAAACTTTAAATTTTTAGCATTTTATAAACTTTTCATTATCTTGGATGTTTATATATAGGTGCTAACGAAAACGTGCGTAATTTTTTTTTAATACGATTGCTTTAACCAAACCCCACATATATGAATCTCCTATTAGACGCTACTTTCAAAGCGATTGAAAACAACAACTATGTTGCTTTCACATTTTTCGTAGGCACAATGGCCATGATGGCTGCTGCTGCCTTCTTCTTTATGGAAGTGAACAACACCAGTAAAGAATGGCGGACATCAGTTTTGGTATCCGGTATCATTACTTTTATTGCAGCTGTTCACTACTATTACATGCGCGGATACAATCTGGAAACAGGTGCGTCTCCCGTATTCTTCCGTTATGTTGACTGGTTGTTGACTGTACCTTTGATGTGTGTTGAGTTCTACTTAATCACTAAAAAAGCAGGAGCTAAGTCAAGTTTACTTTGGCAGTTGATTTTCTTATCCGTAGTAATGCTGGTAACGGGTTACTTTGGAGAAGCCATTGATCAAGCGCATAGCTGGCAGTGGGGTCTTGCTTCAGGTCTTGCCTATTTCGCCATTGTTTATCTAGTTTGGATGGGTGATGTTGCCAAACTGGCTGGTGCTGGTTCACCTGCTGTTGCAAAAGCAGTTAAAACACTGGGTTGGTTTGTACTTGTTGGCTGGGCTATCTACCCAATTGGATACATTCAAGGTACTGAAGGTGGTTTATTTGGAATGAAAATGAACTTCGGTCTTGACATGGATGTAATCTACAACATTGGTGATGCCATCAATAAAATCGGTTTCGGATTAGTTGTTTATGCTTTGAGCAGAAAAGAAGCGTAATCTTCGAATTATCTAATCTTACGAAATAGTATGAATAATGGGTGCCTCGGTACCCATTATTCATTTATACCTATGCGTACACACTATCAATACATAATAGTTGGGGCCGGATGTGCCGGATTACAATTGGCAGTGGCATTGGTAAGAGAAAAAAATCTCCCACTCGAATCGCTCCTGATAATAGACGCTTCAGCTACCCACGAAGAAAAAACCTGGTGTTTCTGGTACCCAGAAAATCATCCTTTTAAACACCTGGTTAAAAAAAGCTGGAAAAACATTGGATTCTCTGCTCCGGGGCTATCTGTAAAAGAAGACTTACAGTCTCTGCGATACCAGTATATCGCTAGCGCAGATTTTTATCAAGACCAACTTTCGGTGCTTCAGCAGGATGGTCGTGTAGAATTTTTGTTTGAGCCAGTGCAAGCTATTTCGGCTGAATCTGGAATAAACCAGGTAATTACAACAAAAGGTACTATTTCCGCAGCCTATATTTTTCATTCCCAACCTACTTACCCCCTAGCCGAAAAACCCTTCCTGTGGCAGCATTTTTTAGGATGGGAAATAGAAACAGCAACAGATATTTTTGATGTGGATACGGCCACGATGATGGACTTTTCTTTAGCCGATACAGCCCATCCATTATTCTTTCATTACATACTTCCTTATTCATCTCGCCGAGCCTTGGTAGAGTGCACTTTTTTTTCTGAAAACCTTTGTGAAAAAGAAGTGTATGAACAATTGCTTTCTAAGTATATAGCCAAATTTATTCCGGTAACTTTTACCATCCTTACTAAGGAAGTAGGCAAAATTCCAATGTCGCTTCCACCCAAAAAACTAATAGCGGAATCTTCTACTATCATTCCCATTGGAACAGCTGCGGGATGTATCAAGGCATCTACCGGATATTCATTTACCCGATGCATGAAACATACGCAGGCCATAATCGGTTGGCTGAAAAAGGAAAACGAAATTCCTCATCCGGTTTCTGCTAAAAGATTTTTATTTTACGACCGTTTATTTTTAACATTAATTCAGCGTTACCCTCAACAAATGCCGGGTATTTTTGCCAGCTTGTTTAGAAATAACCGCGTAGCTTTCATCTTACAATTTTTAGCTGAGCAAACGAATCTATTTCAAGAAGCCCTTATTTTTATTCGCTTGCCCAAACGATATTTTATTAAAGTGTTGTTGAATCGTACCAAATGATGACCCACCTTTTTCGCCAACTGAAAGTACAATTACTAATAACCGGATGTTTACTGGTATTGTGGGTTTTGTTTTTCCCTCCCACACAATCCGCTCAGTGGCTGTTTTTTCTCATCCTGATTATTGCTACTGGCATCCCACATGGATCTCTGGATTACTATATCGAGCAATCGCAGGCAGCAATTTCCAACACACGGTTTTCTGCTGCCCGATTTTTTATTCGGTATCTTTTAAATATGTTCCTATATGGCTGTTGCTGGTATTGGTTTCCCACAGCAGCTTTTGTATTGTTCATCGGATTAACGGCCTATCATTTTGGAGAAATTGACTGGCCCTTTCATCTTCCGGGAAAAATGAATAAACTGTTATTTTCTGCGGTTGGTTTATTCTTTATTGTTTTTACCATTACCACACATATTTCAGATACGGCACCCCTACTGGCTACGTTGGTAGGTAATTCTATTAACGAAAAATCCTGGCTACTGTATGGTCCGCTGTTTTGGGCGGGGGCTACTGCCGGATTAGCCCTTTTGCTATTACTTCTGCCCATTTATCTTTACAGCAAGGGTATAAACGTTTCTGCGATTGCAGGATGGTGCCTGCAAACCCTTCTTTGGTGTGTATTTATTTATAAAATGCCCCTCTATATTGGATTCGCTTTTTATTTTGGTGCCTGGCATTCATTATTATCGTTTAATCTTATCCGAAACCAGTTATCACTCCCCCCCACCTATTCAGGCTGGCTTCAGTTGATTAAAAAAGCCCTTCCCTTTACTTTGCTTGCATTGGCAGGTATTGCGCTACTTGTTTATTTTCAATTGTCGAGGTGGCAATTGAGCAGCAGTATGGCATATATTTTTATGGGAATTGCCATTCTTACCCTCCCGCATTTACAGGTGTTTACCCGTTTGGTGAGCTATGTAAATTTTCGTTCTCCCGAACAAAAAAAATCCCAGCTAGCTACTTGTGGTGAATATGAATAATATGCGGTAATTTTCGGTATGAAGGAAGCCCAATTAAAAAAATCGCTCACCCCACTTTTATTATGGGCATTGGGCGTGGGATATGTAATTTCAGGCATGTATTTTGGCTGGAACCTGGGATTAGCCAAAGGGGGCACCTATGGTATGTTGATAGCTATTGCCGGTGTAATTGTTTTATATGGCTGCTTTACCTTTTCTTATGCAGAATTAGCTGGTGCCATCCCCAAAGCAGGGGGCGTATTCGATTACGCTGCCCGGGCTTTTAATAAAGAAGCGGGCTTTGTGGCAGGTATGGCACAATGGATTGAATTTGTTTTGGCACCACCCGCCATTGCCATTGCAATTGGTACCTATCTACACATCAGTTTTCCGGGAATTTCAGTTACGGGGGCTGCCATTTTAGTGTACCTAATTTTTACAGGTCTAAACATTTATGGTATCCGCGCTGCAGCTAGATTCGAATTGTTGATTACCCTGTTGGCGGTTGCCGAATTACTACTATTTGCTTCACTTACCCTGCCTCATTTTTCTGTAGCAGCTTTTACTTCAAAATCTTTTGTGTTCGGATGGAATGGTGTATTTGCTGCACTGCCCTTTGCCATTTGGTTCTTCCTCGGCATTGAGGGGTTGGCCAATGTGGCCGAAGAATGTGTTCACCCACAGCGGGATATTGTACGCGGATTTGGAAGTGCACTATTTACGCTGGTAGTACTTTGCATGCTGGTGTTTTTTTCTGCGGTAGGCGTGCAAGGTTGGGAGGCCATTGTGAACCTACCCGATGGAACTACTTCCGATTCTCCGCTACCCCTTGCCCTCGGTAAAATAGTATCCACCAGTAATATATATTATCAATTGTTGGTAGGCATCGGGTTATTTGGATTGCTGGCTTCCTTTCACGGCTTAATGCTGGCAGGTGGACGTGCATCCTATGAAATGGGAAAAGTTGGTCAACTACCCGCATGGCTGGGAACAATACACCCAACTTTTCAAACACCCGCCACTGCCCTAGTAGTGAATGCCATCATTGGTATTGGTATAGTTCTTACCAATGCAACAGCCGAAATAATTACCCTCTCTGTGTTTGGCGCACTCACTCTTTACATTATTGCCATGCTCTCGCTGATAAAGTTAAGAAATCAAGAACCTGGGTTAAATCGTCCATTTCGGGTGCCAGGTTATCCATATACGCCTTATTGTGCTTTATTGCTATCAGTAATTGCTTTGCTGTCACTCATCTGGTACAATACAACCCTGGCTATTGGATTTTTTTTAATAATGGGCTGTAGCTTTGTACTATATAAATGGAAATCATCATGACGAATCGTTCTATTTTAGAAGCCATTCAGGCACACCCCGACGGAAAAGTAAAAATTGCCGTATGTGATATCGATGGCGTTTTGCGGGGGAAATACATTTCTACTGAAAAATTTCTTTCGGTGGCTTCGTCTGGATTAGGTTTTTGTGATGTAGTATTTGGATGGGATATGGTAGATCAGGCCTATGATAACGGCAGCTTTACCGGATGGCATACCGGGTACCCGGATGCAAAAGTGGTAATCCGCCTCGAAACCTATCGTACCATACCTTGGGAAAATGATTTGCCTTTTTTTCTGGGTCAGTTTGTGAAACCTACCGGTAAACCCCTCGAAATTTGTCCGGCCCAATTGCTGCAATCCGTAATTGCTCGTGCTAAAAAAGCCGGATTTACCGCACAGTTTTCTCAGGAATTTGAATGGTTTAATTTTTCCGAAAGCCCCGAAACTTTTGCGCAAAAAGAGGGTCGCGGCCTCACGCCCCTTACACCGGGTATGTTTGGTTATTCTATTTTACGCAGCACAGAAAAAAACACCTACCTCTCATCCTTGTTCAGCGGCTTAACTGCATTTCAGGTTCCGATAGAAGGATTGCATACAGAAACCGGTCCGGGTGTATACGAGGCTGCCATTCGCTATTCAGATGTGTTAACTGCTGCCGATCGCGCTGTGCTGTTTAAAACTTCGGTAAAGGAAATTGCTCGGTTGCACGGAGTGATGGCTACGTTTATGGCCAAAATCAGTGAGCACCTGCCGGGTTGTAGTGGGCACGTTCATCAATCGCTTTGGGATGAATCGGGCAAGCAGAATTTATTTTACGATGCAAAAGATAAGAGCCACATGAGTGCGCTGATGAAAAGTTATATAGCCGGGCAACTCTATTGTTTACCCCATATCCTGCCCCTAGTGGCACCTACTATTAATTCGTATAAGCGTTTGGTAGAAGGGGCCTGGGCACCTACTACGGTAACCTGGGGCATCGATAATAGAACCGTGGCCTTGCGTGCTCTACCTGGCAGCAGCAGCTCTTCCCGCCTCGAAACAAGGGTGGTGGGTAGTGATACCAATCCTTATCTGGCCATGGCTGCTTGTTTGGCTGCTGGTTTATATGGTATTCAGCATCGCATGAAACTTGCCCAGCCTGCCTCAGTAGGTAATGGATATCAGGATATCTCCAATGGTCGTTTTCCTAATTCCCTGGCCGCCGCTACTGCCATTATGAAAGAATCTTCCGTTGCCAAAGAATTGCTGGGCAAAACCTTTGTGCAACATTTTACAGAAACCCGTGAATGGGAAGTGAAGCAATTTGCAAAATCAGTTACCGATTGGGAAACCCGCCGCTATTTCGAAATCATTTAATTTAATTCAATCAAGTTATGTCTGTAGTTCAATTTAATTTTCCTACCATCATCCGATTTGGTGCGGGTGCGGTGGATGAGATGCCCGCTTTCTTGTTCGATCAAGGATGTCGCCGCCCCTTATTAGTTACCGATGCAACCATTGCAGCACTACCTTTTTTTAAAAAAATAGTGGCACACTTATCAGCGATTGGATTAGCCGTTACCGTTTTTCACAACATCCATAAAAATCCGGTAAAGTCTGATGTGTATGCTGGTACCGATCAATATGATGCCAGTGAGTGTGATGCGGTTATAGGTTTAGGAGGGGGTGCCGCCATTGATGTTGCGCGTGCAATTGTGTTGCGGGTTCATCATCGTGAGGATCTTTTTAAGTACGACGATTTGATTGGCGGCGATGTATATGTTACGGGTCCCGTACCCTTATTTGTTACCGTACCTACCACCGCCGGAACCGGCAGTGAAGTGGGTCGCTCGGCTATTATTGCAGATGATGAAACGCATCAGAAAAAAATCTTGTTCAGTCCTAAACTGCTGGCTATTCGTGTTTTTGCCGACCCTCAAGTAACCTTTGACTTGCCTCCCGCCATTACAGCAGCAACTGGTATGGATGCACTTACCCATAATATGGAGGCATTGCTGGCCAAAAACTATCATCCTATTTGTGAGGGCATAGCACTGGAGGGTATTCGATTAATTGCTGGGTCATTGGCAACTGCAGTAAATACTCCCACGCTTCAATCCCGTGCGGATATGTTATTGGCTTCTATGATGGGAGCCATAGCCTTTCAAAAAGGATTGGGCGTTGTTCACTCACTGGCTCATCCCATGTCGGCATTGTTGGATACACACCATGGATTGGCTAATGCAGTTAATTTGCCGTATGGACTCGCATTTAATGCATCCTGTGCAGCAGAAAAATTTGTGCGGATGGCGCAGGTATTGCCCATAGCTCAAAAAGATGCTGCAGGCGTTATCGAATGGGTTCGCGAACTCAATCGGCAAATTGGTATCCCTGCTAAATTGCGGGAAGTGGGAGTAAAGGAAGAACATCTAGAAACACTAGCACAATTGGCACTGGAAGATTTTGCCCATCCGAATAACCCGCAACCGGTTAGTTTGGATGATTTTCGTAAACTGTATGCAGCCGCATTCTAATGTATGAAGGATACTATCGTTATAGGCATTACTTTTTCTACTACCCGATTCGAATTTTACCCCCGCTGGGTAATCGGAAATGATCGGCAGATTCGCATTGTATTATTGGCAGCTCATTTATTGAATGCTGCATTGTTGGATGCATGTGATGCAGTGGTGCTAACGGGCGGAACAGATATACATCCCTCCCTGTATAACAGTGAGCGACTCGAGTATCCGCATGCGCCAAAAGATGGCTGGGATGATGCACGTGATCATTTTGAACAATTGCTTTTTAAGCAAGCGTTGATAAAAAAAATACCCGTATTGGCCATTTGCAGAGGATTACAATTGGTGAATGCAACCTTGGGAGGCACGTTATTGGCTGATTTAGAAGAAAGCGGGAAAACCAATCACCGCCGAATGGCAGATGCCGATGGAGAACATTTGGTGCAGCTTTCTCCGGGCTCTCAACTAGCGGAAATTTCGCAAACACAACAGGCAATGATTAACAGTGCACATCACCAGGCAGTAGACAGAGTAGCGGATGAATTAATGATTGCTGGAATTTCACCTGATCAAGTTATTGAAGCGCTGGAGTGGAAAGAGCCTTCTAAACATGCTCCGTTACTAGCGGTTCAATGGCATCCCGAGCGGGTTGAGCAGGCAGATGCCGGTACACTTTCGATTCCTATACGAAATTGGTTGTTACACCAGGCACAAGTATATCATGAAAATAAGTTAGCAGTTAAATAAGCACAATATGGAAAATAAAGAAATGGAAGTATTAAATCCGCATAACCAGCAAGTGATTGGTCATTTAGCCCTTGATAATTATGCAACTGTTTCAGCAAAATGGACGCTTGCCAAACAGGCACAGCCTCAGTGGTATCTGCTTCCACTTGCCGAGCGCGTGCGCATATTGCAAAAGTTTCGAGAGTTATTGTTGGCTAATATCGAAAGGCTAGCAGCCATACTAACCGATGAAGTTGGCAAACCAATCAGCCAATCGCGTAATGAAATCAATGGTGCCTGTTTTCGAATTGAATGGTTAACATCTCATGCCGAACAGTATCTGGGCTCCGAGTGGATGGTTGCGGAAGGAGATACGCGTGAAAAAATCGTGTACGAACCTTTAGGTGTTGTAGCCAATATCTCTGCTTGGAATTATCCCTATCTGGTAGGCATCAATGTGCTGGTGCCTGCATTGTTGGCAGGTAACGCAGTTATGTATAAACCTTCGGAATTGGCTTCCCTTACCGGAATAGAAATTCAAAAACTATTAATAGAAGCGGGCGTACCCTCGGCAATTGTTCCCATTGCGTTGGGTGCGGGTGATGTGGGTGGCTTGTTGTTAGAGTTACCACTGGAGGGATATTTCTTTACCGGCTCGTATGCAACCGGAAACCTCATTCATCAAAAAATAGCGCATCGCCGGGTTGCCTGTGGATTAGAAATGGGCGGTAAGGATCCCTTGTATGTAACGAATGAAGTTACAGATGTTGTTGCGGTAGCAAAAGCGACGGCGGATGGAGCTTTTTATAATAATGGACAAAGCTGTTGTTCAGTCGAGCGAATTTATGTGCATACCGATGTGTACGATCAATATGTGCAGGCATTTGTGGAGGAGGTAAAGCAATACAAAACAGGTAATCCCAAAGAGGAGGGTGTTTATATCGGTCCACTTACCCGAACTGGCCAAGCTGCTTTTTTAGAAGGGCAAGTGCAGGATGCAGTTGCTAAAGGGGCTGTGTTGCATTTTGGTGGCGCTAGGGTTGCCAATAATCCCGGCAATTATTTTCAGCCAGCGGTTTTAACTGAAGTAAATCATCAGATGCGATTAATGCAGGAAGAATCTTTTGGACCGGTTATAGGCATTATGAGGGTGCATAGTGATGCGGAAGCTATTCAATTAATGAATGATAGTGATTATGGCTTAACCGCATCTGTATATACCAGTCGGGCTGAAAGAGCCGAAAAAATTCAGCAAGAATTGAATGCCGGAACGGTGTATTGGAACTGCTGCGACCGGGTAAGTCCTGCTCTTCCCTGGAGTGGAAGAAAGCATAGTGGGCTTGGTAGTACACTGTCTCATGCCGGCTTACGGGCATTTTCTCAACCCAAAGCCTATCATTTAAGGGGATAATCCTACGAATACCAAATATGTAATATTTTGTTATACGAGGGTTACCTTTTTCAGGTTTGCGTATAAAGTGTAAATAGTACACAATGATTCAAAAAACCTTGTATAAGACAAAAGAGTATTCGAAAGTGAAATTTCTGGTAGATTTTGTTGAGGCCGAACAGGTAGAGGTATTGGGATTAAACGGTGATTGGGAGAGTGGCATCATATTAAATAAAAAGAAGGACGGCAGTTTTGCAGTAGAGGTGAATTTGCCTAAAAATACCCGCCACGAGTTTAAATATCGCCTGAATAAGCAGGAGTGGATAAATGAGCCGCAGGGAGATGGGGAGGTGCTGAATGTTTTTGGCACTACCAATAGCTTAATCGAGCTCTAAGTTTAGCATTTTTATAGCCAGCGTTTTCTGCCGAAATACACCAGAAATCCTGCCATAATTACGACCATGGAAAGAACGGTGTAGTAAAATCCATTCGGATGGTGGGAGAAGGGAATTACGTCGAAATTCATTCCAAATATTCCACCAATTACGGTAGCCGGTGTGAGCACACAGGTAACAATGGCCATTACTTTCATTACCTCGTTCATTTTAAGGTTAACCTGACTGATATATAAATCCTGCAGGTTCATCATCAAATCGCGTAGGTTTTCTGCAACGTCATTTGCCTGAACAATATGGTCGTGCACATCTTTAAAATATTTGGTGGTTTTTTCTTCCAGCAAATCACTTTCCGAACGGATAAAGCCATTGATGAGTTCTCTAACTGGGCTCACATTGCCTTTCAGCACAAACAGTTCTTTACGAAGGTTGTTAATTTCAGCCAACGATCTTTTGTCGCTCCGCCGGATAATTCTTTCTTCAATTAGTTCGATACGGTTACTGAGTTTTTCCATTACTACAAAATAATGATCAACAATCATATCTAACAAGGCATAGCAGCAATAGTCGGCTCCATTCAATCTGATCCGGCTGTTAGATAGTTTTAGCTTTTCGCGTAGCATTCCAAAAACATCTTTTTGTGGAATTTCCTGAAAGCTGATCACAACATTTTTTGCGAGCACAATCGAAATTTGTTCTGTTTCAACCGACCCAGTTTGCTCGTTAAAATAGAGCATATTTAATAGGCAAAACAAAACTCCATCTATTTCATCCATTTTTGGACGCTGCCCGATACTCAGGATATCTTCTGCTATCAGGTAGTGAATATTGTAATGATTGCAAATCGCCTCCACATCAGCTTTCCGGATGCCATCTATATTTATCCAGGTTACATGTTGATTGTCGCGGTAGTGGAAGCAGTCTTCTACAGTTAAAAAATTTTTCTCCTCTAAGGTCTGGCTGTTAAAATCGAATACATGAATGTCTACCTTATTGGCTTCTGCTCTTATAGGGGCACTGGTGGGATTTACATTAAAAATTTCTCGGGTTCTTCGGGTATTGAAAAACGTGAGTGGTTGCAAAAGACGCAAAACAGTAGGTTCCTTCATATAGTAAATAAGTAGTCGAAATAATTTATTAAAAGAGATAACTCGCCGCTATCTGACTATACTTTATAATATTGTTCCCAACCTTTTCTGGGTGGCAATCCAACCAGCATTTCGTTGGCAATTTTATTATTAGTAATGATTTTTGTTTTTGGATTGAACAACAATTGTGTGTTCAATTTTTGTGCAAGTACACCGAGGCAGAATACCTGACTGAGCGGTCCGGCAATATGAAAAGGTGAACGGGTAGCTTCTTCTCCCTTGCATGCTTTTAAAAAGTTTGCATAGTGATTGGACGGGCTTACTGGCACTTCCGGTAGTTTGGAAGCCATGTCTTTGGCCTTATCTTCTGGAATAATAGACAAAGTACTACCATGTGAGCCCCCTTTAAAAGTAAGGTCTTTACCGTAAATAATTTTACCAGGGTTCAATCTACTTGGGGCAATCTTTCCACTACTGGGGGGTGGTATATTGGGGTCGAGTGCCGAGTTGCCAAATCCATCAGGAAGGGGCGGATAATTATTTACGCCATCGTACCAGGTAAGATCGACTGCTGGCATATTTTTTCTTTCGGGGAAGCGGAACAGAATCGTAGAGGTTTGAGGATAGAAAAACGAATTATGTCCTTCCCCCTTTTGTAAAGTAACTTCTGTTGGCAAGCCCAACTCTAAAAATTCATGTGCTGTATCTATCAGGTGGGCACCCCAATCGCCGAGGGCTCCCATACCAAAGTCGTACCAGCATCTCCACTGACCATTCACAAAATCTTTTTGATAATCGTGTTGTTGGGTTACGCCTAACCAGGTATCCCAGTCCAATGTTGATGGAATGGGTTCAGCCGCCGGAAAGGAGGTAATAGCCGAATTCCATCCATGCCATCTTCTGGCGCTGTTCATATGAGCGGTTATGCGGGTAACATCCTTAATAATACCTGCTTCCTTCCAGGCTTTGAATTGAAAATAATTTCCTTCGGAGTGTCCCTGATTGCCCATTTGGGTTACACATTTGCTGTGTTTTTTGGCGGCTTTCATCATCAGTTCTACTTCCTGAAAAGTGCGTGCCATGGGTTTTTCAACGTACACATGTTTCCCCATTGCAAGGGCCATCATAGTGATGGGAAAATGGGAATGATCAGGCACACCAATCGCAACTGCATCAATTTCGTTACCCATTTTATCTAACATGGTTCTGAAATCTTGAAAGCGGGGTACATCTGGAAAATCTTTTAATACTTTCAAAGTCTGTGGCCCACCCATATCTACATCACAGAAAGCCACAAAATTGGCGAGCCCTGTTTTGCTAAAAGAATATACATCCGAACCACCCTGGTTACCAATGCCGATACAGGCCAGATTTACCTTTTCTCCTGCGCCAATTTTTCGGGTTCCCTTTGCAGCTTGTGCTGATGCATGGGTAAAGACTGCCGGAAAAGCGGAGGCAGCCGTTAAAAGCGCAGAATGTTTTAAAAAGTCTCTTCTAGAGTCTTGCATTTTTTTCATTGGGCAACAATTTGAGGGTGTGTGATTGGCAATCAATTATGATTCAATTTACTGAAATAAAGCATCCTGCAAACGGTTTGCACAAACTATTCGGTGATACTGGAAATTTTATGGTTATAAACCCAGTGAATATTTGTTGTAAGGCCGTTTCAGTTTTATAAATTGCTACCTTAGCCCCAGAATTTTACTCAAATATGCCGCTGTTAGCCCACGAAAAATTTACCGTACCCGCCTGGATGATGAATGGTCATTGGGAAACCGTATGGCCGAGTTTATTTCGAAAAATTCCTTTCCGCTACAGTACACGGGAGAGGCTCGAATTGCCGGATGGAGATTTTGTAGATGTGGATTGGAAATTTGCCTCCACGGATACCGATCGGCTGGTAATTATTACCCATGGCTTAGAAGGAGATTCTCATCGGCACTATGTTACCGGCATGGCTAAAATGTTCTCGGCTGTTGGATATGATGCATTGGGATGGAATTGCAGAAGTTGCAGCGGAGAGATGAATCGATTGTTGCGATTCTATCATCATGGAGATGCCAGTGATTTGCGTAGGGTAATTGAATATGCACTTGAAAAAAAGCAATATCAATCGGTAACCCTGGTTGGGTTTAGTATGGGAGGCAGTTTAACTTTACGGGCGCTGGCCGAAGATCCCAATTGGGTTCCTGCTGCTATCAATCGAGCAATCGCTTTTTCTGTTCCCTGCGACTTACACAGTGGCGTATTGCAATTGATGAAGCCAGGCAATCAATTTTATACAAAAAGGTTTTTAAGAAAGCTTGGTAAAAAAATCCGAATTAAAGAGAAAAAATTTCCGGGGATGATCAGTTCCCAAAACTACCACGAGATTCAACATTTTATTGATTTTGATAATCGATATACAGCTCCTTTGCATGGATATCGCGATGCTTTTGATTTCTATCAACAGGCCAGCGTGAAACCTTTGTTACCCAAGCTCCGGGTTCCTTCGCTGCTGGTGCAGGCAGCCAATGACCCATTTCTTGCACCGGAATGTTTTTGCGAAGATGTGGCGAAAGATCATCCTTATCTGTATTTAGAAATCACCGACCGAGGCGGACACTGTGGTTTTCAGCAGAAAAGTGCGCAATATTCATGGGCAGAAGAAAGGGCCTTAGATTTTGTGTTAAACGATTTGCCTGCCTAGTTGGGAAATGCTGCCAGGGTTAACTTTATTTCACCATATGATATGTTATCCGGTAAGGTATCTTTGATGGCTTTTAAACGAAGCCGACCAACTTGGTTCGCGGCTGTTCTAATCTGTTGTTGCTTAGTTTCAGCAACCAGTTGTTGAATGGGGATTAACTGCCTGCTTACAAAATCACAAAAATGTTGTTCAATGGTTGCTATGGACAAATGTCTTCGTTCGGCAATCTCTTCTAAACTCAATCCCTCCTTATATAATTCAAAACTTACCATCCGGGTATCCGATTTGGATACAGCAGTATTGCCGGGAGCAGGGTTTCTTTTTATCTTTCTTTCAGGCAGCTGATTAATTCGGGTGGCGAGTCGATTGCTGATACAATAATCTTGAATCGGGTGTAAAAAATGGCTGCCATATTTCTCAGTTTTAAACGTACCAAATCCGGCAATTTTCGAAATATCGTCGCGTGTGATGGGCAGAAAAGTGCAGAGATCTAATAAAGTACTATCGCTGAAAATTAGGTAAGGGGGCACATTTTCTTGTCTCGCCAATCGGTTACGAATCTGCTTCAATTCTGCCAGTAAATCTTTTTCGTAGGCAAGAGACTGATAAATTACCGGCTCATATACTTTCGTTTCTTGCAGGGGTGCGGGTAGATACACCGCTTCACCCTGAAATAAAACAGCTTTACTCTTTTCATTTAACTGTAAAATGGGATAAGGATTACCAGCTGATTGCAGGTAGCCCCATTGAACCAGCTGCTGTATAATATATTGCCACTCTGGCTTAGCAATTTCCTTTCCAATACCATAAACCGACAATTGCCGATGGGTAGGTTTAATTTTTTCTTGCTGGCTGCCTCTCAAAATATCAATCACATAATTGGAACCAAAACTTTCTTGTAGCCGGTATACGGTACTTAATACCTTTTGCGCAGGAACAGTATATTCTTTCATCTCCCGTTGATGCAAACAATTATCACAATTGCCACAGTATCCGGGGGCGCTTTCTCCAAAATATTGCAATAAAAATTTTCTTCTGCAGGCGGTTGTTTCACAAAACTGAACCATCTGGTTAAGTTTCTTTAATAAGATGGCTGTTTGCTCGGGGTTATTTTCAATTTGTGCAAAGTTTTTCAGTTTCATCACATCCCCGCCGCCATAAAATAATAGGGCTTCTGCAGGTAAGCCATCTCTTCCGGCTCTGCCAGTTTCCTGATAATATCCTTCTATGTTTTTAGGCAAGTCGGCATGCACTACAAAGCGCACATTGCTTTTATGAATGCCCATTCCAAAAGCGATAGTAGCCACCATTACCTTGATCTCATCTCGCAGAAATTTATCCTGTCGTTCATCCCGAATATTTTTATCTAACCCCGCATGATAGGCGGCAGCCGGTATTCCTATGTCGCATAATTCAGCTGCAAGTTGTTCGGTGCTGTTTCTGCTGAGGCAATAAATAATACCACTCTCTTCTTCTTGTTGTTTTAAAAAATCTACCAACTGGGTTTTAATAGCTGATTTTGGTTTAACCGTGTAGCGAATATTTGGCCGGTTGAAGCTATTTTCAAATAAGGTATAGTCGGTTAAACCCAGTTGCAGAATAATATCTTTTCGTGTAATAGCATCTGCCGTAGCGGTAAGGGCAATTACTGGAGTAGTGGGAAATAATTTTTTCAATTGTTGCAGGGTACGGTATTCTGGTCTGAAATCATGCCCCCAAGCACTAATACAATGCGCCTCATCAATAGCAAAAAGGGAAATTGGAATTTGTGATAATACCTTCATCAGATAGCCGTCTTCGCCTACCAGTCGCTCCGGACTAACATATAGTAATTTTATTTTTTGTTGCTGGAGTTCTTGAAAAATCTGCGCCTGCTCATTTGCCGATTGGGTGCTGTTTACAAAAGCCGCGGCTACTCCGCTTAATTGTAAAGAGTTTACTTGGTCTTTCATCAAGGCAATGAGCGGACTAACCACTATCGCAACACCGGGTAAACATAATGCTGGAACCTGGTAGCATAAACTTTTGCCTCCACCCGTAGGCATTAATACAACCGCATCCTTACCATGGAGCAATTGCTCAATAATGGCTTGTTGATTATGTCGGAAAGCAGGGTATCCAAAAACCGAGGAAAGTACCTGTTCAGGTTGGGCGATTAAATTCATGTTGCGGATAGCGGGTTATTCAATGTATTCTTCATATTCCTCTTGAAATTTTTTCTTTGTGTGATGTTGTTTTTGGTTTTTAATATAGTGAAAAACCTTATTAACAATTGACTCAGAAACTGAAAAGGCTGCATATCCTGTTTGCCAAGAGAATTTTTCTGAAATGAGATTGGTTTGATTTATAAAATGGGAACTACTTCCTTTAATCTGTTGGATAACTTCAGCTATTGATTTTTGTCGGCTAAGCAAAAACAAACAGTGAATATGATCTGGCATACCATTGATGATTCTTACCGGGCATCCTAACGCTCGCAATTCCTCAGAAATAAATTGATAAATAGTATTTTCAACGCTTTTATGAATTAGGGGTTGCCTTTCTTTGGTGGCCCAAACGGCATGAATCCATATTTTAATGAATGAATGTGGCATAATTTTCAAAAATCAATTTTCATTTTCCCTCTTCGCCCATGGTTTAAACCATGGGCGATGGGCGATGGGATTATTTATCCATTTCTCTCATGCAAGATAATGGCTAAAATAGGAATCCTGCTAAAAGCTGGTACGAAAAAATAACGCGAATAAATACCCTAAAAATACTCAACTACACTTTGGGAAGCTGATAACCATTGTAATAGGCTTTGCTAAGGTATTCACGGTTGATTGCTTCTTCTTTGAAAGCTTGTTTGGCAGCATCCCAATGAAGTTTTTGTCCACTTCGATAGGCAATATTGCCCATTTGACTCAAGCAGGCAATATCAGAACCGGCCTGTATGGGGCATCGTAAATCCGACAAATTTCCTGAGCGGATTACCTGGGCAAAATTCACCCAATGTTTGTCTAATCCCACATCCGAAGCGGCAACAAATTCCTTCGCTACTTTTTGGGCATTTTTCTTTTCTTCAATTACTTCCCATCCTTTCCGGTTAAGCACAAGGGTTCCATTGGTGCCTATAAACGCTATACCATGGTCTTTTCCGTAGTTGCCATTTCCTATACCAATGGCATGGTCCCAAACAATATTAAAATTTTCGAACTCGTACAGTACCATCAAAGTATCAGGTGTTTCATCTGCAGAATCGGGTTTGGCAAATTTTCCTCCCACTGAAACAATTGATTTCGGATTGGCCACTTTCATTCCCATCAAAGCATAATCTAGTAAATGCACGCCCCAGTCGGTCATCAGGCCACCCGCATAATCCCAGAACCAACGGAAGGTAAAATGAAAACGGTTTGGATTGAAGGCTCTTTTAGGGGCCGGCCCCAGCCAACGGGTATAATCAACTCCGGGGGGTACAGGACCATCTGGTTTTTTATCCAGGGGCTGTTTCCAATCGAGATAACACCAAACCTTTACGGTACGGATATTTCCGAGTTGTCCGCTATGTACAAAATTTATGGCATCGGTAAAATGTTGTTGACTGCGTTGCCATTGACCAGCCTGCACAACCTTGTTATATCGCATTTGCGCTTTCACCATGGAGCGGCATTCGGCAATGGAATTCCCTACGGGTTTTTCTACATATACATGTTTGCCGGCTTCACAGGCATGTATCATTTGCAAGGCATGCCAATGGTCAGGTGTGCCAATAATTACGGCATCCACATCTTTTCGATCGAGTAATTCGCGGTAGTCGCCATGGTTTTTTATGATTTTTCCGTCCTGATTATTTTTTTTCAGTTCGCCCATTCTTTTGTCTAACACTGAAGTGTCAACATCACAAAGACCCACCAGATTTATACCAGGTACTTTTAAGGCAGCGGTTACATTCGACCATCCCATTCCGTTGATGCCGATGGCGGCTATATTAATTTGGTCACTGGGGGCAATGGATTTTTTCCAGTTGGCAAAAGTAGAAGAGGAAATGGCTGGGGAAAGTAAAGTGGCTCCGGAAGCCAAGGCGGTTTGGCGAATGAAATTCCTTCTGCTAGGCATGAAAATGATTTAATTACATGAAATTAAGGCATTTATCAAAATGATGTTGAGAAAATACCTACTAAATGCGAGGGTGCATTTACGAATTTTTCAGGTTACTTTCTCTGAAAGTGATGGTATTACCGGGTTTTCCTGTGATGGTGCCTCGGCATTTACTGCTGCCGCATTTACAGGCAAAGGGCTGCATGTGTTCATCTAAAAAACTGGCATAGTCGAGTGTGAGTTCTTCGCCTGTAGCAATTTCTCTTAGGGCTATCACATTCAGTCCATCGTATCTTGTATTGGGTTCACAATGATGGTTCTGGGGAGCCCATTCGGAGGGGTTATCATCCCACAATATAAATACTTCGCTACTTAAGGGATAGGCATATCGGTTAAATGTGATTTGGTCTTCCGGCGGCCAGTGTTGCATTACCTGCCGGCGGGTGATGATGCGTTGTGATTTGCCTTCTCCTTCAAATACGATTTCACCGGTATGGATGGGTAAGGTTGCATAGATGCCATATCCTGCCAGGGCATTCCCCCGCATGGTATATTTTTTCTGCTTTCTTCGGTGGCGGTTAATGCCTTCCTGAATAATCAATTGTAAAAAACCTGCCTGACCATTTGAATCGTTTTGCAAAATATAATCTGCTGAACCTTCATACCCATTGGAATAAAAAACAGAGCAAGTGAAATTTACTTCTAAAAAATAAATATTGCCTTCATTGTCAACTCGAAAATCCATCCGCGCATAACCTACCCCTTGGAAGGAAGTAAAAATTTTCTCGGCCGCTTGTTTTAGTGCGCTGCTGAGGATGGGATCGTCGCAAATGATATTGGCATCCGGATGAAGCGCAGAGGTTTTGAGCGAATAGGTTTTAAAAGCATATCCTTCGGGAAAGCGATATGCTACCGGCTGAAAGCTATGTACCTTTTTGCCATCAGGATCGGCTGCTACGAGTACGGTTAATTCTCGTCCAGGAATATAAGTTTCTACCAAAATTTCACGATAGCCTTCTGCTCTTAATTCAGCAATACGCTGTTCCAGTTCAGTAAGATTCTCTACCTTAGATTGATGATTGATGCCCAAACTATCTCCTGCTTTGGCAGGTTTAATAAATAAGGGATAACTCAGCTTACTCACCTGTTTGGCTGGCTCATCGGTAGGCAACAGTAATACATAATCCGGTGTAGCAACGCCCTCACAAAAAGCCACATATTTCATCAGGGTTTTGGGAGGATCATACAGAAGGGCACTCGGGCCGGTATAGGGAAGATTGAGTAAGTCTAAACAATGGATCACATCAATAGAAGGTACGGACCATTCCAGATAACCTTCGCAGAGGTTGATAAAAATATCATAGCCTTCGTATTGCAGCGATTTTAATTGTTGATAGGTGGTGAGTTTATTTAGAAAAATATGGGTAACCTCATCATTTGGCAGCCAACGGGAAAGGTCTCGCGGTGGATCGTAGTCTTTATAATCTACCGAGCTGGTGCTATAATCAGGTTGTAAAACACAAATTTTCATAAGCGAACTTCGGATGATTTTTGAATAGTATAAGTGGAATCTGGATAGTTACTTCTTTGCAGAGCATCCTGTAATACTTCCCAAATGAGCTGTGCAAAGGAGGTTTGGTTTACTCGAAGAATGGCTCCAATAGAAGTATAGTTTTCATCTTCACTCAATCCGCATTGTGCATTTACTTCCAGCACATATAATTGTTCGGTAGCAGCATCCATGCGAATATCTGCCCGGGTATATCCCATGCCTCCAACTGCTTCATAGGCTTGCAGACTAATATCCTGAATGGCTTTTACCCGTTCGGATGGTGGCATGGCATACTGATAAAAATCTTCCGATTGTGGCATGGGGGTTTCTTCTTCATAAATTTCCCAAAGCCGGTCGAAGGATAAAAACTTTTCCTGCTCACAAAGGGAGGTATGAAAAACCCGTTCAACCGGGGTATATATTTTAGCAGTAGAATGGGAAGCAGTAGAGCCCGAGATCAAGGTGGTATATTCGGGACCTGCGATGAAGGCTTCTGCAATTATTCCATCGGATGCCAGGTTCCAGCCCCGATAGCCGGCGAACATTTTTTTAATTTGTTCAGAAGCTTCCTCCAAGGTGGATACCACATTTTTTACCCCAACGCCCATACTACCCCCTGATATAGCCGGTTTAAGAATAATAGGAGAACCCAGTTGGGTAAATAGGTCGCTGATATCTTGTTCGGGATCTTTAATAATTTTCCAGGCAGGTGTACTAACTCCAGCAGCATCAAATGCCAGTTTCATAGGAATTTTAGAAGTGGTAATGTGGTAAAAATGCGTATCCGCTCCGCTATAGATGCATCGATTTGCTGTTAACCAGTTTACTACAGAAATGCCAGGAGTTCCATTAATTTCATCTCCGTCGCACAGGTTAAGGAATATAGGTTGGTGTTGAGATAGTTTCTCATTTTCCACTATCTCCTTTAAGATGGTGGCGTAGTTGTTAAGTGTTATCGGTTGCCATTGCCATACTAGTTGCAGTTGATTAAAAACTTGGGTGTATTCGGCAATGCTTTGAGAAAAGTCGTAATAGTAGTCGATGTGCTCATCTATACTTTCTAGGTGCGGGGCTAATACCCATATTTTCCATTGCAATTTTGCAGGCGGGGCGGGAAGTGAAAGCGGAGGATGGCTCATAATTTTTTCCTAACATGCAATTTGAGTTGTTCCAATATGAAGTTGGAAAGTCGGTATTTTTTCAATTGCATAGGTGAAAAGTGTGCAGCACCTTTTATTAACTTAAGGCAATTTTTGGCACCACAGTGGCAGTTGAAGGATTGTTGCATATCCCATTCGGTGGAGGGATAAAAATATGTTAGCTCATCCCCAGGTTGAATAGCGGTAAGGGAAATTAATTGCATACCCTTAGTGTCGAAAAATACATTCGGGGCGCAACTATGATTGATATATTGTAAATAAAAGGGACTGAGCGTAATATGCGTATGAAAGGCTGTTTGAACAGTTAGGTAGGTTGGATGCGAAAGGGTGGTTGCGGCAGTAAAAGAACAGATCACCGTATTAGGGGAAAATGACTGGGCAGCGTGTAATGAATGTTCTCTTGTTACGGAATTTTGCCAAACCTCCGCAACCACAAATGCCTGCAATTTATTATAAGAAGCATTAACAGGTAAAGAGCTCATAAATAAGGAATTAATAAAGCTTTATAAAGTTCCAATAATTCTACAATCGCTGCTATACATACCTGTAATTAATACTCCACATTTATCTCGTACTTGTTCACATAAATGCGAAATAAAAAACTGGAAAATAGCTGGGGCTGGTGCTTTTATAAAAAACCGATTTTTTCTGAGGCTTACTTTTTAAAATAGAAACTACTTTAATCAAGTATAATTAACTTAAAAATTAGGTGTTTTAACGGTATAAATACGTTTCGCCATTCTTTAATTTAGCAGTAGCAGTGGTGCAGAAATACCTAATCAAATTACCTACCATGACCATACAGAAAGTGCCTATCAGAATTGTAATTGCAGATGACCACGCTGTTTTTCGTACTGGGTTACGTTCGTATTTAAGTAATTTTCCTGATTGTAAAGTGGTTGGTGAAGCCAATAATGGGGACGATTTAGTAGAAATGGTTAGAAGCCTAGCTCCGGATGTGGTGGTTACCGATATTGATATGCCCCGGAAGACTGGCATTGAAGCGGCAGCAGATATTTGTAAATACAACCCCTCTAGCCGAATTTTAATTTTATCGGTTCATGCCTCGCAACAACATATCATCAATATGGTTGATGCAGGGGCATTGGGCTATATTTTAAAAAGTTCCGATGCCGAGGAAATAGTGGAAGCCATTCGCACGCTTCATCAGCATAAACCCTATTTCTGTAAGGTAGCCACGGAAAAACTAACGGAGATAATTTCCAAACAATTACGGGTTGGTTCTAAAGAACCCATTCATTTATCGGGCAGAGAAAAAGAAATCATCCGGCTAATATGTGAAGAATATACCAGTAAAGCCATTGCCTATACCCTGAACCTGAGTAAACGAACCGTTGAAGGTCATCGAACCCGAATTATGGACAAAATTGGAGCAAAGAGTGTGGCTGGAATTATAACGTTTGCAATAGAAAACGGCATCTATTCCAGTGAACTAGCTCATTAATAGCCCCAACTTTTGAGTGTTGCGATATTTATTTTGCAAGATTCCAGCGGCGTTTTTTGCTGATATGATTCTTGCTCAATAATGATATGTCGGGTTCCATGTTCATTGCAATAGGCTAAAATATCTTTCACCGGAACTACCCCTACGCCCAGCAACGTACTTTCAAAATTATGTCCCATTTCTCCTTTACCTGCTGCGGCAATCTCATCTTTTATGTGCAGAGAGATAAACCTTCCGGGAAATTTTTTCACAATAGAAAATGCCTCGGCTCCAGTTCCGTGCATGTTGCCTGTATCTAATTGCTGAATCACCAGTTCGGGGTCGGTATATGCTAAGATGGCTTCATATAAAGTTCCCTTACCCATTTTTTCGGTAAACTCAAAATCATGGTTATGGTAACCGAATTTCATATTCCACTTCTGGCACAGTCTGCCACACTCATTAAACACATTCATATAACGTTTCAGATCATCCTCTGTTTTGCGCATGGAATTGTCGAGCCAGGGACTAATTACAAATTCCTGACCTACCGTTGCCGCATCTTCTATGGTGTACTTCCAGCTATCGCTGAAATCGTTCTTCGAACTATTCCAGTGTTCTTTGCCCATTACGGTATGGCCACTGCGCATTTCTAAACCCAAATCGGATAATAAATTTTTAAAATCTTTGGCATTATATCCATAAAACTGGCGTTTTACATAATTGGCATGCTCTACATACTTATAGCCCATGGAAACCAACGCCTTTAATGTTGCAACCGGGTTTGCCATCATATCTGCCCGAACAGAATAGAGTTGAATCCCTACCAGAGGTGAATTTGCGGGGCGGGCAAAAAGGGAAGAACTTACTAATGAACTACCTGCTGTTAACAAAGCAGTTTGCTGAAGAAATTTTCTGCGGGAGATAGACATAGGGCGTAGATTAATCGTTAATAAAATAGGGTAAGCTAAAATAAGTAAAAATCGGGCAAGGCTTTGTGTATTGCTATTTCTTTTTCGCTACTATCTTCCATATATCGGGAAAGAGTGCGGGCGTTTGTAACTTATATTGCTGGTAGGCAGTATCATTCCGATATTTTTTTTCCAGCATAGGAACTCCGGAAACACTCATCAATAACCAGGTAATGGTTAGGGGCCCTAATAATCCCAACCAGCCCAATGGAAGTGGAAATACTATAATTCCTATGCCCCACCACATCAATATCTCACCCAAATAATTCGGATGGCGAGAATACCTCCATAATCCCGTTTGCATAATTGCTCCGGGTTGTTTTGTTTTACTAAACGCAAGTAATTGCGCATCCCCTGCAGCCTGAAAATAAAATCCAACAATCCATATTACCAAACCCAGCAAGCCGGCTAAAGAACCCTCGATTGGGTTGGCAATGGCTGCTACCTGAAGGGGCATACTAATCAGCCACATAAAAAATCCTTGCAATAAAAATACCTGCAAATAACTGCGCAGGTAAAAATGCTTTCCCCAGGCTTCTCTCCAGGCTCGGTACCTGAAATCTTCTACCTTACCTCGATTTCTGAAAAACAAATAAACCGATAAGCGTATGCCCCATATAAAAGTTAGCAAGTAAACCATCCAGCATTGCAATGCAGCGGGAAAGCAGACTACTAAAAATATCCCAATTGCTATAAAGCCTCCCCCCCAGCCGATATCAGCCACATCGTTTCGCTTATAAATTAGGGAAACGATAAACAAGCAAGTTTGGTAAATGAAAATTAACCCTGCGCACTGTAATAGTACCTGCCCCATCAAGCGAGGATTTTCTTGGTAATCCAATAGCCTGCGGCAGCCACCAGTCCGGTTAAAATGGTTCCCCAGATAATGTCGATATAAACGATGGTAAGTGGCCAGTTTTTTAAAGTAGCCAAGTTGGTAAGGTCATAGGTAGCATAGGTAAAAAATCCGAACAACGCACCCATAATAACGGCATGCGAAAAACTATTTTTCTCAACTGCAGGCAATATTGAAAAAATAAATATGCCAACGATAAATAAGGAATAAAAAACAAAAGCGGCCGTCCAGTTTACCGTATCACTCAAAAACCCACCTAGGTATTTCCGATACAAGTTTTTAGCAATTACCCCCAGCCAGGTTAAATCGATGGCAAAAAACACAACGGATGTTAATAGATAAGCCAATAAAAGTTTACCTGCATTCATATGAGTAATTTACGCCTTTTTCTTTAATAAGAGGTGGTAAAATTTTCGCAATTCATCCAGCTCGGTGGCAGCAAATGGCTCGTGATTATTATTTTTAGCCTGTAAAAACAATACCCTTTTGTGTTGCGGATAACTTTGTAAAATCGCAGTAATCAGTTCAGTAGCTTCCTCATTTTTTTGAAAAACCGGAGTATTCTTTTCCGGGGCAGATTTATATCTGGTGGGCATTTTAAGTATTATGGCTTCAATAGTGCCTATCCAGCCTGCCGGAAGATTTTCTACTTTCCTCGCTTTTGCGCAAAGGCCCTCTAGTTGTTTTTTGCTTAAGCTGCCTCTTTCCTCATATTGATGCATCAAACTCATTACAAACAATGAATCCGTGTCATGCTCATAAAGGGATTGCAAAACCTTACCAATTACATCGATTTGTTTTTTATTTTTTTGCATCATGTTGGTATTGTTCTCCCGCATTTACCGAAAAGGGAAGTCGGTTTTGGGGTGGGGGAAGTGGGCAAGTAGCATAGGGGGTAAAAGCACAGGGTGGATTGAACGCCTGGTTGAAATCGATGTATATTTCTTCTCCTAGCTTCTTTTTGGGGATGTATAAAAACCGCCCGGTTGGATAAGTGGTTTTTCCGCTGGTAGCATCAGCAAATAAGATAAACCACTGGTCGCCTTCTTCTAGAATATCGAGCCGATAGGTTTTTTGTTGATAGTTAAAAACAAGCTTTCCAGGTGAGTTTTCTCGGTTTGCTTGTCCTAACACATTCAGAATCTCAATTTTTCTAGACTCCCTAGGTTCAAAATAGGCTCTTATTTTCCAGCTGCGGTTAACGGGGAAGCGAGCGATGGTATGAAACGAATCCAATGCGGGCGAGTGTAGATCTCGCATTCGTACGCCAATTTTATCTCCCCGAATGATTATCGTAAATCGCAAATCTTGAAGGGCAAGTTGCGGAATACTTTTCAGCTCTCGGGTATATGCCAGCAGCTTTTTAACTGGTACACCATTTTCGGTAATTGCAATTCCCGGTTCTGTAACCCAATATACATCTTGGTTTATCCACTCAAAATAACCTGCCAGTTTAGGCATATTGGGATGGGTTAACATGAGTTCATTGTTGGTGCTGCTGCCCAGTCTGTTTATCCCCGGCTGCAACCAAAAGAGTCCCACCAAATTTACCCAACCATCCGGGGCTTTTAAATCTTCAATTCTTTGCTGATGCCAGCGATTAATGGAATCGGAATAGGTGCCCGATTGGGCAGAAGCATTTGCAGAAAAAATGAATAGGGAAACAATCACTATCCAGCAATAATTTCTCATATCTATAATCTGGGTAGCGCAAGTGATTGATTGTATATAATTTTTCGCCTTTATGAAACGGTAATAAAACATGAGGTAAGTGTTGTGCGTTTAGAGAAGGTTTCATTCACGCTATCGAGCTAATCTTCAATAACGCTCTTACAATGAGCCAACTATCGGATTCGAACCGACGACCCTTTCATTACGAATGAAATGCTCTACCAGCTGAGCTAAGTTGGCTTTTGAAAGGATAACTAGTATGCTTTGCCGAGGTAAATTTAAGAAAAAAGTAGGCTCGGCAATAAATTTACCTCCATCATCGGAGGCTTCCCGTAGCCCATTGTAGCTGGTAGGCAGCGGTAAGAAACTTTGCGCGGAGTTCGGTTTGTTTTTGTAAAGATTCGAGCCACTTCATTTCTCGGCTATTGATCAGAAACAAACTACTTTCTCCCTGATTGAATCTCAGTTCTTCATTTTTCAGCAGTTGGCGATAATTATTTTGCACCTGATCAGTTAATTGTAACTGATCTTGCAATCGGCTATATTCGGTATAGTAATAGCGAATTTTATTTTCAGTTTGCCAACGTTTGGCAGAAAGTTCCAAGGTAGATTCTTTCAGCTTTATTTGTGCTCTTTTATACTCTCCTCTTCCCTGACGTAAAAAGAGAGGCATGTTAAAAGTTACGCCCCATTTGTTATTATTAGGAATAAAATTATTATCCCATCCTTTAAAAATAGCATAGTCTGTATTCAGTATATTAGCTTTTAAGCTGAGGTAAGGCAACATCGACTGGAACTTGAGTTTTTTATCAATTTCCATACTATTTACTTTCAATGCTGCTGACCGTAATTGTGGATTCGAATTCATGGCGGAGGCCAACAGTTCTTCAAGGGGGCTGGAAGTGGGTTTGCTTCTGAACTCATTTGCATCGGGGCGAACATTTTCGGGAAGTCGAAAAGGTTGTTCATTGGCTTCCCATAAAAAAAATGATAGTTCAATGCCTGTATTTGTCAACTTCATAGCTGCTTCGGACTGAAGCAACAAAATCTGTTGTAGTTGGGCATTGGCCTCTAAGGTATCCATTGCAGCGCGGTCGCCATTTTGCCAATTTATTTTTACTAATCGAAAACGTTTAGCAGCATTATCCGAAAACTGCAATAATAACTGATTGATTTCCCAGGCACCAGCCCATCGCCAATAAGCAGCATAGGCATCCAATAGCAAATCATTCAGTTGCATCAGCCTTTCTTGCCGGCTCTGGGTTTGCATTAGTTTAGCTTGTTGCAAGGCTGCCCTTCTTTTATCTATCAATAATCCATTTCCCAGTGGTACTTCAACGCCGAGGTAGCTCGATTTTCCGCCGCTTACTTCAGGATTGGCATACAATCCGCGATTATTTTCCAGCCCTGTTTTGATGGTGATAGGGGAAGCAGTTGGAAATTGTAATTCGGGATTTGAATATTGGTAATAATTTTTCCCGTCAAAGGTTTTTCTGCTGGCTTCCCAGTTAAAGGTTGGGTCAAATGCTCCTCGGGTGGCAGTAAGTTCTGCATCGGCTTTTTCGGTTAGTAAGTTTGCCTGCTTTGCAATCGGGTGGTTGGTTCTAACCCACTCCATTACCGTTTGCACACTCAATACATCTGATGCATGCGTAGTTTGGGCTTTTACATTGATTGTAAAAAAGCAAATCAACAGCAATCCTACCAACTTATTTTTTCTTACTACCATTGTTGGAATTGATTTCCGATTGATAATATTCCGGAGGGAACCCGTTGATGAGTCGCCAGAGTTCGTAATATACTTGCACATCTTTTAAAAGAGCAATTCCTTTAGCTCCTCCTCCCATTCGAAGTTGTTTGGGCCAAGGACGGTTGGGGTCATCTTCTTTAACCAGTACTCTAAACTTACCGTTGGGGCTAACATTGGTTTCGATGGCTGCCACTTTTCCTCCAAATGTTCCTATACTGCCTTTTGGCCATCCACTAAATACGATGGCGGGGAAACCATCAAAAATAAACCGAACTTTTTGGCCTTTTGAAATCAGGGGAAGATCCATGGGGTCAATATATAACTGAACAGCATGCTCTACCTCATCGGGAACAATTTCTACCAGCATGTCACCTTCCTTCATCATCTCTCCAATACCGGCTTTTTTTGCTTTGGTAATCTGACCGTTCTGTGGTGCGCGTACATAGTATAATTTATTTCTGGCATCATAGTTGGCGAATAGATTACGCAATTTGGCAACCTCTGCCTCCGTTCCCGCTGCATCAGAAATAGCACTAAAAGTTTCACCTTCAGCCTTGGCAATTTTGTCGGTATATTCCTGTAAAGCGCTTCTCTTCTCTATTTGAAGATTAGCTATTTCCTGTTTGTTCTGCAGGAATTTATTTTCTATGCTTATTTTCTTGGCTTGTCCATTTTGAAAATTGGCTCTTCTTTTTTCCAGCTCAATTAATGCAATACTTCCGCTATCATACATGATTTTACCTGCTTCCAGTTGCCGGCGATAGATGTTCAACTCATTTTGAGCTGCAATAAGGTCGTTGCTGTCGCTGGCAACTTTTAAAAATTGTTGTTGAAGTTTATTATCTATTGAATTTAATTTGAGTGCCAATCCGTTTTTGAGCGCAGTAACCTGGGTTTGTGCAGTAGCAGCTTTGTTGTTATAGTTAAGAATACTTTTTTGTTTGGCAACTACCTGTTCCTGTGTTCTATTTAGCAATTGTGGGTCGAAATAATCTGTTTTTACCTCCCCGAGCTGTAAAAGCGTGTCTCCTTCTTTTACAAAATCACCTTCTCTTACATACCATTTTACTATACTACCTGCAATGATACTGTTCACTTCTTGCGGACGCTGATCTTGTTGCAGGGTGGTAACTGATCCGCTGGCCCGAATGTTTTGGGTCCAGGGAAGTAATAGAACAATTAGCAGGATTAGCAATGATCCGATTACCCATTTTTTAATCCGGCTTGTTTTTTCAATATGGTAAATGGTTCGGTACGACCGCAACTTGGTTTTATCCAACGATGATTCTATTGACGAAGAAATAAACAGGTGCATTTCGTTTGGTTTATTTTTCTAACCTACCATCCTCTAATGTAAGCACTACATCAAACAATGAATTATCCTGAACTTTCGCAATGATTATGGCAGTTGATTTTCTATTTGTTTTTATATATTGGATGAGCAACTTTTTTTCATCTACCGAAAGTTGCAAAAAAGGTTCTTCTAGCAGTAATAGCCTGCTTTTTCCCAGTAAAGACCGGGTTAGTAAAATTCTTTGCCGGATACTTTGCGAAAGTCTTTTACCCAGTGGATCTAGTAAAGTATCAAAACCTTGTGATTGAGATTGAATGAAAGGAATCAGGCCTGTATATTCAGCTACTCCCATAATCTCCGATATTGAGATAGAAGAATCCCCCATAGTAACGTTTTCCATTAGGGTTCCCCTGAAAATATCTTGCTGATTTAGTAAAACACCCGTTTGCTGCCTAAGCGAACTGAGGCGAAAATTGGAAATCGGCAATCCATCGATGAGTATTTGTCCTTCAAATGACTTAAAAGCTCCCGTTAATAAACGGAATAAGCTTGATTTTCCAGATCCGGAACTACCGGTTAATAGGGCTATCTGTCCGGGTTCGATGGAAAAAGTAATGTTATGTAATATGGTATTCCCATCTGGATAAGCGAAGTTTACTTTATCAAATTCAATTTTCATTCCTTCGGAATCATTGCTTAAAACCGCTGTACCTTCTGTTTCTTTTTCTGCGCCAATTATAGTATTCATTTTTTCAACAGAGGTAAACATTTCGTAAAAAGCATCCAGACTAACCAGCATTTTTTCTACAGATCCTATTATGGTAATAATCACCAGATCGGCAGCAATAAATTGTCCGATATTAATTTCCTGATCTACCAGCAAGGTAGCTCCTACAATCAGCATACCTGCGGTAATCAGGGTTTTAAATCCTATCAGGCTCCAGGCCTGTGTAAGCAATATTTTAAAGTAGCTGGTTCTGGCTTCTAGGTATCCAGTAGCCAGTTCATCGGTTTTTTGAATTTGGATATCACAGTTGCGGGTATACTTAAAAGACTTAATCATTCTTGCCAGCTCCTGCAACCAAGCCGCCACCTTATATTTATAATCGCTTGCTTCTAATGCTGCGCTAAAACCGGGCTGCACAGTAAAGCGGATAATTAAAATAATCGCTAATATTAGTATCGCCCCAAAAGCAATAAACACAGGGTGGTAAAATGATAATAATAGTAATCCTAGCGCCATTTGAATAACGGCAGTAGGAAGGTCTAACAAAATTTTCTCGATTCCTTTTTGAAAAGAAGGCACTTCGAAAAAGCGGTTGATTAACTCGGGCAAGTGATATTTATCCAGCTTTTCTACATTCAATTGAGGAATTCGATCGGCAAATTCCAGCGAGTACCTGACAAATATTTTTTGTTTTAGCTTTTCAATCAGCTGTAATTGCCTAACCTGAAGGAGCCCTCCCAATAGCGTTCCTCCTACTACTAATACAATTAGCACCACGATAGAGGTAGAAATTGTTCCCGCCAACACGAAGTTGATGATACTTTGGATACCTAGGGGTAACGACAACTGAACCAGACCTGCCAATATAGCGTAGAAGTAAATTGCGCTGATATCCTTTCTATCTGGTTTCAGCAAACTAAGCATCGACCTAAATACCTTACCTGCCGATTGATGATAATTCGCCATGAATTTTTATTAATGAATAGGATATAAGCCACTTCACAAAGGTGGTTTCTGCCATGCAAAACTACAACATTTTTTGCGGCATTCTGTTCGCTCTACTGAGTAATAGGGGCAAAGATACTCAATTCGATATGTGCACGAATACTCAACTCCTGCTCTTGGTAGGCCCTGATTTTTTGGAGTAGTTTCTGTAAATTGTTCTCCAACTCCTGAATACGAGTTTCAGAACGTAATCGCTCATCTGCATTAAGTTGATTAGATTGTACGCGATTTTGGTGATATAGAATTTTTACGGCAAAAATATCTTTCACGATTCTTTCGGCATCTTGTTTCGGAAAATTTCCGTCGATAATTGAGAGTTCCATAGTTTAATGGTTGATTGATGATAAAATTATTGTCCTTGAGCTGCTGTAAAACCGGGTATGCCATCGAAAGTGTATAAATTTTCGGTTTTGATGATTTCCAGTCCCTGTTGATTCACTTGTTCCATAAGATCCAGCACATCCTGATAATAAATCGGTTCTGAAGCAGCAGCGGTAAATCGACATCTCCAATGGTCGGTACAAAAAGTTTCGGGAAAGCCCTCGGGCCATACTTTAGTACCCCGATTAGTAATCATTTTAAGGTCCATTTTTTGCAGCGTACCTTTTTTCAAATTACCTGCCAGTTCTGATGCATTTCTATTGGTATTGCTGATGAACAGATCTACGCCTACTAAATCTTTGGTAGCTGGTTTTTCCGGTATATATTGATGCAGCAACTGCTTTATTCCCTGCTGAAATGCAACCGGCTTTAGCTGCGAAGGTTGTTGGCCCAGTCTGCTAATAATTGCTTCAGCGAATGCCTGAGTGCCTACTCGCTCTTGGGAGATATTGGGATGATAGATGTCTGCAGTATGTATACCATCTTCTATTGTTTTCAACCAGGCATTTTGTATTAATGATGCAGGCTTTTCTTGTTCGATATGCAGCAGCATTTGAATGGCAGCCAGCAACAATCCCGATGGATTGGCAATATCCTTACCGGCTATCTGCGGTGCCGAACCATGAATTGCTTCGAACAGGGCAAAATTATTCCCAATATTCACACTACCTCCCAAGCCTACAGAACCAGTAATCTGAGCTGCCACATCACTTAAAATATCACCGTATAAATTTGGCATTACAATCACATCAAATTGTTCAGGGGTGTCGGCCAGTCTTGCAGCCCCAATATCTACAATCAAATGCTCCTGTTCAATTTCCGGGTACTCTGCTCCTATTTTGGTAAAGGTTTTATGAAATAAACCGTCGGTTAGTTTCATAATATTATCCTTGGTAAAACAACTCACTTTTTTTCTGCCACAAGTGCGGGCATATTCAAAGGCATAGCGGATAATTTTTTCTGTGCCTGGTTTAGAAATCAACTTCAGACATTGAATTACTTCGTCGGTTTGCTGATGTTCAATACCGGCATATAAATCTTCCTCATTCTCCCGAACAATTACCACATCCATAATGGGGTGCTTGGTGGCAACAAATGGGTGGTACGACTGGCAGGGACGGATATTGGCATACAAGCCCAATACTTTCCGCATGGTTACATTTAAACTTTTGTATCCGCCTCCTTGGGGGGTGGTAATGGGCCCTTTTAAGAAAATTTTATTTCGGCGAAGGGTTTCCCAAGCGGCCGTAGGAATTCCCGAAGAAATGCCACTCAGATAAGCACGTTCACCTACCTCAATCGATTCAGTTTCAATGGCTGCGCCCGCTGCTTGTAAAATCCGGAGGGTGGCTTCCATGATTTCCGGACCAATCCCATCCCCGGGGGCAATGGTAATCTTAATTAGATTTTTTGTATTCATGTTGCAAAATTGTAGCAATAAATCCATATAGTTTTATTTATAGTTATTATATTTGCAATAAATATTGTTTATGAACTTCACTTTACATCAGCTACGCGTTTTTTTGGTAGTAACTGAGAAAAAGAGTATTACCCTTGCAGCCCGTGAGTTAAACATGACGCAGCCGGCCGTTTCGATACAGTTGAAAAATTTGCAAGATCAGTTCGATCTTCCGCTAACAGAAGTGATTGGTAGAAAATTATACATCACTGATTTTGGAAAAGAAATTGAACGCATTGCCAATCGGGTATTAAATGAAGTGGATGCCATTAAAGATCACTCACTTCGCTTTCAGGGAATTTTATCGGGCAAACTCCGGATAGCTACCGTATCTACTGGAAAATATATTATGCCCTATTTCCTGCGCAAGTTTTTATCAGAAAATCCTGAGGTAGAACTGGAGATGGAAGTGAGCAATAAAAATAAAGTGCTGGAAGGATTGCGGAATAATGAAGTTGATTTTGCTATGATAACAGTGCTACCATCTGATATTGAGCTGTATGAAGAAATTCTGATGCCGAACCGATTATTTTTGTTTGGGGCTGCTGAAAATGTACTACCAAACACCAGTGCGTCTGGAGCCACTTTGTTTAAAGAACTCCCACTCATATTCCGGGAAGAAGGCTCAGGAACCAGACACACCATGCAACAGTATTTTCAAAAAGCGAACATCAGTCCTCGCGTTGGCCTCTCCCTCAGCTCCAATGAAGCAGTTAAACAAGCGGTACTTGCTGGCTTGGGTTATTCTGTGTTACCCTTAGTGAGTGTGGGGGATGAGCTTAAGCTGAATAAAATTGCCATCATTCCCGTAAAAGGATTCCCATTGCGCACCCAGTGGCGACTGGTATGGCTGCAGAAAAAGCAGTTAACGGCTGTGGCAGCTGCGTTTTTAAAATATATGCGGGAACACAAGCAGGAAATTTATCAAACGCATTTTGCTTACCTCGAAAAATATTTTTAACCGGCTCTTTTAAATCTAACGATTCGTTAATTCGCTCAGTTCAGATAAACGAATGGCTACTTTGCACGTCTAATTTATTGAATTGATAGCTATGCGATTGAACCTAACCCAACGATTATTACTATTGGCTTCCGCCTGCTGGTTTTTCGGTGAAGGGTTATTAGGGCCCCTATTTGCTGTGTATGCCGAAAAAGTTGGGGGCGACCTGCTTGATATCACGAGCGCCTGGGCCTTATTTTTAATTACTTCCGGCATTTTGTATATCGTTTTTGGTAAGCTTTTTCGGAATTCAACCCGTAAGAAAGAAATCATGGTTGTAGGCTATGCCCTCAATACCGTTTTTACTTTTTGCTATTTATTAGTACAGAATAGTCATCAACTGATGCTACTGCAAATAGGTCTTGCCATAGCAGAAGCTATCAGTTCGCCTTTATGGGATGCGCTTTTTGCTAAAGAAATGGAGCAAACCGATGATGTATTTTTTTGGAGTATTGCTGGGGGCCATTCTCACCTGGTTTCCGGAATCGCAATTGCGGTAGGGGGAGCCATTGCTTACTATGTTTCATTTAATGCCTTATTTATTATAATGGGTTCTATTCAGGCAATCGCTACTGTTATTCAATGGCGGTTAATTTTTATTCGGCCAAAAACCCATTCCGAACTCTAATACTATCCGGTTCGTTTGTACCTTTCCGAAAATATGTAAATGAGAAGGCTTGTCTTTTTATTTTTGGCATTGTGTTTGCCTGCAATGAATATCATTTTCGCACAGGACACTGCATACGTATATAAAAAAGCTACCCGTGATGGAATTGGTAAATTTTATTTTGGTCGAGAAATTGCCGCCGTAATGGGCGTAACCGGCAGTTTTTGGCTGGAGCGCGACAACCGCGATGAAGAAGAAAATACCAGTTTAGCAATAGATCATATACCAGTATCCCACAATAGTATCATTGCGGATGTAGGTGCTGGAAGTGGGTATTATACTTTTCGGCTGAGTGCAAAAGTGCCTCAAGGCAAAGTGTATGCCCTGGATATTCAAGAAGGTATGCTGGATATCCTGCGGAACCGAAAAAATCAATTAGCAGATACCCGGGTAGAAGTGAAGGCATGTACCGAAACCTCTTTGCAGCTTCCGCCCCAATCATTAGATATTGCCCTGATGGTGGATGTATATCATGAGTTAGCATTTCCAAGAGAAATGCTGCAATCTCTGTATACTTGTTTGCGAGATACCGGAAAGTTGATATTGGTTGAATTTCGTGGGGAAGATCCCACAATCGCAATTAAGCCACTACATAAAACCACTGTTGAACAACTGAATCGGGAATTGGCAGCAAGTGGATTCAGACTTGCCTACCGAGGCGATTTTATGGCTGTACAGCATTTCTTGGTGTATGAAAAAATCAAAGGGGGATTTGCACAAAAATAATCAGTGGCTTTTTCGCTACCGATATTTCTACGCCCTATTTGTGCAACACAACTGAAATAAAAAAAATTTTATTTTCTTGCCATCACCTTTTCAGCAGCTGCAACAATAAATGGAGTGTCTAATCCATATTTGGTTAACAGTTCAGTAGGCTTACCACTCTCGCCAAAAGTGTCGTTCGTTCCAATAAATTCAATGGGTATAGGATGATGAGCAGCTGCCACCTGAGCAATGGAATCACCCAATCCACCTATAATATTGTGTTCTTCCACGGTTACAGCGCAACCGGTTTTGCGTATTGATTGCAATACCGCTTCCGTATCTAGTGGTTTTATGGTGTGTATATTAATCAGTTCAACACTGTATCCTTTTTCTTCTAATATTCTGCCGGCTTCAATGGCTTTCCAAACCATGTGTCCGCAGGCAACCAGGGTTACATCCGTTCCTTCACTCAATAGTTGTGCTTTTCCAATTACAAAATCACTTCCGTTTTCGCTGGTAAAATTGGGCCATTTTGGGCGTCCGAAACGCAGGTAAACCGGACCTTCATAATTAGCAATTGCCTTTGTGGCAGCTTTGGTTTGATTAAAATCACAGGGAACGATAACCGTCATACCCGGTAACATCTTCATCAAACCGATATCTTCCAGTATCTGATGGGTAGCGCCGTCTTCACCCAGGGTTAGTCCTGCATGTGATGCACAAATTTTTACGTTTTTACCGCTATAAGCTATGCTTTGTCTAATTTGATCGTACACCCTTCCAGTACTGAAATTAGCAAATGTAGTGGTATAAGGAATTTTACCTCCAATAGTTAATCCCGCTGCCATTCCCATCATATTGGCTTCTGCAATTCCGCATTGGAAAAAGCGATCGGGAAAATCTTTGATAAAGGGACCGAGTTTCAGGGATCCCGCCAGGTCGGCTGTAAGTACTACAACCTGGTTGTTAGATTTACCTGCTTCATAAATGCCTTCTCCGAAACCACCGCGGGTTTCTTTTTCATTTTGTACTTGTATGTCTTGTAATCGCATGCCTAATATTTGATAAGTGCAAAATACTATAAATCCCTCGTTAGTAAACTAATACCCAACGGTAAAAGACTCCAAACAGTTGTCAAAAAAGAAGCGTCTTCCGTTTTTGAAGGGTTGTGTGTTTACCCTTCAAATGTGCTATAGAAATAAGGCGTTTTTGCTTCAAATTCTGCACTGCAGGTGTCAACCATTTTATAAACCCTGCGAATACCAAAAGCCGTTCTTTTATTTAGCACATCTTCGTCAGAACAGTCGCCATGTAAAATTTTCGAAATCTGCACGTCTGCAAAGCCATTTACTTTGGCTTCCCGCAGCAGTTCTTCTGGTAAAGTGTCGATTGTATACTTGGCCAGTTCCTTTTCGATTTTACAAATTTGTTGAATTTGATAAACAAACCAGCGGTCGATTCCTGTTGCCTGCACGATTGATTTTACGGTAGTACCCTGCATCAAAGCATCTTTTATTCGGAAAATTCGATCCCATTTGGGTGTTTTGATGTATTCCGTTAAATCCTCATTTTTCATTAAACTTTTGCCATAATAGCCCAAGCCTATTGCTTCATTTTCTAGGCTCTGACAAGCTTTCTGTATCGCTTCAGTAAAACTTCTTCCAATGGCCATTACTTCTCCTACACTTTTCATTTGCAGGCCTAATGTATCGTTGGCTCCTTTAAATTTATCGAAATTCCAGCGGGGGATTTTTACAATTACATAATCCAAGGCCGGCTCAAAGTAGGCAGATGTGGTTTGAGTGATTTGGTTTTTCAGTTCATCCAGCGTGTAGCCGATGGCGAGTTTTGCGGCAATCTTGGCAATGGGATAGCCGGTTGCTTTGGAAGCCAGGGCAGATGAGCGACTCACCCGCGGATTAATTTCCACAGCTATTAGTTCTTCCGTTTCTGGATTTTGGGCAAATTGCACATTGCAGCCTCCAGTAAAATTACCCAGCGAGCGCATCATCAGAATGGCTTTGTTGCGCATATCTTGAAAAGAGGTATCACTGAGCGTCATAGCCGGGGCAACGGTAATGGAATCTCCGGTGTGAACCCCCATTGGGTCGAGGTTTTCTACTGTGCAAATGATTACAACATTATCTGCCTGATCGCGTAATAGCTCAAGTTCAAATTCCTTCCAGCCCAATACGGCTTTTTCTACCAATACTTCGTGAATGGGAGAGGCAGTTAATCCTCTTTCCAATGCGGCATCCAAATCTTCTTTGCCGTGTACGAATCCTCCACCCGTTCCGCCCAGGGTAAAAGAAGGCCGAATTACCAAGGGAAATCCAATGGCTTGTGCAAATTCCTTTCCCTCTAAAAAACTATTAGCCACACGGCTAGGTGCAACAGCAACACCAATTTTTACCATCAGTTGGCGAAACTTTTCCCGATCTTCTGCTGTTTCAATTGCTGCAATATCTACGCCAATCAATCGTACCCCGTATTTTTTCCACACTCCCACTTCATCTGCCTCCATACAAAGGTTCAGGGCTGTTTGCCCACCCATGGTAGGTAAAACGGCATCAATGGTATTTTCCATCAGTATTTTTTCAATACTCTCAACCGTTAACGGCAACAAATAAACTTTATCGGCCATCATAGGATCCGTCATGATAGTAGCCGGATTACTATTTATCAAGATCACTTCAATGCCTTCTTCCCGCAAACTACGGGCAGCTTGAGAGCCAGAATAATCAAATTCACAGGCTTGGCCAATAATAATGGGGCCGGAGCCGATAATCAGTACAGATTTAATGGAATTGTCTTTGGGCATGGGGCGTTATAAATTGAGCAAATGTAAGAAGCCGGCGTGAATCTGTCCCTGTTTTTTACCCATTCCAAGGAGTTTTCAACAAAAACCCCCTATATAATGTTATCTTTCCATCCTATAATATCAAATTAAATCTATGGCAGTATTAAAAGAGGGCAGCAAAGCGCCTGCTTTCAAGGCAGTTGACCAAAATGGGGAGTCGATTTCACTCGCCGATTTTAAAGGCAAAAAAGTAATCCTATATTTCTATCCAAAAGACGATACACCAGGATGTACGGCCCAGGCCTGCAACCTGCGAGATAACCATAGTGCCCTTATTAAAAAAGGGTTTCAGATAATTGGTGTTAGTACCGACGATGTGAAAAGTCACAAAAAGTTTGAAACTAAATATGAGCTTCCTTTTCCGCTGGTGTCGGATTCCGACAAGAAGATTGTAGACAAATACAATCTTTGGGGAGAAAAAAAGTTTATGGGCCGAACCTACATGGGAACTACCCGAACTACTTTTTTAATTGATGAAACCGGCAAAATTGTAAAAATCATAGCTAAACCAGATACGGCCAATCATACCGAAGAAATTTTGGAAGCTTGGAAGGAAGTGAAATAATGCTTTGATGCCTTTAAAAAAAAGAGCGACTTGAATAAAGTCGCTCTTTTTTATGGAACTATACGAAGTAGTTATTTTTTTGTTTCCAGCAGTTTGAAAAACTGATCTAACTGTGGTAATATCACAATACGTGTTCTGCGGTTGGCAGCCCGGCCTTCCGGTGTGGAATTATCCATTAAGGGAAGATATTGACCACGTCCGGCTGCCGTCATACGCTTTGGATCTAAACCATATCCATCTTGCAATACCCGAACAACCGTAGTGGCTCTTTTCACACTCAAATCCCAGTTATCCTGAATACCCGGACTTGTAATAGGAATACTATCCGTGTGGCCTTCTACTAAAAATTCAATATCGGGCTGTGCGTTTAACACTTTGGCAACTTTACCCAATACTTCTTTAGCACGGTCGGTAATGGCGTAGCTGCCACTCTTGAATAATAATTTATCGGAAATGTCTACATAAACCACTCCTTTGTCAACTTTAATATTGATGTCTTTGTCATCCAGATTCCCGATGGCTCCTTTTAAATTCATAACCAATGCCATATTCAAAGAATCTTTTCTAGCGATAGAACCCTGCAGATCTTTGATATAAATATCTTTCGATCCTATGTTCTCCAATGATTTTTTAATACTCTCCGCCTGAGAACCGGTAACTGCATTTAAGTCTTTAAGTTGGTTGAGTACGGTATTGTTATTGTCTCTCAGGTAGTCAATCTGCTTGTTCAGGTCTGCAATTTGACCTTCCAGGATAGCTTTACGGCTGTTTAAATCTGAAACCTGTCCGTTCGATTTTTCAATAGAAAAGTTACATTTCTTTAATTCGTCTTGTAACTCTCTGTACTTAGCTTGCATGGCAAGGTAATCGCCACTTAATTGGGCATATTTGGCTTTTTCAGCTTCTAATGTTTTGGTGGAAACACAAGATGTGAAGGTGGCGGCCATCAAAACAATGAGCAAGAGGGAATTTAGTTTCATATTGTTAATAGATTGTTTTCAAAGTTACAGGTTTTTACACAATTCATGCCAAATGCAGCCTGCTTGGTTCATTTTATAAAATCATTATGATTTGTGTTAAATAAATCATAGCATCCATGGGTTTGTAAATTACCCTTTGTATGGATAATTGGGCGAATAGGAACTATTAGATGGGTGATTAACCCCAAATGATTGCTTCTTCTTGCATACTCCAGGGGATATATTTTTCTCCGAAGGAGGCATCAACCACTTTTCTTTTAATTTTTAGGGTGGGGGTAAGCAATCCGTTTGCGGTGGTCCACTCTTCTTCCAGTACAACCATTTTACTGATTTTCTCGTGGTGCTCCAATTGACTATTGGTTTGCTTCATTAGCGTTAGCAATTGTTGTTTTTGCTGGTCGGCACTGTTGATTTTCATCGATTCGGAAAGCGTACATATTGCCATGGCGTTGGGTAATCCAGAACCTATCACACAAACCTGAGATAGCAGGCCCGCCTGTAATAATTTAGATTCAATAATGGCCGGCATCACATATTTTCCTTTACTGGTTTTAAACTGATCTTTGATTCTTCCGGTAATGGTTAAATAGCCTTGCTCATCAATCATCCCCTCGTCGCCTGTTTTCAGATACCCATCTTCAAAAGAGGCGGCAGTTAATTCCGGTTCTTTATAATATCCCATCATGGAGGCTTCACTTTTAACCAGCACTTCGTTGTCTACTCCTAGTCGAACATCCACTCCTTCATAGGAGGGCCCTACAGTACCGAATTTTGGTGCATTTTTTCGGTTAGAGTTCGAGAGTGCCATGTTTTCCGTCATGCCATAGGCTTCCTGAATGGTAATGCCCAGCTGTTGAAACCAGTAGAGTAAGGCTGGATTAATTGGGGATGCTCCGGTAAAAGCATGTTTGTAGCGTCCCAATCCGAGTTTCTTTTGGATGCCTTTTTTTATTAGCCAACTTATGCCCGGTATAGATAGTAGTCGGCTCAGTTTTTTTTGAGGCATTTTTTTTAAAATACCTTCCTGTAATTTTTCCCATATCCGGGGAACGGCTAAAAATACAGTAGGCTGGGTATGCGCCAGGTTAGCGGCAAAAGTATCCATCGATTCTACAAAGTAAATGGTGCTCCCAGTATAAATGCCACCACATTCTACCAACATCCTTTCGGCAACATGGCAGAGTGGTAAATAAGAGAAAAAGGTTTCTTTATTCAGATGCGGATAGCTTTTCAAAAAAGCATCCACCGAAAATCCTACTGCGTGGTGCGAATTCATTACACCCTTGGGTTGTCCGGTTGTACCAGACGTATATACAATGCTGGCCAATTTTTCTGCATCGGGAACGGGGGTTCCTTGCAGTGGAGCGGTTTCCTTTACCAGTTGATCCCAGTTGATGCAGCCTTCATTGGGGTAGAAAGGAAAAGTAATTTTATGAAGGGTAGTGGGCACACCCTGCATTAAATAAGCAGGATTATCAAGCTTGCCAATAAAAATGGCTTTGCTTTCGCTGTGTAAAATAATTTCATTGATCGATTCCGATGTAATATTCGGATATAGGGGAACGGAAATACAGCCTGCCATGGCAATTGCCAAATCAGCCATAATCCAATGGGCGCAATTTTTGCTGAGTATACATACTTTATCATCAGCTCCTAAGCCCATTTTCTGAAGCGCAGCTGCCATAGAGCGGATTTCCTGTCCCGCTTTTGCCCAGGTAAATGCTCGATAATTACCTTGTACCGGTTCTGAAAGAAATAAATCATTTGGCTGAGCCGCTTCAAATTGATAAAATTTTTCAATCAGCAGGGGATAGTGTTTTTTCATGTTCAACTGTTTTGCGCGTTCATCAAATGGGCCAATCCTTTTTCAGGAACCTTTCCTTGCATGGGGCCAAAAAAATCAAGAATCAAACGAAAATCTGCAGCTTGCTCGCTGGTAGTAAAAGGTTCTGCAATTACTACTTCTTTTTTGCCAAAATCAAATCCCACCATTACCAAGGGTACATCTGCCAGATGGGCAATATGGTAAAAGCCAGTATGTAGGCGCTCAACTTTTTTTCGGGTACCTTCCGGAGAAAGTACCAGCGAAAAATTTTCTTCCGAGTTAAATTTTTGTACTACCTGGTCTACCAGATTATGCGAAGAAGATCTGTCAACCGGAATGCCACCCAGCCACCGGAAAAAAAACCCAAGCGGCCCGTCGAATAATTCTTTTTTCCCTAGAAAATGAATATAACCCAGCCGTAGTTTACTTCTTACTGCCAATCCTAAAAAGAAATCCCAAGAGCTGGTATGGGGCGCAACTATCACTACACACTTTTTCAAGTGGTAGGGAAACTTCCCCCGGATTTTCCATCCGGTAATCCACAGCAAAAAAATCCAAATCGGTCGCATATGGTAAGCAATCTATAATCAACAAGATAATAATTTTCAGGTAAAAATGCTCATTTCTGCTATTAGAGGACTTTGATTGAGTAAAAACCCCAGCAGGCTTAAATAAATACCTGAATAGCAGGCTTTAAAAAACAATTTCCCCCATGATTCAGCGTTTAAGTATCAAAATAGGTGCTATGGCTGCCTTACGATCATTGGTTGGCTCTGAAATTACCCTGATAAAACAGCATATTGCAGGTATTCGTCAGATGGTGCCGAATCAAATTCGGCTTACGCCAGCTGAACGTAGGAGTATGTTTAAATTAAATACCAAGCGGCAAGACTTTGTTCACAAATCTTTGCAACTTATGCGGCAGCATACTTCAAGTTTGCCGGCATTGATAGATGTTTCTACTTGTAATAATGATTTACACTTATATAATCAGTTGGCAGAAATTTTGGAAGAACTAGAGCAACTGCAAAGTAAACTGGAAGATGCCCGGGTTTTTATCGGCAACCGGGTTATGCAACAAACTAGGGCCTTTTTTCTTCATGCTCGATCCGCTGCTGAATCTGGGAATGAAACCTATAAAAAAGTGTACGAAGATCTGCGCCCACATTATGCGGTGGGAAGAAATACACCTATTCGTTTACTCAAAAAAAAATAGCATGGAACTTATTTGTTATGCGAATCAACGTTGGCAACCCCTGAACGAGTCGGGTGTTTCTTTGCAAGACCTGGGTTTTAAACGCGGGTATGCCATTTTTGATTTTCTAAGGGTTGTACAGGGAACTCCACTTTTCTTAGCCCAGCATATAGAGAGATTTTTTCAAAGTGCAAAAGATATGCGCTTAACCGTTCCTCTTACCAGGGAAGAGTTAACAAGACTGGTGTATGAAATCATACAAATTAACCGGATACCCGATTCCGGGGTTCGGATGATGCTTTCGGGGGGAAATTCGGAAGACGGGATTCACCTAGGTAAGCCACAACTTTTTTTGATAAATGAGCCTATTACGCCTCCGCCTGCCGAAATGAAAAAAGAGGGGTATCAAATGGTTACCTATCCCTATCGCCGACATTTTCCCCAGGTAAAAACAACCGACTACAGTATGGAAATCTGGCTGCGACCAATGGTAGAAGAACATTTAGCCAATGATGTATTGTATCATCACCATGGTATAATCACTGAGTGTCCGCGGTGTAACTTTTTTGTGGTAAATACTGCCGGAAATTTAGTAACCCCCGATTCGAATATTTTAAAAGGGGTTACCCGAAATACGATTATTGAAATTGCCCGTGAAATTGGCATTTTGGTTGAATTGCGCGATCTGCACCTCCACGAAATTCCTGCTGCGCGGGAAGCTTTTGTATGCAGTACTACCAAACGGATTGTTCCGGTATCCCGTATGGATGATGTTTACTTGCCAGTGAACGGCCCGGTTACTACCCTGCTGTTTAATCGTTTTCTAGAAAGAGAACAAGCAGAAATAGCCAATGAAGGAAAGTCCTGATTTTTCAATACCTGTTACGCAGATAACGGCACCGAATGGAGAAGTGTTTTCGGTGTTGATTGAATGGAATGGGGATCAGTCTCTTTCGCTGGTATGTCGCGAAGCGATTGACGAAAATTTACATGCTGTAATCCGCGCCATCTGGCAGGTATTGCAAACTCCTCCCATACCCGGAATTATAGATATCATTCCAACTTTTCACTCCATCACTCTTGTATTCGACCCCCTTACAATAGCCAATACGCGCAATTATCCCACAGCAGGAGAAGTAATACTCCAGCAGGTAATGAGTCGATTAAACCAGCTAACTATTCCCGCTTCAACTTTAAAAAGGCAGGTGAGTATTCCCGTATGTTATGATACTTCGCTGGCCCCGGATTTGATTACCCTGTCGGAACGGCTTGCTATTTCTCCGGAAGAATTGGTAACCCTACACCATAGTAAACCCTACTCGGTATACATGTTGGGATTCTTACCCGGCTTTGCTTATATGGGAATATTGGATGCTAGCATTACTGCTCCCCGCCATCCTAGGCCACGGCCCCGTGTACCGGCTGGCAGTGTTGCCATTGCAGCACAACAAACTGGTATTTATCCAACGGATTCTCCGGGGGGCTGGCAGTTAATTGGAAGAACACCTGTTCGGATGTTCAATCCCCTTGAACCCAATCCCTGCTTTTTGCAACCGGGAGATGAAGTAACTTTTTACCCGGTTTCTGTAAAAGAATATCATCAACTGATGCCCCAATGAGTATCCGAGTAATTAAAAAGGGAAGCCTGGATTCTATTCAGGATTTGGGAAGGTTCGGATACCAGCACTTGGGTATCCCACCAGGCGGTGCCCTAGACCCCTGGGCCCTGCAACTGGCTAATGGTTTGGTTGGAAATACTCCGGGTGAAGCTGGAGTGGAACTTTTTTTTCCAGCGCCCACCCTCCAATTCGAAAAAGATGCAGTAATTGCTATCAGCGGAGCAGATTGGCAGCCTTGCTTGCAGGGAATTCCGGTGGATATAAACCGGACTATCTTAGTAAAAAAAGGCGCTGTACTTACCTTTCAGCAACCCAGTTTTGGCAGAGTTGCCTACTTAGCTGTTCGGGGTGGATTTCAGCTTGAACCCTGGCTAGGGAGTTATAGCACACAATGGGGGGTAGCATTATCGGGCTTTGAGGGAAGAGCCTTACAGAAAGAAGATCAACTTCTCTTTCGCAGTTCGATTGAATTTTCTACCCTTACTCCAGAAAGCTTTCTGCCCTTGCCTTGGAAGCCGGCTTTACAAACTAGTTCATTCAACACTCCAATTCGGTTAATACCTGATACTCATTTTCATTTTTTGGATGAAGCTTCCCAAGAACGACTCACCAACGCTACCTTTAATCTACTCCCCCAAAGTAATCGAATGGGGTTCATAGTAAAAGGACCTAAACTCTCCGGAAATTATCGTGAATTGATTTCAGCAGCAGTAAGAAGAGGCACTATACAATGGCTGCCGGATGAACAAATCATCCTGCTAATGGCAGATCATCCTACTACCGGCGGATATCCGCGAATTGCACAGGTGATTGCCGCCGATTTGCCAAAACTTGCGCAATGGCCTGCTGCTTTGCCCCTGCAATTTGAATGGATTGGTCGCACCGTTGCAGAACAGATTTATCGGGAGCAGCATTTTTTGCTCACTCAAATGCAAAATGCGGCCAGCAATCGCTTAGCATCGTATCTTGAGAGTTGATAAGTAAGCAATGGAAAAGTATTGGATAGATATCAATTGCGATTTAGGAGAAGGGTTCCCCGATGATGCCTTACTGATGCCCTATATCAGTAGCGCGAATATTGCCTGTGGTGCTCATGCAGGTAGTGATTGGGTAATGCAGCAAACCATCCAGCTAGCCATTGCTTCAGGTGTAAAAATTGGGGCCCATCCCGGATTCGATGATCCCGAAAATTTTGGTAGGAAAGAACAACATCTTTCTGAATTGCAACTGACGGACTTAATTCAATCGCAGGTTGTTCGTTTGCAAAAAATAGCACTATCTTTTGGGGTTTCCCTTCATCATGTGAAACCACATGGCGCCCTGTATAATATGTCGGCTGCTTCTCCCAAGATTGCAAGGGTAATCGCAATGGCCATCAAAGAATTGGATGCGTCTATTTGTTTATATGGACTCAGTAATTCCCATTCGATTGAACAGGCAACAGCCATTGGATTAAATTGCTGCAACGAAGTTTTTGCCGACAGGCGATACCGAGCCGATGGTTCATTACTTCCCCGAAGCTATCCACACGCTTTAATCACAAATCCCGAAGAGAGTTGCCGGCAGGTAGCGCAAATGGTAAAGCAGCAATCTGTTATAGCCGATACCGGAATGGCTATTCCGGTACTAGCCGAAACCATCTGTATTCATGGGGATGCTCCAGGAGCCGCAACAATGGCTGCACATATTTTTCATCATCTTCAATTACAAAACATTGGCCTCGAGAAAAACTAATTATTCTTGGTTCAGCGGGGTAGGGTTGGGGGCTGCATTTTTGATGGCCAATTCGTCTATCGGGCCGGGATTTCTAACCCAAACCACTGTATTTACCCAGCAACTGATGAGTAGCTTTGGGTTTGTTATTATCGTTTCATTTTTATTAGATATCGGAGCACAGGTAAATACCTGGCGGATTATTACCGTAAGTGAAATGCGTGCGCAGGATTTGTCGAATCAGCTACTTCCCGGTTTGGGATATGTAATTGCTGGTATGGTTGTATTGGGAGGTTTTGCATTTAATATTGCCAATATTGCAGGTTGCGGATTAGGCGTAAATGTGTTAACCGGACTAAGTTTTCAACAAGGTGCCGTTATCAGTTGTATAGCCGCCTTGTTATTGTTTTGGTATCGTGAGATGGGTTCTATGTTAGATAATTTTACCCGAATTGCCGGCATGGCGAAAATTACTTTAACGCTGATAATTGCAGTGGCTGCTCATCCTCCGGTTTGGGAGGCAGTTCAGCATAGTTTTGTTCCCAAAAAAATCAGCTCAAAAGCTATCATTACTATTGTAGGGGGTACAGTGGGAGGATACATTACTTTTTCAGGTGCTCATCGATTAATAGATGCCGGCATTCAGGGCAAAGCGCAAATTCATCGGGTAGACAAAAGTGCTATGGCTGGTATTTTTATTTCTGGACTGATGCGGTTCATTTTATTTTTTGCTGTATTGGGGGCGCTAAAGCAAGGATGTATGCCAGATAAAAATAATCCGGCGGCTACTGTGTTTGGTTTTGTTGCGGGAGCATGGGGTTTGCGTATTTTTGGTATTGTACTTTGGGCAGCGGCCATTTCATCGGTAATAGGGGCTGCTTACACATCGGTATCTTTTTTAAAAACTTTTCATCCGCTTATAGCTAAATACGAACGGGTTGCTATTTCTATTTTTATAATTATTTGTACCCTTATTTTCATCTGGGTAGGTAAGCCAACTCAGTTATTATTATTGGCAGGGATGGTAAATGGACTCATTCTGCCCTTTGCATTGGGAACCCTCTTATTGGCGGGGCGTAATCAACAACTGATGAAGGGCTATCAACATCCCCGCTGGATGCAACTTTGCGGATGGGCTGTTGTTTTGGTGATGGGCTGGATGGGGTATCAGGCGGTTTTAGAATGGCTGCACGCAAATTAAGCAGTTACAGAGCCAATCAATAACCGATAGCTGATTTCCGCATCTACTTTTTCCAGTGGAACTGAAATGATGGCAGCAGCGGATACGGGTCGAAGATTTTGTAAACTACCTAGATAATATTTGTCGTAATATTTTAATAAAATCCGAAAACAATCCGCCAATTGATTATCCTGCATATACTGAATAGCCAGTTTTGTTTCTAATCCCCCTAGCCTTTTTTGTATGCGGGTGATAGTGGCAATAATAAGTTCTGATGAAAATGCCCCATAATCCCGAATAATTTGTTGCAGCCTTTCTTCGAATGGGATTTCTAAAAAGTATAAGGGACTGCTGCGCATTTGTGCAAAAATTGGTCCGGGGATATTGATATTTCCGATGCGTTGGCTCTCATCTTCTAGCCAAATACCGGGCGGAGTAGTTGATTGGGAGTATTTGTATAATTCGGCTGCCAGTAAATTTTCAAACATTTCCTGTGAAGGCTGAGGAGGCATGCCAAGATTTCCGAATGCTGAGCCTCTATGAGATGCAATCCCTTCTAGATCGATGGCTGCCAAACCCTGCTTTTGCAGCAGATGAATGAGCGGCGTTTTTCCGCTTCCGGTGCAACCTCCTATCATGCGGAAAGAATAGGGCAAATTAAATTGTTGTAAAACCCAGTTTCTATAAACTTTATACCCTCCTGCAAGGGTATACACTTCAAATCCATATAAATCTAGCAACCATGCTACACCTGCACTGCGCATGCCTCCCCTCCAACAATGAACTAAAATTTTATGCTGGGCGTTTGGGGTTATTTCTTTGTAGGTTAATAGATGTTGCGCAATTATTTCTTCGGCTGCCTCTACCATAGTTGCCATTCGAGTTCCAAAAAACTGAAGTCCCCATTTAATTGCTTTTTGTTTGCTTTCCTGCTTATAAGCGGTACCTACAATTTTTCTTTCCTCATCGGTAAAAAGCGGAAAAGAAATAGCGGTAGGAATATGGGCATGCTGATATTCGGCGGGACTTCTTACATCCAGTATGGGGTGATGGTGGCTGAGTGCTATAAAATCGGATAAGGGTAATCGAGTAATGCCCATAGATGCAAATGTAAGTGGAGATTTTTGTAACTTAGGGCTGTGAAAAGACTATTGATTATTCGCCATGCTAAAACGCACCCTGCTCAGATGGGACAAAAAGACTTTGACAGGGTGCTGAACGATCGTGGATTACAGGATGCACCCCGGATGGCTCAACGGCTGGTGGAGCGAGGGATAACGATTGATGCTTTTATAAGCAGCCCTGCTAATCGGGCTTATGCAACTGCCTGTTTTTTTGCTGCTGCTTATCAGGTGCCTGAATCCGGTATTCAAAAGATTGCTGCTATGTATCATCCGGATGCAGCAAATCTATTCCGGATTGTAAGTCAACTGCCGGATTCAGTGCAAACAGCTGCTTTGTTTTCGCATAATCCGGGCCTCACCGATTTTGCAAATCTCTTGTCGGATATTCGGATAGATCATCTGCCTACCTGCGGCATTTTTGCTGTAGCAGCAGATATCCAGCATTGGAGTGAGTTTAAAGCGGCTACCCGTTATTTTTTCTTTTACGATCAGCCCAAAGCAGTAACTGATTTTTTATAATTAGCCAGATAAACTCCGCTAAAGATGAGTGTGGCGGAAATAATTTGCACGCCACTTAGCTTTTCCCCATAAAATAAACTGGCGATTAGTGCTGCAAATACCGGTTGTGTATAAATATAGCTTCCCGTAGCAGCTGCTCCAATCCGATTTATGCCATATAGGTTTAGGAGATATGCCAGAAAAGTAGCCCCAATGCCAATAAAGAAAAGTGCGTACCATTGAACCCAGCTCCAGTTAGTATAGTCAGTTTTTATTAATGGAGGAAGCCCTAATGGCAGAATAATGATGGCGCCCATCAAAAATAACCAACGTAAAATATCCACTCCCTGATATTTGGCCATCAAGGGCTTTACAAGCACTAGATAGAAAGAATAAGAAATGGCATTCAACAATACCATTGTATCTCCTTCCAGGCTGTTTTGCATGGCACCGGGAGTTGCTTTTAGCATTATCAGCAAAGTAGCGCCTGACAGGCCCAATAGTAATCCTAGGGCTTTTAATAAGGTAAAGGTTTCCCGTAATAGCCAAGCAGCAATGCCAGTAATAAATAAGGGAGTAGCCAAAGATAACAGCGCACTGTGAATGGGGGAAGTTAGCGATACGCCTTTAATAAAAAGTAGCTGGTTTATTACAATGCCAGTGAGTGCACAAACGATTAGTCGGGGGATATCTTTTTTTTCGGGCCAGGCTCTGCCGGGGTGCAAAAGATATCCCAGATAAAAGAAAAGAATGGCTGTAATTACCCGAAATGCATTCAATGCCAGTGGCGGCAAAAAAGCAGGCGTAATCATTTTTACCACCGAATAGCTGGTTCCAAAAATCAGATTGGCTCCAATAACTGCGGCATGTGCCCGAATATTTCCCTTCATAATGTACAAAAGTAATTAGTCATTCATCAATTTATGAATAAGGGCAGGTAACTGGGCGGCATTAAAGTTGTTGTTTGCTGGCCATTGATACTCGAAATCAGCCGCTTCCCGAGTGGCTTTTTCCCACTCAAATCTTTCTTGTAAAACGCTATAGGCCCAGTTTTGCAACCCCAATCTTTCTGCCAGGTATTCCTGTTCGGTTTGTCCGGGTGTTGGAATTAAAATGGCTTTCTTTTGTAAACAAAGTATTTCCATTACGGTAGTATAGCCAGTTCTGCTGATAATCCATTCGCTTTGCAGTAAGGCCATTTCCAGCGCTTCCTGAGGCAGATGATTTTTGCAAATAATATTGGGTGGGGTAGCTGGCAGGTTTGCTGCCCCTGGTAACCCCCGAATAAATAAAACCGAATCAGTAATTCCAGTTAACTGGGTAAGTAATTTGTTTTCTAGTTGGTTTCTTTGTGGTTCTGGTCCGGATAAAACTATGCAGTAGCGGTAAATTACCGGCAGTTTTTTAGGTTCAAATCTTGATAGCCATCCAATATATGCTACAGGTACCGGTGGCAGAATCGCTGGATGTGAAAGTATGCCCGCCGCATTGTTTAAACCTGTTATATCCGGAACCCAACAGGTATTGAATGAACGAATAAGCCTGTATTGAATATGCTGCAACCATTTCTCGGCTACCCGAAAAGGAGCTTTAATGGTTAGCTGATGCGTGATAAAAATGCTCTTTACCGATGGATGATGCAAGCCATATCGGTTGTCGGATATAATGATGTTAAAATGGTGGAGCGCAACTTGTTTATGCAGCCACCGGTTTTCGAATTGTATGGCACGCCAGATTTTGGGAAGTTGCCACAATAATTTTAAAGCCATTCCCCTTTTATGGTTGCTGTAACTTACCCGATAACCTTTGAGCGGGATGAGCGTAAGTTGAGGAAATTCTGCCTTTAATAGAATCGACTGTGCCCCTTCCCCAGCCAGAAAAACTTCATATCCATGACTTAGCAAACCCTTAATAATCGGAATACATCGGGTAGCGTGTCCTAAACCCCAATCGAGGGGGGCTACCAGTACTTTTGTATTTTGTTTAAGAGTATGCAAAGATTTGAGTGATTAACTTTGATTCGATTACCGTACTTTAGTATTGTAGAATGAGCAGAAAACTAAACCAATGGATTGTTTTTTTGTTACTAATATCAGTAACCGCTTCTTCTTGCGGCATGCTGCGTAAAAACAACGGTACTAAGTTTTGCGGCTGTCCACACCAAAAATAGGGGCTTATCTGCTTATGAATACACCTAAACGTGAATTGGTACTATTATCCCGCCCCACCCTCACCCGGGAGGAAGACTATGAGCGGGAAGTTGCCAAACTGGAAAAACTGTTGCAAAAAGCAGAACAATGGGAGTTTTTCTGTGAGGTACACGAATTTATAGACCTAAATCGGTATAAAATTTTCCGCAAACCCTATCAGATTCAACAAATATTACAGGAAAAGCCCCTGAAACCTTTTGTTTTTCTGATTAACAAAAACTAATACCCCCCTTTTATTTTAGAGGGGTATAGTCTTTGAATATTTTAACCGGGGCGCTTTCTACCAGATTTCGATAGTTTTTCCATGGTTCACCAAAGAAGGTGTTAGCACGTTCAATTACCCCATTTACTGCATCCTCCGCATCTTTCATTAGCCTTTGCTCCTGTGCTCCCGGTACGGCTTTTTTACCCATAATCGTCATCCTGGCTTCGCTCATCAGGGAGTTTACGGTTACCTGAGGAACATTTCCATATCCCTGCTTTTCCTGCGTTTTGCCATTCAGCACTTCTCGGATGGCTTTCAGACTGTCTTGCATTGCTTTGTTTACTTTGCGCAAGGTATCTGCCTTTTTCGGGTCCATATCTTTATAGCCGGCTTCTACTTTTTTAATGATTTCGTCTGCTTCTGTTAATCGGTCGTTCAGGTCAACCAATTTAAGGGCTGATATATCTAATTGCTGATTGGCTTTTCGAATCGCCTGCCGGGTAGTATTATTTAATGGTGCGTTGGGGTCGTCTTGAACCGTGATAAAGCAACTATCGGCCATATCTTTGCCCAAACTGATTACCACTTTATAAGTACCGGGATCAACGGGAAGACCACCGGGTTCATCTACATTATTTCTTCCACCACCACCCATGCGGCCACCACCTCCGCCACCTCTTCCGCCGGCGCCACTTTGGCGAATGCCTTTTCCTTCCATGCCCCAGAAATATCGGTTAAATCCACTGTCTGCCTTGGCACGAACCGTTCTTACCTGCACGTTGGAGGCATCAAATATTTTTAAGACTGCGGTATCTGGAATTTTATTTTTTCCGGTATCCAAATAGTTCTTCTTTACAAAGAAGCTGATGGGTGCACCGAATTTTTTATTTTCTCCTTCATAGGTACCCCAGGTACTGTATTCTATTCCGGCTGCATTTTTAACATTTGCTTGATAGCCTGTAGGTGGTGTAAATGCAGTTAAGCGTGCAACGGGAAGCTGACCTTTATTAGCTGCCATTTTCCTTAGCGGTCGGATATCATCCAAAATCCACAGGGCTCTTCCAAAAGTGGCAATCACCAAATCAGCCTCTCTTTCTTGAATGGCTAAGTCGTAGGTAGATACAGAAGGATATCCGTTTTTAAATTGCTGAAAGGAATTGCCATTATCAAGACTTACCCATAAACCTTGTTCTGTTCCAACAAAAATCAAGTTTGGTTCGGTGGGATCTTGCAGCACGCAAAGTGCATAGCCAGTCACCTTTTTTTCATCCACCAGTCTCGTCCAGGTTTTTCCAAAATCAGTGGTGCGGAAAATCAGGGTTGCTTGATTGCCTCTGCGATAATCGTTTGCTACCACAAAAGCTTCTCCTGCTATGTGGCGGGATGCTCTGATCTGCGGTATCCAGGCTCCGGCTGGTAATCCCGGAATTTTGGTTCTAAAGTTGGTCCAGGTTTTACCACCATCTGTAGTAAGTTGAACATTCCCGTCGTCGGTGCCAACCCATATCACATCTTTCTGCAATGGCGACGGCTCAATGGCTAAAATGGTACAGAAATTCTCTGCACCGGTTATATCAATCGATAAACCGCCATTATTGCTTTGATCTATTTTGGCACTGTCGTTCGTAGAAAGGTCTGGAGAAATGGTTTGCCAGGATGTGCCCTTATCGGAACTTTTATTTAAAAACTGACTGCCATAATAAATAGTTCCTTTATCAAAGGGATCTTGTGCAATGGCGGCATTCCAGTTAAAACGTTGGCGGGTAGTGAGGCTGGGTCGGGGTGGGCGGATACTCCAATCTTCACCGGTGGCAATATTATATCTGCCTAAGGCACCTCCTTGGCTCATAGAGTACACCCAATTGGCATCTTCGGGGTCGGGCATAACATCAAATCCATCTCCCCCATTTACGCCTTGCCAGTATGCATTGCGGATACCACTTCTTACCCATACATACGCCGGGCCATGCCAGCTGCCATTGTCTTGCAACCCTCCCATCACATGATAAGGAATTTGATTGTCTACATTAATATGGTAGAATTGACCTAGCGGTAATTTTTCATCAAATTGCCAGGTTTTACCCCGGTCGCGCGAAATGGCAATACCACCGTCGTTTCCATCAATCATAAAAGAAGGATTGTAGGGATGAATCCACCAAGCGTGGTGGTCGGGATGGATACCGCTATAAGGAATAATGGTTTTAAAACTTTTTCCTGCATCTTCACTTACAGTAATCATTTGGTTGATGTTGTACAACCGATTTTCGTTTTGCGGATCTATGGCGATATCCTGAAAATAGAAAGCCCGATTGGTAACTACGGAGGCTTCGCTGTTTACAAGTTCCCATTTATTTCCGCCATCTTCCGATTTATACAATCCGTTTTTGGTGGCTTCCACCATCGCATATATTCTATTCGGGTCATTTCTACCTATCGCAATACCGATTCTTCCCAAATTGCCTGCAGGGAGCCCCTCGGCTTTGCCTAATTTTTTAAAGTTTTTTCCGCCATCATAGGTTACATACAATCCACTGCCACTGCCTCCTCCTTGCAAACTCCAAGGCGTGCGGAGGTGTTGATACATGTTTACCAATATTTTATTATGATTGGTAGGATCCATAACCATATCTCCCACACCGCTGGTATCATTGGTATGTAAAATCAGTTTCCAGTTTTCTCCTCCATCGGTAGTTTTATAAACCCCTCTTTCGGGATGGGGGGCAAATGGATTTCCCATAACTCCGGCATACACAATATCCGGATTATTGGGGTCAATCAGAATCCGATGAATGTTACGGGTTTTTTGTAAGCCCATACATTTCCAGGTTTTACCGCCATCCAAACTTTTATACATTCCCTCGCCTAGGCTAACAGAATTACGAGGATTTCCCTCCCCAGTTCCTGCCCATATGATGTTGGGATTAGATTGGGTAATGGCTACTGAACCTATATTTAGAATAGGTTGTTCGTCGAAGATAGGCGTCCAACTTCCTCCGCCATTCTCTGTTTTCCAAACACCCCCACTGGCTGTACCTAGGAATATGATGTTGGGATTACTCCATACCGCATCAATAGCAGTTACGCGACCACTCATGCCGGCAGGACCAATATTCCGAGGCTTTAGGTTAGAGAAATGTTTATTAATGTCTACTGTTTGAGCAAACAAAATGCAGGGTAATAATCCGAGGGCAAGCAACAGGTATTTTTTCATCTTGGAATTTTGAGGAATGGAAATTCAGCAATTATTGGCGATATACCAAAAGAAACTGCCGGAATTGATGGGTTCCGGCAGTTTTTATGCAACAACAAATGATATAAAATTATCATTCATTTTTTTGCTGGTACTTTTTTTCGGTTTCCTTGGCTTTTTCAAAATCAAGGATTACACCGTTGATGCAATACCGAAGTCCTGTAGGGGGTGGACCATCCTCGAAAACGTGTCCGAGATGCGATTTGCATCTACCGCATTGAACTTCGGTGCGTGTCATCCCATGTGTATTATCGGGCAAATAAAGAATGGAGGTTTTGCTGATGGGGGCATAGAAACTCGGCCATCCGCAGCCGCTTTCAAATTTAGTATCGCTTTGAAAAAGTGCATTGCCACAAGCAGCACAATAATAGGTGCCTTTGTCTGTATGTTTTTCCCAGATACTGGTATAAGGCCTTTCTGTACCTTTTTCACGGGCTATATTGTAAAGTTCAGGAGAGAGAATTTTTTTCCATTCTCCGGCCGAAAGCGCAACTTTACTGGTATCGGTTCTCGAGTATGCTGGATGGTTGTTTTTGGAATTATCCATAGGTGGTGTTGTTTGAGTGGGTTGTGCTGAACAGGAATTCAGAACAAACAAAAGGGGAAATAATATTTTTGTTAGCATTCGCTTTGGCATATTAAAGGATAACGGAGAGAGTGGAGAGAATGTTCATTTGATAATATAAAAGTATAAATTCATTCGCAATGCCAGCGGTTTGCTAGAGGAATTTAACAGTCAAGCGCTTATATTTGTTGAAATTATAATTATTGGAGGGATATGTTTAATATTATTCTGTTTGGCCCTCCCGGCAGCGGTAAGGGTACTCAAAGCGCCCAATTGGTTGATCAATATGGGCTTATACATTTATCAACCGGCGACCTTTTACGGTCTGAAATTAGTCGTAAAACTGCGTTGGGAATGGAAGCAAAAGCTATTATGGACAGGGGCGAACTGGTACCGGATGCTGTTGTGGTAGGCATGATAGCCTCTGCATTAGATCATAATCCTCAGGCCAAGGGGTTTTTATTTGATGGGTTTCCCCGCACAGTTGCCCAAAGTGAAGCACTGGATAACCTATTGGAGCAGAAAAAAACTTCCATTGGGGTAGTGCTCGCTATGGAAGTGAGCGAAGAAGAATTGGTGAAGCGTTTGCTCAATCGCGGGCTTACCAGTGGAAGAAGTGACGATAACAGCGAAGAGGTAGTTCGAGCCCGCATTGTAGAATACCATAAGAAAACATCCGTGGTGGCTGACCATTACCGGAAATTTGACAAAGTGGTTGAAATTAAAGGAGAAGGCTCCGTGGAAGAAATTTTTTTAAAGCTTTGCAGCGAAATCGATAAAAGGTTGTCTAATTAGTGGGGTTTTGTTTCTCTACAACCAACAACCAACTGCAATCCCGCCCATTTTTGGGCGGGATTTTTTGTTTCTATTTGAATATCAATTAAAGATGTATATACTTTTAATTGATATAAATAAGCTTTTTGTTTACAAATCGTCATATTGATATAATGGGTCAATAGAAGTACCGGCAGCCATTTCAAAAACCGGTTTTATCAGTCCATCTTTCAGGCCATACACCCAACCATGTATATGCGGGAAGCTTTCTTTTTGCCAAGCCCTTTGTATAATGGAGGTTTTTGCTAGGTGTTGCACCTGCTCTATAACATTTAGTTCTACCAGTCTATCGAAACGCGGTTCCTCTTCTTGAATGGCTTCAAGCTCATCCCGGTGCAAGCGGTAAACATCTTTTATATTTCTCAGCCACATATTGAGTACCTGTTTAAAATCGTGGTTCGTCATAGCAGCTTTCACCCCGCCACAGCCATAATGGCCACAAACAATCACGTGTTTTACTTTAAGGTAAGTAACAGCGTAATCGAGCACGCTCAGTAGGTTAACATCCGTATGCACAACCAGATTGGCAATATTTCTATGCACGAATATTTCTCCGGGCTGGGTATTGGTAATTTCATTGGCTGGAACCCTGCTATCGCTACAACCAATCCAAAGAAATTCAGGAGTTTGTATTTTGCTTAACCGGTTAAAATAATCGGTATCGTCTTCTACTTTTTCTTGCGCCCAAGCTTTATTCTCTAGTAATAGTTTCTGATACGATTTCATGGAAAAATCATTTTTCAATGCTTAGTAGTTTTAGTTTTTGCTCATCCAATCAATTATTTCTCTAAATAAGTGGACGATTAATTAAGTAACTAATGGGTATCCCCTTCTTTTAGATTTCATACCCAATAATATCTATCTATAAACCTTTTATTACTACTTTGATAATCTATATCCTACAAAACGTGGCATAAAGCCATCATTCTTTATTAATTAACTTACCTATTTCAATTATTCCGACCACTTTTATTTAAAAATAATATCATTTTGTGCAAATATTTCCTTTAAATATTTAATCCCCCACAAGTACTAATAACCTGTCCGGTAATATACGAACTCATATCACTGGCCAGAAAAAGGGTAGTGTCGGCAATTTCATTGGCTGATCCAAATCTGCCGAGTGGAATTTTTTTCAGAAACTCGGTAGCTGCCGCGCCTTCTTTTAAATAGTGCGTCATATCGGTTTCTACAAAGCCCGGTGCAATTGCATTACAGCGAATATTTCTGCTGCCCAGTTCGAGGGCGATTGATTTGGTAAATCCAATGATTCCCGCTTTGCTTGCCGCATAACTGCTCTGTCCCGCATTTCCCCGAACCCCTACAATGGAACTCATGTTGATGATACTTCCACTTCGCGCTTTCATCATGGGTTTAATCACCTGTTTCGTCATATTGTAAATGCTTTTCAGGTTGATCATCATTACTTCATCCCATTGCTCCTCCGTCATCCTCATCAACAAATTATCTTTTGATATGCCGGCATTATTTACACAAACATCTATTTTTCCAAAGGTTTGCAAGGTATCTTGCACCAGTTGTTCGCAACTGGCAAAATCACCCGCATTGCTTTGCCGAACCAGCACCTGAACGCCCAGTGCCTCTATTTCCTTACCAAGTTGAGCCGCTTTATCTGCGCTGCTGTCGCTCACATAGGTTACTACTAGATTACTTCCCTGTTCTGCTAGTTTAAGTGCAATAGCCGCACCAATTCCGCGAGCAGCTCCGGTAACAATCGACACTTTTCCTTCTAGTAATTTCATTTCTTATTTTTTTGCGTATAAAAGTAATTGAAATGGTTGAGTTCCGGGTGCTTACGGCACTTGAATTTCCTGTTTCCAGAGCTGCAAAATTTCATTGATGTATTGCCGTTCATTCGATAGTCGGGGTACTTTATGCTGGCCACCTAGTTTGCCCTTGCTTTTAAGCCAACGATTGAATAATCCAGCCGGCAATTGCCGAACAGTGGGCATTCGAAGGGCAATACTCTTATGGCGTTTTGCCTCATAGTCGCTGTTAATTTGTTGCAGGGAGGTGTCTAATAATTGGGTGAATTCGGTGATATCTGCCGGCGGGTTTACAAATTCTATCAACCACTCATGTGCCCCATTGCCTTGTTCACTAAAATAAACGGGAGCAGCGGTATAGTCGCTTACTATGGCACCTGTTGCCGCACAGGCCTGTTGAATGGCTTTATCGGTGTTGTCGGCAATTACTTCTTCTCCAAAAGCATTCATGTATTGTTTAAGCCTTCCATTTACAATTATGCGGAATGGGAATAAACTCGTAAAACGAATGGTATCGCCTATAAGGTAACGCCAAAGGCCTCCATTGGTGCTGATAACGGGGGCATAGGTTTTTCCCAATACTACTTCATTCAATCCAACGGTGATTGGTTGGGTTTTTCCATATTCCTCCATTGGCATGAACTCATAAAAAATACCATGATTCAGAAATAATAACATACCCTCGCTAGACAGGTCGTCTTGAGCAGCAAAAAATCCTTCACTGGCATTATATATTTCAAGGTACTTACATCCCTCACCTATCAGTTGTTCAAACTGTTCGCGATAGGGGGTAAACGATACCCCTCCATGTATATATAATTCCAATTGGGGCCAAACCTGCTTGAGCTGTTGCTTTCCCGTTATTTCTAATATTCTTCTGATTAATAAGAGCGTCCAAGTAGGAACACCTGCAATAGAGGTAACGTCTTCCCGAATAGTTGCCTCCGCCAGCCGCTCAATTTTTGTTTCCCATTCGTCCATTAATGCAATGGATAAGTCCGGTGTTCTAATCCAGTTAGCCCAGATAGGGGTATTCTGTAACAAAACCGCACTTAAATCGCCGAATTGTATTTCTTCATTGAGCTGACTGATTTGGTGACTGCCACCAACAATTAACCCTTTGCCGGTTAATAAATCACTGTTTTCCTGTTTTCGATAAAAAAGGCTCAGCACATCTTTGGATGCCTGAAAATGACCGTCTTCTAAACTTTCTTGGGAAACTGGTATAAACTTGCTTTTATCATTGGTTGTTCCGCTGCTTTTGGCAAACCAGCTGATGGGGGTATTCCACAATAGGTTTTCTTCACCTTGCATCATCCGTTCGATGTAGGGTTTTAGCATTTCATAGTCGTGAATCGGAACGCGCTCTTTAAATTGACGGATGGTAAAGATATTTTCCAGTCCGTATTTTCTGCCAAATTCGGTGTATTGACCATGAGTTACCAGGTCTTGCAGCACTTCCCGCTGGGTATCAATGGGCTGTTCAATCCACTGATCAATATGCCAGTTTCTAAACCTGGCTAGTCTTGATATGGCAGGACTCAGTAGTTTCATTACACCGGAAAAATAAGCAATGGAATTGAAATATCGAAAAGCGGAATGGGAAACCCAGATTATCAGCCAAGGGAAGTAGGAGCTTCTTTGCCCATTTCAATAATCCAGTCTTTACGGCGCAATTCAAAATTGGTACCTAAATAAAGTCTTCTTACCTGTTCGTCATCTGCCAATTCTTCTGCTGTTCCATGCTTGAAAATTTTTCCTTCAATCAGCAAATAGGCTCTGTCGCAGATAGAGAGGGTTTCATTCACATTATGGTCGGTAATCAAGATGCCGATATTTTTATATTTTAATCGGGCAACCACACTCTGAATATCTTCCACTGCAATTGGATCTACGCCTGCAAAAGGCTCATCCAGCAATATGAATTTTGGATTTACGGCAAGGGCCCTTGCAATTTCTGTTCTTCGGCGTTCGCCACCGCTCAAACTATCGCCGTTGTTTTTTCTCACCTGGTGCAGGTTAAATTCGTCGAGTAAACTTTCTAGTTTGAGTTTTCTTTCCTGCTTCGAAAGTTTCGTCATTTCTAAAACAGCCATGATATTATCTTCCACCGATAATTTTCTAAAAACACTCGCCTCTTGAGGCAGATAGCCAATTCCCATTTGGGCTCTTTTATACATGGGTAAACGGGTAATGTCTTCATCATTCAACATCACCGAACCGGCATCGGGTTTAATTAAACCCACTACCATATAAAAAGTGGTGGTTTTGCCAGCACCATTTGGCCCTAATAGTCCCACAATCTCTCCCTGTTTTACTTCAACTGATACCTGATTTACTACGGTTCTGCCCTTGTAACTTTTAACCAGATTATGGGTATGTATTCGTGGGTTCACAGTTATTATTTGCTGCAAAAATAGCAATAAACTCGTCACAGCAGTGAACCCAAAGCTCATTACACTGTTACAGATATCAGTATTGTTGATGTATATTGCAGTCGTTTTGTTAAAAATTGCTATTTCATACCCGTGTAACCGGTTTTACTATGAAGATTACTGACCACATAGCCAACGCAAAAGATACCCTGATTTCTTTCGAAGTACTTCCGCCACTGAAGGGAAAAACCATACATTCATTGTATGAGCATCTCGACCCACTCATGGAGTTTCAACCCTCTTGGATTAATGTTACCTATCACAGAAGTGAAACCATGTTTAAGAAAAAACTGGATGGCAGTTTTGAAAAAGTAGAAGTTCGTAAAAGACCCGGTACCGTTGGTATTTGTGCAGCCATTAAAAACCATTATCAGGTTGATGCAGTACCCCATATTATTTGTGGGGGCTTTACCCGACGCGAAACGGAAGACGCCCTGATAGACTTGGATTTTTTAGGCATAGATAATGTGTTGGTGTTACGTGGAGATGCTCCCAAAAACGAGGCTTCCTTTGAAGCTGAAAAAGGGGGTAACCATTATGCCATTGATTTATTGGCGCAAGTAACTGGCATGAATAATGGAATTTATTTAGACGAAGACATTAAAAATGGGGGTAAAACCAATTTTTGTGCAGGGGTTGCTGGATATCCCGAGAAACATTTTGAGGCACCCAACCTCGAAATTGATTTAGAGCGAATGAAGCAGAAAATAGATGCGGGAGCAGCGTACATTATGACGCAGATGTTTTTCGATAACGAAAAGTTTTATGCTTTTGTAAAGTTGTGTCGTGATATGGGCATTACCGTACCCATCATTCCAGGATTAAAGCCACTGACCAATAAGAAACAATTATCTATACTTCCAAGAATCTTTCATGTAGATATTCCAACTGAATTATCTAAAGCCATTAACCAATGTAAAACAGAGGCAGATTGCGAAAAAGTGGGAACCGATTGGCTGGTTCACCAAAGCCAGGAATTGAAAAAATTTGGGGTACCGGTGTTGCACTACTATACCTTAGGAAAGCCCAAAGTGATTCGGGATGTAGTGCAGCAAATTATGTAATCTGTTTGCCTGCTAGTTCTTCTCCTTGAGCTTTATTTTCATGATTTCATCAAACTGCTCCATGCTCAGTTGTTTACCTATGATGCGCTTATCTTTATCCAGCAGGTAAAAAGTAGGCGTTTTATAGATATCGTAGGCTTGCCGGAAATTCATTTGCCCCGCTTTCTCTGTTTTAATCCGCACATCATTGCTTTCATGGGTGTGGAACCAGCCGGTTAATTTATTGTCTTTAACAAATCTTTTCCAGCTAATAAACTCTGGCTCATTAATGTTTACTGCATATATCGCTACGCCCATTGCTTTCCATTTGGCGCGATAGAACGAGTCGAGGCGGGGAATTTCTGTTTTACAGTGTCCGCAGGTTGGATCCCAGAATGCTACCAGTGTAAAGGGGGCATTCACACTATATAGTGGAGTGATTTTTCCTGCGCTGTCGGGAAAATTCATTGCATAAGCCTGTACTCCAATTTGATTGGCCATCAGGTTATAGGCTCTTTCAAAAACAATTTTTTTATTCGAGGCATCCAGTAAAGTAGAGTCTCCCTTAGAATAAAAATTTTCGAATAAAAATACAAACACTTTATCCTGACCCATATACTGCGGGTTCATGTATTGCTTGGTAAATTTATTCAACAAATAGGGAAACATTTCTTTTCCAGGCCGGGCCGAAAGCAGCATATAGTTTACCTCTTTGATAATAGAATCTGCTTCAATGGGAATTAAATTTTTAAAATATTCATCCACTTTTGGCTCAAAAAATGGGGTATGTAATAAACGGTCGTCCGAAAAATCTACATCATCCCAGTAATGTCCTTTCACAAAGCGATACGGGTAAGTAGAATCGGGCTTGCCTTTAACAATGGGAATTTCGGGCACGGTAGGTCTTTTGTTGCAACTGAAAAGCGCAGCCAGTAAAGTGCCCGGATATTTATCAATGATACTATCCCGATATCCATCCATTCGCTTGGTAGTTTTGGTATACGCCTCTCTCAAATCGGTAGTGTCTTTCTTGTTTTTTTCTTTCTTTTCATTAAAATCTTTTTCCACACCTTGCATCAACTTTTCCTGAGCGGCCGAAAACTTTTTGTATTGCTCATACATTTTATTTTCTTCCGAACCAGTAATATGGGCTTTAACAGCTTCTTTGTTAGAAGTGTCGGCTTCAATTCTAAATTGCTGCTTATCGTCTATCAAAAGGTCGAATTGAATTTGATATCCCCCCAAATTGGTAACTACAAAATAAATACCTCCGGTGAGTTTGGCAGGGCTCAAAAAAACACCTTCGCTTTTTTCATTTAGTTTGGCAGAATCAAATAAGGCCATCTGGGTACCATAATAACTGCCCAGGAATACCGTAGTATTTTTTAAAGGAGTTAGCTTGATACTAATATTTTTTCCATTGCCTGATTGGGCTATTGCATTTGCCGCAACAATAAAAAGGGCGAGAAAAGGGATGATTTTTTTTAGCATATGCCTATCTAAACTTGGTGAGTATTGAATTATTCTACTTAATGTGGATGCAAATTAAGGAAAGATTCAATTCTTTTCTTTTGTATCCTGCATCCTGTTTACCTTTGTGAACGTGAAAAAACAGCGAAAAGCGGTATTGCTAGAAAATCTTTCTGTAACAGAATATGCCGCAGAAGGAAAGTCGTTGGCAAAACTGGATGGAAAGGTAATATTTATAGAAGGGGCCATTCCGGGCGATATTGTTGATGTATTGTTAAAAAAAAATAAAACGGATTGGGCAGAAGGGGTTGCTGTGCGTTTTCACCAGTATTCTCCTCAGCGGCAAACTCCCTTTTGTGCGCATTTTGGGGTTTGCGGAGGATGCCAGTGGCAAATGTTACCCTACGCCCTACAGTTAACTTACAAACAACGGCAGGTAATAGATAATTTACAAAGAATTGCCAAAGTTGAATTGCCCGAGCTGGAACCGATTATTGGGGCCGAAAAAACCACGCTGTACCGAAACAAGCTAGAATATACTTTTGGTGATCGCAAATACATTCCCCCAGCAGAGTTTTCCCGCATGAAGGCTTCCGGAGAGCCGTTGGATGAAATGCCGGGTGCGGGAGGATTTCATGCCAGGGGTTTCTTTGATAAAGTAGTGGCAATAGATACCTGCCATTTACAGGATGAGCCCACCAATCTGATACGTAAATCGGTGCAGGATTTTGCCATCCAGCACCAACTTCCTTTTTATAATCCCCGATCTCACACAGGCTGGCTGAGAAATATGCTAATCCGAAATACAACTACCGGAGAATGGATGGTAAATGTGATCATTGGGTACCCTTTGCCCGACCTGCAGCAGGAACTCAGTTCGCGTTTATTGGCGGATTTCCCCCAAATTACTACCCTATTGATTACGGTAAATGCCAAGCACAATGATAGTTTGCAAGGCCTAGAACCTCAGGTGGTTTTCGGAAAGGGATACATCACCGAACAACTGGAACATTTCAAGTATATCATTAGTAGCCAGTCATTTTTTCAAACCAATACCTACCAGGCCGAGCAGTTGTATCGACTAATTCGTGAGATGGCAGAACTAAACGGCCATCAAGTTGTTTATGATTTGTACTGTGGAACCGGCAGCATTGGAATATTTCTAAGTGAAAAAGCAGCCAAGATTGTTGGGGTAGAAGTGGTACCCGAAGCCATTGCCGATGCAAAAAGAAATGCAGAGCTGAATGGACTTAAGGAGGCTCGTTTTTTTGCCGGAGATGTGGTAGCAATTTGTGATGATGCATTTTTTGAAAAGGAAGGGAAACCCGATGTAGTTATTACCGATCCACCTCGGGCCGGTATGCACGAAAAATTGGTTCGCAAACTGCTGGAAATGGAAGCGCCGCTGATTGTATATGTGAGCTGTAATCCAGCAACGCAGGCAAGAGATTTGGCATTGCTCAACGAAAAATATCGGGTAACCCGAAGCCGAGCGGTGGATATGTTTCCCCATACCCTGCACATTGAAAATGTAATACAATTGAAATTAAAAAATACAAGGGCTGAATAAGTAAAAGTGAATGCAGCAACTTATATAAGAATATATGACACAGTTTCGACCCAGTAGATTTGAAATATTACCGGTAATTGTTAAAAATCTACTCATTATTAATGGGCTTTTTTTCATGGCAAAATTCGCCTTTCGTGGGCCGGATGCCCTGATAAATATCGAAGACACTTTTGCTCTGCATGCCTGGCAGAGCACCCTGTTTCGTCCATGGCAGTTAATTACCCATATGTTTATGCATGGAGACTTGGGCCATATATTCGGAAATATGCTCGCCTTATGGATGTTCGGTTCAGTGCTGGAGAATGTATGGGGCTCGAAGCGTTTTCTTACCTTTTATATTGTTTGTGGACTGGGAGCAGCGTTAATACATTTGCTTTTTTTGAGCTACGAGTTTTTACCCATGATGAAAGACTATCAGTTGCTCTACCAAATGCAACAGGGTGGTCAACCAGCGTCTATAGCCGATTTGGGGCGATTTATTGCCAAATATTTTCCAGAAACACCAACCGCACTGGAACATTTGCAAGGAATAGAGAATAATGCTCAAATGAGTGGTCTGATTTTTGAAAAAATTACCGAACGATATCAAGAAATATTGAATACCGCTACCATTGGAGCCAGTGGAGCTGTGTTTGGTATATTAGCAGCTTTTGTGTACCTGTTTCCTAACACCTACATTTATATTTATTTTCTATTTCCAATTAAAGCTAAATGGCTGGGTATTTTATATTTCTCGTATGAACTTTTTTTTGCAGTACAAAACAGCGCAGGAGATAATGTAGCTAGATGGGCACATGTAGGCGGAGCCTTGGTGGGATTGCTGATTGTAATTACTTGGAACCGAGGTAACAAAAAACAATTTTATTAAGGCCAATTTAATATAGAAATATGAGAGATATGGGTTCCCGTTCGGCACGGCAAATTTTATTGGGGCAAGATAACAATGCATTGGTACTGCTGTTTGCTGTAAATATGCTGGTATTTCTATTAATCAACTTTGTAAAGATTGTATATTTCATCTCGGATACACCCCAAGAAGTATTTTACAGACAAATTCTTCATTGGTTCACTTTACCGGCTTCAACTGATATTTTCCTGGGCAGACCGTGGACGCTTTTCAGTTATATGTTCACCCATCATACCATCTGGCACTTAATAAGCAGTATGGCCTGGCTTTGGTGTTTCGGATTTATTTTGCAAGACTTAGCCGGCAACCAAAAATTGATACCCATTTACCTGTATGGAGGAATTGTAGGAGGTCTCGTATTTTTAGTGGCTGGTAACACGATACCCGTTTTGCAAGCGAATTTATCAGGTACACCTCCTTTATTAGGAGCTGGGGCTTCTGTAATGGCAATCGCAGTAGCAACCACTGCCCTTGCACCTAATTACCGCTTATTCCCGATGATTAACGGCGGCATTCCAATTTGGGTTATTACTGTTTTGTATGTGTTGATTGATATCGGATCTATAGGAGTAACTCAACTATCCATAAGCGGGGGGCATCTGTTGGCAGGATTGGTAGGATATTTATACATACACCAATTAGAACGAGGTAAAGATTGGGGAGCCTGGATGACGAATCTGGTAAACTGGATAAATGATTGGTTTAATCCTGAAAAACTTCATACAAAAAAATATCAAGATACTAGATATCCCTCCGATAATTCCCCGGCACCCTTTGAACGAATCCCTAAAGTTACCCAGCAAAAATTGGATGCTATTCTCGACAAGATTAATCAACATGGGATTGACCAGCTAACCGAAGAAGAAAAAGAGTTTCTAAGAAAAGCCAGTGAATAGTTGCAGATAGTTTGCCAATAAGCTTGTGAAAAATTTGTAACCAAGGCTTTTGTGGTTTATCAGTAAAAAACTATCTTACCTATTCTATGCCGGATCAATTTATTCGAAGAATTACCAAGAGAACGTTTCTCTCTCTGAACGTAGCACTCAACATTGTTTTTTTGTTGTCGATATGGCTAGTAAGTTTTTCTAAACCGGTGGGTTGGTTTACTGGATTTTTGGGCCTTGCTATACCCTATCTAATTCTGCTGCAATTAGTTTTTTTATTGTTTTGGCTGTTTGCAAAACCCTCCCTAGCTGTATTTTCATTAATCAGTTTGGTAATAGGCTGGAAGCAAATTTTTGTAGTAGTAGCTTTTCAAACAATTAAACCGTTTGCCTCCACAAAAACCCTATCAAGTTGGCGGATTGCCGATTGGAATATTCGAAGCTTTAATGGAGTAGGGGCTGCATCTCAAGGAATGGCGGTTATCAAAAAACAAATATCCGATGCCATTCAGCAAAATAAGCCGGATATTATTTGTTTGCAGGAATTCAATCAGTCAAAGGATGAAAATCATATCGACTTATTTGCTAAAAACTATCCCTACCATTTTTTTGCTGCTAATTATCAAAATAAATCTGGGTCCTATCAAAGTGGCTGTGTGATTTTTTCTAAGTGGCCCATCATTACAACCCGGCGAATTCCCTATCTCGACGCAGAAAGTTTATTATATGCTGATGTAGTTAGAGGTACTGACACCGTTCGGATTTTTACTACACATTTGCGTTCCTTTAAATTTAAGAAAGAGGATTATGAAGGCCTCGATAAAATTGGGGCAGCGGAAGAGGATGGGGTAGAAGCCTCTAAAAATATTTTTCGCAAAATGAAGCGGGCTTTTCAATACAGAGAACGTCAGGCCATCCTTGTAAGAAAAGCCATTGATGCTTCTCGGTATCCAGTAATAGTTTGTGCCGATTTTAATGATGTACCTACTTCTTATACCTACCATCAAATTACGCATAATCGCTTGCAGGATGCATTTTTAAAGGGCTCTGCCGGCTTAGGGCGCACGTATATGTCGCTGTCGCCAACCCTGCGCATCGATTACATTTTACCCGATTTCAACTGGGATGTAAAACAATTTGCCATCATCGACGAAGCACTAAGCGATCACTTCCTGCTCCTGGCAGATCTGGATTTAAAAAAATAGAATATCTTTGTACCATTATGTTAAGGTGCTGTGCCAAATATTGTTGAGTGGATGTTTGTCCCATTTGTAATTAATTTATTGATTCTCTTGAAGCTTACTGCATGTCTCTAAAAGTTTATAATTCACTTACCCGTCAAAAAGAAGTTTTTACTCCCATCCATCCCCCCTATGTGGGCATGTATGTGTGCGGACCAACCGTAAGCGGCGAAAGTCACCTCGGACACGCAAGACCTTTTATAACTTTTGATGTGTTGTTTCGCTACCTGCTTAATTTAGGTTATCAGGTTCGGTATGTAAGAAATATTACCGATGCTGGTCATTTTGAGGAGGAAGGCAGAGAGGCCGAAGATAAAATCAGCAGCAAAGCAACCCTCGAGAAGCTTGAGCCAATGGAGTTGGTGCACAAATATACCCGGCTGTATCAATGGGCTATGGAACAATTTAATAATCTATCTCCCAGTATTGAGCCTACAGCTACCGGACATATTGTAGAACAAATTGAAATGATTAAAACCATCCTAGCCGATGGCTATGCTTATGAGGTAAATGGATCCGTTTATTTTGATGTAGAAAAGTATCACCAAGTTTTTTCTCAAAAGGAACAACCCTATGGTATTTTAAGTGGCAGAATTTTAGACGATCAATTGGAATCTACCCGGGCACTCGATCACCAGGATGAGAAAAGAAATAAAAGTGATTTTGCCCTCTGGAAAAAAGCACCTCCTGAGCACATCATGCGATGGCAAAGTCCCTGGGGCGAAGGCTTTCCGGGCTGGCATATTGAATGTTCTGCCATGAGTAGTAAATACCTGGGAAAAGAATTTGATATACATGGTGGGGGAATGGACTTGCAATTTCCTCATCATGAGTGTGAGATTGCCCAAAGTACTGTATGTAATCACGTAATGCCGGCCCGTTATTGGTTGCATAACAATATGATTACCATCAACGGCAAAAAGATGGGGAAGAGCTATAATAATGTAATTAAACTAACCGAATTATTTTCCGGTAATCATCCTTTACTTTCGCAACCATATTCTCCGCAAACTATCCGTTTTTTTATTCTGCAAAGTCATTACCGCGGCACACTCGATTTCAGTAATGAGGCACTGCAGGCCTCCGAAAAAGCACTCAAGCGCTTGTGGGAAGCCTATCAGTGGCTAATGAAAAAAGAGCCCATCGAGCCCACTGGTTTGGCAGATGAAAACCTTAACCAGTCTATTAGAACACTCGTAGCTGAAATGGAGGAATTTATGAACGACGACCTGAACACTGCAAAAGTGTTGGCGAATCTGTTTGAATTAACCTCCCATATCAATTCAGTGAAAGATGGCCATTTACCGGCAGGTGCTATCGGATTAGATACCTTTCAATTGCTGCAACAACAAATGAAACGATTTGTAGAAGATATATTCGGATTACAGGGAGAACATACTGAAAACAACGGAAAACTAGACGGTGTGTTACAACTGCTGATAGAAATTAGAAAAGCCGCTAAAAGCAAAAAAGATTTTATAACCAGCGATAAAATTCGGCAGGAGCTGGCTCAGCTGGGCGTTCTCTTAAAAGATGAAAAGGATGGCGGCGTAAGTTATCAGTTTGAATAAGTTACTTTTCTAACTTAATGATTACAATCATCCGAATGGGCATGATTGTGCTGGCGGCAAAGCCGATAGTTGAGTGCATGGGCTACGATAATCCCAATCACAGCAGGAACCAATAGAATTATCTCCCAAGTAGGAAAGGTTACTTTCAATAGTAATAATATCATCCCCAACACAAAAAACCGGAAGGGCCACCAGTTATGGTGATGTTTTCTTTTGCCATGGTATAATGAATAGGTACCTACAACCATGGCCAATGCAATCATTGCATATTCAAAAAAAAGGTTGTGCACGATATTAATACCAAATATGGGTAGGCTGGTGAAAAATAAAGGCAGCAGGGCACAATGTATGGCACATGCTAAACTGGTACTTATCCCAATCGCATCCCAATTGATTTTAAAAGACATGCCACAAAGATACCACATTGCAACATAGTTGCAAAAAACGCTTTTTTAGCTATCCCGTTCAAATGCTTCGTACCTTTGCAGAGAATTGACTGTATGCGATCAAAAACGCTTCTTTACCTAATAACTTTTGCCATTTTAGTGGCATGCTTTTACTATTTTTTGTTCCGTGGTACCGATAATTGGAAGTCGAAACCGGCAATCATCAGTTATGTAAAGCCCTTTCAGTTTTCTACCCAGGATGGGAAGCCCTATACTGATAAGGATATGTTGGGTAAGGTATCGGTGGTTGAATTTTTCTTTACTACTTGCAAAGGCATTTGTCCTAAAATGAATGGGAATATGGCAGCTATTAGCAAGGAATTTGCATCGGAACCCGATTTTATGGTGGTTGCGCATACTTGCGATCCAGACAGAGATTCGGTTGCCCGCCTGAAAGTGTATGCCGATTCAATGAAAATTGATACCCGCAAATGGGTATTATTAACTGGCCGAAAAGATAGTCTCTATCAAATGGCACGATCTGCTTATTTATTAGATGATCCTAAAAATAATGTTGCCAACATAGAGGATCAATTTATGCATACCCAATTTTTTGCGTTGGTAGACAGACAGGGTAAGGTGCGAGGACAGGTATATGATGGATTAAAGCAGCCAGATTTAGATCGGCTTCGGAAAGATATTCGTAGAGTGTTGGATGAAAAATAGTTTCCCCCAAAAATTGTTAGATAGATTAAAATAGAGTAGAACCGGTATGCATACACAGGTAATAGATACGTTAAAAAAGAATCAACTGAGTATTACGGATAGCCGCAAAACGATTCTTCAGCTATTTATGGAATCGGATGGTGCTTTGGCACATATGGATATTGAGAATAATACCGGGGAGGAATTCGATCGGGTTACTATTTATAGAACGCTGCAAACATTCGTTGAAAAGGGGATAATACATACCATTCCTTCGGCTGATAATGCCATTCGATATGCTTTATGTAAAGATGCCTGCAGCGAGGGGCATCATCACGACAATCACATTCATTTTATGTGCGACAATTGCAGCACTACTTATTGTTTAGACCATGTGGTGGTTCCTTCTTTGCAATTGCCCGTTGGGTTTAGGCCTTCCCGCACAGATATGGTAGTGAGTGGCTGCTGCAATCGCTGTAGTAAATAATTTATTAGCATTTAATCAAACAGTATGATACTAGTAACCGGAGGTTCGGGATTGGTAGGTTCTCATCTGATTCAGCAATTAGTAACAGCGGGAAAACCAGTGCGGGCTATCTATCGATCTAGTATTCCCCAGTTTCAGCATGCAGCAAGTGTTGAGTGGGTAAAGGGAGATATTTTAGATGTTGTAAGCTTAGCCCAAGCCATGGAAGGAGTAGAACAGGTTTATCATTGTGCCGCCATGGTTTCATTTAATCCTGCCCGTAAACAAGCAATGCATCAGATAAATGTACAGGGAACTACCCAGGTGGTAGATGCCTGCATTGAAGCGGGCGTTAAGCGTTTGCTATTCGTAAGTTCGGTAGCGGCCCTCGGACGTATTCGCGAAAATGAACCGATTCATGAAGAAATGAACTGGACGCCCGAATCGAGCAACAGTGAATATGGTAAAACGAAATACCTGGCAGAAATGGAAGTTTGGAGAGGAATTGCGGAGGGATTATCTGCTGTTATTGTAAATCCCGTTATTATTCTGGGTGCTGGTGATTGGAACGGAGGCTCTTCTAAAATATTTCATTCGGCCTATCACGAATTTCCCTGGTACACAGAAGGGAGTAGTGGATTTGTAGCGGTAGCTGATGTAGCACGAGCGATGCGCTTGTTGATGGATAGTGATCGGATGGCTCGTAGATATATACTTAGTGCGGAAAACAGAACGTATCGGGAAGTGTTTACTTTAATTGCCAACGGGTTTAATAAAAAGCCACCACACCGAAAAGTAAATGCATTATTAAGTCAACTGGTTTGGCGCTGGGAAGCTATTAAGGGTTTTATTACCGGAAGTGATCCGCTTCTTACCCGCGAAACCGCAGCCACCGCCCGAGCAAGGGTTACTTTTAACAACAGCCGCTTATTGAATGATTTTCCTGATTTTAAGTATACACCTCTGGAGGATTCTATCCAACGAATTTGTAATGAGTTTAAAGAAGGCATTTCTAAGGGAATGATAAAGAGCTAACACAGTCTATCCCTCCATCACTTTTTTCCAGAGCTCTGGAATTCTTTTAATCCATACCAATTCTCTTCTTTTTAATCCTGCTTCTTCTGCAGGATATCCTAAATAGGTTTTACCACCTTTTAGTGAAGCAGTTACGCCGCTTTGGCCCATTACAGTTGCATGCGCACCTATGGTAATAGTTTTATTAACCCCCACCTGACCCCACAGGGTTACTCCTTCCTCTATAATGGTTCCGCCGGCGATGCCAACCTGGGCGGCAAATAAACAATTGGCTCCAACGCGGGTGTCGTGCCCAACATGCACCATATTATCAATTTTGGTTCCATTGCCAATCCGTGTGATACCAGTTACACCGCGATCAATTGTGCAACAGGCTCCTATCTCAACATCATCTTCTAAAATTACACCTCCGCAACTGAGCATTTTTTTATACCACTGGGGGCGATTCTTCTTGGTGTTGTAATAAAAGGCATCACTGCCAATTACCGTTCCAGACTGAATAATTACCCGATCGCCTATTTGGCTGTTATCTAGTATAGTAACTTGTGGATGTATAATACAATCTTTGCCAATACGCACGTTTTTTCCGATAAAAACCTGTGGCATAATTACAGTTCCCTCTCCAATAAATGCATCATCACTCATCTCCTTTTCCGGAATTGTAAGCGGGTGAAAATGCTGCACAATTTTCAGATAGGCTTCAAAAGGATCCGCAACATAAAAAATCATTTTCCCCTCCGGAATGTCTACCTCCTTAGAGTTGATGATGATAAAATCAGCAGCACTTTGTAAACAGGTTGTATAATATTTCGGATGATCTACAAATACCAAATCACCAGACTCTACTACATGAATTTCATTGATGCCAGTTATCATCTGATTGGTTTTTCCAACCATTTCTGCCGAAAGAAATGAAGCCATCCATTCGGTTGTAATTGGCTTTGGGAACTTCATAGCTGCCTTTTTTTAGTTAAAATCAAAGGTAATGAGACTATTTCACCCTTTTGAGGAATATTTTTTTTGTCATTTTTTCTTTTGCAGTTCTGTCAAAATTTTTTGTGATTTGCAACGAAAATTTTTTCACGATTAATTTAAGATGAAAAAATTGATTGCTCTGTAAATCAATGTTGACAAGCATTTCGGAGATAATAATTTTTACTGCATACTATGCAGGAGAAAATTGTTGTATTGATTTTGATTGATTGTTTGTGCTGCAGAAAACGAGTTAATCCACAATTCTATTAAAAATGTTAATAAAATTGTTCACAAAATTTTTTGCATAAGCGGAAAGGTTTTTTAATATTGTGTAGGGAAATTTATTTCCCGGTACTTACTAACCCATCCATATACAAGGTCTCGCTTCTGCGGGACTTTTGTTTTATGCATCATTACTATCTATTTTATAAACCCTTTCAGGTACTTTGTACCTTCACTTCCTCGGAAGGTAAATCTTGTTTGGCCAACTATCTACAAGTTGATAAAGATGTTTATCCGATTGGCAGATTAGATTATGATAGTGAAGGTTTATTATTATTAACCAATGATCGCTCACTCAACCATCGTTTATTAGATCCTGGTTTTCAGCATCACAGAACATACTGGGTGCAAGTGGAAGGGAGCATAACTGATAAAGCCATCCAACAACTTAAAGCAGGCGTTGCTATTCGGGTAGACGGAAACTTATATACAACCCTGCCTGCTCAGGCCCAAAAGATACCGGAACCTGATTCGCTACCAGAGAGAAATCCTCCCATACGTTTTAGAAAAAATGTACCTACTACATGGATAAGTCTTTCCCTAACAGAAGGTAAAAACCGTCAGGTACGTAAGATGACGGCGGCCGTTGGATTTCCCACACTTCGGTTGGTTCGTTTTTCTATTGAAAAGATTGAACTAGATAATTTGCTACCCGGACAGGTACTCGAAGTTTCGCGCAACACGTTCCTGCAGAAATTATTTGCCAAGTGATACACCCACCCAATGATTAGAGAAATGGAAACCGTTCTTTCTGTAACAGATATCCATCTTTCTTTTTCTACACCTATCTTTGCCATTCATTGTTTGAAGTTATGAGTCAACCCACCCTTTCAGAACAGGAGCTAATCCGTCGTGAAAAACTGATTAAGTTACGCGAAGCAGGTATTGATCCCTATCCCGCGCCCCTTTATCCGGTAACGCATTATTCTACTGATATTAAAGATGCGTATACAGAAGAAACCAAAGAGCAATTTTCTTCCCTTTGTTTGGCAGGCCGTATCATGAGCATGAATGATAAGGGCAAGGTATTTTTTATAAAAATTCAAGATAACAAAGGAATCATTCAATTATATGTTCGCAGAGATGAAATCTTTCCAGCCGAAGAAGCAACTATGTGGGAGGTGTTGGTGAAACACGGGCTCGACTTGGGAGATATAATTGGCGTAACCGGATATGCATTTGTTACCAAAACCGGCGAAACATCCATACATGTGCAAACACTCTGCCTCTTATCTAAATCCCTCAAGCCACTTCCAGTAGTTAAACGGGATGAAGATGGTCAGGTATTTGATGCAGTTACCGATCCTGAATTCCGCTATCGTCAACGATATGCCGATTTGGCTATCAATCCGGATGTGCGAAATACTTTTCTGCAGCGCACCAAATTAATAAATACTATTCGACAATTTTTGAATGAAAGAGGCGCTATAGAAGTAGATACGCCGGTGCTGCAATCTATTCCCGGAGGAGCCGCTGCCCGTCCTTTCATTACCCATCACAATGCCCTGGATGTTCCCTTTTACCTTCGCATTGCCAACGAATTATACCTAAAGCGATTGATTGTGGGTGGGTTTGATTGGGTATATGAATTCAGCAGAAATTTCCGTAATGAAGGGATGGACCGTACCCATAACCCCGAGTTTACCGTGCTAGAATGGTATACTGCCTATAAAGACTATTTGTGGATGATGGAAATTACTGAGCAACTGTTTGAAAAAATCGCACTCACCCTGCACGGAACAACAGAGGTTAAACTGGGAGACAAAATCATTCATTTTAAAGCACCTTTTCCCCGGGTTACTATTTTAGATGCCATTCAGCAGAATACCGGAATTGATGTAAGCGGGATGGATGAAAAAGGTTTGCGCGAGGTTTGCGCGCAATTAAATTTATCGGTTGCGCCCAATATTGGAAAAGGAAAATTGATAGACGAATTATTCAGCTCAACAGCCGAGCATACTTTTATTCAGCCCACTTTTATAATCGATTATCCGATAGAGATGAGTCCGCTCACCAAAAAACATCGTTCTAAACCCGGTTTGGTGGAAAGATTTGAACTGATGGTGAATGGAAAAGAAATTGCCAATGCCTATACAGAATTAAATGATCCTATCGATCAGCGGGAAAGATTTGAAGAGCAGGCAAAACTGATGGAACGAGGGGATGATGAAGCCATGTTTATTGACCATGATTTTCTTCGGGCACTTGAATATGGTATGCCGCCTACTTCGGGCATTGGTATTGGAATCGATCGCCTCTGTATGATGATGACGAACCAGCCATCCATACAGGATGTATTGTTGTTTCCGCAAATGCGCCCCGAAAAGCTGGATTAATTCCTTTCTTCCTTTGATGATTAGTCGCGGTAATTCAATGCAGGACTGCGGGTACCCAGTAATGCCTTATATTGATAGTTACCCACCTGTTTGCGGTGCTCTTCTTTTGCTTGTTGAATATAAACAGGATTGGTAAAGAGGTCAATGGCAGTTAATGCCATCGTTTTTGCAGCCACCATCATGCCCTTCATGCCTATTCCCATAGCATTACAGGCCACTGCCTGCCAGCTGTGCGCAGAAGTGCCCGGCACCCAGGTAGCAGATTCTAGCCCAACCGTAGGCACTGCATAGCTCACATCACCTACGTCCGTACTTCCTCCACCTGCATTAATAAAAGTTTGTAGGGGAACTATATCTGCTGCGTTAGATAATGGAGGAGGATTGTTGAAAGAAGTGGCTAATTGTTGGGCAAAACTGGTTTCTGCAGCTGAATATTTTACGCCTCCGGTAAGTTCCAGATTTTGCTGCATCATTTTTGCCAAGGAAGTATTAATCAATAAATCGTGCGTACCCCCAATTATTTCATAATCCATTTTTGTTTCTGTGCCTTTAGCAGCTCCCTCGGCAGTTTTTACCAGTCTTTCGAAAATAGATTGCACCAATTCTCGTTTGGGATGGCGCACATAATAAAATACTTCAGCAAAATCGGGCACCACATTGGGTGCTTTTCCGCCCTGGGTAATCACATAATGTATGCGGGTTTCTTGCGGAATATGTTCCCGCATCATATTGGCCATATAGTCCATGGCTTCTACTCCGTCTAAAGCGGAACGCCCTTTTTCGGGAGCCATCGAAGCATGGGAAGAAGTTCCATAAAAGCGAAACTTAGCGGAAGTATTCGCCAGTGCGCTCATCATGGTTACCTGATTTTTATCACTTGGATGCCAGTGAATCGCAACATCTACATCTTTAAAAAATCCTTCCCTTACTAAATATACTTTTCCACTTCCGCCTTCTTCTGCCGGACAACCATATAACCGTAACGTTCCTTTGAGTTGCCCCGATGCCATCAATTGTTTTAACGTAATGGCAGCTGCTACTGAAGCGGTACCAAATAAATTATGTCCGCAACCATGTCCTGCATCTTGCCCCTGAATCGTTTTCTTTTCAGGTACTGCTTGTTGCGACAAACCCGGAAGGGCATCATACTCTGCGAGGATGGCTATAACCGGAGAACCAGATCCATAAGTGGCAATAAAAGCGGTGGGCATACCGGCCTGGCCATTCGTTACCTGAAAACCTTCTTTCTTTAGGGTTTCTTGTAATAAAGCACTGCTTTTATTTTCTTTATACCCCACTTCAGCAAACTCCCAAATATTTCGGGCAATGGTTTGGTACTCACCAAAACGAGTATCTAATTGTTGAATTGTAGCTGCTTTTAGGGATGCATTGTTTTGGGCATGCATTGGTGTATATACAAGCAGGGTAGCTGCAAGGCAGCAGGTGGCAATAAATTTTGGTAGCATGGGAAGATAAAAAAGGTTACACAAATAAATCTTTATACAAGGTAGCACCCGGCACTACCGAATATTTTTCCAAATCGGTAATGCCAGATGAGGCCAACACATCCTCATCTACAAAAGTATTTCCGGTGCAGGTGGCAGCCGGCTGACTTAAAATATAATGTGCTGCATCAGCAATAATATCCGGGGTGCGACTCATGTTTGCCAACATTTGTCCGCCCAACAGATTGCGCACCGCAGCCGTATCAATTGTGGTGCGTGGCCAAAGTGCATTGGATGCAATACCGGCCCCTTTAAATTCTTCCGCCCAACCCAATGCCATCATACTCATGCTGTATTTGGTAATGGTATAAGCAATATGCCCGCCCAGCCATTTGGGATTCATATTAATGGGAGGTGATAAAGTAAGGATATGCGCATTGGTGCCCTTCATTAAAAAAGGTAATGCGTGTTTTACCACCAGAAATGTTCCCCGTACGTTGATGCTTTGCATCAGATCGAACCGCTTGCTTTCGGTTTTGTCGGTGGGGGTAAGCTGAATGGCAGATGCATTATTAATAATCCCATCTATTCCGCCAAAATGTTCAGCTGCTTTTTGCATAGCGGCTTGAATCTGGTCTTCAAAGCGGATATCCAGTTGAATGGGCAATGCTTTTCCTCCGGCTTCTTCAACTTCGCGGGCTGCACTAAAAATAGTACCTCCCAGTCTCGGATCTTCTTCTACACTTTTTGCTCCAATCACAATATTGGCGCCTTCTGATGCTAGTTTCAGCGCCATTGCTTTTCCAATACCTCTGCTGGCACCTGTGATAAAGAAAGTTCGGTTTTTGAATAACATATAGTAAAATTATGGGGTTTGCAATTCGGTACCAGGCTGTGATGAAATCAGCCCTATGAAATTAAATTAGTTTTGGCAGGTCTGCCAATTTATTTTAGAAGGAATAGTGAACCGAGTGTAAAAATTGTAGGATGTATTTTTCCGCTTCAGCACAGGCATCCGACAGATCTCGGTTTACAATGGTTTGATGAAAATTTTCCTTGAATGAGATTTCATAAGCCGCTTTATTCAGGCGGGCAGTTAAACTTTCTGGAGTTTCTGTACCTCGTGTTTCCAGTCGTTTTTTCAGTTCCTCTAATCCCGGAGGTTCAATAAATAGAGAAAAGCATTGTTTTGGATATTGTTCTAGCAAGCGGAGTGCCCCTTTTACATCTATATCCAGCACGGGAACTTTATTTTGTTGCCAAATCCGGCTCATTTCGGCATGCAGGGTGCCATAGTATTTTCCTTCATATACCATTTCCCATTCAACAAATTCGTGGTTGGCAATTTTTTCTTTAAAGGAGGCTTCGCTGATAAAATAGTAATCAACTCCTTCTTTTTCATTTCCCCGGGGCGAACGGGTAGCTGCTGATACTGAAAAACACAAAAAGGGGTATTTCTGCAGCAAATAGCGTGTGATAGATGTTTTGCCAGCACCAGAAGGGGCAGTAATAATAATAATGGGTTGAATAGGATTGCCCATGAATGGCGTTTCGGCAAAGAAACAATGATTTTGCGGATTTGCGGGCTAAATTCCTACAGTTTTGAAGGATGGGTTTATTTTTTCCAGCTGATTTTTTCTGCCAGCGGAATTTTTCTAATACCTTCTGTTGGGGGCGTATCTGAGTACCCCAAATGAAGTAAAGCAAGGGTTTCATCCGCTTCCGCTAATTCCAGCAGGGTTTTCATTGCAGGTTGGTGCGTCATGCCCCCGGTACTCCAAAGTGCTTGGATGCCCAAAGTTTCGGCACCCAACAACATATTTTGAATGGCCGCCGCCGTGGCAGCATATTCCTCTAGCATAGGGATGCCAGTAGGCTGGGTTCTTTTCATTACTACTGCTATAATATGCGACACTGTTGTGTACTGGTTCAGCAGATTGTTGAATTTAGCAGGATTGAACGATTCGGGTAAGGTATTTTCTTGATAAAGAGTGGCATGCTGCAAACAGAAATCTTGCAATGCGGCTCCCCCATAAACAAAAAAACGCCAAGGTTCGGTTCTGCCATGATTGGGTGCCCAGTTGGCCAATTCCAATAAAATAGAAATCTGCTCATCGGGAATGGTCTTTCCATTCATCGAAGAGGGCTTACAACTTCTTCTTGAAGTGATTACCTGTTGAAGTTGCTCAAAAGCTGGAGTCATACAAGAAAAACTAAATCAATGGAAATAATAAACCGGGAGAAGGGGCTGATTAATATCTTTTATTGAATTGACCACCTCGGTTATCGTTGCGATTGCCGCCGCCACCGCGGTTATCACGGGGAGCATTGGGATTATTGCCCCGGTTGCTTCCGCCACTCCGATTCCGGTTACCACCACCTCCACCGCGGTTGCTAAAGTTTTTGTTTTGCCATCTGCCGCCCCCACTTCTTGGGAATTCGTCGCGTTCAAAATTTTGATTGCGGTGTTTGATAAAGGGGGTATTGCTGAATTCGAGCTGTCCACCCGTAATATTATTCAGTTCAGCCCGAATAGAATCATCGTGCACCAGCTCTTTGTGCCAGTTACTATAAGCCAACTTCATGTAATAAGCTATCGCATGGGCAAAACCAGCCTTCTTTTCCGGATCTTCTTGTTGCAAGGCTTTATGGATTACCACTTCCAGATTTCTGCCCAGGTGCGGGTATTTAGGATGCCGCTTGGGGTAAGGTAGGGGATCAGGTTTTTGTTTATAGGTTTCTTTGGTGGGGATGGGGTAAGGACTATCCACATCTAACTGAAAATTGCTGATAAAAAAGAGATGGTCCCACAATTTATGGCGGAAGTCTTCTACACTTTTCAGATGCGGATTCAGAAATCCCATCAATTCAATCACATATTGTGTTTGCTGTTGCCTTTTTTCTCGGTCTTCTATGGTCAGGAGGTAGTCAACCATCTTCTGCACATGGCGGCCATATTCCTTCATGCCAAGATAAACTCTACCGGTGTTGTAATCCATCTGTTCTGGTATCATGTACCTACAAAGATACGTATTCCCCCGTTATTGAGGAAGAATAGATGATCGATAGGCATTTCAGCCAAAATCCTCGAAAATCGGTCTGCCTCGGAGGTGCATATTTTTATCATGTGAAAGAAGGGTTCTATCTTTACTCCATGGATGCATTGATACAACAGATAGCTGACTGTAAAGCCGAAATGGCTCAGTTTGATAGCCAACAACCGGATGCAGCGGAAGTTTTTCGGATTCGTTATCTCGGAACCAAGGGGGTAGTTAAATCCCTGATGGGGGAAATGAAGCAGGTTGCCCCCGACCAGCGTAAAGAAATGGGGCAGCAGATGAATGAATTAAAAGTGCTGGCAGAACAACAGTGGGAACAATTGAAGGAGCAACAACAAGCAGCCCCGGTTGCAGGGGTAGATACAATAGACAGAACTTTACCCGGAACTACCCTAACTGCCGGAACCCGCCACCCGCTTAGTATAGTGCGTAATGAAATTGTTTCTATTTTTCGCCGCTTGGGTTTTGCCGTAGCAGAGGGTCCGGAAATAGAAGATGACTGGCACAATTTTGGTGCCATGAATTTGCCGGAAGATCATCCTGCACGCGACATGCAAGACACTTTTTATATTCAACAGCAGCCTGCCTGGTTGCTGAGAACACATACCAGCAGTGTGCAGGCGCGCGTGATGGAACAGCAAAAGCCACCCATTCGGGTTATTTGTCCGGGTAGGGTGTATCGCAACGAAACCATCAGTGCCAGAGCCCATTGTTTTTTTCATCAGGTAGAAGGATTGTATATCGATGAACAAGTAAGTTTTGCCGACCTGAAGCAGACTTTGTATTTTTTTGTGCAGGAGATGTTTGGTTCGAGTGTAAAAGTTCGTTTCCGCCCCAGTTATTTCCCATTCACCGAGCCCAGCGCCGAAATGGATATCAGCTGTTTGATTTGTGCCGGTAAGGGATGTAATATCTGTAAACATTCGGGATGGGTAGAAATATTAGGGAGTGGCATGGTGCATCCCAGCGTGCTGGAAAATTTTTCCATCGACCCGAATAAATACACCGGATTTGCATTTGGAATGGGGATAGAGCGGATTACCCAACTGAAATTTCAGATCAATGATTTGCGGTTGTATTCACAAAATGATATTCGCTTTTTGCAACAATTTACAGGAGTTGTATAACGCGATGTTCGGAAAATACCGCGTAAGTTTTAATTTTTTGCTGCCTTTCGACTGGCTGTTAAAGCCTCTTTACAAATAACAGCATGATACACGCAACCAAAGGCATTGTTCTCCGGTCCATTCCCTATGGAGATACCAGCATCATCAGTTCGGTGTATACCGAATTGTTTGGCTTGCAGCATTATCTGGTAAAAGGCATCCGAAAAAGCTCCCGAAAGTCGGTAAGTAAGTCGGCCTGTTTTCAGCCGGGAGCGATGGTAGAACTGGTCGTGTATCACAATGAGCAAAAACAATTGCAATATGTTCGGGAAGTAGATTGGAGTTATTTATATACCGGCGTATTTAGCGAAGTAGTAAAAAATACCGTTGCCCTTTTTATGGTAGAATTGTTGCAACATAGTTTGCAGCAGCCCGAATCTAATCCCGAATTATTTTATTTTGTTGAAAGGAGTTTGCAAGAATTGGATAAGGGATCGGATGGAGTAACGGCCAATCTTCCCCTGCTTTTTTCACTGCAGTTGGCCGTGCTGCTTGGTTTTCAACTGCAGGGTAATTACAGTGCTACCTTTTATGTATTGGATTTGCAGGAGGGCCAATTTGTAAGTGAGCGACCGGCCCATCCTTATTTTATTGAGGGGAATGCCGCATCGGTAACTGCCCGGTTATACCAAATAACTTCCTATGATCAGTTAGAAAATATGCAACTGGATAGAAACCAGCGAAGAGAATTGCTGGAAAATTATTTGCAATTTTATTCCTTACACATTCATGATTTTGGAACCCTAAGAAGTTTGCCAATATTAAAAGAGGTATTGCAGTAAACCGAATTACCATAGTCTTTGCACTTGGGTAGATTGCAGCAATTGGCCATGATCACTTAAGTTGTTTATCAATAGAATCCCCGGTTGTTTGCCGGGTTGCAGGCTTCCCAAACTTTCATTTAGTTGCAATGCTTGCGCTCCGTTATAGGATGCCCAGGTGAGTAGTTCGGGGGTAGACACTTCTGGAAAATGTTGCTGAATTTCATAAAGCTCGTGTAAAATACTCAACGAGTAGTTGCTGGCTAAACTATCGGTACCCACTACAATCCGGGCACCAATGCTTCGCAACTCAGCAATCGGGGGTAGGGCATTTTCTATGTATTGGTTGGCCCGAATACAAATGCACCAACAGATGCCGGGATGATAGGATTGTGCCCATTGCATATCGGCAGCTTGTGAAAACGTATCGTGCACTAGTAAAACGGTGGCCGCTTCCTTCATAAATGGTAGAACCGATTGTAAACTACTTTTTCCGGTTGGTTCAAATTCGGAATGGCCAATACCCAGGCTTTCGTAAAACAATGGCCAGTTTCCAGTACCCTTTTCGAACAACAATTGTTCATCGGCCGATTCCTGATTATGGAGGGTAATAGTTTGATGTGAAAAATGTGGGCGTATTTTTTGCCAGAGGTTAGCAGATACCGAATAGGTGGCATGCGGTGATAATGAATGCCGAAGCGAATGGCTTGCAAATGCCTGTTCACAAGCAAGGGCAGCTTGGTAACGGCTTTCCGCTACCGAAGGATGCCAGCCGGTGAGTTCAATAAAAGTATGATAAGTGATGGGGGAGTTGAGTTTGGTACTTAGGGTGGCAGTTTGATTGCAAATATCACCCACCGCCTGAACCCCTTGATTCCATAGCTGTTGATCGGCAATTTGGATGGCTTGTTGCTGCTTTTCAGCAGCAATTTCTCTGTTTTGCATTACCTGCTTAACAAAGGAGAGGAGTCCGGTTTTTTCGGGAATTACTCCTAGCATGTGGCTGAGTTCGAGGTGGCAATGGCAGTTGATAAATCCGGGGCTAAGCCAACCGTTCAGGATTTCTATGTTTTCCCCAGCCTGATCAGCGGGAACCATATCAAGGATAGTGCCTGTTTGATCTACCAGCAAAACAGTCCCGGATTCTAAAAGTTGCTGGCCATTGAATATGCGTTGGGGCTGAAGTTTTCGTATTGCCAATAGAGGAAATTTATTCGCAAAGGTAATTGGTAATAAATAATTGGCTGTAGGAAGAATGCGAGTAAAAAGGCTTGTTTTTCGATATTTTGGCACTATAGAATAAAAAAGTGACAAAATTTTTATTGATTATCAGTGTATTATGAGCATAGCATTCAAAATATCTTGTTTTTTGTTGGGAAAACCGATGGGGGTATCCTACCTTTGCCGTCCCTTAAAAAGAGGGATTTATTGGCCAGTGGGATAGCGCTGGTGTAAAATTAAAAAGAAAAATTATGAGTAAACTACATTTCACAACCAAGCATGCGAATGCGGCTACTGTTCAGCACAACTGGTATGTTGTGGACGGTACTAATCAAACCGTAGGTCGAATTGCATCTAAAATTGCGTCTGTACTCAGAGGCAAGAACAAAGCTTATTATACTCCCCACGTTGATTGTGGCGATTATGTAATTGTAATTAATGCCGATAAAGTTGTATTTACCGGCAATAAATTAGAAGATAAGCAGTACCTCAATTATTCAGGATATCCCGGAGGTAAAAAGGAAGAAGCTGCCGGTGATTTGCTGAGACGTCGTCCGGAAGTGATTATGGAGCGGGCTGTAAAAGGCATGTTACCTAAAAACAGATTAGGCCGTAAGATGATTAAGAAGTTGTTTGTGTATGCTGGTGCTGAGCATCCCCATAGTGCTCAACAGCCAAAGCCTTTTGCTTATTAAACATTCGAGTAGTAAAGTAAGATACTATCTATCAACAGGCAGGCTGTAACAAAACAACTGCCAAAAGACAAAAAAAATGGAAAAACAAAAAAATGCAGTGGGACGCCGTAAAGAAGCGGTAACCCGTGTGTTCGTTACCAAGGGTGATGGAAAAATCGTGGTAAACGACAAAGATTATAAAGCTTATTTCCCGTTGGTGTATTTGCAAAATCAGGTAGAAGCCCCTCTAAAAACGGCTGATATGCTGGGAAAGCTCGACATTGTAATTAATGCCCAGGGTGGTGGATTGAAAGGACAAGCAGAAGCTGCCAAATTAGGCATTGCCCGCGCTTTGCTCGAAGTAAACCCCGAATTGCGTCCTGCTTTAAAAGAAGCCGGTCAATTGAAGCGGGATCCACGTAGTGTGGAGCGTAAGAAATTCGGTCACAAAAAAGCCCGGAGAAGCTACCAGTTCAGCAAACGTTAATCATTGGGCTGGTTGGGGAAGCTATTGGGTATTTTACCGTATCGTTTCTCTTACAAAACCCGTAAACTATCAACTACAAAATCAGTAATAATGGAAAATAACACTTCATTACAGCAACAACTTCTGGACGCCGGTGTGCATTTTGGACATTTGAAGAAGAAGTGGAACCCTAAGATGTTACCCTACATCTTTGCCGAAAAAAAGGGCATTCACATCATTGATTTGAATAAAACCGTAGATCATTTGCAAGAAGCAGCCGCTGCTGTAAAGCAAATTGCGAAGAGCGGTAAAAAAATCATGTTTGTGGCTACCAAAAAGCAGGCAAAAGAAATTGTAAGCGAATGTGCCAAGCGGGTGAACATGCCCTATGCAACTGAGCGTTGGTTAGGTGGTATGCTTACCAATTTTAATACGGTTCGTAAGAGCGTAAAGAAAATGCAGAGCATAGAAAAAATGCTGGCCGATGGCAGTGCCGAAAGTTTAACCAAAAAAGAGCGCCTTACCCTGAGCCGCGATCGTGATAAAATGGAGAAAGTATTGGGCGGTATTGCTCAATTAGGTCGTTTACCAGCAGCTCTTTTTATGGTGGATATCGGCCATGAGCATATTGCACTTTCCGAAGCCAAGCGTTTGGGTATTGCTACTTTTGGAATGGTTGATACCAATTCCGATCCTAATAAGGTTGATTTCGCTATTCCAGCAAACGATGATGCTACCAAATCAATTGCAATCATCACTAACTATATCACGGCTGCTATTGCAGAAGGTTTAGCAGAGCGCCAGGCTTCTAAAGAAGAAGAAGAGAGTGACGAAACCAGCAATGAGAATGAAGCACGTGCTCGCAGATTAGAAGCAGAGGCGCAATCTGAAGCAGGCCGTGGCGGTAGAGGTCGTGGTGGAGCTGCTGCAGGAACACCGGCTGGTGCTCCCAAGCGCAGAATTGCCGGTGGTGGAGCAAGCCGTCGCCCAGCATCCGGAGGAAGCCGATAATCATTTAAACAGTATAATCGACTTACTTCTTTCTTCGCTAAATCAAGCACAGAATTAGGTTGGCAACATAAAAAGTAATTTATTTTTTTAAAAAGATTAATAAATATGTCTACAGTAACTATTACCGCAGCAGATATAAATAAACTTCGTCAAACAACCGGCGCCGGAATGATGGATTGCCGGAAAGCACTTACTGAAACAAATGGAGATTTTGAAGCCGCCATCGATTGGCTGCGTAAGCAAGGGCAGAAAGTTGCCGCCAAGCGCAGCGACCGGGAAGCTAAAGAAGGAGTTGTAATTGCCCAAACTTCCGCGAATCAACAAACCGGATGGGTTGTGTGCATTAGTTGTGAAACCGATTTCGTATCTAAAAATGCTGATTTTGTGGCATTTGCGCAACAAATTGCTGATGCAGCGGTTGCCAACAATGTTGCTTCAGCTGAAGAGTTGAACGAAGTAGTAATCAACGGTGCCAAAGTAGCCGACATGATTAATGACAAATTAGCTTCTATTGGAGAAAAAATTGGGGTTTCCCGTTTCGAAAGAGTAGATGCTCCTTATGTAGCTTCCTATATTCACGGAGCTAACAGAATGGGGGTGCTGGTTGGTCTTTCAGAAGCTGCAGAAGAAGTTGGTAAAGATGTAGCTATGCAAATTGCAGCCATGAATCCCTTGGCTGTTGATGCCGATAGCATTTCTCCCGAAGCGATTGAAAGAGAAAGAGCGATTGTAGTAGAAACTATGAAAGCCGATCCTAAAATGGCTGGAAAACCCGATGAAATGATTGCTAAAATTGCAGAAGGAAAACTGAATGCGTTTTTCAAAGAACAAACTCTAGTTGCGCAACCTTTTGTAAAGGATGGTGGAATGAGTGTTGGTGATTATTTGAAAAAAGCCAGTGCTAATCTTACGGTTACCACTTTCAAAAGAGTAGCCCTCGGATAATTTGTAATAAATTGATGATATCATAACCGCCCTTTTGGGCGGTTTTTTTATGTTTGCGAAATACAATAATTTCAGGTTTTATATAATTTCCCCCCCTTTTGTAAGTATGCAAACCCCTTCTAATATAGAAACGGTTGAGCAATATTGTAACCAATACCACGCTCCTATTCGAAAAAAATTAATAGCTATTCGCAAGCTGGTTAAAGCGTTGGCTCCGGAGGCAACTGAAAAAATTAGTTATCGCATGCCTTCTTATTTGCTCAACGGACGGCTGCTGTATTTCGCGGTACATACGCATCATATTGGATTGTATCCCATGGCTTCGGGTGTAAAAAAATTCGAAAATCGGCTGAGTAAATATGTGCATGCTACCGGGTCTATTCAATTTCCGCATGATCAGCCACTTCCACTTTCACTAATTGGCGATCTGATTGCTTTTCGAGTAAAGGAAAACCGGGATAAAGCCAATAAAAAACCGCTAAAAAAGGCTCATACTACCCGCTAAAGAAGCAGTTTATGCACAGGGGAGTGAATTATCCCAAAAAATAAGGTTATTTGCATACCTAATTTAAATTCCTGCTATGCTACCCAAGTTCAAAAGAATCCTGTTAAAACTATCCGGCGAAGCCCTTTTGGGTGATCAGCGAAACGGAGATCCCTTCAACCCCCAAATTATCGAGCAATATGCACAGGATATTAAACTCGTAACGGAGCTGGGCGTGCAGGTAGCGATTGTAATAGGCGGTGGAAATATCTATCGGGGTATGAATGAAGCGGACAGCGGAATTGAAAGGGCACACGGCGATTATATGGGGATGCTGGCAACAGTAATCAATGCCATGGCTATGCAGGCCATGCTAGAAAAAATTGGCGTATATACCCGTTTACAAAGTGCCATCAATATGGAGCAAGTAGCCGAACCCTATATTCGCAGAAAGGCTTTGCGCCATCTGGAAAAAGGACGGGTTGTAATTTTTGGTGCAGGTACCGGCAACCCCTATTTTACTACCGACACAGCGGGCTCTCTTAGAGCGATAGAAATGAAGGCGGATGTGATATTAAAAGGAACTCGGGTTGATGGCATTTATACCGCCGACCCTGAAAAAGACCCTACTGCCACCAAATTCGAAACCATCTCTTTTGAAGAATGTATTCGAAAAAATTTGAAAGTAATGGATATGACGGCCTTCACACTTTGTATGGAAAACAAATTGCCAATCATTGTGTTTGATATGAATAAGCCGGGTAACCTTTTGCAAGTGGTGCTGGGAGGTTCCGTGGGAACCTTGGTGAGCTAATTCATCCATTCATGTATTAATTTTCGGCCATAGGGCTCTCTTTTGATAACTTAGCGGATATGAGAAAAATGCTGGTTCTTTTTTTGGTTCTAAGCTTCGGTAAGCCACTACTTGCCCAGCAAACCCTTACCCTTTCCGATGCCATTAATATTGCCTTAAAAAATAGTTTTGATATACAGCTGGCTAAAAATAATCTGTCTATTAGCACTATTACCGACGATGTAGGATTTGCAGGGGGACTACCGACCGTAAATGCTACCATCAACGATAATGAGCAAGTTGTAAGCATCAATCAAAAATTTTCGGATCCATCAAGGGATGTTAAAAGACCCAATGTAGGATCGAATAATCTTTCCGCAGGCGTTACTGCATCCATGGTTTTGTACAATGGCAGTAGAATTACGGCTACCAAAAAAAGACTGGAAGAAATTAAAGGGCTTAACCAGCAAGTACTCGCTACCCAAATTCAGAATACCATTGCAGCGGTTATGACGCGCTACTATGATGTGGTTCGGCAGCAGGACTTTTTGAAAACGATTCATCAGTCAATTGCAGCCTCTGAAAAAAGGCTGGAAGTATTAAATATTCGCAAAGAGTCTGGGTTGGCAAATCAGGCAGACTTGCTGCAGGCAAAAATTGATTTAAATGCACTGGAGCAAAATCTACAAACACAAGAATTGGTGATTGATCAAACCAAGACCGATTTGCTCAACCTGATTTTTATGAAGCCGGCGGATGCGCCAATTGTTATTCGGGATACGATTATAGTAGACAAAAAATTAGTATTAGACAGTATCCGCAAATACATGCCATCTAATCCCTCTTTATTAGCAGCCTCACAACAAGTGAAAGTAAATGAGTGGTTGGAAAAAGAAACAGAAGCCCTTCGCTATCCCACTCTCCGAGCCAATACTGGGTATAACTTTAACAGCACAAAAAGTGCAGCGGGATTTGCGTTGCTTAATCAGAGCTTTGGCCCTTTTATAGGATTAAATTTAGGTATACCCTTGTATACTGGAGGCGTTAACAAAAAGCAACAGCAAATTGCTTCCATCAATACTCGGAATGCGCGGCTTCAGTACGATAATATGTTTTTTGATATGGAAACCGGTATTGTACGTACTTTCCAGTCGTATAAAAGCAATCTGCTGCAACTACAAACAGAAACAAAAAACTATCAGTTATCATCTGAGCTTCTTGATTTAGTTCTACACAAATTTGAACTGGGTCAGTCAACTATATTGGATGTTAAGCAAGCTCAGGTGAGTTTCGAAAATGAAGGATTTCGGTTGGTGAATCTGAGCTATGCAGCCAAAGTAGCTGAAATTGAACTGAACCGAATAGCCGGAAAACTGGCACCCTAATTAAGGGGGTTTCCGCTTAAAGTAAACAACATGTCGCTTACCCCCTCTATTACCTCTCGGTTACCTCAGGTAGGAACTACCATTTTTACGGTAATGAGTCAGTTGGCCAAAACCTATGATGCGATTAATCTGGGTCAGGGTTTTCCTGATTTCCCCATGAGCCCTCAATTGGTAGAAGAAGTAGCGAAAGCTATGAGGGATGGGCACAATCAGTACACACATATGAATGGCTATCCCTTATTAAGGGAAAGAATTGCAGAAAAAGTAAATAACCTCTACGGAAATCCTATAAATCCCGAAACACAGATTACCATTACACCCGGCGGCACTTATGCGATTTATACTGCACTTACTTCGGTTTTGCAACCCGGTGATGAAGTGATTGTTTTTGAACCTGCCTACGATAGCTACATACCCAATATCACCATCAATGGAGCGGTTCCTGTGCTTATTCCTTTAACTTTTCCCGACTATCGGATTCCTTGGGATGAGGTGAGAAAAAAAATAAGCCCCCGTACCCGGGTTATTATGTTGAATACCCCTCATAATCCCACGGGTATGATTTGGCAGGAGGCGGATATGCGCGAATTAGAAGAAATAGTGAGTGGAACTTCTATTTTTGTGTTGAGTGATGAAGTGTATGAGCATTTAATATATGATGCACAAATTCACCAAAGTGTATTGCGGTATCCTGCATTGCGCGAGCGGAGTTTTGTATGTTTCTCTTTTGGTAAAACCTATCATTGTACCGGATGGAAACTAGGCTATTGTATTGCACCAGAATCTATGTCGAATGAATTCCGGAAGGTTCATCAGTTTAATAGTTTTTCCTGTGATACGCCTAAGCAGGTAGCATTGGCAGAATATATGCTGGATACCAATGCCTATTTAACGCTGGGCGCAGCGGTACAACAGAAAAGAGATTACTTCTGTAAATTAATGCAATCTACTCCCTTTGAATATATACCCTCTTCGGGAAGTTACTTTGCTTGTTTTCGCTATGGTCATTTTAGTAATGAACCAGATCGGGAAATGGCGATTCGTTTAACCAAAGAGCATGGGGTAGCTACCGTGCCGGTTTCTGTATTTTATCAGGATAATACAGACCACAGGGTATTGCGTTTTTGTTTTGCCAAAAAAGAAAATACATTGGAGGAAGCCGTAAAAAGGTTACAGACATTTCATCCATAACCTTCTGCTTAGCCTACCAGCCATCTCCATCAAGCAGATTTCCTATTCCTCCCAACATACTTCCTTCTTCTCTGCGAGTGGTGGTACCATATTGTAAAATTCTTCCGGCGAGTCGACTGATGGGAAGGGTTTGAATCCAAACTTTACCCGGGCCTCGAAGGGTAGCAAAAAATAATCCCTCGCCGCCAAATAAACTGTTTTTAATGCCGCCAACCATTTGAATATCATAGTCTATGCCACCCGTAAATCCAACTATACAACCGGTATCAATTTTAATCAATTCTCCGGGTTGAAGATTTTTTTCAATAACATGTCCACAGGCATGTAAAAAAGCCATGCCATCGCCTTCCAGCCTTTCCATAATAAAACCTTCACCACCAAATAAACCGGTTCCTAGTTTTCGCTGAAATTCTATGCCAATACTCACCCCTTTAGCTGCACACAAAAAAGAATCTTTTTGGCAAATAATAGTATTGTTTAGGATGGATAAATTGAGGGGTATAATTTTTCCCGGATAGGGAGAAGCAAATGAAACATGCTTTTTTCCCTGAACTGAATTGGTGAAAGCCGTCATAAATAAATTTTCACCTACCAGCACACGCTTACCCGCATTCAACAGTTTGCCAAATAATCCTCCGCTGGCTTGCTTACTGCCATCTCCAAACAAGGTTTCCATAGAGATGCCATCATCCATCATCATAAATGCGCCAGGTTCTGCAATGGCAGTTTCTCCGGGATCTAGTTCAACTTCTACATACTGCATTTCTTCCCCAAAAATCCGGAAGTCTATTTCGTGGTTCGCTATCATATACTTGGTTTTGATACAAAATTACTATGCTCGCGGAGTAAGCAGCGGGAAGATTTTTCTAGAATGCGGAGTTTATGGAATAGTGGTTGTAGCGAATGACCAGTGGTAACCGACAAACAAAAACCGCCCTGAAAACAGGGCGGTTTCTTAAAACCATTGTCTTAAATCCTATTAAAACCAGCTTCCTATAAAGGCTTCATTCACCTGGGGGTTTTTGGCGAATTTCTCTGCTCTTCTTTTGCGCTTTGCTCGATGAAATAACAGCGCAACTACCATCAAGGGCAAAAACAGCAAAGTGAGTGGTGGAATGCCCAACATACTAATCCACTTACCTCCAAACATCCGCTGCATCGGTCTGCGTAATCTTTCTGCAATTAGGTACATCGCAGGAACAATAATCAACGTCATAAAAAAAGCGAAGGCAAGTCCAAATATAATCGTCCAGCTCAGCGGTCTCCAGAATGCAACATTATCTCCCCCAAAGAAGATATGTGGATTTAGTTCGCTGAACAGGGTAACGAAGTTGATATTAAATCCTACAGCAATGGGAATGAATGCAAGGATAGCGGCAACTGCTGTTAACATAACTGGGATAATCCGTGTTTTACCAGCCTGAATAGCTGCCTCTCTAGTTTTCATCCCTCTGCC
>JBAXQE010000003.1:0-206448 GCA_037131895.1 Chitinophagia bacterium | reverse complement strand
CCCCCGGTACTTCTTCAACTGTGCCTGCTGTATATGCCTGCAACCTCAATGGCAACAGCACTTATAACGAATCCGATGATGGACAATCAATCGCATGTAATTATCTCAGCTGGGATGATTTGATTGCTTATCTCGATTGGGCAGCGCTTAGGCCCATGACCGAACTCGAATACGAAAAATCCTGTCGCGGTAGTCAAAACCCAGCCTCCAATGAATTTGCCTGGGGCAATACTTCGGCTACTGCACTATCCGGTCTCTCCAATGCAAGTAACATGAGTGAAACTGCTTCCAATACTTCTTCCAATATCGCTTACAACAATGCCTATACCTCGGGGCCTGTGAGAACCGGCATCTTCGCGACAGGCAGCACTGCAAGGTTAACCAGTGGCGCCGGCTATTACGGCAATATGGAACTCAGTGGTAATCTTTGGGAACGAGTAGTAACCCTTGGAAATGCAACTGGCAGAAACTTCTCCGGAGCAAATGGTAATGGTACACTCAATTCTAGTGGTGATGCCGATGTATCCGGATGGCCGGGTGCAGCGGGAACCGGATGGAAAGGAGGATCATGGCTTAATACAACCACCAACTCAGCAACCACTTCCGACAGAGCACAAGCAGCGAATGCAGATAATACAAGATCTGCGGATGCAGGGGGAAGAGGAGTGAGAACTATCCCATCAGGAATAGTTGCCGATGGATTGGTGCTTTGGTTGGATGCGGGCACTAAGCCATCTTACCCTGGATCGGGAACTACCTGGACAGATCTCAGTGGGAATAAAAATAATGGAACACTTATCAATGGAATTGGATTCGATAATGCCAATGGAGGCTCACTTAGTTTTGATGGGGTAAATGATTATACCTCAATTGACAACGCCCCCACGCTTAATTTTTCATCGGCAGTTACCATATCCATTTGGTTTTTTAGTGGAACCAACCAGGCAACAACTTTGTACTTGAAAGGGAGAACTGATGCTGATAATTATAACCCCTATTTGAAAGCAAATGGATTTTATGCATGGACAGGTGCAAATGGAAGGGCCCAATATATTCCGCCGGCTGGTTTTATTGCTAGTAATACTTGGTATAATATAACAGTCACACACACAAGTGGCAGTAACCCCCAGATCTATAAAAATGGAGTATTAGCAACAGGTTATACTTATTATGAAGGTAACGGTACATACGCTTTAGGTACAAATGGCAATCCAGTATCAATAAATGCAGATATTCCCAGAGGCACTATAGAGACATTCAATGGAAAAATAGGTGTATTAATGGCTTATGCACGAGCGATTAGTGCTGCAGAGGTACTCCAAAACTTCAACGCCCAAAAAGCACGTTTTGGGTTGTAATAGTTAACTCCTCCTAGTTATATAAACTTGTTTTAATAAGATATTTTTATTTAATTTTATCTTACTATGAAACCCTGCATACCCATACGAATCCTAATCCTTTGGTTGGGTATCTCTTGTTGCTTGGTTGCTCGGTCTAATAAAATCACTGTTTCCAATATCTCCCTCACCGGACGAAACATAGGCGCGCAAACGGTATTTGTGCAGTTTAACCTCAACTGGCAAAACTCTTGGAGAACTTCGGCTGCCCCCTTTAACTGGGATGCCGCCTGGGTATTTGTAAAATATAAAGTGGGTAATGGAGATTGGAAGCATGCCACCCTTGCTTCTTCTGGACATACCATTCCCTCCGGTGCTACCTCTACCCAAAACGATGCTGCCGGAATTTTTATCTATCGTAATGCTGATGGTACAGGTGCTTTTTCTCCCTCCGGTATCCAATTGCTTTGGAACTATGGCACTGATGGCGTTGACTATAATTATAAAATCACCGTTAGGGTATATGCGGTTGAGATGGTCTATAATCAGGTAGGTGGTTTTCAGGCGGGCAGTGGTGCCATCAACAATGGGGAACTCAGAAAGGCAAATGATATAACCAGTTCTGGAACCGCTTCTACTTTTACTATCACAGGAACTACTCCTACTGTGCAGGGTAATAGCAGTTCCGCTACTCCCACTAATATAGGTGCCTATAACAATACCGCTACTGATTTAACCGGCACTTCTACTGCTTCCCTCGCTTCCGGCTACCCAACGGGGTTCAATGCTTTTTATGCGATGAAGTACGAGATCAGTCAGCAACAATATGTGGACTTTCTCAATACCCTCACCTATACCCAGCAAGCAGCCCGAACCATAGTGGCACCGAATAATGCAGCAGGTACCCCCGCACTTGTTGCCAGTAATGCCAACCGCAATGGCATTGATATTCAAACCCCCGGCACTTCTTCAACTGTGCCTGCTGTATATGCCTGCAACCTCAATGGCAACAGCACTTATAACGAATCCGATGATGGACAATCAATCGCATGTAATTATCTCAGCTGGGATGATTTGATTGCTTATCTCGATTGGGCAGCGCTTAGGCCCATGACCGAACTCGAATACGAAAAATCCTGTCGCGGTAGTCAAAACCCTGCCTCCAATGAATTTGCCTGGGGCAATACTTCGGCTACTGCACTATCTGGTCTCTCCAATGCAAGTACCATGAGTGAAACTGCTTCCAATACTTCTTCCAATATCGCTTACAACAATAGCTTTACCTCAGGACCTGTAAGAACCGGCATCTTCGCAACCAGCAGCACTGCAAGAGCCACTAGTGGAAGTGGCTATTACGGCAATATGGAACTCAGTGGTAATCTCTGGGAACGAGTAGTAACCCTTGGAAATGCAACTGGCAGAACCTTCTCCGGAGCAAATGGTAATGGCACACTTAATTCTAGTGGTAATGCCGATGTCTCCGGATGGCCCGCAGCCGCAGGTGCCGGATGGAAAGGAGGTTCTTGGCTGAATATAACCACCAACTCAGCAACCGCCTCAGATAGAACGCAGGCAGCCAATGTAAATAACACCCGAGCTGCAGATGCAGGGGGAAGGGGAGTGAGAACCATTTCTTCCGGAATAGTTACCAATGGATTGGTACTTTGGCTAGATGCGGGGATTTCTCCCTCCTATTCAGGATCTGGAACAACTTGGACTGATTTAAGTGGAAATAAAAATAATGGAACACTAACTAATGGACCTACTTTCAATAGCACAAATGGTGGCGTTTTTTCATTTGCACGAGCGAGTAATCAATATATTTCAACAACTTTTACATCAGGAAATGTTTATACATTTAGCTGTTGGTTCAATCAATCTGTTTTTAGTGGGAACTCATCAGATTATTATGATATTTTCATTCTTAATGTACCAAATTATTTTTTAGTTGCAACAAATGGAGGATCGGGACTACTCACCTTTTGGAATAGTGCTGATGGACTTAATGGACAAACATTAGGCACGCCTACTCTTTCGCCAAATACTTGGTACAATGTTACTTGTGTAAGAGAAGGGCAAAGCGTTTCAAGTGGCTTTAAAGTATATATTAATGGTGCATTAACAGGGTCATCTAATACAGCTAATACTTGGACTACATCAAGCACGCTTTGGATTGGTAGTAGAAACGATTTTGCAAACCAAGGATTTCAAGGTTCACAAGGGCTACTTATGGCATATAATAGAGCATTAACGGCAGGGGAGGTACTCCAAAATTTCAACGCCCAAAAAGCACGTTTTGGGTTGTAATAGTTATACCCCTTCTAGTTATATAAACTTGTCTTAATAAGATATTTTTATTTAATTTTATTTTACTATGAAACCCTGCATACCCATACGAATCCTAATCCTTTGGTTGGGTATCTCTTGTTGCTTGGTTGCTCGGTCTAATAATATCACTGTTTCCAATATCTCCCTCACCGGGCGTAATATTGGCGCGCAAACTGTGCTCGTTCAGTTTAGCCTCAATTGGCAGAATTCTTGGAGAACATCCGCTGCCCCCTTTAACTGGGATGCCGCCTGGGTATTTGTAAAATATAAAGTGGGTAATGGAGATTGGAAGCATGCCACCCTTGCTTCTTCTGGACATACCATTCCCTCCGGTGCTACCTCTACCCAAAACGATGCTGCCGGAATTTTTATCTATCGTAATGCTGATGGTACAGGTGCTTTTTCTCCCTCCGGTATCCAATTGCTTTGGAACTATGGCACTGATGGCGTTGACTATAATTATAAAATCACCGTTAGGGTATATGCGGTTGAGATGGTCTATAATCAGGTAGGTGGTTTTCAGGCGGGCAGTGGTGCCATCAACAATGGGGAACTCAGAAAGGCAAATGATATAACCAGTTCTGGAACCGCTTCTACTTTTACTATCACAGGAACTACTCCTACTGTGCAGGGTAATAGCAGTTCCGCTACTCCCACTAATATAGGTGCCTATAACAATACCGCTACTGATTTAACCGGCACTTCTACTGCTTCCCTCGCTTCCGGCTACCCAACGGGGTTCAATGCTTTTTATGCGATGAAGTACGAGATCAGTCAGCAGCAATATGTAGACTTCCTCAATACCCTTACCTATACCCAACAAGCTGCCCGAACCATTGTAGCACCCAGTAGTGCAGCAGGTACCCCTGCACTTATTTCCGGTAATGCCAATCGAAATGGCATTGATATTCAAACCCCCGGTACTTCTTCAACTGTGCCTGCCGTGTATGCCTGCAACCTCAATGGCAACAGCACTTATAACGAATCCGATGATGGACAATCAATCGCATGTAATTATCTCAGCTGGGATGATTTGATTGCTTATCTCGATTGGGCAGCGCTTAGGCCCATGACCGAACTCGAATACGAAAAATCCTGTCGCGGTAGTCAAAACCCTGCCTCCAATGAATTTGCCTGGGGCAATACTTCGGCTACTGCACTATCTGGTCTCTCCAATGCAAGTACCTTGAGTGAAACCGCTTCCAATACTGCTTCCAATATCGCTTACAACAATAGCTTTACCTCAGGGCCTGTAAGAACCGGCATCTTCGCAACCAGCAGCACTGCAAGAGCCACCAGTGGTGCCGGCTATTACGGCAATATGGAACTCAGTGGTAATCTCTGGGAACGAGTTGTAACCCTTGGAAATGCAACCGGAAGAACCTTCTCCGGAGCAAATGGTAATGGAGCAATTTCTGCTGCAGGCGCTGCCGATGTATCAGGTTGGCCGGGTGCGTCGGGCACTGGATGGAAAGGAGGATCATGGCTCAATACAACCACCAACTCAGCAACCACTTCCGACAGAGCACAAGCAGCCAATACAGACAATACCCGATCTGCGGATGCAGGGGGAAGAGGTGTGAGAACTATCTCATCAGGAATAGTTACCAATGGATTGGTGCTTTGGTTGGATGCGGGAATTGCGCCTTCTTATCCAGCTTCTGGAACTACCTGGACAGATTTGAGTGGATATAAAAACAACGGAACACTCACCAATGGACCAACTTATAATAGTGCGAATGGGGGGGCAATTTCTTTTGATGGTGTGAATGATTTTGTTTTAGGTGCGAATTATTCTGCACTTACATTTGGAACTTCTTCTTTTTCAATATCGTTCTGGATGTATCCTACAGATTGGGGTAATAATAAGTCCATGGGCGTTATTGATAAAAAAACAAGTGATGCTTTTAATGGATGGACTATTTATAATGATGGTACTAATCAAACAAAAATTAATGCTAGATTAGGTTTACAAAATAATTTTTTCTCTTCAACTTCAGTTATTAATAATACTTGGCAATATTGGACTTTCGTAAGAGATGGTTCAACAACTTATTGGTATTACAATAATACATTAGATGCAACAGGCTCGAATAATGTTAATCTTACAGACACACAACCAATTTGGATAGCCCGAAGTGCTACTTGGAATGGATATTTTAAAGGTAATTTACCAATCATTCAAATATATAACCGAGCCATCTCTTCAACAGAAATTTTACAAAACTTCAACGCCCAAAAAGCACGTTTTGGTTTATAATTTACTGCAAATGCAGAAAAAATGGATTCTACACTATCCTGTAGTTTTATCATAACTCACACACTCCTTCAACTCTCTTTCGGAGTAAGCATACCCATATTGCTTTAATACATCATCCGGCACGCCATTCCACTGATTGGGAACATTACCCATATAACCCAAATCTTTCACACCCATTTCGGATGTATAAAAACCAGTAGTTACCAAATCCCGCATCTTATTAAAGAAAGAAACACCGAATTTCATATCCGGAGCTGCTTTTTCTGGATAGGCAATCTGATCTACCATGGTAAGGCGTTGCTGATCGGTGATATCCGTAAAGGATTGATTAAACTGTCGGAAACATTGCATATCCAACCATCTTAATCCACCCCTAATAGGTGTTTGATGTTCTGGCATATCCTTCACAATAAACTCAATAAACTCGGGCACTTTTGCTTCTGATGCACTGCCACTTACCGCATCCTTGGGAATAATGATATCACCCAACAAAGTGATTGCCTTCATTTCATGCGAAGTAAAAAAACTGGCTCCGGCTTGTAACTTGCTCAAATAATCCTTCTCCTCCTGCATCCGGTCGGCATTTAGGGCAACATCAGCAGATGCCATCACTTCTTTTTTGTCGGTACTTTTACAGGCTTCTACCAACACCCCAGTGCCGGCTGCCCCTATCAGTAAAGTCTTAATCGATTTTCTTCTGTCCATATAATTGGCTTTACAGTTATCAGAGATTTTGTTTTTTCATTTCATCAAGAATGTATTCCGAAGTACGCATAGAAAGCGCCAGAATCGTCCAGGTAATATTTTTATCCGCCTGAGATACAAACTGACTACCATCTACACAAAACAAGGTTTTGCAATCGTGTGCCTGACTCCATTTATTGAGTGCAGATGTTTTACGATCATTCCCCATTCTTACCGTTCCGGCTTCGTGGATGATATTTCCTGGATTGCTGAGTCCATACTTATTGGCAGCGGTATCATCCCCACCCCAAGTGATAACGGCACCCATATTGTGCAGGATTTCCTTAAAGGTTTCCTTCATGTGCTTAGCCTGCTTGATTTCATACTCCGAATGGTTGGTATGAAAGCGCAGCACAGGTATGCCATATTTATCCACTACAGTCGGATCAATCTCGCAATAGTTCTTTATATCGGGAACCGCTTCTCCCCTGCCGGCCATACCTACTCCAGCACCATAGAAAAAGCGCACGTCTTCCTTCAGGGAAGCACCATATCCACCAGCAGGTTTGGTTTTCCCATTCACCTGATATTGTCCATTCAGGCCTTCCGTGCCAAAACCAAAACCATAAGCAGGCTGCCCCATGCCACCCCAATACTCAATATGGTATCCTCGTGGGAAATCTAATTTTTTATTGTCCAGCCACCATGGCGTATACACGTGCATGCCGCCCACTCCATCTTCATTGTAGCGCTTTCTGCCAAATAATTGAGGCAATACACCGCCAATAGCAGCTCCGGTAGAATCATGCAAATATTTACCTACCACATTACTGTCGTTGGCCAATCCATTCGGGTGACGGGTAGATTTTGAGTTCAATAGCAATCGGGCTGTTTCACAGGTACTGGCAGCCAATATCACCACCCTACCCGTTACCTGGTACTCCATCCCATCCTCCTTTTTAACAAAAGAAACCCCTGTTGCCAATCCCTCTGCATTGGTAATCACTTCCCGCGCCATGGCATTTACAATTACATCAAGATTTCCTGTATCTGCCGCCGGTTTTACTAAAACAGAAGAAGAGGAAAAATCGCCATATACCTTACAACTTCTACCACATTGGGCACAATAAAAACAAGCGCCTCTTGTTTTATTAATGGGTTTTGTGAGAATTGACAAGCGCGATGGAATTACAGGAATCCCCATCCCAGTGGCTGTTTTCTTAATCATCAGCTCGTGCAAACGAGGTTTGGGGGCAGGTAGAAAAATGCCATCCGGATCATTGGGCAAGCCCTCATTCGATCCAAATACTCCTATCAATTTATCAATCTTATCGTAATAAGGTTTCACATCTTCATATCCGATTGGCCAATCATCCCCTAACCCATCGATACTTCTGCGCTTGAAATCTTTCGGGCCAAATCGAAGCGAAATTCTACCCCAGTGATTGGTTCTTCCCCCAATCATACGGGCACGCCACCAATCCCATTTAGCACTTCCCTCCTTCATGGTATAGGGCTCTCCATCAATTTCCCATCCCCAAAAACAACCATCAAAATCGCCAAAAGGACGATACTTGGTACTCGCCCCTCTTCGAGGAGACTCCCAGGGATTTTTTAACTGCGAAGAATGAATGGCGGGGTCGTAACTGGGTCCCGCCTCAATTAAACAAACTTTTAAACCCGCATTGGCCAATACGTATGCAGCCATACCCCCGCCAGCTCCTGAACCCACAATTACCGCATCGTATTTTTTAGCATCTTTTTTAATTTGAAGATCTCCCATATAGCAATTTTAACGTTACCGGTTTTTAAGATATGAATGTAATTAATTTACTGACTCCAAGATAAAAATTTATTCAAATGGATTGAAACCCAACTCACTACAATACCCTTCGTAAATTCCGATGCCCGGTTCCTTCATTTGAGTAATTCCCTATAAAATTGTATGTTTTTAGCCTTATTTTTTCATTTGCGGGGTATTCGGGCATTAAAAACACCCCTAAGGTTGAACAGGATACCGAAATTTTGTCCATTTTTGCAATTACACCTATCTTCAATTTGCATGAAAGGGGGAATTTATCAGTTACTTACCAACCAACAAACAGCCGGAAGGAAATCTTTCGCCGTTTTAATTGATCCCGACAAGGTGAATACGGCCATTATTAACGAACTCGTAGAGCGGGCCCTTACCTGTAAAGTGGATCATTTTTTTGTGGGGGGTAGTTTGGTTATTTCCAGTCAGCTGGATAGTTGTATCAAACAAATTAAATCATCCTGCAATATTCCGGTTACCCTGTTTCCCGGTTCCCCTTCGCAAATCAGCTCGCATGCCGATGCACTTTTATATCTATCGCTCATTTCGGGCAGAAATCCGGAATTACTAATTGGTCAGCACGTAATCAGTGCCCCTTTTGTAAAAAAGAGCGGACTAGAAATTATTCCAACCGGATATATGGTAATTGATGGCGGTGCTCCCACTACCGTTTCGTATATCTCCAATGCAAGCCCCATACCTGCCGACAAAAACGATATTGCCATGTGCACCGCTATGGCCGGAGAAATGCTGGGCATGAAGCTGATTTATATGGATGCCGGCAGTGGTGCCCGAAAGCCCATCACCGAAACCATGATTGAGCGGGTGGCTAAAAATATTTCTATCCCATTAATTGTGGGCGGCGGAATCACCGACCCAGAAAAAGCATACCGCAATTGCAAAGCAGGTGCCGATGTAATTGTGGTGGGCAATGCCATAGAAAAAGATCCTTCCATTATGGCAGAAATCAGTGCAGCCGTGCATAGCCTGCCACTGGCCGTTTAATATTTTTTTACTGAAATTTTTACTTAAGCTGCTTGGTGTCTACCCGAGAAGGAGTGTCTTTGCCACTGATGATACTGCGGGCACTCAAGGCAATGGATTTAATAATCATAGCCATATTGTCCATATCAAGGGTACCCACTTCGTCACTAGCTTTATGGTAATTAGGCTCACTATCCATTTTCGAAGTGCTGATGGTATGTGCAGGAACGCCTAACCTTGCCAGCGTGGCATTGTCGGACCGATAAAACAAATTCTGAGTGGTATAAGGATCGGAATAAAAAGTAAAGCCGGTACCCTCTAAATTTTGCTGAAGAATCTCTCCCATATTGGTTTTTTCAAATCCAGTGATATAGGCCGAATTCTTGCCCCACTTACTTTCGGTGCCTATCATTTCGATGTTAAACATGGCCACCACTTCATCTGGATTCATTTGCCGCGAAAAATAGGTTGCACCAAAGCCACCCACTTCCTCAGCCGTAAATGCTACAAAAATAAGCGTGCGCTCATTGTTTTTTTGCTTCGAAAAATACTGGGCCAGCAACATCATGGCAGTAGTACCTGCCGCATCATCATTGGCACCATTAAAAATAGAATCGGTAAGTATATTGCCTTGACGGTCTTTACTCATAACCCCCAGGTGATCGTAGTGACCCGAAAAAATCACATATTCATTGGGACGGCTTTTTCCGGGTATAATAGCTGCCACATTTTGCAACGACTGACGCGTGAAACTATGATAGGCTGCTACAGAAAACTCAACTGGCTTTGCAGATGTGAGCATAAATACGGTGCTATACTCAGATTGATAGAGTTGCGATTTAAATCGAGTAAGCATGCCAAAATTAGCCGCGTGAGAAGAATCGACTATTACGCAATAATTCTTTTTCGCATTTAGGTATTTTCTCGCTTCGGTAACAAAATTTTCGCCGGCTGCAATCTGCACCAGTTCATACCCCGACTGCTGGTTGATTTGCAAAGTGTCTTTACAGGTAATCACCACCACATTTTTACTATCAACAGGCATCCCGTTTATGCTTGCCTGCAAACCTAGAAATTTAGGACGCAGCATAGCAAAAGCCTGCATATACTGGTTGGTACCCGGATAAGGCGCAATTTTCATTTTTGCAAACTCTTCGGCAATAAAAGCAGCTGCCTTATCTATTCCCGGCGTAAACGTCTTTCTTCCCTGCATCTCGTCGGAAGCCAATACAGACTCAATTCGCAGCACTTCTTTCGCATTAATTAACTGGTCGATTTTTTGTGCATACACACTAAATACAACCATATTCAGCAACAACAATACAAGCAACTTTCGCATACAAAAGGGTTTGAAACTATTGAAAAGTAAACTATCAGCAAATGAGCCAGCAATTATAAGCTCATCATTTCTTTAAACTTCACGGTCTGGCGCCTGCTCACTTCTACTTTTTCTCCGCCCTTCAAATCTACCAGTAATCCGCCATTAAAATAGGGCTCTATTTTTTCTATCCAGCGCAGGTTGATGATGTGCTTGCGGTTGGCACGGAAAAACATCCGATCGTCTAACCGCTCTTCCAATGCATTCAGCGATTTTAAAATCAGTGGTTTATGGGTTCCGAAGTAAACCTTTGCATAATTACCTACACTTTCGAATAAACGAATCTCACCCAGTTTAACAAACCAGCATCGTTCACCATCTTTCACAAACACCTGATCTAATTCGGTAAGTGGCCCCCGATTGTTGGCAGCCAGGGCAGGATTATCCTTCATCATTTCTGCCTGTAACTTATTAAGGGCTTCTCCTAACCGCTTGGGCTCTATGGGCTTGAGCAGATAATCCAGTGCATTTACCTCAAAGGCTTTTATGGCATATTCATCGTATGCGGTTGTAAAAATTACTCGGGGTGCTCTTTCAACTTCCGATAATAATTCAAACCCATTTTTGCCGGGCATCTGAATATCCAGAAAAATTAAATCAGGATGTAACAATTCGATTTTCTCTATGCCCTCATCTACATTTGCCGCTTCCTCAATCACTTCAATCTCGGAATGAGATTGCAGCAACTTCTTTAATTCATTGCGAGCCAATCGCTCATCGTCTATAATAATTGCTTTAATTGCCATTTTCTTTTAATTAGATAATTACTGAGGCACAAGGGTTGCTACCACCGGAAGCGAAATCTCTGCCCGAACTAAATTGGTATCTACATTTTTAATTTGAAAAGAAGCTTTTTCTCCATACATCAATTGTAATCGGTGCTGGGTACTGTCTATGCCAAACCCCCCGGAGGAAGCCATATTTGCAGTACTTATTATAGGTAATACGTTTTGCTGTATGTTGCCAGTATTTTCTATAATCAACACATGTCTATTGTCGCGATTATCAGAGATAATCCGAACCAATCCCCCATTTTTTTCTTTGCTGATTCCATGCTTGATGGCATTTTCTACCAGGGTTTGCAACATCATGGGAGGTACGGCCTGATCTAGGGTATCTTCATCAATTTCATAGGCCACCTGTAGCCTGTCTTCGAAACGAATTTGCTCTAAAGCGAGGTAATCTTTTACTATGTCTAACTCTTTTTCTAAAGTAATGGTCTCTGCCTTTTCCATCTGCATGCTGCTGCGCAGGATATTACTCAATTCCGTAATCGCCGTTCTCGCCCTTGCCGGATTTTCATCTACCAATGCCCGGATACTATTGAGTGCATTAAAAATAAAGTGCGGATTGATATGCGACTTGATGGTTTTCAGTTCTAGCTCCTTCACCAAACTCTGCAACTTAACCTGCTGTATCTCATTCACAGATCCCAAATCGATATAATGCCAGATATAGTAGATAGATGCCCAAACAATAATCAGCGGCGAATCAAAAAGCAAATTAAAAATAAAACGGGTATTTACCGAAACCTTGGCGGCAGGTTCATATAATTTTAACCATTCTACTGCTGTACTATTGGCCAAATTAAATAACAAAATCGCCCCAAGAATGGTTAACACATGCAACCACCAGTTACGGGCTGTGATGGGGGGGCGTAATTTGAGTCGCACAATCATTTCTCGCAGCAAATGGGTACACAACACCCCAAAAAATATGGTAATCGCAATCCGAGGATATAGAACATCGTTCGTTTTATTATTGAAAATAAAAGCAAAAAACATCAAAGCTAGTCCGTAAAACAGCCATCCCCCTAACTGACAAATCCAATACAAAGTATTTCTCCTGCGCATACTTACAAATTTAATTGTTTGAAGAGGGTAAAAGCATGGGATTAAGGATTAGTGGTTAAATAAGCGGGTGTAGGGCAGAAAACAGCCTACGTTTGTATTGAACATTCTGCAAGCAAAGGTTGTTTAACATACAAATCATACCAATAACATAAGTTAATTATTGCATATGTTTGATTTTTCACTCAAGGATATTGCGTATTTTTACAGCTTAAACCCGGTTACATGACCATCACTCCCGGCCCACTTTTAGCACAAATCAATCACCCCGACGATCTGAAAAAAATTTCTAGGGAGCAGCTGAACCAAGTTTGCCAGGAACTTCGGCAATTTATTATTGATGTAGTAAGTGTGCATGGTGGTCATTTTGCGGCCAGTTTGGGTGTGGTAGAATTATCCGTTGCCCTGCACTATGCCTACCAAACTCCCTTCGATCAGTTGGTTTGGGATGTTGGTCACCAAGCGTATGGACATAAAATTTTAACGGGTCGCAGAGATCAGTTTGTTACCAATAGAAAATACAAAGGGCTTAGTGGTTTTCCAAAGAGGAGTGAGAGTGAATACGATACTTTTGGTGTAGGACATTCCTCTACTTCTATTTCAGCTGCCCTTGGTATGTCGATAGCAGCAAAATATAAAGGGGAAAATAGAAAGTCGGTGGCAGTTATCGGAGATGGTTCAATGACGGCCGGTATGGCATTTGAAGCCATGAATCATGCCGGGGTTGCCGACAGCGATTTGCTGATTATTCTGAATGATAATTGCATGAGCATCGACCCTAATGTAGGTGCTTTGAAAGAATACTTAACCGATATCAGCACTTCGCCTACCTACAATAAAGTGCGCGATGAAGTTTGGAACCTGATGGGTAAGTTGCCAGTAGGCGAACACTTTAGCAAAGCCATGGCCAGCAAGTTAGAAGCCGGCTTAAAAGGCCTTGTAAGCAACAGTAGTAACCTGTTCGAAGCCCTGAAGCTGCGGTATTTTGGTCCGATTGACGGTCATAACATTACCAAATTGGTAGATACCCTCAAAGATCTCCGTGAGATTCCAGGTCCTAAGTTGTTGCATATCGTAACAACCAAAGGAAAAGGATATGCCCTGGCAGAAAAAGACCAAACCAAATGGCATGCACCTGGGTTATTTGATAAAGTAACCGGAGAAATATTCCGCAAAACCATTACAGCTCCTCAGCCCCCCAAATACCAGGATGTGTTTGGACATACCCTGGTTGAGTTGGCAGAGCAAAATCCGGCAGTGATGGGCATTACCCCCGCTATGCCGAGTGGTTCTTCGTTAAAAATTATGATGGATAAAATGCCCAATCGGGCGTTTGACGTGGGCATCTGCGAACAGCACGCTGTTACCGTAAGTGCCGGCTTGGCCACACAGGGTTTGCGGGTATTTTGTAATATCTACTCTTCCTTTATTCAAAGAGGATATGATCAGGTGGTGCACGATGTAGCCATACAGAAATTGCCGGTAGTATTTTGTTTAGACAGGGCCGGATTGGTTGGGGAAGATGGCCCTACCCACCACGGTTGTTATGATATTGCGTTTCTGCGTTGTATTCCGCATATGGTTATCAGTGCGCCTATGAATGAGCAGGAGTTGCGTAACCTGATGTACACGGCTCAATTAGAAAGTAACCAGCTACCTTTTGTTATCCGTTACCCACGCGGAGAAGGGGTTATGCCGGAGTGGAGAACTCCTTTTGAAGCTATTGAAATAGGTACGGGTAGAAAACTGAAAAACGGAGCCGATGTTGCCATTCTTTCTTTAGGCCACCCGGGTAATTTTGCGCAGGCAGCTATCCGCCAATTGCGCACGCGAGGTATCGATCCAGCCCATTATGATATGCGCTTTGTAAAGCCCCTCGACGAAGAGATGCTGCATGAAGTGTTTTCGAATTATAGCAAAGTAGTTACCGTAGAAGATGGCACCGTTGTTGGTGGATTTGGCTCGGCTGTGCTTGAATTTATGAATGCTCACCGCTATAAGGCCGAAGTAACCATTTTAGGAATCCCCGACAGACTGGTAGAACACGGTACCCCGAAAGAATTGCACCGCGAATGTGATTATGATGCGCAGGCAATTGAGGAAGCTGTGTTGGCGATGATAAAAGATAAAGTAACTGTTATTGCCGGTTAACCTGAACTCAGCTTATTCAGCGGTTTCCGTAGGCTCCGATACGGTTTCAGCAGGATTGATATCAATTCCTTCAGCTTCAATATCAGCCAGGCGATTTTCGTTCCACTCAACAATAAAATTGTTCATGCCCTGACCCACACTAAGCCGCATGTACTTTTGCTGAGCAAGTTCTAGAATTGATAGGAATAAGAAAATGGCGTGAATTTTATTGTCACAAATTTCAAACACCTTCTCAAAAGAAACCGTTTTCTCCTTTTCCAGCATATGCAGCATGTAATCGCGGCTGCCCTCCATGGTATAATTGTAAGGCACTACGGTATGCACGGGTTTATTCTGCCGTTCCTGTAGCCGAAGCATCACTTTCTCGAAGGATTTCATCAGCTTGAAAAGGGTAATATTCTGAATTTCCGTGCCTTCCGAAGCTTCCTCACCCAGTAGCGCAATTTCTCGTTGCAGATTGCCCCGCTTAATCATCAGCATCCGCTCCGCTTCCATCTCGGCCATTTTGATGGCGGCTTCCTTGAATTTTTTATACTCAAGAATCTTATCTATCAGCTCTTGCCTTGGGTCGATTTCATTACCAGAAGCATCCAGCTCCTTACGTGGTAGCAGCAGCCGGGCTTTAATACGCATCAACGTAGAAACAAATAAGATAAACTCGCTGCTCAGCTCTATATTCAACTTTTCACCCTGGTGGATAAAAGTCAAAAAATCATTGATGATTTTGGTAATGGGAATATTATAAATATCCAACTCATCTCGCTCAATAAAGAATAAAAGCAGGTCGAAAGGCCCCTCAAACTGTTCTAATTTAATCTGATAACTCGATTGATTCACAACACTACAATTTAGGCACAAAGAAAATTGAAAAGCAGCAATAAGAAACTTGGTGGATAAGCAAGTTATCCACCAAATTGCCTTTTTTATTGCAAAAAGTCTACTTTTTTAAAGCATCCCGAATCTCCGTTAGTAATAGATCGGTAGAAGAAGGGGCCGGTTCGGCAGGGGGAGCTTCCTGTTTAAATTTATTAATGGCCTTGATTACCATAAAAACTACAAAAGCCACCACTACAAAATCAATAACATTTGTAATAAATGCACCATATTTTAAATCAACAGCCGGACTGGCAGCCGTTACTACTTTGCCGGCGGCATCTTTCACCTCTGCGGTAGCTTCTTTCAAAACCATAACCTTATCATTAAAATCAACCCCGCCGGTTAGCATGCCTACCAAAGGCATTACCATGCCATCTACAAAAGAGGTTACAATTTTAGTAAAAGTGGCACCCATTACAAAACCCACGGCAATGTCTACCAAGTTGCCTTTAACGGCAAATTCTTTGAATTCTTTTAATAATCCCATATTACAATTTTTTTGTACAAAATAGAAAAAATCTCCGAGAAATCACTTTTTTAGTCCGGGGTATTGCATTTTTAAAGAACTGAGCAATTTATGCAGTTGGGAGGCTATTACATATTCCTTGTACCAGTTTTGGTCGGCCGGAATGATGTTCCAAGGAACTACATTGCAATACGTAAAGCATTCCTGATACATTTTCATATATACTTTCCAAAGTTTAGCTTCCTCAAAATCCCGTTCGTTGTATTTCCATTGTTTTTCGGGATTTTTTATGCGTTCTTCCAAGCGCTGCTGTTGTTCTTGCGGAGAAACATGCAAATAAAGTTTCAGGATATGGGTATTGCAATGATGAACCAGCAGGTGTTCAAAATCGTTGATGGCCTTCATCCGGGCCTTTGCCTGTTGATCGTCGCACCATTTGTGTACGCGAGTAACCAAAATATCTTCGTAATGCGAACGATTGAATAACTGAATCATCCCCTTAGGAGGTGCCTGTTGGTGAACCCGCCATAAAAAATCGTGCGATAATTCTAACGAAGTAGGCACTTTAAAAGAATAAGCGCGAACCCCCTGTGGATTTAATTTGCCAAACACATTCCGGATTACCCCATCCTTTCCACTGGCATCCATCCCCTGAATCACCACCAACACCGAATGTTTGCTTTCTGCAAATAATAGGTTTTGCAACTCGTCTAACTCTTCTAAGAGCTGGGCAGTTTTGGCTTTTATTTTTTCCTTATTCAGTCCCTTGGGTGCGCGGGTACTGATTTTTGCTAAGTTTATGGTAGCCATATCCGATTAGTTTTTCTAAAAATATTCAATTGTTCTAATAAAATAGCAACTTTGCAAAAACATTTCATGCAGCGCCCCTGGATTGATTGGTTACTATTTACTGCTCTTTGTATTATCTGGGGAAGTTCCTTCTTTTTAATGAAAGTGGGTATGCGCGAGCTCTCTGCCTATCAGGTAGCTTCCATTCGAATATTGAGTGCTGGACTGGTATTAATTCCTTTTGTAAAAAAAGCCTGGCAATCGATTCCCCGCGCACAGGTGGGTAGGGTAATGTTATCGGGGCTGATTGGGAGTTTTTTTCCCGCCTACTTATTTTGTATGGCCGAAACAAAAATAGACAGCGCCATGGCCGGCATTTTAAATGCCTTAACCCCGTTGTTCACTTTATTAGTTGGTATCTTTTTCTTTCAATTGAAAGCCCGGTTTTTACAGATTCTTGGCACCCTGATTGGGTTTGTGGGGCTGAGCCTGCTGATGGTGTTGGGAACCGGATTTCAATGGGGTAATATAGGCTATTCGATGCTGGTAATTTTAGCAACCCTGCTATACGGGCTCAATGTAAATATGGTGGGAAGATATATGAAAGGGATTGGGGCGCTTGACATAGCCTCATTGGCATTTGTATTGCTCATCATTCCCTCGCTCACTATTTTGGCTTATACCGGATATTTTCAAATGGCGCTGCTAAAACCTTCGGTGCTGCAGTCTTCGGCCGCAGCCGGGGTATTGGGCATTATGGGAACGGCCATCGCATCGATTATTTTTTATATGCTAGTAAAAAGGGCCGGACCAGTTTTTGCCTCCATGGTAACCTATGGAATACCCTTTGTGGCGGTTGCCTGGGGATTATTGAGGAATGAGCAGATCAATTTGCAACAATTCTTTTGCTTGCTCATCATTCTGGTGGGGGTGTATTTGGTGAATAAACCCCAAAAAAAAGCCGACCCTGCAGTTGAGTCGGCTGAAACTAATTCCTGATCGCATTTTAAACCGCCATCATCTCCTTTTCTTTGGCAGCCAGGTGCTTATCCACCAGTACAATATAGCGATCGGTTAAATCTTGAATTTCTTTTTCGGCATCTTTCGCCGCATCTTCACTCAACCCATCTTTCTGTAATTTCTTCACCTGCTCAATAGCATCCCTACGAATATTGCGAATGGCTACTTTAGATTGCTCTCCCTCACCACTGGCTTTTTTAAACAACTCTCTCCTTCGCTCTTCTGTTAATGGGGGCAGAAAAAGGCGAATCTGGTTGCCATCACTCTGGGGTGTAATACCAATATTTGCCTGCATAATGGCACGCTCAATTGGCGACAGCATATTTTTCTCCCAGGGCTGAATGCTGATGGTACGAACATCCAGTACCGAAATATTGGCTACCTGTGCAATGGGCGTAGGTGATCCATAATATTCTACTGAAATGCCATCCAACATGGTAGGATTGGCTTTTCCAGCCCTGATTTTGGTTAATTCCGTTTCAAGGTGGGCAATGCCCTTTTGCATACTATCTTCTGCATCTGTGGTAATAAGTGATAATTCTTCAGACATATCTGGTATTTTCTATTGGTAAAGGTACAAAAATGTTGCAAGTATGCGGTTACAGATAGGGGTTGTGGACAAGGAACTGAATTCTCTCACTTATATTTGCATACAAAGCCTACTCAAATGACAGTTCAGGAACTCGAAAAAATTGCTTCCCAGGTTAGAAGGGATATTGTTAGAATGGTACATGCTGTACAAAGCGGACACCCCGGTGGATCCCTGGGATGTGCCGATTTTGTTACGGCACTGTATTTTGAGGTAATGAAAAGAAATCCCGGATTTTCGATGGATGGCATTGGGGAAGATGTATTTTTTCTTTCCAACGGACATATTTCTCCTTTGTTTTACTCCGTGTTAGCCCGATCTGGCTATTTTGATGTGAAAGAATTGGCCACTTTCCGAAAAATCAATACCCGCCTACAGGGGCACCCCACCACCCACGAACATTTACCCGGGGTAAGAATTGCCAGCGGATCGTTGGGCCAGGGCCTTAGCGTGGCGATGGGGGCTGCTTTGGCAAAAAAATTAAATAACGACCCTTCCATCGTTTACTGCCTAACCGGCGATGGAGAACTGAATGAAGGGCAAAACTGGGAAGCCATTTTAGGGGCTGCCCATCATAAGGTAGATAACCTGATAGCCACGGTTGACTGGAATGGTCAGCAGATTGATGGATCTACCACCCAGGTGATGAATCTGGGAGATTTGCCTGCCAAATTCACTTCCTTCGGATGGAAAGTATTACATATGGATGGCAATAATATGGCAGATGTGCTTACAACGCTTGCTGCCGCCAAATCAGCTGCATTTCTGGGCCAACCCATTGTAATTCTGATGAAAACCGAAATGGGTAAAGGCGTATCATTTATGGAGGGCAGTCACGAATGGCATGGCATTGCTCCCAATGATGCCCAACTGGCCACCGCACTCGAACAGTTGCCAGAAACGCTGGGTGATTACTAATTCCACCGAAAAATGGGTTGCCTTTCTTTTTTTAAAAAATCAACCAACCAATTTTTAACTATTTGTTTCTAAATATAGAAACAAATCTTATCTTTGTATAAGGTAATCAATGCGGGTAAGATGAGATTTTTTGAAACAAAATTCTTAGAGGAGGCGGATGAATTTATTGGCACACTTGACCAGCCTGCCATTAAAAAAATTTTATACAATATCGACCTGGCAGAACAAACCAACGACCCAAAACTTTTTAAGAAACTGCAAAATGAGATTTGGGAATTCAGAACCCAATTCGCTGGATTACAAATAAGGCTGCTTGCGTTTTGGGATAAGACTGATACCCGGAAAACCTTGGTAATTGCTACCCATGGTTTTATAAAAAAGGTTACTAAAATTCCGTCAAAAGAAATCGAAAGGGCTGTAAGGCTGAGAAGCAGGTATTTCAACAATTAATAAAGAGTAAATCCATGGCAACTAAAGCAGTAAAAACGTATTCTCTTTCTCAAATGAAAGACAAGTACATCGGAAAGATAGGTACGAATGAGAGGGATGAATATGAATATGAACTTCGGATGGACGTGTTAGGCAAAATGATTAAAGCGGCCAGGCAAGAAAGAAAATTAACACAAGAAGAATTGGGCCTGCTAGTTGGTGTTCAAAGAGCCCAAATATCTAAACTAGAAAGTAGTGCGAATAGCGCAACCATTGATACAATTATAAGAGTATTCAGCGCATTGAAAGCGGAAATCAATTTCAACGTAAAATTGGAAGGTAATTTTGTTAAGCTTGCATAATTTGAAATAGCAGCACCCATTTACATTTTATCAGGTACTTTTCAACGAAAAACTTCTCCTACTGGCTCGGTAAGCAGGAATCCAAGCAGCTGCCAAGGTGATGCATAAAATGGTGATGCCCACCAATAGAAAATCGGGAAACCGCATGGCTACGGGATAGTAATCAATAATAAAAGTACTTCCCCCCAACTTTAGTAATTTAAAGTGTATTTGCGCCTGACAAATGAGGGTACCCAGCAGCATACCTGCACCTCCGCCCAATACACCCAATAATAATCCTTCTAATAAAAAAACATTTCGAATACGGGCTTTTGTGGCGCCCATGGCATGGAGTATGGCGATGTCTTTTTGTTTTTCCAGCACCAGCATGGTTAGAGAACCTATGATATTGAATGCTGCCACCACTAGAATCAGCGTAAGAATCACATAAATGAACCATTTCTCGGTTTTCATCACCCGGTATAATCCCATATTCTGCTGATAGCGGGTTTCTACCAGAAAATCTTTACCCAAGGTTTCTTGTAGCTTTTGTTGAACCGATGCAGGATTTCCGGTAATGCGCATTTCAATTCCAGAATATTCATCAGCCTGCATGCCCAACATAAACTGCACAAATTGCAGATTGGTGAACACATACTTGTTGTCAAATTCCTGCTGCACCGCAAAAGTTCCGGTTGGTTTTACCGTAAAAGAATGCAATCCTTCTTCCGCAGTTAGGCGTGCTGCTTGTTTATTGGGTAGATAAAGAACCGCGGGATATTGATGTTGTTCCACTTCCAAGCCGGCAGCATTCTCTATACCCGCGCCCACCACAATAGAAGGATATTCAGCCGTACCCAATAAAAACTTACCCCTAATAATATGACTTGGCGTATCAATATTAGTTACAGCAGTATATACACTATCTACTCCCTTTACCGTAACAATCGTTTGAAATGCCCCGTTCAATACGGCTTTTTCTTCTACTACCCTACTAATGGCTTCAACGCCACGAATATTGCGAATGCCCTCCAATTGCTGATCCGACAAGCGCATGATTTTTCCGCGGGCGGGTACCACGCGTATATCGGCATAGAAGTCGTTGTAAAGCCCTTTTACTAAATCTTCAAACCCATTAAAAACACTCAACACAATGATTAAGGAAAGGGCCCCTACGCCAATAGCCAGCATACTGATGCGCGAAATCAGATTGATTACACTTACCGATTGACCGGTTCTAAAATATCGCCAGGCAAATAAGAGATTCACAAAACTGTATTTTGAACAAACACGGAATTAGGATTCGGAAGGATTTTCTTTGGCAGGATTATCAGCTGCAATGCTTTTAAAAATTTCTTCCATTTTAAAAACATAATCCAAGGTGTCGTCGCGATAAAAATGCAACACAGGAATCCGGCGCAATTGGTGCTTTACCCGCAGTGACAATTCTTTTTTAACTTCCCAGGCCCTTGTTTCGATGGTTTTCATAGCCTGAGCGGGGTTGTTCACCTGAAACAGACTCAGATAAATACGTGCCTCGAGCAAGTCGGGCGTTACTTTCACTGAAGAAATAGACACCATTCCCCCATCCATCATAGAAAGCCCCAATCGCCTGAAAATATCATTCAGGGCTTCCTGTAACACCCCAGCCACCTGTCGCTGCCTTTTACCTTCAGTCATATTCTCGTAATTATTGGTTACAAAATTAGTTACTTTGCAGTGTTCTCAACATTTATTTCTTCTATGAGGCGTTTTGAGCGGATATTCTTTTACTTAAGAAGTCAGAAAACTAAAATAGCCCAATACGTTATTTTCAATTTATTAGCGGTTGTTTTTTCACTTGTTTCGCTAGCAATGCTGGCACCGTTTCTACAGTTACTATTTGGGAAAGACAAGTTGGTGATTATAAAACCTGAGTTGACTTTTAGCGCCAACAGTGTGTTAAATTACTTGAAATATATCATCAGCGATCTGATCCGAAATCAAGGCCCCAATTATGCACTCGGGTGTATCTCTTTAATAATTATTGTAGCTATCCTTTTCAAAAACCTTTTTACCTATTTATCATATATGGTTTTGGCGCCTATTCGAAACCATATAATGACCAGGTTGCGGACTGATTTATATGTGAAAATTTTACAACTTCCCATTGGCTATTTTACCGACCAGAAAAAAGGGGATATCATTAGCCGGATGAGTAATGACGTAAATGATATTGAATGGAGTATCATAGGTACACTGGAAGGGGTAATTCGAGATCCATTAACCATCCTAATCATTTTGGCCGGATTAATTGCAATTAGTCCGATCCTTTCTTTGTTCCTATTAGTATTATTGCCAGTTACCGGTTTTCTGATAGGTAGACTAAGCCGTTCGTTAAAAAAACAGTCTACCGAATCGCAAGAAGAGTTGGGTGTTCTAATGTCGATTTTAGAAGAAACACTTTCGGGTATTCGGATTATCAAAGCATTCAATGCAGAAAAAATTCTGGAGTACAAGTTTATCAAAACCAACACTTCCCTAAATGTGCTACGAAATAAGATGGCATTTAGAAAAGACCTTGCATCACCTATGTCTGAATTTATGGGGGTATTGGTTTTATCTATTATTCTATGGATAGGGGGAACGATGGTATTGGGCCATAAATATAATCTGGAAGCAGACGGATTTATTACCTATATCGTTTTCTTTACACAAATTATTTCCCCTGCCAAATCGCTTTCTACTTCCTTTTATAATGCACAAAGAGGCAGTGCTGCAATTGAGCGAATAGAAGAAATTTTACAGGCTCCGGTATTAGTGAAAGATACCGCAAACGCGATTGAATTGAAAGAATTTCGGAATGAAATCGAATTTCGAAATGTTTCATTTTCATATAATGAAACCCCAATTTTAAAAAATATCAGTTTTACCATTCCTAAAGGCAAAACGATTGCACTGGTAGGTTCTTCCGGGGCAGGAAAAAGTACGTTGGCAGATCTTATCCCCCGGTTTCATGAAGTTACGGCAGGAGAGATTTTAATTGATGGCGTGAATATTAAAGCGTACACTACCCATTCTGTTCGAAAATTAATGGGCATCGTTACCCAGGAGCCTATCCTTTTTAATGATACCATTGCCAATAATATTACGCTGGGATCTGAGCCGGCAAATCAGGATGCCATCTTTCACGCTGCAAAAGTTGCCAATGCCTATACATTTATTCAAAAGAAAGAACAGGGGCTGGAAACCAATGTGGGAGACAGAGGCAATAAATTAAGTGGGGGAGAAAAACAAAGGATAACGATTGCCCGGGCAATATTAAAAAATCCCCCAATACTAATCTTAGATGAAGCCACTTCGTCTCTTGATACAGAAAGCGAAAGACTGGTGCAGGATGCCATCGATAACATGATGCAAAACCGCACCTCGATTGTAATCGCCCATCGGCTTTCTACCATCCGCAATGCCGATGAAATTATCGTTTTACAAAAAGGAGAAATTGCGGAAAAAGGTACGCATGAATCGTTGCTTGCTCAAAACGGTATATACCGAAAACTGATAGACCTGCAGGAATTTAAATAGTTAGTCGCTTATTCAACTATAGCCAGAATATTAGAAGCGATACCAGGGGCAGCCATTTCATCTGCATGCTTCAACAACACACGATTTACACCACCATTCAAATCGAGGTGTGAAAGATCGTAGATGGTATATCCTTTTTCGGAAAAGAAATGAAACAAATCATCTCTTTCTTGTTTAGTAAGTGTGGGAAAAACTTCTGTAACTACAGAGGGTTTATAATCAGCGATTATATTTTCAACTGTTTTTAATACAGATAAGTCATTACCTTCCGTGTCAACCTTAATGAATGAGATGTTGGGTATCCATTCAGCAAAATGTTTTCGGAGATAGGTTTCTAAATGCACTCCCCTCACTTTATCCTTCAGTTTAAATTTTCCATGTGCGGAATCATTTGTATCATTTATCAATCCGCCATTACTAAAAGTAGCTTCTGAGGAAGCAAAATAAAACTCACCGTCTGTTTCTGTTGCAGCAAACTGGAGCGGTACAATATTAGTTTTTTCTTTATTTAACTTAGCATTGGCCGCTAAAACAGCAAATACCTGTGTATTGGGATCCAATGCTAATACCAGACCCTTATTACCGGTAGCCAGTGCAATCGGAACCGTTAGGTCGCCTGTATTTGCACCAATATCAATTACCAGACTATCTTTACGAATAATACTTTTGAAGAAGTCAACCTCTTCCTGCGTAACTTTCTTTGGCTGTAAAAGGGGATTCAACCAATTGGCATAATCTACCTTGCCTTCGTCTTTCAATTGGAAACTGTCTATACGATACCCAAAATTTTGAAAAACTCTTCTGGCTTTTTTTCGGGCAAAAGAGTTTTTCAAATAGGAGAATATAGACATAATGATTTCGTATCTATTTATTCAGCAGAGGGTTTTACCAATCCCAATTTAGCCTCTAATGATAGGGTTGCATGGGGCACTGCGCGCAGTCTGGCTTTATCTATCAGTTTACCGGTTACCCTGCAAACACCATAGGTTTTATTTTCAATACGCATGGAGGCTTTTTCCAGGTGGTCGATATACGTAATCTGGCGACTTGCCATCTGGCCTAACTGCTCTCTTTCCATGCTTACGCTTCCATCTTCCATCGTCATGTAACGGGCATCATCGTTATCCCCTCCCATTTCATCTTTGCGGGTAATCAAGCCTTGTAGGTAATTCAGCTCTTTGCGGGCAGTTTCTAGTTTACGGGCAATCAACTCTCTAAATTCGTTCAAATCGCTATCACTATATCTTACCAATGATACCCCGCTGGTTTTAGAAACATCTGTTCTCTTTTCCATTTGGGTATATCCAGGTTGATAAGGAATGCTGCTTTTGGTAGTTATTTTGGGAACCTTTACATCTTTAATGGGTTCGGGTTGTTTTTTTACTGGTTTAACGGGTGGAGCAGGGGGTAATTTCACCTCAGGTTTTGGTTTTGTAGCAGGTGCCGCCGGGGCGGGTGCTGGTTTAGCTACCGGTTTAGGTGCAATCACTGCTACCTTAGTGGCGGGTTTGGCCACGGCAGCTTTTGAAATCGGTTGGGCAACAGGCTTAGCTGGAGCAATCGGCTTTTTTACGGGAACTAATTGTTTTGCAGGAGCAGCCTTTGGGGGAGCAGCAACCGGCTTTTTAGCAGGAGGAGCCGCTTTTTTTACAGGGGCTGCTTTCTTTGCAGGCACTACTTTTTTTACTGGCACTGTTTTTTTTGCAGGGGCCGCTTTTTTGGCAGGAGCTGCTTTTTTTACGGGTGCTGCTTTTTTGGCAGGAGCTGCTTTTTTTGCAGGGGCTACTTTTTTAGCGGGTACTGCTTTTTTTACAGGGGCTGACTTCTTGGGTGCAGGTTTTTTAGTTGGCATGGCTTACTATCCTTTTTTAATTACGTCCACTTTCAGCAATTCCTCATTAATATCAACTTCCGTGCCTCCTTCTAACTCCGGCACCCATTCAATAGAATCTGCTAAAATTTCGCGGCAAATATAGTCGTTATAGTTAATAATAGCTTGCCTCAGCCCCTCACGCAGCTGAACTTTTAATAAAATTCGGTCCGTAAGCGCCAATCCCATCTCTTTTCGGATGTTTTGTACCCGATTCACCAGCTCCCGAGCATCCCCTTCCTGCTGTAATTCGGGGGTAATTTGAATATCCAGGGCTACCGTTAGTCCGTTTTTTACGGCAACCGTCCATCCCGGAATATCTTCCGCCAGCACATCCACCTCTGCCAATTGTATGGTAATCGGCTCATTATCAACCACAAACGAAAAAGTTCCGGCTTTTTCTAATTGGGCAATCTCCTGCGCACTCATCGCCGAAATGAGGTTTCCGGCCGCTTTCATGCGCTGTCCGAGCCTCGCACCCAACAATTTGAAGTTCGGTTTTAGCTTTTTACTAATTATTCCCTCCGAATCTGTTATATATTCTATTTTTTTAATGTTAACTTCTGCCAGAATCAGATGTTCAATTTTCTCTAATTGTTGTTTCATTTCCGGATTCAGCACTGGAATCATCATTTTCTGCAGCGGCTGACGCACTTTGATACTCACTTTTTTTCGAAGCGACAATCCCAAAGAACTAACCTCCTGTGCCAGTTGCATGCGCTCCTCTAATTGGCGATCAATTACCTGCGCATCGGAAACAGGATAACGCGCATGGTGCACAGAACTGTGTGGCAGGCGACTCGTAATCGCATTCAGCCGGCGGAAAACCGCATCGCTAAAAAAGGGCGATATCGGTGCCATCAGTCTTACCAAGGTTTCTAAACACTCATATAAGGTTTGATAGGCGCAGATTTTATCATGCTCATATTCCCCTTTCCAGAATCTTCTCCTGCAGAGGCGCACATACCAGTTACTCAATTGCTCGTCTAAAAAGGTTTCCATATACCTGCCGGCTACCGTAGGCTCATACTCATCCATCGCTTGTGTAACCTGTTGGATAAGGGTGTGCAGCGAAGAGATAATCCAACGATCAATCTCGGGGCGCTCAGCAACGGGAATATAGGCTTCGCGGAAGGTAAACCCATCTACATTGGCATAGAGTATAAAAAACTGATAGGTATTGTAAAGTGTACCAAAAAACTTGCGTTGCACTTCTTGGATACCTGCCAAATCAAATTTCAGGTTATCCCAGGGGGAGGCATTGGTAATCAGATACCAGCGCGTAGCATCTGCTCCGTATTGTTGAATGGTTTCGAATGGATTTACCACATTACCCAGCCGCTTGCTCATTTTGTTACCATTCTTATCCAGCACCAATCCATTACTCACTACCGTTTTATAGGCTACTTTATCGAACAACATCACTCCCAAAGCGTGTAAGGTATAAAACCAACCACGGGTTTGATCTACCCCTTCTGCAATGAAGTCGGCAGGAAACGCTTCCCCTGAATCAATCAATGCCTTGTTCTCGAAGGGATAGTGCCACTGGGCATAGGGCATGGCACCGCTATCAAACCACACATCTATCAAATCGGGCAGTCGACGCATGGGCTCACCTTTGCTGCTTACCAATACTATCTCGTCTACATAAGGTTTATGCAGGTCTAATTTTTCTACAAAAGCAAACCCCTTATTTACCTCAGCACCCAACACCTCATTGGCTTTTTGAATGCCGTTCATCAATTCTTCCACCGAACCTATGCAGATTTCTTCCGCCCCATCCGCAGTTCGCCAGATAGGGAGGGGGGTACCCCAATAACGACTACGACTTAAGTTCCAGTCCACCATATTCTCCAGCCAGTTACCAAAACGACCTTCACCCGTAGAAGCTGGTTTCCACTGAATGGTTTTATTCAGCTCAACCATGCGGTCTTTTACTGCGGTAGTTTTAATAAACCAGGCATCCAAGGGATAATACAAAATCGGCTTATCGGTTCTCCAACAATGCGGATAACTGTGTTCGTATTTCTCTACTTTAAAAGCCCGGTTTTCTTTCTTAAGCTGAACGCTGATATCAATATTTACATCCACCCAATGGGCATCGTCTTTATAATTTTTCACATACCGCCCCGAATAGGTTCCCATGCCCTCCACAAATTTTCCTTGTCGGTCTACCAATGTAAGTATGCCAATGCCATAGCGTGCGCCTACCTTATAGTCATCCGCACCAAAAGCAGGGGCTGTATGCACAATACCCGTTCCGTCTTCAGTGGTTACAAAGTCGGCCGTTAACACGCGGAAAGGATCTGCATCCGGCGTTATTGCTTTAATTTTATCAAGAGTATTGGCTTCCAGCGGAATCAATTGCTCGTAGCGCAAGCCTTCTAACTCGCTGCCCTTGCAGGTAGCCAGTATTTCCCAAGGGATAATAGAGGAAGTTTCGTTATAAGCAGTAAAATCTGCCTTTTCACCCTCTGGCTTACAATATTTTGGCAGCAGATTTTTGGCAACAATAATATTTACCGGGATATGGGTATAGGGGTTAAAGGTTCTTACCAGCACATATTCTATGGAAGGCCCCACGGTTAAGCCCAGGTTTGAAGGCAAAGTCCACGGGGTGGTTGTCCATGCCATCAGGTAAATATCGGGAGATGATAAATGAGAACTGCTATCGCTGAGCGATTGAAATAAGAACTGCGAAGCCTCCGTTTGGCAGAGTTGAAACATCGCCACCACACTGGTATCCTTCACATTTTTATAGGTACCGGGCTGATTGAGCTCGTGTGAGCTGAGTCCGGTACCGGCTGCAGGTGAGTAGGGTTGGATGCTAACGCTTTCATAGAGAAAGCCTTTTTGATAGAGTTGCTGTAAAATCCACCAAAGAGTTTCGATGTAATTATTTTCGAAAGTGATATAGGGATGATCCAGATCAACCCAGTAGCCCATTTCTTGGGTTAGCTGGTCCCATTTATCTTTAAACCGCAGTACCGCTTTCCGGCATTGGAGGTTATATTCTTCTACCGAGATGGTTTTGCCGATATCTTCTTTGGTGATGCCCAGCTCTTTTTCAACGCCCAGTTCAACGGGCAATCCGTGGGTATCCCAGCCGCCCTTGCGCTTTACCTGAAAACCTTGCATGGTTTTATAGCGGCAAACAAGGTCTTTCAGGGTTCGCGAGATAACATGGTGAATACCGGGCATGCCGTTGGCGCTGGGTGGACCCTCATAAAACACAAAATGGGGTTGCCCTTCCCGGAGGGTTATACTTTCTTCAAAAGTTTTCTCTTGTTTCCAGGCAGCCAGCATTTCCTGCTCAATGGCGGGGAGGTGGAGGCCTGTAAATTCAGCATATTTTTCGTTCATAACCTAAAACACTTTCCGGGCGGGGCAAATTAGGCGCCCTACCCTTTATAAAGTGGGCAAAGGTACTAAAAAGAGCCGTTGTATGGGAGGGTGATTTCGGGGGGTTTTTTGGGGGGAATTTGCAGGTTTTGCCTCATTTTTAAACGAAAAAAAAACGATAGGAGGTGGATATTTAGTAAATTTGAACGGAATTAAGCAATGAAAAAAATATGTTCAAAACCATTGAAATAGATAGAGGTAACTTGACAATAATGGGGGTAAAATTTTTGGATTTGAAAACTTTAGAAAGTACTGCAAATGCTTTGGGAAGTAATATGTTTGAAGGATTTATACCAACTCCAAAAGGAATTGAAATAATTAGGGATTATGTGACAGGGAAAATATCACTTCCAGAACTTGTGGCATTGGCCAAACAAAAAGCCTATGTCTAATTCCTACAAATACATAGACCCTGACTACACCTACACGGACCCGAACACTGGAATTCTACGAAATTTACATGACATAACAGACACCGAAGTATTACTCTTTGTTGAGAGTAGTGCAGTAACTAAACGACTTCAAGAACTTTACGAAAAACCGATAAAAATCAAAGGTATTGACAGCCTTTTTGAAATTCACAAACACTTGTTTCAAGATATATTCGTTTGGGCAGGAAAAAAAAGAATTGTTGAAATAAGCAAAGACGGAAAACAGTTTTTTCCAACTACCCATTTTCATAATGCCTTTAGATATATTGAACAGTTAATTGCTGAGTTTAAGAAAATTTCAAAAGATAATAAAAAGAGCTTAGCTGAAAAATTGGCTGAAATATTAGACCACGTAAACTATTTACACCCTTTCAGAGAAGGAAATGGTAGAGCACAAAGAGAGTTTGTAAGACTTTTGGCTTTAGAAAAAGGCTTGACCGTACACCTTAACCCACCAGACAACAAAAGCGTGTACGAAAGATATATGAAAGGGACAATTGAGAGTGACATAGCAACATTGACCGAATTGATATTTGAACTCATTGAAAGAAAAAATGAATAGAAGAACGACCAGGCAACAGTATCTACAAGAAATTGGCTGTTCATTTGCTACATGAATATTTGTTTTTGGTTATTATATTACTGACAGACTGTTTTTGATTCGAAAACAAAAACCTCATCAATCAATACGATCATGACTAATAAACAAAATAATATCCAAGTTGATCCTGAGTTTGGAGTTGATTCAAAATATAAATCAATTAAAGAAAAAAAACAAGACTCTGTAACTCTAATGCAAGCTCGTTTAGACCGAATGAAGAATTTACCAAAAGAGCAAGTGATTCGTGCGAAACTGTTGCAATTAAAATTGAAAATGGAAAACTATCTAAAAGAGCCTGTCTATGACAACCAAAATCATTTTGCCTATTTCTTAGAAACTTATGTTGATGCAATATATTCAAAGCGGAGAGAATTTGCAAATGATATCAACGTTACCCCTGTGTTCTTGAGCAAAATTATCAATAGTCATCGGGAACCTAAAGAAGACTTTATTTTAAAACTCATGATACATTCGGAAAAGGTTTTTGAAAAGATGGGTGAGTTTCAAAAGACAACCTGGTATCAGATTTATTTACACGAAAAACTATGTGATACAATGTCTAGCATGGATACATGGAGACCCAAAATTGAGAAACAAGTAAAATTCACAGAAATAATAGCTAAATGAATAAAAGATATCTTACCCTTATAGGACTGGTTGCTTCATTTGCAATCGGATTTTATATAAACAGAGTTGCAGGTAAAACATCGCCAAACGAAAAAATGGTAACTATTTATAAAGAAAAACACAATCATATGAAATTAGGAGCATTTTCAATCAGTCTCAGTGTAAAAGATTTGAATATTTCAAAAGAGTTTTACGAAAAATTAGGATTTACTGTTTTGGGGGGAAGTCCGGAAAAAAAATATCTTATAATGAAAAACGACAATGCACTCATCGGTCTTTTTCAGGGAATGTTTCAAGGAAACATTCTGACCTTTAATCCGGGGTGGGATGAAACTGCACATAACCTAGATAATTTTGAAGACATTCGAAAAATTCAAAACCAATTAAAACATAGCGGAATTACCCTTTTAACTGAAGCTGACGAAAAAACAAAAGGGCCTGCAAGTATTATGTTGAAAGACCCAGACGGCAATATGATTTTAGTAGACCAACATCGTTAAAATAAATCGACTATGAAAGCAGAAGGAACTACAGTTAAAGAAATTCTAACAAACCTACCTGCAGACAGAATAGAGCCATTTAACAAACTACACAATGTGATTGTACAAAACCTACCGAAAGGTTTTGAAGCAGCCATGAGTTATGGTGGGCTAGGATACGTTATTCCTCATTCACTTTATCCTGCAGGTTATCACTGTAACCCAAGCGAACCGTTACCATTTGCCGGACTTGCTTCACAGAAAAATTCTATTAATTTTTACCATATGGGTATTTATTCCGACCCAAAATTATTGGAATGGTTTGTATCCGAATATCCAAAACATACTAAGCAAAAAATGGATATGGGAAAAAGTTGTATTCGTTTTAAAAAAATGGACGACATACCCTACAAACTCATTGGCGATTTAATGAAAAAGATGAGTGCAAAACAATGGATAACTATTTATGAAAATAATCTAAGAAAATAGCTAATTAATATTTGTCCTTTTAAATATAATCGGGCAGACAATATTGAATATATCAACCTAAGTTATTCATAAACTCTCATGTATTTCTGTAAACCAATACGATTAACTAAACTCACAGTCGCTTATTGATTAACCATTTTACGATTTCTGATTAAAAGTTATAATCAAATTGAAAAGCAATCGAATCAGAAGCATTGCTTAACTTAAAAGGGGGATCACCCTTAACAACATCAGTTTTAGTTGAAGGTTTGCAGAATCCTCCATTTAATTAAAGCAATCAACCCCTCAATAAACCGCCATTTAAATCTTCGAACGTTTTATATCTTTTTTACCCCAGTCGGCCATAACCCCAATTATCGGCAATAGCGTTTTACCATATTCAGACAATTTATATTCTACTCTAGGTGGAATTTCAGCAAAAACCTTTCGTTCAATTAGATTATCGGCCTCCATTTCTCTCAGCTGATTTACAAGCATTTGTTTTGAAATATCAGGTATAGCCTTTTGCAAAAGACTAAATCGATTCTTTTCTAAACTGATTAAAAAAATTACAATCGGCTTCCACTTGCCTCCGATCTTATTCATACAGTGGGTAACAGGACAATTATTGGGATTATAATCTTTGTTTTTACGAATCTTTGAAACTTTAGTATTACGCATTAGTCTATTTTTTTGTACTAGGTTATATTTTGTATACTACCTATGCTTTTTTTACAAAAGTATTATTATTGCCTCATCATTTACAAATAAAAATATAAACTATGGATGCACTAAAAAAGTTAGTCGCAACATTCTACAACGACTGCTTAACAGTAAACTACAGAACCAATACAACTGAGGTATTGGAAACCCTTTTGGCAGAAGATTTCCAGTCAATCAATGCTAAAGAAACCAAAAATAAAGCACAACTGATAGTGCAAATAGAAAATTTTTGGAGATTGATGCCCGATATGAAGTGGGAAATCAAAGACATGGTTCAAGAAGCTAACCAAGTTGTAGTAAGATGTGAATTTTCAGCTACCCCAAATGGGAGTTTCATGGGAATGGATTTAGACGGCAGTAAATCATTCAAAATAATGTCGATGGATATGCACACCATAGAAAATGGACAACTAAAAAAAGTGTACCATTTAGAAGAATGGACAACTGCCATAGCTCAATTAAAATCTTAATTTATAAACATTAATCAAAGTGAAAAAAATAGCATTAATTGGGATTGTAAGCATTGCAACAATCTCTGTAACAATGGCAATGATTGTTGGGAAAAAAATAGATTCGTTCAGAATGAAATCATTTACCCTAAAAAGTACCGATATAACAACAGTATTTGGAATTGAAAATTTTGGTAATAGTTCGGGTGGTTGCTCAGGTGGAAATAAATCACCGCAACTCAGTTGGGAAAATGCTCCCAGTGAAACTAAAAGTTTTGCGATTACGATGATAGATATAAACGCTTTTGGCCCGAATATTCCATTTGACCATTGGTTAGTAATAAATATTCCAGCTACCAGCAATTCGTTAGTTAAAGATGCGGGAAATGCATCAGGTGCAAATCTTCCAACAGGTGCAAGTCAAACACCAAATGGTGCCTACCCAAATTATGTAAAAAACCCTGATTTCGTAAAAGCCTATGCTGGGGTTTGTCCCAATGTTGGCAAAACCAATCAATATGAAATTACAGTGTATGCTTTGAATGTACCTTCGTTGAATGTTTCTGCAAATGCTAATTCAACGGATGTGAAAGCAGCTATAAAAGCAGCAACTATATTATCAACTAAAATGAAGATAACAGCATCAAGATAAACAATGAAAAACACAAACTTCAGTCGTTATAAAATACCAAAGTGGATAACCCTACTTTCGATAATAGTAGTTATAATTTTACTTTTTCAAATATATGCCTGCTTCTTTAATCCCTCATTGGCTTATGGGAAATTTGAAAATATAGATTCAAATCGAGAAGTAATATTGACTTTAGCCGGACGAAATTTTGTAATGATCGTAATTACTTTATTAGCTATCAAATCGCAAAACGCTGGGTATTTGAGACTTACATTTGGGATGAACTTCTTTAGGGAATTATACGATATGCTTTTAGTTGGATATCTCAATGGTTTTTCACTGAAGGGCATTGGATTAATGGCAACATTTTTGATTTTTTTAATACCATATGTGTTGGCACTAAAAAAATTGAAACATTTAGATTCTAAAACAGTCTAAACGTTTCACAAACCCGCAAAAAGTGTTTCTATCTTTTGATAGCAACCACTTTTTGTATGCAACAAATTGAAGAAAAAGAAAGCAGCCTTTCCGGGGATCTAACAAAAAGTGGGTGAAAAATGTTGCCCAATCATTTGTGTTTAATCAACTTACTAAAGTTCGCATAAATCTCGATAATAATCGGATGGGAGAAAATCGGCACAATCGTCCGTTTTTTCACGGAAATCATATCCGTGAAAAAACGGAGCTGGCCTTTACTTATTGAAAGGAAGTGGTTCCATTCGGCTGATAGGTGTACTGAAACTTATACAACAAAGTAGTAGGCACCATTCCTACAAAAGGGGCATACTCTACCGATAGCAACTGCAATTTGGCATAGTGCAATCCATCGGCTGTTTTAAAAATAAATACTTTGCCGGCTTTGGGGGTTAAGCTGCGCGTAACTGAATTGTAATCGTACCAGCTACCATCTTTGATAGCCAGGCGGGTAGCCGTAGTATCATAACTGTAGCCATTAGTAGGGGCACTTGTAATGGCCGAATAAATACCATCCTGCATAATCACTCCTGCATTACCCGGTCCGCTTGCATTGCTATTCACTAGAAACTTGGTAAAGCGAAGTGCAAAATCCCATTTACCGGTAGCAGAATCGGCACTAGAAACACCGGTACTATCTTTAAAACTAAAAAAACTAAAATTAGTTGCCGTGCTAAATGGAACCGACAAAGTTTGGGTGGCAGTTTTAGCAGGTACTACAGGGGTAGCTTCGTCTTTTTTACAACTTGTCAACAAAAAGATCGATACAACTGCGAGTGCGGAAAAGTAGGAAATTGTTTTCATATTGATTGCTTTATTTTTTTACAAGATTTTTGGAAAGATTGAATTGAAGTGAGATAAAAAATTGTCTCCCCGGTAACTGTGGTTGTTGAATAGACTGCGTATAGTTGAGTAGATTCTCTATGCCTGCCTGTATAGAAAATTGCGGCGAAATATTTTTGGCAGCCGACAGATTTACCAAGGAAAAACCGGAAGTCATTTCGCGGTCATCGTCTATCACTTGGTTGCCATTTACATCCATCCATCCGTAGGCACCCCGATACACTACCCGCAGAAAAGCATACCAGCCTTGTGATTGATTCTCGTACATCAGTTTTCCGTTGGCGATGTGTTTCGACCGATTGGCCAATCCCACATACTGATTAGACGTTAGCAAACTGGTTTCATAGGTTTGTGGATCTCTGCGGTAAATTTTTTCTTGTTGAATGGCTTCCACCACATCGCGGTCTTTGGCAATTAGGTATTGATATCCCGCGGATATTTTCCAATGTGCATTCAGCTGATACTGGTATTCTATCTCAGCACCCTGCGTATAAATTCTTCCAGCATTCCGATAGCTATAAACAGGCAAGCCATTGCTGCGGGCAAAAGGCAGCGAAAAAACATCTATTAGGTTGTTCACTTCGTTATGAAATAACCCAACAGATATATTCCATTGTTGTGCTTTATACACTGCTCCGAGGTGTAAGCCATTGCCATACTCTGGCAACAAATTGCGGGGAGTAAGAAAAGGAGTAATATCGGCGCCACTTTGCAATAAACCCTGTTGTTGCAATCGAATTAATTCTGGTGCCAGCGATTGAGCGCCAATCAGAGAATAACCAATTTGAGGATTGCTGAAATTCAAATAGAGATGACGAAAATCGGGTGCTTTAAATCCGCCCCCGGCATTGGCCGTAATTTTCCAATGTTCGGTAGGCTGCCAGGCAATGGAAATGCGGGGACTAACCCGGGCAGCAAAATCTTCACGCTTATCTATTCTGGCACCAGCAATTAGGGTAAGGTGCTGCGCTGGCAATTTCCATTCTTCTTGCAAAAAAGAATACCAGGTTTGCAGCGACTGGTTGCCTGCATATCGGGTGGCAATTACCTGATCTGCCATATAGCCGGCGCCAGATACCAATTGGCCATGTAAAAAATGGGGCACCTGAAACTGCAGCTCTTGCTTTAACAGGCGTTGACTAAAATTATTTTCATCAAAACGGGCTCCGGTTTTTTCTACATCAACAAAGGCATTATTTTGATATTCATTAAAAAAAGAACGGAAGTACAAATGAGCACCTCCGGCAAATTGATACCGCCATTGCAGAAATGCCGATGCATCTTTTTCGGTAGTATTGCCCGATACAATTTCCGGGAACCCCTGCGATTGTATTTGATACCGATTTTTCTGAATCTGTTGATTGAACCTATATGATACCTGCAGTTGACTGCGGGAAGAAAAATCTTGCACTATCCGTAAGTTTCCACTTTGAATTCGATAAGGGTCTTGCGTATTGCCATAGATATTGGGATCCAGATCGTATCCGCCAGTGGAATACTGATGTAAAAAGCCCCGGATTCCCGTTTGTTTCCAATGGTTACTATAAGATACTGATGCGCTGCTGGTTTGGCGCGATGCATGGTAGGCCTGAATATCGAGCGAAGGTTGAGGCGATTTTTGGGTGATGATATTCACCACGCCAGCCATGGCTTCACTCCCATATAAACTGGAGGATGGCCCCTTTACTATTTCAACCTGCTGAATGTTTCCGGTTGTGATGCGCCCTAAATTCAGGATACCGGCATTGCGACCAATCAGGGGCTCACCATCCAACATAATCAGGGTGTAGGCCGGATCTAACCCCATCATCTGTATCCCTTGCCCAAACGGATTGGGATAACCATTTAACGAACTCCCCAACTGGGAATTCACCACTACCAATCCGGTTTGCTCCTGCAACACATCCTGCAACCGAAGTAATCCGGATTGCGTGATTTGCTTGGCAGAAACAAAAGTTACCGGTACTGCCACATTACTCAATTTTCCGGCAATGCGGGTGGCAGTTACTATTAGGGGATCACTGCTACCAAAAAGGGTATCCCGAACCTGAAGTGATTGCCCACGTAGACTACTGAATGCGAAGAAAAATATGATAACTAGAGGCCCTCTTAGCATAAAATTTAAGTGATGCAAAGTTTTCGCTAAACCTTGCTGTTATTTGCCACACAATTGTAAAAATTGTAGTTGCCAAATAAAAATGACGCTTTTGTGACAATTACCAGCCTGATGAAAATACCCCGATGAGTGCTTACCTTTAGTAGATGAATTTGACTCTATTTTCGGCACAACCTTACGATCACATTTACTTTACCCCGGCGGCTGAAAAAGCTGGCATAACTATTCAGTACCAAGAAATGCCCCTCAATGAAACCACTGCCGCATTGGTTACGGAAACAGAGGCAGTTTGTGTGTTTGTAAATGACCAGGTAAACGAAAAAGTTTGTGCGCAATTGGCAGTAGCGGGAGTTCGAATCATTGCCTTACGCTGTGCCGGTTTTAACAATGTAAACCTAGAGGCAGCTAAAAAATATCAACTAAGAGTTTGTCGTGTACCTGCCTATTCGCCCGAATCGGTAGCCGAACATGCTGTAGCCATGATTCTTACCCTTAATCGAAAAACCCATAAAGCCTATAACCGGGTGCGTGAACAGAATTACTCACTAAATGGATTACTCGGTTTTAACTTATTTGGCAAAACAGTTGGGGTAGTTGGCACCGGAAATATTGGCGCCTGTTTTTGCAAAATCATGCTGGGCTTCGGATGTAAAGTAATCGCCTACGATATTGCTAAAAATCCGGCTATCGAAAAAATGGGGGTCGAATATGTGCCGCTGGAAGAAGTACTGAAAGCAACAATCGTTTCGTTGCATTGTCCACTTACTCCACAAACCCATCACCTAATTAATGAACTAACATTGGCCCAAATGCAGCCGGGTGTAATGCTGATAAATACCAGCCGGGGCGGTTTAATTGATACCAAAGCAGTTATACAGGCCCTGAAAAAGGGGGTAATTGGTTATTTGGGGATGGATGTATATGAACAGGAAGAAAATTTATTTTTCAAAGACCTATCTAACCGGTTGCTAGAAGACGAAACCCTACAACGATTATCAAGTTTTCATAATGTATTAATAACTGCTCATCAGGCCTTTTTTACCCAGGAAGCCCTGCATGAGATTGCTACAACAACGTTAAAAAATATTATTTCCCTGAAGAATGATCATAATCTGCCTCTACAGGCAGCAATTTTAGTTTAATTTGTATCTCTATTTCACCCCCATTTTAAGGGAAAAATTATGAAGTCAATCACCCTCCGCCTTTTCAGTTTTCTTTTTGCTGGATTCTTGTTGGTATCCTGTGAAAAAGAGTATAGTTTAGAAAATGGAGGATTTTCGATGACGGCCCTAGGTACGTTGCTAGATTCATTGGGCAATTGCAAACAAATTAACGTGAATGGTGCATACAAAGTAGATGTGCCACTTACCACTTCTAACTACCTACAGGCGAACGTAAACTTCATAAGAACTGGTAAATACAAAATCAATTCCGACACGGTAAATGGGATGTGGTTTCAAGATTCTGGTTTTGTTTTAAATACCGGTGCAGTAAAAGTTTCTGTAAAAGGATATGGAAAACCTTTATTACCTAAAACTTCTGTTTTTACCCTGCGCTTTAATGGTACCTCCTGCAGCTTTACCGTTACAACAACTGGTTCCGGCGGCACTGGCGGTGGTGGCGGTGGTGGTGGGGATGATTATTTTCCAACAACTACTGCTTCTAACTGGACGTATAAATACGAACCAAAAATTGGATCACTGGATACATTTCGTGTTACGGTAGCTGAAGAAACCTTTACAATAGATAGCTTAGAGTATTTCCAGTTTGCGCGCTCAACAGAAGATACCTTTTATTTTGCGAAAAATTCTTCTATCGGCAATTATTATGCTTTAAGTACAATTGATTTTGACTATGCATTTATTTTTGATTCTGTTCCTTCTTATTTCATTACTTATCCCTTTTTAAAGGAAAGAGCTGCGGTTAATGAAAGTTGGGAAACCCAAGAATACGGGATAGTAAAACTAGTAACCGGGGGAGTTGCAGAATTAGGGGTATCTAAAGCGATTTTTACCATTTTGTCTAAAAACACGGTACCCTATACAATTGGGGGTAACACTTATCAAAATGTGATAGCCGTAAAAAGAGAAATCCAATTCAAGCCTACCGGAGGAACTTTTAGAACTGTAACTTCAGGCATATCTTATTATGCGAAAGGATATGGCTTAATTGACCAGGTAATTGGGGTAGTACCCAATAGTTTATCCATTCCCATTACCCGACAGCCCAAGATTTATTAGAAATATACTATTACGAAATCTGATTCTGGTCGTTTACTTCCGTTTTGGTTTCAATCGTATGCACCCTTTTTTCTTCGGGACGGGCCATTAATTTATTTTGAAAAAGTAAGAGAACAATTACGCCTGTTGAAATGGAAGCATCTGCTAAATTAAAAACAGGGCGAAAGAATTCAAATTCATCCCCACCCCAAAAAGGAACCCAAGAAGGAAAATGCGCATGGGTAATTATTGGAAAATAGAGCATGTCTACTACTTTACCATGCAGTAAAGAAGCATATCCCCCGCCCGGAGGAAAAAAGCGGGCTATGTTTTGGCTAAGGGGGTTACTCTGCTCAAAAATAATTCCATAAAACAAACTATCTATTAGATTTCCTAAGGCACCGGCATAAATTAAAGCTGCACAGATTAAAAAACCTTTGTGGTATTTTTTTTGTACAAAATCGCGCAATAAAAAACTTCCCCAGATAACTGCTACCAAGCGGAAAAGCGTAAGGATGATTTTACCCGTATCGCCCCCGAATTTCCATCCCCAGGCCATCCCTTCATTCTCTACAAAATGTAAGCGAAACCAATCGGCAATAATTACATGCTCTTCGCCTGCATAATAATTGAGTTTGATATAAAATTTCAATGCCTGATCGGCTGCCAATATCAAGAGAATTAGGTATACGAGATGTTTTCCTTTCACAAATAATTCGTTTATATAGCTGCAAATATAGCAATTGCCTGAAAAGGCTTTGTTTTCCTGGTAAAATTTATCAATTTGTATATAACTGGATTACTCTTCTAGGTAAACTCTTTTTACCCGAGCACTAATCCCAGTCATTATCTCATAGGGTATGGTTCCCGCTTTGGCAGCCAATTCGCCCACCGGCACATGTATTCCCATTACTTCAACTTCATTACCAGCAGCTACTTCGGGAATATTGGTAACATCCAACATCGTCATATCCATACATATATGCCCCACTACTGGCACCCGATTTCCTGCCAACCACATTTCTCCTATTCCATGCCCTAAAGCCCGCGGATACCCATCGGCATAACCGATATTCACAACGGCAATGATAGTATCCTGCTCCATCACTGCTGCTAGTCCATACCCAACGGTTTGCCCCTTGGCAACTTTCCGCACTTGAGCAATCGTGGTGGTTAGTGTGGCAACGGGTTCTAATGCTAATGAGTCACCCGATCGATCTCCCCCATACATCCCCATACCCAATCGTACCATATCTAACTGAGCCTGGGGATGCCGCTGAATAGCTGCAGAATTGGCAATATGTCGCAAAAAAGAATAAGGTAAAGAGGCTGCCAAGGTTGCACAAGCTGCTGTAAACACAGCTAACTGATTCCGGGTAAACGCATCGGCTGTGGGGTTTTCACTGGCAACAAAATGACTGAACACGGTTTGAACCCTAAGCAGCGGATTCTGCTGAAGCAGTGCTACAAGAGCTGGAATTTCATCCGGATTAAATCCCAGCCGATTCATACCGGTATTAATTTTCAGGTGCACAGGAAAATGCGTAATCCCCTCTTTAGCCAGAAATTGCAAAAAATGGCGGGTGATGGCAAATGAATAGAGTTCAGGTTCTAACTGATAATGCAACAGTGCCTCAAATCCACTTTCCTCGGCATTCATTACCATAATGGGCAAACGAATACCTGCCTTTCTTAATTCAATACCCTCATCAATATAGGCAACTGCGAGATATTGTACCTGTTGGTATTGAAGCAATTTTGCAATTTCAGCACTTCCGGTTCCGTAGCCAAAAGCCTTCAATACCACCATCATTTTTGTGTTGGGCAATAAAATCGATTGATGCTTCTTTACATTACGCGATAAGGTAGTTAGGTTGATAGTTAACTGCGTTTGATGTGTTTTTAATTCGAGCCGCCTCACAATTCGCTCAAACTGAAACACCCGGGCACCTTTCAATAATATGATGCAGGATTGAAAATCACGCTCCCTAAAAGCACGAAGAAATGATTCGGTATCAATAAAAAACGAAGCCGGTATCTCTACTGTATGAAAAGCATTGGCATAGTGTGAAATTCGTGGCCCTATCCCAATTACCTGCTTAATTCCTTTTGCCTGCAATAGCTGCGCCAAACGAGGATATATAATTTCATCGGATGCTTCGGGCGCAGGCAAATCACTCACAATTAACAATGGCATTAAATCACCTGCCTGCTGCACTTGATAATCGATGGCAAGTGATAAGGATGTTAGGTCGTTACTATAACTATCATTTATTAGGGTGCACTGGTTGATACCCTTTATCAATTGCATCCGCATATCAATAGGTTCCAGGCGACTAAGCCGTTCGGATGCCTCAGCCTTATTATATCCCATGGCAACGAGCGTGAGCCAACAGGTAAGAGCATTGTTTACAGAAATCCGGTCGGTAAAGGGGATACATATATCAAGGGGTTGGGATTGATATATAGCGGTGATTTGGGTATGGTGAGCTAAAATTTTTTCACCCGTAATCTGAAGCGTGGCCGGCTGATATCGGCTCCAGCAAAATACAGCGTTAGCAGATAATCCCTTTGTTACCAATCCATTTTCAGATAGCAACGGTATACCTACTTCATCCAACGCATACACCAATAATTGTACCCCGGAAAACAATTTCAATTTTTCGAACAGCTTCTGATGTCGATCGGCAAACCCCTCACTGTGTGCATCCGACAAATTTGTACATACCCCTATCGTAGGTTGGATGATTTGTTGCAGCTGCTGCATTTCATTTACTGTAGAAATCCCTGCTTCAAAAATACCCAATGTATGGTGCGGCTGGATTTGCCAAATACTTAGGGGCACTCCGATTTGCGAATTATAACTACGTGGGCTCCGAACAATTACCTCGTTATCCTGCAACAATTGATAGAGCCATTCCTTTACAATGGTTTTTCCATTACTACCAGTTATTCCAATTACCGGTAACGAAAACAAACTGCGATGATAAGCAGCCAATTGCTGAAGTGCATTTAACACATCGGGTACTTTTACAAAAACAGCCGGAGAATCTATTGGTTCCGTAAAATGGGCCGCTACCACAAAAGCCATCACACCTCGTTGAATCAGTTCGGGAATATAATCTTCGCCACTTCGGCGATTACCGGGCAATGCAAAAAATAAGGTTTCGGCAGGAGAAACAATACGGCGACTATCCGTTTGTAAAAAATGTATGGGGAAATCCTTGTTAGAAGAACAAGCAGCCTGCATATTGGCTGCAATTGACTGAATGGAATAAGGTTCCCTATTATTCATCTGCTTTTACATCGGCAGGCAAGCCTTTCTTATTAATGAAAATAGAATAAAAGATAGATCCTGCAATACAAACTACTATAACCAGCAATGAGATAACCACCTGCACATTTTTGCTTATCCACTGACTGATAAAATGTTCGCCCAGCATTTTGGCTCCAATAAAAATCAACACAATGGCAATACCCTGTTGCAAATAATCGAACTTAGATACGGCAGTACGCAATAAGAAAAATAAACTCCGCAAACCCAAAACAGCAAAAATATTAGAAGTATAAATAATCAGCGGATCTTTGGAAATACCCATTACAGCAGGAATGGAATCGAGCGCAAAAACCAAGTCAATAGCTGCCAATAATATAATCACTACAAAAAGACTTGTATATAATCCCTTACCATTTTGCCTGATATAAAACTTTCCATCACCATCTTCTTCTGTAAGCGGGAATATTCTTTTAATCTGCAGATACACCCAACTTTTGTGCGGGTCGAATTCATCCTCTTCTCCGGCAGTAAACATTTTATAGCCAGTAAACAACAGAAATGCGCCAAAAATGTACAATACCCATGTGAATTGCTGCACCAGTGCCACACCCACAGTGATAAACAGTATACGAAAAAAAATAGCCATCAATATACCTACTAATAACACCCTGGAATAATGAACAGGCTTAACCCGAAAGGCATTAAATATGATGATAAACACAAAAATGTTATCGATACTCAAACTCCATTCCATCAAATAAGCACTGATAAATTCTAGTGCCAACTGAGAAGAGGCAACTTGCTCACTCATATTGGAGAGGGTATTTTCTACGGAGAGCGCATGCCCTTCAAATAAGAGAAAGACAAAAAACAGTAAAGCCAGCGATACCCAGAAAAAGGTTTGATACAAAGCTTTTTGAAGCGTGATAGTAGTGTTTTTTTTGCTCAGCAATCCTAGGTCAACCACCAATGCCACCAGCAATACAACACCAAAAACCAAATAAACAATTTGATGGTCTGTCATTCTTTTTTATTGAGTAATTGTGGAAGGTTTTTGATATTTTTTTCGGCGGATAGATAGCACTACCCATGCTCCCAAGGCCAATATCAACAAAGGTATCAGCATATTCAATAACTGCCATTTCAATTTTTCTTCGGCTACCCTGTTTTTATCTAGCAATCGCAGCACAAAATCTTTGTTCCTGCTTTCGTATAATTTTCGCTCACTTACCAAATAGTCGAGCGCATTCAGAAAAAAATCGCGGTTGGCGAATCGATAATTTTCAAAAGGTAGTTCGCCCATTGACTGGGGACCCATACCAGCTGAAACGGGATTAGTTACGATATCTGCATCCGACACTACAATTTGTTGGGTTGGCTGTTTATTTTGGGATGCAAAAGGTACTCCACTGGATTTAAGTACAGAATCTTGCAAAGCTGCAGTAGCCCTTCCGGCAAATAAAGAATGAAAAGTACCTTCTAACAAAACTGCTACGGGCAAATAGCTTTTATTAAATGAGCTAAAGTCTTCGGCCGAGCGAACACTATTTAAAGTAACCTGAGCAGGTGAACTGATGCTGCGGCTATTTGAATCGGTTGCCAATAAAATGGTTTTTTGTATGCCGGGAGATTTCACTGTATCAATACCCGAAGGAAAAATTGGTAACACCCGATCGAGGTTAGCCGAAATCGGATGAAAATTGCGGGCACTGAGAAAGGGATAGTAGGGCCAGGGTATTCGCTGCATTACAGGACTACCATCGGGATTTTTTCCAACAACGATGGGCAATTTGGCACAGTTCAAATCTTGCAATAAATCGGACTGAATGCGAACCCCATATTTAAAAAGTAAATCATCTAACTCCAAGCCTCTATCGAAAGCCGTGTAGCCCCCTTTATTGCGCATCAGGCTATCTAACTCTGCATGCAGCCTATCTATAAACCAAATGATTTTACCTCCGTTCATCACATACTGATCGAGTTTGAGCTTATCCTCTTCTGTAAATGGAAGCGTAGGCTTCACTACAATCAATGCCTGAATAAGCGAGGCATTGGGAAATCCCTTTTTCAAATCAAATCGGCCCAATTGATAGCGACTGTATAAGGTTTCATACAAGTCACTTACCGTGTAATCTACGGGCTCACCATTTCCAGTAACATACGCTACAACTGGAATGTTTTTTCGAGTTAATTTGTCAATTGCATCTGCAAACTTATATTCCAATAAAGCTTCTGCCGCGTTGCGGGTAGCTTCTACATCTTCTTCCGGACTTTGATTGATTACGTCGAATGGTCTAAATATTTTACGACTGCTCCGCAGGTCGATAGCGATAGGTTTTTGACCATCACGATAACTTACCAATGCAGAAGGAATGATGCGCTGACTAACTTTTTTCTCGCGCTTACTGCCTATTTCTTCGGAGGTTTCAAAAACAACCCCCAGGCGAGCTAAACTGTCGTATAACTGCATTCGCAGGGTATCGTTCGAAATATTTTCATCGGGTAGGGCGAATTTTACTCGAAGGTGATTGTGCGACCGAGTTTTAAATTCATCTAGTAACTCAGCAGTTGCAACAGACAATTTTTTATAATTGGCCGGTAGTTCTCCTGTAAGAAAAACCTGCACATCAATTGTGCTATCTACATCATTCAACAATTGTTGGGTAGAGGGCGAAAGGGTATAGCGCTTTTCAGCTGTGAGGTCAATACGGGCATACCACCCTGCAGTTAAAAACAATACGGCTACGAAGAACATGCCTGCTATCCAGATACGATATGGTTGTATGAGTTTACCCAAGTTGCAGCATATTATGATTGTTGAATCCGTTGTTGCGTGAAATAAAGAAATAGGGCCGTTATTCCTATAAAATAAAAAAGGTCTCGCGAATCAAGTATTCCCCTACTAATACTACTATAATGAAATTTCATCCCCAACATTTGAATATAATATTCGCTCTCAACTGGTAAGCTTGCGAGTTGACTGATAGAATCAAATCCACTATAAAGTAATAACCCCAATAGTAATCCGATGATGAAAGCCACAACTGTATTGGCAGTTAAACAACTGGCAGCGATGCCTATTGCTGTAGCGGCAGCCCCCAATAATAGTAATCCCAAATAACTTCCGGCAACACCTCCCAAGTCTATCCCACCGCTAACACTCAGTTGTTGTAGCGTGAATGCATATAACAAGGTGGGCAGCAGAGCAGCCCAAACTATTAATAAGGCGCCTAAAAATTTACCCAACACCAGTTCCCAGGCAGTAATGGGCAGGGTTCTTAGCAATTCGAAAAAACCCGATCGATATTCGTCCGAAAAGCTGCGCATGGTGATGATGGGAATAAATATCAACAATACCCAGGGAACCCAGCGAAAAAAGGGGGTTAAACTGGCATATCCATCTTGCAATAAACTGGTATCGGGAAAAACAAAAAACAATAAGCCGTTGAGCACAAAAAAGGCAGCCAATGCCAGGTAGCCTGTTAAGCTGCTAAAAAATTGCGCCCACTCTTTTTTGCAAATCATCCACATAGCTCAAAACTACTAGTTATTGATCAATCCGCCCTATGGAAGCGGATAGTTTAGGTATTTTCTCACATTTAACTTTCTGTATAAATTCGGGAAGGTGCATAAAAAAACAGCCCGCAGGCTGTTGGAAACTTATTAATCCAGTTAAAGGCATTTATACGGCAAAACTCTCTCCACATCCGCAACTTCTACTTGCATTGGGATTATTAAAATAGAATCCTTTTCCATTCAGTCCATCCGAAAAATCTAGTTCGGTATTTACTAGGTATAAAAAGCTTTTCAGGTCGGTAACTATTTTAATTCCGTTGTGTTCAAATACCTGATCCATTGGTTTTACTTCATTATCAAAATCCATTTGATAACTCAAACCAGAACAACCTCCACCCACTACGCCTACTCGAAGGAAATAACCATCGGAGGCGGATAGCTCGGCATCCTGCATCAACTGATCAACTTTGGTGCGGGCTTTATCGCTAATATAAATGCTGTTTTCGGTATCTACCATTGAACTGTTAATGGGCTCCTGCCAATGATTAATGTATTTTTTCTTCAAAAACCAACTCTTCCAAACCGTTTTTCTTGCGGTAATCGTTGATAGCCGATTTGATGGCATCTTCCGCCAACACTGAGCAGTGAATTTTTACGGGTGGTAGATTTAATTCTTCTACCAAATCCATATTGTCTATCTGTACGGCCTGATCTACGGTTTTCCCCTTCAGCCATTCGGTAGCCAGGGAAGAAGATGCAATCGCTGAACCGCAACCAAAGGTTTTGAATTTGGCATCGGTAATTAAACCGGTAGCATCATCCACTTCAATTTGCAAACGCATCACATCACCACATTCGGGTGCACCAACGAGTCCGGTACCTACATTTTTCTTAGACTTATCTAGGGTGCCTACATTTTTCGGGTTACTGTAGTGGTCGATTACTTTTTCTGAGTATGCCATAGGAGTATTTTTTTCTGTTAGGTTATTTACTGATTAATGATGAGCCCATTCAATTTTATCGAGATCGATACCTTCTTTAAACATTTCCCAAAGGGGACTCATTTCGCGCAATTTTAAAACGGTATCGGTTACGGCTTTGATGGTATAATCTATTTGCTCTTCGGTGGTAAAACGACCCAGGCCAAAACGAAGAGAGCTGTGTGCTAGATCGTCTCCCAAACCAAGTGCTTTTAACACATAGCTGGGCTCGAGGGAGGCAGAGGTACAGGCAGATCCAGATGAGAGGGCAATATTTTTATTGAATCCCATCATTAGTCCTTCCCCTTCTACATATTTAAAAGAAACGTTACTCACGTGCGGTAGGCGATGCTGACGGCTTCCGTTCACATAGGTTTCTTCAATTTGTAGTAATTCAGTTTCCAGTTTATCGCGGAGTTTGCTGAGTCTTTCGGCATCTTGTTGCATTTCTTCACGGGCCAGTTCGCAGGCTTTTCCAAAACCAACAATTCCCGGAACATTCAGGGTACCGCTGCGCATACCGCGTTCGTGGCCACCACCATCCATCTGGGCAGTTACTTTAACACGGGGATTTTTTCTGCGAACATAGAGGGCTCCAATTCCTTTGGGACCATACATTTTGTGGGCAGTAAATGCCATAATATCTATTCCATCTTCCAATACATTTACCGGAATTTTACCTACGGCCTGAACGCCATCTGTGAAGAACAATACCCCATGCTTCCTTGCAAGGGCACTGATTTCGCGCACCGGCTGTATTACTCCAATTTCGTTGTTGGCATACATGATGGCAATCAAAATGGTGGTTGGCTTAATAGCCGCTTCCAGCTCTGCCAGGTTAACCAAACCTTCGTTATTTACTTCAAGGTAGGTAACTTCACCCCCCAGCTTTTCAATATGTTTGCAAGTGTCTAATACAGCTTTGTGTTCGGTGGTGCAGGTGATGATGTGATTTCCCTTAGAAGCATACATTTCAAACACCCCTTTGATACCCAAATTATCTCCTTCGGTAGCTCCGGAAGTGAAAATAATTTCTTTGGGATCGGCACCTATCAACTTAGCAACCTGCTCACGGGCATAATCTACAGCTTCCTCTGCCTGCCAGCCAAAAGGATGGTTACGGCTGGCCGCATTGCCAAAATGTTCCGTAAAATACGGAATCATTGTTTCTAACACACGCGGATCCATCGGTGTGGTAGCGTTATTATCTAGATAAACAGGTAACTTCAACATGAAAAAACGATTAATTTAATACTATAACACAAAAGTACTGCAATAGGTTGTCAAAAGAAATTCGAATCGGCAGCGAACCCTTTATTTTCCATATTTCGTAAAGGAAAGCGCCACCTATTTATTTTTTTTAACAATTTTGTTGCGCAGCTAAGTCTATCATTAGGTATTCATATTACGATTATTTATTTTATATTAAATTATTTAATTATGTATAAGATTGAGCATGTTGGAATTGCAGTTAAGGATTTGTCAGTTTCGGTACCCTTATATGAGCAACTGCTAAATACGGACTGTTACAAAAAAGAAGCAGTGGAAACTGAGGGGGTGCAAACGGCATTTTATTTAACAGGCGCCTCTAAAATTGAGCTGCTAGAAAGCATGCAGCCCGATGGGTTAATTGCCCGTTTTATAGACCAAAAGGGGGAGGGCTTGCATCATATTGCATTTGAAGTTCCGGATATCCGAGCTGAAATGAGCCGATTGAAGGGTGCTGGATTTCGTTTATTAAATGATGAGCCCAAAAGGGGTGCCGACAATAAATGGGTATGTTTTGTGCACCCCAAATCGGCGGGAGGAGTATTGGTTGAGTTGTGCGAGGAAATAAAAGAGTAATCGAAAAATATGGCAGTAATTAAATGCCCAGTTTTAGCAAAGCGGTTTGAGCTGCTTGCTGACTAGCGTCTTTTTTATTGTACCCCTTTCCGGAGGCGATTGTTTCACCGTCAATCAGCACATCCATTTGAAACAAGCGCCGGTTACCTTCCCTTTTTTCATCCACCAGTTCGAAACTGAGTGTTTTGCCATTCTTGCTAGCCCAACCGATGAGTTTATTTTTCAGGTTGATATCCACTGATTCCAAATCATCTACAAACATGTGGGGGATCACCACCTGATTGAGCACCCACTGCTGGGTTTTTCGGTAGCCCTTATCTAGATAAACCGCGCCAACCAAGGCTTCGAGGGTATTTCCGAAAATATGACTTCCCTTAAGGGCGTTATCGAATTTATTATAGAAGGTTAGTTTTCGCAAGCCCATGCGAAGGGCGATATCATTCAGCTGCTGGCGGTTAACCATTTTGCTGCGCATTTCTGTTAGGTAGCCTTCTCCTTTATAGGGATATCTTTTAAAAAGGTAGTCGGCAACAATAGCACTGAGAATAGCATCTCCTAGGTATTCGAGGCGCTCATTATTTTCGTCGGCCGTTTCTTTTACCGAACGGTGGCTTAGGGCAGTTCGATACAGTTGGGTATTGGAAGTTTCAATTGCCAACACCTCTTTTAATTGAAGGGCGAATTTAGTTTCGTATCCAGGCTTTCTGGTAAAAAAGGTGAGCAGCTGTATCACGCACTCAAGCTATGAATTTTTTCACAATGATACAAGCATTGTGTCCGCCAAACCCAAATGTATTGCTAAGAGCTGCACGAACCAGTCTTTGTTGGGGTTTATGGAAAGTATAATTCAGCCGTTGATCTAACTCAGGGTCATCGGTAAAGTGATTGATGGTTGGAGGTACTATATCATGTATAACACTTTGAATAGCTGCGATTGCCTCGATTACTCCTGCGGCGCCCAAACAGTGGCCCGTCATAGATTTGGTAGAGGATATATTCAACTGATACGAGTGTTCTCCAAACACATCTAAGATGGCATTCAGTTCGGCTCCATCGCCCAAGGGGGTAGAAGTACCGTGCGTATTAATATAGTCGATGTCTTCGGGTTTCATTCCGGCATCCTGCAAAGCGGCCTGCATAACATTTTTAGCACCCAATCCTTCGGGATGGGGAGCAGTTAGGTGATAAGCATCCGCGGTAGCGCCACCACCGGCAATTTCGCAATAAATTTTGGCGCCGCGTTTAACTGCGTGCTCATATTCTTCCAGCACCAGTACTCCGGAGGCCTCACCCATCACAAATCCGTCGCGATCTTTATCGTAAGGTCGACTGGCAGTTAGCGGATCATCATTTCGCTCACTTAGGGCTTTCATAGCATTAAATCCACCTACACCCGATTCGCCAATTACCGATTCAGTTCCGCCCGTTAAAATAATGTCAGACTTACCCATACGGATATTATCTGTGGCAACAATAATGGCATTGGTGCTGGATGCACATGCACTCACGACAGCAAAATTCGGTCCCCGAAAACCATGGCGCATGGATATCTGTCCGGCAGCTATATCCAATATCATTTTAGGAATGAAAAATGGATTGAAACGGGGAACACCGTCGCCTTTGGCAAATTCCATCACTTCGTCCTGAAAAGTTACTAGTCCGCCAATACCACTGGCAAATATTACGCCAACGCGGTCGATATTCACATTTTCGCGGGATATGCCGGCATCTGCAACGGCCATATCACTGGCAGCCAAGGCAATTTGGGTAAATCGATCTAGTTTCCGCGCCTCTTTTTTCTCCATATGATTAAGAGGGTCGAATCCCTTAATCTCACATGCAATGCGGGTTTTGAATTTGGCAGGATCAAATTGGGTAATAGGACCACATCCGGATACACCATTTAGCATTCCTTGCCAAAACTCTTCTAGGGTATTTCCGATGGGGGTAATGGCTCCTATACCGGTAACAACAACTCTTTTCAATTGCATGGTTAGCCTGATTAACTGATAATCCGCCATTATGCAACTGATTGAAAGTTACATAATGACGGATTGTAAATTATTCCTGAAAGGAGAACAATTATTTTGCGTGCTCTTCCAGGTATGCAACAGCCTGACCAACAGTAGTGATGGTTTCAGCCTGCTCATCCGGAATGGAGATATTGAATTCTTTTTCAAACTCCATAATCAGCTCAACTGTATCGAGCGAATCGGCACCCAAATCATTCGTGAAAGAAGCCTCATTTGTAACTTCAGCTTCGTCAACTCCTAATTTGTCAACAATGATTTTCTTAACTCTTGTAGCGATGTCAGACATTGTAAAATGTTTTGTTACAGCCGCAAAAATATACTTTTTGTTAAATAACCAATGTTTTATGAAGATATTTGTTTGAGTTTACTTTAAAGAACGGTGTCTATTTTTATCGTTTTGGGCGTTTTTTTTGCCAAAACCTACGTAAATTGTAGTAATCAATACCCAAAATGGCCTTAAAAATCATCGATCACGGCTCCTCCGATTACCAAAAAATGGTTGAATTGAGGCTGCAATTACTCAGAAAACCGCTGGGATTAGGCTTTACTACCGAAGAATTGGAAAAAGAAAAAGCGGATATTCTTCTCGGCTGTTTTGAAGATGACCAACTAGAAGCCTGCTGTATTTTAACGGAAACCGACCCCAGTACCGTTCGCTTGCGCCAAATGGCGGTAGGTGCCCCCTTGCAAGGAAAAGGAATTGGTAGGGTTTTAATGAGTTTTGCCGAAAACATCGCTAGAGATAGAAAATATCAACGGTTAACCATGCACGCCCGTAAATCGGCAGTAGGGTTTTACGAAAAAAGTGGATATCGTATTTGTAGTGATGAATTTACAGAAGTAACTATCCCACATTATGTGATGGAAAAAAACTTGTAAGCCTAGTCCCCAATTTTATTGTTAAATAGTCCCCGCAGGATGTGCAAATCATCCTGGCTAATGGTTTCTTTGGGTATAAGAAAAAAAGAGCGGGGATTAAAATAAAGGTGAAAGAAATGTGGACTTTCAAAAAATCTACTAAACCTTTTCCATTCCCAATGCGCAGTTCCCCGACTGTTTTCTAAAACGAGTTCTTCGTTGGTAGTATGGATGGTAAACTGATCTTGAAAAGTAGGAGACTTGGCATAAATACTATGAGGCATGATATACCAAAAAGCAGCCATCAGTCCCAACCAGATTAATGAACCGAGCAAGAAAGGCTCGGGGCGGATGATTTTGAAATAAAGCAATCCCGCAGACAGTATGGCAAATACATTCACCAATATCATTAAAATCCTTATTTCCATTCGCTGAATAAAATGATAGCGGAGTGCTTGTATTACTTTCTTTTTTTGATAATTAACATGGATGTGCATGGAGCTAATATAAGCAGCAAAATTACAAATCTTCGCGTTGGTATTGTAGGGTTATTCCTTTCCTGTTTTTTCAAACTGCTTAACCCAGGCATCTACCTTATTTGTAACCGGCACCGGCAAACCGGCAGTAATTACAATACGATATTGAAAGCGAACTGATTGACCCTTTAATAAACGGAAGTTCAGATTTTCATTCCCTTTTGAAAATATTTTTTGTCCTAACGGATTAGCCGCAAACAATCCATAATTCCTGGCATGCCAATAGGTTGGATATCCCGGATTGGAAGGATGATCTATAATAGTAATGCTAATCGGATTACCGGCTCTTCTGCCATACAACATACACCAGTTTCCGCGAGTGCCCCAGGCTTCGTCGCCCTCTTTGCCGGCTGATGTAAGATACTGACCGGTTACGGAGGGATCTTTTACCGAAGCAATATGGGTTATATTGCCCTGTGCGTCGGTATAGTCTTTCGATTCGGTAATGGGTAATTCTAATTCATGTGCTACCCGCAAACCAAGGAGTCCGTCTTTAGCATCTGGCATAGTTACATTGGTAGCAGCAGTTAACTCAGTAAAGCGGTCGATCCATTGAATTTGTTTTTCTTGATGAAAAACCCATTTGGTTTTCTCTTGTAAAATTACTTGCCCACTTTGATTGGTCCAGTCTGCCTGGTACTCAATAATACCTTGCTCCCCTCCTTCTGCCCGCAAAATTTTTCGGGTTCTAATCCAGCCATACAATTGTTTTTTGTCTGCGGGAATTGCAAAAGAGTTATTCCAAAAATCAAGTCCGTTTACTTTTTCATAATTCATCCAAAGGCCCAGGTGATGGGGATGGTCGGTTGGATCGTTGGGCTCGGGCTTCCAAGGAAAACCTCGGGTAATGGCAATACCATCGGCTGCCAGAATGGGATATAATACAGGCTTTTCAAGGGTATCAGAATAAATGAATTGGGTAAAGAGTCGATTATTTACTTTCACTTCCACGCGCTTTTCTGCTGAAAGGTCGTTAACGGTAAATACTTCTTTAGATTGAGCTTTCAGTAGAGGATGTGCCCAACAAGAAAGCGCCAATATGCAAATACTTTTTATAAACGAATGATGTAACATATGCAGAACGATTATGCACTGTTCAAAACAAATTCAACATACTCAGCTGAGCATTTCCCTAGGTTCCGCTTAAGTTAACCTGTTTTTCCTTCGGCACCAGCGCTTTCATAATTACCCAAGCCAGCAAATAAGCGATAGCACAATAAGCAAATAGCATAGTGTAGGCCGTATTCATAGATGCATGTACCCATTGTTTTTGCAAACTTACTATCTGCGTAAAGCCTTCTGGATTGAGTTGTTGAATCTGTGTTTGAATAGCTGCCGGTAAACTATATATTTCTTTTTTCGCCAGATCAATCAGGGCACCCTGCTTATCTAATAACTTCAATTCTTTTATCTGAGCGATATAATTACCTAATCCGGCTTCGGTTGCTTTTCCAAAAGAATTTTTGATACCGGTAATTTTATGAGCGTCAAAAAGCCAGCCGCCTATTTTAGAAATGATAACGCCCCCAAATCCCCCGGCCATTCCGCCCAAGCCTACTACCGAAGCAATGGCTTTTTGCGGAAACATATCCGAAACAGTAGTAAATATATTTGCCGACCAGGCCTGATGAGCGGAAGTTCCTATTCCAATTAATAAAACCGGAACCCAAAAACTTATACTGCCAAAGGGTTGCGACAATAACACCACCAACGGAATAAATGCAATTACCAACATGGCTTTCATCCTACCGTTGTATGGCTTATCGCCTTTATTGATAAAATAAGTAGGGAACCAACCTCCTCCAACACTTCCTACCATCGTCATGCTATATAAAACAGCCAAAGGAATCATTACCTCTGTACCTTCTTTTCCGTATTGATCTTTTAAAAATCCGGGAAGCCAAAAAAGATAAAACCACCAAACCCCATCCGTTAAGAATTTACCTATAACAAATGCCCAGGTTTGATTGAAACTTAATAGCTTGATCCAGGGTGTTTTTTCGCCAGTGCCAGGGGTAGCCGTTTCTTCACGGTCGCTATTGATATAAGCTAGTTCTTCGGGTGAAATCTTTTTTTGATCCTCTGGTTTTTCATAAAACATAAACCAAAAAATCAACCACAAAAATCCAATTGCGCCAATGATAATAAAAGCCGCTTCCCAGCCCAGGTGTTGGGCAATCCACGGCACAGAAAGGGGTGCTAATACCGCACCGATATTGGCACCTGAATTAAAAATACCCGTAGAAAAAGATCTTTCTTTTTTAGGAAAATACTCGGCAGTGGCCTTAATAGCTGCCGGAAAGTTGCCGGCTTCCCCAAAACCCAATAAGGCCCTCGAAACCATAAATCCGGCAATGGAAACGGGCACAGCCGCCAAACCTACCAAACCCAATATACCAGATACAGCAGTACCCAATGGAACGGCAAATGCATGAACAATGGCAGCCAACGACCAGATAATAATCGACCAGGCATATCCCCATTTCGTTCCCAAACGGTCTACAATTCTTCCTGCAAACACCATCGAAATGGCATAAACAAACTGAAATACGGAAGTGATATTGGCATAGTCTGAATTACTCCAGTTGAATTCTTTTTCCAACAAGGGCTTTAATAAACTAAGTACCTGACGGTCGAGGTAGTTTACGGTAGTAGCAAAAAACAAGAGGGCACAGATCGTCCAGCGATAGTTGCCTATTTTTCCGGTGGAGCTCATGCTTGAATAGTTTTTATGATGGCCATTACTGCTCGGGTGGCTTCCGTAATTTGATTGTATTGTTTAGCCTCCAATAAGGGCTTGGTGATTAACTTACTTCCCATGCCTACAGCACAAACGCCTGCTTTAAACCAACCGGCGATATTATCCCGATCGAGTTCTACTCCGCCAGTTGGCATGAAAAGTAATTGGGGAAACAATTCTTTTATGGCCGACATAAAACCGGGGCCGAGCACATTTCCCGGAAATAACTTAATCATACGAGCGCCCTTATTTTCTGCCGCAATAATTTCGGAGGGCGTCATACAACCCGGCACCCAAAGCATATCATGTTGGTCGGCCACTTCGGCAACTTCGGGAACCCAACCCGGACAAATCAGATAATCGGCACCCGCATCAATAAAGGTTCTCGCCATATCAGCGTTTTTGATAGTGCCAATACCCAAGTACAAATCTTTCATTTCTGATTCGCACAATTGCTTCATCAATTTGAAGTTGGCAAGCGCAGCTTCCCCCCGATTGGTGTATTCCACTGTTCGAATACCAGCATCATATAAGGCTTTCAGCACTTGTATACTTACTTCAGGGTCTTTGTGAAAAAACAATGGTAAAATCCCTTGTTGGGGAATCAGTTGCAGCAATTCATTTTTCTTACTCATATGGCTAAAAATCAGGCAACAATGTTAACTAAATCGCGGGTTTGATACGAAAATATTACGCAAACGATTGCGTATATTTATTAGGAAAAATTGCTCAAAAAAGATGTAGGGAACATAATATTGAACAAATTTGCCTGATTTAAAGATAGTCCTTTCCCATCTTATTTTATTTCAATTGATAAATAATAAAGCTATGTCGCAAAAAGTTGTTACCCTCGGCGAAATCATGATGCGCCTATCTACGCCCGGCCATGAAAGATTTGTGCAAAGTGATTCTTTTGATGTTACCTATGGCGGTGGTGAAGCAAATGTTGCCGTTGCCTTGTCGAATTATGGTTTACAAGGTGTTTTTGTTACCAAAGTTCCCGACAATGCCCTGGGGCAAGCAGCTATCAACCATATTCGCCGTTATGGGGTAGATACCCAATTTATTGCTCGTGGCGGCAAACGACTGGGCATCTATTTTCTCGAAACCGGCGCTTCTATGAGAGCTTCTCAAGTGATTTACGACCGGGCAGGCGCTTCTATTTCACAAGTAGATGTTGCTGAATTTGATTTTGACAAAATTTTTGAAGGGGCCAGTTGGTTTCATACTACCGGTATTACACCCGCACTAAGCGATCAATCAGCTGCGCTAACCGAAGCTGCTTTAAAAGCAGCCAAGGCAAAAGGGATTACTACCAGCATCGACCTAAATTACCGCAAAAAATTATGGACCAAGGAAAAAGCCCGGGAAGTAATGACGAGGCTTTGCGCCCATGTAGATGTTTGTATCGGTAATGAAGAAGATGCCGATACCACCCTTGGATTTACCTCCGAAGGAACCGATGTTACCAAAGGAGAATTAAATTTGGATGGCTACAAAAGTGTATTCAAACAAATGAAGGATAAGTTTGGATTTAAGTATATCGCGTCAACCTTACGGGAAAGTCACAGTGCCTCCGATAATGGCTGGAGCGCCTTGGTATATGACGGCACCGAATTTTATCATACCAAACAATACGAAGTGCGCATCGTTGATCGCGTTGGAAGCGGAGACTCTTTTGCCAGCGGATTTATCTACGGCTTAGTATCCGGAATGCCCATGCCCGAAGCAGCTGAATTTGGCGTAGCCGCTTCTGCCCTCAAACATACGATTCCAGGAGACCTCAATCATGCCACCCTTTCAGAAGTAAAAGAACTGATGAAAGGAGATGGAAGTGGAAGAGTTCAGCGATAACCCTAGTAATTCTCTTATTAAAATTTTGCTATGATTGTAGATCACCTAAATCAGCTAGATCGATATGCGAACCTGCATCCACTGTTTGCCAAAGCATTCGATTTTATCCAACAAACCAACTTGGAGTCATTGGAGCCAGGCAAATTTGAGATTGATGGAGAAAATCTAAAAGGTATTGTATCCGACAAGTCCGGCGTGCTGGCTGTCGAATCCACTGCAAAATTTGAATGCCATAATGCACATATAGATATTCAGGTTTGTATCAGAGGTGCTGAAACAATTGGATGGAAACCACGGTCTACCTGTGAATCTCCCAAAGGTGAATATAACCCTGAAAAAGATGTGTTATTTTATGCAGATGCGCCCGATATGTACTTCGGATTACAGCAAAATCAGTTTGTAATCTTCTACCCCGAAGATGTGCATGCCCCCATGATTGGAGAGGGTATGATTAAGAAACTCGTGATCAAAGTAAAAATCTGATAGCCGCCTTACTGCATGGTAGCGATGGGAACCGGATCCATATCGGTAAACGTATAGTTTTCGCCTGCCATTGCCCAAATAAATCCGTAGTTGGTGGTACCCGGACCGCAATGTACCGACCAAGGTGGAGAAATAACCGCTTCCTGGTTCGCCATTACAATATGGCGGGTTTCTTGTGGCTCACCCATCAGATGAAAAACCCGATGAGCTTCCGGCAAATCGAAATAAAAATATACTTCCATCCGGCGGGTATGGGTATGTGGAGGAACAGAATTCCAAACACTTCCCTCTTTTAACACGGTAAGGCCCATCACCAACTGGCAACTTTGAATGCCTTCTTGATGAATATATTTATAGATGGTTCTTTCGTTGGAAGTGGCTTTTTCACCGAGATGAACGGGTGCCGCTTCTTCTTTTTGCATGAGACGATTGGGATAGGTATGATGTGCGGGCGCCGACAATAAAAAATATTGTGCCGGCTGATTGGCTGATGCAGAAGAGAAACTAACAGAACGAGTGCCTTTCCCCAGATAGAGGGCATCCAGCTTATGTAAATCATATTCAACACCATCTGCCTCCACTTTACCGGCACCTCCCACATTTATAATACCAATTTCTCGGCGTTCTAGAAAAAAGTCGGCACGCAGTTCTGCTTCATTGGGCAAAAGTACCGGATTGCTTACTGGCATTACTCCCCCAACAATTACCCGATCGAAATGAGAGTACACCAATTGTATTTGATTCGCTTGCATCAGGTGTTGAACCAAAAAATTATCGCGCAATTCTTGCGTGTTCATTTCTTTTACTTCGCGCGGACTACTTTGAAACCTAATTTCCATTTTACGAATTTTTTATTTTTTATCTTCCCATCCATCCACCATCCACCACTAGCAAAGTACCACTAACATAGTCCGAAGCAGGGGAGGCCAAAAATACAACAGGGCCTTTAAAGTCTTCGGGCTGTCCCCATCTTCCTGCTGGAATTCGGGATAAGATGGATGTGCTTCTTTCCGCATCTTGCCGCAGCGCTTCGGTATTATCGGTTGCAATGTATCCTGGGGCGATACCATTTACTTGTACGCCTTTTCCTGCCCATTCATTAGACAAGGCTTTTACCAAACTGCTCAGCGCACCTTTGCTGGCTGCATATCCAGGCACTAATATACCTCCCTGAAAACTTAATAAGGAGCAGGTGAATATTATTTTTCCGGATCCTCGTTCCACCATTTGCTTGCCGAATTCGCGAGACAAAATAAAAGGGGCATCTAAATTGAGTGCCAGCACATCGTCCCAATATTCATCCGGATGTTCGGCTGCTGGCTTACGAAGAATAGTTCCCGCATTATTCACTAAAATATCAATCACCGGATGGTCTTGTTGCACTTGTTTGATAAATGCATACAACGATTCCCGATTACTCAAATTAGCCTGATAGGAAAAAAATTGTTGTCCCGCTGCCACCACTGCCAGTTCTACCTCACTTCCCTTAGCCGCCAGGGAAGCGGATACACCAATGATATTCGCTCCTGCTTCCGCAAGGCCTATTGCCATGGCTTTTCCTATGCCTTTGTTGCAACCTGTTACCAGCGCCGTTTTACCGGTTAGTTGAAAAATTGGTACTGTCATTACATTCTTTAAAGATAAGTATAAAGGTACGATTAATGCAAGTAAGCATTGCCAATTTGGGTAAAAGAAATAACAGATATGTTTATAAACTTACCCCTCTTTTCCAAGGGATAAAATCATCTTGCAGTAATCCTACAGCTTTTGGAGTAATGGTTCCACTAGCGGCCTGGATACAATATTCCAGTATCTCCTCTCCCATTGCAGCAATAGTTTTTTCTCCGCTGATAATTCCTCCTGTGTCAATATCAATTATATCCGCCATGCGTTTGGCGAGTGCAGTGTGTGTGGCAATTTTTATGGTAGGGCATACCGGATTTCCGGTAGGCGTTCCTAATCCCGTGGTAAACAAAATCAGGGTAGCGCCGCTGGCTGCTTTACCGGTGGTTGCTTCCACATCATTGCCGGGAGTACAAACCAAACTCAGTCCGGGTTGAGTAGCAGCTTCTGTATAATCCAACACATCTACCACTGGTGACTGGCCACCTTTTAAGGCTGCGCCATTACTTTTTATTGCATCTGTAATTAACCCATCCCGAATATTTCCAGGGGAGGGATTCATATCAAATCCTGATCCTACACGTTCGGCAGCCGCACTGTATTCATGCATCAGTCGCATAAACTTTCGTGCAGTGGCTTCTTGGGGAGTTCTATCAATCAGTTGCTGCTCGGCACCACAGAGTTCGGGAAATTCGGCCAGCAATACTTTTCCTCCTAAGGCTACCAGTAAATCGGCGCAATAGCCGACTGCCGGGTTTGCGGAAATACCACTAAAGCCATCACTACCTCCACATTTAACACCAATACATAATTCACTGAGCGGTGCAGGTGTACGTTCAAGTTGATTCAATTGAATCAATTGTTGAAAGGTTGAACGAATAGCTTCGTTTATTAGCTGCTCTTCACTTTGCATTTGTTGCTGCTCAAAAACTAAAATCGGCTTATCAAATGATGGGTTTCTTTTTTTTATATCGTTGAGTAGTTGAGGTGTTTGCAAATGCTGGCATCCCAAACTCAGTATAGTAACTCCCCCCACATTTGGATGATCGGCATAGGCGGCCAAGAGTGAGCTAAGCGTGGCTGCATCCTGCCGAGTGCCGCCACAGCCTCCCTGGTGATTGAGAAACTTAATACCATCCACATTTTTAAAAACCTGGTGGGGTTGTGCAGAGGATGCGGCGAGTGAAAGATCTACCTGATCAATGGATCCGGTTTGTAAAAAACTATCTACCAGCTTGCGGGCTGTTTGTTTGTATTTATTCGAAACTGCATAGCCCAATTGCTCCTGCAGGGCTTCGCGAATCACATCTAGGTTTCTGTTTTCGCAAAAAACGGTGGGTATAAAAATCCAATAATTGGCTGTTCCTACCCTGCCATCCGAACGATGATATCCTAAAAAACTGCGCTCTACAAATTTCGAAACATCTGGAGGCGTCCACTGGTAATCATAGGGCTTCCAATCATAAGGTTCAGCAGCATGTCCCGTATTTTCAGTGCGCATGCGACTACCCACTTTTACCGGCTGCAGGGTTTTGCCAACTAAAACCCCATACATAATTACTGGTTCACCTGACTGCATATCCTGCAGAAAAAATTTATGTTTAGCAGGGATTTCTTCAATCAGTGTATAGGCCTGTTGCTTATGAAATACAATGGTTCCTGCAGCAATATTTTGTAAGGCAACCAACACATTATCGGAAGGATGAATCTGCAATACTTGCTGGCTATTCAACATGGCTCGTGTTTTACTAATACCTTTATTATTTAACCCGCTTTTCAGGTATCTGTTGAATCAACCACTGAACCAAATCTTTGGCTGCCTGAAAATTTTGGAAATCGGGTGAGAGTCGCAATCCACTTACATATTCATTATACAACCAGGGATCACCCGTAACAAACACTGTTCCTTTTCCCAGTTTAGCTACCGCAAAAATGGCAATACCATCTTTTTGCAACATTACTTTGGCAGGGTCCTGCACTGATATTGAACAGATATCTTTTTGATAAATCTTTTGTACGTTAGGGAGTATGGGATGATTGGCAGGTATGTCTACTTTTCCGTAAGCAAACTCTACTCCCGGAACACGGTTTTGTATGTCGTCATTCAGCTGAATGCCAAAAGATTTACTGAGTAAATTAAATTGGGTAAACTCAGTATTCACCTTGTCATTATGAAATAACACCAAAACTCCGCCTGCTTTAACCCAATTAACAATAGTTTGGGCATAAGTTTCCGTCATGTAGTTAGGGGTAGGATTATCCTGCAAGTGATCAGGATCTACTATCATATAGATACTAGCATCCTTCAGATTTTCTGCAGTGGGAGCAGCAGACAGGGTTGCAGTTTGCAGGCCAGCACTTTCGATAATATCACCCAGCATATAAAATCCCCCATTGTGCCATTCATCCCATTTATAGTGATACGGCTTTACTACACCCGATAGATCTGCTTTCTTTTCAGCATTAAAATAGTCATCCAACAAAAACAACCTGTTTTTTCCAACATTATTTTTTTGAAGTAAATCCCATTCGATACATGCAGCGGCTTGCCAGTCAACGCATTTGGTTTCCGCTGAAAATAAATTATCATTCAAATCGGAGAAACGACGCGTATACTTTGACGGGATATATTGCTTTCGAATAGCCTTACTGATTGCGTATACATAGATACATTGCGCTTTCTGCAAATTAGCTTGATATTCTGGGGCTGGATGTGAAAATTGTTTTTTCCATTGAATGGTGCTAGCCTCTTTAGTCAACTGATTAATCAAGGTTTTAAAGCGATTTGCTGCTGGGGCAGAAGGATAGTATTCCAGCACATCTACTAGAATACTGAGCAAATTAACCGTATTGAATACATCTACCTTTCCCGATTGCTTCAATACCTGGCAGGCATTTTCTACTAGGTTGGCAAGCGCAGTAATGGAAGCCGTATCGCGCATAAACCCTGCATAGGATGCATAAAAGGGAATCTGTGCAATTGGAAGTTGCTCGGAATAATCGCCTTTCTTTTCGTTAGAAGCAAAATAGGTAGCCTTCATCATCCGAAATAATTGGGTGGCGGCGGTAAAATATTTTTCCTGTTGCGTTACTTGATATACAATCAAGAGGGCTTCTCCATTCACGAATTTGTCAGTAGGATGGCATCCCGTTAAAGTTCCCGTACTGCTAACATAAGGATCGATTACATTTTGTAACCGCCGAAAATATTGTGGATCGCCGGTGTAATTCCAAATCTTTGCCAGTCGGTGCCATTCTACCCCAGAAAGGTCTTGCACAAAATCTGGGGTTGTTCCCACTGTTGCAGGTAATGCTAGAAATTGATTAAGTGACTGGAAAGAAAAAGTGGGAATTGGCTGAGACTTTACAACAGAACTACTAATAAAAAGTAAAAGCGTTGCAACAATACTTCGTTTAAAAGGGAACATATAAAAAAGTTAGGGGAATAGTTTTAGGGTAAAATTTTAACAGCTTGGCGCGCCAATAATTTCCATTCCTTTTTCTCTTTCATCCATACATACATAACTTTCAACTTAACCGTGGAAGGCTTTCCCTTTTCAATAATATTCGCAAAAAGAGAGAATCGAATAATGCCAACATGATTTACTACTGATATAGTTAAATCCGTTACATCCATGGTAACAAAATCTGACTGTCCCGAAACCAAATGATCTACAAAGGAGGCTTTATTTTCAACATTGCCGCCGGAGTGTCCATAACTAAGGCTGTCTGCCGTTAACTGATTTAGCAAGATGGAATCTGCAGTAATCATTGCCTGGTGAAATTGTTGCAGAGTGGTAGCAAGTGATTGCACCTCTTTCGACTGTGCATTTACAGAGTAAAAACTGAGCCAGCTAAGGGCTATAAATATTATTTTTTTCATGTGCTATAAATTGCTTGAAAGGTACTGAAATCATTTGAAAACTGCGCTATTTTCGGCGATGAAAGCAGTTGATTTAATATAGGAATTATGTAGTATTTTACAGTTACTAATTACCAGTACATGCGTATAAAACCCCGACTGAGTTTTCTGCAGATTATCAATATGAATGTGGGATTCTTCGGTATCCAGTATAGCTTTGGATTGCAACAAACCGCCATCAATCCGATTTATGACTTTTTAGGTGCCCAACCCGATCAAATTCCATTGCTCAATTTGGCTGGTCCGGTAACCGGCTTGTTGATACAGCCGATAATCGGCGCTTTGAGTGATAAAACCTGGCATCCTCGTTGGGGAAGGCGCAAGCCCTATTTTTTTCTGGGGGCGCTGTTTTGCAGTATTTGCTTGTTTATTTATCCATTCAGCAGTTCCCTGTGGATGGCTGCCGGACTCTTATGGGTATTAGATGCAGCTAATAATACGGCCATGGAGCCTTACCGGGCTTTTATTGCCGACAAATTGCCTCCCTCACAAATGCCTACCGGGTTTTTATCTCAAAGTTTTTTTACAGGGTTAGGCATTACATTGGCCAATTTGTCGCTGTATGCTTTTCAGAAAATTGAATTTCTTAAACAAGCGCATGGACAAATCCCTTATTGGGTATTTGCCTCCTTCTTTTTAGGCTCTATTTGCTCTATTACTTCGGTTCTGTGGTCAACCTCTACTACCCCAGAAATTCCGCCCACAGAAGAAGAATTGGCTGCATTAAAAGCCGAAAAGGGTGGATTATTTGCCCCTTTTATTGAAATAATTTCTGCCATTCGGCAAATGCCAAAAGTTATGTGGCAATTGGCTTTGGTATATTTATTTCAGTGGTATGCCTTATTCTGTTACTGGCAAAACACTTCTAAAAGTATTGCCTTGAGTGTATGGAATGCCACTCCACAAAGTAATCCAAAACAATATGAAGAAGCTGTGGGGTGGGCAGGATTGGTAGGTGGATGGTCGAATATCATGACCTTTCTCTCTGCGTTTATATTGGTTTACCTAGCAAAAAAGTACAGTGCGAAAGCGGTACATGTAATTTGTTTGTTACTCGCAGGTATTGGGTTTATTATTTTCCCTATGATTCAAGATAAGCACCTGATTTTTTTACCCGTAACCGGATTTGGGATTGCCTGGGCCAGTATGATGGGCGTTCCTTATTTGATGGTTGTTCATAATATTCCGAAAGAAAGGTATGGTGTGTATATGGGTATCATCAACATGATGATTGTGATTCCGATGATTTTGCAGACCACTACTTTTGGGTATGTTTTACAGCATTTTTTAAGCAACGACCCAAGGAAAGCCATTAGTTTTGCTGGTATCTTACTACTGATTGCCAGCTTAGCCACTTTATTAATTAAAGCGAATAAGCCAAGCGATGAGGAGTTAGAAAACCTGCCAACTGCTGGAGGGTAGGGATAAATTTTAATCGAAATAAATATATGGGAATACTTTGTATTGGTGAGGCGTTGATTGATATGATATGTACCGATAAGGGAACTGCTTTATCAGACGGCAATCATTTTTTAAAAAAGGCCGGGGGTGCCCCCACCAATGTAGCAGCAGCAATTGCTGCACTTGGAGGTACTGTATCCATTGCTGCCAAAGTAGGTAACGACCCATTTGGCAAACACCTTCGCGACCGGATGCTGCATTTTGGGGTAGACACTCGCTGGATGCTGAGCGACCCTACTCATTTTACCAGCTTCGCATTTGTATCGCTGATGGAAAATGGAGAAAGGGATTTTGTATTTAACCGCGGTGCAGATGGGGAACTTAGTATGGAGGATGTGAAAGAAATTCCACTGGACGAAATTGCCATTATTCATTTTGGATCAGCCACCGGTTTTTTACCCGGCCCCTTACAAGCTGCTTATCTATACCTGCTTTCCGAAGCAAGAAAAAGGGGAATATTCACCAGCTTCGACCCCAATTACCGGCATTTGTTATTTCCGGGTGATCCGAGCCATTTTATTGCACAATCAAGGCATTTTTTACAACATTGCGATTTCTTTAAAATGAGCGATGAAGAAGCCTTATTAATTACGGGCTGTACCGATTTAACAGAAGCCACTCACAAGCTGATGGATGTATCAACAGCCGTATTTGCCATCACCCTCGGAAAAGAGGGAACCCTACTTTGCATTAACCACGAATCGTTTATAATTCCAAGTATTCCCATAACCCCCATAGACACAACCGGAGCTGGAGATGCATTTGTGGGAGCACTTTTATTTCAACTGAGCAAATTTGGTGCTGGCCAAATGAAACAACTTACAGCTGAGCAATGGAAAGCCATTACCGCAAATGCCAATAAAGCCGGTGCCCGCACTTGCGAATTCATGGGTGCCATGGAAGCTTTCGAACAACTTACCGATCAAATTTTTCAATAGATTCTCTGCCTAGTGTATCAACATTCCTTACATCAAAAAATAAAACGGGCGCTGGAAAAAAACTCCTTGCATGCAAGCCCAGCCAATATTAATTTTTATACCCGATTTGTTGCGAATGCGCCCGCTATTGAATCGCTTTTCTCCTCCATTTATCAGCATCACCCTACTTACGATTTATATTTTACCCAATTGGTTGAAACTATTGTAGATGCCCACCAAAAAAGAAGGACAGCTCTACAGCAACTGGATGAAAAAAAGTTGGAACAAGAGGGCTGGTACCTGAGCAACCAAATCGCAGGAATGAGTTTATATGTAGATCGGTTTGCTGGCAACCTGCAAGGTATGATCAGTAAACTCGACTACTTCAATAACCTGGGAGTAAACTTCTTGCACCTCATGCCCATTTTTGAGAGTCCTGCCGGAGAAAGCGATGGCGGATATGCCGTATCGGATTTTAGAAAAGTGGATGCCCGTTTTGGTAACCTATGCGACTTGCAACAGCTGAAGTTATCCATGGAAGAGAAGGAAATGTATTTGATGTTGGATATTGTGTTAAACCACACTTCGCATCACCATGAGTGGGCACGCAAAGCCAAAGAGGGTGATAAGGCCTTTCAACAGTATTACTATATGTATCCTAATCGGGAAATTCCCGATCAGTTTGATGCATCCATGCCTGAGATATTTCCAGAAAGTTCACCGGGTAATTTCACGTATGTGAAAGCCTGTAATCAATGGGTGATGTCGGTATTTCATTCTTATCAGTGGGACCTCAACTATACCAATCCTGCCGTTTTTATAGCCATGTTGGATACGCTGTTTTTTTATGCCAATTTGGGAGTGGATATATTACGAATCGATGCCCCTGCATTCATTTGGAAACAGCTGGGCACTACCTGTCAAAATTTACCCCAGGCACATACACTACTCCGTTTATTAAAGCAATGTTTACAAGTAGCCGCACCAGGAGTAGCCTTATTAGGCGAAGCAATTGTTGCTCCCGGCGAAATCATAAAATATTTTGGTGAGGGAATATATGCCGGGAGAGAATGTGACTTTGCCTATAATGCCACGCAAATGGCATTACAATGGGATGCACTGGCAACCGGAGACACACGGGTAATGCTGGCAGCACAACACTTGCTGTTACAAAAACCCAAAGGAGCTTCCTGGATAACCTATACCCGATGCCACGATGATATTGGATTAGGATATGATGACAGCATGATTGCAGCCGCTGGATTTAATTCGTATGAGCACCGAAAATTTTTAAAAGAATTTTATGCAGGATCCTTGCCGGGTTCTCCTGCCACGGGAGCATTGTTTTCTGTAAACCCCAAAACCCAGGATGCGCGCATCAGCGGGTCGCTGGCATCATTATGTGGTTTAGAAAAAGCCAATAAAGACGATTCGCAAGCAGCAATAGAAATCGCCATCCAAAAAATTTTACTCATGCAGGCGCAAAGCTTCTTTATCGGAGGCATTCCTGTAATTTTTTATGGAGATGAGCAGGGATATACCAACGACTATAGCTACCTGAGTGACCCGGGTAAAAGTTATGATAATCGGTGGATGCACCGCCCGGTGATTGATTGGGATAAATGGGATGCCGGTGAAAATGCCGACGGCAAGCGCATTTTTACTGCTACCCAACGCTTAATACAAATCAGGAAAAAACTACCTGCTATTACAGATGCCGGAAATCTTAGCTGGCTAACACCTCACAATATTCATGTGGCAGGTTTTATTCGTGAAAATGCTGATCAACAAGTTTATTGTCTTTTCAATTTTAGCCAGCAATCTGCTTATCTAACTTGGTATGCATTCAAAGAAAAAGGGAAACCGATTACCCGTTTATATGATCACTGGACTGAGCAAACGATTACAGTAGGGCTTGATCATGATTATTTTATCTTGAAACCTTACGGATTTCATATTTTAGAAGTAACCGTATAACAAGCGTACAGTTACCGCATAACCTGATTTTACAGCAGTTAGCATCAAAAAATAGTACCTTTAGAGTTCATTTGGGTAGCTCCGATAAATCATCCCAATCATGAACAGATATTTCTTTATTGCGCTCGTCGGTTTATCGATTTCTTGTGGCAGAAGTCCTGAAACCATTCACCCCACAACCGAATCAATTACAGAATCTGTATACGCATCTGGTACGATTACTACTTCGGACGAATATCAGGTTTTTCCATCAGTTGCCGGGGTGATTCAGAAAGTATTAGTGAAGGAGGGCGATTCTATAAAAAAAGGCACATTATTGGCCGTTTTAGTGAATGATGTTGCAGGATATAACCAGCAATCGGCAGCTTTAAAAGCCAATTTCGATTCTCGCGAAACGAACCAGGGGAAATTAACCGATGCGCAAAGAGTAGCCGATATGGCCTTTCAAAAAATGAAAGTAGATTCGGCACTTTATAAGCGACAACAGAATTTATGGGCCGAACAAATTGGTACCCGGGTAGAACTGGAGCAAAGAGAATTGGCTTGGCAAAATGCACAAACAGATTATCAGCTAGCTTTACAAAGAATTAAAGATCTACAAAAGCAACTAATTTTCGCCGATCAGCTATCACAAAAAAATTTACAGATTGCAGGCAAGATGAAGGGTGATTATGAAGTTAGAAGCGAATCCGATGGTGTAGTATTTAGATGGTTAAAAGTTGCCGGCGAATTTGCCAATCAACAAACCCCACTGGGAATTATTGGAAATCCAAAAAAATATGTGCTGGAAATGCAGGTAGATGAATCAGATATTACGCATATCAAGCTGGGATTATCTGTTGCTATAACTATGGATAGTTACAAAGGGAAAGTATTTGAAGCATCGGTTACCAGAATTCTGCCGATGATGAACGAAAAAAATAAAACTTTTTTGGTGGAAGCCCAATTTACCAAGAGTCCAGAACAAATATTTCCCAACACCAGCTTCGAGGCTAATATTATTCTAAATACCAAAGACAGTGTGCTACTCATACCCCGCAATTATTTGCTAAACGACTCAACTGTATTGAACAAAGCTGGCACACCTGTTCGGGTAGTTACTGGAATTAAAGATTTTTCTCGTGTTGAAATTATTTCGGGGCTAAAGGCCAGTGATGAACTAATAAAGCCTAAAGAATGAGTTTTTTACTCATCATAAGAATTGCTTTTGCCCTTTTAATGGCTAGGTGGAAACAAACCCTGGTAGCGGCTATTGGTGTAGCTTTTAGTATCACTATGTTTATCACTTTGCTGGGGTTTATGGGTGGACTAAATGATATGCTGGATGGGTTACTACTGAACCGAACTCCGCATATTCGATTATACAATGAAATAAAAGCTCCCGAAACGCAACCAGTAAATCTTTTACCGGGGTATCAGCAGCATTACAATTTTGTTCGATCGATTAAACCCAAAAATGAACGACTTCAGATTCATAACATTGCTGCAGTAGAAAAAGCACTGAAGGAAGATAATCGGGTTTTAGGATTTGCCCCTAAGATTACAGCACAGGTATTTTATAATGTGGGAGCTACCGACTTAAACGGATTAATCAACGGTATTGATGTTGCTGGGGAAAATAAATTATTTTTATTCAGCGATTATGTGGTAGCAGGAAATTCTTCTGACCTAAATACAATTCCCAATAGCATCATTTTGGGAAAAGGGGTTGCAGAAAAAACCTTTACCAATATTGGAGATGTCATTCAGGTTACTACCGCCAAAGGAGAATCGAGACAGTTGAAAGTGGTGGGCTTTTTTCAATCTGGTATTCAAGAAATAGACAAGGTTCAGAGTTATGCCTCCCTAAAAACCACGCAAAACCTGATGGGTGAAACGGGAAGTTATATTACAGATTTACAAGTGAAACTGAACGACCTTACTCAGGCTCCGATTATAGCGAAAGAATACGAAAAGCTTTTTTCGGTAGATGCCGTTGACATTCAAACAGCCAATTCGCAATTTGAAACCGGCAGTAAAGTTAGAACGCTTATTTCGTATGCAGTAGGTATTACCCTGCTGATTGTGGCGGGATTCGGGATTTATAATATCTTGAATATGATGATTTATGAGAAAATGGATTCCATTGCAATTTTAAAGGCAACCGGATTTTCAGGAAAAGATGTGAATCGAATATTTCTATTCATTGCTTTAACCATTGGCATTGCAGGAGGCATTACTGGCCTGGTTATGGGATTAGGCTTATCATCAGTAATAGATCAAATACCTTTTAACACACCCTCTTTACCCACCATTAAAACCTATCCGGTAAACTATAATCCCTACTTCTATATTATTGGAGGAATTTTTGCATTGATAACAACTTATTTCGCTGGTTACTTCCCTTCTAGAAAAGCCAGTAAGATGGATCCCGTAACTATTATCCGCGGAAAATGAGTAATGCCCCCGTTATATTAGAAGCCAGAAAAATTTCAAAATATTTTCACGACCCGCTTACTGTGCAGGTATTGAACGAAGTGAGTTTTTCGGTAAATGCCGGAGAATTTATAGCAGTAATTGGAAAATCGGGCTGTGGAAAATCAACCCTTTTGTATGTTCTTTCTACTATGGATACTGATTATGAAGGGAATGTATTTTTACAAGGGGAAAACCTGAAAGGCAAGAAAGATGCCGAGTTGGCGAAAATCAGGAATAACAGCATTGGCTTTGTTTTCCAGTTTCACTATCTGCTGAATGAATTTACTGTTATTAAGAATGTAATGTTGCCAGGTTTAAAAAAGGGCGAATATTTCGAGAAAGAGGTAGAACATAGAGCCTATGAAAAACTTCGGATTTTAGGTATTCAGGATGAAGCGCTTAAAATGCCCAATCAATTATCTGGAGGACAAAAACAACGGGTAGCCATTGCCCGAGCCCTGATTAATGATCCTTTAATTATTATGGGGGATGAGCCAACAGGCAATCTCGACAAAAAGAACAGCGATATTGTATTTAATATATTCAGCGACCTGTGCAAAGATTTTAATCAAACCCTATTGATTGTAACACACGATATGGAGTTTGCGCATAAAACACAGCGAATTATTGAGATGCAAGATGGTAAAATCATTTCCGGATAAAAAAAGTCCGGCACTCAAATAGGGCCGGACTTTTACTATCAATAATTTTGATTAAAATTTAATTGAAAATCCTAGGTTCAAAACATAATCTGCAAAGGCAGCATCTCCTTGCGTATATTTATTAGTGGCACTGGAAATAATCTGATCTGGTACGCTTTGCGTTCTATTTCTGGTAACTGCAATTGGCACATAAGCAAATAGACTGGTTTTTTTATGGGTATATACAACACCTGGTTCTGCAGAAACTATAAAACCAGGTCTTCTAAATCCATTACTCCCGCCAATTAGATCATTTACGGGAATGGCTTCTCTTCGAACGCCACCCAGGAAAGTGAATTTTCCAACCATATAGTTTACGCCTAATCGATACATAACTTGATCAGGAACGCTCATCACATCACTTCCTCCAATAATTTGATTAGCGGAGGGAACCCCACCACGTGCAGTGGAAACCCCATTTTGCTCGCGTGGGTTAATGAGATAATAGAAATTCCCATATAAACCCCAGCCATTCTTGAACATATAGTAGGCATTCAATTCAGTAGTAAATCCTAATCCGCCATCGCCCAATTGTATGGACTGATCTACAGGTCCAAAACGGGTAACACCTGCAGTTGCTGTATAAAAGCGATCTGTATATCGATAATCGCCGGTAGGCAATTTTACGCCCAGACCTGCCTGAATATTCAGGTTATGGTGTTTGGCCGGATTTAACAACCATCTGTACACTGCCAATCGAGCATCTCCAATACCATACGAGCTGGTACTATACCGTTGTAATCCACCATGTTCGTAAAGAGAAGATCGGGTGTTGTAAATGATGGGCACATTGGCCATCAGCGTCCAGCGGTTGGTAAGATGATGAAAAAGGGTAAGGTCGAGTGAATAATTATGATTGATTACTTCTGTACCCAATTCAACTCGCTGGGGTTGTTCTTCATACCCAACAAAATGGCGGAATGATTTAAAATATCGATTATTGGCAGCAAACTGCCATTTAGATACTATGGAGTCGGCATGATCCATGGTGCATACGGCACCATTGCTTCTAATGGCTACGCATCCCTGAGCAACTAAGTCGCGGGAAGCAGCAAAAAGTATAATCAGTAAAAATATTTTTGTACGCATAAATGTTAGTGTAAGGTTTTTGTAATTAAGGTTTCTTTTTCATGCGGAGGCGTGAAACTACTAGCTGCCCCACATTTTTTCCAATTTCAGTGCTGGTTATACAGGAATTATGAAAATGTAATCCGCCATAAAACCGCGCCCAGTTATTTTCGTTGGCCGCTGCACGAAAGGAGGAAAAATTTCTGCTTTTGATTCCAAATTCCAGTTCCGTAGAATCGGTATAGGCAAAATTATCGCCAAACACACTGGTAAGTGCCTCGGCAGCAGAGGAGGAAATAGTAGAATGTCCGCAGGTATATTCAGGAAACGCCGGAGTTTGTAAAAAGGGGCGCCAGTTCATATCGATATACTTATTGATTACGGTTTCCGGTCGTATGGAATTATAGGTATATTTCACATACCAGCATTGGATAAATGCATCAAATAATGCAATGCTTGTTTTCGCATACGCATATATCGTTTCGGGCAAATCGTAGCCGGCTTTTTTAGCAGCAATCCCAATAACTCCCATCCAATGCCCTGGAGGAGAAAACTTTTTGCTGCCAAACATAACATGTCCGGTTACATTCATTTTAAAGGGATTGTCATCCCAAAATTCAGCAATATGCCTTTGTTCAGGGGTAAGACTATCCACTGCATTTTTTATCTTCATTACCTGCTGATAATATTCGCTTTTTTTATCCGTGATATTAAAGGGAGGGGGTGCGGGTGGACAAAACAATCCGGCACTATCAATTACCATGGGGCGTATTTCTTTCCAATGGGGCTCTACCGCTGAGGCATACATAGGAGGCGTAGGAATCCAGCGCCCGGGAATGTCTTTTACGGTATATTTTTCAGCCCCTCTTGTTTGCAGATAATTATCTTTTTTACTCCATCGGATGATAGATGCGGCAACACTATCTGCAAGTAAACGGGAGGCTTTTTCTACCTGCCTAGGCAAACCCTTTTTTCGAGCCATCATAAGTATGCTATCTTGATAAGCTTGCATACTCCCTTCAGGAAAGGTAACTGCTTCGCCCACTTTTATATACGCTAACAGAGCAGCCAGTGCATAATCAACCTGCGAATCAGCAACAGGGCGAGATATAGAGGATAATCCCTTCAATTGACCTGCCAGCGATTCGTATTGGTCAGAATACCCCACCGCCATTACTTCATAGGCCGCGATGGCAGCATAGGCATAATTACGGGAAGCTACCATAGGCGGAAAATTATTTCCCATCACTACAGTGTTCAGCTCATGTACGGTTTGGCTATATAATTCGGGATTGTGCAAGTAAGCTTTATATTCATCACTGTTATTACAGCTGATTAATAATAAACCTGCGCAAAGACCCTGTAAAAGTCTTTTCATTAACAAAATATGAGAGATAAAAAATGCAGTAGCCATTAAAAATTATGCAACGGCTCGGGGAGGGGGGTCTATTCCATTGGGCCCTTCATTGGGCAGGGATGCTGAATGAAATTGATTCCAATTTACTTGAGCACCATCGCAACTAAACTGCCAAGAAAAGCAGAGATGATCTTGGGTAAAATCAGAAACATTGAATTTTATAACAGCAGCAGATCCCGTATTTTTCTTTGGAGCACTATCGTGAGAAATAAAATCACTGGCCAATTGGGCAAATGCATCCCTGGCATTTTTAATTTGGGTAGTTTGCAAATTTGGTAAGCAAAGCAATTCCAATGTATCTTGGTAAAAACGTCTTTTCACATAAGAATAAGTGACCCCATTAATTTCCATGCTTCCTTCTACGCGTTCGAATTGTTGATTGCTAACACCATAGGGTAAACTAGCGGGAACTTTAATATGCAGTAGCTCCGATTCTTTATATTGTTCCTGATCCAATGCCAATTGAAATTGCACTTCAGATTGAAGGGCTACCCAATGAGAAAATAATCGATATCCTCCCCAATTGAACAGGAGGATGGCTAGCAGTAGTATGGCAGTCAGCTTTTTCAACACCTAAAATTACTGATTATTGCTTCACGGAAAATATTTTCTTTTCAGGCCCAATCCCTTTCAGGGTAAGGCTTTTCCATGGAGCAGGCAGTACCGATTTTAACTGCACAATACCCTTTTCTGTGATATCCAGGCCTCCAAATCCCATCAATACGCTTTGCAGCACGCCTCCCGCTCCGGTACCAAAATAGGGATTGGTACCGCCCTTGGTTTCTGCAATAACCCGAAAAGGGGGCAATAAATTAGGCTGGTACGATTCTTTGAAAAAGCTATATGCCTTTCCGGCATCCCCCAAACGGGCAGAGAGCAGAGAAAATATGGCATGCGTCATGGCAGGGGTTCCGGCAGCAGGGATACGGGTTTCGTAATAATTCAAATCTTTCCGGATATTTTCGGGTTGGGTAACTTCTCGTAAAGGGTACGCCAATAGATTTACATCTGCCTGCTTGATGCCCTCCCCTTTATAGGATTCATGTTCGCGTGTTACGCCCCCTTCCATTTTTAAAATGGGGATATTGGCAGCCACCAACGCCCAGTCAGCATTAGCGGGCAGACCAAGAATCGCGGCGGCGGTTGAAGCATGCTGCAATACGGCTTTGGCGGCGGCATTGGTAAATGCGTTGTTGTTTACATTTTCTGCCCATTCATCGGCAGCTACCACATTATTGATATCATATCTACCTGGGCCATTTCTTTCTACCCGACTGGCCCAAAAATCAGCCGTTTCTTTTAGCAATGGCCAGCCTTTTTCTTTTAGCCAATCCTTATTTTGGGTAACGCAATAATAATTCCAGGCAGCCAGGCCCACGCAGGCCGTAATATGGTGCTCAAAAGGTCCGCTTAAAGCCCATACCGGCGTTTCTTCCACTCCAGTTCCGGCACTTTCCCAGGGGAACATCGCCCCTTTATAGCCATGATTAAAAGCATTTCTTCGGGCTGCCGGTAATCGTTGAAATCTATATTCCACCATACTGCGAGCCATTTCGGGTTGCAAAACCAATAAGGCAGGATACATCCACAATTCGGTATCCCAAAAAACATGTCCATTGTAGCCCAATCCACTTAACCCCATGGGAGAGGGACTCAAGTCCGTTCCTTCTCTTACAAAAGAATATAAATGGTAGAGCATACTGTGCACATCTTGCTGTGCCTGCTCATCTCCATCTATTTCAATATCACTTTTCCATAATTCTTCCCAGGCTTGCCGGTGCTTTTGGATGAGCCGCTCCCGCCCCTCTAATCGGGTAAATAATGTCATTCGCTCAGCTTCGTTCAACGGATCATCATGATGAGCAGAGGTAATAGAAGTTCCTGCTATTGAAAAACGGTATGTTTTACCCGCTTCCAGGTTCTTTCCGAATTTCATTAGGTGCATGTTATTGTCCCACATTTCATGAATTACCCTGGGCTCTTGTAAATGCGGCTCGGAAAAAAGAAATGAGTTAGAGGCACATAATTGTAGTTTGCCGGTTGGACTTTTTGCTGTAGAAGTTAGTAACTGTATTACTGCGTGGGGGCGGTCGATTTCATTGTAATAATTTTGTACTTCCTTCAATGCGTCCGGTGCTTCCATCACACTCGCGGCCATAAGGGAAATGTTTTGGTGTGCGGTAATGGTTACATCCATCAAAACCGTAAAGGGTAGTTGCCGGAGGGCATAATAGGTATAGGTGATGGTAGCCTTATTTCCTGCCTTAAAGTTTGTGGTAAACGAAGCTTCCTTCATATTCAACTCCTGATTAAAATCAGTTACCCAGCCAGCATCTACCCGCTTGCCATCAATATCGAGTTGCATATTCAGCAGGTTAAAACTTCGGAGAAAATTACTTACTCTGCCCCTGCCATATAAATCATATGCTCCGGCTAAAACCACTTCTTTCACTTTAAAAGGCTCAGGGGAGCTAACAATACCCATCATGCCATTGGCTACCGTAACTCCGTAATATCCGGAAGCTGTAATTCCTTTTGCTGAAATTTTCCAAGGATCGGGTTGGGCAGTAACCGAAAGTGAAACACAACAAGCAACAAAAAATAGCAGTAGTATTCGCATAGCAATCAGTTTTTAAGGTTATTGGTGAGCATCCTGTTCGGTAGGCTGAAACAAAATAAACGGAGCATTATTTCTACTTACCAGCAATCCCCTTTTCCCTCCCGATAGTCCGATGGGTAAGATATCTCTTACTTCGCCTCGGATAAATAGTCCAGATTCTTTAGGAAGCAGGTATTGCCAGTTGCCATTTTTTTGTAAAAAGGTTACGCCGTAACTGGCATCCAGCCTACCGGTTTGGGGTTTTAATCCATAAAAATTTCCTGCAAGAAAAATGTCCAATGTACCATCGCCATTTAAATCACTTACTACAATTCCATATACTGGAGCAACCTGTGCTTGAATAGGAAGCTGTCGTGCAGTAAATTTGCCATTCCCGGAATTATAAAAAATGGTAGTGTTGGTTTCTGTAACTGAAAGCCGAGAAGCTTTTTCCAGTTCTTGTTTATTGAATATTTCTTCTATTGATTTACCGGCATAAGATTGGTATTGTAAAAATCTTTTTTTGAGGAAAGGAAGTTGAGCTTCTATTTCATCCTTTAAATAGTAGGGATACGATTTGCCATCGGGCTTATAAAAAACAGGAATAGACTCGGATTGCCCATTTTGATCGAAATCACTGGTAAATAATCGGGCAGGATGCGCACTATCTGCTTTAATATTTGAATTGAGACCAAAATTGCCCGCAATAATATCGGGAGTTCTGTTACCGTCGATATCTGCAATCTTTAAGCAGTTCCACCATCCAGATGAATTAGGAATTTCATAAGCGAGTTGCAAAATGCGGGATGAAAAGGAAAAAACTTTCAGCGGCATCCAATCTCCCGCCAATACTAATTCAATAGAATGGTCGCCATCTAAATCTACCCAAGCTGCATCCGTTACCATGCCCGCTTTTAGCAGGGCAGGGGCTTTTGCAGGTGTTACGTCTTTGAAAATACCCTTACCCATATTTTCCAATAACAGGCTTGCTGGAATATTTCCGTAACTGCCCGGAACATTTCTGCCTCCAATAAATAAGTCTAGGTCTCCGTCTCCATCCATATCGCCACTTTTTACACATGAAGCCTGAATAGAAAGGGAAGGCCATCCAGTGGTGGCAGCAGAAAAAATTCCTTTTCCATTGTTCAGGTATAAGCGGGGTGCCAAAAATGGTGAGCCCGTTGCTACTTCATTTCCTCCCGAAACTACCACCAGATCTAAATCACCATCGCCATCTGTATCCAACAAGGTTGCTCCGGTATCTTCAAAGTAATAATCGGCAATAAATGCTTTTTGAGGTACTTGATGAAAGCTGCCATTCGATTGCTGACAAAAGAGTTTTGCCGTATCGCCTTTGGCACTTCCTACAAAAAAATCTTCCAGGCCATCCCCATTCACATCTCCCACTGCCAATTTAGGACCCTCGGTAGATAATAACTTAAGCAACAAACGCTCTACGTTAAAGTCTACAAAATCATTTTCAACATGCGCTCGATTGCCAGCAATGCGATGATTCGGGAATTCAGTATAAAGTGGTGAGGGTTTACTTTGCGTAGAACGAAATAAGGTAGCGTTTTGCTGAAATACGGTTAGCACCGTATCAATGTGAGGCTTGATCAACCGCTCTGCCTTGCCACCCGGCCAGGTTACCCAAATACTATCAACCGGTTGATTACTGGAAAATCCAAATAACAAATCGGTATGAACACAACTTTGAAATCCTCTTGCAGGCACTTGCTCTAATAGTTGTTTTTGCGTTCCCTGAAATAAAATTACCCGCGCCCCCACACCAAATGGATTAATCGAATCTCCCCGCAATCGTATAGTAACGTAATGCCCCTTTTTTTGTTCGCGGGTTTTATTTTGATAAACGAATACTGGTCCGTTCACATTATTGATTACTAAGTCTAAATCACCATCGCCATCTAAATCTGCATAGGCAGCGCCACTGCTGAAAGATTTTTGAGTTATGCCAAGGCGGGTAGACTGATCACTGAATAAACCATCTCCGTTATTTAGAAAGGCAAAATTTTGGATAGGAACAGCAGGCATTTTATTTAGGAGGTCGAGAAAATCATATCCCCCTTGCCGAACCCTGGATAGATTTTCTTCACTGTTAAAATAGGCCAGAAAATCTTGATCGGTTAGGTCTCTTCGAATCCCATTACATACAAAAACATCTTTCCATCCGTCGTTGTTGAAATCGAAACAAAGTGTTCCCCAGCTCCATCCAGTTGCATCCATGCCAGACAACTGGGCAAGTTCACTGAATGTGCCATCCTGGTTATTAATTTGTAAAGTGTTGGCGGTAAATTGATGGTGTAGCCGAAGTCGATTGCGGGCGTGTTGCACATCGTATCCATCAAAACGAATGGTTGTTTTTAACCGATAATCATTCTCGGGAAGCATTTCAGCCGTAAACATATCGAGATACCCATCGTTGTTTACATCTGCCATATCTGTGCCCATTGCCCCATTGCTCATGTGCCCGATGGCTTCATCAGCTACTTCTTTAAAACGACCATTTTGCTGATTGATGTATAAATAATCGTGTTCAAAAAAATCGTTGGCAACATATAGGTCTTCCCATCCATCGTTATTTACATCGCCAACCGTAACCCCTAATCCAAAAGCAATTTCCGAACCATATATACCAGCTGCTTCACTCACGTCTACAAACTTTCCTAGTTGATTCTGATACAAACGATCGCCATGAATGGCATCTCTTACAAAGCGGGCATCACTCTTATAACCAAAATTATCAACCGATTTAGGACTGTTATTCAACACAAAACAATCTAAATCGCCATCATGATCATAATCAAAAAAGGTAGCCTGGGTAGAAGCCCCTTTATCATCTAATCCATATTGATGTGCTTGTTCAAGAAAAGTGCCATTTTTCTGATTGATAAATAATTCATTTGAGCGATCGTCGCCGGGTAGCATTCCTGCATTGCATAAATAGATGTCTAACCAACCATCGCTATTTACATCAGCCAGCGTAACACCGGTATGCCACCTATGTTTGCTAACAAAACCAGATTCCTTGGTTGCTTCCCGAAAACGAAGCCCTCCCGAATTAAAATAAACTTTACAAGAAAGCTGATTGGCAGTTAGCACTAAATCGGGAAGTCCATCGTTGTTTAGATCGCCAATTGCAACACCACCCCCATTATAAAAGTTATGATAATTGAGAATATTCATTTCACGGGAATCAGTTACTATATTCTCAAAATCGATACCCGTTTGTTGGGAAGATAACAAAGAAAATACCGCCTCTCCGGAATCCGCAGAATTGTGCTTGCAGGCACTCGATAATGCTGCGACAACTAAAAAAAATATCCAGGAATACCTATTAATTTTGGCCAACAAGGAAGAAAGGTTTAATCAACAAAGTTATCTTTTTTAGGGGCTAAATTTCAGTAATATTGATAATTGCTTCATTTTGTTTAGCTGCACCTCAAAAATAGAACTATCCACTTTTAACTAAGAGTACCTTACCGGATTATATGTAATTTTACACTTTCCAAAAGGATCTATTGTATGAAAAAGGTATTGTTTTTAGTTTTCGGCTTTTTTTTGGCTGCCATTGCTCTGATTTACTTTCTGATACCCTCTCAAATTTTGATTTCTGCAGCTAAAATCGCCCCTAGCCCTGACGTTGCAATTGAGCGATTATTATTAGATGAGTCTCAGTGGCCCTCTTGGTGGCCTGCAACTGAGCTGAACAAGTTTCGCCCTGCCAAATTTCAACAACAAGATTATACATTCACCTTATCGAAAAAGTTTTATAAGTCGCTAGAAATAGAAATTCAAAGAAATAATGATCCGGCTGTGCTTAGCCGATTGTCGCTTGTTCCCCTTCGCACCGATTCAACAGGAATTGAATGGACCTGCCAACTAGAAAGTGGAAACAATCCATTCCAGCGGATTAATAATTATTGGAAAGCCCGATCAATCAAAGAACAAATGGATTCCGCCCTCAACGCCTGCGCAAGGTTTTTCTCTCATATTGAAAAAGTATACGGGATTAACATTGAAAGAACACAATTACCCGATACGCTATTTGTTACATCCCGTGTACTCACTCGTTCGGTTCCGAATCAATTGGAACGTTACGCACTTATTAATAAAATAGAAGCGTATATAGCTACCCTGGGAACCAAACCATCCGGTAGTCCGATTTATAATGTTACCCGGTATGATGATCAGCAATTTCAATTGATGGCAGGCGTACCTGTTACTACTCGTATTCCTGAAGAAAATAATTTTTCACTGAAATATATGGTAAAGGGCTCCTTTATGGTTACGGAAGTGTTGGGAGGGGAAAGTAAAGTAAAATGGGCCTCTGCTCAGTTAAAACAATACTTTCAAGATTACAAAAAAACTTCTATGGCCATGAGTTTTACGATGTTAGTTACCGATAGAATGTTGCAAACCGACAGCAGCCGATGGATTACCCGATTGTACGAACCAGTTTATTAATCGCCTGTTAGTACTGCTAATTTTTCCATTATTGCGCAAACTGAATTATCATGGCTTTATCATTATTTCGGGCCACTAACCAGGAAGGTTTGCCTTTAATTTGAATGGGTAATATTCTTCTTGATTGCCCTTTTATAATTACCCCATTTATATTTTCAGCGGTGAAGTTTCCCTTCCCCTTATTTAGAAGAATTGTTCCAAAGTCTGCATCGTACCTGCCCATTTGAATATTGGATTGATAATAATTACCAACCATCAGCACATCTGGTAACTGATCGCCATTGGCATCTACCACCACTGCATCCCGCATACTGGTTAGCTGGGCCAACCAGGGAAGGGGGGTTAGAGTAAAATGTTGCTTGCCATCGTTCAGCAAAACTACATTAGCCAGCTGATCTGCCTGATAGTGAGTGGCGGCATTGAGTTGCTCCGAAGAGATAATATCAGTAAGTCGTGCTTTGGCAAAATCAGCTGCGTATAAATATTTTTTCTTCAAGGAAGGAAGTTGCCGCTGCAGTTCATCTTTATTGTTGAAAGGAATCTCTCGCCCCTCTAGATAATAAGTTAGCAACTGCTCTTTTCGCCCATTTCCATCAAAATCACCTACATACAAATTGAGTGGTTCCTGTTTGCTTGCCTTCAGGCGACTATTTAAGCCTAAGTTACCTGCAATCAGATCCAGGTCGCCATCCCCATCCACATCCAGTGGCAATACAAAATTCCACCAACCTTTTTGATCGGTAATCAGCTGCTTTACAAAACTGCCTTTTTGATTAATGAAAGAATAAATGCCATCCCACTCGGAAGCAATTATCAGGTCGGGTTGCTGATCGTGATTCAAATCGGTAACACACAGTTGTGTAACCATGGCAATATTGCTTAGTTCTGGAGCGAGCTTAGCAGTTTCATCCTTAAAAATTCCCTTACCATTATTCAATAAAATGTATGAGCGAGCCGGTGCCCCATATTCATATGGAATATTCCTTCCGCCAATAATCAGATCAATGGCTCCGTCGGCATTTACATCTGCAGCTGCAATAGAAGAAGCATTCACAAAAATATCGGGAAGGGCACCAATTGTTTTACTAAAATTTCCATTGCCATCGTTATGATATATGCGGGGCAACAAATTAGGATGGGGGCCAAAAAATTCATTTCCTCCACTACTTACTATTAAATCAACCCTTCCATCCCTGTCAACATCAGCAAATACAGCACCGGTTTCTTCGTATACACTATCTATCTCAAAAGTAGGCTGCTGTTTTTTTACAAAGCGCCCATCTTTTTGTTGCAGAAATAACTGGGCAACTTGATCACGGGAAGAGCCTAAATAGATATCTTGGAGTCCATCCCCATTCACATCGGCAACAGCTGCAGTTGGGCCCTCGGTTGACAGCATATGTGGAATCAAAGGTTCGCGGTCGAACTCTCCAAATACATTTTCAATATGATTCGCTTCCAAGCCCGTTTTTTGGGTGATATCCATCATGGGTTTAGCGGGCTCTTTCCACCTACTGAGTATTAACTGATCATTGAACTTTGGTAACCCCTTTTGGTAAGTAAACTTGATTTGTTGGTCGGATAAACGCCAGTTTATTTTTTCACAGGAATGATCTGGCCATATTAACCAGGCTGAATCTGGGAGTTTTTTTCCGTATCCAATTAGCAGCGGAACTTCCATACTCGACTGAAAACCTCTTACCGGATATTTTTCATAGGTTCTTATCTCTCCCGGATAGAAAAGTATTATAGAAGCGCCTATTGCTCTCGGATTACCTGTATCCCCTCTTAGTTGAATGGTTACTGAATGGGCCGTATCTCCTGAAAAATTATTCTGATTGTTTTTATACAATAGCGCAGCTGCATCAATATTATTAACGATTACATCTAAATCTCCATCATTATCAAAATCAGCATATACGGCCCCATTCGAATAAGTTGGCTGGTTATTACTGATACGACTTCCCAAATCTGCAAATTTCAGTTCGCCGGTATTCAGAAAAATTCGGTTCGGAATTTTTATCTCGGGAAATTTATTTACCAGCGAGAGGTCTTTTTCATTTAGATGGTTGGTGCTGATTTTTTGCTGCACTTCTTCATTGGAAACAAAGTTCACATAGTCCATATCATTCATCCGTTTAGGGATGCCATTCGATATAAATAAATCTTTCTTCCCATCATTATCTATATCCATCCACAAAGGCGCCCAACTCCAATCTGTAGCAAATATTCCGGCATATAAGCCTGCTTCACTAAACATGCCGTTCCGCCGATTCAATTGCAAATTATTCCGGGTATACTGATGGTTATAACCGGCAGCAATTTTATAATTGAAAATATCAAATTCGTCTTCGCCCAAGGAACGTTTTAAAATATAAGGATCGGATGGCAGCATATCCATGGAGATAATTTCGGGATAGCCATCGTTGGTTACATCGGCAACATCTACCCCCATAGAAAACTGGCTGGTATGCATGATATGACTGGTGAGCTCCTCTGAAAAACGTCCGTTTTTTTGGTTGATGTAGAGGTAATCATTTTCATGAAAATCGTTACCAATATACATATCTGGATATCCGTCGTGATTAAAATCACTTATTGCTATTCCCAATCCATAGCTGATAGCAGAGCTATTGATTCCGGAAGCCTTGGTAACATCAGTAAAATGTTCCCCATCATTTCGATACATCCGATCGCCCGACAGCGGATGATAGGTGCCCAAAAAGTTAGCACGAGGGGCAAAAGAGCCATTGCGATGAACGGAATGGTTTAACAGAAAGCAGTCTAAATCGCCATCCAGATCATAATCAAAAAAAGCAGCCTGGGTACAGAACCCTTTAAAATCTAATCCATATTTGGCTGCGGATTCTTCATATATAGGAATACCTTTTTTATTTAATCCCTTGCATACCCATAATTGATTACCTGCATGCAGCGTTACAAAGTCTCCTACCCGGCAAACATAAATATCCAACCAGCCATCATGATTAATGTCTACAACAGATACACCGGTAGACCATCCGCCATCATTGGTTATACCTGACTGGCTACTAATATCTTCAAAATGTAAATTTCCTTTGTTAAGGTAGAGGGTATTGGAGCCCTGATTCGCAGAAAAGAATACATCTACCAGTCCATCATTGTTAAAATCTCCTGCCCCTACGCCACCTCCATTATAGAAGTACATGTAAGTAAACATATTCAAGGAATCTGTAGGATGCAACCGATTTGCAAATTCTAACCCAGTTTTACTGCTATCGAGGACTTCGAATAGGGGTGGTAATTGGTTGGCTTGTTGTCGGCAGCTACTAAAAATTGTTATTAGTAGGAGTAAAAAAAAACCTTTATATAAACGATTAATTAATTTCATTTTCGGGCGGATAAGGCTGTTTTTACAGAAGGAGCATTTTCCATACCTATTAAAACCGGTACATCATCGTTTCTCATAAATATCCATTGCCGGTTAGCGCCTGTATTTATTTCTTTGATGTCCCGAATCTGCCCATGTATGTTAAGTCCCGACTGATCCGACGGCAGATATTCCCAGCCTCCTTTACCATTATTCAATAGCAAAGCACCTCTTCCTGCATCCAGTCGATCGAACTGAGGTAAGAAACCAAACTCATTTCCACCTAAGAGAATGTCTGGAAAATTATCTTGGTTGATATCGGTACATAGAATAGCATTTACCGATGATAGTTGAACAGGAACGGGTAGTTTTTGAATAGAAAATTTTCCGTTACCCAGATTATATGCGATGATGGAAGATCCGTAATTGAATGTTTTCACTTTGCAACTATTCACAATTACCGCAGAAAATAATTCCTGAAAAGATTTTTCTGCGTAATCTCGGTGCTTCAAATTTTTCTTTTTTAGAGAAGGTAATTGATCTTCCATTTCATGTTTCATAAACACGGGCATATCTTTCCCGTTGATGGTACTGGTTAAAATCCGATCACTGGCATTATTCTGATCAAAATCATTCAGCCATAATTTAACTGGGTGATCTTTATCTGGTCGGAGATAAAAATTTTCACCAATATTTCCTAGAACAAGGTCAGTTAGTCCATCCCCATTCAAATCAGCAGCTGCCATAGATTCCCACCATCCGAATAAATCTGTTAGGTTGGTAACAACTTCAACGAAGCCTTGTTGGGTAAATGAAAAAATGCGGGGGCTCATCCATTCTCCCACAAGTACCAATTCTTTTTGGGCGTCTCCGGATATATTTACCCATGCTGCTGCTGTAACCATTCCTATCTTTGCAATGGCTTCGCATTTTTCAGGAGCTAGTTTTACAAATTGTCCTTTTCCATTGTTCACCAAACAATAACTTTCTGGATCAACACCGTAGTTTCTTGGATCACTCCTAGCCCCAATAAATAAATCTGGATAGCCATCGCCAGTATAATCATACTCAGTTGCTGCGCCGATATTCATTCCAGCAGCTGGAAATGCATTTACATCTATTTCAAAATTTCCTTTCCCGTTATTCCTGAATAAACGCAGTTGCATTGTTCGGGTATTGGGCTGGGCATTATTGCCACCCGGACAAATCAATAAATCGAGGTCGCCATCTTTATCCGAATCAAAAAGTAAAAGTGAAATGTCTTCAAAATCTTTATATAATTCAAGAGAAGGTTGTTTCATTTTTTCATATCTGCCATTTGACTGCTGCAGATAAACCTGTGTAGATTGATTAGCAGCTCCACCCACACATATATCCTCTCTTCCATCTCCATTGATATCCCCTACAACTGCCTTTGGTCCTTCTCGGGATAATAACTTGGGTAGATTTCGCTCATAATAGAAATCGATATTTCCATCTTCGGCATGCTTATCAAAGGCGTGAGCCATCACTTTCATAACAGGAGTGGGTGCAATTGGCGTCTGCCACTTTCGCGTTCCTGTTCCACTTGCGGGTTGATGAATGGTTACCACCGTATCAATAACTGGATGTATATAAGAGCTTACTGATAAGTCGGGCCAGGTGATCACCATTGAATCAATCTTCGAGTTAGCACCCAAACCGATGATTTGTTTATAATCTACGGAAGATTGAAATCCTCTGCAGGGATAGAGTTCCCGGGTAATGATTTCAGTCCCACGAAAAATATCTACTTTGGTGCCAATAGCAAAAGTATTCTTTTCGGTTCCCTTCAGTTGAAGGCCAATATAATGGTAGCGATTAATTTGTCTACTATTGTTTTTATAAACAAAAGTGGGCTGATTTTCATTGTTTACAATCAAATCCAAATCGCCATCATTATCCAAATCGCCATAGGCGGCACCATTTGAAAATGTTGGCTGCTGCAATCCCCAGCTGATTGCTTTATCGTCAAACTTAAGGTTGCCCAAATTGTGATACACTTTATTAACCAAGGGATGCTGCGGAATATGTTTTAGCACTTCATTCACTTCCTGCTTTTCTCCGGTAAGTACCATTTTTTGGATAACGTCATTGGCAAAAAACTCGATGAAATCTAAATCAGTAACATCCCTGTTTACACCATTGCTAACATAAATGTCATTCATCCCATCGTTGTCCATATCAAACATCAATGCACCCCAACTCCAATCGGAGGCAGAAATACCACTATAGTTACCCGTTTCAATAAAATGACCCCCTCGGATATTCACCTGAAGGCAATTCTTTACATACTGATAATAAAACCCAGTAGATAGTTTGGTATTAAACAGATCAATATTATCAAATGCTCCGGTTGTTTTTAAGCGATAATCATCATCCGGCAACATGTCGGTATTGAATATATCCGGCAGACCGTCATTATTAATATCTGCCAGATCAGATCCCATGGAAGAAAAACTGGTATGTAGAATTCTATCTTCAAATTCATCTTTGAACTGTCCGTTTTTCTGGTTAATGTACAAATAGTCTCGCTCATACGAATCGTTGGAAACATAAATATCGGGATACCCATCCTGATTAACATCCCCTACCGATACGCCTAGACCAAAACTAATTAGACTACTATGAATTCCGCTCTGGGTGGTTACATCGGTAAAATAGTTGTTATCATTTCTATACAAATGATTTCCTCCTCCCTTTAGAAACTCGCCTACATTCCATTTTTCTTGCGGCAAGTCTCTTTTATTATTATATCCTAACTGATTTACGGGTATAGGACTGTTATCAATGATAAAGCAATCGAGATCGCCATCCAGGTCGTAATCAAAGAAGGAAACCTGTGTAGAATACCCTTTATGTTGCAGTCCGAACTTTTTAGCCGATTCAGTAAAGGTTAGATTGTGATTGTTGATATACAATTTATTCAACCGGTTGCCATTCGTCATATGGCCAGAGTTACAAACGTAAATATCCAGCCAGCCATCATTATTCACATCTACCATTAATACGCCGGTACTCCACATACTATCTTGCTTACACCCGGCAGATTGGGTAATATCTTTAAATTGAAAATTGCCGGCATTCAGGTATAGTTTGTTTTCGCCCATATTGGAGGTGAGGAAAACATCTGCTAGTCCGTCGTTATTAATATCCCCCATTCCAACGCCCCCACCGTTGTAAAAATTTCGAAACAAAAAGCTATTCTCTTTCTTTTCGTCGGCAACTGTATTTTCAAAGCGGATACCAGAATTCTCTACCAGTTCGAATAACTTAGGTTGATCGGCCGACGGGCTTTTACAGGCAGAAAAAATCAATGCAATGAGTAAGCATTTACAATATTGATTGGTGAGGCTGGGCATTCGAAATAATTAAGTACAAAGTAAGCAAAACTCAGTGGGCTAATAAATAGCAGTTTTGATAATTACTGCAAATTTCACGCTTTTTGGTTGAACGCGATTGCAATATTGCCGGAAATACAAAAGGCTCCGAATGGAGCCTTTTGTAAATATATTTCAAGCGAAATGATTAGTATCCAGCATTCTGCTTCAGGTTAGGATTTGCAGCCAGGGCCTGATTAGGAACAGGGAACAAAAGATATTTAGCATCATCTGTTGGCTTATACTGCCAAGGCTTCAGATAGATACCAAAACGCTGAAGATCTGTTCTTCTAACACTTTCCCAATATAATTCACGACCTCTTTCTGAAATTAGGGTATTTGGATCGTTAACTAAGTTAGGGTTAGCAAGCGTCATAGATGCCATGGGAGCAGCACCGCGTGCAGCACGCAGGGCATTTACCATGGTTAGAGCACCTGCATTATCACCTGTTCTCATTTTAGCTTCAGCTACCATCAGAACTACATCTGGATACCGGAAAATCATAAGGTCATTTCCAGCAGGTCCACCACCATATTGAGCATAATCAGGAGAATATTTTACTACACGAATACCGGTTACTTCTAGGTTATTCCCTGTTTCAATCATGTTGGCAGCGATGGTTTTATCGTAAGCCAGTGGATTTCCTTTTCTATCTTTTAATGCAACACCATTTTCATTGTATTGTTGATTTACTAGGAATCCGGGGTTGATACCAGAAATTTTCTTAGAATTCTGGAAATCACGACCACCGATACGAGTATCCAAAATTGTATCAGCAGGGCCATACGCAGTTGGGGTTCCAGTTGTATTAAATGAAGCATAGAAATCACCAATTGTAGAGAAACCATTCCATCCGGCATTAGGATTGCTAGGTGTGTATGAATTATAGTGCAACGTCATGTTCCAACGACCACCAATTCCAGAGTTGTTAGCTCCTACACCAGAAGTGTTAGTGTAACGGAAAATGGCTTCTTTTGAATTGTCGTTAGTAGGGCTAAAGTTGTTGAAATAGTTTGATTCGTAGCTATACTTACCACTATTGATAACAGTGTTTCCGAGAGAAACTACTTTAGCCAAATCAGCTGCGTCGAATGTAGGAGCAGCGCGGTTAGCCCAAGTACCTCTTTGCAGGTAGCACTTCATCAATAGGGTTCTTCCTGCATCTTTGTTTGCTTTATCAGAAGGACCATCAGGCAGGTTTGCAATAATGCCTTCCAGTTCAGAGATAATAAAGCTTGCTCCATCAGCACCTGTTTTAACAGTAGGAGGCAGCAATAGATTATCACCTGGGTTTCTGATAGGGAACTGCCCGTATAAATCAAGCAGGTAATAAAGAGCCAGGCTACGAAGGAATTTAGCTTCTGCTGCTTGTTGAGCAGAAGGATTAAATCCAAGTACGTTGGTTGCGTCGAAGTTGATTTTGTTGAGGCTATTGAAAACACTCAATACTTGTCCATGATCAGCATTCCAAGTATGGTTATGCAATACTCTCCACACACCATTATCATCCCAGTCACCCCCACGTGTGGGAACCAGAGATTCATCGGTAGTATTTTCCATTAGAGAGAAAACCTGATCTTGACTGGTAAGCGGTCCGCCAATATCGGAATAGGCAGCAGACAATAGCAATCCAGTTCCAGAGCTACCCAGTGCATTAGATACCTGGGCGTTGGTTAACGTGCTACCCAAGTTCTCATTGAGCTTGGTACATCCCATCATCACCAGAACGGCTAGAAAAGGGAGTGCAAATTTTGTTATCATATTATACGGTTTCATATAAGGCTAAGTTTTGGTATTTGATTATAAATTGAAATTAAATCCAAAAGAAATAGTTCTGGGTGTTGGATAAGGCACATACTCGATAGATCTTGAAGGATATGAGTTTGCGCTCTTGTCGATATTAACCTCAGGATCAAATCCAGTGAATTTTGTAAATACCAGCAAATTGGTAGCACTCACAAAAGCATTCAGATTCTTGATATATTTTCCTGCACTTCCAAAAGAGTAACGAACAGTAAGGTTTCTCAATTTGAAATAATCACCTTTTTCTAAGAAACGGGTAGAAGCTCCAACTCCACTTCCTACTCCTTCTTTAGAATTGTATGCAGCCAGGTCGATATTTCTTCCTTGCGCAATACCAGCAATATTGGTTACAGAAGTTGCCGTGTTGTTATAAATCAGGTATCCAAATGCACCACCCGCATTCATGTTGAAAGTGAATTTTTTCCAACGAACGGTTGTTCCAAAACCAACTAGATAGCTTGGGTTAGGATCTCCAGAGAAAGTAGGATTGTCGGCAATTTGTTGGTTACCACTAGCATCAAATCCTTTGAAAGCTTTCAGATAGAAAACATTTACAGGTTGGTTATTAGCCATTACCTGAGCAAGTGTTCCAGATACACCCTGTCCGCTGATTTCACCGGTATTTACCATCAGGTCTCTTCCGGTATTAGGATCTTTGAAATCTTTGATGATATTTTTATTGTAAGCTAGGTTAAAATTAACATCCCAAGCAAACTGGCTTCTTTCCATAACTGTTGCACCTAAAGCTAATTCCACCCCTGAGTTATTCAACTTAGCGTTGGGGAGGTTGATGAAAGAAATAGAAGAAGGAGCAGGTTGAATCGCATTGGTTTGGAAAAGAATGTTTGTAGTACTTCTGTTATAGTAATCAAATGATCCATATAACTTTCCAGCTAACAAGCTAAAGTCAACTCCAGCGTTAACGGTAGTAGATTTTTCCCATTTCAAATCGGGGTTACCATTTACTACCTGTGGAGCGTTGTTAAAAGAGTTAAGTGCAAATTGCTCTTGAGAAGATCCGGCAGGATATTCCTGGTTACCGGTGATACCCCATGAAGCTCTCACTGATAAGTTGTTGATTGATTTGTTTCCTTTTAAGAAATCTTCGTTGCTAGCTACCCAACGAACCCCTACTGAAGGGAAATAACCATATTTGTTATTAGTTCCGAATTTGCTAGATCCATCCGCACGGAAAGTTCCAGTTAACAAATACTTATCCTTGAAATTAAAGGTAGCACGGGCAAAATAAGATTGAAGTTCAGCAGTAGGATTCGTGTAAGAATAGAATGGATTCTGAGTCTTAGCATTCGTCATCATGCTGGTATAAGGAATTGATATTCTGGTAACCTGATCAAGGTTGGTATTAAAACCAGAAGCAGATACACCATTACCGCTGAAATTAGTTTTGAAATACTCATAACCAGCCAATGCTTCTAAAGACAGGTCTTTAGCCAAATCGGTGCGATAAGTAAGGGTATGGTTGATAGTTTGAGAGTTCAGCTTGGCATTGGCAATTTGAGCAGTACCTAAACCGGAAACACCGGAGATACCCACAATCCATCCTTCTAAATTCTGAAAACGCTGACCAACACCCTGATTGATACCCAATAAGAATTTGTACTCTAATTTATCTGTAATCTTATAGGAAGCAGAAATATTTCCCAAGAATGAAAATACGCTGCTCTTATCAGAATAAGCATCATTAAATGCCAGTGGATTTCCAGAACCATTGCTTGGGAATTGATAAATGTTTCCTGGAGCAACCAGTTGCTGAGTAGGATTCCAGCTGAGGGCAGAAGAAATAATGTTACCCTGAGAACCTGCCGTATTCGAGATACTAGTTAATTGCTCGGCATAGTTACCAGCAATTACACTGAAATCCAAGGTTAATTTCTTATCCAAGAATTTATAGTTACCACCTAAAGTAGCAAGGTATTTGTCCAACGCAGATTTTTTAAGGAATCCCATATTTTTAGAAGCAAGGAAAGAAGCACGGAATCTACCTACATCATTACCCCCGCTCATAGCTAAGCTATAATTCTGAGATAAAGTATTTTGTGTGATTGCTTTTAAAGCATCAACATTACCACCACCGTCTAAGGTTGCTGGCTGATTGTATTTTTTAAGCGCTGCACGATATTGAGCTGCATCCAACACTTCAAAACGCTTCATATAACCAATGTTGGTACCAAAATCAGTACCGAACTCAAGTTTCAGCGGACCAGCAGTTGCTTTTTTGGTAGTAATAACGATTACACCATTTGCACCTCTAGAACCATAAATAGCGGCAGAAGAAGCGTCTTTTAATACATCGATTTGTGCAATGCTGTTTGGATCGATAAACAACAAAGGATCAGAACCTGGAGTAGAACCAAATGAATTGCCAATGTTTGGACGAGCAGTACCACCATCCAAAGGAACTCCATCCACTACAAACAAAGGTTTGTTGTTAGAACGGATAGAAGTTGTACCTCTGATTTGAATAGTTGGAGCAGCTCCCGGCTGACCACTTGTGTTAGTAACTTCTAAACCAGCTACTTTGTTTTGTAACAATTGAGAAGGAGAAACAATCATTCCCTGATTGAAATTCTTTGCCTGAAGAGAAACAACAGAACCTGTTAAGTCTTTCTTACGGGCAGTACCATAACCAATAACCACTACATCATTCAACTGATCAGCAGTTCCAGCAAGGGCAACCTCTACAGAAGAACGGGATGATACATTTACTTCCTGATTAGAGAATCCAACAGAAGAAATTACCAAAGTGGAAGTAGAAGAAGGTACAGAAATTTTAAAAGTTCCGTCAGCAGCCGTTTGGGTGCCTGACTTAGAACCTTTCACTACAACGGAAACACCAGAAAGCGGAGAACCGTCTTTGGCATCTGTTACTCTTCCCGAGATAGTTTTGTTTTGAGCTTGCGCAGAAATCACGAACAAGCAAGCAAATAAACCCAGCAATGTGGGCATGACAAGCTTTTTAAAATTCATATTTGGCAGTTTATTGGTTATATAGCGTGTCAAATGTACACGTTTTTGATAAAAAAAAATTTTTGTTTATCTTTTTAAGGATTTAATAGAGAATTAATTTAAACGTTTTCAAAATAAGGGGGAAATTCAACAAATAATTTAGACCAACGATTCTTAATTAACGCTGCATTAAGCTTTATATTATTACAATTGATGGAATTTGATAAACTATTATATATATAAATAAAATAATAAATATTTATTTTTTATGTATAATACACTTTCAATCATTTGTTTATAAAATAATTATATATTTTTCTTGATATAGAAGCGAGTAATTGAACAGCAGCCGCTTCCTGCTTGCAGTTTTTCGACAATAATACCAATACGTATTTTCGGCCATCCGGAAGATAAATAATGCCCCCATCGTGGTGAACTCCAGTTATCCAGCCAGTTTTATGGGCAACCTGCACGTTTTTGGGCAACAATGCCGGAATCAGGTCATTATAGTATTGCTGCCTCAAAATATCTACCATTGCTGCAGAAGCATCTGAATTTATAGCTTTTCCCTCGGCAAGCTGCTCAAAAATTACTTGTAAGTCATAGGCACTGGTTACATTATTTAACCCCTGTTGATAGGCCTTATTGTCTTCCACCCCCCTACGAACCAGTATATCCGGGGCACCTAATTGGCGCATCGTAGCAGTAATTTGTTCTCCCTTTACTTTAGTCATCAACAAATTGGTGGCTACATTGCTACTTCTGGTAATCATACGCTCCAGTAAATACTGAATCGTTTGGGGGGTTCCCATTTTTGCATACACGTCATCATCACTGTCGTCGCCCGCCTGTAAAGTATACCAACTGCCATCTACGATACTTTGAAACTCTTTCCGCACCACCATGGTATCCTGCAATGTAAATGACCCAAGTGCCGCCTGTCGAAATACCTCAATCATTACAGGTGTTTTCATGGTGCTGGCCGCGTGGAATAATTCTTTCTCATTCCAATAAATGGTATCGCCAGTACCCAAGTCTTTAAATGCCATAGCAAAAACCCCTTCTTCTGAAGCAAATAGCCGTTGAATTTCCTGAATAATTTGTTGCTTCCTTTGCTCCTTCAGCTGCGCATGTATATTCGTTGCATTCATACCGAATAATAGTAAAATGAGTAATCTTTTCATACCCTACAAATTACTGGATTTTTTCAGTAATATTAAGGTATGAAACTTTTTATGGTGTTGATTGGCTGCAAACCGCAGGGCCGGCATACCGAACAACACGATATTTTTTTTGGTATTGCCCCTTCACTTTCCGAACTGGTTCCGCAATTGCATGCTTTCTGGCCGGGGAATCACCGCCTGCACATCGATGCCTGGCGGGAAGTAACAGTGGTTAATGGATTCGCAGTACATGTGAAATCAGCACCCCATTTATCAAGCGCAAAAAAAGGCCCCCGCCTTTTTTTTGTAAACCTGGGCGGGTATAAGCCAATGGAATTTGAAGAATACCATTATAAAATGATAATAGCGGCTCCTAGCAAGGCAGCTGCCATCCGCACAGCCAAAGCATCTACATTTTTTAAACATACAGGTTATAAAGGAGCCGAAGCGCATATAGATGATCAGTATGGCATTGATATAGATGATGCTTATCAGATAGAAGAATTACTTTCCGAAAATCTATTGCAACAATATTCTATTGCCTTGAGTCCCCTCTCAATACAAAAGGAAGATGCGTGGCATATCGGCTACACAAAACTTTCCTCCCTTATAAAAAAATGATCGCTTACTAACTATACTATTCAATTTAATCCCTACTCCCATGGAAAAAAGAACTTTCCTACAATCGATGGCACTGGCTGCTGTTACTGCACCCTTTTCGCTTGCCTCAGTTCCGGCCTGGGCTAAAAACCTTCACACCCTCAGCCCCACAGCAACCGCAAGTGATGACGAATTTTGGAAACAGGTTCGCGGCGAATATCGATTGAAACCCGACTATATTAATCTGGAAAACGGATACTATAATATTCTGCCCAATCCCTTATTAGAAAAATATATTGCGCATATACGTGAAGTGAATTATCAAGGCTCGTATTATATGCGCACAGTGCAATTCGACAACAAGAAAAAAATGGCAGCCCAATTAGCTGCCTTCACTGGGTGCCCTGCTGAAGAACTGATTTTAACCAGAAACACTACCGAGTCACTGGATATGATTATTGGTGGCTTCCCCTGGAAGGAAGGCGATGAGGCAGTTATGGCCGAACAAGATTATGGGGCTATGTTGGAGATGTTTAAACAGGTAGCTAAAAGACATGGGGTAGTGAACAAAATTATTTCTGTACCCAATCACCCGAAATCCGATGATGAAATTGTTCAACTGTATGCCAATGCCATCACTCCCAAAACCCGCTTGTTGATGGTATGCCATATGATTAATATTACCGGACAAATTTTGCCCATCCGTAAAATTTGCGAAATGGCGCATAGCAAAGGAGTGGAAGTGATGGTGGATGGCGCCCATGCAATCGCCCACATACAATTCAATATTCCAGATTTACAATGCGATTATTATGGGGCTAGTTTGCATAAATGGCTGAGTGTTCCTTTGGGCGTAGGAATGTTATACGTGAAAAAAGAGCATATCCAAAAAATTTGGCCATTATTAGCAGAGGGAGATCGCCCACTGGGAGACATTTCAAAACTCAATCACCTGGGCACCCATCCTGTACACACTGATTTAGCCATAGAAGATGCCATTCAGTTTTTTCAAATGATTGGAGCGGAAAGAAAGGAAACACGCCTGCGCTATTTACAGAATTACTGGACTAGCCGAGTTAGTTCAATTTCCGGAGTTGTATTAAATACCCCCACCAGTGCCGACCGCGCTTGCGCCATTGCCAATGTGGGCATTAAAGGAATGAAACCCGCACTGCTGGCAGAAACCCTGTTGAAAAAATATAAAATATGGACGGTAGCCATAGATTATGCCAATGTACAAGGGTGCCGCATAACACCAAACTTGTATACTACCTCCGATGAATTGGACCAATTGGTGTTTGCATTAAATGATTTGAGTAAATCAGTAAATAGCTAACCGATTGTTAGGAAATACGAAACAGAAAGAAATCCATACTCAATAACTTACTTAAGCGGACTAACATACCCCCACTGAGCGGTTATTTCAGTTGCTTCGCCATTAAGCAGTAGAATTTTTTTATTGTAACTTGTAAAAAAATTGATATGCTTTTACTTCCCTTGGCTATTAATCTATCCACACTTCACCTGCCTTCGTGGCTGGAAATTATCGTAAGGGTATTGGCTGTATATTTTTTTATGATTATTGCTATTCGCCTCTTTGGAAAAAAGGAGCTTGCCCAACTTTCAGTTACAGACTTAGTCTTTATTTTATTAATCAGTAATGCCGTTCAAAATGCGATGGTGGGCTCCGACAGTTCCCTATCGGGAGGATTAATTGCAGCCTTGTCATTATTTGCTGCCAATTATACCCTCAAAAAAATACTATACAAAAATGAATCTCTCAATACCCTATTACAGGGAGAAGCAACCGTACTCATTTATAAAGGAGCTATTCAAGAAGCGCATTGCCGAAAAGCAGATATCAATATGCACGAACTAGAAGCCGCCGTTAGAGAACATGGGGTACAAAGTATTGATCAAGTTAACCTGGGCATGTTAGAAGCAGACGGCAATATCAGCATCATCAGCAACGATTTTACACAAGCAACCACACATAGCTTTCATAAAAAACATAAATTAAAAGGCAGACTTTTAAAAAATTAACTCTAGTTATTAGTTCCTAGCCGAAGCAGATAGATCCCACCAAATCAAGGGATACCTGACCGGTAAATTTCGAATAACCTCCAGCTCATCTGGAGCATGATCTAGTTTTTTCCAAGTGGTTACCCAGCTTTCCTGATTTAGTCCCACCCCGCCAAATAATAAAAATGGATGAGCAACAGGCCAGTTATCCCAATACATTACATCATGCGCATAAGGCCAGGCAAATTTATCCTGCACAAAAGGATATAAAAATGCAATGCCCTTTTGGATACTCTTACCACCAGTTGTTTGATAGTTCCAGTAATTGCGCTGGGGGGTTGATAATAGTTGACAAAGCGTTGCAAATGCATCTAGATTAAATAATGAATATCCATAAGGCTTGGTTCTTTTCATCTCTCTGGGGAAACTTCCATTAGCATCCATTTGCGCTTCTAATATTTGTTCAAACTCTTGGCGACATCTAGTTAATAAAGTATCATTTTTGGTAAATTTTGCGAAGCACGAAACCTGCATCAGCCAGCAGGTGCCATGATTGTTTTCGGCCTTCTTTTCGGTTTGTCCATAAGGATGTTCCTGCAACCAAACCAAATATTGCGCAAACCAATTACGGCAGGCTTGTATAATTTCTGGATTAGCCGCCTTACTTTTCTCCATAGCTAAAATAGCTTGCACTACTTCCATAAAATGGATAGTATCTATAATGCCAACTCCTCTCCCTGTAAATCGTCCTTTAATGGCCTGTGCATATAATAAATGTGGGCTCATAGCAGTAGCTGTATCCATAAACCAAGCCTTACAATGTTGCATAGCTGCTTGCACCAACTGATCATTTCCTGTGAGCCTATAAGCCGAAGCAAGTGCGCCCATAATTTGACTAAACCGAATCATGGCCAATCGATGTGCTACAAAATTATCAGGATTGGTGAGTCCGTCTTTTTGAATGTAAGCACTATCCGCCGAAACCGGATTGGGCCACCAGTAATCCCCTTCCGAAAAAAAATCGTGTATCCCACCTGAACTCCTGGGTGATTGATAGGCTGTGATGGTTATTGGCGATTGCTGCAATGCCCAATCGGCCTGTTTGCTTACCATGGGTTGTAAAATATCGCACATCATTTTCCATTTGTCGGGAGCTGGCGATAATTGCTGACAAATTCCTTGTGTACAAAAGCTCAGTAAAATTAGTAAGCCGAAATGATTTTTTTTCATGTAGGTTTTATTAACTAGCGGAGAGTTTAGAATCATCAACCAACAAACCAATTGAGGCAGAATGCAACATGGCTTCCCGGGTATGGTCAAATAGTAGGGTATGGATGTGCGCCTGATTCAATTGGTTTAAAATTTTTTGAGCGGATACTTTTTTACTCAAATTCACACAGCGAATATAGATTGCTAGCACGTTTTGTGGAAATTGATTGGCAATGTATGCATAAATTTCAGGGTCGTGTTGCGAATTATCGCCATACAAAACAAACCGCTGTTTAGGAAACATCCGCATAATCCGCTCAATCCGAACCAGTTTATTATGATGCTGGGTTTGTCCACTCGCACCCAACTCTTGCAATCGCTTGATTTTATTCAATAAAAGCACCCCTTCAGGCAAATGATTGTGCGCAAAAAACTCAGTAAGATCATCGTATAAATTCCATTCGCTGCTGGATACATAAAAAAAGGGATTGGGTAAGTCAGGCGCTGTATGCGATACCGACAAGAGGGTAAAATAATGAACAATATCGGCAAAGGTTTTTCGGCTGTGAGGTTGCCGGGTAAACAATACGCGTAATCGTTTGAAAAGGCGGGAGGAATACGATATTAATATGGTATCATCAATATCAGATATCACACCCAATTGAACTGAATGAGGAATATATAATTCGCCCAGCGCTTCCTTCAATACCTTGCCCTCTTTATCTAGATAGGAAACCGTTATTGACTGAAACCCGGCAGTTAATTCTTGGGGCGATTCCCAATGAAATTCAAAAAATCCATCTTCCCGGGTGCTGGTTTCGAGTCGGGTGGTTTGGTGTTGTAACTGAATTCGGGCATTGGCGATCGGGTGAATAGCAAATAAGCGAATCAGGTGCCGAATATTGTAAACAATATTTTGGGTAAACCGTTCTCGAATGGTAGGATTGCCATGCAAGAGGTGTCCGTAAACTACCAGATGATGGGTGTGGCCATATCCCTTATAAATCTTCAGGTTAACCGGTGAGCTATTTAGTAACTTTGCCATAGCGCATTCCCTACAAATTACGGAATATCTTGGTATTCAATCGGGTAATATTTATTATGCCAACCACTTCAATCTTATTTTTTATCAACCCCCACTCGGGCACTGTCCGAAGGCCCTGGCAAACGATGATTTCAGAATTTTTTAGTCCTCAAAACGTGGAGGTTCATTTTGTGCATTTGGAAAAAGATACCCCTTCGAATCAGATTATAGAACAAGTAAATAGTATTCTGCCAAATTTGGTGGTGGCTGTAGGGGGTGATGGAACCATAAAACTATTAGCCACTGCATTATTAGGCGGAACAATCCCATTGGGTATAATTCCAGCCGGCTCGGCAAATGGCTTGGCCTATGAAATGGGAATTCCTTCGGATCCCACAGAGGCGATGCAACTATTGCTTACCGGAAAACCGATAACCATTCATGCCATTGCAATTCAACATGAAATTTGCCTGCATTTGGCAGATATCGGATTAAATGCCTGGGCAATGAAAAAGTTTAATCGGGGAAATGTACGTGGCTGGTGGGGCTATGGATGGGCTTCTTTGCAATCATTGTACTATTCCGGCATGCACCAGATAACCCTTCAGATTGATGGACAATCGATGCAATTAAAGGCAGCCATGATTGTGTTGGCAAACGGCACCGCCTACCGAACGGGTGCCCGCATTAATCCGCAGGGAAGTTTGGTAGACCATCATTTTGAAGTAGTAGTAATGAAAAAAATATCATTGATAGAAACCTTAAAAATGCTCTTCACCCATCAGCCTTTTAATCCGAATAAATTGGTGGTATATCAGGCCCAACAGGTTCATATCCGATGTAAAAAAAGAATTCCGTTTCAAATTGATGGAGAATACAGGGGGAAAGTAAAAAATATTGATGCTCGGATATTAGTAGATGCCGTTTCCATTATGGTATCTGATAGAATTTCAAAAATATACTCACTCAATTCATAATATTATCTTCTTGTTTATTGCTACCAAAAAAATCAGCGGCCAAAAAGGATTTGACCGCTGACTACTTTTTTTATTCCTGAAACCCATTACTTAATTTCTTCAATATCTTCTAACTGCCATGCTTTATTAAAGTAGGCTTCACTTGGTCCATAAAACCGGAAATAAGGAAACCAACCTTTGCCTGCAATTGTTTTAATATAATTTTTATTGGCTGAAGCGGGCTTGGAAGGTCCGAAATATACATCTACTGATCCGTCGGCATTCACTGCAATATCTTTCCGGGAAGAGATGTCCGCAGAGCCCTGGTCGGTGATTACCGGATTGCGCAATACGTTATCGTATAAAGTAATCGACCAGAATTGTTTGGCAGGCACATTTGCCGGAATATGTATCCGATAATTTTTGGCGCCCAGCAGCCAATTACCGGCTTTGTCTTTAGAAGTTTCTAAATAGGCTTGTCCAAAACCCAATATCCTTCCCTGCATTCCGGTACTATTGCCAATCGCTTCATAAAACCAAGAAGCACGCTGATCAATTTGGGTATAATTGGTATCCTCCTGATTCAGCTCAACCATATTCGCATATTCCCATTTTTTACCTTCCCACACTTTTGCACCCGCAAATCTTTTTTCATATGCATTGGCACGGGCAGTTAACTCCCCCAGCATGGCTGCCTGATCTAATATTTTTGTAAGTCTTTCATTAGGTTGAAAAGGTTTCCCTTTTTCAATTCCCAACGAAACCAACATAGCGGCAATCACCCGATCGCGGTTTTGAACCGGTTCATTCATCAATGCTTCCGCTACCAGTTTAAAATATCTACTGTCAGACGGATGTTCTGAATTCCAAGGCTTGCCTGCAACAGGTATATAATTAGTTGGTGCAGGCTTTGCACGATCGGCCCAGGCATAAAATTTATGCTGGCGAACAGTAGCTTCTGCTTTTATGGGGTCTGGATCTAACCCACGAGTACCAAACCAAATTTGCACGGTTGGGGAAACAAAAACCCGATAGCCCGGAGCGGAAATGGGCTGAGATCCGGGAGGCAAAATCAGGTACTTTCCGCCAGTGCCTTTATCGGGTCCGGTTTGACCAATATCCGTTATAGGTTGCTGCCATAAGTCCAACACCCCTCCGGCAATTAACCCTGCCGGCGCATCTACTACCAATGCCCCTTTTTCGGCCAGGTTCCAGAAACAAAAAGCATAAACAGTGGTTATATTGGGGGTTAACATCCCTTTTTTATCGTTCAAATCCCTGAAAACCGAAACCTCTCCGTCTTTTACGCCTATCTGATCTCTTTGTGCGAGGTGCAGTGCATGAAAGCCTACCATCGGTAAACCCCAGTTATGAATAATGCAGGCACGCTGAAAGTCCCTTTCATCATACAATTTAACTACAGATTCAAGCGAGGGGTATCCACTTTCTAAGGAAAGATTCCCAATTCGGGTAGTAAGTTTATCTCCCCCGGCAACTCCAGTGCCAGCTCCGGCTTCATTTTTTGAGCCGGTGGGGTTACAAGCAGCTAATACTCCTATGGATAGGATTACAAGAAGTCTTTTCATGTTAGTTTATTTTACATATATAATAAAAAATATTACTATATATGGTTGGTTAATTTTGTACCAAAATGAACACTTTACATGGAGGGATTTGGCTTCCGAGCGTTCAAAATTTCTAAAATCGGCAAATACCAAACAAACTCAATTACTTATTCTCCAATAATTTGCTCAAAAAACTCAGAAGGGGTTTTTTGGGTTGTTTTTTTAACAGCAGCAATAAAAGTGGTGCGAGAATTAAATCCGGCTAAATTACCTAAAGCTTCGAATGTATATTTTCTAAAATCGGGGTTTTTTTGGAGTAATCCCTTCAAATAATGTACCCGATACTCATTTACCCACTCATTAAAATTTTTTCCATATGCCTGGTTGATGAAGGCAGAAAGAATATAGGTAGGGATATCCAACTCCTTAGCCAAATCACCGATTTTATACCCCACTTTTAAAAAGGGCTGCTGGTTGGTAAAATGAGACTCTAGCAATGCCCGGTAACTTCTTTCGGCTTCTTTGCTAAAGGTGTTGCTTGAGTTAGGTTCTTGAGCACCAGCAATTTCGGGTTCGGATATAGTGGATTCATTAGCTTCCTGAAACCATCCAGTTAATCCATACAATAAACTCGGTTGTAAAAATAAAAAGCCGCAGGTAATACAGATAGACACCGTCATGGTTAGGGTAATTAATCTGTAAAAATCAAAGAAATAAGAAATTTGAAACGCGTACTCGATTAATAATATAATAAAACTCGACTGTACCAGCATTGTAAAACTAATTAACCACCTAAACATGGCTAAATTTTGTGGTATCAGTTTTACTGAATTTTTGCTTCTCCAATTAACCAACATTTTTACCTGAAAAGATGCCAGCACCACTCCATAAACCATTCGCAAAATAATACCCCAACCCTGCGGCAACCATCCTTCTGGCTCCAATGCAATAATTGAATTATCGGTAAGCTGTTGACGGATAATCACCAATTTTTCTTCCCTCGCCATTGCATAAAACGGAATCATATTAATAGTATACAACACGGCAGGAATAAAAAATAAAAAATCCGATTTCGTCCAAGTAAATTGTTGTCGCAAAACACTGCGCACATACAAGTAAGCAAAAGGTGAGGCACTTAACGACAAGAAAACCATTGTTCGGGGCACCTGGGGGAAAAACAAAAAGAAATTGGTATGATACAGGGCAGAAAATAAAGAAATCACAGCTATACTCAACAAGTAACCGGCTAACAAACGGGCAGAAAAGGAGCTCTCCCTGTTTAAAAAATACAAAATGGCAGCCACCATTAATCCAATAATAGCAACCAGAAACACAAAAGAAAAATAAATATCAATGGAGGGTAACACCATGAATGCAAAAAAGTTTTGGCTACTTAATTAGAGTAAAGATAAAGGAGTTCAATGAGTTAGGGCAGGATAATGAAAAGTATTGCTCTACAAAAATTCTACTCCAAATAGTTGGATTACAGATAAGCAAATGACCTGATCCCCAAAAATCTAGACAATCATCTTTCTGATTTTATCCATCACTAAGCATTTCAAAATAATGGGGAAAATAGAATATTTCAGCTTTAGCATAAAACTTGATATTCTAATTAAAAAAACCATATGAGAAAAGCTGCCATTTTACTCCTCCTTTTTTTTAGCATTACCACCCAAGCCCAACAAAAAAATCATATAGATACCGTAGTGCTAAGAGCTGACTCTACTTTCGAAAGCCTCATACATAGAAAATTGTATAACTACCGCAACCACGTAGAATACCACATAGAAGAAAGGGGAAGAATTCGTGAGCTAATAGTATATCTAGCATCTGTAAAAGATTTAGTAACCGGACATAAACTATATGGCATAAGAATAGATCAAAGAGGTAGTAGGAATATTTTTACAGATGCTCCCATGACCAATGTAGAGTATATTGATGAAGATGAAATAGACTCAGTAGTTGCCCATCTAAATATGGTGAGGGAAGAAATTAAAATGAGAGATCCCGACAGCGAGCGATATACTGAATTTCGCTTTTTTACAAGATCTGGCTTTATGATTGAGTGTTATACTGGCGCCAATCGCTGGCGTTGTTTAATTCATTATGAAGTTGGAAAAATAGTATATGATGTGTACCTAAACAACAACAATCGGTTAGACGAATTCATAGAAACCATAGAAGAAATTTCTAAAGAAATAAAAACAATGAGAAAAATGGAATTGTCTATCCAAAAAAAGTAGAAGAAGAGGTTGTTTTATTTGAAGATTTTCAAATAGTCCTCAAATAAAAACACTTTCTTTCTTTGCCCGCCTGTTATTTCTTTTATGATTTCAAGACGCTCTAATTCTCTTATTAGTGAATATGCTGTCGGAAGAGATATTTCTGCAATCCCTGCTACCTTCTCTGCATTAACTATTGGCTTATGATATAATTGATTTACCACTTTCTGTGCATTCGCTGCCCTGCTTCCTAAGGTTTGTATTTTCTCGTCAACTTTTTTTTGCAATCCCAAAATATTATCGAATGTCTCAATCCCGTTTTTAGAAGTTTCTATAATCCCTACTAAGAAAAACTTTAGCCATTGACCTATATCATTTTTTTCTCTTGCCCGCATTAGATTATCATAATAAAGTGTTCTGTTTCTTTCCAGAAAATCTGATAAATATAATACGGGTTTTCGTAGTAATCCTTTACTGACTAAATATAATGGTATCATTAATCTTCCAACCCTCCCATTCCCATCTAAAAAAGGGTGAATTGTTTCAAACTGGTAATGAACTACCCCAATCTTTAATAACTCTGGGAAATAATTGTTATCATCATGAACAAACTTTTCTATGTCTGCCATTAACTCTTGAATACTAGAGTGAACAGGAGGAATAAAAATGGCATCATTAATACTAGCCCCGCCAATCCAGTTCTGACTTGTTCGAAATTCTCCAGGTTGCTTTTTTGAGCCTCGAACACCCTGCATCAGTACTCTATGCATTTCTTTAATCAATCTTGACGAAAATGGCAAATGGTCTAATGCCTTTATCGCAGCATTCATTGCTTTGATATAATTCTGTACCTCTTCCCAATCATCCCTTTTATCTAAAGGCACATCTTCCTTATCTAACAACGCCTCTTCAATATTCGTGTGCGTACCTTCAATCTTGCTGCTTTGTGTCGCTTCTTTTAACACATGCATACTTATAAATAATTCTATATTAGGAATATAATTAGAGTACATATCTAATCTTCCTAATTCGCGATCTGCTTGACTCAGCAATTTCATAATCTCCATATTATCGACCTGCCAATGCCGATTCACAAAATCTGGCTGGAAACTTTTATAAAATCCTTGATTTATATGATTCCCAGATTTAAATTCTTTCATTTTATAGAATTCTTAAACAAAGATATCACTTATTTAATATTTTATCATTTTTTTTAAATAATAAAATTTTAATTATCAAATCTCTAGTTTTTCGTTAATAAAATGATGATTAGATTAGAAAATCTGAAGGGAACTATAGCCATTTATATAGTGCTAATTTAGAAGGTAAAATGCACGGTACGTGTTCTAATTTAAATGTGTCTATTTACCGATACAAAACTTCGAAAAGATATACTCCAACTGCTCATCATGCGCAATGGTACCCGTGATGCTGCCTAAATGATGTAAGCAGCTGCGAATATCGAGGGCTAACAAATCTCCGGGAATACCCGTTTCCAAACCCTGGGCAACTTCTTGCAAAGCTTGTTGCAATTGCCTTAGAGCGGCTACATGGCGCTCATTGGTTACAATGGTGGCTTCACCCAATAAATCGCCTTCAACTGTTCGCGAATAAATGGCTTCCTGCAAGGCATCTAAGCCCAGTTTATCGCGGGCTGATAAATACATTAATTGATCGCTGGTTGGTAGGGCTGCCCTTTGCTCGGGGGTAAGGATATCTATTTTATTGCCTACCAGTAAATACTTCACTTTTTCTGCTTGTAATTCGGCTTCTGCTTGTTGTAGGGTTTGAGCAGTTAGTGTTTGCACATCTATCAGGTACACTACCAAATTCGCCGAGCGCATTTTTTCTAGACTTTTCACTACCCCCATTTGTTCTATGGTATCGGTAGTATCCAAGCGTATGCCAGCAGTATCTATCAGGCGAAATAGAATTCCCTTGATATTCATTACCTCTTCTACTGTATCGCGGGTAGTGCCGGCCACTTCACTTACCAAGGCCCGGCTTTCATTTAGTAACGCATTTAGCAGGGTGCTTTTTCCGGCATTGGGCTTTCCAATGATTGCAATAGAAACCCCTTGCCGAATTACATTTCCCAACCGAAAAGAATCCAACAAACGCTTAGTGGTTTGCTGCAATTGCTGAATCAACTGATTCAACCGGGTTCGGTCGGCAAAAGCCACATCTTCTTGCGAAAAGTCGAGTTCCAGCTCTATCAGGGCCGAAAATTGTATCAACTGCTCGCGCAGCTCCCTTAATTCCTTAGAAAATCCTCCCTTCATCGTATGCAAGGCCGCTTTTCGGCTGCTTTCGGTGTTGCTGGCAATTAAATCGGCTACGGCTTCTGCCTGGGCCAGATCCATTTTGCCATTTAAAAATGCTCTTTGAGTAAACTCTCCTGGCTTAGCCATTCGCACACCCTTGCTTTGTATCAGGCGCAATATTTGTTGCTGGATAAAGGGGGAACCATGACAACTAATCTCCACCAGATCTTCCCCTGTATATGAGGCTGGGGCTCGGAATAAACTGATCACTACTTCATCCAGCGGTTTATCTCCATCCATCAACATGCCAATATACAGGGTTCTGCCGGGTTGTTCGCTGAGGTTTTTTCCGCTAAACATTTCGTCTACTACTGCAATTGCTTGTTGTCCACTTACCCGAATAACGGCGATGGCTCCCATACCGGGGGCAGTAGCCAGTGCTACTATAGTATCGTTCCATTCGTACAGGGCAGTTTGCATGCGGATAATTTAAGGCAAAAGTATTGCAAAGGGCTATACCAATAAAGATTCCCTTTCTAGCCCCTACATAAGGGATTCGAAAGGGAATCTGGCAGCCAACCCACTATTCAGCTGCCACTACAAACGTTATCAACTGCTTATGTTTACAGGGTACTGCACGACCATTTTGGTTGGCAGGGTTCCAAAGCGGACCTTTTTTAATTACACGGATGGCTTCTAAAGCCGTTCCAAAACCAGGATCATTTTCTGCCATCACATCGCTGATACTGCCACCGGCACTTACCGTAAAAGATACTATTACAGAATATTTTCCGGCAGGAGCGCCGGCTTGTAAGGGGATATCCTGGTTCAAATTTCTTTGTAGATATCGGCTCCACCCTTCCGTACCCCCAGGAAATGCGGCAGGTATTTGCACAGAGGTAAATTGGGTTTCTTCCGGTGCATCCTGATGCGGCGGATTTGAGGGAACTCCGGAACCCGCGCTGGGCTCATTCCACCCATCCCCATTCCCATCTACCCCTTCTATTTGGGTATTACCCAGGTTAGCGAGTTGCAAATCTTGCATTGGTGGTATTTCCTCATCGGGTGGAACCATCGCATCAGGCACAATTATGGGTTCTACATATATCTCTTGCCGAAATTGGCTTGGTACGGGTGGGGGTGGCGGTTTTGGAGGAGTGACAGGATCCGGCTGATAGGGATCAATTACAAAATCAATGTATTGTATTGCTGATTGCTGCCCGTTATTCTTTTTTGCCAAAGAAGTAATGGCAATAAACAATAAACAGCCGGCCATTAACAAGAGCAAAGAAAAAGTTAATCGCCGAGGATAATTTCGCCGCAACTCATACGCACCATATAATTTATTCCGGTGCTGAAAAAGCACATCGAGCCAATCTTCTGGTAGGTTCTTTTGCGTTTGCATAACATAGGTTTTTAGGTGAAAAATAACTTTATCAAACATCCACTAGTAGTCTGTATCATTTAATACATATTTATGGCATCCCGCGATGGTAAGCTCATCCAACAGGTTTACCAGCAGTCCATACGAACAGGATGAATCGGGCTGAATAATAGCAATGATGCCTCCTTTTGCCAGCAAGGCTTGCTGCTTTTGCATAAGCAATGCGCGCAGTTGAATAATATCCACTGAACTTACTTGGGTAACTCCCTCGGTAAATATTCCTTCAAAATAATCTACTCGATTATCTCCGGTTGGCAGTAGGGTAAGTGCTCTGGATTCGGGCACTTTGGGAGGCGGCGTTTTGGGGGTATTCTTAGCAGGAATCACCAAAGTTTTTACAAGTGGCTGTGAAAGGGTTGTAGTGAAAATAAAAAAGGAGAGCAACAAAAAACCCAGATCTACCATGGGAGTAAGGTCTACCCGCGGAGGAGGAGTTCGGGTAATAGATACAACTGTTTTATTTCTGCCAGAGGCAGAAAGGGGCATTTCAGACATACAATAGAAGTTTAAGATGAAAAAAATCAACGAACATCTATCGGCTGAAAAGCAATGCTGCAGCAGCTTTCAGTAGATTAGCTTACACTAATAAGATGCAGGGGCGCTACTTTTCCATATACAGTTAGCGTATCTTATATTCGATTACTTAGGGGCAAAAAAAACTTCCTGCCGAGGCAAGAAGTTTGTGTATTCAGATCTGTTCAAGTATTATTCTTCCGAAACTTGGAAAACGATGCTTTGCCTGTGGCGGTAGATAACGTTTCTACCATTTTGAACGGCTGGCTTCCATTTTGGTCCTTTGGTTATAACGCGAATTGCTTCAGCCTTGGTCCCGTAACCTGGATCGTTTTCAGCAACTACATCACTGATATCGCCGGTTTTAGATACCGTAAAAGCAATTACAACCGTGTAACGGGCGGGAGGTGCCCCATTATCAGAAGTAATATTACTGTTCAGGTTTCTTTCTAGGTAGCGTGTCCAGGCAGATGGACCACCAGGAAACTCAGCTGGAATTTGCACTACAGTAAATACTTTATCGTAGTCTTCCTCTACCTTAGGCGCTTCTACTACACCGGTACTTTTTTCAACGGGGGGAGCTACCAGACCATCGTCTTTCGCACCTTCCTGATTGATGGTACCAATTTTAGTATCTTCTAATTTTTCTACTTCCTTAATTTCCTCATCGGGTTTCACTTCTTCATCCTTCACAATTTTAGGAGGGGTGAATTTGGTGATTTCCACTTTAGGAGGCTCTTGCTTCGGTGGGGGTGGCGGCGGTGGGGGTTCAGGCTTCTTTTCCTCGTTTTTCATGTTTTCGAGGCTCATATCCTGCACCATCACCTGCTGTTTTTCCTTACCAGCAGAGTTGGCAATGATAGACAGCACAAACAACAGCACACATATTCCAATGGTTGCTAACAACGCATTTCTAAGCCGCTTGTTGTATGTTTTGCGCAAGTCATATGCTCCATATTCCTTGTTCCGGCCATCGAAAATGATGTCTAGAACATCGGCGGTTTGCAGTTTATTAATATCCATGTTAGGTTCTTTAAGAAGAGTAGTCGGTTATTGTCCTGTTGGAGTTCCGGCCATCTCTTCGGTTTTTTTCACTAATTGCGTTTCGATAGAGGTAATGTCTACCAATGCATAGCGGGTGCACACATTGATTGCCATCTCATCTAAAATATCCACCACATTTCGGTAGGTGCACTCTTCAGAAGGTTTCAGGATTACTACAAAATCTTTTAGATCCTTAACACTGCTCTTTTTATTGATCAGCACTTCGCGAATGTCTTTGAAAGTAGATGTTTTAAAATTCGATGCGTCTATAGCCAGTTCCCCTTCGTAGTAAAAAACGTTATTATCTCTTCCGAGTAGGATGGTGATAACGCCTGATTGTTTTGCCTTGTTCTGATCTTCGGGTTTATCCGCGTCTTTGGGCAAAATCAACTTCAGGGCGGTTGCCTGACTCATCGTGGTTGTAAAAATGAAGAACGTGATGAGCAGGAATCCCAAATCCACCATGGGCGTAAGGTCTACACGGGTTGAAAGCTTTTTCCCTTTCTTAACGCCCGGGCCTTTTTTATGACCACCGCCACTCGAGGTATCCATTTCTGCCATGTCGGTAGAATTTAGTTTTCGTTGATAATTAAGTTGTCTTTATTCTTCTCTCTTCTCTCCAGATTGTGCTTTCTTCCACAAATCTGTTCCAGTTGGAACGGGTTCGGGATTGGTCACCATCTGAAATTTTAGAAAATCATTTTTCTTGAACGCGTCTACCACACTTTTAAAAGCGGGGTATTTGGCCATATTGTCGCCTTTCAGCAACAAATTGGGTTTCTTTCCCTGATAGGCATCTCTTATCAATGTCATCCAGGTAACGAGTTCATTGTTGGAACTGTCCTTCACCGGAATACCGGGTAAGTTATTTCCTTTACGTTGATCTTCTGGAAGAGATACAAATGCTGCCAGCGCGCTGAAAGGAGCACCAAAGAAGGCTGATTTTTTGAATGCAGCTACATTCAAGTTCATCCCTTTTGTACTATTCAACGTATTGGCAATTGTTTCTTTAACGGTCTCGTCGTCCATTTCAAGAAACACCTTTCCGTCTTTGTCAATAATCACCTGAACAATATCCTTAGTAGGAGCCACTTTTGCCGCAACAGACTTTGGTATAGTTACCGCTATCGCTTCGGAGGGCTTGAACTTAGTTGTTAAGATGAAGAACGACAACAACAGAAAGGCCACATCACACATCGCCGTCATGTCGATGTTGGTGCTCTTACGAGGTAATTTGGCTCTGCCCATTGTTATTAATTTTTGGTTTCCCCTTGTTTAAGATTCAATTTGATTCCATTTCCACAAAAAATGCACTAATTATTTATAATTAGCTGCAAAACTTTGGGTAAGGGTAAAACCAGATTCATCAATACCATAGGTAATACCATCGATACGTGTAGTAAATAAGTTATACATGATAATGGCAATGGCAGAGGTACCGATACCAAGGGCTGTGTTAAACAGGGCCTCAGAAATACCTTTAGACAGTTCACGGGCAGCATCTCCACCACCTTCATCTCCTAAGGCAGAGAAGGATTTGATCATTCCCAATACCGTACCCAACAGACCCAACAGGGTAGCTACAGAGGCAATGGTAGAAAGGAAAACCAGATTCTTTTCCAGCATAGGCAGTTCCAAAGAAGTTGCTTCTTCCACTTCTTTCTGAATATTCATCACTTTTTGCTCGGTTACCAATTCAGTATTGGTGATCATCTCTTTATACTTTTTCAAACCGGCTTTCATTACATTACCTACAGAACCTTTTTGCTTATCGCAGGCAGCTATAGCTTTGTCAACATCTTTGTTAGCTAGGTGAAACTGAATAGTACGTACAAACTCTCCTACATTACCAGTACCAGCAGCACGGGAAATAGTTAAGAAACGCTCGATACAGAAAGCTAATACAGTTAAAAAACAACCAATCAGAATTGGTACAATGATACCACCCTCATACATTTTGCTTAAGCCAGCTTTAGGGCCTTTGTGTTGTGGCCAAAATCCGCCATTCAAATCAGGTTGGGTAAAATTGGAATCCGCACCCAGCACAAATCTCCAGATTACATAACCCATAACGATACAGCCAAGTGGAGCGATCCATGAAATTGCATTACTGCTTCTCTTTGGTTGTGCAGCTGTTGAACTTTTTGCAGCACCAGCAGTTGGTTTTGTTTCAGCCATGATTCAGTTGTTTTTGTTTTTTTAAGAATTTATGATTTTTAAAGTCCCACAATTCTACTGAAAAAAAGTTTGAATTCCACAAACTTTTTGTCAGAAAAATTAAAAGGAGATACAAATTAGGTAATTTATTGAATGAACCAAATTAAACAGGGTTTAATCGCAAGAATTATTAATTAATTTATAGTACCCCCTCTCAATCCCTTGCCCAAAGCGGAAATTCACAGCATTCACCGATAAAAATGGACGGTTTACCATTTATCCCATCGCTGAAAAAAATGACTTTTTGTAATAATTTCAACTGTATCTTTATTTTTTCAACCCTATACATTAAAAAATTATGAAAAAACAATTGTTAGTTTTTGCATGCCTGCTAACCTTAGCTTCTCAGGCTCAGCAACGCGACTCGGTCCGCATGTCTATGGGACCAGGTATGCCAGCGATGGGAGCCGGAGCTGCCATGCGCCAGGGACCCCGACCCTTTAAAGAGGTGATTACCGATAAAGCCGTAACTAAAAAAGGGCTTTTTACTCTTCATAAAGTAGAAGACAAATATTATTTTGAAATTCCTGATTCTCTGATGGGGAGGGAAGTTTTGGCGGTTACCCGTTTCAGCCGCGTTGCTGGTGGCGGAGGCAAATATGGTGGGGAAGAAGTTAATACCCAAAGCCTGAAATTCGAAAAAGGGCCCAGCAACAACGTGTTTCTGCGAGTTGTAACCCTTATTAGTACAGCAGATTCTACTACTGCTATTTCGCGGGCCGTTAAAAATTCAAACCTCGACCCAATTGGATACGCTTTTGGCATTGCCGCTTTGAGCAAAGATTCAACCGGAGTAGTAGTTGAAGTTACCGACTTTTTTAAAGGCGATAACCAAGTTGTTAGTTTAGACCCCAACGATAAACGTCAGTTTAACCTAACAGCCCTATTAGCCGATCGGTCTTATATCCAAAGCATTAATACTTACCCAATTAACATCGAAATAAAAACCGTTAAAACCTATGGCGCTTCATCAGGTGGCGGTATTCCTGGCTTGAGCATTCCAGGTGGTGGCGGAGCTTCTTTACCAGCTGCTTCCCGCGCAGGTGTGGTTACCATAGAACTGAATACTTCTATGATTTTACTGCCCAAAACCCCTATGAACCGCCGTTTATTCGATAGCCGCGTTGGTTTCTTCGCCGATCGCTTTGTAGTGTACAGCGACGAGCAACAGGCAGTTGAAAACCAAACCTTTGCCGTTCGCTGGAAACTGGAACCCAAGCCGGAAGACAGAGAAAAATACAAAAGAGGCGAACTGGTAGAACCCGCTAAACAAATTGTTTACTACATCGATCCCGCTACCCCCAAACAATGGGTAAAACCCTTGATTGATGGTATCAACGATTGGCAAGTGGCTTTTGAAAAGGCTGGATTTAAAAACGCCATCGTAGGGAAAGAATGGCCCTCGAACGACCCAACCATGAGTTTGGAAGATGCCCGCTTTTCAGTTATTCGCTATTTCGCTTCCGATATTGAAAACGCTTACGGTCCGCAAGTGCACGACCCACGCAGCGGTGAAATTCTAGAAAGCCATATCGGCTGGTACCATAATGTAATGAAGCTGGTGCACGATTGGTACATGGTTCAAACAGCAGCAGTAGATCCAAAAGCTCGCAAAATGAAATTCGATGATGAACTGATGGGTCAGCTGATCCGTTTTGTTTCTTCACACGAAGTAGGTCACACACTTGGTCTTCGCCATAACATGGGTAGCAGCAGCAAAACACCGGTAGAAAACCTTCGCAACAAAGCTTGGGTAGAAGCCAATGGACATACTGCATCTATTATGGACTATGCCCGTTTTAACTATGTGGCACAGCCAGAAGATAATATCAGCGAATCGGGTTTATTCCCTCGCATTGGCGACTACGACAAATGGGCCATCGAGTGGGGTTATCGCTATTTAGGTGAAAGCGATGTTGAAAAAGATAAGAAAACCAATAACAAATGGATTATTGACAAGCTCGCTGCTAACCCTCGTGTTTGGTTTGGTGGAGAAGGCATGAACCAAGATCCCCGCGCACAAACAGAAGATCTGGGCGACAACAGCATGAAAGCCAGTGAATATGGTATCAAAAATTTGCAACGAATTATTACGCAGTTGCCAGAGTGGACCAAAGAAGAGGCAGACCATTATGAGAATCTGACTGATATGTATGGCCAGTTGATTGGGCAATTCAGCCGCTATATGGGTCATGTTACCAAGAACATTGGTGGTGTGCAGGAAACCTTTAAGTCTATCGAACAATCAGGAGATGTATATGAGCCAACCCCTAAAGCAACCCAGAAAGAAGCTGTTGCTTTTCTGAATAAGCAATTGTTTCAAACACCTACTTGGTTGCTGGATAAAAATATCCTGAATAAGATTGCTGCCCCTACCACGCTGGAGAGAGTGCAATCTTTGCAAACCTCTGTTTTGAATAACGTATTAGATGCACAACGTTTGTATCGCTTGGTTGGCGCTTCCAATCGTTTTGGAGCTGCAACCTACCGTGCAGATGAATTGTTGGAAGATGTAAGAAAAGGGGTATGGAGTGAATTGTCTGGTGGTAAATCTATTGATGCGTATCGCAGAAACCTGCAAAAAGCGCACGTAGAAAAATTAATCGACTTAATTACCCCTGCCAGCAGTGCAAATGCAACTATCATTATTGCAGCTGGTGGCCGTGGTGGATTTACACCCCCTGTAAACACCCGCAATACCGATGTAAATTCAGTAGCCCGTGGCGAATTAAAAACACTGCTCGGTGAAGTAAATGCTGCAGCCGGCATCACTTCCGATAAACTGAGTAAATACCATTTACAGGATGTTGCCGATCGAATTAAAAAGGCATTAGATCCTAAATAATTAATGTACCTCTCTTGTAGAGCCGGCACTTGCTAAGTGCCGGCTCTTTTTTTTAGCGGTACCTTATAATGGATAGTATCTTTGTAAAAAACACATCATGCGACCCCTCCTTTTTTCATTCGCCTTGTTGCTTTCATCTTCCCTGTATGCCCAACCTACCCGCGTTATCTGGGGCTATCTGAAAGACAGTGCTACCGGAGAACCCATAGTAATGGCAAGTGTAAAAAATAATCAGTCGAAACAAATTGTACTCACCAACTCTAAGGGAAGATTCTCCCTAACTGTTTCTCCCAGTCAGTTGATTTCGTTTTCGGCAGTGGGCTATCATTTTGATACGATTTATTACAGCAATACTTATTTACTCCAAGATACCCTGCTGCTGCATTTAACTTCACTGGTAACCAGTTTAGAAACTGTTACGGTAACTGCCCGAGGAATGAGCCGATATCAACTGGATAGTATTCAAAGACACCGCGACTTTTTTCAATCCATGGGCAGCACCCCCCTACCCACTATTTCTGGGGCAAATTACGGGGCAGGCGTAGCACTTAACATCGATCGGTTTTCGAAGCGGGAAAAGACGAAGAGAAAGGCCATTGAATACTATACTATTAGTGAACAAGAAGCCTATATTAACTATCGCTATACACCCGATTTGGTTTCCCGGTACACTGGATTAAAAGAAGATAAGTTGCTTGATTTTATGGGTAAAAGCCGTCCTTCCTGGGAATGGCTTCGCAAGCATACGAATGAGGAAGATATTGCCTACTTTATCAATGATCAGTTAAAGAAATATCCACCTGTAAAATAAGGAGTGTATTTAATCGAAACGCAGGGCATCAATGGGGTTTAGGCGCGCTGCCTTCATGGCAGGATAAATTCCGGCTACTAATCCTACTAACGTACAAATCACTACGCCCATAATTACCCAAAACCAGGGAATTACAAATCCAGTTTTCAGAATCATCGAGAAAAGATTACCCACCAGTATACCTAAAATAATTCCAAAAAAAGCACCCAACAAACTGATGATGATGCTTTCGAATAAAAATTGCTGACGAATATTGCGGCTTTTGCCACCAATTGCTTTAATCAATCCTACTTCCCGGGTTCTTTCGCTCACTGCCACCAACATAATATTCATCAAACCAATAGCGGCACCAATCAGGGTAATAAATCCAATGGCACCTGCTGCACCGGTAATGCTGCTGAGGAAGCCAATAAACAACTCGGCAAATTTATCGCTGCGTTCAATTACAAAGTTCACTTCCTCTGAAGGTTCCATTTTACGAACTGCCCTAAAAACAGAGGTTGCTTCATCGGAAGCCACTTCCAACTCGTTTACATTTTTCACCATAACACCCAGAATATAAGAAGCAGAGATGTTTTGGAAATGGCGAATATTGGTATAGGAAGTAAACACCATATCATCTTGTCGCAGCATAGCACTGGAACCTTTGCTTTTTAATAAACCGATAATGCGGTAGGGCATACTGCCAATTCGAATGATTTTATCGAGACACCGATCTGGATTACCGGCACCGAATAATTTAGTAGCCACATTGCTGCCGATAATGCAAACGTTTCGACCACTTTGAATATCGAGATTATTTAGATTACGACCAGCGGCAATAGTATACCCATTTACGGTTAGGTACTGATCATCCCCTCCCCAAACGGTTATTTGCGGATTGGTTTTCTTTTCTAAATAGTGCAATTCCTGTGCCCCGGGCCCACGCCTATAAATACTTACTACTGATCCGGGAAACTGAAAATTCCCCTTAAATCTTTCTGCTTCATCTTTTAAAATGGGCTTGCCCATGTTCGATTTCTTTTCTTTCAAACCCCGGGTAGATTTTTTTACTTCTCCATTCCCATTATTGAAGCCCATGCGTAATTCTTTGAATCGGATACTGAAGGCATTGGCACCCATAGAAGAGAAACTTTCTTTCAGGCTCTGATTCATTGCCTCGATGGCAGTAATAATACCAATTAACGCCATAATACCAAATGCAATAATGGCAATGGTAATAGCAGACCGTAATTTATTGCCCCGAACGGTTCGCCAGGCTAATGAAAAGGAATCAGAAATGGTCATGCAACTACAGTTATTTCAGTAAAAACACAAAGTTACTGCCATCCATTCGCAAAGCAGAGAAACGACCCCAAAAATGTGAGGAGCGGTTAAAAATAGAAGAAATTGAGCAGCAGGTTAGGGAAGAGTCCTAACACAATGATCATAACTGCCACCCCAAATAAGGTAAACTGAAATGCCTTTGTGATGGGTTGATTAAAGGAAGGAGCGCCGGTTTTGAAGTACATCGCCTGTATTACCCGGAAGTAATAATACACGCTTACAGCGGCAAGCAACACAGCTACAATTACCAACCAAAAAATACCTCCAGCCTTAATGGCTGCCGACAACATATAATATTTGGCAAAAAATCCGCCCGTTAAAGGGATGCCGGCTAAAGACAGTAAACAGATAGCAGTGGAAAATGCCAGTAAAGGATACTCGGTTGCCAACCCATTAAATCCATCGAGAGAATAATCTTTCAGTTTAATGAGTACTGCAAAAATTCCAATAGTTGCCAAACTATAAGAAAATGCATACAACAAGATTCCTTCTTTCGATAAATCGTTGTTGCCATAAAGCGCAAACAGCATAAAGCCTGCCTGGGCAATACTAGAATAGGCCAGCATGCGCTTTACACTTTGCTGAAATACTGCGGTTATGTTTCCAATCAGCAGGGTTATCAATATTACAAAGGGTACTAGTATATTCCAGCTATCTCCCAACACTGCAGTATGGGCATCGAACAATTTGATAAAGGCAAAAAATCCGGCAGACTTTACAATGGTAGCCATAAAGGATGTGAATACTGCTGGGGCACCATCATACACGTCGGGCGTCCAAAAATGAAAAGGAGCCGCTGAAACTTTAAAACACATCGACACAAAAAGCAATATCATTCCACCTACCTCTAAAAAAGAAGGGCGAACAGCTAATCCGGTAGAGGGTGCCAATGAAATTCCTCCGGCTATACCAAATTTTCCAGTAGCCCCATAAATAAGCGCAATACCCATCAGCATAATGCCTGTGGAAAATGAGCCCATTAAAAAATATTTCAGAGAAGCCTCGTTGCTTTTAAGGTTGCGCTTATCCGCTCCGGTAAGAATATACAAGGGAATCGTCATGATTTCAATACCCAGAAACAACATCAACAGCCCATTGAAAGCAGTAAGGATGCTTACCCCGGTTAAAACAAAAAACAATAAGGCATAATACTCGGCAGCATGCACCCCAGTATTTTCGATGTCTTTTCCACTTAATACAACATACAATAAAGTAGCAAAGATGGCGATGGCATTAAAAAACAAACCAATGGAATCGAAATGCAGTGCACCCAGTGTGTCTAATTTAATTACCCAGATACCATAGGCATGTAAACAATTAATAACTAGTAAAAGCACTAATCCCAATACGGATAAGCCAGTAATTGTTTTTTTGTTTTGGGTAACAATTCCACTAAACATCATAACTACTCCCCACAGTGCCGAAAAAATAATTGCATTCATACGAGTAAATATTGCTTTGCAGGAACGAGTCCTGTAAATAATTTAATTAGTGTTTCGTGATCAGTGCCTGAACCGTATCGTTGGTTAAATCAATTAATGGCTGCGGATAAACACCTCCTGCAATTACCAGAACTACTAATACAAACAATGCCCACTTTGCCGTTACAGGAATATCTGAAGCCGTTTCAGTTGTTGAGTTCAGGGGTCCGTATAATACCTTTTGTATCATCCGTAAAGTATATACTGCTGCCAGAATAATACTGATGCCGGCCACGGCTGCCCAAACCATATTATATCTGAATAACCCATTAAACATCATAAACTCACCTATAAATGAATTGGTAAGTGGCAATGCCACATTGGCAAGACCCATAACTACCAACAATACTGCCAGTGTAGGTGCTTTCTGAGCCAATCCGCCCATCTCACTCAGCAAACGGGTGCCCAATTGCTTTTCAATTGCATCGGCAATAATCCATAGTCCAATTACATTAATGCCATGACTAAACATTTGTATCATCACTCCCTGATAGGCACTGGGTTGGGCCGTAAACAGGGCAGCACACATTAAACCGATATGGGCAATAGAAGAGTAGGCAATCAGGCGCTTTAGATTGTTTTGCTGCATGGCAATAAATGAAGCATACAACATGCCTATAACAGAAAAAGCTATGATTACATCGGAATAGAAAGCCGATGATTGAGGATATAAAGGCAGTAACCAGCGAACCACGGCATACAGTCCCATTTTTACCATAATACCGCTCATTACCATGGTAACCGCAGTAGGAGATTCCTCATAGGCATCGGGCTGCCAGGTATGTAGAGGAAAAATTGGCATCTTAATGGCAAATGCGATAAAGAATAACCAGAACAAACCATTCTGCTGAGACTCGGAAAGTGCTGCCTTTGTAATTGCCTCAATGGCAAAGCTTCCGCCAGGCGAGTGATAAGACAAATAGATTATTCCGGTAAGCATTAACAAAGAACCTAAAAAGGTATAGATGAAAAATTTAAAGGTTACAGCAATTCTTTTCTCCCCTCCCCAAATAGAACATAGAAAATAAACCGGTATTAAAGCCAGCTCCCAGAAAAAATAAAATACCAATGCATCTGCAGCCAGAAAAACACCCATTAATCCGGCCTGACTTAACAACATCCAACCATAAAAAGCAGGAGCAGATTTGGTTTCCTGCCTAAAGATTGCAAGAAAGATCAAAGGAAAAGAAATACCCGTGAGCAAACAGAGCATTTTACTCATTCCATCCATGGCTAAGGTAAAACGGGAACCCATCACAGGCAGCCAGGCAATATCAAAACGCAATGCTGATGCGGGGGTGCAGCATACCGACCAACCAGCAACCACTAGGGTGGCAAGGGCCGAAAATAAAGCAATTTTTTTAGCCGAGTCTGCAGCAGAAAAGGCAAAACTAATTAAGCCTGTAATCAGCGGAATTAAAATGAGTAATACTGGAATCATATCTTTTCTTTAACGGTATCGTCGCTTACTAAAAAATGTTATGTAACAATTTCATCAAGGCAGTGTCATTGAACCAGATGAGAAAAAACACCACCATGGATAATACCATGATGAGTAAATAATTTCCTACCTGCCCACTTTGTACCAGTCTGAATTGCCTGCTGCCATAATGAACCAATTTGCCAACTCCATTCACCAAACCATCTATGCCGCTTTTTTCAATTACATTTTTCAAGAGGTCGGCAAAAGACTGCAAAGGTTTTACAATTGCATTGTCGTAGATTTCATCTACGTACCATTTATTTTCAAGTATGCCGGCCAAACCAGTTGCAGGTTCTGAATTGACTTTTGCACGCAATGAACTTCGGATTGCCAATACAATCGCAAGAACAATTGCAAGGGTAGCTCCACTAGTCATCATCCATTCTTGCGAATGGGTAAGATGAGCGTGTTCAGTAGCCAATGCCGTTGATCCGGCAAAAATCGGTGCCAGCAAGGCTTCTAAGCGGTGTGCATTGGGAAGTATCCACTCCGGAAATCCAATCCAGCCACCTACAACCGACAAAATACCTAATATCCATAATGGAACGGTCATTTGCCAGGGACTCTCATGAACCGGATGATGTTCATCTTCGTGAAAACGTGCTTCGCCCAAAAAAGTTAAGGTATAGAGGCGGAACATATAGAAGGCAGTCATCAGTGCACCTAACAAACCGAGGATATAATAAATGGGACTAGCCTGAAAAGCGGCTGCCAGTATCTCATCCTTTGAGAAGAAACCAGAAAGGGGTGGAATACCGGCTATGGCTAAACATCCCAATAAAAACGTCAAGTGGGTATGGGGCAAACGTTTGTTCAATCCGCCCATTTTACGGATATCCTGTTCGTGGTGCATGGCATGAATTACCGATCCCGCACCCAAGAATAAAAGGGCTTTGAAAAAGGCATGCGTCATCACATGAAATACTGCACCGGTATATGCCCCCACACCTAATCCGAGAAACATATATCCCAACTGACTAACGGTAGAGTAGGCCAGCACTTTTTTAATATCATTTTGCCGTAAAGCAATGGTGGCAGCAAATAAAGCGGTAGCCAACCCTGTTATGGCAACTACGCACTGAGTAAAGGGCGCCATTGTGTATAGCAGATTGGTGCGGGCTATCATGTAAATACCCGCTGTAACCATGGTGGCAGCGTGTATCAGTGCAGAAACGGGGGTAGGACCGGCCATGGCATCGGGCAGCCAGGTATATAAAGGGATTTGGGCACTCTTACCCATAGCACCTACAAATAATAAAAGGGTGATGGCAGTAATATCTGAAGCACTCAAGTTATTTACTCCTGCAAATACCTGCGCATATTCAGTCGTGCCTAATTTGCTGATGATCCAGAAAATGGCTAATAAAAAACCCAGATCACCAATCCGGTTCATTACAAATGCCTTACGTGCAGCATAGTTATAGTCGTTGTTTTTAAACCAATATCCAATCAGCAAATAAGAACAAAGGCCTACCCCTTCCCAACCGATAAACATAATCACAAAACCCGACCCCAATACCAATAGCAGCATGGAGAATACAAATAAATTGAGGTAGGCAAAATACCGCGCAAAATGGGGTGCCGATTCATCGTGCATGTAAGCGGTTGAGTAAAGATGAATGAGGGTACCAATTCCGGTAATGATTAACAAGAAAAGGGCCGACAATGCATCTACCTGAAAAGCAAAGGGAACTGAAATATCAGTAGTCTTAAAAAGATAAAACAAAGTATCTACTCCTCCCCCGCCATTCAAAACCTCCATGAATAAGCGAACACTCACCAAAAAAGACAATAAAATTGCCCCGGTACCAATCGCTCCAATACTGGCTTTAGAGAGCTGATTTCTTCCCAGGCCGTTGATTAAAAAACCCAGCAGTGGAAAAAGGGGTACTAAAAAAACTAAATGACTCATAAGGCTACGCTCTTTTATTCATTGAATAACTTCGTTTCGAGGGCAATTAATTTTTCAACCGATTGAGAAAATTAATATCAACGGAATGAATATTCCGGTACATCATCACAATAATGGCCAATCCTACACTCACTTCTGCCGCGGCCACTACCATGATAAAAAAAACAAAAATTTGTCCATCGCTACCTACAGTCGACTCGGGCACAGCGGCTACGGCTGCTGCGTGATGCATTTTTGAAAAAGCCACCAACAGTAGATTTACCGCATTTAACATCAACTCAATACACATGAATATGATAATGGCATTTCTTCTGGTAAGCACGCCCACAATGCCAATGCTGAACAAAGTGAGACAGAAAAAAATGTAATAATTAATAGGCATACGCTTGAATTAAATTCGTTTAAACCGGGTTATTGTGTATTGTCTTTTTTACCTAATACCACTGCGCCAACCATAGCACTTAAAAATAAAACGCTGGTTAGCTCAAAGGGTATTACAAATTCGCTGAATAATGTTTTTCCAAGTTCTTTAATCAATCCAATATTCCCTTCCTTCATCAGTACCTTTTTATTAGCCATGTCGCCGGCCTGACTGGCCAGTGAAACTAACATAACCAAAAAACAGCCCCCGGCAATTACGCCAGCCAGTTTCATCCAAATATGCTGGTTAGGTTCAGTAGCCGCATTTAAGTTCATCAACATAATCACAAACAAAAACAACACCATAATGGCACCTGCATATACAATCAGATTTACAATTGCCAGAAACTGCGCATTCAGCAAAATGTAATGTCCGGATATCGCAAAGAATACTACAATCAGCCATAGAACGCTGTGAACAGGATTCTTACTCAGTAAAACCATCAGTGCTGCAAAAACTGCTAAGCCACTGAGCAAGTAAAACAAGATTTGAATAATACTCATATTTTCAATTATATCATTATTGGTTGTATTATGAGGTAAGCTTACCCACCTACACTATACAGTTACTTTTCCTCCTTTCGCTAGCGCATAGGCATCGGGTTCGGTTACAGGATTGGGAATTAATAATTCCTCTTTCCCATAGATAAACCCTTTACGGGTAAAATTTGCCGGTGCGAAAGTTTCACTTAAATAAATAGCATCTTTAGGACAAGCCTCTTCACACAATCCACAAAATATGCAGCGCAGCATATTGATCTCGTATTTTGCGGCATATTTTTCTTCCCGGTACAGATGCTCCTCACCGGATTGACGCTCGGCTGCTTCCATGGTAATGGCTTCGGCGGGGCAAGCTACGGCGCACAATCCACAGGCCGTGCAATTTTCTCTTCCCTGTTCATCACGATTTAACACATGCAGACCTCGAAATACCGGACTAAACGGACGAGTCTGCTCTGGGTAGCGAATGGTTGGATTTTTGGTAAAAATGTGTCGGAAGGTTATCATCATACCCTTAAGGATAGCCGGCAGGTAGAGACTTTCCCAAAACGAGAGGGGTTTTCTGCTAACTGCTCGGGATCGGTTGGTAAGTGCTTGCATTGTATTTCTATATTTTATTAGGGGCTACTAACAGCCACTTATGTTCGTTTACTTATTAAATAAATGCGTTACAGATTGCCAGGTTCCTTCTTGTTTCATTAGGATCAAAAAACCTGTGAGCAACATATTAAATAATGCCAGTGGTATCAGCTTCTTCCAACCCAGGTTCATCAATTGATCATATCTAAACCGGGGGATTGTCCACCGAATCCACATGAATACAAATAAGAAAATTACAATCTTGGTTAATAAAGCCAACAATCCTAATACGGCTGCCAGATTGGGCGAAAGAGTTTTTTCATCCAAAAAAGGAATATCGTATCCGCCAAAAAATAAACAGGCCATCACTGCACTACTCATAATCATATTCACATATTCGGAAAACAGGTAGAATCCGAGTTTCATGGACGAGTATTCCTGATGGTATCCAAAATTCAATTCACTTTCGGCTTCCGGTAAGTCGAAGGGAGTTCGGTTACATTCTGCCAGGGCACAAACAAAAAATATTAAAAATCCAAGTGGCTGATAAGCAATGTTCCAGAGTGCTCCGGGTTGCATTTGTTGTTCAACCAGGGTTTTGAGGCTTAATGAGCCCCCGATCATCAGCACCGCAATTAATGATAAGCCCATGGCTAATTCGTAGCTGATAGCCTGAGACGCTCCACGCAGTGCGGCCATTAATGAAAATTTATTATTAGAAGCCCAGCCTCCAATCATAATTCCATATACCCCCAAACTAACTACACCAAATACATATAAGATTCCAATATTAATGTCGGCAATTTGTAAATCGATTTTTCTTCCAAACAACTCAACCGAACTGCTCCAGGGAATTACCGCACAGGTCATTAATGCAGCAGTCATGGCCAAAGCCGGCCCCAAAATAAACAACCCTTTGTTGGCATGCGAAGGAATAATTTCTTCTTTCATGATCAGCTTTAAACCATCCGCAAAGGGTTGGAATAATCCAAATGGTCCGGCTCTTTCGGGTCCGGGTCTGTCTTGCAAAATAGCTGCCACTTTCCTTTCCGCAAAGGTGGTATAGAGCGCGATACCTAAACTGGCGAATACAATAATAGCAATCAGTACCAGTTTTTCTATCAGCAATAAAATATCAATTTGCATTACAGTCATCATACAATTAAATTAATCTTTCCCTGTTGTAAAATCATTCCCGGTAGAAGGGCCTGCGATCTGACTCAGTTGAATTTCAGGCCGGTTCACTTCACTAACTGAATGGATATCCATCAGCAATTTGGGGTTACGCCCTCCGTGCACAGCTGAGAAAGTTTCTGTAGGAATAGTGGTGCCCACTTTACCTTCGTAATGGCCCTGAGAAATAACCGAGTGGCGGCTGATTTTTCGGGGACCTTCTATTACCCAATCGCTTGTTTTTTTCTTTTCGAAGCGACAGGTATTGCAAATCCAGGCAGTACTTCCGTCTGCTAAACTTTCTACCTCTCCCCACTCATCTTTGCGTGCAGTTACTCTGAAAACTTCGTCTCCACGATTCCATAAGGTAACTTTTCCGCAGCAATCGGAACATTCGCGATGGGCGTTTTCTGGCTTCAAAAACCAAACCCGGTTTTTAAATCGGAAGGTTTTATCGGTAAGTGCTCCTACCGGACAAACATCAATCACATTGCCGATAAAATTATTTTCCAAACTTTTTTCAATCAGGGTAGCAATTTCAGCATGGTCGCCTCTATCGAGAATACCATGTTCTCTTTTGTTAGTCAGTTGATCGGCCGTATATACACAGCGATAACAGAGAATACAGCGGGTCATATGAAGTTGGATATAAGGACCCAAATCATGCTTCTTAAAAGTACGGCGTTGAAATTCGTAGCGAGTACCTTCTTTACCATGCTCGTAGCTAAGATCTTGCAAGTGACATTCCCCTGCCTGATCACAGATAGGGCAATCCAGCGGATGATTGATAAGTAAAAACTCAACCACACCGGCTCTTGCATCGGTTACGCGTTCGCTGGTAATATTTTTCACTTCCATCCCATCCATCACATTGGTTCGGCAAGAAGCTACCAGTTTGGGCATAGGGCGGGGATCTTTTTCAGACCCTTTGCTTACTTCTACCAAACAGGTTCTGCATTTACCACCACTTCCCGCTAATTTGCTGTAATAGCACATAGCTGGAGGAGTTACATCTCCACCAATTTTACGGGCAGCGTGTAAAATGCTGGTTCCCGCCGGTACCTGAACCGTTATATTGTCGATGGTAACTGTAAGTAAGGGCTGTTCCGACATAGTATATGGTTTCTGCTATCCTTAATAATGTTAACTAATCAATTTTATCCTGCCACCGGCACATGAATCGGATCGGCATAATGTGCCAATCCATAATTTCTTCTTTTCGCTTCCTGAGGTTCGCGCACATGCCATTCAAACTCATCTCTAAAATGCCGGATCGCTGCTGCAACTGGCCATGCGGCGGCATCTCCCAACGGACAAATGGTATTGCCCTCTATTCGGCGCTGAATATCCCAAAGCAAATCGATATCGCTTTCCTTTCCTTCCCCATTTTCTAGGCGCCATAATATTTTTTCCATCCATCCGGTTCCTTCGCGGCAGGGAGAACATTGTCCGCAACTTTCATGCCGATAGAAACGGGCTAGAGTGTAGGTATTTTTTACGATACACTGGTCTTCATCCAACACAATAAATCCTCCTGAACCCATCATAGAACCGGATACAAAACCACCATCACTCAAACTTTCATAGTTCATATAGCGGGTTTCGCCTTTGGCTGTTTTCAACAATAGATTGGCGGGAAGAATGGGAACCGAAGATCCGCCAGGGATACATGCTTTTAAGCGTTTGCCATTGGCAATACCTCCACAATACTCATCGCTATAAATAAATTCTTCCACTGAAATGGTCATGTCGATTTCATAAACTCCCGGCTTATTTATATTTCCGCAGGCTGAAATGAGTTTTGTACCAGTTGATTTACCCACGCCAATTTTTGCATACTCCTCTCCTCCCATATTAATAATAGGTACTACTGCAGCAAGGGTTTCTACATTGTTCACTACTGTAGGGCGCATCCATGCTCCCTGGATAGCGGGGAAGGGGGGTTTGATGCGGGGGTTACCGCGCTTTCCCTCTAATGATTCAATTAGGGCAGTTTCCTCACCACAGATATAGGCGCCTGCTCCACGGTGAACATAAATTTCGCAATCAAAGCCTGAACCCAAAATATTATTTCCTAGCATGCCGTTTGCCTTGGCTTCGGCAATTGCATTTTCTAAAATCGTTGCAATCCAGGCATATTCACCCCGAATGTAAATGTAAGTGGCATGACTACCGAGTGCATAAGAAGACACAATCAACCCTTCAATTAACAGATGGGGCAGAAATTCCATCAGGTAGCGATCTTTGAAAGTACCCGGTTCACTTTCATCGGCATTACAAACCAAGTGACGGGGAACTCCTTCGGGTTTCGCAATAAAACTCCATTTCATACCTGCAGGAAAACCCGCACCGCCTCTGCCACGAAGTCCGCTTTTTTTCACTTCTTCCACAATGGCTTCCGGACTCATTTCTTTGAGTGCTTTTTCTACACTGCGGTAGCCCCCTTCGCGTCGATAGGCTTCGAAATGGCGGATTCCCTCCACATGCGCTTTTTCGAGTAATAATTTCATGCCCATAATCTTCTATTTCAAGCCGGAGATTTTTACTCCGGGGGTTGGTTGATTAGTTTAGTTCAGCAGCCGTTTTTCTGCATTCAGCAATAATGGCGTCTACTTTTTCTTTGGTCAGGTGTTCACGATAATATTTTCCTAGTTGCATCATGGGTGCATATCCACAGGCACCCAGGCACTCAACTGTTTTTAACGTGAACAGTCCGTCTGTCGTTGTTTCCCCGGCACGGATACCTAGGGTTTGCGTGATGTATTGAATAATATCATCACTGCCGCGCAACATGCAGGGGCCGGTTTGACAAACTTCAAATACATATTTACCCACGGGTTTCAAATGATACATGCTGTAGAAAGTAGCTACTTCATATACTTCTATCGGTTCTATTTGTAAAAGAGAGGCTACATAGTCCATAGTTTCTGTACTTAGCCAACCTCCAAAAGTATCCTGTGCCAGGTGTAAAACGGGCAGCAAGGCACTTTTTTGTTTTCCTTCTGGGTAGTGTGCAATTATTTCTTGCACCTTAGCCAAATCGTTTTCTGAAAATTTTACCATATCGTACTCCCTTTCGGGTATTGGGGTTCATTCAATTTTTTATGCGTCCATTTCTCCTGCAATCAGGTTTAGGCTACTCATGGTAACTACTGCATCACTCAACATGCCACCTTTTACCAATTCGGGATAGGCCTGGTAATAAATAAAACAAGGTCGGCGGAAATGCAAACGAGCAGGGGTTCTACCTCCATCACTGATCAAATAATATCCCACTTCCCCATTTCCTCCTTCCACAGCATGATATACTTCCCCTTTTGGCATTTCAACCTCTCCCATGATGATTTTAAAATGCCAGATAAGGGCTTCCATCTTGGTATATACATCTTCTTTTTTGGGAAGGTAGTATTCAGGTACATTGGCATGAAACACTTCGGCTTCTTCTCCTTTAAATGCTTGTATTTTTTGATATGCCTGCTGAATGATGGCAAGACTTTGCCACATTTCTTCATTTCGAACGAGGAAGCGATCGTAGTTATCTCCAGTTTTTCCTACTGGAATAATAAAATCAAAATCCTGGTAACTGCTGTAGGGACTGTGCACTCGCACATCATAGTCTACGCCGGTTGCCCGAAGGTTCGGACCTGTGAATCCATAATTCAATGCTCTTTCGGCGCTTATGGCACCACCCCCGATGGTACGCTCCATAAAGATGCGGTTGCGGGCAAACAGATTTTCGAATTCTTTTAATACCGCAGGATACTCCTTTAAAAACTTTTCTAATTTGGTAAAAGCGGTGTTGGAGAAATTTCTTTCAAAACCACCGATTCGTCCGATGTTGGTAGTAAGTCTTGATCCGCAAACCTCTTCATAAATTTCATAAATCAATTCGCGGTATTGCATTACATACAAGAATCCGGTAAATGCACCGGTATCAACGCCCACAATTGAATTACAAATGAGGTGATCGGAAATACGTGCCAGTTCCATAATAATTACCCGCAAATAATCTACCCGCTTGGGAGTTTCCACGCCCAATAATTTTTCACAGGTAAGGTGCCATCCCATATTGTTAATAGGGCTGCTGCAATAATTCAACCGATCGGTAAGTGGGGTAATTTGATAGAGGGGACGTCTTTCTGCAATTTTTTCAAATGCCCGGTGAATATATCCAACGGTTGATTCAGCAGAAACAATCCGTTCGCCATCTAACTCAATAATATTTTGAAATACCCCATGGGTAGCCGGATGGGTTGGGCCGAGATTGAGGGTAGTGGTTTGCTTCTCAATAGAGCCTTCCGGTAACTGAATATGTTGAAGATGTTCTGTCATAATAAAACCCTTGGGTTTAACATTGAACTTACATTATTTCTCGAAAGAGATTATCCTCTTCCAAACATTTGATCGTCTTTATCTATTCTGGTTTGGTCTTCTAATGGAAACTCTTTCCGTAATGGGAAATAATCCATTTCATCTACATTCAAAATGCGTTTGAGATTCGGGTGCCCCACAAAATTCACTCCATAAAAATCATAGGTTTCTCTTTCCATCCAGTTAGCCGATTCGAATAATCGGGTTGCTGTAAATATTTTCGGATCCTCAATTGCGGTATAGATTTTCATGCGAATGCGCACATTTTCCACCAAATTATGCAGGTGATATACCACAGCTAATTCCCTGCCGGGTTGTTCAGGATCATGTACTGCGCAGATATCCGTTAAAAATCGAAAAGCCAGCGTGGGCTCATCGTACAAAAACTGCAGCACTTTTAAATTTTGGTCTTTGGGAGCTTCGAAGCAAAGCATACCATATTGCTCACTAAAAGTGAAGAAGCCTTCACCAAATTGAGCCGTTAATTGCTGTTGAATACTATCGTTGGTAAGTGTCATGATCAATTTCTCTGAAACGGGTTGGGTTTACTTTATTCAATTCCGTAACTGTTCATTAATAATTTGTACTGCTCGCTGTTGCGTCTACGAATACTTTCCTGGCCTACCAATTCCTGAATTTTCATAAAGCCATCTAAGATAGCTTCCGGGCGGGGCGGGCAACCCGGCACATACACATCTACGGGAATAATCTGGTCGATACCTTGTAATACACTATAAGAATCGAAAATACCGCCACTAGAAGCGCAGGCACCTACTGCAATTACCCAACGGGGCTCTGCCATTTGTAAATAAACCTGACGAAGAACGGGACCCATTTTTTTTGCGATGGTTCCCATTACCATTAACAAATCGCACTGACGGGGTGAAAATCCAACGCGTTCAGCTCCAAAGCGTGCCAAATCGTAGTGAGATGCCATGGTGGCCATAAACTCAATACCGCAGCAAGAAGTAGCAAAGGGCAGAGGCCACATAGAATTCTTTCTGGCCAAACCTACCACACTGCTCAATTGTGTGGTAAAAAAGCCTTCCCCAGCATAGCCCTCAGGTGCTTCTGCCACACCAACTGCCTCTTTAATATCGGCAGCTATGGGATGAATATTGAATCGAACCGGACGTGACATAAATTAGTTCTCCTTATATTTCTCTTTTGTGAGAATGCGTTTCTTGAGTTGAATACTATCTAATAACAACTATACGAACCGTGAATTTACCTCCACGGAATTAATCTTCCCAGTTTAAAGCACCTTTTTTGATGATGTAAATAAAACCAGCCAGAAAAAAGCCCACAAACATCAGCACTGCTCCAAATCCCGACCATCCCAGCTCCCGAAAATTAACCGCATAGGGGTAGAAAAATATTACTTCCACATCAAACAATACAAATAAAATAGCTACCAGAAAATACTTGATGGCCATGGGCTGACGCGCATTCCCGTGCGACTCGATTCCACTAGCAAAATTATCCAGCTTATCACTGGTTTTTCTTTTGGGCCCCACCCAGGCAGATAAGGCAATCATGGAAAAAACAAAACCGGTAGCGAAAATCAATTGGATACCAATAGGTAAATAATTGGAGGCGGAATTGGAAGCACTGGCGTCTGTAATCAGCTGAATCAGGTTCATGTATCCGATAAATTTTCGCAAAAATACGTTAGTGTAAGATATAAAAGAAAAACTCTCCGCCTGGGGGGAGAGTTTTTCGTATATTTTTTTGTTATCCTTTTGGCGGGGCAGCGGGTGCTCCGGGCTTTTTAACCGGAGGTTTGGAGTAATAATCGATATTTTTCTGAATTTCTCCCTTTACACTCTGGGCAAACTTATTATTATCATCTGCCACATCAGGGTACAATGCAATCATTTTATCGGTTACTTCTAAACTTTTCTGGCAAATGCCTAAAAACTGATCCACCACTTCTGTTTTGGTTCCATCACTCTTTACTTTAAAGTCGGGGCTCTTTTTAAGGGCATTTTGCTTGTTTATATAATACAAAATTGTATAATATTCATTCAAAAAAAGCTCTTTCTTGTATTTGTCTTTGTTGAGGCTATAGATAGAGTCGATATATTGAAGTTGCTCTACCCCCTTTCCGCTGGTCGTATCCGGATCGGAAGCGATAGCTGCTTTGCGGTAGAATGTATAGGGCTGGGGCTTATCAGGAAAGGCAGCTATATATTTTTTTGCCCAATCAATCGTTTGCGGGTAATCTTTGGCGAAGAGTGCAGCTCCGGTTATTCGGTAATAATCCCCTTCCGTGGTAGTACCCTTAAGTTCTACCATTCGCTTCATCCACTTCAATTGTTCAGCAGGATTTTTGGCTTTGGCATACATATCGGCACCCTGCTGCATATAATTCAGCTTGTTAATGCGTGAAGTATCCGATGCAATGGCTTTTTCCAGATAAGTGGCTGCCTGTGCCTCACTTCCGGGGAATTTGGTAAGCACTTTTACGGCAAGTTCATAGTCGGTAGGCTCAATTTTATCTGCCGGGGCATTGGCAAAGAATTTTTCTAGATTAGCTTTTGCCTGCACAGAATCCCCTTTTCTATCATAGTTATAGGCAGATAAGATACTGAGGCGAGGGATTTCAGTTAGTCCAGCTGATTTTTCCAGTTCCTGAATTTTTGCCAGCGACTCATCATTTTTTCCTGCACGGAAAAGGTACTCAGCTACAAAATAATCAGTTTTGGGATCTTTATCTGCATTGGCTACATATTTATCGAGGTATTCTTTCGCCTTGTTTACGTCTTTGTTGGCATAATTCAAGTAGTAGGCAAAATAAGGTAAAGGACAGGCAGGATCTGCGGTAATTGCATTATCGAAGTTCTGCTCGAACAACTCTTTGTTGTTTTGGCTTTGATATACTTTACCAATTCTATAATAAGCAAGGGCACTTTTCGGATCGCGTGTAACGGCTTCCTGATAGGCTTTTACAGCTTCTCCCCCATTTTCACCGCCCATTTTCAGGTAGTTAATGGCTTTATTGATGTATATGTCTGGATTAGTGAGATCTATCTGACCAGCCTGATTCAGTTTATCGATGGCATACAAATTATCACCAAGTCCACTACCCACTTTTGCATGGGCCCTTCCGATAGCATTCAATATTGCTGGGTTAGCCTTGCCTTTATTTTTTCCTTTGGTTTCGGTAGAAGCGGTAATGGCTTGCTCGAATTTTTGCTTGGCGGAGTTGATATCTCCTCGCTCGAGTAACTCGATATGTCCCATACCGGTAACCAGCCAGGGATCACTGCCAATACTGCCTAATCCTTTTTGATAAAGGGCTTTGGCGGATGCAATTTGCTCCTTCGAAGGCTCACCGCCATCGGTAGCCAATATAGCCTGACCCAGCCAATAGATGGCTTGTGGGTCTTGGGGACTGGCATCTACCAGTTTCTGAAAGGTTTCACGGGCTGATTTGTTTTTTTCGTAATTCAGCAACCGGATACCATCAGCGTACTGTGCGAACATAGTTGTGTGTATCAGCACACATGCCATCAGTAACAGTAGGAACTTCTTCATGATTCTTTGTTTATGTTTACTTGGTTATTGCTCTTTTATTTTTCCACTTCTTACCCTAAAATCCATTTTGGCTGGTGCCAGAAAAGCCCTTCTGAAAATAAGCTGTCCGCGCTCCAAACTCATAAAATTCATCAATCCCGTTCCCACTCCTGCCCAGTTCTCTTTCAAAATATAGTAGAGCGGACGAGAAAGTGGGTATTGTCCGTAAGTGATGGTTGCTTGTGAAGGTTTGGCATAAATACCTTTTTCCTCACACTGGGTGCATTCAATTCGGGCCAGGGCTATTTTTTTTTGATACGCCCTCTGCTCCTTATCATACACATCTCCTACCCAACTCATCCCCACAAACCCAATCGCATCGGGATGATTCATTACATTCGTAATAACATCCTTACTGCTTAGGGCTCCTACCACATTCTTTCCAAAATCACCCCCTTTCAATAAACTATCTTTCAAAAACCGAACCGTACTCGTTGCCCGCATTCCATCCATCACTGCCGGAACCGGATTGCTGCCATTCAAAATATCCGTCAACTGCTGAAGGGTAAACAAACTGTCTTTCCGATCACGATGAATGATAACTGCAATAGCATCATAGGCCAAAATACCATATAACGGCTTAAAAGATAAATTTTTCTGATAAGCTGTTGCTTCGTTTTCCGTTAAACCCCTTGCTACCACAACCATTCGGGTACTGTCGTCTTGTAAAGCTTTGAGACAAGCAGCTTCGGACTGATAAGTTACCCGAATATTCGTGTTAGGATAAGCAGCATGATGAACTTTTAACTGTTCTGCTATCACCGGTTGAAAACTTTCATCTACACAAATTTGTATACCGCCATTTGTAGTTGTATCCCTGTTATTGGGCTGCTTGCCAGCTCCGCAGGAAAATAAAAATCCAACTAATAATGCAATCGGTAGCCTATTTTTCATTTTATGCAGTCTGCTTTATCCCTCTATAAATCCTGAACACACCATATAACAAAAAAATTGCCCCAAAAGAATATCGCATCGTAGCCCCCCAATCCAACACTTGCACAAAGCCCAGTTTTTCTGCTAATATCATTCCAGCTCCCAAAGCACCCATTAACAAACCCATGGTAAGATCATAAATCATTCGCATAATCCGAAAATTCTTGTCTCTACTATCACGGGCACGATTTTCCATACTTTTTTCCTTACCGAGGGGGCAATTTAATTAATATTTCTTTCCACTTCACAACTGATATATCAATTTGAAGTAAAATCTTTCTTTTCTTAACAGATGTAATATCGCTTCATTTTCCATAATACCAAAAGGCTAATAAATGTTAGTATTGCAGAGCACCACTAATACCATTCGAAAAGAAATGATTTATTTTTGTTACATGAAATGCAGGTTTTCAATTTCGTAAAACCAAACCAATGCCCAATTGGGATAACTTCATTTACCTGTTCCGCAATAAAAACAATACGTTTATGAAAATATTAATGGTTTGTTTGGGGAATATATGCCGCAGTCCGCTTGCAGAAGGCATTATGCGGCAACGGGCATTGGAAGCAGGATTGAACTGGGAAATCGACAGTGCGGGTACTGCCTTTTATCATGCAGGAGACCCACCCCATATCCTATCCCAACAAGTTGCCCAGCAAAATGGCTTCTCCATCAGTAAACAGCGCTGTAGGCAATTTATTCCGGAGGATATGCTGGAATTTGACAGGATATATGTAATGGATGGAGACAATTACTTGCATGTAAAACGAATCAGTGGGCCATTATGGGATGGAAACAAAGTAAAGTGGGTGTTACATGAACTATATCCCGACCAGAATAAACCGGTTCCGGATCCTTATTTTGGAACCCTGGGCGACTTTGAAAAAGTATTTGATTTGCTGAATAACGCCTGTTTGCGAATTATTGATAAATATCTTCAGTCGGGTGAGTAGCGAGTAAGGAATCATTATTTTTGTGTATGAGTAAACCCCAATTACCACAGGGAACCCGAGATTTTAATGCAGCGGTTGTTCAACGGAGGCAATATATTTTTAATACCATCCGAACTGTTTTTGAATTATATGGATTTCAGCCGCTGGAAACACCGGCTATGGAGAATCTGGATACATTATTGGGCAAATACGGCGAAGAGGGAGATAAACTGATTTTTAAAATTTTGAATAACGGGCTCGACCACCCCTCTAAACTGGAGCAGGCTACCGAAGGATTTCAGAAAATTTTGGCCGGCAAATCCTCTAAAGACATCACCGAGCGCGCCCTGCGATACGATTTAACCATTCCCTTTGCCCGCTACGTGGCAATGAATCATGCGCAACTCACGCTTCCATTTAAAAGATATCAAATACAACCCGTATGGCGGGCCGACCGACCACAAAAAGGCCGATACCGGGAATTTTATCAGTGCGACTGCGATATTGTGGGCACTCGTTCCCTTCTAAATGAAGCAGAATTATTGCATATTTATGCCCAGGTTTTTAGTAGACTGGGGCTGGAAGTAGCAATACAAATCAACCATCGATCAATTTTAGCGGCCCTGGCAAACTGTTGTGGAGGCGCTGAATACCTTACCGCCATAACCACTGCCATTGATAAGTTAGATAAAATAGGATTAGAGAAAGTGCAAGCCGAATTAGCAAGCGCCGGCATATCCGATACTGCCATCAACCTCATTTCCGAATATTTACAAATTGAGGGTACCCATTCTGAAAAAATGCAATTGCTTGGCAAGATTACCAATCATCACCCCCTCATGCAAGCAGGTGAGCAGGACCTGAACTTTTTGCATTCCTTTGGTCCCTGGCCAACGGGTATAAGTGTGGTAACCAATCTTACTTTGGCAAGAGGACTAAACTACTACACTGGAACCATTTTGGAAGTAAAGGCTTTAAATGCTTCTATGGGAAGCATTGGAGGCGGTGGCAGATACGACGACTTAACGGGCTTATTTGATGTACCCGGTATTCCCGGAGTGGGCATCAGTTTTGGGGTTGACAGAATTTATGATGTATTAGAACAATTGAACCTATTTCCTGCAGCCGTTGAAACTGGCACAGCGGTGATTTTCTTCAACCTGGGCGAGGCAGAATCCAGAATCGCCTACACTGCCATGCAAAAGTTAAGAAACGAAGGAGTTCGTTGCGAAATTTATCCAGATGCCATTAAACTGGATAAACAGTTTAAATATGCCGATAAAAAAAGTATCTCCTTTGCCATCATAATAGGCAGTGAGGAGATACAGCAAGGCGTTTGTAAAATTAAAAGACTGGGTACGGGAGAACAACAAACCGTGCAATTATCGCAGTTATCGGCTTCCCTTTTTAGATAAACCCATTACCCGACCTGAAGCTAATGTGATACCTTCTTCTGTGCGGGTTCCTTCTAATAGATACCCTCCGGCATTGATGGTAATCCCTATAATTTTTTTGCTGGCATCGCGGTTAAATTTGGCAGTGCCCTGAAACTGAGTAATAACAAAAACATCTTCCTCTTTTTTCTCCAATGGTGAGGTACCAACGGAAGAAGACATAGTTAAATTTCCCCCTTCGAGCATTACCATTACTTCTGCCACCACACTACCCTCAGGAAATTTGTACTTTCCGGTATATTGTTGAAAGGTAGAATCAGACGGCGTTTGCTGAGAGAATGCAGTAATGGAGCATACAATCGCGAAGAATAAAAAGAACAATTTTTTCATAAATTAAATTTGTTTCAAAATTAAACAACCTAGGCTGTAAAAAGTTGAAGAGGGCAAGGTTAAATATTTGTAACTAACTACCTATTACCCTGTTCTCGGCAGGTTGCGTATCTTTGCATATGGAACAGATGCTACCCAATATCAGACACTTGTCTAACGAAGCCCTTTCGGCTTATATTGAAAATGTAGGGGAGAAGAAGTTCCGGGTTCAGCAGATTCAGGAATGGCTATGGCAGAAGAAAGCCCGGAGTTTTGATGATATGACCAACTTGAGCAAATCCTTTCGGCAACAACTTCAATCCGATTTTTCCCTTCCCGCCTTGCAGGTAGATGCCACACAAAATAGTAGCGATGGCACCATCAAGAGCCGCTTTAGAACCTATGATCAGCACCTGATTGAAGGGGTTTTAATACCTACCGATGAAAGAAAAACCGCCTGTGTTTCTTCACAAATAGGCTGTAGCCTCAGCTGTAAATTTTGTGCCACGGGTTATATGGATCGTAAACGGAACCTGAATTTTGATGAGATTTACGATCAGGTAGTGCTGATTAACCAAGAAAGTGAACGGTCCTATGGTCAAAAACTCTCCAACATCGTTTTTATGGGTATGGGAGAGCCGCTATTGAACTATGCAGAGGTAATGAAGGCCATTGAACGGATTACTTCACCCGAAGGCATGGGCATGAGCCCCCGCCGTATCACCGTTTCTACTGCCGGAGTAGCCAAACAAATAAAAATGCTGGGAGATGATCAGGTGCGTTTTAAATTGGCCCTGTCGCTGCATGCCGCCAATGATGCCAAGCGGAACCAGATTATGCCCATCAATGAAACCAATTCAATCCGGGCACTGATTGAGGCGCTGAATTATTTTTATCAAAAAACCGGCAACGAAATAACGCTGGAATACATATTATTTAAAGGATTGAATGATGGCGAATCCGATGCGTTGGAACTGATAAAAATTTATCGGCAAGTGCCGGCAGACCTTATCAACATCATTGAATATAATCCAATTGATGCCTTCGCATTTACCAAGCCGGATGAAGAGGGTATTCAATATTTTATGCATTTGCTCGAAAAAAATGGTGTGAATGCACGCCTGCGCAGAAGCCGGGGTAAAGATATTGATGCTGCCTGCGGCCAATTGGCCAATAAGGGCTAACTGCCCTATCACCCCCCTTTCACCGAATAATGAGTACCTTTGCAGTTCCTGTTGAAAAACAGCAACCCAACGTATGAAACAAAGAACCGATAATTTTAGCAAGTTCGCTAACCAAAAAAAAGGTAGCGCTATTAAAGAAGCCTACCGGCAGGAAAAGAAAAAAAACAAAGCCGCCGCCAAAGCAGAAGGCGATGCCTTCCGCCAAAAGAAAATAGAGAAAGCGCAGGGTCTTATCCCCGAAAAGAAAGCCTTCGATCCCGCTGAAAAAAGAAGAACCCCTTCTGGTAAATATCCTCCCCGCAACAAGCCCGTAGCTTATGGAACCACCCGCCCAGTAGAACCCGCCCGAAATAAGCGCTCGCCCGCAGCAGCCACAGAAAAGCCAGCGACGGCAAGCAGCGAAATGATGCCGCTGAATAAATTTATAGCGCATTGTGGTATTTGTGGACGAAGAGAAGCCGCCGATTTAATCAAACAGGGTAAGGTAACCGTAAATGGCGATATCGTTTATGAACCGGGCTATAAGGTTTCGGGTAAAGAGAAAGTAACCATGGGTGGCAAAGCGTTGCAACTGAAACACAATCTGGTATACATTCTGCTGAATAAACCCAAAGATTTTATCACCACCACCCGTGACCCGGAAGGCAGAAAAACAGTGCTCGAACTGGTTAAAGCAGCTACACTGGAACGAGTGTATCCGGTAGGTAGGTTAGATAGAAATACTACCGGCGTTCTTTTACTTACCAACGATGGTGAACTTGCCCAGCAACTTACCCATCCCTCATTTGAAGTAAAAAAAATATACGAGGTAACTTTAGACAAACTCGTAACCGCTAAAGATCTGGATCAACTGTTAAACGGCATCACCCTAGAAGATGGTCCGGTAAAAGCTGATGCAGCTGGATATGCGGATCCCAAACAAAAAAATATCATCGGTATAGAAATACACAGCGGTAAAAACAGAATTGTACGCCGTATGTTCGAACACCTGGGTTACGAAGTAAAAGGACTAGACCGGGTGATGTTTGCCAATTTAACCAAGAAGAATGTAGATAGAGGTAAGTGGCGGATATTGCAAGAAAAAGAGGTACGACTACTCAAATACATGAACCAGGCTTTCCTGAGAAAATCTGCACCCGCCAAAAATGCCCGACCCGAATGATAAAGTGGAATATACTGGAAGAAACTCCAGATTGGGTAGCGGTGGATAAGCCGGCCGGCCTATTAAGTATTCCCGACCGTTTGGGCCAAGAACCCTCCCTTAAAGATGCCCTGAAACAACAATATGGTGCAATCTATACCGTTCACCGGATAGATAGAGAAACCAGTGGGGTGATTGTATTTGCCAAAACACCGGAAGCCCATCAGGCATTGTCGGCAATTTTTGAAGGCAGAGAAATTGAAAAATATTATCTCGGATTGGTGATGGGAAACCTAATCAATCCCAAAGACAGCATTCTGGCCCCGATGATGGAGCATCCGGGAAAGGCCGGCAGAATGATTACCCATGCGAAAGGAAAAGCTGCCCATACCGACTATGAAGTGGTTGCTTCTTATAAAGGATATAGTTGGGTGAGATGCAGGATACATACCGGGAGAACCCATCAGATTCGGCTTCATATGCAACACATCGGTCACCCAATTGTATGCGATGCCTGGTATGGAGATGGGGCGCCCATTCTGCTGTCATCCTTAAAGAAAAAATTCAAGCTTTCTAAAATGGAAGAAGCTGAGCGGCCTATTTTACATCGGCTGGGATTGCATGCCGAGCAACTTACTTTCTTCTGGAACGAAAAACAATATACCATCCAAGCACCTGTGCCCAAAGATTTGAGAGCTACGCTGCAACAATTAGAAAAATGGTGCGCTCAATAATAAAAAAGCCCCGATAGACATCGGGGCCGCTTACAAGTACAAACAAAAAACAATTATTTATTCGGCTGGGGAGTATAGCGTAAATAGGGCTTCACTATATTTACTCCCTTTGGGAATTTTTTAATGGCATCTTCCGTAGAAACCGCAGGAACTACAATCACATCCTCTCCTTCTTTCCAGTCGGCGGGAGTAGCTACACTGTAATTGGCCGTTAACTGAAGCGAATCAATTACCCGTAGTACTTCTACAAAATTTCTTCCAGTAGAAGCCGGGTAAGTGATTTGTAATTTTACTTTCTTATCGGGCCCAATAATAAACAGCGACCGAACTGTAGTTGTTTCGGATGCATTGGGATGAATCATATCATAAGCATGAGCGATAGACTTATCTTCATCTGCAATAATGGGAAATGCTACCTGTGTGTGCTGGGTTTCATTGATGTCTTTTATCCATCCCTCGTGCCTGGCAAGGCTATCAACACTTAAAGCCAGCACTTTTACGTTGCGCTTTTCAAATTCATCTTTTAGGGAGGCGGTTCTACCCAATTCGGTGGTACAAACTGGCGTATAATCGGCAGGATGGGAGAATAATACCCCCCAGCTATTGCCAAGATACTCGTAAAAATCAATAACTCCTTCGGAAGTGTTCGCGGAAAAATTAGGGGCTATATCGCCCAATCGTAAACTCATATACTAACTGTTTAGAAAGCAAATATACATAATCCTACTAAATAAGTAGACTATTAAGTATCATTATTTTTTTTCTTCACAGTTCGGGCCTTTTGCAGTGCCATTTTTCCGAATTTATTTTTCACATCATCGATGGCCTGATAGAGGTGTTGCTTTTTAGCAGCATCTTCAAATAAGCTGGGCTGAATGGGTTCGCGGGTGAATTCGCTTAGTTTAACCCCCAATAGCCGCACGGGGGTTCCGGTAGCATATAGATCTTGAAACAACTGAATAGCTGCGGGAATAAACTCATCATCTCGGCAAGAAGGGGTGATTGTGGTTTGGCGGCTGCGGGTTTCAAAATCGGGGTAACGGATTTTTACGGCGATGCATCCCGCCAATTGCCCATCTTGCCGCAACGAATAGGCTACTTTTTCGGTTAAGCGAACCAACTCTGTAATGAGCGTTTCGGTATCCGTAATATTTTCTTCAAATGTATGTTCAGAAGAAACCGACTTAGCTTCATGAAAGGGTTGTACCGGGGAAGTATGAATACCTTGGGCCTTTTCATACAGCGACTCACCCATTTTACCCAACCGATGGATCAGCAGCGACCGGGGGGTTTGGGATAATTGTTGAATTGTATGTACGCCCATCGACTCTAATATTTGCAGGGTATGTTCTCCCACTCCGGAAATTTTGCTTACCAGCAAGGGTGCCAGAAATTCTTTTTCTTTTCCTGGTTGCACCTGAATATACCCATTGGGCTTGGCCATGTCGGTAGCAATTTTGGCTACCATTTTGTTGCCTGCCAATCCAAAGGAAATGGGTAACCCGGTGCTTTGGATGATTTCGTTTCTCAGGCGGATGGTCCACTCAAAAGGATCATCATACTTATCCATTCCAGTAAGATCAATATAAAACTCGTCGATAGAAGCTTTTTCGAATAAGGGAGCCCGGTTGGCAATTATATCGGTAACCATTGCCGAATAATGCGCATAATTGGCATAAGCACCCTGCACTACTATGGCCTGCGGACAGCGTTGCAGGGCTGTTTTCATGGGCATGGCACTCTTTACGCCAAATTTTCTGGCTTCATAACTACAAGTGCTAACTACCCCCCTTTCAGCTGAACCTCCTACAATTACAGGTTTGCCTTTCAGCGCTGGGTTCAGCAAAACTTCTACACTCACAAAAAAGGAGTCGAGATCAAAATGTGCAATATATCGCTGAGGGGTACCCATAGGTTTATAAACAATCTAACTAAACTGCATCCATAAAAATCTGTACAACTTCCGTGCCTATTCGCTGAGGTTTTCCGGATGCTTTATTCAACAATACAAATAGGGTTTTAGCAACTACCAGCTCTTGCGCACCTGTATTTTGCCGAATAGAAAAATGCCGCCACCAACCGGCACCGGTATATTCTCCGGTGTAAGTAGTAAGCAACAACTGATCGCCCAATTTTGCCGAACCCAGATAATTGATTTCATGCGTTTTTACCACCCAAACTAGGTGTTGCATCAGATTGACCGATGCCCTGCTTTGCCAATGCTCGGCGGCTGACTCCATCATCCAATGCAGGTATTGCACATTGTTTACATGCGCAAGTTCGTCGATATGTTCGGGCAATACAGTAATTACTTTGGAATACAAATGTGGGGAATGCATAGCGTTCGGTTAGTTTACCGGTAAATATCTAATAACCCATCGGGCAATACTACGCTAACTTCTCGCCGGGCATGATCTACTGCTTGAAGGGTTTCAGCGTGCAAAGGGATATAAGCTTCTTTTCCCTGCCAAAGAATGGTGAGTAAAACCTGGTGCGGCTGTTCGATTACTTCTTTTACTTCACCCAGATTTTCGCCTTCCTGTATCACACTATACCCCAACAAACTTATGGGTGCCGTTTTTCCTGCCAGCTTTCTAAAGTCAGCCTCCAGTAACCAAACGGGTCGGGTACACAAACGCTGTGCAGCTTCCCGAGTGATGATGCTTTCTAACTGAAGGATGCTCTCATCATGCGATTTGGCCTGCGCTTTTTCTAAAAAATAGGGCAAATACGATCCCTTTATTTCTTCAATAAACACAACCGTTATATTAGGAAATTGCGTTTTTTTTCCCAAAACATGCTGTAAAATTAATTGTCCGCTCACACCAAAGGGAGCTACTATTTTACCAATATGTATATAAGAATCTGTTGCCATAGTTACTATTACCCGTAAAGGTATTTAAATATTTACGGGGAGAAGGGTATCAAAAACAAAACCCGAAACAAGATTTCGGGTTTTGGTAACAATATTATGCTGCGAACTGCTTATGCTTCTGCAGGAGCGTCTGATGCAGTTTCGGCCGGAGCTTCGGCTGGAGCTTCTACTGGAACCTCGGCAACAGCTTCTACTTTCTTAACTACAGGCACATAAGCTTTCTTTGCGCGCTGACTGCTTTTGTGTGCTTCGGAGCGACGGGAAATGTTGGCTTCGTGCTCGTTGTGCCATGCCTGGAATTTTTCCATGGCAGCAGCTTCATCAAACAAGCCCAATTTTACGCCACGCAAAAGATGTTTCAAGTACAATACTCCTTTGAAGGATAAAATACGACGAACTGTGTCGGTTGGCTGTGCTCCTTTGTTGAGCCACTCGAGTGCTTTCTGACGATCGAGCTGAATAGTAGCAGGAACGGTAAGTGGGTTGTAAGTACCTACTTTTTGAATGAATTTACCATCTCTGGGTGAACGGCCATCGGCCACTACGATAAAGTAAAAAGGTCTCTTCTTACTTCCGTGTCTTTGTAAACGGATTTTGACTGCCATGTTAAATAGAAATTTATAGGCGTTAAACAATAGGTTTCGAACCGGCTAAAAATAACCGGACGGCAAATGTAGGGTGAATTAGGTAAATAGACAAATGAAGGGTGAAATTTTGTGCTTTTTTACACAAAAAATCGACTATTTGCGCATACCCCGCATACCGGGAAAGCCGCCTGCAGGCATATTATTCATCATTTTCATGGTCTGCTTCATTTGCTCAAACTGCTTCATAAAGGCGTTTATTTCCTGAATATCTTTCCCGCAGCCCTTAGCCAGGCGGTTTTTGCGGGAGGGGTTTAATAAATCCGGATTGGAGCGCTCTTCCGGGGTCATTGATTGAATAATGGCTTCAATTCCGGTAAAGGCATCGTCGTTGATATCGATATTTTTCATCGCCTTGCCCATACCCGGTATCATGCCCATCAGATCTTTCAGGTTACCCATCTTTTTAATCTGTTGCAGCTGATCCATAAAATCTTGAAAATCGAACTGATTTTTTCGAATCTTTTTTTCCAGTTTTTTAGCTTCCGCCTCACTAAACTGGGCTTGGGCTTTTTCTACCAAACTCGTAATATCTCCCATTCCCAAAATTCGTTGCGCCATCCGATCGGGATAGAATACTTCTAGGGTATCCATCTTTTCTCCGCTGCTAACAAATTTAATGGGCTTGTTAACAGTATAGCTGATAGTAAGCGCAGCCCCTCCGCGGGTATCCCCATCGAGTTTGGTTAAAACCACCCCAGTAAAATTGAGTCGGTCGTTGAAGGCTTTGGCAGTATTAACTGCATCCTGACCCGTCATCGAATCAACCACAAACAAAATCTCCGTGGGTTGCAGCGCTTGTTTGAGTTGAGCCACCTCCGTCATCATCGTTTCATCTACTGCAAGTCGGCCGGCTGTATCTATAATTACTACATTCTTATTGTTCGTTCGGGCATATTGAAGGGCATTCCGGGCAATGTCTACTGGCTGCTGGCTATCTCTTTCCGCATAAATATCTACGCCAATTTGCTGCGACAAAACCGTTAATTGATCAATGGCGGCGGGGCGATACACGTCGGCTGCCACCAGCAAAACCGATTTGCCTTTTTTGGTGGTAAGGTAATTGGCCAATTTTCCAGAGAAAGTGGTTTTACCACTTCCCTGCAAACCTGCAATCAGTATAATAGCCGGATTTCCACTTATCTGAAAATCGGCTTCCTTGCCACCCATCAACTCGGTTAATTCGTCTTGAACAATTTTTACCATCAATTGGCCAGGACTTACGGCTGTAATCACTTTTTCACCAATGGCTTTTTCTTTAACCTTATCGGTAAAATCTTTAGCGATTTTAAAATTTACGTCGGCATCCAATAATGCGCGGCGTATATCCTTGATGGTATTGGCAATATTGAGCTCATTAATCCGGGCCTCTCCTTTCAGGTTCTTGAAGGCTGATTCTAGTTTTTCACTTAGAGAATTGAACATAACAAAATTTTTTCTATTTGTTTCCCGGGGATGCCCCTTTTACGACTGTTGTAATGGGAGCGCAAATATAGAATTTGCAGGGCTATCATTGCCATAAAAAAGTAGTCGCATACGGAAGATTTGGAAGCGCGAGCAGCGCAAAAGCAGTTGAGAAAAAAATAAAATCCTAAAAAATAACAACCAGAGACCCATTAATTTTTCCTTTCTTCCCATTTATTTGTAAAAAATGAACTTCAATCTATTTTTTGTAAATGTTTGAATATCAATTAATTATAAATAAAATGGGGAAGAATTAACAGGATGTTAACCTCTCAATCACTCAGTTCATAAAAAAACATTTGGGTACGAATATTTTTTTTATATTATTGCAAGCATCAACAGGAGTTGATCAAAAAGATAGAAATGAGTAAGAAGCAGTTATTTACACTTGAATTTCCGGTAAGATGTTCACCCAGCATATTATTTGACTTTTTAGCCACCCCCGCAGGATTACAAGAATGGTTTGCCGATAAGGTAGATGAATGGGAAAATGTATATAGTTTTTCCTGGAACGGCGAAAAGCCTGATAAAGCGGAGGTAATTGACAAGGAGCAAGACAAATTCGTTCGGTATCACTGGTTACATAGCGACAAAAACGAATACTTTGAGTTTCGGATTGAAAAAACCGAGATATCCAATCAAACCATTTTGTTCATCAAAGATTTTGCTGAAAAGAACGAAATCCGCGACCAGTCTCAGTTATGGCAATATCAGGTGAAAGATTTATTCCATCGCTTAGGTAGCAACTAATCGTGCTCCCTATCCCTTATTCTTCCGGTATTCGAATCCATTGTTGGAATATATTTTCCCAAAGGGTTGGTATTTCATTCCAGGCTTGCATAGGGAACCAGCAGCTGTATTTTACAAAAGGATGTGAGGTTACCGCTTGTGTGGAAACTGTTTGAATGGGCATACAGGTTTCTTCTCTAAAATGATGTTGCCAAGGATCCGTTGCCATATCGATAAACCAATTATCTGCTCCCTTCCGGAGCCAATTATCCGCATTTTTATTCCATTGGTCCCTATATTTTCCCTGTAAAATCAGGTGTAGACTAAATCCATGTCCCCACCAGAAAAAACTGCGAATGGCTTTTGTATTGCCAGCTGCAAAATGGCGGGGATAGTCTAACATTACCCAGGGCAATCCCAAATATTGTTCGCCTCTAGAAATTTTCGGAGCAACTTGCAACCAATCTCCTGTAAGCTTATCTGGCAATAAGTTCGTTTGGTGGGTATATTGTTCGGCTACCATACCCAGTAAGTGATAAACCTTATCAATTATGGCATTCTTTGTTAAAATAATATCGGGATTCGATACCAATGCCCATTCCTCTGGCGAAAGTGTTACTTTTGAATTAGTCATTTTCCCTAATTAGAAGCACAAAGTGATAAAAAAACTGGACATTCTGATCATTAAGGCCTTTGTGGGTCCTTTTATCGCAGCTTTTAGTATTTCCATATTTGTATTAACCATGCAGTTTTTTTGGTTATACATAGACGATTTGGTGGGCAAGGGATTAGATTTATTTACTGTTCTAAAGCTGGTAGGGCTGGTAACGCTCTTTTGGATTCCGACCGCACTTCCTTTGTCGTTGTTGTTTTCTTCTATCATGACTTTTGGGAATTTAGGTGAAAGATTCGAGTTAATTGCCATTAAATCGGCTGGCATTCCCCTGCTGCGATTTATGCGTCCCTTGTTGATTTTTGCGGTTTTTGTTAGTGGATTGGCATTTTTATTTGCGAATAACATCATCCCAGTTACACAAAAAAAATTGTCGGCCTTAAAATATGATATCATTGTTGCCAAGCCGGCTTTTGATATCAAAGAGGGTATTTTTTACGATAAAATAGATGGCTATATCATTAAATTGGGTAAAAAAGAAAAAAACGACAGCGTAATACATGATGTGGTAATTTTTGAAAAAGGGGCACCCTTGCAGGATTATTTAACCGTTGCAAAAACGGGCATCATGCGGCTTTCGAAAAATAAAAGAGACCTCGAATTTATCCTCCAAAACGGATCAAGGTTCGAAGAAAGTGGTCCCCGAAATAGTCGGAATACGCAGTTTATTCAAATGGGTTTTGCCACTTATAAAAAAGTGTTCGACTTGAATAGTTTTCAAATGAGCAAAACCGGCGATAGTGCATTTTACGACCCTAAAATGTTGAGTATTCGTCAACTTAATGTTACCATCGATTCATTAAACAATCAGGATTCGTTGTTTGTGAAAAAGACCAATACTGAGTTTGCACCTTATCTTACTTTTGTAAGATATGCCGATACAGGTTGGGCAAAATCGAATGGGTTACCTACCGGCAATCCTCAGCCATTTGACCAATTAATTCCCGATTCGATTAAGCAAACGGTTTACAGCAATGCAATTGGGGCCATTCATAATTTAAGGGGAAATTCAATTGTGATGGAGCAAGAATATAAAGACAGATTGGAATCTCTTAATCTTCACAAAATCGAATGGCATCGCAAGCTTACCTTGTCTTTTGCCTGCTTGGTATTGTTTATGATTGGAGCTCCTTTGGGTTCGATCATACGGAAAGGTGGCTTAGGAATGCCATTGGTATTTGCCATTATCTTTTTTGTGGTTTTTTATTTACTGAACAATTTTGGTGAAAAACTGGTTCGTTCCAACGAACTATCACCCCTGAATGGGATGTGGCTATCTACTTTTTTACTAATCCCAATTGGGCTGTTTTTAACTTATAAAGCCATGACGGATTCACAATTATTCAACAACGAATACTATTATCGTCAGTTCAAGCGGGCAAGGTTATTTTTGGCTACCTTTAAGTCTGGAAAAAATCATCCCTAAAACTTTCTATATGAGTAAGCCGCTGCATCGCCGTCAATTTATTAAAACAACCAGTCAGGCTGGCATTTCAGCTGGCATTCTTTTATCTGGATTGCCCTCGTTTGCTGCAGTAAAGCAAGCGTCTCCTGGGGTGATTGGATATACACAACAACCCCTTCCCTACGGTTACCAGTCATTGGAACCAATTATTGATGCCACTACCATGACGATTCATTATACCAAGCATGCTGCTACCTATACTAAAAACCTAACAGATGCCTGTTTAGCTGAAAAGGTAGACACAAACGCTAACTCACTAGAGCAACTGCTAAAAAATATTTCAAAGTATTCGGCAAAAATGAGGAATAACGGAGGTGGTCATTATAACCATGAACTTTTCTGGCAGTGTATGAAGCCGGGAACTGCAAGCATGCCGCAGGGAAGTTTATTGAATGCGATTACCACTTCTTTTGGCTCATGGGAAGCGATGAAAAATCAATTTAGTGATGCTGGAAAAAATAGATTTGGCAGTGGATGGGCCTGGCTGGTGCTTACTGCTGATAAAAAACTTACAATTGGTTCAACCCCCAATCAGGATAATCCATTGATGGATGTAAGTGAATTAAAAGGTAAGCCATTGTTGGGGTTAGACGTTTGGGAACATGCTTACTACCTTACTTATCAGAACAGACGGGCAGACTACATCACCAACTGGTGGAATTTGGTGAATTGGGAGTTTGTTCAAAATCAATACAATCTTGGGTAATTTTTTCAACTGAAAATAATTCATTGTGCAAGTACAAGCAACCTGGGCCAATGGGCTCGCATTCGATTTATCATCACCCGATTCGGCACATACCATTCGACTAGATGCCTCAATAGAATCTGGTGGAACAGATACCGGATTGAATCCAAAAAAATTATTGCTGGGCTCCCTTTGCGGTTGCAGTGGTATTGATGTAGTAGATATTTTGAAGAAAATGAAAGTACCCTTTGAAAAAATTGAAATAACTGCATCTGCGGAACAAACCGATGAAACCCCCAAAACATTTCGGTTCATTCATATGATTTATAAAACAGATGCAGCTGCGGAACATGCCGACAAAGTAGCCCGGGCAGTTGCGCTCTCTCACGAAAAATATTGTGGTATTTCTGCAATGTTGGCAAAGCATTGCCCGATTACGTATGAAATAGGTACAGTGTAAGCGGATATTGAATCTGATTTACCCCTTAAACTCAACAGTCTGAACAAAGCCCAACAAAACTTCCGGCTTCAACAATTGATTACCGCAGGAGGGATTCTGCTGCTGATAGCCAAAATTGTGGCTTATCAATTAACCCATTCATTAGCGATATTAACCGACGCCTTGGAGAGTATTGTAAATGTGGTAGCGGGACTGGTAGGATTATACAGTTTATATGTAGCGGCCAAACCGCGGGATTTAGATCACCCCTATGGGCATGGCAAGGCCGAATTCGTTTCTGCCGCTGTGGAAGGCACTCTAATAGTTGCCGCCGGGGTGATGATTATTTTTGAAACTATCCAAAATTTTTTCCATCCCCTTGCCATTCAGCAACTGGATATCGGCTGCTGGATTATTGCTGCAACCGCTGTGCTAAATTATGCAGGGGGCGAAGTCTGTTTGCGATTGGGCAAAAAAAATAAATCGCTGGCACTAGAGGCAAGTGGGAAGCATTTGCAGATGGACACCTATTCTACGCTGGCAATTTTGGTGGGCTTACTGATAATGTTAACTACCTCACTTACCTGGATAGACCAGTCCATCGCTTTGGCAATGAGTGTATGGATTATTTACAACGGCTACTCAATTATTCGCCGATCACTGGCTGGAATTATGGATGAGGCGGATAGTAAATTACTTAAACGATTTATTGTATTGCTCAACAAGAACCGAAGAGAGCAATGGATCGACTTACATAACCTGCGGGTTATTCAATATGGCGCATTGTTGCACATCGATTGTCACCTCACCGTGCCCTGGTACCTAAATGTGCATGAGGCGCACCAGGAAATTGATGAGTTGGCCAAGTTGATTGAGCAGGAAATGGGCGATAGTATAGAATTATTTGTGCATACAGACGGATGCATGCCTTTTAGTTGTACCGTATGTTCCATTGAAGATTGTAAGGTTCGGCAGCAAGCCATGGTTAGCCGGCCCGAATGGACCCTACAAAATATCTTGTCGAATGAAAAACACCGATTATAAAATGTCGCATTACCTTTGCAATTATTGTACATACACGTTGCCTTTAAACCCATTTAAGCAAATAACATGTTAACCAGGAAAGAATACCAAGCAGCCCATCAGGAAAGATTTTTAGAGGAATTGTTAGAATTACTTCGCATACCCAGTATCAGTGCCCGCTCGGAGAATAAATCCTATATGCAGGAATGTGCCGAATTGGTAAAAAAGCGTTTGCTAGAAGCGGGTGTAAACAATGCTACCATATATCCTACCGAAGGGCATCCGATTGTGTATGCAGAGAAAATGATTGACCCAAGTAAACCTACCATTTTGGTGTATGGTCACTACGATGTTCAGCCGGCTGATCCGCTTGAATTATGGACCAGCGGCCCCTTTGAACCCGAAATCAGAGATGGAAAAATATTTGCCCGGGGAGCCTGTGACGATAAGGGGCAATTTTATATGCACGTGAAGGCTTTGGAGATGATGACAAATACGGGTACTTTAACCGCGAACGTAAAATTTTTAATAGAGGGGGAAGAAGAAGTGGGTTCTCCTAATTTGGCAACGTTTTTAATCAACAACAAAGATTTACTGAAAGCAGATGTTATATTAATCAGTGACACTTCAATGCTGAGTATGGAAAACCCTTCCATTGATGTAGGGGTTCGTGGACTCAGCTATATTGAAGTAGAAGTTACCGGACCTAACCGCGATTTACACAGTGGCGTATACGGAGGGGCGGTTGCCAATCCAGCTACTATGCTGGCAAAAATGATTGCTGCCTGCCACGACGAAAATAATCATATCACCATCCCAGGCTTTTACGATGATGTGCTAGCCGCAAGTGATGAGGAAAGAGCCAAAATGGCGTTAGCGCCTTTTGATGAAAATGAATACAAACAAGATTTGGGTATTCAGCATCTCTGGGGCGAAAAGGGATACAGCACTCATGAAAGAACAGGCATCCGGCCTACGTTGGAAGTGAATGGCATATGGGGGGGATATACCGGTGAAGGAGCCAAAACGGTTTTACCTTCCAAAGCGTTTGCTAAAATATCGTGCCGGTTGGTACCCAATCAATCTTCTGCAGTGATTACCGAAAAAATTATTCGTTATTTTCAATCCATGGCACCGCTGGGTGTTACTGTAACAGCTATCGAACATCATGGTGGAGAGCCTTATCTAACGCCTATTGATTCACATGCCTATCGCTCTGCTGCCAAAGCCATAGAAACCACTTTTGGCAAAGAACCCATCCCCGTTAGAGGAGGAGGCAGTATCCCCATTTGTTCTTTGTTTGAAAAAGAACTGGGATTAAAAATTGTTTTTATGGGGTTCGGATTAGATAGCGATAACCTGCATAGCCCTAACGAAAAATACGACCTAGTTAATTATTACAAGGGAATAGAAACCATTCCCTATTTTCATCAGTATTTTGCAGAGGGACAGTAAGTTAATCGCGCTATGGAAAAAGAAAAGTTGCGAATAGACAAATATCTATGGGCAATCCGTTTATTTAAAACCCGATCACAGGCCGGTGATGCCTGTGATAAAGGACGGGTTAAAATAGGGGGAGTTCCGGTAAAGGCTTCGAGAATGGTAGTTATTGGAGATGTGTATGAAGTAAAAACAGAAGCCCGGAAATGGGTTGTTCGGGTAACTGGGCTGCTTCTTACCCGAAAAGCCTATGCTGAGGCAGTTTTGTATTATACAGACGAAACTCCGGAAGAAGAACTGGCGGCAATTCAGTTTAATGCCGCCTCATTTCAAACCGGTAAGCGGCTGAGCAAAATTGGAAGACCCACCAAAAAAGAACGTAGAGATTTAGGCGACTTTATGGATCCGGGAGTTAAAGAATAAAGCGCTTGATTTTTCATGGCAATATATTGATGTATGCTGCATATTGATATTTTAACGGTAGTACCTGAATTGCTGGAAGGCCCATTCAGTCATAGTATTCTGAAAAGAGCACAGGATAAAGGGTTGCTTACTGTAAAAACCCATAACCTACGGCAATGGGCAATTAATAAACATATGCAGGTTGATGACTATGCTTTTGGGGGAGGTGCCGGAATGGTTTTAATGTGTGAGCCGCTGGCGAATGCCATTGAAAGCTTACAACAGACTGGTGCGTATGATGAAATTATTTACTTAACACCAGACGGAAAAACCTTTCAACAATCAATGGCCAACCGGCTTTCTATGCTTAACAGGTTGTTACTGATTTGTGGACATTATAAAGGAATTGATGAAAGAATCAGAACCCAATATGTAACCCTCGAAATCTCGATTGGAGATTATGTACTGAGTGGTGGAGAAATTGCAGCCGCAGTAATTACGGATAGTATTGGCCGATTAATACCTGGCGTTCTGAATGATGAAACATCTGCATTATTCGATTCTTTTCAAGATAACCTGCTAGCTCCGCCAGTTTATACCCGTCCAGCCGATTTTAGGGGAATGCAGGTTCCTGAAATTTTATTACAGGGCGATCCTAAGAAAGTAGAGGAATGGCGTTTTGAACAATCGATCCAAAGAACCCGGGAAAGAAGACCCGACCTGCTGGAGGGAGAATAAGGAAATCTGATTCCACTTATACGCCCCCTTTACCTTATAACCCATTTTCTTTTCAGTTTTCAATATTTGTTGGAATTTTGCCGTTTTATAGTACGTTGTTACTCCATGGGAATATTTATTAGAAATTTTTTATGCGTTTTATTGCTGCTTCCGTTTATTCGGGTAAGCGCACAGCCGTTGGATGCAGCCTATTTGCAAAGCAATTTTCAGCTTCATATTACCAAATCAACTGGCCCCATTACTTTAGACGGTGAATTTAATGAGCCTGTTTGGAAAGAGGCAGAAGCTGCCGGAGCATTTCACAAGAAATATCCTACCGATGTAGGTACGCCCAAGAAAAAAACGAGTGTGCAGGTATGTTACGACAGTAAATTCATCTACTTCGCAATAACAGCCTTTGATTCAGGAAAAGCATTGATACAAAGCTTGAAGAGAGATATGGGTCACGATGGGAATGATGGGGTAGGCATTACCCTAGATCCCGGGAATGAAAAAACCAATGGCTTCTTTTTTACCATCAATGCATTGAATGCACAAAGTGATGACCAATTAAAGATTGGTGACGAAATGCCTACCTGGAGCTGGGACAGTAAGTGGTTTTCGGAAACTAAAATATTTCCAGACCGGTGGACAGCTGAAATTGCCATTCCTTTTAAAAGTATCCGGTATTCGGCAGAAAAACTTACTTGGGGTGTAAACTTTGTTCGCAGCGATCCCAAGTCGAACGAATTTTCTACTTGGACGCCCGTTCCGGTTAATTTCAAATCGATGAATTTGGGATTCACTGGGGCATTAATATGGAAAGAGCCCCCACCCCAAACGGGAAGCAATTGGGTATTCCTTCCCTACTTAACTGGAGGATTATCGGCAGATCGTGAAAATGGGGTAGGAACAAAAGCTTCCTTTAATGGGGGCTTTGATGGTAAATTAGCGCTTACTTCTTCGCTAAACATGGATGTGTCGGTTAATCCTGACTTTTCTCAGGTAGAAGTAGATCAGCAGGTTACCAACCTAACCCGCTTTAATATTTTTCTTCCGGAAAGGCGAACGTTCTTTTTAGAAAATGCTGATTTATTTGCCGATTATGGAATTCCGCCCATCCGACCCTTTTATTCTAGAAAAATAGGGTTAGACCAGGATGGAAACCGAATACCTATTATAATGGGTGCTCGGGTTACCGGAAACATTTCCAATTCAACCCGGATTGGTTTTATGGATATGCAAACCGGCGCCCAAGATGGATATCGGCCAGAAAATTATATGGCAACGAGTGTAAGTCACCGAGTACTAAAAAGGTCGGTAATCAAAGCCTATTTTTTAAACAGAGAAAATTTTATCAGCAGTGAAGAAAAAGCAGCAAACCCTTTGAATGCCTATGGCAGAAATGCTGGAACTGAATTTAATTATATCAATAATACTGGAAAGTGGAATGTTTGGGCAGCCTATCATCATTCGTTTAAGCAAAATATCACCAAGGATAATCACTACATGAATGCAGGCTTTCAGTTCACCAACCGACACTGGGGAATTGTTACAGATATGGGAACTGTGGGAACCAATTATTATACCGATATGGGGTTTGTTGCACGAATAGAAAACTACGATGCGCTGAAAGATACTGTTGTAAGAATGGGATTTAAGCAACTATACAATGAAATGAGTTATCGTTTGTTTCCCGAAAAGGGCAAAGTGGTGCAGCACGTAATGAAACTAACCACCTTTGTTGTATTAAATCCAGACTATACGCATAATGAAACCAATCTGGAAGCCTCCTACAATATTAACTTCAAAAATACCAGTGGCATTGAGATAACCGGAACGCATAATCGGGTGGATATGCTGTATCCTACTTCTTTCACTGAAGGTACACCACTACCGGTGGGAAAGTATGATTTTCAACAACTGCAACTAAGTTATCAAACTGATTTTCGTAAGCCGGTAAATGTTTTGGTAAAACTTGCCGGAGGTGGATTTTATAATGGGAACTACCAAAGTATTCGAACAGTGCTGGGCATCCGCCATCAACCCCATATAAATATTGCATTACAAGCAGAATACAATCGAATAGAATTGCCTGGTGCTTATGGAAGTACAAAACTTGTGTTAATTGCCCCACGTATTGAGTGGAACTTCAACACACGTTTATTTTGGACCACTTTTATCCAATACAATACACAACGAAACAATTTCAATATCAATTCCCGGCTGCAATATCGCTTCAGACCCATGAGCGATTTATATGTGGTGTATACCGACAACTATTTTGTTACCCCGGTAATGACCAATAAAAACCGTGCGCTGGTATTCAAGTTAAGTTACTGGATCAATTAATCAGTTACTACTTTTTAATACCAATTACTGGCAGCTGTTTTTCATTAATCATTTTATTCAGCGAAGCAACATCGGTTGATATAACTTTCTTCAGTTTGTCGATCTGCACATCTGCCTGTGCGGCCAAATCGGCGTATGCTTCCTGGGCTTGTTTACTGGGCGCATTTTGTCCGCTCGCTGCTACTCCATATAATCCTGCCAATTTATCATTAATCCGGATGGGGAAATTAAGCACGTCTTGTCCGCTTTTTGATTTGGTTTGATACAGGGCTTCTTCAATAGATGTTAATTGCTTCTGAATACTGTCGGCCATTTTTTTAATTTCTTTTGTATTGTCGCCCTCTATTCGAGATGTGAATTCAGTAATTTGACCACGGAGCAATCGAATATCTTTAATTGAGTTTTGCACCTGATTAAATTTATCCCGAACCTGCAATAAAAATGCCAGTTGGGCATCATAATCGGCTTCGGTGATGGCGTAGTTTGGATTGGGCTTAATAACAAATGGCACCCATGCAGAATCCTTACCCATTGTAAACTTAGCCTGATATTTTCCGGGCGCTGCTTTTGCAGAACCAATACCGCCATTCCAAAGAATCATCCCATCTGTTTTTTCACCGGGGGGATAATTCATATCCCATATAAACTGATTCATACCTGCGGTATACTCAATTTTATCATTTACCTCTTTGGCAGATTTACTGAATGATTTTATGGGTTGATTCTTTTTATCGTAGATAGTGATTTTCAAATTAGCCGTATCTATCCCTTCGCGTAGGAAATAATTGAATACTACTCCGGATGGTGGATTTTCTCCCATGTTAGCTAAGGGTGCGCCTCCGCCTCGGTTTCCTCTTCTGCCGCCACCTTCTGAGCGATAGGCATCATTTACAGCAAAAACATGCCAGTTTTTAGAAGTGATTGCGGTATCTTTTTGCTGAACAATACTCAAATCATCCAAGGTCCAGAACGCTCTTCCCTGGGTAGCCACAATCAGGTCATTTTCCTTGATGGTTAAATCTGTAATTGGTACTATCGGCAAATTCAGTTGAAATTTTTTCCAGTTAGCTCCATCATCATAGCTAAAATACATACCATACTCTGTTCCGGCATACAGCAGTCCTTTTCGAACTTTATCTGCCCGCATGGCTCTGCTAAAATGCATGTTGTTGATGCCGCTTACAATTTTTTTCCAGGTTTTTCCATAGTCGTAGGTGGCAAAAATATAAGGAGCAAAATCATCCAACTTGTATCGGGTACCTACAATATAGGCAGCACCCTTTACAAAGGGATTCACTTCAATACAATTCCACATCATCCACTTGCCGGCTTCGGGTGGCGTAACATTTTCCCAGTTCTTTCCTCCATCTCTGCTTATATGGATAAGACCATCATCACTACCTGTCCACAACAAATCTTTCTCCAGTGGCGACTCGGCAGCTGTGAAAATGGTACAATAATATTCTACGGAAGTATTATCCTTGGTAATGGGTCCACCGCTGGATGCTTGTTTAGATTTATCATTGGTTGTTAAATCGGGACTAATCATTTCCCAACTCTGCCCTTCATTTTCAGTTACAAATAGATGGTTACCGCCGGCATAGAGTCTTTTGGGATTATGGGGCGAAAAAAAGAAGGGGAAGTTCCATTGGAAACGGTATTTAAGTACATCCGCTCCGGCGCCCATTGGATTATCGGGCCATACATTGATGGCACGATTCTCACCGGTTCTGTGATCAAGACGGGAAAGGTAGCCACCATAATTTCCGCCGTATACGATTTCCGGATTCAGGGGGTCGGCTTGCACATAGCCGCTTTCTGCTCCGGCTGTTACATCCCAATCGCGTTGGGTAATGCCGGCACCGCTGGTTTTACTGCGAATACGAACGGTAGTATTATCCTGTTGTGCACCCAAAATTCTATAGGGATAGGCGTTATCGGTTGAAACGCGATAGAATTGAGCGGTGGGCTGATTGTCGGGTGAACTCCAATTATTTCCTCCATCAAAAGAAACCTGTGCACCACCATCATCAGCTACAATCATTCTATTTCCGTCTTGCGGATCTATCCATAAATCGTGGTGGTCGCCGTGGGGCGTATTGAGAGATTGAAAGGTTTTTCCTCCGTCGCGGCTGCGCATGAATTCAACATTGGGGCAATACACCAGGTTTTCGTTGATGGGGTCTACAAATACTTTTGTGTAATACCAGGCGCGTTGCCGAATATTATTATCGCTGCTGGTGAGCGTCCAGCTTTCGCCTGCATCTGTGCTAACAAATAAACCGCCTGCGGCATTTTCTATAATAGCATATACTTTATCTGTATTGGAAGGAGCTACGGCAACCCCTACAATTCCCCATACACCTTTGGGCAAGCCTTTTTTCCCCGAAAGTGGCACCCAGGTTTCCCCACCGTCTGTACTTTTATATAATCCACTTCCCGAGCCACCGCTTTCCATACTATGCGGACGGCGAATAACTTCCCACATACCTGCATATAAAACACTGGGATTTCCGGGCTCCATAACTAAATCTGAGCATCCGGTTTGCTCATTTACAAATAAGGTTTTCGTCCAGGTTTTTCCTCCATCTGTTGTTTTAAATACCCCACGTTCAGCAGATGGCCCAAATAGGTGTCCGATTACTGCTACCCAAACGGTTTGAGGGTCTTTGGGATGAACCAGGATGCGCACAATATGTCGGCCCTCTTTTAAGCCCAGATTTTTCCAGCTTTTTCCGGCATCGTCGCTGCGCCACATGCCACCCAATCCTTCAGAAACATTACCCCGCATGGTATTTTCGCCTTCCCCTACATATACAACACTCTCATCAGAGGGAGCCAATGCAACGGAGCCAATGGTGCTTCCAAAATATTTATCGGAAATATTTTTCCAATTGCTACCACCGTCCATGGTTTTCCAAACACCACCACCGGTCGCTCCAAAATAAAATGTGTTCTTATTTATACGGCTTCCTGTAACTGCCGCACTTCTGCCCCCGCGAAACGGACCTACTTGCCGGTATTTTAATTTGCTGAATAACACATCTGCCTCATCGGAAGCAGGAGGCGTTACGGCTACTACTGGCTTGGTCTGTTTTTTCTGCTGTGCAGTTGCAAAAAGGGAGACTCCAGCAAAGAGGAGTATACAGAGGGATATTTTTTTCATGTGATTTCGATTGGGTAACTAAGATACCGCTGAAATCACATAGAAAAAAAAGAATTCGGCCGAATGGAATTTATTTTACGTGATACCATTTTTCATCCAGTCCCTCGTTGATTTTAATGGAAATATTTTCTATTTCGCTCTCAATGGGGCCAAAACTGAGTGTATATTTCCCAGGGAATTTAATGCCATTAACCTCCTTATATTCTTTCACATATAGGGTAGCTTTATCATCTTTTTTCATTCCTCTTCCAAAAGCTTTCATCATACTACCAAAGCCTGAAATATTAGCTGCCATATCGCCGGCAACTTCCATTTGTTTAACCAAATTGTTTTGGCTATCGATAAAGTACATTACTACTTGACCGGTTTTGAGGGTTAATTTGATTTTATTACAAACCACTTTACTGATTTTCTCGGTTCCGGCTAATTCTGCTTTATGGCCCTTAGCTGCATAATTTACCAAATCACCAAAAGCGCCGGCACAGTCTAGTTCGTATTGCTGGGCTGCTACCTCCGCATCGGGTATACGAGCTGTTACTGCTTCGGTACCTTGCATATCGCCAAAGCCACGCATAGCGGGAATAAACACATATCCTACAGTATCAGTAATCATGGTAAAGCTATCCCCCATTCCCATGATTCCTCCGATTTGTCTGCGGAATAACTTTCCTTTTTCTCTTACCAGGGTTAGTGGCAAATCAATAGTACGACCCATCATTGCCATGCCCAGATTGCTGTTCACTTCCAGATAACGGATACCCTCTAATTTCTCTCTGCCGCCCGCAGCAACTTCGTATTTGGCAATTATTTCATCGGCGGTTTGTGCATGGGCAAAAAGTACAGTAAAGGAAAGCAGCAGGGCAAAAAGTACAGAACGAAGTTTCATGGAATAAGTGTTATTGGTTACAGTAAATTACTTTAATATTATCCTTCGAAGATAATCAAGTTTTGTTGTAATAAGCAATGGAGGGGAATGTTCAGGTCTTCGAATCCATTTCAGGAAAAATAAATTTATGATAATAAACGGAAACCGGGTGTCTATATTAGAATCGCGTATCGATTACTCGGAAATAATCATTGAAAACGGTATTATTCAAAAGATTACTCTTTTACAGGAGGGTCCAATTGTGGGTGCCCCTTTTATTTTACCCGGGTTTATTGATAGCCATGTGCATATAGAAAGTAGCATGTTGGTACCTGCCGAATTTGCTCGGCTGGCAGTTGTGCACGGAACTGTTGCTACCATAAGCGATCCGCATGAAATTGCCAATGTTTGTGGGGTGGCTGGGGTAGATTTTATGATAGAAAACGGAAAACAGGTCCCCTTTAAATTTCATTTTGGAGCCCCCAGTTGTGTACCTGCTACCATTTTTGAAACAGCAGGGGCGGACATAAATAGCGAGGAGGTAGATGCATTATTAAGTCGGAAGGATATCTATTATCTGAGCGAAATGATGAACTATCCCGGTGTATTACAGGGTGATAGCGAAGTGATGAAAAAAATAGCTGCCGCCCATAAATGGGGGAAACCGGTAGATGGTCATGCCCCCGGATTAAGAGGTGAAATGGCCCGCAAATATATTGCTGCCGGCATCAGTACCGATCACGAATGTTTTACAGCGGCCGAGGCATTGGATAAACTGCAGCATGGCATGAAAATTTTAATCAGAGAAGGAAGTGCGGCAAAAAATTTTGATGCACTGATTGAATTGCTGTACGATTATCCTGAACATATTATGTTTTGTAGTGATGATAAGCATCCGGATAGTTTGGTGGAGAGTCATATAAATGCGCTCTGTGCCCGGGCCATTCAAAAGGGTCTCCCCTTGTTTGCTGTATTACGGGCTGCTTGCATAAATCCAGTGTTACATTATTCGATGCAAGTAGGCCTGTTAAGGGAGGGGGATTCGGCAGATTTCATCCTGGTTAGCAACTTACAAGATTTTCGAGTTTTAGCAACTTATATCAACGGTTGTTTGGTGGCAGAGAATGGGGTGTCGCTGATTCAAGCGAATGGTAAGGTTACCCCCATAAATGCATTTGAGGCAAATCCGGTTTCGATAGCAGACTTGCCCATTCCCAGCGTGAACTATCCTTCAGACGAGGAGGGCAGCATTCCGGTAATGCAGGCCCTCGACGGCCAATTAATAACGCCCCGTATTTATTGCAAGGGAATTAGGAAAGCCGATGAATGGATATGTGATCCCGCTAAAGATCTGCTAAAAATTGTGGTAGTAAACCGGTATCATCCTGCGCCAATTGCTAAAGCTTTTGTGCAGGGGTTTGGATTGAAAAAAGGGGCTATTGCATCTTCAGTGGCACACGACAGTCATAATATTGTTGCTGTGGGGGTAGATGATGAAAGTATTGCTGCTGCAATCAATTTGGTTATCCAAAGTAGGGGTGGCGTTAGCTGTGTAAATGATGGGGATCACTTGAACGGAATGATTATAGCTTTACCCATTGGCGGTTTGATGAGTGAGGAAAATGGCTATCGGGTTGCAGAACGCTATACGGCTATAGACCAAATGGCAAAGAATTTAGGAAGCCTTTTATCTGCCCCGTTTATGACGCTAAGTTTTATGGCTTTACTGGTTATCCCACATATAAAATTGAGTGATCGGGGATTATTTAATGGGGATGATTTTAGTTTTTTAACAACAGTCTCTTGAAGAAAAAAAAGGAGCTCAAATTAGAATATTTATTTTAGGAAACAGGGGATTGCCAGTAGCTTTGAATTTATAAACTCCATAATCATGATCGTTAATCTCAGTAGCCATCATACCCTGCTTAGCAATTGGATAGCCGAATTGCGGGATGTACAGATACAGGGAGACAGAATGCGGTTTCGTTCCAATCTGGAGAGAATTGGTCAGGTGGCTGCCTATGAAATCAGCAAAATACTCCCTTGGAAAATACAGGAAACCCAAACGCCACTTGGCATTCACGAAAGTAAGGTTTTAGAATCACAGCCTGTATTAGCCACAATTTTACGAGCTGGCTTACCAATGCATCAAGGAATGTTGCAGTATTTTGATAAAGCCGACAATGCCTTTATTTCTGCTTATCGCAAACATCATCCTGATGGAAGTTTTGAAATAAGTATGCAGTATATGAGTTGTCCATCCCTCGAAAATAGAATTGTAATTATCAGCGACCCCATGTTGGCAACGGGTGCCTCTATTATTAAAACGATTGAATTTATCCGAAGGGAAGGTCAACCTAAAGCAATACATGTTGTATGTGCCATTGCTTGCACCGAAGGGATTGAGATGATTCAGCGGGATTGCGGAGACCAGATCAGCATTTGGTGTGGAGACATTGATGATGAACTTACCGCCAAAGGATATATTGTTCCCGGCTTGGGTGATGCAGGTGATTTGGCTTTTGGAACGAAAACCCAGCAATAAATAAGGGTCGGAAGGCGGGAAATAGCTAAATTATAACGCTTTTAACCTGCTCAAATGCTTGTTTTTGTATAAATTTGTCTATATTCCTATGAAATGTTCAGAATCCTGATAATCATATTATGCTGTTGCTTCTTCGGCAGTGCGCAGGCACAGGATCCGCATTTCTCTCAATTTTTTGCTTCCCCTCTTACTTTGAATCCCGCTTTAACCGGAAAATTTTCCGGCACCTACCGTATTACAGGCAACTACAGAAATCAATGGCCCACTATCAATAATGCCTATGTAACCACCGCCTTTTCTGCCGATTTTCATATTCTACAAAATAAAATCCCCAATAATGATACATGGGGATTTGGCATGTCGGGATATAATGACAAAAGTGCAAACGGAGCTGTTTCTTTCAATTTTGCTTCTCTTTCCACAGCTTATCACAAAGGGCTGGATGAAGATGGATATCATCAAATTGGAGCTGGTTTTCAGGTTTCGTATGCCAATATGCTGATTAATACCTCGATGTTAAATTTTGAAGATCAGTTAACTGCCAATGGATTTACGGGTATCACTTCAGAAACATTTAATGGGGCTACCCTTGCATCTAAATATGTAGATGTGAATGCCGGATTCATGTATAACGGCAGTACCAGCGATAAAAATAATTTTTACTTTGGGGTAAGTATGTATCATATTAACCGGCCAAAACAAAATTTTACGGGAGGCCAGTATGTACTTAATCCTCGAACAACCATACACGGTGGTGGTTACTTTCCGGTATCGCCACATGCCACTTTACATATGAGTGCTTTACTGATGACGCAGGGTGGTGCTTCAGAAACCATGCTGGGAGGAGCGATTCAGTTGATTGCCAATCCGGAAGTAGAAAAGCCGGTTAGTATTTATGCTGGAAGCTGGCTCCGTTTAAATGATGCCTACATTCCTTATCTTGGTTTAGAGTTCAACGATTTGCGAATTGGTGTTAGTTACGACCTTAACTCTTCTGCACTCAAAACTGCTTCGCTTAATAGAGGAGGCATTGAAATTTCCTTGATTTACGTAAGAAGGCCTTCTACAGATCGACCTATTAATTGTCCGAAGTTTTAATAAAAATTTTCCGACCTATCTCCATTAATTAGATGGGTACTAAATAAGAATCTCGTGCTAAAGGAAATCATAATATCCATTCAAGCTTATTTCAAAGCCCATCGGTTTATTCGGGAAAATAAGTTGTGGAAGTGGATTCTGATTCCCGGAATTTTATATACTATTCTTTTCGTGATTAGCCTCTCCTATTTCAGCAGCACCTCTAGTGCATTTATTGAGTGGTTTATTCTAAAAACCGGATTAAAATCATGGAATGAAAAACTCAATGACGGGTCGGTCAGTTTTCTGCTTGCTTTTGGAACGATGTTAGTTTGGTTGATTTCACTAATGCTGTACTTTTCTTTGTTTAAATACTTGTTTCTTATTATAGGGTCTCCAATATTTTCTTACTTAAGCGAAAAAACGGCTGCTATTATGGAGGGCCGAAATCAACCCATTGATAGTCGGCAAATGCTAATTGATATCAGAAGAGGCATACAGCTTGCCCTTCGCAATAGTTTTTGGCAAACGATTTATATTTTATCTATTTTACTGCTTAGCTTAATTCCTGTTGTAGGATGGCTTACTGCCTTTATGGTGCTTATTATAGAATGTTATTACTACGGATTTTCTATGGTTGATTATTCACTCGAAAGAAAAAAAATGAGTGCATCACAAAGTCGAATATTTATCAGTACGCACAAAGGGTTGGCCATTGGCAATGGAATGGTATTTTATATGTTCCACATTATTCCAATACTTGGTTGGGTGTTAGCTCCTTCTTATGCAGTGGTAGCAGCTACCATAAGCCTTTACTCTTTTCAAGATTCCGCAGCAGTTTAAAGCTATTTATCGAATGCTTACACAAAATACTCCTGGACAGCTTTATCTGATTCCCACCTTTTTAGATGAATCTGCATTGCATACGATTCCGCCTTATATTACGGAAACCATAAAAAAATGTACCGTTTTTATGGTTGAAAATGCAAAAACTGCCCGTCGTTTTGCCAAAAAATTATGGAAGGAGATGGTGATTGACGAATATGAGTGGATAGTGATTGATGATACGGATGCAGCAATTTCAAAAAGAATGTTGGCTGCCCTGTATGCAGGTAAACAGGTAGCCATCATAAGTGAAGCAGGGTGCCCTGGAATTGCAGATCCTGGTCAATCGCTGGTGTTAATTGCTCAACAGCAGGGATATCGGGTAATTCCTTTGGTAGGGCCTAACTCTATTTTGCTGGCACTGATGGCATCCGGAATGAATGGGCAACATTTTACTTTTCATGGATACCTGCCAATTGATTCGGTTGCGAGAAAGAAAAAAATAAAGGAATTGGAAACCATTTCCCTTAAAGAAAATAGCACACAATTATTTATAGAAACCCCCTACCGGAATCAGGCCATGCTTACTGAGTTGATAAATACCTGCCGAGATCAAACACTTTTATGCGTTGCCGCAGACATTACCGGTGATGCAGAGAGCATCATCACTCAACCGATAAGTGCATGGAAAAAAGGTACTTATCAATACCATAAAAGGCCGGCGATCTTTCTTTTGCTGGCTAGATAGTTGTGCTAGTTTTTTGGGCGAATAGAATTTTCCTGCCAGGCTGGATCCCTTACTTCGTAAATGCTATCTACAATATTTTGTTGCATGCCTCTCCAGGGTAAACTGCCCAAATATTGTTTGTAATGCAGGTTTAATTCTTTTCCCGATAATTTCATCAGTTGATCGGCCAAACGGGAATCGGTAACGCTAAATGAAAATTCGTTGCTTTGGATATTAGCCTTGAATCCACTTTGAATTAATTTGCCTTCATAGGTTTTAAAAATCAACCCTTTCTTTTGAAAAACATTCAGCATGCCGGCCTGTGTTCCATCGGCGACTGTATAATAAAATCTCCAGTAAATGAAGGGAGCCAGCGCCAGTAGAATAAATACCAGCAAATACCTAAAAAACTTTTTTACAATTTTCATTTTATAATCCGTATTTATCAATTAAATAAATGAGCGCAGCCATGTTGATTGCCCCTAGTAATAATTCCCGCTTGTTAACATTCTCAAAAACATCTGTTCGGGCGTGGTGATAATCGAAATATCGTTGCGGATCCGGTTCCAACTCACAAATGGGGGTTGAAAAAAGTCGGTTTAGGGGACCGATATCTGCCCCACCCCCCCCATTGTTGATTTCGGTTACGCCATAGGGGGTTAACAATTTCACCCAAGATTGCATTTTCGTTAATTGGGCTGGATTTAATCCGCCCACTGTAAAGCTTCTTGGCGTAAAGCCCCCTGCATCGCTTTCTAGGGCAAAAATATGTTTCTCTTTTTTAGCCTCGGCTTCGAGTGCATATTTAGTACCTCCGCGTAATCCATTTTCTTCGTTGGCAAATAATACAAAACGTATGGAATGTTTGGGCTTATATCCCATAGCTTTTAAAACGCGCATTACTTCTATCGTTTGCACAACCCCAGCGCCATCGTCGTGCGCGCCTTCATTCACATCCCAACTATCTAGGTGTCCACCTACAGTAATAAATTCTCCAGGAAAATCCGTTCCGGTAAGTTCTCCTACCACATTATGGCCAATAGTGTCTGGCAAAAATTTTCCATTGGTAGTCATCGAAACCACCAAGGATGATTTCCGGCTTAGATTCCAGATTTCATCTGCATCGCGAGGGCCAAGTGCAACGGCAGGAATTCGCGGGAAAGAGTCGTTAAAAGCCATGGCACCGGTATGAGGGTCATTCGCAACCGACTCGGTAAGTGACCGAATCATAACACCCACTGCACCATATTTTGCTGCCACACTGGGCCCATTACGACGGTAAATACCAACCTGGCCATAGGATATAAAGGGTTTAATATTGGTAGGATCGAATCCTTTGTTGAAGTATACTATTTTTCCAACAGCACTATCTTTACGTTTCTCTAATTCGGCAAAATCGGCAACTGCTAGTAAGGGAGCCTGAATGGTACCCTTGCCAATTGAATTACCCAGTGCCAGCACATCTAATTTTTTGGGGAACGGCTTTTTGTCCATTTCCACGATAGTTGCTAAATCGGCACCTCCCCTAACCCAGTGGGGAACCATACATTGTTGTAAAAACACTTTATCTGGAGCTACCATTTCCATTGTAAATTTTCCCCAGCTAACTGCGCGTGAAGACTGCGGAGAACCAGCCAATCGCCCTCCCACCTGTTTGGTGAGTTGTCGGAGCAGGTCGTGGGCTTTTCCGTTTCGGAGTATATCATCCGACATTTTTTTTATAAATATCGAGTCGGCATCTGCCTGAGCAAAAGATAAAATTGGCAGTAAGAATAGGATAATGGCTGCTTTTTTCATAGGATAAAGTTAAACAATTGGCAATTCAAATGGTTAAATAAAATAACACTTTAGGGAATGCGTTTTTTATTGTTACTTTCAGGTTGCTAAACAAAAGTATTTAATCTCCGCTGAATATGAAAATAGGTATTGTTTGTTATCCCACTTTTGGGGGAAGCGGTGTTTTGGCCACTGAATTGGGAAAGGCGCTGGCAAATGAAGGACACAAAGTTCACTTTATAACTTATCAGCAGCCCGTTCGATTAAATGAGTTTAATACCAATATTTTCTATCACGAAGTTCGGGTTCCTACCTATCCGCTTTTCGACTATCCCCCCTATGAACTAGCGCTGGCCAGCACCATGGTGGATGTAATTATCAATCACGATTTAGATCTTTTACATGTGCATTATGCCATTCCCCATGCTTCTGCTGCCTATATGGCTAAACAGATTGTAAAGCAAAAGAATGGCAGAAATGTGCCGGTTATAACTACCTTACATGGAACCGACATTACTTTAGTAGGAAAGGATAAAACCTATGAGCCGGTAGTAACTTTTTCAATTAATGAAAGTGATGCCATTACGGCGGTTTCAAAAAATTTGCGGGAAGAAACTTATCGCTATTTCGATATTCGCAAGGAGATAGAAGTGATATATAATTTTGTGGATGTAAAACGTTTTGACAAAAAACCGTTGGATGCTTTTAGGCAAGTGATTGCTCCTGATAATGAAAAAATTCTGATTCATGCTTCCAACTTCCGAAAAGTGAAACGAATAGACGATGTTATAAAGGTTTTCGCTAAAGTGCAAGCAACTATCCCTTGTAAGTTATTGATGGTAGGGGATGGACCGGAAAGGCATGCGGCAGAAGAGTTGTGCCGACAACTAGGGGTGGATGAGCAGGTTCGATTTTTAGGCAAGCAAGAACAAATGGAAGATATTTTAGCGGTAAGTGATGTTTTTCTTTTGCCTTCTGAATATGAAAGTTTTGGATTAGCTGCTCTGGAAGCAATGGCTGCAAGGGTAGTGGTAATTAGCTCTAATGCCGGCGGTTTAGCAGAAATTAATATATCGGGTGAAACCGGCTTTTTGGCTGAGGTAGGAGATACGGAAGCCATGAGTAACTATGCAATTCAAGTGCTGAGTGATCCCGATTATTTAGCAAGGATGAAAGAAAAAGCTTTTGAACAGGCTTGCACTTTCGACATCAGTAATATTATTCCTCAATATGAGAAGCTCTACAGCCGTTTTTGCCGAATGGAGCCTTGTAAATAGTTACTGCTCCCCCTGTAAAACCTGCTCGATACTTTTTATAATCAAGTCACAAGATTCCTGAAGCGCTGCTTCACTGATACATAAAGGCGGTGCAATGCGCAAACGGTCTGCCGCAAAAATAAACCAGTCTGTTATTAGTCCGTTAGCAACACACCGATGAATAATTTGCTGATTTAATTCTGAGGTAGCAAACTGTAACGACATCCAGCATCCCGCAGATTGCACCGTAAGTATAGCAGGATGTTTCAGTGTTTTTAGTAAGAAAGCTTCTTTGTTTTTTACCTGCGCTATCCAGTTACTTTCCCGTAAAACCTGAAAGGCTGCCCTGCCGGCAGCACAGGAAACCGGATGACCGCCAAAAGTGGTAATATGGCCTAAAACAGGTTGGTAACTGAGGGTTTGCATCATGCGATGGGAGGAAATAAATGCACCTAGCGGCATTCCACCCCCTAACGCTTTACCTAATAACAGGATATCGGGTACAATGCCCATTTGTTCAAAAGCCCATAAGGTACCAGTTCTGCCAAATCCTGCCTGAATTTCATCCAATATTAATAAAACACAATGCTCATCGCATTTTTTTCTGATTTTCTGAAGCCAGGCCGGACTGGGGGCAGTAATGCCACTTTCTGCCTGCACAGTTTCCAATATTACGCAAGCAGTTGTAGCATCAATTGCATCAATCACTTCTTCTGAGCCATACGGAAAATGGAATACATCGGGAAGTAAGGGTCGATACGCTCTTCGCCAGTATTCGTCGCCCATTAAGCTCAATGCTCCCTGTGTACTTCCATGATACGATTTATCAAAAGCTATTATTTTGGTTCTACCGGTTACTCTTTTTGCCAGCTTCATGGCTCCTTCGGTGGCTTCTGCTCCGCTGTTGGTAAAGTAAACGCAGTTAAGCGAATCGGGTAAGGTGGAGGTTAGCTCTTTGGCATATTGCACAGAGGGGGTTTGAATCAATTCTCCGTACACCATCAAATGCATATACTCGGCCGACTGCTGTTGAACTGCCTGAATAACGGATGGGTGACTATGCCCGATATTGGCCACACTAAATCCCGAGATTAAATCGGTATACCTTTTGCCATCCGCATCCCACATATAAATACCAGATGCCTTCACCATTTCAATATTCATAGGAGCAGGTGAGGTTGGTGCCAGATGCTGTTGAAAAAGTTGACGAAGATTCATATAGATTATAAAAAAGTATACCCCGGGTATTGCTAGAAGTTATTTAATTGCCCTCTCTGCAAAATTAACCGAATAGATTTATCTTCACAGAGAAAATAACCGCTGTTATGGCTACCATTTTATCATTGCCCGGCAAAAAACCTGTTTGGGGTAACAATTGTTTCTTTGCACCCAATGCAACTATAGTGGGTGAAGTTACCATGGGGGATGATTGCAGTGTTTGGTTTAATGCGGTAATTCGGGGGGATGTTCATTATATCAAAATGGGAAACCGAGTAAATGTGCAAGATGGGGCAATTATACATTGTACCTATCAAAAACATCCTACTCAAATTGGTAATCATGTATCTATAGGGCATCAGGCAATGATACATGGTTGTACCATACATGATGATGTATTAATTGGGATGGGAGCTATTGTAATGGACGAATGTGTGATACATAGCAATTCGATTATAGCTGCAGGAGCGGTAGTATTGGAGGGAACCATTGTAGAAGCGGGTACCATTTATGCGGGGGTACCTGCCAAAAAGGTTAAAGATATTTCACCAGAGCACATTAGTGGAGAAATCAACCGAATAGCTAATAATTATGTAACCTATGCAGGCTGGTATTCTGCAGCAATTGATGAATCGGGCACTCAACCCTAACCTATGAAAAAAGTATTGCGCTCTTTAGCCTTATTAATTGTAGTTAGTTGTACTCTTAGTGCCTGCGGTATTTTGGGCAAAAGAAAAAGCGGCTGCCCGGTCGGAAGAAATGTGGGGGCAGAAAGAATATTGGCAGGAGATAAGCAAGCGATCAAAGCCGCTTCTAAAAAAAGTAAGTTGAAATTTTAATGATGGGTGGATGCCTAATACTGCTTGTCGGAAATAGTATCTAAAATAGCACGATAGCTTAGATACCGCTCTTCCGAAACCGTGCCAAAAGCCAATCCAGCTTTAACTCCACACTCCGCTTCATTGATGTGCATACAATTATTGAAACGACAATGATGAAATTGCTGCAACATTTCGGGAAAATAATGAGAAAGTTCCTGCCGAGAAATATCTACCAATCCAAATTCCCGTAACCCGGGGGTATCTATAATACTTCCGCCGCCCGGCAAATCAAACATTTCGGCAAAGGTTGTGGTATGTAAGCCCTTACCACTCCACTCACTTACTTCGGAGGTGGGTAATTGAAAATCTGGAAACAACGAATTAATAAAGGATGATTTGCCAACACCGCTGTGCCCGCTCAGAAGAGTTGTTTTATGCTGTATTCTTTCTCGAATAGTATCTAGGCCAGAATTATTCAAAACACTAATCAATAACACTTCATATCCGATTGCTTCATAAATTTCCCGATATCGGTTTAATTGATCCATTTCTTTTTTTCGATATAAATCGGATTTATTAAAAACCAGAATTGCCGGAATATGAAATGAAGCGGAAGAAACCAGGAATCGGTCAATAAACCCCATGGAGGTTTTCGGCGAAACCAACGTAGCTAATAAAATACTTTGATCTAAATTACTGGCGATGATGTGATGTTGGTGTTTATTATGAGGTGAAACTCTTGCCACATAATTAGTTCGATCATATATATGGTCGATAACGGCAGATTCTTCTTGAACATCTTCTATTACCAGCTCAACCTCATCTCCAACCGCAATTGGATTGGTTGAAGTAATACCATCAATTTTAAAGATACCCCTAGCACGAGCCTGATAAAATTTTCCATCCAAGGCCTTGGCAAGATACCAGCTACCGGTAGACTTATAAATGCGGGCTTTCATTACTACGAAGATAGTACAGGGGCTGCGGATAGTAAGTAAAATATACGGCTAACTGGGAATGAAAATTTGCGAAACATTAACCATTTTATTTCCCAAAACGGGTATCTAGCCAAGGGAAGGCCGTTAAAATCAATATCTTCGCAACGTATGGAAAAATTTGCGCATGATACAGTAATGCCCTACGAGTCAAGCCCCCTTGAAAAGAAGGAGCAGGTAGCCGGCATGTTCAATGATATAGCCCACCGATACGACTTTCTCAACCGACTATTGAGCGGAGGGATTGATGTTTATTGGAGAAAAACAGCACTCGAGCAGTTAAAACAACTGCAACCTCAAAAAATACTCGATGTTGCTACTGGCACAGCAGAGGTAGCGATTATGGCCAATAAAATGCTGGCACCCAAGCAAATTATAGGGGTAGATATTTCGGAAGGCATGCTGGCACTCGGTCGGGAAAAAATTAGCAAACTAGGCATCAGCGATGTTATTACTTTAGAAACTGGCGACAGTGAGCAGCTTCGGTTTAACGATCATGAATTTGATGCCATAACAGTGGCTTTTGGTGTAAGAAATTTTCAACGACTGCTGCAAGGTTTACAAGAGATGCGTCGGGTATTAAAGCCTGGGGGCAAATTGGTAGTGTTAGAGTTTTCTAAGCCTTCTGGATGGGGCATCAAGCAATCTTATCAACTGTATATGCGATATGCCACACCTTTGGTAGGAAAATGGTTTTCGAAAAATCGGAATGCTTATGAATACCTGAATAATAGTGTGCAGGCATTTCCGGAAGGAGAAAAATTTTTACAAATCATGCGTGAAGCAGGATTTAGTAACCCTCATCTGAAAAAACTTAGTTTCGGAATATGTACTATTTACTGCGGAAGCAAGTAATCATTCCGGTTTTTCTACTCCTCTCTATGGGTTCATCCGTTCAAGCCCAATTTATGAAGGAGATTTATCGTCCTTATCACGACGATCTGGTTTACTATTTTGGATTATCCCTGGGCTATAACAGCACCTATTTACAATTCAACAAATCACCTCTTTTTTTGCAATCAGATAGCATTGTGATTGCAGAACCCGGCAAAAGTGGTGGTGTAACCATGGGTTTGTTGGCTACTGCTCGTTTGAATGATCATTTTCAATTTCGCATCAATCCTCAATTGGTGATTGGTGGCTCCAGGGCCATTTCTTATACTTTAAAAACTCCAGGATTGGGCGAGGGGCTATTTCAAAAACAAACCTTACCCTCTACCATAGTAAGTTTCCCCTTTCAACTAAAATTCAATTCCGACCGTATTCAAAATTTCAGAACCTATATGATGATAGGATTGAAGTATGATATCGATTTGTCGAGCAATTCAACTGCCAGAAATTCTGAAGACCTAATCAAATTGAAACGAACAGACTATGGATATGAATTGGGATTAGGGTTCAATTTTTATTTACCCTTTGTAACTATTTCTCCGGAAATTAAGATCAGCAATGGACTTGCCAATTTACATCAAACGGATCCCGGACTAAAATATTCGAATGTATTAGAGAAAATTTTTTCTCGGATGATTGTATTTTCAATTCACTTTGAGGACTGATATAATAATTATAGCTGAATTGCCCTTTTCACTTAGTATTTTTAACTGTAAAATGTTTACCCAATGAATAGCTATTTGATAAAAAATGCCCAGATTGTAAATGAAGGAAAAATAATAGCAGGTGACTTATTGATTCTGAATGGGCGGATAGAAAAAATTGGGGGCATTATAGAAAGAAAAGAAGCCATTGCAGAGATAGATGCAGCAAATCAGTGGCTGTTACCGGGTGTAATTGACGACCAGGTTCATTTTAGAGAGCCGGGATTAACCCACAAAGCCACCATTTATTCGGAAGCAAAGGCAGCCATAGCTGGAGGGGTAACCAGTTTTATGGAAATGCCCAATACGGTTCCACCTGCATTTACACACGAATTATTAGAAGCAAAGTATGCGATTGGAAAGGAAAGTTCTTTAGCCAATTATTCTTTTTATATGGGTACTTCGGGTAATAATCTAGAGGAAGTGCTAAACACCAATTACCGAAAGCAGGATATCTGTGGTGTAAAAATTTTTATGGGATCTTCCACCGGAAATTTACTGGTAGATGACCCATTGGTATTGGAAAGAATTTTTGAAGGTTCGGAGTTGCTAATTGCAACGCATTGTGAAGAGGAGCGAATGATTAAAGCGAACCTGGCAGCGATTAAAGAAAGAAAAACTGTATTAGAACCGTCCGACCATCCTGTTATCCGAGATGCTGCGGCTTGTTTTGAATCTTCTTTTAAAGCCATTCAACTTGCGAAAAAGCATGATGCCCGTCTGCATATTTTACACATCACTTCCGCAAAAGAATTGCAACTTTTCGGCAATATGCTTCCATTGGAAGATAAGAGAATAACGGCTGAAGTTTGTGTACATCACCTGCATTTTACTGCCGACGATTATGCAAGATTGGGTAATCAGATAAAGTGTAATCCTGCTATCAAGTCAGCAGAAAATAAAACAGCCCTATGGGAGGCTTTATTAGACGACCGGCTGGATGTGATAGCAACGGATCATGCACCCCATACCTGGGAAGAAAAATCAGGTGACTATGAACACGCGCATGCAGGCTTACCCCTGATTCAGCATGGATTGCCCCTGATGCTAGATTATGTTGCCGCTGGAAAAATTACTATTGAGCGGGTAGTTGAAAAAATGAGTCATTCAGTTGCCACCTGTTTCCAGATTAAGGATCGGGGCTTTATTAGGGAGGGGTATTTTGCAGATGTGATTTTGGTAAATTCTAACGAACCGTTTACAGTTTCCCGTTCAAATATAATGTACAAGTGTGGCTGGAGCCCATTTGAAGGCCATCGTTTTGGATCGAAGGTTTCGCAAACTTTTGTAAATGGCAGGTTGGTTTATGGAAAAAACGGGTTTGAGGAATCTGTAAAAGGAATGCGGCTAAAATTCAACCGATAATCGGGTTAGGTGAAGGAAATATTGGTTGTATCGGCTATATTACAGGCGGAATCAGTTACCCAATGCTAGCAGATAAAACTACCCAAACCGACTTATCGATTTTTCATCCCGAAATGGAGCAATCGGTTTTCCACCATTTGAATTTTACACAAACCAATGCCGGCAGAGAGTTTTTACGGGAGCTTTTGTCTCAACCCCTCAGAACCATACCAGCTATTGAAAACACCCAACAAACCATCCGCCAACTAGGAGAAGTTATAGACAAATGGCCGGTTAGTATTTCTAATGGCACATTGATGGTTTTGGAAAAATTTTATGATACCCCTATTGATAAATTACCTAAAAATCCAGGTTTTATTGGTGGATGGTATTATAGAATCACATCACCAACCGATTATTCATTAACAAAATATACTATTGAGCATGCCATTGATTTTACGAATGGAATGGCGAATCTGCTTCTCTTGATAAAAGATTCGGAAAGCATTTTTTTGAAAACCAGTTATGAACGAATAAATAAGCTACTACAGCGGGACGAAATTGGGCAGCTACTCAGTACAAATAAAAAGCAACTAACCTTAGAGGATGTATTGTATTTCGGAAATTTTATAAGGGATACATACAAGCAGGCGATTCTAGAAATGATAGAAATTTATTTCAGATTGGATGCTTATATGAGTATGGCACTAGCCGGCCAAAAATGGGGATTAAGTTTCCCGGTTATTACCGAAAGCGATGAGCCGATGCTCGAAGCAAGGGGGCTGTTTCATATTTTGCTGCCGGTTCCAGTACCCTATGATGTGCTGATGAACAAAGCGGGAAACTTTATTTTTCTAACGGGCGCAAACATGGCTGGAAAAAGTACATTCATCAAGGCGGTGGGGATTTCTGCATATCTGGCGCATATAGGCATGGGAGTGCCTGCAAGTGAAATGAAAATAAGTTTACTCGATGGCATTTTAAGTAATATTCAGATCACCGATAATCTGATTCGTGGAGAAAGTTTTTTTTACAATGAAGTTCAGCGTATCAAAAGCACCATTGAGAAAATAAATACTGGCAAAAAATGGTTGATTCTGATTGATGAATTATTCAAAGGCACCAATCAGGAAGATGCCGTTAGATGTAGCGCTGCCGTTATGGAAGGACTGAGAAAGAATGAAAATTGTTTATTTATTATTTCCACCCACTTGTATGAGATTGGTGAATCATTAAAAAAACATGCAACTATTCAGTTTCATTATTTTGAAACTTCCATTTCGGAGGGAGAACTTTGTTTTAGCTACCAATTAAAACCAGGAATAAGTAATGACCGATTGGGTTATCTTATTTTACAAAAAGAAGGGGTTCTGGATTTATTGAATAAGTTGTAGATTTATTCACTTATTTTATCAATGGATTTATTATGAAATATTTAGTGTTGATTGGTTTACTCTTAGCCATTTCAGGATCCATTGAAGTGCAAGCACAAATATTAGATTCTCGTGTATACCCTCTTGAGCGCGGTACTGCAAAAAAGACGCAACTATTTTCTGGCTCAGGTGCCATATTGAGTAACCAAACTGCCACCTATTATACATTATCTGGGGGGAAGCAGACTGCTATAATTTCGGGCAAGCAGGAGGAAGTGTTGGTCATTATCAAAAATGGCAAGGCGAATGTTCAGTTATTAGAAGAACAAAAAGTGTTGGAACAAGGATCGGTGGTTTTCTTGTTGCCAGGAGAAAGGGTATTAATCAGCAATTCAACAAAGGAAGCAGTTACATACTATACCCTTACCGCCAGTTCAACAACTAATTTTTCAGAAGACAGAGGCAGACAGGGAGGAAGTTCTTTTATAATGGATTGGAAGGATATGGTTTTTAAACCACATAGTAAAGGGGGTGTTCGGCAATTATTCAATAGACCTACTGCTATGTTAAATAAATTTGATATCCATATCACCACGTTAGATGTGGGTATGAAAAGTCACGATCCCCACACACATACAAATGAGGAGATTATTTTACTATTGTCTGGCAATGCCGAAATGCAAATTGATCAGTCGCATCAAAAAGCCTCCGGTGGTGATGCCGTTTGGCTAGGATCGATGGTACTGCATAATTTAACCAATATTGGAAACATTCCTTGCCTCTATTATGCCATTCAATGGAATTAGATAGGTAAAATTGGGTGTTTTCTTCGCTACTTCAGGTATAAATACGGATTTTACTCTGCCTGTATCCAGCAACTTTGTGATTGTATTGGATTTAACAGGTACTCTTTTTGAGTAAATAATTTTTTTTCATGCTGGTAAAGACTTTCGGCAGTGCCGTATTTGGGGTAGAAGCCATCCCGATTGCCATTGAGGTGAACGTTAGTATGGGTCAGGGCTACCATATTGTTGGCTTACCAGATAATGCGGTAAGAGAAAGTTTGCAAAGAACAGAAAGTGCAATTAAAACGAATGATTTTCATATGCCGCGCACAAAAATCATTGTTAATCTTGCGCCAGCGGATATCCGGAAAAGTGGATCCGCATTCGACTTGCCCATTACCTTGGCAGTATTAGGTGCAAGCGAACAGTTAGAAAATGCTGAGCGCTTGGCTGACTATGTATTAATGGGAGAGCTGAGTTTAGATGGAGCGGTTCAGCCGATTAAGGGGGCCTTGCCAATTGCATTGCAAACGCAGAAAGAAGGATTTAAGGGATTAATTGTTCCCATGAGTAATGCGAAAGAGGCCGCCATGGTTGAGGGGCTCGCAGTTTATGGAGTAAAACATTTAAGTGAAGTGGTGGACTTTATAGCAGATGAAAAATGTCTTACCCCAGTTACGGTGGATATGAGTGAAGCTTTTACCCTGAAACCTGCCGACTATGATATTGATTTTAGTGAGGTGAAGGGACAAGAAAACATTAAAAGAGCGATGGAAATAGCCGCGGCGGGTGGGCATAATGCTATTCTTATTGGTCCACCAGGTGCAGGAAAAACCATGCTGGCCAGGAGGCTACCAACCATTTTACCTCCACTTAGTATGCATGAGGCGCTGGAAACCACCAAAATTCATAGTGTAGCGGGGCGGCTCCCGGAAAATTGTGCTCTGATTAATAAACGACCTTTTCGATCGCCGCATCATACGATATCGGATGTTGCGCTGGTTGGAGGGGGAGGAACACCGCAACCCGGTGAAATTTCATTAGCACACAATGGTGTTTTGTTTTTAGATGAACTTCCGGAATTTAAGCGGACTGTGCTGGAAGTAATGAGACAGCCGATGGAAGAGAGAAAAGTGACTATTTCTAGGGCCAAGATGGCGCTCGACTTCCCGGCTAACTTTGTACTCATTGCTTCTATGAATCCTTGTGCTTGTGGGTATTTTAACCACCCGGAAAAAGAGTGTACCTGTCCCCCTGGATCAGTACAAAAGTATTTAAATAAGGTTTCTGGGCCGCTGTTAGATCGTATTGACTTGCATGTAGAGGTTACTCCGGTGTCCTATACAGAATTGAGCCATCGGCAATCGACTGAGAGTTCGGCTACTATCAGAAAAAGGGTAATAGTTGCCCGAGAAATTCAATTAGCCAGATATGCCGGTAATCCCGGTATATATGCAAATGCGCAAATGAGTAGTCAACTGTTACATAAATTTTGTAAGATTAATCAAACGGGAGAACAGCTGTTAAAAACTGCCATGGAAAAGCTGAACCTGAGTGCACGGGCATATGACAGAATTTTAAAAGTTAGCCGAACCATTGCTGATTTAGAGGGCAGTGAGCATTTAGAAACCGTTCATTTGGCAGAGGCGATACACTATCGAAGTTTAGACCGGGAGGGTTGGGGAGGTTGATAAATAATTAATCCTAAATATATGAGTAAGCCTTTATTGAGATTGAAACCGGGTGAATGTTATCATCTCTATAATCATGCGAATGGGAGTGATAATTTATTCGTTGAAGAAAGGAACTATGGATACTTTTTGATGAAGGCATCCATATATCTCAAAAAATCTGTGAAGGTATATGCGTATTGTCTGATGCCGAATCATTTTCATTTACTTATTCGAGTGAGGGATGAAAAAGAGATAAGAGAGCACTTGTCGCATTCAATTGTTTTTCGAGAAATGAGTGAATTGGAAAAAATTTACTTTATTGAAGATTGGATCAGTAAGAGTCTGGCAAATTTTTTCAGTTCCTATACACAGTCCTTTAATAAAGTATATGGAAGGAAGGGTAGCTTATTTATGCCTAATTTTAAGAGAACTTGGGTTGAAGATGACAGGGCTTTTGCAAACATGATAAGATATATTCATATGAATCCGGTGAAGCATGGTTTTGTGGAGGGGGTGGGGGATTGGGAGTTTACTTCGTATAAGAAGATGTTTACGAAGGGGAATGATTGGTTGGAGAAGGAATATGTGTTGAAATTTTTTGGGGGGGTTGAGCCTTATAAAAAATTCCATAGCTCGCAGCTTTTGGAAAGTTCAGAACTTTTGGAAAGTTCTGAACTTTCCAAAAGTTGATTTGCATTTTTTATTTAATGTTTATAAATATGATTAATAACGAATTAAGTATTTGATACGAATTTTTTTGATTTTAATACAAAAACAAACTATATTATAATTACTCATTCCATTCATTTTCTATTTTTACATGATACAAAATTAATCAAACCATAAAATTACTTTTATATATAATCTATTACTTATGAAAAACTTTCTCACCGCCAGTCTTGCATTTGCCGCGATTTTACTTTCCTTTTCCTCCCATGCCCAGAGAAAAGTGGGTCAAGCGGGCGGACAAGCTGCCAAAAGTATACCTAAAACTGCCGCAACACCCTCCAATAGATCAGTCTCACCAGCCGCCAGCAACAAAAATCGTAACCTGAATTCAGGCAACAGCAGTTCAAAAAGAGATAACCTGGGTGCTGAAAAAAAATCTGTCGACAGATCTGGAAACAATAACCTCAGCGGTAATAAGGTAAATATAGACAACAGTAAAAAAAACGTAAACGTTAATATCGATAACAGTAAAGACGTTAAAATAAACAATAACCGGGTAGTAAACAATAGCGTTCGCTCGAACGGCTATCGCCCCTACACCCGTCCGCCTTATCGCCATGGTGGATTTGTATACTTTAGCTACCGCCCCTACTTTTACCATCCCTATACACCCTTCTTTTGGGGTCCAGTATGGCATCCGTGGGGTTTCTTTGTTGCTGCTTTAGCTACAACTGCCATTATTGTTAGTGTTGAAAATGCTCAATACCATTACGATCAGGGTGTTTGGTATCAACCATATAATGGAGGTTACCAAGTGGTTTCCGCACCTGTTGGAGGCACTATTACCACTCTCCCTCCCAATGCCCAAACCGTTGTAGTAAACGAAACTGTAAATAATTATTACTATGGCGGTGATTTCTATGAGAAAACTGAAAAGGGATATTCCGTTGTTCCTGCTTCTGCAGGCACTATAGTACCTCATTTGCCAGAGGGGGGTAAAGAAGTAAAAGTGGGCGATCAAACCTACGTTCAATTTGGTGAAATTTACTATCAACCTATACAAGTTGATGGTAAAGACATGTATGAAATTGTAGAAGTTAAGAAAGAAGACATCAAATAACTCAATATGCGAGCCCTGACTTACCTAGTATTCGCCCTCTCCGTTTTAACGCTACTGCCAGATTTGAGTTTCTCTCAAACGGCAGTTAGTGCACCCCGACCAGGTACCCCCGGTGAATGGAGGTACTTAGGAACAGTTAATGCCAGATTTACGGCAGACCACGATGCCATTGTAGTTCAAGGACCCTACGATTTTTTTAGAAAAATAAAATTTAAGGTTACCAGTGCCCCTATCAATCTCATTCGTCTAATTGTAACATATGATGACGGAGGATTACCCGAAAATATTGACACCCGATTTTCTATTCCAGCCGGGGGAGAAAGTAGGGTAATTGACTTACGGGGGAATAGAAGAAAAATTAGAACCATCGAATTTTGGTACGATACTAAAGGGGTTTTACAGGGCAGAGCAAACGTTTCAGTATTTGGCCAGAAATAATCAATTATAAACGATTAACTTAAAACTTTCTGAATAGCACCTAAGTATAAAATAGGTGCTATTTTTGGCAGAAGTTTTGCGAATCGAGGAAACTATAACCTCATCCACATTCATCTTCAGGTCTCATACGAATGCGCCAATTTTATTATCTTATTACGATTTTCTACTGCCTCACTTTTCTGTGCAGTAATCAACAAATTTTTGCACAAGAAAAAGATACCATCTATTTGCGAAACCAAAGTATTATCATAGGAGAACTCCGTTCAATAAAGCTTGGCCGGGTAGAATTCAAAGGAGATGATGTAAGTGTTTTACAAATAAAAAATGATAAAGTACTTACCATCAGCGCCGGAAGCCAGCATTACCGGATGGAAACTATCCAAAAATTATCCTTTACCGGAAATATTCGACCCGCCAATACCCCCGGAAATATTATTATCAATTCCACAATAGGGGAAAAAGAAATTCCGCTGGCTGATATCAGTTACCTGTACAACTTTAGTTCATCCTGGTTCTCCCGGATAAAAGGCGAATTAGGAGTGGGCTATACCTATACCAAATCCAGTAAAATCGGTCGATTAAACGTTAATGCCAAAGTTGGCTACCGCTCTGCCAACACAGAAACCCAACTATCTGGCGATATGATTAAAACCCAAGACAGTATTACCTCTTATAGAGATAGAGAGAATCTAAACACCGACTTTAAGTATTATTTCAATGGAGCCTGGTTTGCCGGAACAATCATACGTTATCAACGCAACCGCGAGCTGGGCTTATTAAGCAGATGGCAGGAAGGATTAGGAGGAGGATATAATTTGTTATCAACTCCACACCAACGATGGATACTCATTTCTGGCTTAGCACTGAATCAGGAAAAAAACTATCAATCGATTTCAAATAATACCAAAGAATGGATTATCCAAAACAGTTATCAATTCTTCTCATTTAGTCAGCCTAACATTTCGTTCTCGTTTCAGCAAGGCCTTTATTTTAGCCTTTCACAGCAAGGTCGCTGGCGACATGATATTGATGTGAAATTCAGTTACGAACCCCTCAAAGATTTTAATATCAACCTAAATTATTACTATAATTTTGATAAGATATCCCCCACCACCGGAAAGTCACTTACCGATTATGGCTTTGTTATGGGTATCGGCTATCAGTTCAATTAATTTCAATTAATACTGCCCTGTACCCAACATAACCAACGTACAGGCTTCCACCCCTTCGATTCCCTTTTCCTTTAGTAACTGCAGCAACTCATCATTCTCGGTTCCCGGATTAAAAATTACCCGCCGTGGATGGAGGGCTAGTATGTAATCATACTCAGCCACCTGTAACTTTGGATTCAGATATAAAGCAATGGTATCCACCTCCTCTAACTTGGGATGTCCGGATATGATAGCAGTTTCCCCAATCTTCCCCTCTTTTCTGCCGATTGCAACCACCGAATGACCCATGGACCTTAATCGCTCCACGGCTAGATAACTATACCGGGAGGGGTTTTCAGATGCACCTAATACAACAGACTTTTTCATTGCATAAAAATACTCCATTTCCTATATCTGATTCATCACTTTAACAACATTCAATCCGAGAACATAAGATTATGTTATCCATATATTTGGTAACTTACTTTACAAACCAAGTCAACATGCGCAGTCTAATTCTTTTGACCGCTTTATTATTTTGTATGATTACCCCCGCTACCAGCTCAGCTCAAGAAAGAATTTGGCTATACCCAGCTAACACTCCTGATATTGTTCATGCCGGTTTTGATAGCATTGCCCCATTCATGGACTACTTTCCTGCCTCCAGTAAATCTGCCGGCAAAACGGCCATTGTTATTTGCCCAGGAGGAGCTTATGCCCACCTTGCCTGGGAAAAAGAAGGAACTATTCCAGCATCGATTTTCAATGCCGCCGGGATAGATGCTTTTGTGCTTCACTATCGCTTAAACAACAGAAATCAAGAAGGCCATAACTATCCTGCACAATACAATGATGTAACTACAGCACTGCAACTCATCCGATCTGGAAAAGTCGGAAAAGGAATCGACCCCAAAAAAATTGGAGTCATGGGCTTCTCTGCAGGGGGCCATCTGGCATCTACGGCAGCCACCATCCATAAAGAAGGCAATCCTACCGCTGAAAACTGGCACGAAAGATTCAGCAGTCGCCCCGATTTTGCTATTCTCATTTACCCTGTAATATCTATGGACACTGTTTTTGGACACCGCTATAGTCGAGAAATGTTATTAGGTAAAACTCCTTCTGCAGAAATGGTTCAACAACTTTCTACCGAAAAAAGAGTTAATAAAAATACGCCTCCAACATGGCTTTTGCATGCCGACAATGACAAAGCCGTTCTACCAAAAAACAGTATCGTATTTTATGATGCCCTAAAAACATTCGAAATTCCGGCAGCACTTACCATTTTCGATCACGGTGGCCATGGTTTTGGTACTGCACCCTATGACAAAGTACTCTCTCAATGGCCATGGATGTGCATCGAGTGGCTTCACAACAATCATTTTTAATGAACTAAATAAAATATATATCACAGGATTTGGTGATATATAAAAAAATTTTTTCTACCTTTCATCTGTTATCTAAACCCATCTTAAACAACACGCACCATGGCAAAAGCAACTAAAAAGAAAGCAACTGCTAAAAAAGCAGCACCAAAAAAGAAAGTAGCCGCTAAGAAAGCAGCGCCTGCTAAAAAAGTAGCCGCTAAAAAAGCAGCACCAAAAAAGAAAGTAGCCGCTAAAAAAGCAGCCCCTGCTAAAAAAGTAGCCGCTAAAAAGGCAGCACCAAAAAAGAAAGTAGCTGCTAAAAAAGTAGCTGCTAAAAAAGCAGCGCCTGCTAAAAAAGTAGCACCAAAAAAGAAAGTAGCCGCTAAAAAAGCAGCCCCTGCTAAAAAAGTAGTAGCTAAAAAAGCAACGCCTAAAAAGAAACCAACTGCAAAAAAACCTGCTGCCCCTAAACCTGCTCCAGTCCTTGATGCGGCACCGGTTACAGCTCCGTTTACAATAACTGACTCAGCTCCTGCTGCTCCTGCCGAAGAGGCTAGCAACAGCTAATAGTTGCCTGGCGTATCTTGTTATCCGGAAAATTGAGCTTCAATTTTCCGGATTTTTTTTGTACTTATAACTTACCTTTCAGTTATCATTCAACTGGTTAAATTCAAGCATATGCGACGCTTATTACTTCTTTCCTTTCTACTGTTTTCTCTTTTTTCTTCGGCCCAAACAAGTTCTAAATTGGCAGAAAAAACCAGCCGATTTACCAAATATGATGGATTTTTCCCCTTCTGGTGGGATGCTACTAATGGAAAAATTTGGTTACTGGTAAATAAAATCGGAAGCGAATTTTTATATGTAAATAGTTTACCTGCAGGATTAGGATCCAATGATATTGGATTAGACCGCGGACTTATTGGGGGGGCAAGAGTGGTTGCTTTTCAAAAAGTAGGCAAAAAACTATTGCTCATCGAACCCAACTACGATTACAGAGCCTCTTCATCAGACCCACGCGAGAAAAGAGCCGTAGCTGAATCATTTGCTCAATCAGCTATAGCTGGCTTTACCATAGAAGAAGAAGAGGGTGGTCAGTTACTGGTAGATGCCACTTCCTTCTTTCTAAGAGATGCAATGAATGTTGCCGACAAACTTAGAATGATGAAGCAGGGATCTTATTCACTATCCGAATCCCGCTCTGCAATATTTATAAATAACACTCGCAACTTTCCGCTTAATTCTGAATTTGAAGCAACCATAACTTTTACCGGAGGAGCAGATGCAGGTAGATTTGTAAGAACAGTAGTTCCCAGTGCCGAAGCCATCACATTGCGTATGCACCATTCTTTTGTTCAATTGCCAGATAACCAATATAAACCCCGCCGATACGATATCAGAAGCGGTTTTAATGCAATTAGTTATTTCGACTACAGTTCTCCTTTTACCGAACCTATTCAACAAATGTTCATTACCCGTCACCGCCTTGCTAAAAAAGATCCGGGCGCTGCGGTTAGCGAACCGGTAAAGCCTATCATCTTCTATTTAGATAATGGAACGCCGGAGCCCATTCGTTCTGCATTACTAGATGGCGGAAGTTGGTGGAACCAGGCTTTTGAAGCTGCCGGCTACAAAAATGCCTTTCAAATAAAATTATTGCCCGACACCGCCGACCCTATGGATATTCGCTACAACGTAGTAAACTGGGTGCATCGATCTACCAGAGGCTGGAGCTATGGAAATAGTGTTACCGACCCCAGAACCGGAGAAATTATTAAAGGTCAAGTTACTCTAGGTTCCCTGCGTGTTCGCCAAGATCACCTGATTTTCACCGGCCTCTTATCACCCTATGAAACCGGCAAACCAGTTCCCAATACCATGAAGGAAGCCGCATTACAACGACTACGTCAATTAGCAGCCCACGAAATAGGACATACGCTTGGCTTGCAACACAACTATGCTTCGAGCTTTAATAACCGGGCTTCCGTGATGGACTACCCACATCCACTTATTAAACTAAATACAAAAGGAGAAATTGACTTTTCGGATGTTTATACCAACCAAATAGGAGATTGGGATAAACAGGCTATAACCTATGGTTATGCCGATTTTCAAAATGGAACCAATGAAAATCAGGCACTCAATAATTTACTGGAAGAAAATACCAAAAAAGGATTGCTGTTTATTGCCGATGCGGATGCCCGCGCTGCCGGAGGAATGCATCCTAAAGCCCACCTGTGGGATAATGGAACCAGCGCCACTCAGGAGTTAGAATCAGTATTAGAAGTGAGAAAAAAAGCACTGAAGCAGTTTTCGGAAAATGCTGTAAAAAACAACACCCCCTTGGCTCAACTCGAAGATGTGCTTGTTCCCGTATATAATTATCATCGCTATCAGCTAGAGGCTGTATGTAAGTTAATCGGAGGTATGAATTATGCTTACAGCGTTAAAGGAGATAATCAGGAAAAACCTGCTATATTATCTGCTAGCGTTCAGCAAGAAGCCATAAAAGCAGCCCTCCAATGCTTATCTCCAGAAGTACTTTCCATCCCCTCTACCGTTATTGACCTAATACCTCCCCGCCCGCCACAATACTACTCGGTAGGTGAACTTTTTAATAAAAGAACCGGTATGGCATTCGATGCTTTATCCGCAGCAGAAGCACTCACCGATTTTGAACTATCCTTTTTATTCCATCCCGAAAGAGCCAACCGCATGGTGCAACTAAAAGCTAGGGCCCAAACTCCAGGTTTTGACGACCTATTGGATGCGATGATAGAAAGTACTTGGAAAAGTTCTTTGAAAAGCGGACTGGCAAGAGAAATTCAATTGCAAACCCAACAAATGATGCTTACATGGATGCTGGCCTTGTATCAAAATGATTTATCAGGGTACGCGGTAAAATCCATTTGCTTCAGCCGAATGCAACAAATTAAACAATTGGCAATTGCTAAAAAATCAACTCCAGGATTAGCTGCACACTATTCTTTTGCCATTGAACGAATTGAAAAACCCAAAGACATTCCATTACCTATTCATAAAGAAATACCTCCTGGTGCCCCTATTGGGTGCGATTTGGACTATTAACCCCTTTTTGGGTATTGCTATCTGATTACTATAATTTCAACCCGCCGGTTCTGCTGACGACCGGCGGCTGTTTGATTGGAAGATACCGGGCGCCCAGCCCCCTCTCCCGAAGTTTTTACTTTTTCTGGAGTAAGCGGTAAATGGCCTAATAAGTAAGTGGCTACTGCCTGAGCACGTTGCTCAGAGAGTTGCTGGTTATATTCAAAAGAACCTAAGCTATCTGTATGTCCGATGATTTCTAATCTCCGAAACGGTCGTTGCTCTATTACTTTTACAATTTGCTGCATTCGGGGGAAAAAATTGGGATTCAATACCCCTTTATCAAATTCAAATAATACATCCGGTATTAACAAGGTATCTGCCTTTTGAGGAGGTACCACCTCGGGCATTGGAGGGTCTGCTTTTGCTATAGTTGGAGCAATCGTTGTATCTTTTACTAAAGGTAAATCATCATCTAAATAGTTGAACTCTGTGTGACGATAGTTATTGATGTATAACGCCTGTATATTTTCTGCTGCTTTTTCGCATGGCTCCCATTTGCCAACAACTGGTAATAAGGATACACTGTCGATGTCATACACGATCCTGGGATCTTCATAATTATATTCTCGTGAAAAGGGCATTTTATTGGGGGAAAGATTGCCTAATAGCAAATAACGCTCTGTTCCCGTTGCCGTAATCACAACCGACGCCTCTCGCCAATCGTTTACATACTTGCTGGGACGAGTTAATGTTAGCGAATAATTTTTGGGGTGACCGGTTAAAAATTGCTGATTTCGGTAGGGTTCGTAATTACTTAACGCAACATCTAAATGATCAAACTGATGCCCATTGGTGTATACAGAAACACGAAGGCGATAGGTTTTCCCTTTCTCAAGTGGACAAATGAGCCGAGTATATAAAAAAGTTCTTCCGCCAAAAGAAGCATCGCGATTTTCCATAATTAAACTTTCATAAAAATGCCCCTTTGATAAAGCACGATTCATGTTAGATAAATTCATCCGCTGTAAAGGAAATCGAAACCAGCCCTCGGGTGCACATCCAGAACGGAACTCGATACAAATATTTCTGTCTTCAAAACTCCCATTCGCCAACATACTCTGTGCCTGGCAAAGAATAACTGCAAATAGCCCGCAAATCATGCATACAAGTAGCTTCATATAATTGAAATCACTACAATTTCCGCAAAAAAAAGTCCCCTTTTGTTAAGGGGACGATAATTAAATGATAAAATTGATAAATATATATTACAAAAGCATTCGAAGAGGCTCTTCCAGCAAACCTTTAAGGGTTTGTAAGAATGCAGCTCCCGTAGCCCCATCCACCACCCGATGGTCACAACTCATGGTGAGCTTCATTACATTACCGGGAACTACCTGACCATTTTTTACAACCGGCACCTGAGAGATACCCCCTACCGCCAATATGCAGGCATCGGGTGGATTAATAATCGCTGTAAACTGATCAATGCCAAACATTCCCAAATTAGAAATGGTGAATGTACTTCCCTCCCAGTCGGAAGGCTGTAATTTTTTATCCTTGGCTTTTTGAGCAAATAATTTTACCTCAGCACCAATTTGAGTGAGCGTTTTTGTGTTGGCAAACCGAACTACCGGAACCAGTAAACCATCTTCTACTGCAACAGCCACCCCAATGTTGATATGATGATTGTAGCGTATTCTATCACCTAACCAACTGCTGTTTACTTTCGGATTTTGCTGTAAAGCCAGGGCTGTGGCTTTAACAACCATATCGTTGAAGCTTATTTTTACGCCGGATTGTTCATTTAAACGGGCTCTGGCTGCAACCGCAGCATCCATATCTACCGACATCGTAAGATAAAAATGAGGCGCTGTAAATAAACTCTCACTTAACCTCTTCGCTATCACTTTACGCATCTGGGAAACCGGCACTTCTTCAAAACTTTCCTTACCAGAAACAACAGATGCAACTGGAGTAGCAGGTGAAATTACTTGTGCCGGAGCGTTCGTTGGAATAGCGGCTGGTGTGAAAGTTTCAACATCATTCCGAATAATTCGTCCATTATCACCCGAGCCTTTAATTTTGGCCAGATCAATCCCTTTTTCAGCTGCTAATTTTTTAGCCAGCGGTGAGGCAAATATCCTGCCGGCATGATCTGCATTCGTTTCGGGCTGTGTAGAAACGGAGCTGGCAGGAGCAGTTGCATTGGCTGGCGCAGGAGTTGAAGTAGCAGTTGCGCCTGCAGATCCTCCCTTAACGGCCGCAACAATTGCAGCAACATCCAGGGTTTCTTTGCCTATAATACACAACAAATCATTTACCTTAATAACCGAACCCGCAGCAGCTCCCTGGTATAATAGTATACCATCTTTATAACTCTCCAATTCCATGGTGGCCTTATCGGTTTCAATATCGGCCAATACATCTCCTTTTTTTACTGTATCTCCTACTTTCTTATGCCATCCAGCAATTACGCCTTCCGTCATCGTATCACTTAGGCGAGGCATTAACACCACCTCTTCCATAGCAGCAGCATCTAATGCTTCGGCTCCAGAAACCTGGGTAGCTATGGGTGCAGCAGCTGTTTTTTCGGAAGCCGGTTCCGCAGAAACCAAGGTTCCCCCACCCGAATGCTGGGCCACCAAAGCAGTGATATCTTCTCCCTTTTCACCAATAATAGCCAACAAATCGTTTACCTGTAACTTTCCCCCATTGGGAGTACCTATATGCAAAAGGGTTCCATTCTGATAACTTTCCAGTTCCATAGTGGCCTTATCCGTTTCAATTTCGGCTAATAAATCGCCTTTTTTTACGGGTTCACCTATTTTTTTGTGCCAGGATGCAATTACTCCCTCTGTCATGGTATCACTCAGGCGGGGCATTAAAATCACTTCAGCCATAATTCCTTTTCGCTTTAAATGAGGTGTGAAATTACATTAAAATTAAGAACCGCACCACCCCACCCGTAAAAAAAGGGGGCGGCAGCATTTTATCGGTTAACTACCCAACTGTATACGGTTACTGACCTTGTGCCAAACTATAGGCCTTTTTGTCGCCCCATTGATTCAACAACTCAGTTGAACATATTTTAAAATCCTGCATTAGTCGTCGATATAATTCCAGAATATCTACCTGCGTTAGCGGCACATCGCCTACACACTCAAATCTGCACCCATACTGGTTTACAAGATTGGTAAAAGAAGAGCCTTTGGGCCATACCTGTGTACCCCTATTACTGATAGTGACCAGTTTAAAGAGCTCCCCAGTATGCTGTAAACATTTTTCAGCCACAGCAGTGGGTTGTAGATTACTTTCAATAAACATATCTACTCCTACAATAGAAACCTGCAAATGGTCGGCACTCTCTAACATAGGATTGGCTGCCAGTTTAAAATGGGTGGGCGTTGGTGGCTGATTAGGCAAAATTGGCTTAGGCTGGTGTTCCGGTATTTTTCCAATATTATCAATTATAGCTTGCGCAAAAGCAGTAGTGCTGAGTGGCTGATCTGTTTTGCTGCCAAAATCACCTGTATGCTTTCCGCTTTCCAGTGTATATAACAACGCATTTTCTAATACGGCCGCCACTTCCATTAAACCAAGGTGCCGCAACATGGCGAAGCCACTTAACAAAAGCGCAGTAGGATTCGCTATGTTTTTTCCCGCAATATCAGGGGCTGTTCCGTGAACTGCCTCGAATATTGAAATATGATCGCCAATATTAGCAGAAGGAGCAAATCCTAACCCCCCTACTAATCCGGCACATAAATCACTCACAATATCTCCTTGTAAATTGGTGAGTACCACCACGTCAAATAAATCGGGGCGGCTTACCAACTTCATACACAAATCATCTACAATCACGTCATCCGCTTTCAACTCGGGATATTCTTTGGCAACCTCATAAAATACCTCTAGAAATAATCCATCGGTCAACTTCATAATGTTTGCCTTATGACCACAGGTTATTCTTCGGGCATTTTTCTTGCGAGCCATTTCAAATGCATACTTTATCACTTGCATACTTCCGGGGCGAGTAATAAAACGGCGGCTTAATGCCACATCATGGGTTAGCAAATGTTCTACACCACCGTAGGTATCTTCGATATTCTCCCGAACAATGGTAATATCTATGGGGATGCCAGCTTTGCTAAAAACAGTATCCACCCCATGAAGCGTTTGAAAAGTACGTTTGTTGGCATAGGTATTCCAGGTTTTGCGGGCGGTAACATTTACGCTTTTTACCCCCTTACCTTTTGGAGTTTCCATGGGGCCTTTGAAAAGAATACCCAGTTTTTCAATCGTTTGTTGTGCCTCTGGCGTCATTCCGTTACTAAAACCCCTATCAAATACCCACTTACCCATCTCCACCACTTCATACTCCAAGGGAACCCCAGCTGCCTGAAAAATGGTTAAAACGGCATCCATAATCTCCGGACCAATTCCATCTCCTTTGGCTATTGCAATTTTGTTCATATTTATTAAAATTTCGCTGCAAAAATAAGCATTGGCTGTGCAATCCCACTGTTAAATTACCCCATCCGTTCATATATTTTTCAAAACTGCTTTCATAATTATCCCTACTTTTAGGGTAGATTAATAGCCGGCATCATGGTTTCAAAAATTACCGATGGAATCCAGGTTTCCGTAGAAACCTATTACCAAACCGAGTTTAGCGACCCCACGCATGGTGAATATATGTTTGCCTATCAAGTAAGTATCGATAACCACAACAATTTTCCGGTTAAGTTACTACGGAGGCATTGGTACATTTTCGACAGCAACGGAGAACAACGGGAGGTAGAAGGAGAAGGGGTGGTTGGCGTTCAACCCATATTGCAACCCGGAGAACAATACCAATATATCAGCGCTTGTAATCTGCGCAGCGAAATGGGAAAGATGCAAGGCTCTTATCGCATGATGAATGCAGATACGCATCAAATGTTTTCCGTTAAAATTCCTCCCTTCGAAATGATTGCCCCCTCGAAGCTGAACTAACTCTTTTTTTAGTTGATTTACGGCTTGTACTTTGCCTCCTGAAAAATAGCAGCAGCAGGGGTTTTCATTAATTTTTCCGGTGTAATATCTGCTTGCTTTTTCATCCACTTCTTTACAATCTGCCAGCCACAAAACTGGCCAATATTTCCAGGGGCCTGATCGCCCAATGCAGGGGTTCCAGGACCCTCATTTAAATAATCTCTAGTAAAGGAAGGATCTGTACTATACAACATATCATTCTGTACAAAGAAACTCCATATCCCCTTTTCACTGGCTCTGCATGCGGCTAGTTGTTGCCCGCTATAGCCCGTTCGCAGCGTATCAGCCAAATGTGGAAGAAAAAATTCTAATAAACAAACCCGCTTGCCAGATTCAATCATTTGTTCTACCAATGGCCTGCCCTGACTCTTATTCGGAAACAAATCATCCATAATATTCTTCATACAATTAATGGGCATATAGGCTGGCTCAAATCGGCGGGATAGAAAAGGAGGATACAATTGCTGACCCTCCGAAGTCGCATACCAGGCAAAATCTTTACCCATATAAAATTGAAGCCCCACCGCTAGGGCATCGGAAGTGATTACATTCCCATATCCATTAACGGGTCCAATAAAAGTGATTAACTTACGTGGTAAGGGATAAGTAGGAAAATAATAATGTACATATTTACATCCCTCTTTAACCTGATCAAAATATTTAGTCAGTTCTTTGTCAGATTTTGCAGCACCGATCCAGTTGCGGTAAGCCCTTAAAAAAAAAGGCAGCTCTGTCAAGGCCTTATCTGGCGACGTGCCTAAGATATTAAATAAAAAATCTTGCGTAAACCCCGGATACTTCTTATTCAGCTGCCCTAAAGAAGCATCTAGCTGAAGCGTATCCATGGAAAAAAGATCCTGCTCAAACCGTTGAACTTGCCAGGTAATTTGTAAATTAGAAACGTCCGGTGCCTTGGGAGAACTTGTGCATCCAATTATACAGCTGGAAAATATTCCAACCAACCAGCTTACCTGCTTTATTTGTAATTGCATACCTAAAAATATCAATCCCCCGGCTAATTAAGCAGGTTAGGTGGTAAAAATACTGTTAAAGCAAATGGATTCACGAGAGATCCTCATTTTTATACGCTGAAAAGACCAACATAGCAAAAACTTACTGAACTTTGGAGCATGAAAATAGCACTCGCCCAACAGAATTACCATATTGGTAATTTTGAATTGAACACACAGAAAATCATTACCGCCATCCGGGAAGCAAAAGCCGCTGGTGCCGATTTGATTTTGTTCAGTGAAATGTGCGTTTGTGGCTATCCTGCACGCGACTTTGTTGAATTCAATAATTTCATTGCCCAATGCGAATACTCGGTAGATCGCATCCGGCAAGAAGCCGACACGATTGGTGTATTGATTGGTGGACCCTCCCGAAACCCCTCAAAATTGGGAAAGGATTTGTTCAATGCAGCCTTCTTTTTATACGAACAGAAAATAGTTGCAGAGATTCACAAAACCCTACTGCCTACCTATGATGTTTTCGACGAATACCGGTACTTCGAGCCATCAGCAGATTGGAAAGTAGTTCCCTTTAAAGGAAAAAAATTAGCCATCACTATTTGTGAAGATATCTGGAACCTCGGCGACAATCCCTTATATACCATTTGTCCGATGGATCGACTGATGGATCAACAACCCGATATCATGCTCAACCTGAGCGCTTCGCCTTTCGATTATACCCATGATGAAGACCGAAAAGCAGTTATCAAAGCCAATGTATTAAAATATCGATTACCTCTTTTCTATTGCAATGCGGTAGGCAGTCAAACAGAAATTGTATTCGATGGAGCCTCACTGGTTTTTGATGCACAGGCGAACCTTTGTGCGGCCTTGCCTATGTTTACAGAAGCAACTGCTCTGCTGGAACTTTCAGATGATGGCACTATTCATGCGCCCATTTTAGAACCCGCTAGCCGAATGCCCGACAAGGAACTCAATCCTGCCAAATTGGAACCAGAACTTAATATCGATCAGGTATATCAAGCACTTATATTGGGTATCCGCGATTATTTTACCAAAATGGGATTTACCAAAGCAATTCTGGGATCATCCGGCGGAATTGATTCGGCAGTTACCCTCGCCATTGCTTGTGAAGCCCTAGGTGCAGAAAATGTTCGGGCCATCTTACTGCCTTCTCCCTATTCAACAGAACATTCGGTTGCAGATGCCATTGCACTTAGCACACATTTACAAAACCCATACGATGTAGTACCCATCCATGAGGTTTATACTGCTATGTTACAAACCGTTCAGCCACTATTTGGCGACTTACCATTTTCACTGGCAGAAGAAAATATGCAAAGTAGAAGCCGAGGTAATCTGCTGATGGCTATTGCGAATAAATTTGGCTATATCTTACTCAACACTTCTAACAAAAGCGAATTGGCTACTGGATATGGAACGCTGTACGGAGATATGGCAGGTGGCTTAAGCGTGCTGGGCGATTGCTATAAATTACAAGTATATGCACTTGCCCATTATATCAACCGAAATAAAGAAATCATTCCCCGAAATATTATTGAAAAAGCCCCCAGTGCCGAATTACGACCCGGACAAAAAGACAGCGACAGCCTGCCCGATTATGCGCTGCTCGATCAAATTCTTTATCAGTATATAGAAAAAAGAAACGGACCCGAAGAAATTAAACAAATGGGCTTTGATCCTGCATTGGTAACCCGTACGCTGAAAATGGTAAACACAAACGAATACAAGCGAAATCAGTTTTGCCCCATCATTCGCATTTCCCCCAAAGCTTTTGGCATAGGCAGAAGAGTACCGATCGTAGGAAAATATCTCAGTTAATTATTCTCAGTACCCTATTTATGGGCAACCAATAAGGGAACATGACTATGAAAGGCCAATAAATCGGTATGACTCACATTGAGTAATCTATCGATAAATCCAATTTTTTTGGGAATTATTATAATCAAATCAATGGATCTCTCGTGAGTAATGTCTTGAATTGCCTGTTCGAATGAAGGGTTATATGCTGTGAAATATTGAGGTAAATAAGGTAACAAATGCCGGTGCATAACCGCATTTTCCTGTTGAATAATGGCGGTATGGCGTTCTTTAGAGTCAGGGGCAGCTTCTAAATGTACCACATCTAAGGAAGCCTGCGTATGAATAATCAGCTGATGAATCACATCGAAAGGAGTGGTTTCATCCACATGATCATAATCGGTTAATAACATCACTTTACGAATTGCAGAAAAACGGGCATTGGGTGGAACAATGATTACCTGATTAGCCGTATTGCGGGCGACTTTGAGGGTGTGACTGCCAATCAGCTTCTCTTTTAACTTGCCCCCTCCTGTAATTCCCATTACAACCCATTGCGTTTGGGTTCTTTTGCATACCTCAGTTAAATCATCATGAAACCCTTCATATACACAGTGCGCTTCGATTCGGAGATTAGCAGATGTGGTGCTGAGCATCTCCAACTTCAAAGCATGCATCGCATCTTCTTGTAAAGGCCGTAAATCCTGTTCATCCAGCCCTTCCAAATCGGGATTCGCATGAAAATTCGATAAGATGGTTTGAAATGCATTGTATAAAACCAGCTTACTGCTGCCTATCTGAGCAGCCAACCCCGCGGCATACCGAGCCGCATTTTGAGAAGTTGGAGAAAAATCTACCGGAACCAATATATTTTGCATAATAAATGTTTGAAGTGGTTCTGTATTTGCAAAAGTTACTCGTGAATAGCCAATACCGGAATGTTACTATGAAATACCAAACGGGTCGTGTGGCTGGTAGTAAACAAACTAGTAAAAAAACCATGGTTTTTGGGAAGAATAATAACCATATCTGCCTCGTGCTTTTTTATAAAATTATTCACCCCCTCTATAAAACTTGAATGATGCACCACATGATAAGTAGGCTTATGATCTTTTAGTAATAAAATTTCCTGCAATTCCTGCGTAACGGAAGCATCTTTTTCAATATGCAACACCAATAATTCGGCGTGGGTCTGATCTAAAAACCAATGAATTTTATTGATAGGCACATTCTCATCTGTGTGAGCATAGTCGGTTAGTAAAACTATTTTTTGGGGGGGCTTGAATGTTACATCTGTAGGAACAATTATAACAGGAACCGTGGAGTGACGGGCTACAGAAACCGTATTGCTACCAATTAACTTTTCCGAGAGGGCTCCTCCCCCCGTTATACCCATCACAACCATCTTGCTATTGGTTAACCGGCATACCGCATCTACGCCATTAATCAACAATGAATATTCATTGTAGGTTTCCAAAAAACAACCCGAAGGACAAGCTCCCTCCAGTTTTTCTCTAAACCTTAGTAAGGCTGCTGTACTGTCTTTTTTCAGCTGAACCTCATCAAACAATTGAACAGCTGCTACCGGGGAATCAACCGTAAGCGGCGCTTGATAAGCATGGTATAAAATTACTTTCTGCGCATGCATTTGTGCGGCCAGCTTTAATGCGTATAGGGCTGCGCGATAACTGGTTTCGGAGAAATCAACGGGCACAAGTATATTTTGCATAACAAATTATTTGTTCAAAAATAGCACCTGCACACATCTAAAAAAATGATATTCATCATCTTTCAGGTTAATGCCCCTTTGACAAACTATTGAATATATTCAATAATACCGGCAATCCCCTGACCGCCACCTACACAAGCGCTTACCATGCCGTATTTCTTGTTCAGGCGCTTCATATCCTGTAACAGCTGAATCGTAAGCTTACATCCTGTGCATCCAAGCGGATGACCTAATGCAATGGCACCGCCATTAATATTGATGATTTCAGGATTCAAATCTAGTTTTCGGATTACCGCAAGAGCCTGTGCTGCAAATGCCTCATTCAGTTCCAACAAATCTATTTGACCCATCGTCATGCCAGCCTGCTTTAATACTTTGGGTATAGCAGCAATAGGTCCAATACCCATAATACGGGGAGGAACACCGGCAGAAGCACAATTCACTAGGCGACCAATCGGCTTTAATCCCAAACGGTTTACCATGCGCTCACTCATTACTACTGCAAATGCCGCACCATCACTGGTTTGAGATGAATTTCCGGCAGTAACTGATCCACCCATAGCAAAAGCAGGTTTTAACTTAGCCAGTGCATCTACTGTAGTGTCTGCTCTCACGCCCTCATCAGTATCAACTACATAAGAACGGGTGGCTTTTTTTCCTTTTTCATTTACATAAACCTCTTCCACCGTAATGGGGATTATTCCAGATTTGAAATTCCCATCCTGGATGGCTTTCATCGCTTTTTGATGCGATTGAAATGCAAATACATCTTGATCTTCCCGGTTAATTGAATATTCGTTTGCCACTGCCTCTGCTGTAAGACCCATACTTAAATAATAATCTGGCTCATCTTTTGCAATGGCATAAGAAGGCACCGTTTTCCAACCGGCTGTGGGCACCATACTCATACTTTCTGTTCCGCCGGCAATAATGCAATCAGCCATCCCAGTTCGGATTTTTGCCGTAGCCATGGCAATACTTTCCAATCCACTCGCACAATAGCGGTTGATAGTTATCCCTGCTACCTCTTCTCCTAAAGCTCGCGCCGCAATGATTCTGCCAAACTGTAAGCCCTGCTCTGCCTCCGGAACAGCATTGCCAACAATCACATCATCCACCTCTTTCGGGTCTAAACCAGGTAGGGTTGCTACCAATCCCTTGATTACTTCTACCGCCAGATCATCGGGACGAAAAAAACGAAACCCTCCTTTTTTACTTTTAGTTACTGCGGTTCTAAAACCGGCCACTATATACGCCTCCTGCATAATATTTAATTTTCTATGCCAAAAGTAATGATTTTTTATAAAAGTTGTTTATGCAACTATTATTCTCGGTCCCCTAAGTAGCAAGGGAAAAAGGAATGATTATCTTTGCCCCATGCTGTACCCGTTACTCCGTTCTATCCTTTTTGCGCTACCACCGGAACGGGCGCACTATTTTTCGATGCAATGCCTTTCGCTTACCTGTTCCATGCCGGGTGGGGAATCAATTCTTTCACATTTTTTCCAATACCCCCATCCTACCCCAAAAACGGTTGCCGGCATAACATTTCCCAATCCGGTTGGTTTGGGGGCCGGCTTCGACAAAAATGCGCATTACTTGCCCTCATTAAAAGCACTCGGATTTGGCTTTGTAGAGATAGGAACTGTTACCCCATTGGGGCAGCCGGGAAATGAACAACCCAGATTATTCCGACTACCGGCAGATGAAGCCCTCATCAATCGAATGGGTTTTAATAATGATGGGATGGAGGTTGTTAAAAGGAGGCTGGCTGAATGGAAAAACCGGGAAGTTGCTACCCAGGGAAATCGAATGATTGTGGGAGGGAATATTGGTAAGAATAAAATAACACCGAATGAGGATGCATGGAAAGACTACCTCAAGGTTTATCAGCATCTGCATGCCGAAGCTGATTATTTTGTGGTAAATGTAAGTTCACCCAACACACCCGGGCTTAGAGCTTTGCAAGATAAAGATGCCCTGTATCAAATAACCAGTACCCTGCAAAACTATAACCAGGGCCAATCGCAACCCAAACCTTTATGGCTAAAAATTGCCCCAGATTTAACCCCAGAACAATTAAACGATATTCTTGAACTCGCTCAGCAGGTTCCGTTGGATGGATTAGTGGCTACCAATACTACCATTGGGAGGGATCACCTTTCAACGGAATCCGAAAAAAAACTAAGTGCTATTGGCATGGGGGGATTGAGTGGAAAACCCCTTCGCTCAATGGCAACTGAAGTGTTGCGCTATTTGCGGCAGCAGGCTGGGAATTCGTTGCCCATTATCTCTAGCGGCGGGATTATGAGTGGAGAAGATGGAGCAGAACGTATTCGGGCTGGAGCAGATTTGATACAGATATGGACCGGCTTTATTTACCGGGGACCCGCCCTTATAAAACAGATTGGAAAATCGATACATTCATCAAAGCACTTATAAAACATGGAATCACTTTTTACCACCGAGCACCTGATTAGTTTTATCATTTTAGTAATACTCGAAGTAGTACTGGGTATTGATAATGTGATTTTCGTAAGCATTATCATGAACCGGCTGGCCCAAAAATATCAGCAAAAAGCCCGAACCTACTGGATGATTGGCGGAATTATCACAAGAACCGCGCTGTTATTCGCCCTCAGCTGGTTACTCCAGCAAAAAGGGAAGCCCGTGTTTACCATTGCGAACAAATCTTTCGACCTCGCCAGTTTAATTATGCTGGCAGGAGGCCTCTTTTTAATTTATAAAACCGTAAAAGAAATTCACCACAAGCTAGAAGGAGAAGAACTTACGCAGTCAGGGCAATCGGCTGCTAAAATCAGTTTTTCGCAGGCAATGATGCAAATTGTTTTAATTGATATGGTATTCAGCTTCGATAGTATCATAACAGCGGGGGGTACAGCAAAAAGACTGGAAATAATGATTGCAGCTGTTGTGGTAGCTATGATAGTAATGTTCTTATTCAGTGCCCGCATCTCGGCATTCATTCACAAACATCCCACCCTTAAAATGCTGGCTTTATCGTTTTTGGTAATGATTGGTTTTGTTTTATTGGTAGAAGGATGGGATCCGGAAAAAGCACATGGACTTAATTTGAAAAACTATGTATATTTCTCTATGGCCTTTTCTTTTGCAGTAGAATTGCTCAATATGCGATTACGGAAAAAAACTACACCGGTTCAACTGAGAGAACCCAAATTGCCAGAAGAACAACCATAGTATTTGCTATTAAAAATCGAACCCTAACGAAAAATACCAAACAGGCTTGCCTTTAAATACGCCTTTCATAGGCCAGCCGGTATCCACACGTAAAAAATATCCCAGCAAAGTACTGCGCAATCCAAATCCATAGCCGCCGGCAAAGGGTCCTAAACCGCCTGCATCAATGCGAACAGCAATAGGGGTATTAGGATTGGAATAAAATTCTCCGGGACGGGTGATTCCATTATATTTTCCATTCCAGGCAGTTCCCAGGTCTACAAATTGTACAATCTGAAAATTGCGGAGAAATGCATTATTGATGGGGCGATTAATTAAGGTAGAAAAAAGTGGGAAGCGGAATTCACTGTTAATTACTACAGCATTGTTTCCGTTGGCCACGTTCTGATTATATCCGCGCATATTCAAGGCAAGCGACTGAAAAGCATAGCTCTGGTCGGGGGCAGGCGGATTGTTGTTAAACTGAGGCCCTAACCATCCATCGGTTCCCCCGAGGAAGTAAACAATTTTCTGCTCACCCCAAGAAAAGTCGGCAGCAGCTCGGCCTGCCCAAATAAAATTGCGATATATTTTCTTATAATACCTTGCATCAAATCCCAAATTTAAAGTGGCTTTGCCATTATTCAATGCCGATTTAAAAGTTGGCATATTCACATCCAAATACACTTTATACCGAAGCCCTTTCCAGATATTTTGAGTAGGATTGATGGTGTTATCATGCACATATTCCAATCGGGAAACTATAAATTTAGAAACCGTATCTCTGTATGCCAAAGCATTAGGATCGGGAAAGCCTGACGCATTATCATAAGGCCTTAATACTCCGCGGTCGTTTCTTAACCCAATAGTAGCGCGTAAACTTCTTATCTCATCAAATGGATAGGAAACATTAAACTGATAGAGGTTCGTGTACAACATCGAATTAAACGAGGTATTGTAAAAATTCGACACATTGCTTCTATAATAGGTAACGCCCCAGTCGAGCCGCTTCCGGTTGTTTTGAAACGACAGTAACACATCTTTGTCTGAAAGATTCGTGCCAAAACGAAATCCACCAATAAAGCGCACATCCTCCATCAAATCACTCACCCCAACCTTAAAGGCAAAGTTCAGGTTAGCACCATTATTCAACTGAATAGGCCCTTGACCACCCCCATATGGTTGATAGCGATTTATTAGGATGGTATTGGTTATTCCACTTTGAACAAAATCGGAACTGAACTTGAGCCGGTAATCGAATAATTTAGATTTACTCAAAGCCGATACCTTTTCTGCCACCTCATTTTGCAGTCGAACCAACGAACTGGTATCTGGCTTCTCATTGGTAAATTCGTTTTGAAAAAAGTCGGCAACTTTTTTTCCAGTATCTGCTGGTTGCTTATTCAAATATACCTGGGCCTTACCGGTTTGTGCCTTATTTTCAGCAACTACCTTCTTCATATATTCAGTAGGCCGGGTAGCTACATTCCTTTTTTGCAAGGTTTGTTCGTCTACTTTCAACTTATATAAAAACTTATAATCTCCCTCTCTTCGCACTTCACTAACTTGTCCATTATTACCAGCAATCCGGGTTTCAGATAAACTGCTTTGATAATTGGTAATTGGGAAGGTATACGTAGAGTCGTTGTATACCTGATAAAAACTAATGCTATCTGGCTTCGAAAGCTGCCAAGCACGAAGGGTTGAATCGATTTCCTTAGGTGCGGGATTGTGCAGCACTTCTTCTCCGATATAAATTAACGTATCTAATCCACTTCGCTGTGTTGAAAAAAATCCCGCCCAGCGATTAGCAATTCCATTTTCATCCGACACAAAAGTGAAGTGATTGGTATTATACTGCATCGGATAGCGAGCCGAACCATACTTAACCCGCGTTAACTGGGTAATCTGTTTCGCCTTTCCCTCATTCAATACATCTGTAAAAAATATATTAAAGGGATAGCGGCTAGGAAGGGCCGTATCGCTGCCACGAGCACCCCCACTTGGCCGGTTAGATGAAAACACAATACCTACCTTATTCGGAAAAGCTACCAAAGCAGGGTCAAGGTCGTCATACACATCATCGGTAATTTGTGTGAGTCGGTTCTCTTCAATTTTATAGGTGTAAATATCGGTATGTCCATTTTTAACCGCACTCAATACCAGGGTATTGGCGTCTAACATAAATGAGGCATCCAATATTTGATCTACCCCACTAATGGATTGCTTGTAGCGCTTATACTTGGCGATATTATCGTACACAAACATGTTCAGCTTTCCTTTCTCCCAATAGATAACCAGTAAGCGACTTCCCTTGCCATCCCAGGCTAAAATGGGGTAATTGGGATTGATGTCGCCTTGATAGGTTTTATATCCAAGTTTCAGCAGTGTGCGGGCATCGTAAAAATTTTCGTGCAGTTTTACGGCATATTGTCCGTTATCAAATTCTACCACAGCATAGGTAGAACTTTTGGGATTGGGATTGGCCTGAAAACGAAAATAATCTTTGCGAGAAATATCTTCTGTAACTACCACAGAACCCTTTGGCTGATTGCGTCTACGGGTAATATCTTTTGAATACCGCTCCTGCTCAAACTGCATAAAATCTTTCAATACTTCCTTAAACTTCTTCTTACAAACCCGTAAACAGGCATTATTAAGATTCTTGTAAATGCGGGCCAAATACAGCAGATAAGTAACATTGTCTTTGCGGTATTTTTCGGCTATATATCGCCAAAATGCATGTCCGGCCAATTGCGGTTCTTCAAAAGCAAACTGATAAAAAGAATTATACCTACCACTTAGCAAAGCACTTTTTAATTCATCATCCAGCAATGTGCTCCAGGGCTCACCCGCATAGCCTACATATCCGTCTATCAGCCATTTGGGTAAGTCGAGCAAAGCCTGGTTACTGGCAAACTCTCCTATATCTTCTCCAAACAACAGATTATCAGTTAATATTTTAGCAATGCCCTCTCGTATTTGTTTACGAAAATTGGCATGATTGCCATCAAAATATAAAACCAGCTTATTGTTAACCAGTCGAGTTACTCCACCGGCACTTTGCCAGTCGGAACCCAACCCAATATTGCTGCTTTTGTAGTCGTTGTAATTATTATAAATCACAATGTTTGCGCGGCGTTGGAGCGAATATTCCACAAAACTCTCAATTCCCGGCAGCTCTTCCTCCGCCACCTGGGCTGCAAACTTTCCCAACTCAACTCCCCCCTGATTTACGTAGGTATTGAAATTGGGTGACTGAAAAAACTTCCAAGTGAACTTCTTATGTTGTACCCTATTTTTGCCAAATTCAACGCCATTTACCTGCGCGATAGCTATCGCAGGTAATAAAAGAATGGCCAACCAACCTATAACCGTCCATTTGAAGCGCATATCCGAACTTTAGTATTTTAAAATTAATCAATAAACGGCAAAAGAAGCCAAAATTACCAATATGTTAACCCTTAAGGTATTTACTTTTAGTCCCATTCGCGAAAACACCTATGTTTTGTTTAATGAACAAAGGCAGGCTGCTATTATTGACCCCGGATGTTATTTTAGTGCTGAGGAGGAAATGTTAAATAATTATATCCAAACACAATCCCTTCAACCCACTTTGCTGCTGAATACCCATTGCCACCTCGATCATGTTTTCGGAAACAGGTGGGTACATGAAACTTATGGACTGGAACTGCATATACATGCCGGAGAAAAAATTATGCTCGAAAAAGCCCCTATCTCCGGAGAAAACTGGGGGTTACCCTTTACGAATTATGATGGCCCTTTGCATTTTTTAAAAGAAGGCGATCGGATTGCGCTGGGCAACGACAAACTGCTGGTTATCGAAACACCCGGTCACTCTCCTGCCAGCATCTGTTTCTTCTGTGAGGCGCAACAAATATTGATTGCCGGGGATGTGTTATTTAGAGAAAGTATCGGCCGTACCGATTTGCCAGGCGCTAATCATGAAGTGTTGCTGAACAGCATCCGCGAAAAATTATGGAAATTGCCCGATACGACTGCTGTTTATCCCGGACACGGAATGCCAACCACCATTGGGTATGAAAAAATAAACAACCCTCATTTGCAATAATCAGGGGTTGATTACAGCAGTTTGCTCCATTGCGCGCCGATATGCCTGTATAAATAAGGCCCCTAAATTTTGATAGGGCGGTACATAATCCCGAAAGGTTTCACGGGATTTGCCAGTAAAATTACCTTCCAGTTTCTTCCACAAACTTGGCCAATAGATATCCTTCCCCTGCCGCAATTGCTCACAAATTACATCAATCAATAACTGATTGATTTGTCCGGTACCCACCTGTTTAGATGAGATAATCGCAGCTTCCGGACTGCTCTCCAACACATCATGCAGGCGCTGATAACCTCCACAACTGCCCACCAATACCAACTGCGAGCTGTAGGGTAATTTTTCTATGGTTGAGGGCAAACTATAGCTGTGCCCGCGATGAATAGACAGGGTAGGTTCCAGCCCCATTGATTGCAAGTAAACAATCAGGCTATCCTGTGCATGTTCATCTAAATCAGTTACTTCGTCTAGGGGTAGATTGGAATAGATAATTACCGGCAATCCTTTAACAGCCTGCACTTCCGTCCAATAGGGTTTTTTAACAATTTTCCAATTGGGGCTGGTAAACTTATTAAGAAAGGTTTGATAAATTTCCTTGCCCCCTTTATCTCCATAAAAAAATTGCTGTACAATTATGCGTCCGGCAGAATCTTTTAAACTGGCAATTTGTAGTCTGTCAACCGAACGAATTCCCAGCTCCTCTAGCAGTTTGGTATGTCGGGTTGTATCCAGTGAGAAGAATATGCTCCGCAATATTGAATAGATGGCTGCACCTCTTACAGAACCCGATGCGCTAAGTTGTGTGGCACGTTCCTCCACTTTTTCGAGCATCCACCCTTTGATTCGAGCATTATAAATACTAGAATAAGTAGTAGCCACATCTACCGCTTCACTTAATTGAGGCGTTTCTTCCAAATGATCGGCAAAACCCAACACCATTTTTCGGGCTGCGGTAGAATCCATCTGGTTCAGCAAGTCATCCAAAGTATTGTAAGCAGCACAAAGCCGAATGAATTTCCGATACTGGTCGTAGTGAAGGGTTGACAATAATGAGTCGGCCGTTTTTCCCTTCCATAGTTTAAAGATGCGGGGGTAAATGCCCAGCACAAAACTAGAGGTATACATTTCCTCTTCCCCCGAAACAGCTACATAATACAACTCTTCGGGTGTAAGCCTGCTTATCTTGTGGAAACGAATGGCAGGATTACTGATTTCATGTAATCCGTTGATTTCATTCAAATAATCCTCTACCGACTTTTGCTGAATTTTTTTATACAAGGCATCCATTGCCATTGCGGTATCCCCTGCTTGCATTCTTTTTACATACTGCATTCGGGTGCTAACCAACATGCTGAAATAGGTGCCCGTAGTATCCTGGTGTGTAAAGGGTGCGATGGAATCGATGGTAAGCCGACCATGGTATATTTCGTCTATAAACGGAAAAATCATCCTGCCCGTGGGTAATTTGGTGAGATAGGCAATCAGCTTAACCAGGGGATGGGTAGATTGATGAATTCGCTTGCCCAAAGCATCCGGAACCGAGGCATAGGTATACAGAGCTTCCTGATTTTTAAATGCAGCCACAACCAATAAGCTATCTACATACCGGCATTTAGGTTGCTTGCTAAGCAAGGGTAGAATTTTTTCGGGATGCCGATTGGCCTCCTGCAACAGAATCCAGTCTCGGGCTTCTTCCCGGGCAGGATTTGCAGCTAGGGCAGTATTTTGCAAGAGTAATTTCCCAGTCTCGGGCTCTATAAGATAAAAAGCAGAAATATAGGAAGTGTTTAGCCAGGTAGCCTGCATGGCTTCTCCATAAGCTGCTATCAAAAAAGGCCATTGAGTTGGAGAAATTTTTCGCGTTATGAGTGAACTTCGGTAGCCCTCCAACAATTCCTTCAAACTACGCAACCAGCCATAGCGCGCATTGTCTTGCAAACTACTATCTGTTTCAATCAATGCTCGGTAATAGGTAATCCTATCAATCATGCGGGCATTCAGTTCTTTGTTTGTAAGGCTATCTTTTATCGGATGATAAGCGCTATTAGCAGAAAGATGCAATTCTTCAATTTGCCGGGCTGTTTGTAGAATTTGCTCGTGGTGTAAGAGGCGCATAGGAGGTATAGGGGGCATGCTGATTGTTTGCGCATGCACCGAAGTGAAAAACACCATTAGCCAACCAAGCCCTATAAAACGGGGAAATCTCATGTTATTTACAAAATTACTACTAAAAAACCCGCTAATTAAGAATGGGCGTCAATTCACTTAACAAAAACATAATAATAGATAAAGTATGATATGCGGACTATAAAAATTAGTTTTGCCGAAACCAACTAGGGAATGGAAGACAGTACCAAAAAAATCCTTGTTGCGGATGATGAGCCGGATATACTGGAAATCATTTCTTACAACCTGCGCAAAGAAGGATATGAAGTTTTTACCGCTTCCGATGGTAGTGAGGCCCTCGAAAAAGCTCGGCTTCACCACCCCGACCTGATTATTTTAGACATAATGATGCCTAAGAAAACCGGGGTAGAGGTTTGTCAGATTTTGCGCACCCAGCCGGAATTCATCAAAACACTTATTATTTTTCTTACCGCTCTAAGCGATGAAGCCGTTCAGATTAAAGGATTAGAATCCGGCGCCGATGATTATGTTACCAAGCCGGTAAGTCCAAAAGTGCTGACCAGCCGGGTAAATGCTATTTTCCGTCGCATAAAGCAAGAACCTGAAGAAAACAAGCGTATACGGATTGGCAATTTTTCCATAGACCCCGCCAGCTACTTAGTTATCATAGACGACCGAGAAGTTACCTTGGCCAAAAAAGAATTCGAGCTACTCTATTTGCTGGCTTCTAAACCGGGTAGGGTATTGTTACGCAACGAAATACTTTCTCAGGTTTGGGGAAGTGAAGTAATTGTGGGCGACCGCACCATCGATGTACATATCCGAAAAATTCGGCAAAAATTGAATACAGATTGTATCACTACCGTTAAGGGAGTTGGGTATAAGTTTGAGTGGTAGTTTCTTCCCAATCCGCCCCATTTGCCCTTACCTTTACTGAAGGATATTGAACCCATGTTTTCTACCAGCAACCTTTCTCCCCAACAGTTATCGGCTTTCACGGCCCTTGCCTTGTCTGTTCCCATTGGGCTCGGCAGCTGGTGGATATTGCCCAGCTGGAAAATGGCGTTGTTGATATTTATATTAATTTTTATTGGTAGTTATCTGTTGGTTCGCCGAGTGCTCGAATCATTTATTTATAGAAAAATAAAACTGATTTATAAGGTAATTTATCAAACCAAAGCAACGAAAAGAGAAGAAACCTATTATAAATATATTCTGCCCCAAAAAGGAATTGATGAAGTGCGCGAAGATGTAGAACAATGGGCCAAGCAAAAGAAGGCAGAAATTGAAATGTTGAAAACTAATGAGGTTTACCGGAAAGAATTTTTACAAAACCTCGCCCACGAATTTAAAACCCCCATATTCGCCATACAGGGTTATGTTGATACGCTTTTGCAAGGCGCAATGGACGATGCTGATACCCGAAAAAGATTCCTCGAAAACACCTCCCGCAACGTAGAAAGAATGGTGAATCTGCTCGAAGACCTCGACGAAATTTCGCGACTCGAAAGTGGCGAACAACCGCTTTATCCTAGCACATTTATAGTGCAAGATTTGATAAAAGATGCCTTTGAAGCACTTTCCATAAAAACCAATGCAAAAAATATCCGCTGCAGTATTAAGAAAGGTTGCGAATCACCTGTATCCGTTTATGCCGATAAGGAAAAAATTTTACAGGTAATTATTAATTTATTAGACAATGCCACCAAATATGGTAAACAGGATGGCAGTATTGTAGCCAGCGTATACTTGATGGATGAGGGCCATGTACTGGTTGAATTCAGCGACGATGGAATCGGCATTTCGGAAGAGCACCTACCCCGGATTTTTGAGCGCTTTTATCGTACAGATCAGGGCAGAAGCCGAGATAAAGGGGGATCCGGATTAGGATTAGCCATCTGTAAGCACATTATTGAAGCACATGGCAAAACCATTCATGTAAGAAGTAAAAAAGAAGTGGGTACGACATTTGGCTTCATTTTGGATAGCTAGGAAAATAAACATTAATATGAATTCGTTTTGGCCAGAATATTAAACAATCATTAAATTTACGAATTGCAGCCTGTCACCAATTGTTAACCATACTTTTACTAAAAATTGCTCCCTTATGCGTCTTAATAATTTTGGAAATCTGTTTATGCCTAAAAACAAAGTGTTTTACGAACTATTTGAGGCGGTTGCAGATAAAGTACTGGAGATGGCAATTAAGTTGAAGGAAATGGTGAGTGAGCCAGACCCAAATAAGCGCGCATCTATCCAAGCTCATATTGAGGACCTAGAACATAAAAACGATGAAAATACACATCGGATTTTTACCGAGTTAGGTCGGAATTTTATCACGCCCTTCGATCGGGAAGATATTCACTATTTGGCTACTGCATTAGACGATATCTGTGATTACATTTATGCTTCTTCTAAGAAAATCAATTTTTACAATGTTAACCCCAATGATACCGGTATCCAGAAAATGGCCGAACTGATACTTCATGGATCACAAGAAATTCGTAAAGCGGTAATGGGACTGCGTGACATGAAAAATTTACGGGAAATGACGGAAGCGATGGTAAAGGTAAACAGCATAGAAAACCAGGCAGATGATGTTTTCGATATGAGTATAGAAATGCTATTTCAGCAGGAAAACGATTTCAAAGAGGTTATTAAAAAGCGAGAAATATATCAGGTAATGGAAATTGCCACCGACAAATGTGAAGATGCCGCCAATGTGATTGAATCCATTATTATTAAGTATGCCTAAAGCCCGAAGTGGCAATTGAATGGGTTGCTGTTTTCCAAAAAAGTAATATATGCTCACTCTCCTGATTATTATTATTGTACTGGCCTTTATTTTTGATTATATCAATGGGTTTCATGATGCCGCCAATGCAATTGCTACGATTGTTTCTACTAAGGTTTTAACTCCCTTTCAGGCAGTAATCTGGGCAGCCCTATTCAATTTTGCAGCCTTTTTTATGGCCAAATACGTATTTAAAGAGTTTGGCATTGGAAATACAGTTGCCAAATGGGTAAACCCCGAATTCATTACCCTGCAAGTTATATTAGCGGGCATCATAGCAGCCATTATCTGGAATCTGATTACTTGGTGGTTCGGAATCCCATCCAGTTCTTCTCATACTTTGATGGGCGGATTTGTGGGCGCTGCCCTTACCAATGCACATGGATTTAGTGCCGACGGAGTAGACGTAATCAACTATGTAAAAGTAATTCCTACTTTCTTATTCATTTTTATTGCCCCTTTCATTGGAATGGTTATTGCCTTCTTTATAACAATTCTGATTGTACATATCTGCAAGGGCTCCAATCCTTATAAAGCCGAAAACTGGTTTAAAAGATTACAGCTGGTTTCTTCTGCCGCTTTTAGTATTGGCCATGGTGGTAATGATGCACAAAAAGTGATGGGAATTATAGGCGCAGCTACCATATTTTACGAGAAAAGCCGGGGAGTGCATATGGATTTTAATCAGTTTGTAGAAGCTTACGCTTGGGTGCCTTTCACCAGCTTTCTTTGCATTGGCCTTGGTACAATGAGTGGAGGTTGGAAGATTGTAAAAACCATGGGAACCCGCATCACCAAAGTAACCCCATTGGAGGGCGTAGCTGCTGAAACGGCGGGTGCGATTACCTTATTTATGACTGAACATTTTAAAATTCCGGTTTCTACTACCCATACTATTACAGGTTCCATCATTGGCGTTGGAGCTACCAAACGATTGAGTGCCGTTAGATGGGGCGTTACTGTAAACCTACTCTGGGCCTGGATTTTAACCATCCCCATTTCCGCATTGCTTGCATGTGTAATCTTTTATATTCTGAAGATTTTTATCTAAGCCTATTTGCTTCTCAATTTTCTTCTATTCGCTGAATCAGTTTATCTTGCATCCATAACCTATTGTATGGCTACCATTTTAGTTACGGGCGGATGTGGATATATTGGTTCACATACTTTAGTAGATTTACTCGAGAACGGATTCGATGTGATTTCCATCGATGATTTATCTCGCTCTTCGGAATATGCCCTTGCCGGTATTGAAAAAATCACCGGAAAAAAAGTTAAAAACTATAAGGTTGACCTGAAAAATTTTGATGAAACCCTGGCAGTTTTTCAGGAGAATGATTCAATAGCAGGGATCATTCACTTCGCTGCCTACAAAGCGGTGGGGGAATCGGTAACAGAATCGCTGCTTTATTACGAGAACAACCTGTTTTCGCTGATTAACCTGCTAAAATGCGCGGCAGAGTTCGATGTTCCTCATTTTGTATTTTCTTCTTCTTGCACCGTATATGGTAGTCCGGCTAGCATCCCGGTTACCGAATCCACCCCCATGCAACCTGCCGAATCGCCCTATGGAGCTACCAAGCAAATGGGGGAGACCATTGTGCGGGATATGTTCAGTAATAATGGGGGCGCGGCTGTTTTGCTGCGGTATTTTAATCCGGTAGGGGCCCATCCCTCCGCACTAATTGGAGAAACACCCATTGGCAAGCCCCAGAATCTGGTGCCTGCCATCACACAAACAGCTATTGGAAAATTACCAACCATGAAGGTGTTTGGCAACGATTACCCCACCCGCGATGGTAGTTGTATTCGCGATTATATTCATGTGTGTGATATCGCACATGCCCATACCCTTGCCCTGCAATACCTGCAGGCCAACAAGCATACAGAAAACTGCGAAGTGTTTAATTTAGGAACCGGTAATGGCATTACTGTGCTGGAAGCCATCCGGATGTTTGAAGAAGTATCCGGTCGCCCACTAGCTTATTCGATGGGTGCCCGCCGCCCCGGCGATGTGATGGCGATTTATGCCAATAACGAAAAAGCTGTGCAACAACTAGGTTGGAGCATACGGTACGACCTACAAGAAATGATGCGTACCGCCTGGAACTGGGAGCTTGCGATTAAAGAAACCGAAGAAAAAGTAAAAAATAATTAGTGCTTACTGGGTAAGCATTTTCTCTGCATTTTCGGCCATCTGCAATGCCTCGATAAATTCTTCAATTTCCCCGTTAACTACCGCATCTAGGTTATAAGAAGTGAGTCCGATTCTATGATCGGTAACCCGACCCTGCGGCCAGTTATAGGTTCTGATTTTCGCACTCCGGTCGCCCGTACTTACCAGGGTTTTTCGGCGACGAGAAATTTCATCTTCCTGCTTACGCACCTGCTCTTCGTACAGTTTGGTGCGCAGCATATTCATGGCTTTTTCCCGGTTGCCCAGCTGAGAGCGCTCGGTTTGGCAAACCACTACCACCCCTGTAGGAATATGGGTAAGGAATACTTTGGTTTCTACTTTATTTACGTTTTGTCCACCCGCACCCCCACTTCGGGCGGTTTCCATTTTCACGTCGCTTTCTTTCAATTCAAAATCAACTTCTTCAGCTTCCGGCATAACGGCAACGGTTGCCGCGGAGGTATGCACGCGACCCTGGGTTTCGGTATTGGGCACACGTTGCACCCGGTGTACGCCACTCTCGAATTTAAGGGTACCATATACATCTTCCCCGGTAACTTCAACTACTACCTCTTTGTAGCCTCCTACAGTTCCTTCACTTTCACTCACAATCTGGGTTTTCCATCCTTTTTTAGAGCAATAGCGCAGGTACATGCCTAAAAGGTCACCGGCAAATAAGCTGGCTTCATCTCCCCCGGTTCCGGCACGGATTTCGAGGATGGCATTTTTATCGTCTTGGGGGTCTTTGGGTATCAGTAATTGGGTAAGGAGCTTCTCCAGATTATCCTTGGTTTCTTCGAGGCCTGGCAGTTCCATTTTGGCCAGTTCCTTCATATCGTCGTCGGAAGATTGCTGGGCTTCGCGAGCAAAATCGTAATCGGCCAGCACTTTTTTATAAGCCTCATAGGGCTGCATAATTTTCTCCAGCGAGCGGTATTCTTTGCTGTATGCCC
>JBAXQE010000002.1:0-262738 GCA_037131895.1 Chitinophagia bacterium | reverse complement strand
AATAGACTTGCTGATTCTGATGTAAGTATCTGGTTTTCAATTAGTAAATTGTGATAACAAGAGAACCTTGCCGGAATTAGCTCTCGGATTTATATGATAAAGTAAATTAGAATAAGGCTTTGAAATAATACAAGAACAAGCAAAACTATAATGGTAATTGTGTTATTTAGAACCTAATCAACCCTTCCCTGTCCTCCCAAAAGTTTGAACTCATAGCAGTCATCCCGACATGATCACCCCGCAATAAAGTGCGGGGTTTTTCTAACTTCCGAAGATATCTTTCCAAGTAGTTCTTCAAAAGACTATGCCGATCAGTGAGGGTAGGTATTTTTCTTTAGGGGGTAGTTTGAAAACTAAATTTTAAATAATTTACACTTTAGAATGAGGCAGATTTTTGGGGAGCAGACATACAGTCTCTTATGATTACTATATCTCATTCACTAAATAACATCAACTGTTGTGGCGGTTTGTATGTGTTATTGCTGGGTTTATCCGCATCCGTTCCCGTTATCTCATACACTTCCGAACACCGATAACGCGAGGCAATTAGTATATGCGTATCGGAGGGTTGTTGGGTAAATATTTCTTTTACTTTTTCATGGGTGTTGTTATTCCTCGATAAATGGGAGAGGAGCAAATGACTCATCTGTGGCCCCCGGTGTTGATGAAATAACTGCCAGGCTTCCTCATTCGATAAATGTCCATCCCCCCCGCGAATTCGCTTTTTGAGGTGTTCGGGATACCGGCCATTCTCCAGCATCTCGGCATCATAATTCGATTCGAGAAAGGCGGCATGGCAACCAGCAAAATGATTACGTAGATTTTCACATACCCTGCCTAAGTCGGTATATACCCCTACGCGTATGTGTTTGTATTGTATGGTAAAACTATGCGGATCGGCTGCATCATGAAATTTAGTAAAGGCTTCCACCTGCAAATCGCCAACCTGTATGGCTTCATTGGGATTGAATCTTCGAATTAATTTTTCACTCAGTGGAATGCGTAACCCCAATTGGGTATTTTCTGTGATGTAAACCGGTAACTGATATTTACGCGATAACACCGTTACCCCACCAATATGATCTCCATGTTCATGGGAAATGAAAATCGCACGCAAACGACTCATCGGTAACCCCAGCCTAGCCATGCGTTTTTCTGTTTCGCGGCAGCTGAGTCCTGCATCAATTAATACCGCCTCTTGATGGGTTCCAATATAATAGGCATTGCCATTGCTGCCCGAATTTAATGAGGCAATAAATATACTCATGCCCTGCGCTCTCCCCGATTATTCTACCAGTAGCTGGGTAGAAAATACGGTACGTTTAAAATAATCTACTACCAATATGGCATAAGTGCCTTTGGCTTCATTCGATGGTATATTGAAGGAATGTGTATTGGTTTTTACACCCAAATTCATTTTCCCTTCTAATATGATTCTTCCATTCATATCTATCAGTAACATACTATACTCACCTTTGTCTACAATATTCTGAGAACGAATCGTGAATTTACCTCTGCTAACCGGATTGGGATATACCGTATATACCGGGGCAGGAACTTTCACCTCTTCTTTTTGTGGCGTAAAACTAACTACGGTAGTTGGTGGCACAGGGGGATTATTGGCTGGTTGCTGCGATAACAGATTACTACTCGCCATATCAGCAATATTGCCAATACCCACAATCTTACTATCGTCAATCGGTTCGGCTACCAAGTGGTTGATATCCTTTACCCGAAATAAATGCTGCGTCATATTCTGTGTGCGTGAACTGCCACAACTCAAAATCAATTCCCCATTTTCATCCACCACAGCCCCATTGGTAGTGAAGCCACCTGGTAATCCACCTATCTGCCCTAGGTATTCTGCTACCCGACTTGCAATGGTAATCCGAAACACATAATTACTCTGCGTAATTAATACCAGCCGGCCGGCGGCATCCGCCACCATATCGCCTCCCCAAGAAGTACAACTGGAGCGCACAAATATGCCATTGCCCGGCTTGTCAGACAATACTCCCAAATCGAGTATCGTTGGCTGATCATCCGTAGTAAAACGTATCAGGTGCTCACCATCATTGGTTAAAGCATACCCAAAACCATCCGCACCCATTGCCATCCTAGAAACCTGATTGGCAACATCTGTACGGCTTTTTAATAAATTCAGTGATCGGTTATCAAAATAAGTAAAATGCGGCTCTTGCTGATTGAGGTCCATAAAACGCAGTTCAGAAGCATACATCGGAAAATAAAACAATCGATTGGTTTTTTGATCGTAGGCCATGGAAGCAACTGAACCACCCATCGGACTCTTCAGCGTATCCAGTTGCCCGCTCACATCATTAATAAAAGCACTCTGCTGCAATGCCAGATAAGTTTGAAACCCATGGGTGCGCACGGCATATTTTTTCTGTGGATCAAAAACTTCCTTCACCAATACCTTACAATTGCCATCAATCTCACGCAAATTCGTGTAATTAATCGGGCGGGTAGGGTCGGAGGATATCAGAAAAATTCGCTTAGAAGCAGTTTGTGCAGTAGCTCCCCAGCAAAGGGAGCAACAAATCAAAGCGGCGAGAAGGTTGCGAGTTACCATAGGTTCTAATAATTTTCTCAAAAGGATATAACGTAAAATTACTGCTTTTAGTGATATTTAAATAGGTAAAAAATGGTGGGTTTCATTTAATTTTATGCTATTGAATCGTATTAACTATGCGTAAGTATGCTTTTATTGCATTAATTTTCTTGATAGCCGGGAATACCTGTCTTGCCCAGCAAGATTCTACTCCACCTCCTAAAGATATCAGCCTGCTGGCCGAATTTATCAATGCTGACTACGAAATGGGCACTATACCCATGGGTAAAGGCACCGATTTTAATGTGTATATTAAAAATATCTCTTCATCTGATACGCTGATGATTGTTGACGTGAAAGTAGGTTGCGGATGCACCACCCCTAAATTTCGCAGCAACGACCCCATACTTCCCGGTAAATCAAGTTATATCACCCTTGGTTTTAATGGTAGTGCTGGTGGTGACTTTACCAAATTTGCAGATATCATTTTTAAATCTGGTCAATCCAAACAAGTGAAATTTCATGGGGTAGCCGTTGCTGAACCCGTTCCCGCACCCACTGGTAAAAAACAATAATGCCCGATGAAATTCACCGGGCATCTATTAGTTTAGCAAAAGTCCGGTATTAGAATCTCTCCAATTCTGAAAAGAAGAAATTACCTTCAATTGCTGCATTTTCATCGCTGTCGCTGCCGTGTACAGCATTTTCACCAACTGATGCTGCATATTTTTTCCGAATCGTTCCTTCCTCAGCTTGGGCCGGATTTGTGGCACCAATTAATTTGCGGAAATCGGCTACGGCATTGTCTTTCTCTAAAATAGCCGCTACAATATTGCCACTGCTCATAAACTCAACGAGTTCTCCATAAAAGGGACGCTCGCTGTGAACAGCATAAAATTTGCCTGCTTGCTCAGGAGTTAAACGGGTCCACTTCATCGCTTTGATGGTAAAACCAGCTTGTAAAATCTGATCTAAAATTCCGCCGGTATAACCCTTTGCAGTTGCATCCGGCTTGATCATGGTAAATGTTCTGTTGCTCATAATAGGGTATTTTGGCCTGCAAAGGTAAGTATTTACCTTGTTTTACCGCTCAAAAACCCTTTTTTGCAACTTTTGAATAAATTCATTTGCCTAATCAGCTCAGAAATTGCAATTTTGCGCACTCGATGCTACCTATCTCCCAATTTTATCCCCAATTACAACAACCGGCCCAGGTAGTTATTACCATGCACCAAAAACCCGATGGAGATGCCCTTGGCTCTTCCTTGGGATTGTACCATTTTTTGGTGAAAATGGGTCATTCAGTTACCGTTATATCACCAACCAATTGGCCCGATTTTCTTACCTGGCTCCCGGGTATGAAGGAGGTTATTAATTACGAAAACCAACGCGAAAAATCACGTACGCTAATAGCTGCTGCCCAAGTTATTTTTTGCCTCGATTTTAATATACTTCATCGCACAAAATCGTTGGAACCCCTGCTTGAAGAGGCTTCCGCCATTAAAATATTAATCGACCACCACCAGGAGCCTCAGGAAGATGCTTTTCAGTTTGGGGTGAGTGATACCGCTAAAAGTTCTACCTGCGAAATGGTGTACGATTTTATTGTACAGTCTGGAAATGATGCCCTGCTGGATGCGGAGATCGCAACCTGTTTGTATACCGGAGTAATGACGGATACCGGCTCGTTCCGCTTCCCCTCAACTTCTGCTTCGGTTCATAGAATGGTTGCTCGATTAAAAGATACCGGAATGAGTCATGCCCAGATTCATGAAGAGATTTATGATAATTTCCTTGAAAATCGCCTGCGATTCATCGGTTTTGCCTTATTGAATCGGATGGAAGTATTTTATGAATTCAATACTGCCCTGATGTACATCACCCGTGCCGATTTGCATCATTTTAATATCAAAACTGGTGATACTGAGGGATTAGTGAATTATCTACTTACTATTCAGGGTATAAAAATGGCGGGATTGGTGATTGATCGAGACGACGAAAGGAAGTGGAGTTTCCGCAGTAAGGGCGGATTTGATGTAAATTCCTTTGCCAGAACCCACTTCGAAGGAGGTGGACATAAAAATGCCGCCGGAGGCAGAAGCAGTGAATCTGTAGAAATGAATGTGAAAAAGTTCAGGGATATATTACCTTCGTACCAAAACCAGTTACAATAAATGAAAAAATTGCTACCGCTGTTATCAGCACTGGTATTGCTTGCAAGCTGCAATCAGTATCAAAAAACACCCTCAGGCGTTGCCTATAAAATTTCCGGTAACAGCAAAGTGAAGATCAAAAATGGTCAGATCTTTAAATACCATATGGAATATAGAATCCCTCCCAAAGATTCTGTATTAAATAGCACTTACGAACACCTACCCGGCTTTATGATGTTCGATTCTGCACGGGTTTCTCCACACAGCTTTCTCGAGCTGATTACCAAATGTGGTGAAGGGGATGAAGTTGCTTTTTCTTTAAGTGTAGATACCCTTAAAAAAATGGGGGCTTTAGAATATAATCAGTTTTTTCACCGCAATGATTTAATTAAGGGTAAGTTGAAGATTCTGAAAATCTTTAAAGGAGAGGAAGAAGCCAATGCAGATTATAAAAAAGAAATCGACCTCGAAAAGAAACGTGAATTAGATCTGCTGAAAAATTATGTAAAAGAAAAAGGCATCACTACCAAAGAACTTCCTTCTGGTGTGCTGGTTCAGATTGAAAGAGAAGGAGAAGGCAGTAAGCCGGATTCCGGTAAAACGGTTCAGGTATTATACAAAGGATACTTCCCCAATGGTAAAGTATTTGATTCTAACAACGACCCGAAATCTCCCAATAAAAATCCGCTAACTATTCAGGTGGGTGCCGGGGGAGTTATTCCCGGGATGGATGAAGGCATCCGTAGTTTTGGAAAAGGTGGTAAGGGCAAAATATTTATCCCTGCTATGATGGGTTATGGACCGAGTGGTCAGCCCCCTGTTATTCTTCCGTGGGCTAATTTGATTTTTGATGTGGAAGTAATTGAAATGATGGCAACCCCTCCAGCTCCTCCTGCACCGGCTCCTCAGATGCCACCGATGAGAAAATAATATTAAAAACGATAAATAGATTTATATAAACGGCATCCAACTTTGGGTGCCGTTTATATTTATATAAGGTTGGTCAATTGTATTGCTTCCCGCGCTGCAGCCACATCATGCACCCGCAAGATGGCCGCACCCCGCAACAAACCGGCAGTATGCAACACCGTGGTACCATTGAGTGCCTGATCCGCAGAAATACCCAACGTTTTATAAATGAGTGATTTGCGCGAAACCGCCAACAGCAAAGGATAGGGGAGGGAAGTGAAAACCGAAAGCTGTTGTAACAGTAAAAAGTTTTCTTCCATTGTTTTGCCAAATCCAATGCCGGGGTCCAATATGATATCGGTAATGCCCGCCTGCTTACAGGCTGCAATGCGCGCTGTAAAATAGTCATATACCGTTGTTAGGATATCCCGGTGCGCCGGTTTTTCGTGCAGGGTTTCGGGGGTTCCGGAACTATGCATTAACACATACGGAACCTTACAACGGGCAATGGTGGTAAGCATCTGTTCGTCCCATCTTCCCCCACTGATATCATTAATGATAGAAGCCCCCGCTTCAATAGCCTGCTGGGCAACGGTTGAACGGAAGGTATCAACCGACACAATGGCTTCCGGAAAACGTTGGTGGATAGCAGCTATCACCGGAATCACCCGACTCAATTCGGCTTCTTCCGAAACCCACTCACTGCCCGGACGAGTACTTACTCCGCCTACATCCAACAGGTGGGCCCCTTCTTCTAAAAATCGGGCGGACTGCCGCACTGCCTCCTCAACTCCGCTTACCCGACTGCCTGCATAAAATGAATCCGGGGTACTATTTACAATGCCCATAACCAGGGGTTGATCAAAATAGCACAATCTTCCCCGCAGGTTGAACGAAAACTTAAAAGGTATTCTAGTATCTTGCATCTTGTTGTGGACTGTTGGCCGGCCACTGTAAAAGTAAACTGAAAATGACGAATACCAACCTCCAATATGACCAGGCAATTCATGAATGCCGTGAAATTTTTATCCGAAAAACCAAGGACTACGGAACTGCCTGGCGGGTATTACGCACCATTTCGGTAGTAGACCAGATTTTTATCAAAGCCCTGCGCATCAGAACCATTCAAGATTTGCAAACGCAGAAAGTAGGGGATGATATTCCTTCCGAATTCAAAGGGATTATTAACTATGCCGTTATTGGCCTGATGCAGTTGCACCTCGGAAATCCCCAGGTAGAAGATGTGCCCGTAGAAACGGTTGAAAATTTATATACCCAACAGATTCAGCTGGCAAAAGATACCATGCAAAACAAAAACCACGACTATGGAGAAGCCTGGCGGGAAATGAGCCAACAAAGTTTTGCCGATTTGATTCTGATGAAACTGATGCGCATCAAACAGATTTTGTTGAATGATGGGAAGACCCTGATAAGCGAAGGCATTGATGCCAACTACGTTGATATTATTAACTATGCCGTTTTTGCCCTAATACTAATGGCAGAAGGAAAACATGCAACTGTATGAAAACATTTATCACGCTAATCAGATGGTTCGTAGGACTACTGTTTATTTTTTCCGGATTAATCAAAGCCAATGACCCCTTAGGTCTCAGCTACAAGATGCAGGAGTTTTTTGAAGTGTGGGGCATGCATTTTATGAATCCATATACTTTGTCACTCTCTTTGCTGATGAATGTTTTTGAAGTGCTCGCTGGAGTTGCGCTCATAATTGGCTGGCAGATGAAATGGTTCTCCGGATTATTATTATTGCTGATTATTTTCTTCACCTTTCTTACCGGCTATGCCTTGTTTTCGGGTAAGATAAAAACCTGTGGTTGCTTTGGTGATTGTCTGCCACTTACGCCCGCACAATCTTTTATGAAGGATTTGTTGCTCTGGGCTTTAATCATCTTAATTCGATTCTCCTTAAAAAGTATTACCCCACTGTTTTCTACCCGCGTTTCCCTTACTATATTACTGGCAGTAGTGCTTGCCACGGCGGGGGCTCAGGGATATGTTTTAAAAAACGCACCCTTTGTAGATTGCCTTCCCTATAAGCAGGGAAATAATCTGCTCGAAAAAATGAAAACGCCTGCCGGAGCTATTCCCGACAGCTTTTCGATTGAATTTACTTATTTGAAAAATGGAAATAAAATAAGCTTTGATGCCGATCATTTTCCCGAAGATTTCGATTCAACATATACCTATGTTGACCGGAAAGACCGACTCGTGAAAAAGGGCAATGGTTTGCAGGCGGCTATTCTAGATTTTTCATTACAAACCCTTTCGGGAACTGATACTACCGCCGCTTTATTAAACAGTAATAGCCACTATTTGCTGGTATTGGCACTTAATTTCGATCGGGTGAATGATTGGAAAGCTTCCTTTGAATTGGTAAAAGCTGCCGCACAACAAAAAGGATTGGCGCTTTGGTTGGTAACTGCCGATGCCACTACTGCCCAGCAATTATTTCCCGGAGAAGCTGTTTTGATATGTGATGCCACTGTAATAAAAACAGCTGCCCGCGTTCAGCCCACTTTCTTCTTGATGCAGGGTGCCAACATACAAGGAAAATACCCTTATACGGCTGCATCAACCCTGATTGGAAAATTACCGTAAAAAAATACGTATAAAAAAGCGGTTGTGTTTTGTAAACTAAGTTCACTTAACACAACCGCAAAATCTAGCATCGTATTTATGGCAAGCCAGATTCTATAGGAATTATTTTTTCATCATTCCTTTTACTACGCCAATAATGGCCATCAGCGCACCACCACCCACACCGCCACCGGCGAGGTTTTGAATAATGCTGCTAATATCCATAGAAGCTCCGGCAGCACCGCCCATGCCCAGCATACTTAAAAGCTGACCACCCAGGCCACCGCCCAGAATGCCGGCAATAGAATTACCTACGTTTCCTAATGATGATTTTGGCATTAATTTTCCTGCCAGATTGCCTCCTACAGCGCCGGAAGCCAGTTGAATTAACATGGGTACAATGTCCATAATAAGTTGGTTTTTGGGGTTTTGAATGTTAAAAATAACTGACTTTGTTTAATATTTCCAAATAAAATGAATAAAAAATTGGATACATAAATAAAAAATATTATTTATGTATTCCTTGAATTAGGGGAATTTATTGAGCGAAAGCCTGATAAAATCGGGGATGAATCAATTTATTGAATAATCACTTCCTTCACTACTTCTTCCCCAAAAGCCTCATTTACTCGGCTAATGATCTGGGGTTTTTGGTACATCAACTCCTGCTTTAATGGGCCCACATGGGTTTCGATAAATAATTTGTGATGTATAATCTGTATCCGGGTAGTGTATTGTGCGATGGTTTTTCCCATGATGTTTTCCCAAATCTCTTCAATGCGGGCAGCCTGCACGCCATCGCGCAAACGACTTTTCGCTAAAAACTGGCGAATTACTTCACTGATATGCAGGGTGGCCATGCGTCAAAAGTAGGGATTTAAAACTTAGCAAACAGCGCCCAATCAGGGGTTGTTTAAATAGATAATAATTGATACCGAACCCCCAGTTGTTGCAATTGAGCTTCCAATCTATCCGCATGGGTATCTGTAATAAAAACCTGAGATCGCCCTTCAATGCATACCCGATGCAATAATTGATTCATGCGCTCACTATCTAATTTTTCGAATAAATCATCCAATAACAAAATAGGAGGGAAGCCCTTGTTTTCTTCCAACACTTCCCATTCAGCCAGTTTTAGGGCGAATAACAAACTTTTTCTTTGTCCCTGCGATGCCTCTTGTTTAAATAGTTCCTTGCCCATATTTAAAATCAAATCATCGCGGTGTGGGCCACGGGTGGTTCTGGCAAGCAGGATATCTTTGTTTTGTGTTTCCACCAATAGGTTGGCAAACGAATGCTGCAATAAATGACTTTCATACCGAATTTGCAATCGATCTTCCCGGTTGGCAATTTGAAAATAGATATTGCTAATACGGGGTAAAAAATCGGCTAAAAAAGCTTGTCGGGTAGCAAAGATTTGGTTACCATGGGTACACAATTGTTCATTCAACACCTGCAAAAGGGTAGCATCGGTAAGCCCAGTTTCTTGCAACTGCTTCAGCAAACTATTGCGCTGGGTGAGTGTTCGCTGGTAGGCGATTAATGATTGCAGATAATTTGCGTCTAGCTGACTCAACAAAGTATCCAGCCATTTGCGTCTTTCTTCGCCTCCACCGGTAATTAGAGAGATATCATCGGGGGCAATCATTACCACGGGGAGTTTCCCTATTTGGGAGGATAGTTTTTTGCAGAGTTCTCCATTCACAATTCTTTCTTTCTTCAGGGTTTCCCGAACAATGCAGGTAACCCGCTCTTCGTTGTTCATCAGGCGGTAAACCCCATCTATCCGAAACCCTTCTTTGCCATGTGCTACATTTTGAGCATCGGTTCGACTATGATAGCTGCGGGAAAAGCTGAGGTAATAAATGGCATCCAGTAAATTGGTTTTACCGCTTCCGTTTAATCCACAAATGCCTACCACGTTTTCAGTAAAATGAAAGGCAGCCTGGTTATAATTTCTAAATTGCAGCAGGGATATTTCAGACAGGGTAAACATGCGCCTGCAAATTACTCGGATTCTTCCGTTCCCGGTTCAGATCTGCCCAATCAATTGTGGAAATCGGGTAGGGATGGTGTTAGTTTGCACGAAACCAACTATTTTTATCAAAATTTTCAGTTGAAAACCATCTTAACCGCCCAGCAAGTATCGCTTACCTGTAAACGGTTGGCCCACCAGGTGCTCGAAAATCATCCCGGGCTGGAAAATACTGTAATCATTGGTCTCCAACCCCGCGGAATTTTTTTCAGCAACCGAATTGTAGAAGTGTTGCGGCAATTAACAGGGCAGGGGGTAACGTACGGACAACTCGATATCACTTTTTACCGCGATGATGTGCGCAAGAGTTTGCATATCGCCAACACAACGAATATTCCTTTTGGTATAGAAAATAAAAAAGTGATTTTGGTGGATGATGTATTGTATACCGGTCGTACCATTCGGGCGGCATTGGATGCTTTGCTCGATTTTGGTCGCCCCGCAGAAGTGTCGTTGTGCGTATTGGTAGATCGCCGATTTAGCCGAGAACTGCCTATTCAGCCAGATTACACGGGAAAAGTGATTGATACCATCGTTTCTCAGCGGGTAAAAGTTGCGTGGACCGAAAATGAAGGGAATGATGAAGTGATACTGCTGGATAATTAAAATATTGTAACTTTGCTTTTTAATGAAACTGTCTGCCAAACATCTTCTTGGAATTAAACACCTCACCCCCGGCGACATTCAATTAATTTTATCTACAGCAGCTCAGTTTAAAGAGGTTTTACAGCGTCCGGTTAAAAAAGTACCTTCTCTTAGGGATATTACCATTGTAAACCTGTTTTACGAAAATTCTACCCGCACCCGTATTTCATTCGAACTGGCCGAAAAGCGATTATCGGCCGATGTACTGAACTTTACTGCTTCGGCATCTTCTGCAGCCAAAGGCGAAACCCTCCTGGATACGGTGAACAATATTCTTAGCATGAAGGTGGATATGGTGGTGATGCGCCACAGTGCTTCTGGTGCCCCCCATTTTTTGGCGCAACATATTCCCGCCGCCATTATCAACGCCGGCGATGGCATTAATGAACATCCTACACAAGCCCTGCTGGATGCCTTTTCTATGCAGGAAAAGTTCGGCAAACTGGAAGGATTAAAAGTGGCCATCATCGGAGATATTATGCACAGCCGGGTAGCCCTTAGCAATATGTACCTGCTGCGCAAGATGGGAGCCGAGGTTACCGTGGTTGGTCCCCCAACACTAATCCCCCCTTACCTGGCCGAAGCCCTGGATGTGCGTGTGGAATATAATTTACTCCGCGCCCTCAAATGGTGCGATGTGGCCAACGTGTTACGCATTCAGTTAGAGCGGCAGAATCAACCCCTGTTTTCTTCGCTTCGAGAATATAATCTGGCTTACGGTATCAAACAATCTACCCTGCAACAGCTGGATAAGGAAATTGTGATTATGCATCCAGGCCCTATTAACCGGGGAGTGGAATTGGATAGTGATGTGGCAGACGGACCACATTCCATTATTCTGCAACAGGTAGAAAATGGGGTAGCCGTTCGAATGGCCGCTTTGTACCTGTTAGCTGGCAGGGAAGTGGAAGGATGATAAATCCAGTATTCTCCCAAAAATTGCTTTATTTCGTTAGGTAAACCAACCAACCGGTTATGCAAAGAATCTGCCTGTTCCCCGGAACATTCGACCCCATTACTCTGGGGCATGTAGATATTATCAACCGGGCTCTTCCCTTATTCGATAAGATTTTTGTGGGTATTGGTATCAACACTTCTAAAAGCCCCATGTTTACTGCCGAACAAAGAATGAAATGGGTAGCCGATATTTATGCCAATGAACCCCGCGTAGAAAGTGTGGTGTATGAGGGGTTAACCGTTAACTTCTGTAAAACCATTCACGCCAATTTTATTTTACGGGGTATTCGCTATGTGAGCGATTTCGAATACGAAAAAACAATTGCCGATGCCAATCGTACCCTCGACAAAGAAATAGAGACCATCTTTCTTACCGGAGAACCTAAATACACATCCGTAGCTTCTACCATTGTGCGCGATATTATTCGCAATGGGGGAGATGCTTCTCCGTTTTTACCCGATCTGGTGGCAAAATCTTTGTAAATTGGTTGGTATCTTTTTTACCCAACTATTTATTTTTTAAGGGGAGCTGAAATCTTTATATAATAATATTTTGACCTCATCATATTAATATGAAAATACACATAAGCGGAGGCGGCTTCTAAGGAAAATGGAAAGTAGAATCTACTTGTATCATTTTTTACATAATATGGAATAACGCCTAATTCTAAATAAATATTGATACTGATTACTCACTTGCTGAACTTTGTTTTAAGTAGTTCAGTTTGTGCAAAAAGTAAATCTAAAGATTTTATCAACGGATTTTCTTATATGAATTTAACAATGTGCCCCCTTTCCATCAATATCTCTAGGATTTCTATACTGATTAAGAATAACATCAATTTCATCTTTTTCATCTTTATCCAACGCTATATAAGCCTCTGATAAGAATAGCCCCTCCCACGCTAGTGCATCTGCATCTTTTTTACTTATCGATGGAAAGGCTTCATGAATGGCTTCGGAAAATAGATTACGATATTGATATGCCATTTCATTATGATGTATTATGCCATTCCACTCTGTACCTTTGCTTAAAAGAACACCATGTATTGCTTCATGCAGATATGTTCTAAAAAGATACTCTTGAGAATAATTTTGTACTTTCTTCTGATTTACGCCAATATAAAAGTGATCAGAATTTCCATTAATATCAGAAGAATCTCGACCAGTCAACTGAGCGTTAACGTTTGCACCTAAGCCCAAATCTTCATAATAAGTGAACGACATTGGTTTTGTAGAATTTTCAAAATCATGAGTAGCATAAGAAATATAATCACTTAGTAAACTTGATTTTTGATTTAGCAGATTTGACAAGCAAGGATTGGTAAGTTTATTTTCTATACTTTTTGATTTGGAATTTGAAGCAGCTTTATCATCTGATGAACTAGCCGGATCGCCATTTGGGTTTTCATCATTGCACTCGGTCACAGTTCCCAATATTTTAGTACTCAAGATTTCTCCGGTTGATTTATCAAAGGAGTACATTACTAAATAGTAGGTTTGACAATTTCCTTGACCACCTTTTAATGATGCAATCGGACCATTATTATTTGGTGAAATAACATTTCCCGAAAATGTTTTACTTCCCCCATTTGTGCTTAGTTTTTTGTATGTGTTTTTGCAAACAATATTTACATTTTCCAAAGAACCATTGTTAAAAGAATAGCTACCTATGTTAAAATAATAACAATTATAAAAAATAACAGATGCTGATAAACCAGGTATATTCTTTTGTTCATTAAACAGCCTATTTTCTGCAGAAGTTCTGACTGTGGTTTCTACATTCGTTCCCAAAGAAGTATTTTCATTGCTATAGATTTCAATAATATTCATTTGGATTTTATGTCCATCTTTTTTTGAAAATAGTAAATAACGACTGGATTCAATAGCAGAACTGTTCGGGTGATATAAGTGTTCATCCACAGGAATTATACTATAATTTGTTCCGTTGCGATAATAGTCCTTGGCCTTTTCCCATTTAGCAGAGCCTTCCAATTTACTAATTCGAGCAAATTTTCTTAGAACGGAATTCTCTGATAATTGACTGAAAGGTAAATTAAGAAGCGATTTTTCACTATTTGAAAGTGACGTGATATATGATTTGGCTTCAAGAAGGAAGCCTGAATTAACAGTAGGCTCTACCACATAATTTTTCCCACATGAATAAAAAATAAAAACAAGAAAAATAAACGAAGTACCTAAGAGTGTTTTAAAAAGATTGTTTTTCATATAAATGTTTTTTCAAATAATTATTACTGATTCTGTTATTTTATAATTATATAAATTACTTTCGAATTTATTCAATCCAATGAACTGTTACTTTATCTGAACCCCATTTACCGGCTGCATTCTTACTTATTTCTACTGTAAAGCCATGTTCCTCTGGGATATAAGCAAATAGAATACATGTGTTCCCATCTGGAGAAAAAAGAGTAGGACTGATAAAAACATGAATTGTATATGGTCTAGTATGGGAATTTTTATAAACGTCGTATTTATCTCCTATATCATTTAAGACCTTTATATTATATCCCTCGATTTTAGGATCCTGATCTATAACTTTGCCTTGATCAATTATCTTTATAAGAGAATCTCTTGTAATTTTTGGATAATATTTTTCTGCAATAGTAAAATAATCCTTATGATATGAATTAGGAGGACTTGCATAATTTGGAATTGCAACTATATTCTGATACCCAGTAGGAATCATTTTTCCAATCACTACATTTTTAAAAAAGTAAACAAACACCGAATCTTCTACAACATTTTGAGCACTAATTTCAGTTGAAAAAAAGGTAATTGATATCAAAAAAGAAAATAATATCTTTTTCATTTCTTTTATTTGTAAGTTCAAAAAAAGTGTGTTTGTTATTTATCGAATAATAGGTATAACTTTTTAAGTTTAGATAAGCCTTCTTCACTAAAAACCTCCAATTTTTTATTCGGGCCCATTGACTTGGATTTAAATAGGGAGTTAAGCCCCGGATTTCTTAATTAATTTTGGTGAATAAATTTCTTTTTGAATTTAGGTGTATTTTTTGTTCTTTCAATCATTTTTAACAGAATCCACAAAAAAATATGTGTAATGTCGCAGTTTGATTTTCATAACTGATTGATTTACAGACATAGCATTTTCCAGTTTGGCGGATTTTTCGATATAACAAGTACGATATTTAGTTAGAAAAAGGAGAGAAATGGCTTGAATCCGGATGGTTGCTTGAAATTTTCTCTGCCAATATTGTGACCGTCGCTCTTTAAGTAGCTACGTTAGAACTACTTCTAACTTTCACATCAGTTAATGGATTTAAAAAGGAAACATAGACCCTTTGTTTTTCCTTTGTTCTGGCTTATCTTTTTACAAGCACAATCTTAAGAAACTTATAATACTGTGCATACATAAATGCATAAAAAGGTGATATCTGATTAAGTTTTCTTGCGTCCTGGAGCGCCGTAAAATATTCATTTTTATCTTCCTTAAAAACAATAGCCATTGGTAGATCAAATTTCTTCTGAAAGTAAATCATTAAAAGTCGACTAGTTCTCCAATTTCCATCATAAAAAGGGTGTATGGAGACCAGATTGAAGTGGGCTGCAAAAGACAACTCAATCTTGTCTTTATCCGTGGAAGCTCCTTTTGCTTTTTCATTTATTGAATTAATCAGCTGGACAGTTAATGATTCAACTTTGCCATATGATGGGAAATATGCGTTTCCCGCATTCATGTTGCCTTTTCAAAATTCTCCCTTTGTTCCATCTACAACGACTAAAGGAGTATAATATACAGTGCCGGTATTTTCATTAGCCTACCAACAATCCCGCTTTTGCTATAATCTCCCGAATGGTAGAATAACTATCCTCTAACAACGCCAGCATCTCAGCATCCGATACCCAGCGGATTTCAGTAATGTCTTCTGAGGTTTGCGGACTCATTGGCTGCAATGAGGAAGCATACATCATAAACCAATAGGTGGTTTTTAGAGTGGGTAGGTTGGTAAAGGGATCCAAATAGCTATGGTTGGTTTCCCCCACCGGCTTCATCAATTGTACCCCCACTAACCCGGTCTCTTCCTCCACTTCTCGCACTGCACAAGTTTCAATGCTTTCTCCTACATCCCGCTTCCCCTTGGGTAAGTCCCATTTACCTCTGCGGAAGATCATCAGTAAATTACCTCGTTCATTTAACACCAGTCCACCTGCCGCCTCTATTAATTGTTGATTATTCATAGCTCAAATGTGAATACAATTTTCCATATTCTAATAATCAGCCCATAAAATGCGCTTAATTTCGCTGTATGACCAACGAAAAAGCCGTAGCAGAAAAACTTTTACAGGTTGCTGCCGTAAAGTTAAGTCCCACAGCCCCGTATACCTGGGCCAGTGGCTGGAAGAGTCCGATTTATTGTGATAATCGACGCATTTTGTCGTTCCCCTATGTGCGCGATTTTATAAAAAGTGAGCTCTGCAATTTGGTGTTTGAGCATTTTCCACAGGCGGCAGTATTGGCAGGGGTGGCCACGGCCGGTATTCCCTGGGGTGCCATGGCTGCCGATCAGTTGAAACTGCCTTTTATGTATGTACGTCCTAAGCCCAAGGAGCATGGATTAGGGAATCAAATTGAGGGGTATTACGAGCCCGGACAGCCAGTCTTGGTGATTGAGGATCTGATTTCAACCGGAAAAAGCAGTCTGCAGGTGGTAGACGTGCTTCGGCAGGCTGGATTAGAAGTGGTGGGGATGGTTTCTATTTTTAATTATGGGTTTCCGCAGGCGCAGGAGGCATTTGATAAGGCGGGGGTTCCGCTTCGTTCGCTAACACAGTATGGCACGCTTATTGAAACGGCTGTAGAGAGCGGACAAGTAGCGCCAGACCAGCTGGCAACTTTGCAGCAATGGAGGGAGAATCCGGCTCAATGGAATGTGTAAATTATAGATACTATGATAAATAAATTGGGTTGGGTTCTATTGGTAATGATTTTTTCTCTTGGGAAAGCAGCTGCCCAACAGCCTAAATCGGAGTGGGTAACCATTAAATCGCCCAATCTGCGCTGCTGGGAGTGTAAGGAAAGGTTAGAGAAGCACCTGACGGTAGTGAACAAGGCCAATATGGAAAGTGGCATGATTCAGTGGAAGATCCAGCTCTTACAGGGGGAGATTAAGGTGCAATTTTGGCCCGACCGAACTTCGGCAGAGGACATCCGGGTAGCCATCAATAATGCCGGCTTTGATGCGGATTCTTCGCTGGCCACGGAAGATTCGTATAAGTTGCTGCCCCCCATTTGTAAGCGGGCAGTTGATGGGGGCGGTCAGAAAAAAGGGGCACCCCCTTGTCATGTGCAGCCCTACTATTAAAATCCAGTTAAGTCGAGTTTTTGTTTGGCAGCATAGGTAAAAGGAACGTTGGTAAAGATGCCAGATTTACCAACCCGGGCAACTCCGTTTACGGAAACAAGCATATCCCGGTTTAGCAGAACGGATAGTCCGCTGGAATAGATGGTTTTCATATCCACCTCCAACCGGGCTGGAATCCGAAAATCGGCACTTGCGGGTACCATAATCAGGGTATCCATTACCAGAGTTCCCAGGAACTTATTCTCCAGCGAAACATCAGCTTTGATACTTTTTAGGGAAACTCGAAAAGGGTTGGGATTGTAATAATGAATGCGGAGTGCGAGCACGGATTTTCCAAAACTGGCCTTTTCAATTTTCATTTCCTCGATCTGCCTAAACTCAAATTCGCGGGGTCCATGGCAGGCTAGGAGGGTGCTGATTAACAGGGTTAAGAGCAGGAAACCAAAGAACCGGAAAGAGCGAGTAAAGGGCACCATGTGAATAATTTATCCTTAAAGATAGCCATTCCTGCTGCTAATATCTTTAGTGAAAGGCTTAATTTTTTTACAAAAAATGTTGTCTAAATAATTTAGTTTGAATAAATTATAATAAAATATTGATAATCATATAATTGAAATAATTAGTTCAATTAAATATATAGTTATTAATAGCTAAAAAACACCCCCAAAAGCTACTTTTTTGCAACAATGATTGATTTGAATAAAAATATTACTTTACTAACTGATATACAATACTTTGGAAGTATCAATTGGATTAAAAATGTAAGTAAATATTCGTATATTAAAATAGAGCAATACGAAAACTGGCAAAAGGGTGGTTTTCGCAATCGCACCTATATAGCCGGGACTGGCGGAGCACACTTATTAACCGTTCCCATCCTCCAAGGGCGCGACCAGCATGCCCCCATCCATTCCCTAAAAATCGCTTATCGGGATAACTGGGTTAGCCAACATATCCGTACCATCGAGTCGTGTTACCGCCGCGCTCCTTGGTACGAATATTACAGTTATCCTTTATATGAAATATTGGAATCTCGTCCCGAAAATTTGATCGACTTGAACGAATTGCTCTTATGGAAAATCAGGGATTGGCTTTTTCCGGATACCCTTATTCAACGAACTGATTCGTACCAGCCAACTCCCGAATTGGGGGTGGAGGAAGGACGGGGAATCTTCCAAACCCGGGAATCCCTAACCAACCCAACCCCACCTATTTACCAACAGGTTTTTGAAGATCGGAATGAATTTTTACCGGGGATGAGTGTTTTAGACCTGCTTTTTTGCTGCGGACCTAATGCTAAAGCTTTATTAAAAGACAACGGATGAGTATATTTAATGCTCTATACATGATGCAGATGATAGGTGGTTGGCGTAATTTTAGGATGAATTGCTGTAATATTTGTAAAACATTGATAATCAAATTTTCCCCGGTATGAAATGGTTGCGGTTGCTTTGCTGGGGAATGGGGTTATTGCTGGTGGCTAATCCACTCAGCAGTCAGGAATTCTCTAACCGGGGAAAGGAATTTTGGCTAACCTATCCCGCCCATATTGATGGTACTACCTCAGTGATGGGTTTGTACATTACTGCTTCCGTAAATACTACCGGTACCCTGGAACTGGCAGGTGGTGCACCTATCACTTTTAATGTTCAAGCCAATGTAGTTACCCGGATTTTCCTAAACTCAACAGGAAGCGGAACTATAACCGGAGCCAGTCCCCAGTATTTTGGATCAAATACTGCAGTTTATCAATCACAATCGAACGGAATAAACCCAAAATCAGCCATTCGGATAGCCTCAAATGATCCCTTGGTAGTATATGCGCATATTATCAAATCGGCCAGAAGTGCAGCTACCCTGGCACTGCCTACTCAAGTTTTGGGAAATGAGTACATAGCTCCCTCCATGCCCTCAATAGTTACCCAAGGGTCCAGTTCAAATGGAACGTTGGGAGGCGTTGGGGAAATTACAGTGGTTGCCACACAGCCGAATACTCAATTGACCCTCGTCCCCACTGCTAATGGAAGAAATGGGGAATTGGCAGGTCAACCCATTGTAATTAATATGCCTAATCCCGGTGACTGCTATCAGTTTCAGAGCGCCAATTTGGGTGATTTAACAGGAACAAAGATAAGTTCATCGCCAGCTGCAGGTTCGTCGGGATGTAAGCCGATAGCCGTTTTTTCTGCTTCCACCTGGAGTGCTTTCGATTGCATTGGAGCCAGTGGGGGAGATAACCTGTTTCAGCAACTTTTTCCTACCAAATCTTGGGGAAAAACATTTGTTACGGCTCCCTTCTACAATCGTAATTATGATATTTTCCGAATTATACCCAAATCTACCTCGGCAAAAATTACCATACAAGAGAATGGAAATACAATCACTTTAGGTCCTGCCAACTACAATAGTACTGGAAAATTTTATTTTTTCAATTCTGCCAATCCCCTAATTATTACTTCCGACGAACCCATTTCAGTTGCACAGTTTATAACTTCTCAAACTTGTAAAACTGGATGTATCAGTGGAACCGGGGCCCCTGCCAATTGCTATGCTGATCCGGAAATGGTGATGCTTAGTCCGGTAGAACAAACCCTGCAGGATGTAACTTTTTTTTCAGCTCATAAAGATTATGTTCCTGCACTTCAAACAGCGGTTGAATTCCATTATGTTAATATAATCATTAATAAAAACTATAAGGGAACGGTTAAGATTGATGGCAATAACCCAACCGCAGCTTTTATTGATATCCCCGGAAGTAATTATGCCTATTTGCAAGAAAACCTAACTATCTCATCTCAAGCTAATCCTATTCACCGGGTGGTTGCTGATAGCAGTTTTTCTGCTATCGTATATGGTTACGGAAATGTTGAGTCGTACGGATACAATGGGGGAACCAATGTGAAAGATTTTACGCCCAAACCCACCATTCAAAATCCCTTTAACCGAATTGATTCGGCTTTTACCTGCACCGGTACGCCCTTTACTTTTTCGGTGCCACTGAACTATTTACCCAGTTCCCTACAATGGGATTTCGCATTGGCACCCCGAATTGCTCCGTCAACCATTATCAACCAACCCTCCGGTGGCTCACCCGATAGTACCATTATTATTAATGGGCAAACCATCCGCTATTATAGCACCGGCATCACCTATCAATTTAATCAACCTAACTCCTCTTCCGATTTAGATATTATCCGTTTATATACCACTTCAGCAACTCCTGATGGGTGTGGAAGTAATACCCAGCTGGTTTTTTTACCTATTCGGGTATATAGCAAACCCCTGGCTCAATTCAACAGTCTGAACTCCGGATGCATTTCCGACTCGGTAAAACTTTTTAGCACGGCAACCATTGGTCAGGGACAAATAACGCGCTGGAGATGGAATAAGGGAACCGGACCTACGGATAGTAAAAGCGACAGCAGTTATTATGGAATCCTATACTCCGCCGCCGGTAATTATCAGGCTTCGTTGGAGGTGATTTCAGATATCGGTTGTTTGTCCGATCCCTTTACGCGCACCATTAATGTAGCCAATCGCCCCATAGCCGGCTGGGTAGTGCCTGCTGTTGCTTGTGTAAACAGCGTTGTAACTTTCTCGGATGTTTCTACCGCTAGTTCAGGAACCATCAGCACCCGCATTTGGAATTTGGATGATGGCAGTGGCGCTTTTAGCAGAACAACCCAGGCACCCGTACAAACCACCTATGCTAGCTGGGGAAACAAAAAACCTACCTTACAAGTAGTGCTAAGCAATGGCTGCACCAGTGAAGTGTTTAGTCCGGTTACCCCCTTTAAAGTTAATCCCCTGCCCGAGCCGGGATTTATTTCTCCAGCCATCTGCTTAAATGACGCGAACGCAAAATTTATAGATACTACCACAATAGCCGACGGAACTTCCGGCATCACCTACCTCTGGAACTTTAATGCCGCTAGCACTGCTGTTAGTCCGGGCCCCACACCACTAACCAGCACGGCTGCGCAACCTTCTATTACTTATAAAAAAGCAGACTATTACACAGTAAGTCTTCAGGTAACTTCTGCAGCGGGATGTGCCAATGCTTTTACCAAAAATTTTACGGTAAATGGTACTACTCCCAAAGCAGATTTTTTACTGGCAAATGCTTTACCTTTTTGCAGTGAACGAATGTTGATGTTACAGGATAAGTCCACCGTTAATTTCGGAAGTATAACCCGGCTTACCATACAATGGGATTTTACGGGTAATCCCGCCATCCAAACGGATACCTTACTGCCCGGTCTTCAACAAACTTACCCTAAGGCATATTCCACGGTTGCGGTACCCAGTGCAACCAGCTATACCATTAAAATGAAAGCCTATTCGGGTGGAAATACTTGTGTAGATAGTATTAGCAAAGTGATACAAATTTTTCCTACGCCCATAGCAGCTTTCACGGCAACGGATACGCAGTTTTGTTCGAAAGATCAGATACAGTTTACTGATTTGAGCAATGGCTATTCCAGTGCCATTCAAAATTGGAATTGGAATTTAGGAAAGGGATATACTTCCAGCCTCCAAAATCCTAAACAGGTGTATAATGATTCGGGCAATGCTGTTGTGAAGCTCTTGGTAAAAAATGTAGATGGTTGTGTGAGTGATACGGTATCGTTGCCCATTACCATTTTTCCATTACCGGTATTGGATTTACCCAATGAAATCCGAACCCTGGCCGGCGCAACTGTTCCGCTCAAACCCGATTATGTATATGGTAATTCTTTACAATATTTATGGACCCCAGATACTTATTTGAACAGTGATACGGCTGCCATTCCACTCGCCACTGCATCTGATGATATCACTTATTTGCTTACCCTCACCGGAATTGGGGGTTGTGCGGTTTCAGATACGGTGTTCCTTCGCGTACTCAAGGGTCCTGAGATTCCCAATGCTTTTTCTCCCAATGGAGATGGCATAAATGATGTTTGGCGCATAAAATACCTCGAATATTATTCAGAAGCCACCGTTCAAATTTTTAATAGATACGGACAACTAGTATATTTGACAAACGGTTACAATGTTCCTTGGGACGGAAACTTCAAAGGAACCCCGCTGCCGGTAGGTACTTACTATTATATCATCAACCCAAAAAATGGACGCGAGATCATGAAAGGATCGGTAACCATTGTTAGATAGTATGCAGGTAAAGTGTAAAATTTTCGGGTTTCTCATGCTATCCTTGCTGGCATTGCATTCTCGTGCGCAGCAACGTCCTTACTATACGCAGTATATCCTCAATAATTATATCATCAACCCCGCCGTTGCTGGAATTGAAAATTACTGGGATGTAAAAGCCAGTCACCGCATACAATGGGTAGGATTACCCGATGCACCGGTAACCACTTATATATCGATGCATGGCCCCTTGCGTAAAAGTGATTATGAGCGAACTACGGCTACCTCTGTTCGGCCGAATGGAAGTAACCCCCGTGGAGAAGCCTATTGGAGAGATTATACTGCTCCCGATCCGCATCATGGCATAGGCTTTACCATGCTAAACGATAGAACCGGCCCCCTCAACCGCTTTGCTGCGTATGGAACCTATGCTTATCATTTGCCACTTTCCACCAAAACCACTTTATCGGCAGGCTTTTCTGCAGGTATCACAAATATGAGTCTGGATGCCAGTAAACTGAATTTTGGAGGTACCCAACTCGATCCGGCTGTGGCAGGTTCCGGTTTAATCAATACCATTAAACCCGATCTGAGCGCAGGATTGTGGTTATACTCTGCTAACTACTTTGTAGGGTTGGCAGTTCAGCAAATCATTCCCCAACAAATTGCTTTCTCCGATAACACCGTATACCTCGAAAACGGCAAACTGATTCCCCATATATTTTTTAGCGCCGGCTATCGCTTGCAGTTGGGTGACGACTTTAGTGTGTTGCCTTCTGCATTAATTCGATATATCAATCCCCTTCCATTGGGATTCGATGTAAATGCGAAGTTTCAGTATCAGGATTTGTGCTGGCTCGGAGCCTCGTATCGGTATCAGGATGGATTTGCTGTTATGGCCGGAATTAACCTCAATCGCAGTATCAATATTGGTTATTCCTACGATTTACAAACTTCCACGCTCAATACCGTAAGCAGGGGTACCCACGAAATTATGATTGGATTTTTATTGGGTAATCGTTACGGAGACTGGTGCCCCCGGAATCTCTGGTAAAATATTTATTAGGGTAGGTTGGGAACAAAAGGTTGCTCAATGATTACCCGCGAAGAATCCTGTATAATCGGCTGCAATAATTGGATGGCATTTGATAAAGGACTCCGATTTACTTCCTCCCAAAGTAGGGATAACAACTTTAGCCTTAGCATGGGTGAGATAACTGGTAAATAGCTATCCGCTTCTGTGCCAGTTAAACCTAATGGGATGCTATCCCTATCTATTGCGGGTTTACTTACTGCAAGGTTTATGTACTGGAGGTTATTTAGTATTTCCTGTTTTTCTTCCCTACTAAGTTGCATAAATACAAGGGAAAGCAGTTGCTTTCTCTCCATTTCCGTGAAAGTTTGAAAGCGTAGCTTCAGGGTGTAGATAAGCCCTTTAAAATTGTTGGGATCGTTTGCAACTGAAATAATGGCCAGTTCATTAGATTTAGTAAAGTAGGGCGCTGTAATCACTTCATTTGGTGCATTTGGAATAGTTTGAACTGCTAAATGAGGGGAAAATGCGTGTTCAGCAATTTCGATTGGCACTTTAGTTTTAATGGTTAGATGAGCATCCCGCGTTTGCGAAGGTGTTGCATGGGCGATATTGGCAACGATGGATGTTTGTTGGTGTAATTTTATTTGGGAACCCGCAACAGCAATGCGGCTGATGGTTACTGGGTTATTTTTATTTGAATAGGATAGTCCAGATAGTAAAGTTGCTATTGCAGCAAACAATAGCAGGGGTGATAAGCGGATACCCGAAATAGGTTGATTGGCTATTCTTTTCATTCTGGAGAGCATTTGCGAATCTTTACCTGATACGCCTAATGCTGCATGAACTGAATGTGTATTGCGTGCACACCAGCCCAGTGCGGTTAAGTAAGCTATTTTTTCTCCACCCCGCTCCAGTACGGCATCATCACAGGCTTTCTCTCTTTCCTCCCTAAGTAATTTTAAAAGCTCACGTGCAAACGGATTACAAAACAAGATGATTTCCATCCAACCTAACACAGATTCGTGTAAATAATCGTTTCTACGAATATGCGCGAGTTCGTGCATAATAATGGTGCGCGCTTCGGCCATGCTCAGATGATTGATGGCTGCTACCGGAAATAAAACCACGGGTTGCAACCAGCCAAACGTAAGGGGAGTAGTGGCATGGGATGTAATACCAGCTCGTATGGTTCGGGTAAATCTAAGTTCTTGGTGAAGCGTCTGAAACAGGTTGTTCCATTCGGCCGGAAGCGCTTGCCATTGCTGGTTTAATTTATGAACCTGCTGCCAAGCAAAAAAGAAACGAATTGTGCCAATGCCTAAACCCATCAAATATAAAAAGGCTAGCGATGTAATGATTACCGGAGAAATGGTAAGGGTATTAAATGTAATTATTCCCGATAGCGGAAGTGATAATACGGGGGTAGGTTGAGTAAGATGAACACATAGAAAATAAAGCCAGCTGAAAAAAATAAGGGTAACCCCACCTGCCGCCAGCCAATAAATTCTATTAGGCGATTGAGGAAAAAAGATTCGTATTGCTTGAATAAATAGCCAAACAAGCGCAGCCATCCAGCAGCACTCGGCCATGGCAAAAACAAAAGATTGAAAAATCAATTGCCAGTGCATCAAAGTCTATTTATTTTTTTTCAATTGAGCTATCATTGCCTCAATTTCGTCCAGTTCTGCGTCATTCGGCTGATGATTTCCCAATGCCTGTAAAACCAATTGAGAAGTAGAGCCGCCAAATAAATTGGTAATCATTTTACCCACCAGCTGTTGCTGTGTATTTTCTTTGGTGATATTAGGCCGATAGATATGCACTTTACTGCTGGAATCTCTGCTAACAATGCCCTTCTCAAACATAATCTGCATCAATTTCAAGGTAGTGGTGTACCCCGAAATTTTATGCTCACTCAAGGCTTCATGCACTTCCCGCACGCTGGCCTGTTCCTTCTCCCATAAGATTTTTAATATCGATAATTCACTTTCCGTAGGCTTATGAAGAGAAGAGTGTACCATATATACGATTTTGTTCGTAAGCAATTTACAAAGCCTTTTTCATACTGGATATATATTTTTTGTTAAAGCCATTCAGGGCATAAAAAAGCCCGAAACAGTTGGGTGGTTTCGGGCTTTTCTGATTGCGTGGCTACGCGGTTATTTTACTTTAAACATGAATTTAGTAACTTGCTCTTTTGGTAAAAGGGCACTGTATTTGGCGGTAGTTGCAGCATCCATGGTTTTTCCATTGATGGTAAGCACTCCATTTTCGAAACCAATTTCTACCTGACCGTCTTTTGTAAATCCGTCTTTGGTCAACGCCTCCATCAATAATTTAGATTGATTGTTGGGGGCATCTATTTTTACTTTCATTTGCACCGGGGCAAGAGAATCTTTGGAAACAACAGCAGAACTATCATTTATAATCATTTCTATCCGCTGCTCTATTTTTTCTCCAGTACCCATTTTGGCAGGATGTAAATGTGCCAGGGTAGGGGCTATCACCAGAGAAACGATCGACATCAGTTTGATGAGGATGTTCATAGAAGGACCAGAAGTATCTTTAAAAGGATCACCCACGGTGTCTCCAGTTACGGAAGCTTTATGGGGTTCTGATTTTTTGTAGAAAATCTCTCCATTAATTTCAACACCGGTTTCAAAGGATTTCTTGGCGTTATCCCAGGCTCCACCGGCATTATTTTGGAACATACCCATCAACACACCACTTACGGTAGCACCCGCTAAGAAACCACCTAGTACTTCTGCACCAAACACAAAACCAATAATCAGCGGACTAATAATTGCGATGGCACCGGGCAGCATCATTTTTTTAAGAGAGGCTTCGGTAGAAATGGCAACACATTTATCATATTCTGGTTTGCCGGTTCCTTCCATAATACCCGGAATAGTGCGGAACTGGCGACGAACTTCTTCCACCATAGCCATAGCGGCTTCACCTACTGCGCGGATGGCCAATGAAGAGAATATGTAAGGAATCATGCCTCCAACAAATAATCCGGCTAATACATCAGCATGGTAAATATCAATCCCCTGAATACCGGCAATACCTACAAAAGCTGCAAATAAAGCCAGGGCTGTAAGGGCAGCGGAAGCAATAGCGAAACCTTTTCCGGTAGCGGCAGTGGTATTACCCACGGCGTCGAGGATATCTGTTTTCTCACGAACTTCTTTGGGTAATTCACTCATTTCTGCAATACCACCCGCATTGTCTGCAATCGGCCCAAATGCATCGATTGCCAGTTGCATAGCAGTGGTTGCCATCATACCGGCAGCTGCAATGGCAACTCCGTATAATCCTGCGCAATAATAAGATCCATAAATACCGCCTGCTAAAACAAGGATCGGTAAAAAGGTAGATTCCATTCCAACTGCCAAACCTCCAATAATATTGGTGGCATGCCCGGTGGAAGATTGCTTAATAATACTGTTTACCGGGCGCTTACCCATGGCTGTATAGTATTCGGTAATCATGCTCATTAAAGTACCTACTGCTAGTCCCACCAAAATCGCACCGAATACTTTACCTGTGGTAAAAGTAAAACCGCGCAGCAGCATGGTATCGGGTAATAAAAATTGTACTAGAAAATAACAGGCAATGGCGGTTAAAACAATCGAACCCCAGTTACCCATATTCAGCGCTTTCTGAACGCCGGCAGTACCAATACCAGCAGCATCCGAAATGCGTACAAAGAAAGTAGCGATGATAGAAAATAGAATACCCACCCCAGCAATCAGCATAGGTAATAAGATAGGGGAGAGACCGCCAAAATTATCGGCCAGTGGCAGGTGATTGGCTCCCGTTACTTCTCTACCCAACACCATGGTAGCTAAAACGGTCGCCACATAGCTTCCGAATAAATCTGCACCCATTCCGGCTACATCGCCCACGTTATCGCCCACATTATCGGCAATGGTGGCCGGGTTGCGGGGATCATCTTCCGGAATGCCGGCTTCTACTTTACCTACTAAGTCGGCACCCACATCGGCTGCTTTTGTATAGATACCACCACCCACACGGGCAAACAAAGCAATACTTTCTGCACCCAATGAAAATCCGGTTAAAACTTCTATAGCTCTTTTCATTTCCTCACTATCTACCGCAGCACCAGGAGCGAGTAATTGACGTAATATAATAAACAATCCACCCAATCCTAAAACGGCTAATCCCGCAACACCCATACCCATTACCGATCCTCCGGTAAAGGAAACTTGCAGGGCCTTGCTTAAACTGGTTCTGGCGGCCTGTGCTGTGCGCACATTGGCACGGGTGGCAATCTTCATGCCGATAAATCCGGCCAGGGCACTAAAGAATGCACCTAAAATAAAGGCCAGCGAGATACTCCAATGGCTGTTTTTATCCGTGTATCCCATTACGCCCAATAAAAGGGCTACAATTACTACAAAATAGCCCAGTATCTTATACTCTGCTTTTAGAAAAGCCATGGCACCTTCAGCTATGTACTGACTGATTTCTTTCATCCGATCATTTCCGGCGTCTTGACGAGAAACCCAATTAAACTTAATTAGGGTATACAAAAGGCCTATAATTCCCATAGCGGGCACTGCATACAGTAAGTTCTGAATCATAAAGAAATAGGTATAATCGTTAATTTAAAGGACTGCAAAAATAAGGGAATTGGTTAAAAAACCCTTTTTAATAGCGGTTTGGGGAAAACCTGCGGAAAATTGCTTTATTGTTCCAATTGGGTGGTATCGGCCCGGCCAGTAAAAACGGAGCTCATTCTGCCGGCTGCCCAGATATTCCGGTTAAACCGATTGCCCAATATGATTACCACCGCATGGTCGGTAATTAATCTTTTGAACACCGTATTATTCCCATGCCACCAGCCATTGTGGTATACAACGGGCGGTTCTGAAGTGGGGAAATACAAATGCCAACCCAAGCCATAGTTTTTCTGCCCCTGGGTTTCCTGGCTATAGGGTTGGTAAGCCAGGTTTTCGAGCGTACTAACACTTACAAAACTTCCATTTTGAAGTGCTTCATTCCATTTGAGTAAGTCCCTCACCGTACTATACACATTTTTATCTCCATACACCGCATCCATCGATTCCAGTGGAAAGGGGGCATAATTATAGTTATAAGATGGCACATAAGAAGCCGTATCCTGGATGCTGAATACAAAACTATTTTTCATTCCCAGGGGGGTAAACAGACTATCCTTCAAATAGTCGGGATATCGTTTTCCGGTTACTTTTTCAATCACCATTGCCAGCAGTGCATAATTGGTATTACAATATTGAAAGCGGTGATTGGGAGCAGCAACTGGCTTAGAACGATATCGAATCATATAATCTAGCATGTCTCGATTAGTGGCAATGCCTTTAAAACTATTCGGATCTTTATAGTAGGATTTTTTATTAATCCACTTGCCGCGTTTATTCTTTACCCGCACTACCCGGCTAATGGTTTCGTTCATAAAATATTCGTACTTGGGCAAGCCGCTTCGGTGATTGAGTAACATCATCAGGCTGATACCGGAATAGGGAAATCCGGGTAAATAGGTTTCAACAGGATCTTGCAGATTTAGTTTTCCTTGCTCGTATAATCGTAAAATTACGGTTGCCGTAAATGTTTTTGAAATGGAAGCCAGGTGAAAAGAAGATTGTGAATCTACAGGCTGGTGGGTAGATCGATTATAAAATCCCTGATAATCTTCAAAAATGATTTCGCCGTTTTTGGCAACCAATATACCACCGCTGAATCCGGTTTTAATCAGCATAGACTGATACATGGGTTCTAGTTCTTTTCGGTAGCTTTCCTTTTCTGTTTCGCTTAATGGCCCTTTGCTTTTGTCGGCACTAATGGTTGGATTCAATTCATTGCCGGTAGTGTCGGATCCCGAATTGCAGGCCAACAATAATGAGGTATAGATAGCAATCCACATAGTACGGCACATTTGCTTGCGATATAAATAATTTGCAAAGATACGCGGAACGGATGTTAAGATGCGATGGGTGGATAATTAGATGATAATTGATTTAGAATTAACAAGTAGTTTTGTATGCATGACGAAGCAATCCCCCACTAGTTATCCTAAGGAACGCATCCAGATATTATTTTTAGAAAATATCAGTGATAAAGCCATTCAACATTTTAAGCAAAATGGCTATGTGAATGTGCGCAAAATCGCCGGTGCATTAAGTGAGGAGCAGTTGATTAAAGAATTGAAAGATGTGCATTTACTGGGTATTCGCTCAAAAACTACCATTACTAAAAAGGTATTGGCAGCTGCCCCTAAATTGCAGGCTATCGGATGTTTTTGTATAGGTGTGAATCAGGTAGATCTGGCAGCCGCAACGGATGCTGGGGTAGTAGTATTTAATGCCCCCTACAGTAATACCCGCAGTGTAGCAGAGTTGGTAATAGGTGCATCCATTGTATTGATCCGACGAATTCTCGATAAAAACAAAGCTGCCCACGAAGGAATCTGGAAAAAAGAGGCTAAAGGAAGTTTTGAATTAAGGGGTAAAACCATGGGAATTATCGGATATGGAAATATTGGTTCTCAGGTTAGCGTATTGGCCGAGTCGCTGGGAATGAAAGTTCGGTATTACGATATCGAAACCCGTTTGCCTCTAGGCAATGCCGTTCCTGCTCGCAACCTGAAAGATTTAATGGCAAATGCAGATATCATTTCCCTGCATGTACCCGAAACAGCCCTTACCAAAAATATGATTAACCGCAGTGTGCTAAAATTTGCCAAGCACGGGGCTATTCTCATCAATTATGCAAGGGGAGAAGTGGTAGACCTGGATGCTTTGGCAATTGCACTGGCGCAGGAAGCAATCTCGGGAGCTGCCATAGATGTGTTTCCAGAAGAACCCGAAAAAAATGGCGATGCTTTTGAGTGTCCGCTACAAGGATTGCCCAATGTGTTGCTTACCCCGCATATTGGAGGAAGCACTGAAGAAGCCCAGGAAAATATTGGTGCTGATGTGAGTAGTAAGTTGTTTCAATATCTCGAAAGGGGAATAACCAATGGCTCTCATTCCGTACCCGCTATCGGACTCCCACCCGTTGAAAATGCCCACCGCATTTTGCACATTCACAAAAATGTACCCGGGGTACTAAGTGCTATCAACCTAGCACTTTCTAGTAACAATATTAATATCGTAGGCCAGTATTTAACCACCAATGCACGAATTGGATATGTGGTGCTGGATGTAGATAAAAAACTCTCCCAAAAAGCCGTTACCCTTTTACGCGAAGTAAAGCAGACCATTAAAGTTCGAGTTCTTTATTAATATGTTACATATTGATTTGTAATATGTTGTACTGATTTTTTTCAAATTATCTGCAAAAGAGTTACCTTTGTACCACAATTTTACTCAATGGAAACAATCATACAAACTCCCGTTACATTTACTTCAGGTGCCATCGCAGAAATTAAGCGGCTGATGCAAGCAGCAGACTTTGACAGTGCTACCCAACTTAGAGTAGGTGTAAAGGGTGGCGGTTGCAGTGGAATGACGTATGTATTGGGATTTGAAAAGGTAGAAGCGGGTGACGTTCATTTTTCTATTGATGATATTCCCTGCATCATGAATCCGAGTCATGAATTGTACCTTTTTGGCATGGAGATAGATTGGCAGGGAGGGTTAAACAGCCGCGGATTTACTTTTAGTAATCCGAATGCCACCAAAACCTGTGGATGTGGTACTTCATTTGCAGTATAGTTAACTAACACTAGTTTTTTCATCCTATTATTTGAATGTTTTATTCTTTGGATTAGCCTCAGAAATTATGTTGTTTAAGTTTACCGCTTAGGTTGCTTAACAAAACATTTTTTTAACTTCTGTCAGTTTTTACAGCAGCTTTTTGTTGGGTTTATGTTTTTTGTTAAAAATATTTTGAAAAATTTGATTTGTTATCACATATTAGGATAGATAAAATTTTTTGTAATAACTTTACTCTTTATTAAACTTCTATAAGTTTATTTCGAGTAATTAACCACCATGCGAACAATTTTTCTGTTTTTAGGGATGTTTTTGGTGTTATTTCATTCATCTATGAATGAATTACGCGCAAATGCCTATACAGATTGTTCTTCGGCGGTTCATGCACTTCATTCGAATCATTTTTCCGAAATTTCCTTTATAGTGGGGAGTGATTTATTTGTAGAGGATGATGATGAGCATATAATGAAAGAAAAAAAATGCGCAATCAATCTACGAATAAGTAAATTCAGTTTTTCTGAACTTACAAATGCTGCTTTACTTTTAGTTAGAACACTACCTCGCGGGAAGTATTTATCTTTCCCAATTCCCCTTTATCTCAGCAATAGGAATTTCAGAATTTAGTTGGTAACTATTTCTTCCTAGCGTATTCCTCTTTGCAATTTTCTATTATTTTCGAGAGACAATAATTTCATTGATATGTTTAAATTCAACACTTACATTTTTTTATTAGTTTGTTTAAGTATTTTTTCTTGTAAACACAAGGAAGAAACCAAGATTGAATCCAATAAGTTTTTAGTTACCAGTGCGCTCAAACTGGATACTTCAGTAAACAAAGAGTATGTGGCCGAAATTCAGTCCATACAAAATGTTGAAATTCGTGCCAAAATAGCCGGGTATATTGAAACCATTCATATTGATGAGGGTCAGCGTGTTTCAGCTGGACAAATACTTTTTACCATTCGTCCCATTGAATATGAGGCTGCCTTATTAAAAGCCCGAGCAGAAGTTAAGAAATGTGAGCTGGAAGTGCAGAATGTTAAAATTTTATCTGACAAAAATATCGTTTCAAAAACTGAATTATCATTAGCTCTTGCCAAATTAGATCAGGCTAAGTCGGAAGAAACCCTGGCAGAATTGTATGTAACTTATACTAAAATCAGAGCTCCATTTGATGGAATTATCGATCGTTTGAAATTTAAACAAGGAAGTTTAATTGATAATGGAATCCTACTCACTTCTATTTCTAATAACCGCGAAGTGTACGCCTATTTTAATGTTTCAGAAATTGAGTATCTAGATTTTAAATCTAAAAATGCCAACAACAATAAAGTGTCAGCTGGTTTGTTACTGGCTAATAATCAACTTCATCAATACAAAGGAATGGTTGAAACCATTGAAAGTGAGTTTGATAAAAATACCGGAAGTATTGCTTTTCGAGCAAAATTTCCGAATCCCAATTATTTATTAAAACATGGGGAAACAGGAAAGGTTCAGCTAACTGTAAATATAAAGGATGCCTTAATAATTCCTCAGAAAGCTACTTTTGAATTACAGGATAAGATCTATATATATGTGGTGGATGAAAAAAATATTATCAAATCTCGCTTGATTACGATTAAGCAGAAATTAAATAACATGTACATTGTAGAAAGCGGACTTTCCGAAAATGATAAGTTTATACTGGAAGGTATTCAAAGTGCCAAAGAAGATGCAACCATTGAAACTACCTGGGTAGAACCCCGTAAAGCATTGTCATTAAAATAATTTATTCCAATGATCAAAAAATTAATAAATCGTCCGGTACTCTCCATAGTAATATCACTGATTATTTTATTATTGGGAGCCCTTTCGTTATTGCAATTACCGGTTACCCAGTTTCCTTCCATCTCACCTCCCAAAGTAAATATAGTTGCCGAATATCCCGGGGCCAATGCAGAGTTGATGATTAAAGCCGTTGTAATTCCACTGGAAAGAGCATTGAATGGGGTGCCCGGTGTGAAATATATCGCATCCGATGCCGGAAACGATGGTACCTGCCTGATTACGGTTGTATTTAAGTTAGGAACCGATCCCAATATCGCTTCGGTAAACGTACAAAATCGTGTGGCAGCAGTTAATAATAAATTACCTCCTCTGGTAATTAAAGAAGGTATTAAGATTTCGAGAGAGGAGTCGAATATGCTGATGTATGTAAACCTGATTAGTAAAGACACCAACCTTGATGTAAATTTCCTTTTCAATTTTGCCGACATCAATTTACTTACTGAATTAAAAAAAGTGGATGGAGTAGGCTATGCAGATATCTTGGGTAACCGCGAATATGCCATGCGGGTTTGGTTGAAGCCCGACAGAATGCTGGCGTATAAAATTTCTGCGGATGAAGTTTTAAAAGCCATTGATGAGCAAAATCTGGAGGCGGCTCCCGGTAAAACGGGCGAAAGCTCGGGCAAACAAGCACAAACCTTTCAATATGTATTAAAATACCCTGGTCGATTTAATACCAAAGAGGGCTATGAAAATATTGTTATCCGCGCATCGGAAGATGGGCAAATTCTGCGCATCAAAGACGTGGCCGATGTTGAATTCGGAAGTTCCTATTACGATTTGTATTCTAAAATGAATGGAAGGCCTTCCGCTGCTATCATGATAAAGCAGTCCTATGGAAGTAACGCTTCTGAAGTAATTAAAAATATCAAAGTTAAGCTTGAAGAAATTAAAGAAAGTTCATTTCCTAAGGGGATGGATTATGAGCTGAGTTATGATGTATCTAAATTTTTAGATGCGAGTATTGAGAAAGTATTACATACGCTGTTTGAAGCATTTATTTTGGTGGGCATTGTAGTATTTGTGTTTTTAGGCGATTTTCGTTCTACTTTAATTCCGGCGATTGCCGTTCCAATTTCCTTGATTGGAACTTTTCTATTCATGCAGTTTTTTGGCATTACCCTCAACTTAATTACATTGTTTGCATTAGTACTGGCTATCGGAATTGTGGTAGATGATGCGGTGGTAGTTGTGGAGGCAGTGCATGCTAAAATGGAAGAGTATAACCTTGATCCAAAAACGGCTACAGAATCTGCGATGAGTGAAATCAGCGGCGCTATTATCGCAATTACATTGGTGATGGCTTCTGTATTTATTCCAGCCGCTTTTATGTCGGGACCCGTGGGGATATTTTACAGACAGTTTTCTGTTACTATGGCAACTGCCATCATATTATCTGGGGTGATTGCATTAACCCTTACCCCATCTCTTTGTGCTATGATGTTGAAAAACAATCATGGAAAACCTCGTAAGAAAACAATACTTAATAGTTTTATCAATGGATTTAATCAATGGTTTAAAAATACCCAGGGTAGGTATAAACAGCTGATTACTGCTATTGTAAGCAGAAGGGTAGTTACCGCAATTGTATTACTGCTATTTTGTGCAGGAACCTGGATGCTTAGTAACAAAGTTCCTACCGGATTTATACCGAATGAAGATCAGGGAGTATTTTATGGATTAATTTCTACCCCTCCCGGCTCTACGCTAGAAAGAACGGATGCGGTATTAAAGCAGATTCAACAACTGGCCAATGCTATGGAAGACGTTCAATCTGTTTCTACAACCGCCGGATTTGAAATTTTAACAGAGGGTACTGGTGCTAATTCAGGAACCGCCCTGATTAATTTAAAGGACTGGAAAGACAGAAAACATTCTGTAACAGAAGTAATGTCAGAACTAGAGGAAAAAACGAAAGATATCAAAGGAGCTAATATTGAATTCTTTCCACCCCCAGCCGTACCCGGTTATGGAGCTGCCGGAGGTTTTGAATTGCGACTCTTAGATAAAGCTGGAAGCGGCGATTATAAAAAGATGGAAACGGTAAACAAGCAGTTTGTAGAAGACCTAAACAAACGGAAGGAGTTGAGTTCTGTATTTGGTTTCTATAATGCCAGTTTCCCGCAATATGTGTTGAATATTGATAATGATAAAGCCCAGCAGAAAGGAGTTTCCATCGACAATGCTATGGGTGATTTATCTACATTAATTGGGAGCAACTACTCTACTAACTTTATCAAATTCGATCGACAATATAAAGTAATGGTGCAGGCATTGCCTCAATATCGAACCAAGCCGGAAGACTTATTAAAGCTGTATGTAAAAAACGACCGGGGGGAAATGGTGCCTTACTCGACCTTCATGACTTTACAAAAGGTATATGGACTAGATGAAATAACCCGGCATAATATGTTTAATTCTTCCGAATTAAGTGGTTCTCCAGCTACAGGATATAGTAGCGGTGAAGCAATTGAAGCAATCAAGCAGGTAGCCAAAGAAAAATTACCTCGAGGATTTGGCATAGATTGGGCGGGTATTTCTATTGATGAAGTAGCAAAGGGTAATCAAACCCTGTACATTTTTATTATCTCACTGGTGTTTGTATACCTGGTACTTTCTGCCCAATACGATAGTTTCATCCTTCCTCTCCCAGTTATTCTGTCGCTACCTACGGGAATTTTTGGGGCATTTCTCATGTTGTATTTGTTGGGACTGGAAAACAATATCTATGCTCAAATTGCAATGGTTATGTTGGTGGGAATATTGGGGAAAAATGCCGTATTGATAATTGAGTTTGCTGTTCAGCGGCAAAGACTGGGGGTATCTAAGTTGCAGGCTACCATTGATGGGGCAGCGGCTCGATTGCGCCCAATTTTAATGACTTCCTTCGCCTTTATAGCAGGATTAATTCCTTTGGTTATTGATTCAGGTCCCGGTGCAATCGGTAACCGTACTATCGGATCCGCAACTGCTGGGGGTATGTTATTTGGAACCGTTTTTGGAATTGTGGTTATTCCGGGACTTTATTATTTGTTCGCTCGTGTTCCCAAACATAGTTTAAAGGAAGAAATCGTTCACATTATTAAAGAAATTGAAAATGAATAAATATTGTTCATTGTTGGGTATTGTTCTGTGGGTATCCTTAATCTTCATAGGCTGTTCGGCACCTGCCATCGTGCAAGGTCCGAACGGGAAACCCACGCCGGCCTCCTTCAATGGTTCATCCGATACCATGAACCTAGCTCAATTGAAATGGAATACATTTTTTACCGATCCAACGCTCGTTGCGCTTATTGATACGGCCTTGGTAAACAATTTAGACCTACAGGCAACCCTGCAGGATATTGAAATTGCTAAAAACAATATCCGCTTTGCCCAAAGTAAATTGATGCCAACCGTTTCTTTGGGTGGCGGATTAGGTGTTGATAAAGTGGGCAGGTACACTTCTCAGGGAGCAGGAGATGCATCTGCGGATATTACTCCCGGCAAAGGAGTTCCCGAAATCTTACCCAATCAAATGTTCGGATTTCAGTCTAGCTGGGAAATTGATATTTGGGGCAAATTGAAAACAGCCAAAAAGGCGGCACTTACCCGTTATCTCGCTTCACAAGAAACCAAAAACTGGGTAGTAACCAATTTGGTTGCGGAAATTGCCAATAATTATTACGAACTGATGGCATCGTTGAATCAGTTAGAAATTATTCGTCAAGCGATTCAATTGCAGCAGAAAGAATTAGAAGTGGTTAATATTCAGCGGCAAGCAGCCATGGTTACAGAGTTAGCGGTTAAGCAGTTTGAAGCCCAGCTTTTGAGCGCTCGGGCATTAGAATACAACGAATTGCAGCAGATTCTGGTTTATGAAAATAACCTGCACTTACTGTTGGGTAAATATCCACAGAAAATGAAATGGGAGGCTACTCGATTTTTGCAGCCATTGCCCACTCAATTGCAAGCGGGCATCCCCTCTCAATTATTAACCAATCGGCCAGATATCCGAAAAGCTGAATTAGACCTTGTAGCAGCCCGGTTTGATGTGCAGGTAGCCCGAGCAGAATTTTTCCCTACGCTTAATCTAGGAGCTTCCTTAGGGTACAATGCTTTTTCACCCAAATACCTGTTGTATACACCAGAATCTATCTTTTTTTCACTGGCAGGTGAATTGGCTGGGCCATTGATCAATAAAAACGCGATTCTGGCTGAATTTAACACCGCTAATGCCCTTCAGGTGCAGGCTGCATTCAATTACCAGAAAACGATTTTAAATGGCTTTATTGAAGTGACCAATCAGTTAGGGGCTATCCAAAACATGCAGCAAGCCTATCAGTTAAAAGCCAAAGAGGTAGAAACCCTGGCTGCTTCTATTGATATAGCCAGCGACCTGTTTAAAGCTTCCCGTGCCAATTATTTAGAAGTATTGGTAACGCAACGGGATGCACTGGAAGCCAGACTGGAATTGGTTGAAGCCAAAAAAATGCAATGGAATGCTGTAACCAACCTTTTTAAATCTTGTGGAGGTGGCTGGAGATAAATTACACAAAGAGAATTAATGATTACTTATAGGAGAATGAATTATTCTTTGTTCATGCTGGTAAAATTGTTTTAGTGTAATCCAATATTATAGACTGATTAGGCACCTATAAAAAAAACCTGCTATTGATTAGCAGGTTTTTTTATGGTAGGTAATTAAATCTTTACTGTTTATTTCTTCTTTTTATTGGTCTCATCTAACTTTCCCAAGGGTCTGTTTTTCGCAAAGTCTACCAGTATAGGTGCCGCTACGAAAATAGAAGAATACGTACCTGTAATAACCCCAATTAACATTGCAAACGAGAAACCACGAGTTACTTCACCTCCAAAGATAAACAGGATCAGGATGGTAAGGAATACGGTAAGGGAAGTCATTACCGTTCTGCTCAAGGTTTCGTTGATGGCTTTATTAATGATGGTGGCATTGTCTACCCCTTTCATTAGTTTACTATCTTCCCGGATTCTATCGTAAACAATTACGGTATCGTTCATCGAGAATCCAATTACGGTAAGCACCGCGGCAATAAAGTGCTGGTCGATCTCTAATGGGAACGGAACGATTTTTCTGCAGAAACTAAATACAATCAGGGTTACAAATACGTCGTGTAACAACGAGAAAATAGTTCCCAATGAATATCTCCAATCGCGGAAACGGATGAAGATATAGAAACAAATGATGATGATACCGAAAATAACCGCTTTGGTAGCCCCGGATTTCAGGTCATCAGAAATGGTAGGTAATACTTTCTGTGAACCCAGTTTATAATTTTTCTCAAACTCTTCAAAACCTACATTGGCAGGAAGGTGAGGTTTAAGGCCATTGTATAATTTTCTTTCCACCAGCGAATCAATATTGTCACCCGCTTGGCGAATCATGTAAGAAGTAGTAATATTCAGCTGGTTCTTTACATCTACCGTTTTAATAATTACTGGCTCCTTGAATTCAGCTTTCAATTCATTTCTGATTTGATCTTCATTCACAGCTTTGTCAAAACGAACCGTATAGCTCCGTCCACCCGAAAATTCTACACCTTCGTCAAAAGCATCTTTGCGGAAGAAAGTACTGATACCAAAGGCAAAAATGAATATGGATAAGATATACGCATATTTACGATACTCAATAAACTTGATGCTCGCATGTTGGAAAATGCGTTTTGAAATTCCAGTAAAGTATTCGAAGTGGCGATTCCGGTTGGTATATGAATCGGTAATCAGGCGAGAAACTAAAATACCACAGAATAACGAAAGAATAATACCGATGATTTGTGTGGTAGCAAATCCAAGTACGGGGCCTAATCCAAAGTAGGCAAGAATAATAGCCGTTAACAAGGTAGTAACGTGGGCATCCAAAACAGGTGAGAGAGATCGTTTGTATCCATCTGCCACCGCATTGGAATAGCTTTTTCCTTTGGTAAGTTCTTCTTTAATTCTTTCGAAAATAATTACGTTGGTATCTACTGCCAATCCCACGGTTAATACCAAACCTGCAATACCCGGCGCGGTTAGGGTAAAGCCTAACGAGCTGAGGATACCTACCGTGAATAACAAGTTTAATATTAAGGCAATATTAGCCACCCATCCAGCTGTGTTGAAATACAGCAACATCAGCGCGAAAATTACCAGAAATGCAATCAGAAACGAGAGTCCTCCTCCAATGATGGTTTCTCTACCAAGGGTAGGGCCCACTTGCTGTTCCTGCACTATTTTAGCGGGAGCGGGTAATTTACCACTTTCAAGTATCTCTGAAAGATCTTTGGCTTCTTTGAGGGTATAATTACCGGTTATTTGAGAACTTCCAGTAGTGATAGGGTCATTTACATTAGGAGCTGAATACACAAAATTGTCCAGCACAATGGCAATTGGTTTGCCCACATTTCGGGTGGTCATTTTAGACCAGATATTGGTTCCAATCTTATCCATCGTCATTTTGATGGCGATTTTGCCTTTATCATCATAATCCTGCGATGCATTGCTGATATGATCACCTTCCAGTTCTGCCTGTCCGTTTTCAAGAGTTTTGATGGCATAGAGCGTTAAAATATCGGCAGCTTTTGGGTCGGTGGATTGTAATTCCATCTTTCCGTATAAGAATACCAGATTGGAAGGGAATTTAGATTTAATCACATCCAGCCCTAAAAAGTCGTTTAAACTAGCGGTATCTTTTGAAGCGATATAGCCGATCGCAGAAGGGAAAATTGGTTTCCCATTGCTACCCTGGAAAGGCTGGGCAACCTGTAATAATCTGAAAATGGGATTGGTAACTTTTGCAGTATCCTTTTTGCTGGCTGTATTTGCTGTGATATTAGAGATGGCTGAAATGGTGGCGGTCTTATTCGTATCCTTAGCGGCAGTTACCGTTTTGGCAGTATCATTTTTATTAATTGCCAGGGTGGTATCTGTTTTTCCGGCGCCATTCACATAAGCTTCTGCGGCCTTATCGGCTGCCATCAAAGCATTTTGAATATCTCTGCTTTCGAGTGTATAGGTTTCGAAAAACTGGAGGTTAGCGGTACTTTGTAAGTATGATCGTACGCGTTCTTTATCGTTAACACCGGCCAACTCAATATTGATAATGCCTTTTGCAGGATCTGGATTGATATTAGGAGAAGCAACCCCGAATCGGTCGATACGGGTGCGTAAAATGCGATAGGTATTGTTGAAAGCCGAAGTAGCTTGCTCCTTCAAATAAGCGGTAACAACTGCATCAGTGGCATCGAATTTCACTTTGCCATTACTTCTGGCGGCGAAAAAAGGAGCTAGTCTTCCTGCAGGACTTACTTTTTTGAATTCTTCCTCAAATAAAGTGATTAAGTCTGCACCACCATTGGCTTTGCGGATTACTGCTTCTTGTAAGGCTTTATTAAAAACCGGGTCTTTTGTAAAGTTGGCGAGCGATTTCAGTAAACCATCTAAACCTACCTCCATGGTTACACTCATCCCCCCTTGTAAATCCAATCCCAACATCAATTCCTTTTCTTTGGCACTGCGGTAGGTGGTAAGTCCAAAAGCGAGTTTGGTGTCTTTGGTACTGTCTAGCAATCTGCGTAAACGCTCTTTTTTCAGCTCAGCTAAACTATCGGTATACTGTGCCTGCAGCTCTTTATCATTTGGATAAGCAACCGAGGCTACCGGAAATTGCTTTAACCAAGCGGTTGCTTTTTTATCCATGGCACTTTCATGGTTCTTTACAAACCAGGTAAATGACAGTTGATACACACAAATAATAATCAGCACAATGGCAAAAATCTTCACTAAACCTTTCAGTTGCATACGATAACGGTTTTCAAATTTAGAGCCGCAAAGATAGGGGAATGAAACCTAAAATGGCTAATCTTCCCAACTGCGCCTGTCGTTTATTTGCAGTTAGCTAATCCCGGATGCCTTTACGGCCGGGGGAAAGGGTAAAACCCTTTGTAGGGCATTATTTTACGTCTACCAGACTAACCTCAAAAAAGAGGGGGCTATTACCTGGAATAATCGGGGGAGCGCCGGTACAACTATATCCCAGGGCTGAGGGGATTATCAGCTTGATTTTTCCACCCTTTTTAATTAGGGGGATCCCTATTTTCCAGCCATCTATCAGCTGAGATAAGCTGCTGGTAAAGGGGGTTACGGACGAGTCGAAAGTGCTTCCGTTCAGCAATTTCCCTACATATTGTACTGTTACTGTTGAGGTAGTATTGGGGGCAACTGTTCCCGTTCCAGCATCCATAATTTGGTAAAGTAGGCCACTGGTATGCTCTTGATAGGTGATATTCTTAGCATTACAATAGGTAACCATGGCAGGTTTTTCACTTTCCACCGAGGCGGGCTGGCATCCACTGGGTTCAGTTTTTCCGCAGCCATAGTTCAAGATCAGCAAAAGGGGTAATACAAGATACGATAATTTCATGCAGAGTTATTTAGGGGGTAAGACTACTTTCAGGTTGATTGGGCTGCATAGGAGGGGAGGATTTTCGCTTTTTTTTTGCCAGCAGTTCCCGGTAATACTGCTCATTTTTCTCCCACCGGAACGAGCGGTAAAAATAGCCCATGAAAATCGATACGATTAAAATGATGAGGAGAAGAAGTCCGGCACTCAGTCGGGAATTGGCTACCATAGTTGCACGAATGGCCCAGCCGGAAAAAATAGAGATAATCGTTGCTATCCCAAAAACCACCCCAAAAGAAAATCCAACAAGCAATGGGCACAGGCTATTTTTTTCTGTTTCCCCCTTTCGAGACCAATATTCTAAAAAAGATTCTTCCGTTTCCGATAACATGTTGCAAAATTAGGTATTGTGGAAGATTTGCAGGTAATTGTTTGAAATTCGAAGCCAAATTATAATAATAGGGTAACTTTATTGGGTTTAACCAATCAACATGAATAAGCGACTACCCCAAATTATTATTATTCTATTCTTCCTAACATTATTCGTTCATCTGTTTGCAATTGCATCTCAAATGCCTGCGATTCGGGTAATAACAAAACTATTGCTATTACCACTGTTAATTATTTACCTGTTGACATCTACACCCAATAAGACTGCTATCAAAAAAATGGCATTGCTTGCTTTATTTTTTTCTTGGTTGGGAGATGTGGCATTAACTCAGAACGAAACCAATTTTTTTCTTTTTGGTATGTTGGCATTTAATATGACCCATATTCAGAATGGAAAGATATTACTTAGGTTACATCCTTTTCGATTGTTGGGTGCCACCTGGATTGGTTTGGGATTAGCCTTAGGTACCATCAGTTTGGTTTATTATTTTTTACAGTATTCGTTGGAAACATTTTTAATTCCCGTAGTGGTATATATGTTAGTCATTTCGGCTGTTTGGGTACTAAGTTTTAATTTAACAAATCAACCAAGATACAAAACTACAGCCACTAATTTTTTTGTTCCCGGTATGTTCCTCTTTGTTTTGTCGGATACCCTGCTGGCATTGAATAAGTTTTTATTTCATTATCCGTTGCGATGGGATATGTGGGTGATGGTAACCTACGCATTGGCTCAGTGGTTTTTAACGGAAGGTTATATCAGGGTAGTGAATGTTGCTGGGGAAGAAAGTAACCCATAAAAAAATCCGAACCACTTGGTTCGGATTTTTTTATCAAATACAATCGGAAAGTGATTAGTAACCACCCATTCCGCCCATATCAGGAGCAGGATGTGCGTGAGCAGCTTCCGGCTTGGGTTTGTCGGCAATTACACACTCAGTAGTGAGTAACATGGCGGCAATGGAAGCAGCATTTTCTAATGCTACGCGAGTTACTTTGGTTGGATCAATAACCCCTGCTTTTAACAGGTTTTCATACACTTCTGTACGAGCGTTGAAACCAAAATCTCCTTTTCCTTCTTTAATTTTTTGTACCACAATAGAACCTTCAATTCCGCAGTTGGCAACGATTTGGCGCAGCGGCTCTTCAATGGCTCTTTTTACAATCTGAATTCCGGTAGTTTCATCTTCGTTGGCACCTTTCATTTTTTCAATCGATTCAACGGCACGGATATAAGCAACTCCACCACCAGGTACAATACCTTCTTCTACAGCTGCACGAGTAGCATGCAGGGCATCGTCTACGCGGTCTTTTTTCTCTTTCATTTCAACTTCGGTAGCAGCACCAACATATAAAACAGCTACACCACCACTCAATTTAGCCAAACGCTCTTGTAACTTCTCTCTGTCGTAATCAGAAGTAGTATTTTCAATTTGCGCTTTAATTTGGTTAACACGGGCAGTGATATCGGCTTTTTTACCTTTTCCACCTACCACAATGGTATTGTCTTTATCAATGGTTACTGAAGTAGCCTGACCTAAATACGTTAAATCAGCATTTTCCAGTTTAAAGCCTTGCTCTTCACTGATAACGATACCAGCTGTGAGGATTGAGATATCGGTAAGCATTTCTTTTCTGCGGTCTCCAAAACCAGGAGCTTTAACAGCTGCCACTTTCAAGGTGCCACGCAGTTTGTTTACTACCAGGGTAGCCAATGCTTCACCTTCTAGATCTTCGGCAATGATTAATAAAGGACGACCACTTTGGGCAACTTTCTCTAGAATATGCAGGATATCCTTCATTGCACTGATTTTCTTGTCGTAAATCAGGATATAAGGATTTTGCAACTCAACTTCCATTTTTTCGCTGTTGGTAACGAAATAAGGAGAGATATAACCACGGTCGAATTGCATACCTTCTACCACATCAACAGTAGTATCGGTACCTTTTGCTTCCTCAACGGTAATCACGCCTTCTTTACCAACTTTGCTCATTGCGGTAGCAATCAATTTGCCAATTTCAGTATCACTGTTGGCAGAAATGGTAGCTACTTGCTCAATTTTTTTGGTATCATTCCCAACCGTTTGAGATTGATTCTTTAAGCTGTCTACCACTTTGGCAACCGCCTTATCAATTCCACGCTTCAAATCCATTGGATTGGCACCAGCAGCAACGTTTTTCAGTCCTTCAGAAATAATTGACTGCGCCAATACAGTAGCAGTGGTAGTTCCATCACCCGCCTGATCAGCAGTTTTAGAAGCTACTTCCTTTACCATTTGGGCACCCATGTTTTCAATGGGATCTTCCAGTTCAATCTCTTTAGCTACGGTTACCCCGTCTTTGGTTACCTGAGGGGCTCCAAATTTCTTTTCAATAACCACATTGCGACCTTTTGGTCCTAGGGTTACTTTAACCGCGTTGGCTAGGGTATCTACCCCTTTCTTCATACGGTTTCTTGCTTCAATGTCGAAAAATATTTGTTTTGCCATGTTATTTGATTTTTACGAATTTTTCGTAATTAATTGTTATACAAATGATTAAGAGAAATAATTGAATTAAATATTAAATAGAATATACTGCTTATACAATAGCTAGGATATCACTTTCTCTCATAATCAACAGGTCGTGCCCTTCCACTTGAATTTCAGTACCTGCATATTTTCCGTACAATACAGTATCACCTACTTTTACAGTAATAGGTTCATCTTTTTTACCTGCTCCAACAGCTACCACTGAACCTCTTTGAGGTTTTTCTTTTGCCGTATCCGGAATAATAATGCCACCAGCTGTTTTTTCCTCGGAAGCTGCCGGCTTAATAATTACTCGGTCGTGTAGAGGAGTAACGTTCAATTTTTTTGCCATACGTAATTGATTTTTAATATTTATTTGAGAATTACTCTTACCGCTCTATAATTATGCCACGGAAGTGGATAAGTCAAAATTTCAGTTTTTCTATCTTTTTGTTACCAAGTTATACGCGGTGTGTCATACTATACCCAATAACTCTCCCGAAAAAACGGCCTTCGTGTCATTTTTTCATACAACATCCGTTCAGAAAGACATTCTTCAAGCGGGCACGAAGGTAGAATTTCTACCGGTTTTTTATTGCAGGTATCAATACTTTTTGCTACCCCGCCATTATCCTTATATTTGCGCCGCCTTACCAAGTTCTTTTCAGTATGATTAGCAGAAGAAATATCCGGTTAAAAGTTATGCAGCTCATTTATATGATTGAGACTACCCACGATGATACTCCGGTGGTTCAACCTGAACAGCTGTTGAAGAAGAATCTGGACAAGTCTCGAGAGCTATTTGTTTATCTCCTCTATTTTATTACGGAAGTAGCCCTTTTTGCCGAGGAAGACTCACGGCACCGTAGATCTAAAAATTTGCCTTCTCAGGAAGACATGCAAGTAAATACCAAAATTGCCGGAAATATTACTATTTGGGCAATTTTAGAGGATGAAGATTTTAAAAGTTCCATAGAGAAAGATAAACCCGGCCTGAAAATGGATGCCGAGTTGCTGAAAAAAATATATTACCAGCTGGCGGAAACCCCCGAATACCTGGCCTATATTGCCCTTCAATCTAGGGATAAGAACCAAGACAGAGATATCATCAAATTTCTTTTTTCACAGGTATTATTGCCCAACGAATCTTTTTGTCTCCACCTCGAAGAGTTCTATCCGAACTGGGACGATGATGGAGAAATGCTGGAGCAGTTGGTGATGAATTATCTGCACAAGCCTGGTGTTTATAATACCCGGGAAATGGTGAGTGATGAAAAATGGTTTTTTGCCCGAGATTTGCTTCGAACTACCCTTGAGAAAAAGGAATTCTGTTCTACCCTGATTAATCCGAAACTAAAAAACTGGGATGCCGACCGGATTGCAGTATTGGATATGATTTTGATGCGTATGGGTTTGTGTGAGCTATTATTTTTTGAAACTATCCCAACCAAGGTTACTATTAACGAATACATCGATCTCGCCAAAGCTTATAGTACCCCTCAAAGCGGACATTTTGTAAATGGCATTTTAGATAATATTCACAAAGAACTGGTTGAGGCTGGCAGGATTAACAAAATCGATCATAAAAATAAAGGATAATCTATGCGCAGTTTTGTCTGTTTACTTTCTGCCCTGGCTTTAATCATTGGATGTACTAATCCGCCTGCTAAACCAAGAGCAGTTTCCACCGAATCGCTCCCCGATCCTGCCACCTACACAAAAGTGCAGTGGATAGATTCTGTGAAGGATTTCGGAACAATCAACATGGGGGATTCTATTCAGGTTTCGTTTACTTGCAAGAATATAGGGGAGAAGCCTCTTTTTCTTACTCAGGTGAATCCAAGTTGTGGATGTACAGTAGCCAGTTATTCAAAAGAAGCAATTTTACCCGGACAAACAGGTTTTGTTACAGGCACTTTCAATAGCAACCGATCGCATCCCGGTGAAGTAAGAAAAACTATCTTTGTTACCACCAATACACAGGATGGAATCAATCATACCCTTACCTTTACGGGCAAAATAGTTCAACCGGTTAATTAACTTATACCGATCATTTTTTTAATCATTAATATCTACGTATGTTTTCATTTGTTCAATTGTTAATGGCAGGTAATCCCGCACAGGCTGGCGGTGGTATGGTGAATCTAATTCTGATGGGTAGCATTATCCTGGTATTTTGGTTATTTATGATTCGCCCACAGGCAAAAAAAGCCAAGGATCAAAAAAAGTTTATTGATAACCTGCAAAAGGGAGATAAGATTGTTACCATCGCTGGTATCCATGGAACCGTTAATAAAATTAATGAAGATGGTACCCTGCAATTGGAAATCAATCCAGGCAGTTATGTCAAATTAGAAAAGTCGGCTATCAGTATGGAATGGACTGCTGCGATTAATAAACCAGTAGCTGAAAAGAAGTAAGCCCTTCCCGCTTTTGCAATAGCGGCACCTTCTTGCACTAAAATAAAATTTGTGGCCCTTCATGTTGGTCTCACAGGTGGCATTGGCTGCGGTAAAAGCACTGTAGCGAGCATCTTTCAGGTGCTGTGCATTCCTGTGTTAAACGCGGATGCAGTTGCCAAAAACCTGATGAATACCGATCCTTCTATTCGTGCTGCTATTCAGCAAACATTTGGAATGGATATGTACACCGATGGCCAACTGGAAAGAAAAAAGTTGGCTGCCTTGGTTTTCAGCAATCCCGATCTTTTGGCCCAACTCAATGCCATTGTTCATCCTGCTTCTATTGCGGCAGCCATTGCTTGGGCAAATCAGCAAACTACGCCTTATTGTGTTAAAGAAGCAGCGCTGTTTTTCGAGTCCGCCTCCGCAGAAGGTATTGATGTGATGGTGGGTGTGAGCAGTCCGAAAGCCCTCCGCATCCAACGCGTAATGCATCGCGATCAAATAACTCGAGAGGAAGTAATCCAACGCATGCAAAATCAAATTGACGAAAATTTGAAGATGCACCTCTGCGATGAAGTGGTAGTAAATAACAACATCGATTTATTGATTCCGCAGGTATTGGCCCTGCACGAAAAATTATTACAAAAAGCGGCGGAGAAAAAGAGTGCCGCAAACACTCCCTAAACTAATCGCGCAGTAATTTGAAAACAGGCTCTTTTCAGTTTTCCTTCAAAATCAAAGGGAGTGGTTGCTCGAGTAATATCTTTTATTTCTTTGGCCTCAATGGCTGCTTTATCTAATTGAAATTTACTGAAGTTGGTGCTAAAAAATAAAATGCCTCCCGGCGTAATCGCTCGTAATACATCATTGATTAATTCAACATGGTCGCGCTGAATATCTAAAATATCTTTCATCCGCTTGCTGTTGCTAAAAGTGGGTGGATCCATCATCACCAAATCAAACTGATTGGGGCTGAGCGTTTTTAAATACGCTTTCACATCTGCATGCACCATCGGAAATTTTTGGTCCTCTTCCCATCCATTTAACTGCATATTTTCCTTGGCCCACTGCAGATAGGTTTTGGATAAATCTACCGAAGTAACCTTGGCTGCCCCACCTGCCGCTGCATACACTGAAAATGAACCGGTATAACAAAACAAATTCAATACCTGTTTGCCGGCCGATAGTTCCCGAAACAACTGACGCGTAATCCGATGATCTAAAAACAATCCCGTGTCTAGATAGTCCGTTAAATTCACCTGAAAAAGTAGGTTGTTTTCCGAAACGGTAAACACATGTGCCCGCTCGTTTAATTTTTCATATTGCTCATCGCGGTGCGACATTCTTTTTCTCTGTCGCAGAAATATTTTCTCGGCATCCACAGATAGTATTTCTCCTATGCAGGTAACACTTTCTTCTAGCCATTGTGCGTAGGTTTCCTCTTCCATTCCGTGGTGGCGAAGATATTCTGCCACATACAAGTGCTCACCATACAATTCAATGCAGAAAGGAAATTCCGGTATATCATGATCATATACCCGATAACAACTGATCCCCATTCTCCTGGCTTGTTTGCTGCGATGGCGGAACATTTTTTCCAGCCGGTTGCGAAACATCACCAGTTTTTCGGGATTGTACATACTGTTGAAATTTTCCGAAGTAATCAATCGGGGTGCAAATAGTCGAACCTTTATTGCAAGGCAGCCAATGCGTCTCCTATGCGAGCCCAGGCTCTTTCGATATTTTCCATGCTATTGGCAAATGAAAAGCGCACGCAATTTGGCTCACCGAATGCATCACCCATCACAGAAGATACATGGGCAGTGTTTAATAAATACATACTGAAATCTGCTGCATTTTGAATTACATCGTTGCCGGCTTTTTTGCCGTAATAAGCACTTACATCAGGGAATACATAAAAAGCACCTTCTGGTTCAAAACAGGTAAATCCGGGGATGGTTTTTATTAACTCCAGGGTTTTGGCACGCCTTTTTGTAAAAGCATCCGTCATTTCCATTGAAGGCCGTAAATCACCGGTAAGTGCCGCCACTGCTGCTTTCTGTGTGATAGAACTTGCACCACTGGTAAATTGGCCCTGAATTTTTTCACAGGCTTTGGCTATGGTAGTATTAGCAGCTATATAACCCAAGCGCCAGCCCGTCATCGCAAACCCCTTACTCAATCCATTGATTAAAACTACCCGGTCTTTTAAATCAGAAAAGCTGGCAATGCTTTCATGTTTACCTACAAAGTTGATGTACTCATAAATCTCATCAGAAAGTATGGTGATTTGTGGATGCTTTCTAAACACTTCTGCAAGTGCAGCCAGTTCGGCTTGGTTGTATACGGCACCGGATGGATTACAGGGAGAGGAAAACATAAATACTCGGGTAGCCGGGGTAATAGCTGCTTCCAATTGTTCCGGAGTTGTTTTAAAACTATTGGCTACAGAAGTACGTATTTCAACCACTTTTCCTTTGGCAATTTTTACCAACTCAGAATAGGTAACCCAGTAGGGAGTAGGAATAATCACTTCATCGCCCTCATCCACCAACGCTAAAATCGCATTGGCTAAACTCTGCTTGGCACCGGTTGAGGTTACGATATTCTCTGGTAAATAATCCAATCCATTATCCCGCTTAAGTTTAGTGCAAACGGCTTCTCTCAAATCGGCAAATCCAGCAACCGGGGTATAATGACTCCAGTTATCGTTGATTGCTTTTATGGCAGCCTCTTTGATATGCTGAGGGGTATCAAAATCCGGTTCACCCAAGCTCAAATCAATTACATCAATTCCTTTTGCGCGCAATTCGCGGCCTAATTTGGCCATTTTTAGCGTTTCAGGCTCATTAAATCGGTTGAGAAGGGAAGAAAGTTGCATAGATTTATATAAGAGATAATAAAAATTTATTAAACAATGTAAAGTTCGTGAAAACAATCCTAACATGTATTAGTTTAGCAGTATTAAGTGCCCGATACTTTTTAACAATCCAGTAAATAAATGTTGATTATGCAAACCGCTCGCGAAGCCATCTCTGTATTTGATATGTTTAAAATCGGTATTGGTCCTTCCAGTTCTCATACGCTTGGCCCATGGAAAGCAGCACTGGCTTGTTTAGATGCCATTCAGCAAAAAGTATATGTATCGGATGTGCAGGATGTTCAAGTGTTTTTGTATGGTTCTCTTGCGAAAACCGGAAAAGGTCATGGAACTGATATTGCAATAATGATGGGTTTGATGGGTGCAGATCCGGTTCATTTTCCCGTTGAGTCGGTGGCAGCAGTTATTCAAAAAGTAAAAGACAGTTCTAAATTACCTTTACAAGGCACCCATCCAATTAATTTTGATCCGGCAACTCATATCCAATTTTTGGTAAATGAAACACTTCCCTTTCATCCAAATGGAATGAGTTTTTTAATCACGCTCGACAATGGGGAAACTTTCAGTGAAACCTATTATTCAATCGGGGGTGGTTTTGTTGTTAAAGAAGGAGATGAGCATCCAGCTGGGAAAAAAGTTGAACTTCCTTTTGCTATTGATACTGCCGAAGATTTGTTGCAGCACTGTATGAAAGGGATGGCCATTCACGAAGTGGTAATGGAGAATGAGGCATCCTGGAGGCCAGAAGCCGCTACCCGTGCAAATTTACTGCGCATCTGGCAAGTGATGCAGGAGTGTATTTACAAGGGTTGCCATACCAAGGGTGAATTACCGGGGGGCTTAAAAGTGAATCGACGAGCTTATGCATTGAATAAAAAATTATTGAATGATGCCACTTATACTAACAAAGAAGGATGGATAAAAGCCATTCGAAGAGGGGGCAACGAATTTCAATATATAGTTGATTGGGTAAGTTGTTTTGCCCTAGCAGTGAATGAAGAAAATGCATCTTTTGGAAGAGTGGTTACCGCCCCCACCAATGGATCTGCCGGCGTAATTCCAGCTGTATTGCAGTATTTTATTTGCTTCTGTAATGGTCAATCCGATGAACAAATCATCCGATTTTTACTAACGGCTTCTGAAATCGGCAGCATCTTTAAAAAAGGAGCTACCATCTCTGCGGCTATGGGGGGATGTCAGGCCGAAATTGGGGTGTCATCTGCCATGGCAGCCGCAGCTTTAACCGAATCGATGGGCGGTACGCAACGACAGGCTTTGATGGCGGCAGAAATTGCCATGGAACATCACCTGGGCCTTACCTGCGATCCCATTGGTGGATTGGTGCAAATTCCCTGCATTGAAAGAAATACGATGGGTGCGATTAAAGCCATTACTGCTTCACAGCTCGCTTTACAAAGTGCACCCGATTTTGCGATTGTTAGTTTAGATAAAGTAATCAAAACCATGTGGGATACTGCACTCGACATGAGTAGCAAATACAAAGAAACAGCCGATGGTGGTTTAGCCATTCATATTCCCATCAGTTTACCCGAATGTTAGTCAGCAACTTTATTAGGCATCTATACTTTCGAGCGCAACGGTAGAATAATCCTTTACCACATTATACAAGGTACCTCTTTCAATGGGAGTTCTCCCGGCAGATCGAATCAATTGAACCAGTTCGGCCGTCGTCATTGTAGGCGATTGTTCTTCGCTTCCCGCCATAGAATAAATTTTGGTTGAATCATCAATTGTTCCATCCATATCATTTACGCCAAAAGAAAGCGTTAACTGTGCCTGTTGCCTTCCTAACATGGGCCAATAGGCTTTGATATGTGGGAAGTTATCCAAATACAGCCGGGATACTGCATACATGCGCATATCTTCTATAATCGAAGATTCTGGGATATGTTGCATATCGTTATCCTTGTTCCTAAACTTGAGGGGGATAAACGTATTAAAGCCACCGGTTTCATCCTGTAGTTGCCGCAATCTTTCCATATGATCAATCCGGTGATGGTAGGCTTCAATATGGCCATACAACAATGTAGCATTGCTATGCATTCCCAACTGATGGGCAGTTCGGTGAATTGTAAGCCATCCATCCGCATCAACCTTGTCGTCGCAAATTTGTTTGCGAATTTCTGGATGAAAAATTTCGGCTCCACCTCCGGGAAGTGAGTCCAGGCCTGCTTCATGCGCCATTTGCATGCCTTCCTGCACGGTAAGTTTTGCCTTGCGGAACATATAATCCAGTTCAACCGGTGTAAAGGCTTTGATGTGTAAGTCCGGACGGTGTGCTTTGATGGAACGTAATAGCTCGAGAAAGAATTCCATATTCATTTTGGGATGCACTCCTCCCACAATATGCACTTCCGTTACTGGTTTTCCGTCGTAGCTTTTTACAATATGCATCATTTGTTCGATGCTGAGTTCCCAACCTTCTTCCCGATGGGCATAGCCTCTGGAGTAGGAGCAAAACGAACAATTAAAAACACAAACATTGGTGGGCTCAATATGAAAATTCCGATTGAAATAGGTGATGTTTCCGTGTTTCTTTTCCCGCACAAAGTTGGCAAGTGCGCCTAACCAAGAAAGGGAGCCTTTTTCAAAAAGGGTAACACCCTCGCTTTCCTGCAACCGCTCACCGTTGAGAATTTTGTAGCCAATTTTTTGTAATGAAGGGTCTTGGGTATAAGAGAGTAGAGCCGATACTGAATCTGAGGATGATTGCATAGGAGCAAATTTGAACTGCAAAATTAACGGCTTCTCAGCAGAACTCGGGTTTCTGATTGTAAAAGATATGTCAACTCCCTACTGAATCAATACTCTTTGATGGAGGATTGTTTTGCTTCATTGTGGTTATACTTGAATACGATCGGGAATAAGATCGCGAGTACCAAAGCATATCCAGCAAAGCTGAACCAGATGGCTGGCCAGTTTTTTACGCCATTTTGGGTAAAATAGTCCACCACCATGCCACTGAGGGTTCCACCCAAATAGGCACCAATTCCATTGGTCATCAACATAAATAGGCCCTGGGCACTTGCACGGATAGTTATATCCGCTTCTTTTTCAACAAAAAGGGATCCAGAAATATTAAAGAAATCGAAAGCCATTCCATAGATAATCATCGACAATACCAACCAATGTAGACCTTCTCCGGGGTTACCTATTCCAAACAAAGCAAATCGAAGTACCCAGGCAAGAATACTCATCAACATTACCTTTTTGATGCCGAATTTTTGGAGAAAGAAGGGGATGGCTAAAATAAATAGGGTTTCTGAAAACTGGGATATCGATAGTAGCACATTGGAATGCTTTACCGCAAATGAATCAGGATAGGTTTTTTTAAAATCATCCAGAAAGGGACCCCCAAAAGCATTGGTAATTTGTAAAGCTGCCCCCAACAAAAAGGCGAATAAGAAAAATATAAGCATTTTTTGCTGCCGGAATAATACAAATGCATCCAAACCAAATGCCTGCACCCAGGTTTTTTTCTGAGATGTATTAACCGGTTTACAAGCGGGCATCGAAAACGCATAGATTCCCAATAATAAACCCGCTCCAGCACTTATATATAATTGCATCGGACTTTTGGTAAAGCCCAATAAATCTATCATCCACATGGCTATAATAAATCCCACTGTGCCCCACACCCGAATAGTGGGGAAGTCTTTTACGACTTCATAATTATTTTTTTCCAAAACAATGTATGATACCGTATTATTTAAAGCAATGGTAGGCATAAAAGCCATCGAATTAAATAACATAATCAGGTAGAAAAGAGGAAATTGGTTCACAGAAGTAATAGTAGATGCCCAAAGTAATAGCAAGGCACCTATTATATGTAACGCACCTAGTATTCGTTCAGCATTTATCCATCGGTCTGCCAAAATCCCCATTAATGTAGGCATGAATATGGATGCAATACCCGTAGTAGCATACACAGCGCCTACCTGGCCACCCGTAAATTGAAGCTGAACAATCATATACCCACCCAGGGATATTAGCCAGGAACCCCACACAAAAAATTCCAGAAAATTCATAATAATCAATCGGAAACGAATGGGCATACGTAACAATTTGATAATGATTTAATGCGGTAAGTTACTACATATCTGCTGATTTTATCTCATCCGGCAGGGTAGGTATGCTGGCGCATAAAAAAGCCATACACTTTATAGCGCATGGCTTTTGAAATAGTTAGGCAGATTGAATTATAAATGTGCCTGAATTTTTTTCTCTAAAACAGATTTGGGAACTGCGCCAATTTGCTTGTCAACAATTTGGCCGCCTTTGATAAATAAAATCGCCGGAATAGAAGTGATTCCATAATTCACGCTGAGGCCAGGATTGTGGTCTACATTCACTTTGCCTACATTCACCTGATCTTTGTACTGCACTGATAATTCCTCAATAACGGGTCCGATAGCGCGGCAGGGTCCACACCATTCTGCCCAAAAATCTACTACGGTTAATTTATCGCTGTCCAGCACTGCTGTTTGAAAATTTGCATCTGTTAATTCTAAAGCCATTGTGGTTGTTTTATAAATGAAAAATTAAAAAATTAAGTTGTTTATAGAAAGATATCAAATATACATCCAAAGGATATTTCCTGCAGTTTTGACTTTTCCACGTATGTGATTAATGACAACCCGTCGGGTGAACTGACAGCAATGGAAACCACAATTACTGACCTACCAAGGCTACATGAATGCCAAAATCGGGTTGTTGCTGCAGATAATCGGCCAGTTCATCGTTCATTTGGAAGCCAAAATCAAAGGAGCGAAGGGTGATTTTGATATTTTCCGCCGGTTCTACGATATGGAATTTGATGGAGGATTTACCAGGATATTTTTTCACATTGGTTTCTACAAATCGAATCACATCATCTGAAACGGATGCTGGGTGTAGGTTAATATCTACTGAACGGGTTAGTTGGCCCATAACCGATTCGAGCAACATCACCTGATTGATTTTCCATTCAAATTGTGTAGCATCTTTATAGCGGGGTCTGAAATTGCCGTTGAGTACAATTTTTTTACCCTTTTCAAAATAAGCTTGGAACCTCACGTATTCCTCGCTCCAAACGGTAAATTCTGCTTTGCCAGTGTAATCTTCCATTACCACTACTCCATAATTTTTACCGGTTCGGGTAACTTTATGTTGCACGGAAGTAACCAACCCTGCTACCCGTATCATTTTTCCCGGATTAGATTGGGTGGCTATGGTATCCCTGAATTCTATAAATTCTTGTATAGGAACAATACCATAATGCGTTAGTTCGAATTTAAAATGATCAAGTGGATGCCCGCTCATAAACATGCCGGTTACTTCTTTTTCAAATTCGAGTAACTCAGTCAGGCTCCAGGGCTCGGTAGATGATATTTTAGGCAACGGAACATCCTGATAGGTAGTAAGCTCGCCAAATAAGGTATTGGATGATCCTGCGCTTGCCTGCAGTTTAGCCTGCCCATAACTGATGATTTTTTCTAACCCGGATAGTCTTTCTCCCTCCGGAACGGTAAAATATTGTGCCCGGTGTAGGGCAGTAAAACAATCGAATGCCCCAGAATAAGCGAGACTTTCCAGCGACTTTTTATTTACTTGCTTAATTACCCGCTCAATAAAATCAAAAATGCTAGCATAGGGTCCTTTTCTCAGTCGTTCTTCAATAATATGATCTACTGCTGCATCTCCCGCACCTTTTAAGCCACCTAGTCCAAATCTGATTTCACCTTTTTTATTTACTGCAAAACCTTTCAGCGATTCATTTACATCTGGCCCCAATACTTTTATGCCCATGCGCTTACATTCTTCCATAAAGAAGGTAATGTTTTCAATGCTTTTGGCATTGTTCAATACGGCCGACATAAATTCGCCCGGATAATGCGCTTTTAAATAGGCAGTTTGATAGGAAACAAAAGTATAGCAGGTTGAGTGTGACTTATTAAAAGCATATTCGGCAAATGATTCCCAGTCGGTCCATATTTTTTCCAGCTTATCCTTGGGATGGTTTTTTTCCAGGGCACCTTTCATGAATGCCTCTTTTAGTTCATCTAAGGTTTTGCGGTCCTTTTTACCCATTGCTTTTCTTAAACCATCCGCTTTACCTTTCGTGAATCCTGCAATTTTTTGCGATAGCAACATTACCTGTTCCTGATAAATAGTAATACCATAGGTTTCTTTTAGGTATTCTTCCATTTCGGGTAAATCGTAACTAACTATTTCTTTACCGTGTTTTCTTTTTACATATTCCGGAATGTATTGCATGGGCCCCGGGCGGTTGAGGGCATTGAGGGCAATCAGGTCTTCGAAAACGGTAGGCTTAATATCGCGGAAGATGCCCACCAAATGGGCGGCTTCAAATTGAAATACAGCGATGGCGTTACCCTTTTGAAATAATTGATACGTTAAATCATCATCTAAGGGAATGTTGTCAATATCAATGGCAATGCCATGATTTTGTTTGATTAGTTCCAGCGCATTTTTAATAATGGAGAGGGTTTTTAATCCCAGAAAGTCCATTTTTAAAACACCGGCTTCTTCAATTACTTTTCCTTCAATTTGCGTTACCAATAATTTAGAATCCTTTGCCGTTGCCACCGGAATCAGCAGGGTTAAGTCGGAGGGAGCAATGATGATGCCGGCAGCATGGATACCTGTATTGCGAACGGTTCCTTCTAATCGCTCAGCTTCTTTCAGAACTTTAGAACGTATATCATCACCCCGATAGATTTCGCGGAGCTTTTTGATGTTTTCTATATCATCCGGTTGATACCCTTCTTTTTCTTCCAGTGATTTTTCTCCCTCTTTTTTTGTGAGTGGTGCGTGTAACACTCTGCGGAGTTCAGTTCCAGGTTTATCCGGAACCAATTTAGCCAGCAGATTGCTTTCGGCCAAGGGTAAATCAATAACGCGTGCCACATCTTTGATACTACTTTTGGCAGCCATTGTACCATACGTAACAATTTGTGCTACCTGATTTTTGCCGTATTTGTCAACCACATAATCAATTACTTTTTGCCGACCTTCATCGTCAAAGTCGGTATCTATATCCGGCATGCTCTTTCGATCTGGATTCAAAAATCTTTCGAAGAGTAAATCGTATTTAATGGGATCAATATTGGTAATGCCAATGCAATAGGCAACTACACTGCCCGCGGCAGATCCCCGGCCTGGGCCTACAAAAACACCCATTTCTCTTCCTGCTCGAATAAAATCACTTACTATTAAAAAATATCCGGCAAAGCCCATTGTTCGGATGGTAAACAATTCAAAATCTATGCGCTCTCTAATCTCAGGAGTAATGTTATTATATCTTTTTTGCGCGCCTTCTTCGGTTAAGTGTTTAAGGTATTCGAATTGATTCAGGTTCGCATCTGCATGTATTAAAAATTCAGGAGGTAGCGGAAAGGCTGGCAGCAGAATATCTTTTTTCAGATTCAGCACTTCAACTTTATCAACAATGGCATTGGTATTATCAATCGATTCGGGAATGTCGCTGAAGAGGCGGCTCATTTCCTCCGAACTCTTAAAATAAAACTGGTCGTTGGGGAATTTGAAGCGTCTGTTTTTTAGTTGTAAATCATCATTTACAAAATCATCAAAACCGGGTGTGGATTGTTTTTCACCGGTATTGATGCAGAGTAAAATATCATGGGCATTGTAATCTTCCTGATCAACGTAATGACTATCATTGGTAGCAATTACCGATACGTTATGTTTTTTTGAAAACTTCAGCAGGGTTTGGTTGATGAGTTCCTGCTCCTTCATTTGATGCCGCTGTAATTCGATATAGTAATCTTCCCCAAAAATATCCAGCCACCATTTGAATTCCTTTTCAGCAGCTTCTTCTCCTAGGTGTAAAATGGCTTGGGGAACATGGGCACCGATGCAGCAGGTGGTGGCAATCAGTCCCTCATGATGTTTTAACAAGAGTTCCTTATCTATCCGGGGATATTTGCTGTACATCCCTTCCATATAGCCCAGCGAAGTAAGTTGAATAAGGTTCTGATAGCCGGTAGCATTTTTGGCAAGTAATACCTGGTGATACCGTTCGTCTTTCACCTCTTTGGTGAATGTTTTTTGGTGCCGGTCTTTAACCATATAAAACTCACATCCCACAATTGGTTTTACCCGCGGTGTTTTGATCGGATTGCCATTTTGGTCGGTACCGGTTTGAATGGTATCACTCCAGGCTTCTTTTACAAATTCAAAAGCTCCGAACATATTACCATGATCGGTAATAGCTATTGCTGGCATTTGATCGGCTGCGGCTTTTTTAAATAATTTTTTTACTGAGGCGGCTCCATCCAGCAGAGAATATTGGGTGTGAACGTGTAAGTGGGAAAAATTACTCATAGCTATTCCTCAGTTGATGTTGCATTAAAAGTAACCCATTCGATAAAACGGGTACATTTTTCGCAAGTGTACAAATATCGGAACAATCTGAGGGTGGGAGGATGGGCTTTTTTCCACAAAACCTACCTAATTACCCAAGGTTCGGTTAATTTTATTGCACACAGGCCTCATCTATAGTTACCAATGATTATTTTCGGGCTTCTACTTATGATCAATAACCGTATTTTACTTTTGGTAATATGTATTGGGTTAACCGGTTCCGGTTGTCATCTGGTGCAGCCCTTGTTTAGTAAGCCCGGGAGTTCACCACCAGTAAAACCAGCCCCAAGTACCCCTGCCGCTATAGCTCCCGCTGGTGCCAAAGGATCTGGGAATACAAAAACGAGTCCGGTCACTACCCGCTCTGCGGGAGGAACCCCTTCAAAAGGCCTTCCCCAACCGCCCCTTGGTTCGGGTAAACATATGGCTGAAACCGGATTACGAGCTTCCGAAGATTTAAGGCAGGTGCAAAATCCTCCGCTATTATTACAATTGAAGTATGCGATTTTGTTAGATGTAATTGCCGAAAAATTAACCAATCTGCCATTATTAGAAGTGATAGATAAATGGTGGGGTACCCGATATTGTTTTGGAGGAAGCACCGAAAATTGTATCGATTGTTCGGCATTTACTCAGTTGGTTTCGCGCGAAGTGTATCGCCTTTCATTACCTCGAACGGCACAGGAACAGTATAATACAATCGAGTTAATTGAGAAGGATGAATTGAAAGAGGGAGATTTGGTATTTTTTCATACCCGTGGTAGAAGATCTGCCATTACCCATGTGGGCGTTTATCTTACCAATAATAAATTTGTTCACGCTTCCACCAGCAATGGGGTTAGTATCAGTGATATGGATGAAAGTTATTGGAAACCGAAGTTTAGAGCTGGTGGTAGAATGGTTATTCCGCAGTAGGTTTTTTTCTAAATCCTTCCCATCTTTTTTTGGCAACTTCCCATAATTGATGTGCATCGGGAGTAAGCTTCCCCCAAAATATTCCAATTATCATCATACCTGAAAATAATACGATTCTTACCAAAATGGCAGGCCATCCCTGTAAGGGCAGGGTGATAATCAGGCTGATGCCAAAAGCAACCAATGCTAATAGAATGGAGTAAAGGGTAAATTTATCGAAGGGTTGCATTTGAAATTTACGACGCAAAAATTCGAATCGAATAAAATTATACACACTGTAAGCAACCAATTCGGCAATAGCAGAACCTAGAATGCCATATTCACGAATCAATACATAAGTAAGCGGTAGGCGAAATGCGAGTAAAATTACCCCACTATAGAAGTCGAATTTCCAATAAGTAGAAGTATTTATTACAAGGGCGTTTAAGCCAGTTCCTGCATCAATAATGCGAACCATGCCCAATATAAATAATACACTGAGCCCTTGGGCATATTCATTTTTAATATGCAATACCTGAATGGCATCCGATACATTCAACCAAATATTACCAAAAATAAATAAAGCCAGTAAAAGCAAATTGATGCAAGACCGTTGGTAGATTCGGTTGATTTCTTTCAGGTTTTTATCTTTCCAAGCCCGCGATAGCACACCGGCTGAAACCGCTTGAATACTTCTCTGTGGAACCTGAATAAGGTTAGCAGCATATTGTGCAAACACAAAAATGCCCACTGCTTGCAGGTTTTGAAATCCCGCAATAATAAACACATCTATGGTGGCAGCAATGGAAGCTACACAGGTACCCCCAAAAGTAAGTGCCTGCATACCCAGCATTTTTTTCCAGTATTTACGAGTTACCCGACTGATAGAAAATGAAAAATGAATTTTCTTTTCCCTAATCAGGTACACTAGCAATACTAGAAATATGATTAGAAACTGCAGCGAAAAGATATGAATAAATTGGCGATAATTTATCCATCCCAGGTATAAAGCTACAATTAAAAAAAAGGTAAGTATGCGAAGTAGGGTTTCTTTTAAAAAATTAGACAAAACACTTTTGCCTAGTGCCCAGTTAAATCCTTCTAAAACCGAAAAAAGCAGCATGCCCATGGCAAATGGCATCATCCAGCCATAGTGTTCTACCACCAGGGCAGATTTTGCAGTATATAAGCGAGTGAAATATCCCTCGAAATACCAACCCAGCGAAAGTATCAATAATAAACCTGCCAGTGAAGAAATCATACCCCAGGTCATCAAATCCATTTTCTCTTCAGGAAGATTGTCTTTGTAATAGGGATAAAATTTATAAATCACCGGAATCACCCCCAGGGCACCGAATGCCAGCATGTTCTGCGCATAATCGAAAAAAATCCGGGTCAATCCGAATTGTTCCGGAGAAAAGGGGCCGGATTGTGAGGAGTACAACAACATATTAACCGCACCAATTCCAAACCCAATGTAAACCAACAGGCTGGATAAAATGGTTTGTTTGCGGATATTTCCCATGAATGTAAATCGTTGATTGTTAGTTGGATGCCGCTTGAATAATTGCATCAGTTACGACTGGCAAAATTTGGACTGTGCAATAGTACATTTTTTCAATTTCCTTTAGCACAGACCTATCTATTTTCTCCGAAAAACGCGTTTGCTGCCATTTTACATCCCTAACGGACAAGCGAGTATCATTTTTGTTACCCGATAACCAAATGGGTAAATCAAATCCGCTTACACAATTATCCCAGCGATAATACAGTGTTTTTTCATCGGCAGCGATAGCTAGTTTGAGTTGTGGAATTTGGGTGGTTTTCAGGTATTGCTGAAAAATAGGGGTAACCGGGCGTCCCCAATATTTACTGGTAAACTGTTCTATATCGGCATAGGTTACCATACTATGATAATAGGTTTGATTCAGGTCTCTTAGATATTTCCTAAAGCGTGCATCATCATGCAACGAATGCCGTAAAGTATGCAACATATTCGCCACTTTCGGGTACATATCTCCACTGCCTTCTTTGTTAACTCCGTATGGCCCCACCACCACTTCTTTATTTTCTATACTTTTTCGCAATCCATAATTGTATTCATTGCCAGCTTGTTTACCATACCAGTATTCGGTATAGAGGGTTTCGGAATAGGTTGTAAAGCCCTCGTGAATCCACATATCTGCAATGTCTTTACTGGTGATGTTATTCGCAAACCATTCATGCCCACTTTCATGAATAATAATATAATCCCATTTCAATCCCCATCCGGTCTCACTTAAATCCATACCCAAATATCCATTGATAAATTTATTTCCATAAGCCACGGCGCTTTGGTGTTCCATGCCTAAATGGGGGGATTCTACCAATTTATAACTGTCATCATAAAAAGGGTAGGGACCCATCCAGTATTCAAATGCCCGTAACATAGTTTTCGTTTGTTTAAACTGCTCTCGGGCTTCTGATAAGTGATTTTCCAAAACCCAATAGGAGAGGTCTAAAACCCCCTTTTCTCCTTGCAGGGTATCCGTAAAGTTTACATATTTGCCAATATAAGGAACGAGGTTATAACTATTAATCGGATTTTTCACTTCCCAAGTAACCAGTTTTGTGCCAGGTGCATAAGGTTTCTCCTGTATCAATCTTCCATTGGCAACTCCTTTAAGATTTTCGGGGATAATCATCGACAAACTGGCTCCGCGATCCGGTTCATCACTTTGGTGATCTTTGCAAGGATACCAAACACTGGCTCCCAAACCCTGACAAGCCACACTCATCCAAGGATTTCCATTTTCGTCTCTAGTCCATATCCATCCTCCATCCCAGGGTGGGCGAACAGCTATTACCGGCTTTCCACTAAAATAAAGGGTAATACTGGTTTCTTTTATATTTTCTGGAATCACTGGCCAAGTTACCAGGGCTATATTTCCTTGGCGGGAAAACGAAAGTGGAGTAGGCTTTACGGTGTTCCAAATGATGCTATCAATTTGCATGGGTACTTGCAAATCAATTTGCATGGTTTGAACCGGCTCCACGATGGAAAAAAGAATGGTATTTTTCCCTCGAATGGTGCGGGTTGTAAAGTCGGGTTGTACGGTTAGGTCGTACCGCAAAACATTCCACCAGTTGCGTTGTGGATTCAGGCTTCCCCGAAGGGTATCAGCAGCCGTAAATTTTTCTTTATTTACCAATAATTGCGAATTGGCTGTTAGCGCGGCTCCCGAACTAAGCAGCCATAATAGTACCCACTTTTTCATGTATTAAAAATACAGAAATTGGTTGGTATCTTTTTAAGAACTATCTCTTTCTGTCTACTGAAAAATGCTATTAGTGTTTCTTTAGCTTTTCTTTAAATACCTTTTCGAATTTTTCGAGTTTAGGGGCAATCACAAAACGGCAATATCCCTGATTGGTGTTATCGTTATAGTAGTTTTGATGATATTGCTCGGCGGGGTAATAGTTTTTAAAGGGTTCGATAGTGGTAACTATAGGATGCTCCCAAGAACCACTTTTATCGAGCGCGGCCTTGTATTGTTCTGCTTTTTGCTTTTGCAAATCGTTGAGAAAATAGATTACGCTTTTATATTGAGGTCCTACATCATTTCCCTGCCGGTTGAGGGTGGTAGGGTCGTGGGTTTTCCAGAATACTTCTAATAATTCGTCGAAGCTGATTTCTGCAGGATTGTACACAATACGGGCCAACTCTACATGTCCGGTATTTTTATCGCATACCTGCTCATAGGAGGGATTTTCAACCCAACCACCCCCATATCCGCTTTCCACCGAGTACACACCCTTTAAGCGCTGGAAAAAAGCTTCGGTGCACCAAAAGCAACCTTCACCAAAATAAACCGTATCGGTTGTTACACCGGGAGGGACTGTGTTCTTCATAGCTGTAGGGGTTGTAGCAGGTTTTTTCTGCGCACAGGAAATCAGGCAAAGGGATGAAAATAAAAGGGTGAGTGCTTTCCTGTACATAGTATTTTTTATTTTATAAACAAATCGAATACCAATTGGTTCAATCGAAAATAGGGTAATACTTATTCACAAAGCTGCCTGCAATTAATAGCAACTAGCGATTCCGCTGCGCATATTGTACCTTTGCGGGGCAAAATTTATTAGGATGCGCGGATACCCGGAAACGGCATTTACCCAATTGGAGTTTGATAAAGTTAAAGCTTTATTGTCGAATTATACCCGCACGCCCTTTGCAAAGGAAAGAGCCGAGCAGTTGCGCATTCATACTAAGAAAGATTTTATACTCCAAGAACTTCGGCAGACCTATGAATACCTGTTATTATTGCAACAGCAGCAACATTTTCCCAATGAGTTTACCGCACCTCTTCAAAAGGAGTTGAAATTATTGGGAATACCCGGAGCTGTTTTAGTGGGAGAACAATGGCTAATTATTGCACAATTATGTGATTGTTTGCATACTATATTTCGCTGGATGGATACTGAAAGACGACAATCTTTTCCTGCATTAGCTGATGTGTTGAAGGATTGTTACGATGAAAAAATTATACCCGAATCTATTCGAAAAGTGATTGATACCGCCGGCGTTGTGTTAGATACTGCTTCGCCCGAACTGCAGCGAATCCGGATGCAGCTATACAAGAAACGAATGGAACTCCGCCGTTTGTTCGAAAAAGTGGTGAACAAATTACAGAAAGCCGGTTTTAGTGCAGATATTAACGAGAGCTTCAGCAATGGAAGGAGAGTGGTAGCTGTATTCTCTGAACATAAGCGCCAGGTGAAGGGCATTTTTCATGGGGAAAGTGATAGCAGAAAAACTGCCTTTATAGAACCCGAAGAAACCATTGAGTTGAATAATGATTTGTATGCACTGGAAAACGATGAGCGGCAAGAAATTCAGCGGATATTTCGCGAGTTAACGGCTACTTTATCGGTATATGCTCCTTTATTGCAACAGTATTATCGAGTGGTGGGGGAATATGATTTTATCCGCGCCAAAGCTAAGCTGGCACTCGACATGAATGCTCAAATGCCGGTAGTGCTTGATAAAGCCCAGTTTAATCTGATACAGGCATATCATCCGCTTCTTTTTTTGTACAATAAATCAGCTGCCAAAAAAACCATCCCACTGAATCTTAGTTTGAACGATCAGCAGCGCATATTGGTTATCAGCGGCCCCAATGCAGGTGGAAAAACCGTTACCATGAAAACGGTGGGTTTATTGCAACTGATGGTGCAAAGCGGTTTACTCGTTCCGGTACATCCCGATAGTGAAATGGGCATTTTTAAGCAGTTGTTCATTCACATGGGCGATACCCAAAATCTGGAATTTGAGCTGAGTACCTATTCCAGTCACTTGCAGCACATGAAATACTTCATGGAAAATGCCAATGGGAAAACCCTGTTTTTTATTGATGAATTAGGGAGTGGTAGCGACCCTAGTTTGGGCGGCGCTTTTGCGGAAGTAATTATGGAGGAACTTTCTCATAAGCATGCCTTGGGGATCGTAACCACCCATTACCTGAATTTAAAAGTAATGGCCAACCATACCCGCGGAATTTTAAATGGGGCCATGCAGTTTGATGAAGTGCATCTACAGCCACTCTATCAACTGGTACTTGGAAAGCCCGGCAGCTCCTATACGTTTGCCATTGCGGAAAGAATTGGGTTACCTATGCACCTGATTAATAAAGCCCGAAAACTGGTAGATGAAAACCATTTTACCTTGGATAAATTGCTGAACAGCACTGAAAAAGATTTGCAGGCAGTACAGCAGGAAAGAGCAGGTTTGCAAAAATTAATTCGAGAAAATGAGCAGTTGAAAAAACAAATGGATACAGCTCTTAACAAAGAGAAGCATCGGCAAGAAATGGATCGTATGCGCGAGCAAAATCGATTATCTACTGAACAGATTGCCTATCTAAAAGATATGGAACGAAAATTGCGGCAGATAGTACTTGACTATAAAAAAACTGAAAATAAACAGGAGGTAATTCAACATTTGCGCGATCTGTTGTTCAAGAAAAAAGAGGCCATTGTGGTAAATAAAATGGCCAACAAAGTAAATAAGCAGTATCGGGAAGTTCAACAATCTGAAATTGTACCTGGAAGTCTGGTAAAATTGATTAAAAATTATCAGGTTGGCACTGTTAAGGAGATTCGGGGGAAAAGAGCGATTGTTCAAGTTGGACAGCTTCCTTTGAACGTTCAGTTAAACGAATTGGTAATGGTAGAAAAATTGCCAGCTTCCGAATAGGGATGTAAGTTTTTTTACTAACTTTATCTTCTATCCCCCCCCTTCAATTTATAACAATTCACTAACAATACAAGCCTTGGCTTTGTATTAATTTAAATTTTATTAAAAATTAACTACATGAGAAAACAGATTCGTTTAGGGGGAATAATTTTATTCCTTTTTTTACAGGTAGGTACATTGATGGCACAATTTGAAGCTGCCAAGCCATTACCTACCGACCCCAATGTGAAAATTGGGAAATTGGCGAATGGACTAACGTACTACATTCACAAGAATGCCCTGCCAGCGAAAAAAATTCAGTTACGTTTGGTGGTAAATGCAGGTTCCATTTTAGAAACCCCCGATCAGCAGGGGTTGGCGCATTTTATGGAGCATATGAATTTTAATGGGCTGAAACATTTTCCTAAAAATGAACTGGTGAGTTATTTGCAGTCTATTGGCGTAGAATTTGGTGCCGATTTAAATGCTTATACCTCATTTGATGAAACGGTGTATATCCTACCTATTCCTGCAGATGATTCTGTAAAAGTAGAAAAGGGGTTTACCATTTTAGAAGACTGGGCATTCAATGCCTTATTAGATACAGCTGAAATCAATAAGGAAAGAGGGGTAGTGTTAGAAGAATCTAGATTGAGTAAGGGCGCGGGGGCAAGAATGCAAAAGCAGTATTTCCCAATACTTTTCAACGGATCTGCCTATAGCAATCGACTGCCGATTGGTAAAGATAGTATCCTGCAAAATTTTAAGCCTTCTTCTTTAATTAATTTTTATAAAACCTGGTATCGCCCCAATCTTATGTCGGTGGTGGTGGTAGGAGATATTGATCCTGCAGCAGCTGAAAAGCTTATTGTGCGCCATTTTGCAGGCTACAAAAATCCGGCAAAAATAGTTCCACGGCCGGCTATCACTCCTATTCCCGAGCGAAAAGGAAATAAATCTATTGTTCTTACCGATAAAGAACAACCTTATAATATTTTACAGGTAATTAATTACGTAGAGAAAGCCCAACCGGTTAAAACCTGGGGTGATTATCGAAATAACATTGTAGAAGGTTTGTTTAATCAAATGGTGAGTCAACGTTTTTCTGAGATTGCTCAGCAACCCAATGCCCCCTTTTTAGCTGCAGGGGCTTCATTCTCTGATTTTATTCGCGGATATAATTCTTTTTCCTCCTATGCGGTATTAGGCGATAAGCCTGCACAGCCTGCTATACGTGCACTTGAATCGGTAACAGAAAGCGTAAAGAAATTTGGTTTTCTCCCCGCCGAACTGGAACGTGCTAAAGTGAATGTTTTAAATGGTGCTGAAAGAGCGAATAAGGATAAAGATAAAACCCAATCAGACCGTTTTGTGGATGCATACGTGAGTAATTTCCTTTCAGGTGAACCGATTCTTGGTATCGAAAACAGATACGAGTATTTGAAGAGTGAGTTATCAAAGATTACTGTAGAAGAAATTAATGCATTGGCTAAGCGTACAGAAACCCAACAAGGATTTTTTACCTTGTTGATGGGTGCTGAAAAAAGTAAATCAAGCTTACCAGTAGCAGATACACTGATTCAATATGTAACTGCGGCCCGTGCTATTCCCGCACAACCCTATCAAGAAAAGGTATTGGCTAAAACGCTGATTGATCGCCAGCCAGTTGCCGGAAAAATTGTTCAGGAATCTAAAGATGCTGCCCTAGGAACTACCAACTTTACCTTGAGTAATGGGATAACAGTTACTTTAAAACCCACTGATTTTAAAAATGACGAAATACAGATGGATGCTTGGAGATGGGGAGGAAGTCATGTTTACCCTATAGAAGATAAAATGAATGCTGATAAGGCCGCAACGCTCGTTCGTTCGATGGGTGTAAAGGATTTTTCTCCCACCGATTTGCGTAAGTTTTTGGCTGGTAAAACGGTACAGGTTACCCCATATATAAGTGCAGATGACGAGGGTATAGAAGGCAGTTCTAGTTTGAAAGATGTGGAAACATTTTTTCAGCTTGTACATGTGTATTTTATACAGCCAAGAAAAGATGCAGCGCTATTTCAGAATTTTGTGAATTCGCAAAAAAGTATTTTGCAAAACATGAAATCAAATCCAAGATCTTATTTCAGCGATACACTTAACAAAGTAATATATAATAACCATCCCTATGCCCCAGTGATGGAGAGCCCTGCCAGTTATGATAAATTGAACCTAGACCGCTCCCTGGCAATTTATAAAGAGGTATTTAGTAATGCAGATGGGCTCCATTTTACCTTTGTTGGTAATATTGATATCGATAAAATGAAGACCTACATAACCACTTATCTGGGAAGTTTGCCCGCACGAACTGTGCAGCATGCTTATAAGGATGTTGGATTAAGACCGGTACAAGGCCCATTGAATTTAAATGTGAATAAGGGTGCTGAAAAGCAGAGTTTGGTTGTTTTACAGTACAGTGGAGAAATGCCCTACAGTAAAGAAACCGATTTGCAATTGGCGATGCTAAGTGAAGTAATGAATATTAAAATTATTGAGAAGCTTCGCGAAGAAATGGGTGGCATCTATGGAGGTGGAATGGGCGGTGGACTAACCAAGCGCCCCTATGAGCATTATAGTATTGGTGTTAGCTTCCCTTGCGGTCCGGAAAATGTTGACAAACTGGTAGCTGCATTTTTAGGAATTGTAAAAGATGTTTCAAACAAAGGAATTGATGAAAAAGACATGGCGAAAGTAAAAGAGACCCTTAAAAAGCAATATGAAGTGCAGATAAAGGAAAATGACTATTGGCTGGAAGGGTTGTCCAGATCCTTTATCGATCAAACCGACCCAGCCTGGATTTTGGCTTATCCCAGTAAGGTAGAGGGTGTTACGGCGGCTCAATTACAAGAACTTTGTAAAAAGTTGATGGATACCCCCAATTACAGAAAATCGGTATTGTACCCAGAAAAATAAGTGTAAAGCATTTGAATTCAGTAAAAAGGCACTCTTCGGGGTGCCTTTTTGTATATAAAACATCCCAGGGATGGAATGATTTTGCAGTGGGTAATAGTTTATTTTGAAATTCGGTGGATAGACTATTATTTTGCACTCGGAGAGATGGCAGAGCGGTCGATTGCGGCGGTCTTGAAAACCGTTGACTGTTAAAGGTCCGGGGGTTCGAATCCCTCTCTCTCCGCATAATAAAATAAAAGCCCCTCAGGGGCTTTTATTTTAGATTAGATCTGAAGTGTATTAATTCAAAATCGGGCGGATTCTTATCAATTATTGATAACCAATGGCTGTAATCCGGCAATTTTCCAGGTTTTTTCTTTGTATCGGATTAATTGCTCTCCTTTTTTAGTGGGGGTGATAATTGCCTGTTTTAATTCCCCATCTTTCCAGTTAATATCAACGGTAAATCCCCCACGAGCTTTTAACCCTTTAATGGATCCCGATTTCCATTCAGCTGGAAGGGCGGGTAATAAAAGTATTTCATCGTCCTGACTCTGCATCAGCATCTCTGCAATTCCGGAAGTGGCACCAAAATTTCCATCGATTTGAAATGGAGGATGGGCATCGAATAAATTCGGATACGTACCCCCTCCAGCCATTTTAATTTCAGATTGATCGGCAGGGTAGTAGGTCATTATTTTTTTGATGGCATCATAGGCCCGTTCTCCATTTCTTAATCTGGCCCATAAGTTAATTTTCCAGGCGATTGACCAGCCTGTTCCGTTATTGGTTCTTAGCTCTAAAGAACGCTTTACGGCATCCGACAAAACCGGATTGTTCTTCATGCCTATGCTGGTTCCTGGATACAAGGCAAATAAATGCGATACATGTCGGTGTTTAGGATCATTATCTTCCCAGTCGTAATACCATTCCTGTAAATTGCCTTTCTTTCCTATCTGGTAGGGATGTAATTTATCCAGCGTACCCCTCAATTGATTGGAGAATTCTGAATCAATTTTTAAAATGGCGGCAGCACTAATTACCTGGGAAAAAATTTCTCTAATCATTGCCAGGTCGGCAGTTCCACCAAACAATACACTGCCCGTAAAGCCATTGTTATTTACAAACATATTCTCGGGTGAAGTAGCCGGAGCAGTAACCCAATTGCCTTTCGAATCTTGCACTAAAAACTCTTTACAAAATTGGGCAGCGCCGCGCATAATCGGATAAGCTTCTTTTCTCAAAAATGCGGTATCGTTGGTAAATTGAAAATGCTCCCATAAATGCGCACTCAGCCAGGTACCGCCCATCGTCCAGTTAGCCCAAACCGGATTCCCTTTTCCAAAATCACCTACGGGGTTAGACATAGCCCATATATCTGTGTTATGATGCGCCACCCATCCATTTAGTCCATAAAAGTTTTTGGCGGTAACGCTGCCATTAGCTGATAGATTCTTTAAAAAGCTGAGAAGTGGCATATGAAATTCCGACAGGTTGGTTGTTTCCACCGGCCAGTAATTCATTTCTGTATTGATGTTGATGGTATAGTTACTGCTCCAAGGTGGACGAACCTGTTCGTTCCAAATGCCCTGTAAATTGATGGGAGCCTCTTTGGTTCTAGATCCACTCACCAACAAATACCTGCCGAATTGAAAGTACAATGCGATAAGTCCATTATCGATTGCACCTTTTGAAAAAAGCTTCAGTCGCTCGTCCGTAGGAACACTATTGTTGTTTGTATTGCCTAAATCGAGGGAAACCCTTTTCATATATTGACTAAAGTCAGCGATGTGGGTTTTACGGATATTTGCATAGTCCTTCGATTTCATTTGCTGCAAATAACTTACCGCAAGCTTTTTCTCATCTTTACCCTGGGTTGCCGGATTGTTATTTGCTCCATTAAAACTGGTAGCCAGCGATACAGCCAACAAAACGCTGGTGGCATCCCTTACTTGCAGCGAACTATCATCTCTGTTAGTTTTTCCATCGTTGAATATAATCGTTGTTTGTCCATAAAACCTCATCGACAAAGTAGTATCGTATTGAAGTTCATTGGCCATCTTTCCTCGATAATTTGGTTCTGCATGTGAGGGTGCGTTGCCTTTTAAAATAAAAGTATTCGGTTCAATAGCAGTGCTCGATTGAAGTAAACTGTTCATTCGAATGGAAAAATTCATTTTGTGCTTTCCCTGGGCAGTGAGTTTGATATAAAGTAATTGATCGGGATATGAAACAAAATATTCCCGGGTGTAATGTGTATTGTCTACATCAAAATTTACCTTGGCAATGCCATCTTCAATATCCAGTTCCCGAACATAGTTTGTAGGTGATTGCACATCGAATTGCAGCTGCAAGTTGCCAAAAGGAGCATAGGAGGCAGAAAAATATCCTTGCACAAATCTGATTAAACTATCAGCCAATTTATAATTTTCTGAAAATAGGGCTTCCCTTATTTTCGGAAGATAACTGGCTGCTTCCGGATTCATATTGGGATTTTTCGGATAGCCACCCCAAAGTGTGATTTCATTCAAAGAAATTTTGTCGGTAATTGGATTCCCATATACCATGGCCCCAATTCGGCCATTACCTAGGGGAAAAGCTTCTTCAAAAAAAGCCGCAGGCTGGTTAAACCAAATTCTTTTTTCTGTTTGTGCAGATAACATCATTGTGTTTATCCCTAAAAGAAAAAGTAAGCAAAATCGCATAAGCAGGTTGTAAGATATAACGATAAAATTTTAAAATCTTCATTCAGTATCGGGCCAAAATGCCTGCTGATGAAATAGAAATAGTTCTTTCATTTCAGGGGCAATGTAAAATGGAGCTTGCTCACTGATAGCGGCCAATTGTAAATCGCTCAGGTAATCGAAACGATCATCAAACAAATCACTGGTTTCATCTAACAGTTCCGTTAATACAAAGGTACCAGTATCTATTTTTTCTTGCAAAAGCCAGCGGGCGATTAATACATAGGCCTCCAGTTCGAAATAATAGGCCAATTCACTATCTTCTTCCAAAGCATGCTTGGCAGCCAACTTTGAAATATCGGATAAAATTTGATCCTTAGTCATAGATATCTCAGGTATAAATATCTGCTAAGGTAAGGGAAAGCTTCGTTTTTAGATACCTGCTATCTTCCGCCCCGGCCGCCATAATCAGGAAGTCTAAGTTCATTTTTTTTAAGTTCAAATAGCCTATCAGATGTTCTTAAGGAAAATACAGTATGCGCCCAACTTCCTCCTCTAAGTATAGATCCTGTATAATCCGGCCAATCAGTGGTATTTGCATCGCCATTACTATCCAAAATTCCATTACCGGGTGTACCTGAAAAATTTCGCCCAACACTACTATTGATTCCAATTAATTGTTCCCAAACATTTCCGCCCATTTCCATTGCCCCATAATAACTACTTCCAGCATCCTTTCGATTACTTGTTGATGTTGCAAATATCCCAACTCGAAGAGGTCCATCAGTAAAAATAGACTCCATGTTAGTATTGGCACCATTGGTATTACTGGTTTCATTAGGTTGGCCAGCATTCAAAATATTTCCAATGCCCTTTATAATAGTATTTCCCCAGGGGTATTCATCTTGCACAGGACTAAGGGGCCCTCTGCATATTTTTTCATATTCCAATTCTGTTAAGGGTCTTAGCGCTGCCCAATCTAAAAATGCAGTCAAATCTTGCCATGATATATAATTACAGGCAATCCAATTTCCGTCGCTACTTTCATTATAAACATCATTGTTATTTAAATCGCATCCAAATAATGCTGGTATACCAACCGCCTTTCCAGATATTGATATTTCAATTGAGTTTCTGTAAGATCCTGGTGAGTCAAATGCACCAGTTCCGGATAAGGCCCCTGGAGAATTAGTTATTCTATGTTCTTGCTGATTGTAGGTAAGGGTATTAAGGAAATCGCTGTATTGCCCTTGAGTAATTTCATATTTCATTGCGTAAAAACCATAATACCCTGTAGGGAAACCTGAAGCTAGCGATGCAGTTCCAGTGGTAGTGCCCAAATCTAAATTGATACCGTTGAATGCGGTAAGGTTGTTTATGTTCGAACTTATATTATTGCCTTGTATGGTAGGTGGTGTACTGTTAATTAAAAATGTTGTTGCCAAACCAGTAGAACTCACATCGTTTGCTTGACGAAATTCACCATCGTTTGATTTATAATTACCATTATCAGTTTGTCCCCCACTTCCTACATAAAAACTCTCCTCTGGAATATAAATCATTTCAATCGCAAAAACCTTCACGTATATTTTCGATTCATCCGGTACCCCATCTGTTCCATAATTCCACCTTAGTTCAACACCGTTGAGGGTAAAAGTACCATTCCCGGTCATATTCCGATAGAGAAAAATACCAGTTCCATCGGTTTGGGTGCTCGCGCCCAAAGAAGGAATGGTATGGCCGGTAGTGTTCAGGGTAGCATGTTTCCATTCACCCGTTGCGCCAATTTTATATTTTACAAATACCCAGGCAGCATCCCTGTTGGAAGAACCAGTGCTTTTTCGAAATGAGTTTTCCCAACTCAAATCAAATGAAACCGAAACATAGTCAGAAATCGTGTTTCTATTTTTTAGGGTAACATTAGACACAGCAATATTATTGGCCTTTAATGACGAAAATACGCCAAGCGAAAAGAAGCATACTACTAGCAGCTTTTTCATAGAAATATAAGTTTTCAAACCGGTTACCTATAGCAAAGTGGGGGGGGTAGGTAAACGGTCTACAGTTAAATTGAAGAATAAAATTACTAGAATTGATTTGAAAATTTTATAGTAAACTAATCGTAATATATTGATAATCAATAACTAATAAAATTTTATATGTTATTGTTAATATGTGATAAGCTGTACTTACGTTTCATATATTTTCACTATCAAAATTCTGCTGAAGGCATGCCTTTATTGGGAATCATATAGAAAATTTTCTTATCCATTTTCTACTAAATGGAGGTATCAGATTGCAGCTTTCAGGTTTATTGTAGGCTATTTAATAAGTGGCTGTATAAAATCCTCCAATCTTTTGTAAGTGTTGGCAAACTTTATTCATAATATTGTGCAACCATCATTACATATATTTATATGCGTATTACATTAATCTTATCTGCCATTATTGGTCTGCTTCTGTTAAAAGCACCCACTCAAGCACAAACTGTTCCACCACCCACTAGTAGCTATAGCTATACCGAATCCTTTGCTCCCTTTTTCTATTCGAAAAATGGGAATGAATACCGAGCCGCTTCCGGTGAACCCGGTCCCCGCTATTGGCAAAACCGGGCTGATTATACGATTGAAGCCAGTCTCAACGACCAACTCAATCTTATTACCGGAACTGAAATCATTACCTATACCAATAATAGTCCCCAAAAATTGCCCTACCTCTGGATGCAATTAGATCAGAACTTGTTTCGGAAAGATTCAAGAGGATCTGCTATAACCCCTTATGTTGGGAGCCGAAATGGCGGTAGGGGACAAGATTTCGATGCTGGATATAAAATTTTGTCGGTAAAACTGGTAGGCGATAAAAATACCAGCACCGATGTTCCCTTTATCATTGAAGATACCCGCATGCAAATCCAACTGCCCAAAGAATTAAGTGGGGGAGGCAGTAGCATTAAAATACGTATTGAGTTTAGCTTCATTTCACCCAATTACGGTTCCGACCGCATGGGCATTCAGGAAACCAAAAACGGTAAAATTTTCACCGTTGCGCAATGGTATCCACGTATGTGTGTGTATGATGATGTGCTGGGCTGGAATACAATTCCCTATACAGGCCCCGGAGAGTTTTACTTGGAATATGGCGATTTCGACGTTAAACTTACCGCACCTTCCCAACTATTTGTAGTTTGCTCAGGCGAATTACTCAACCCGGCAGAAGTATATACCCCAGAACTGCTCAAACGCTGGAATCAAGCTGCTCAAAGTGAAAAAACAGTGATTATCCGCAGTGCGGATGAGCTGAATAATCCCGCTTTTATTAAAAGTAAGCCCGAATTAACCTGGCATTTTAAAATTACCAATGCACGCGATGTTGCTTGGGCGGCTTCTGCTGCTTTTATTATTGATGCCGCTAAATTGGTACTGCCCAGTGGAAAAAAATCGCTTGCTATCTCTGCTTATCCGGTAGAAAGTGACGGGAATAATGCATGGGGTAGATCTACAGAATATGTAAAAAAATCCATTGAATTTAATTCCGAAAAATGGTTCGAATACCCCTATCCCGCTGCAACGGCAGTTGCCGGAAACCCCGGCGGCATGGAGTATCCGGGTATTGTTTTCTGCGGATACAGGGCCAAAACGGCTGGTTTGTGGGGGGTGCATGATCATGAATTCGGGCATACCTGGTTCCCCATGATTGTGGGATCCAATGAGCGTTTGTATGGCTGGATGGATGAAGGCTTTAACACCTTTATCAATGGCCTTTCATCCAACGCATTTAACAACGGCGAATATGCCCAACGAGCCCCGAATATGCACCAATTGGCTAAATATTATATGGCACCCACTGTTGAACCTATTTTAAGTAATGGGCCCGATAACCTGAAAGAAAGAAACAATGGTACCCTGCTTTATAGCAAACCGGGTTCTGGATTAGATCTTTTACGGAATCAGATTCTGGGGCCCGAGCGCTTTGATTATGCCTTTAAAACCTATATCCGTAACTGGGCATTTAAACATCCTACTCCCGACGACTTTTTCCGCACTATGGAAAATGCTGCTGGTGAAAGCTTGCAGTGGTTCTGGCGTGGTTGGTTTGCATTTAACTGGAAACACGATGTATCGGTGAGAGAGGTAAAGTACAAAGACAATACAGATTTCTCGAAAGGTTGCTTAATAACCATCGACAATTTAGAAAAACTGGTAATGCCAGTAGTGCTAGAAGTGAAACTGAAAAGTGGCGCAACCGATCGAATTAAATTACCGGTAGATATTTGGATGCGGAATACCAGTTGGACTTTCCCTTATGCATCCACCGAAGAAATTGAATCTGTTACCTACGATCCGGATAAAGTTTTCCCAGATATCAACGAAAGCAACAATACTTGGCCAGCTAAAAAATAGCAACCCTGCTTTTTGGGTATTGGTAAGTTTTTATTGGTTAAAGGTAAATACGTCAAAGGGTTAGTTACCTTTGTGCAAAATATTTCTTTTGAAGCACCTGAGTATTCTGAATGCCTATTTCTGGAAATATCGGAAAAGATTTTTTATAGGAATCCTATTTGTGGTAGCGAGTAATTTCTTCGCAGTATTGGCACCCCGAATAACTGGATTACTGATAAATAAGGTTCAACAACAGGTTACCCATAGCTCCCTACCTACGGCTGAAGCTTCCAGCGATTGGTTGCAAAAAGTATTACAGCCCTTATTCAACGGTTCTTTACCCTTTAGTAAAATAGTTGCGATTTGCTGTTTATTAATTTTGTTATCCGCTATACTGCGAGGATTACTAATGTTTTTTATGCGGCAAACCATCATAGTTATGAGCCGCCTGATTGAATTCGATCAGAAAAATGCCATTTTTAAACACTATCAATTATTAGATACCCAATTTTTTAAAACCCATGCTACCGGTGATTTAATGAACCGGATAACGGAAGATGTGAGTAGGGTTCGCATGTATACCGGCCCAGCCCTGATGTACCTGATTAATCTGATAACCCTGATTGGTTTTTGTGTTTACAATATGCTGCAACGCGACGTTTTTTTGTCGTTACTCGTATTGGCTCCCCTGCCTATTTTAGCATTTACCATTTATCGTGTAAATAGTGTAATTAATAACCGAAGCGAGCAAATACAAGGATTATTGTCTGATTTAACTACCAATGCACAAGAATCCTATTCCGGCATTCGGGTAATTAAATCCTTTGCCCAAGAACAAAATATGTTTCGATTCTTTAAAAAAAACAGTGAAGCATACAAAGAGGCAGCCATCGGATTATCCAAAGTGGAAGCTATCTATTTTCCTAGTATGGCCTTACTGATTGGAATCAGCACCCTGATTACCATTTTAGTGGGAGGCTACCAGGCTTTGGAAGATCCAAGGGCAGTTGGAAAATTGGTAGAATTTGTGATTTATATCAATCTGCTCAGTTTTCCCGTTAGTGCGATTGGGTGGACGGCCAGTATGATTCAAAGAGCGGCAGCTTCTCAAAAAAGAATCAATGAATTTTTACAAACTAGGCCCGATATCCAATCCCCCATGCATCCTGTTCCAACACCCCAACAGGGAATATGGGAATGGAAAGATGTTTATTTTACCTACCCCCATACGGGCATTCGGGCAGTGCAGGGGATTTCTTTTACCATTCAACCGGGAGAAAAAATACTGATTATCGGAAAAACGGGCTGTGGAAAATCAACCCTTGCCCAATTGATGATGCGTATGTATAATGTAGACCAAGGTGAAATTTGCTGGAATGGAATCCCCATTCGACAACTATTGGTTAATGGTTTACGAGGCTCAATTGGGTATGTTCAGCAAGACGTGATCTTATTTAGTGATACCATCGCTGCCAATATCAGCTTTGGTTGCAGACAGTTACCCACGCAGGCTGAAATTGAGCAAGCCGCCCGCCTGGCTGGGGTAGAAGCAGATATTCTGGCATTGCCCCAGGGCTATCAAACAATGGTGGGTGAACGAGGCGTTACTTTGAGCGGAGGACAAAAACAGCGAGTTTCCATAGCCCGTGCCCTAATCTCTAACCCGGAATGTTTAATTCTAGATGACTGCCTTAGTGCAGTGGATACTGCCACAGAAGCCAGTATTATGCATAATTTGAACGAATGGATGCAACACAGAACCATATTTTTTATTACCCATCGGATTATCACTTCTCTAGCTTTTACCCAGATTTTGGTGATGGAAGACGGAAAAATTACTCAAAAAGGAACGCATAACCAGTTAATCAATCAAGCCGGATATTATGCAGAACTTTATCGCCAACAGATGGATGCCGCTACAAACCCAAGTGCCTAAAACCCAATTCCCTCCCTGCCCGCTTCCAGATTGTATTTCAAAAATTTTGTTGATTGGGAAACAATACTATATTTGTTAATCAATATTTTGTACTAACAAAAAAACCAAACGAAGTGACTTACGAGAATAATGACAAAAAAATGGACAGCGTTTACAGTAAACGAATTCGTGCCGGAAAACGTAGAACCTATTTTTTTGATGTGCGGGCAACCAAAGGGAATGACTATTTTTTAACCATCACCGAAAGCAGAAAGCGTTTTGATGATAATGGATACGACCGCCATAAGATTTTCCTGTACAAGGAAGATTTTAATAAGTTCGTAAAAGCTATGCAGGAGGCGGTTGATTTTGTGAAAACGGAATTAATGCCCGACTTCGACTTTGATGCCTTTAACCATGAATATCCAGAAGGGGAGAGTGAAACTATGGCTGCTGATGTAACTGCTACCATCGCTGCTGAGCCGGATCCAGTTCCTACGGTTGTGGATAGTACCCCCACTCCAATAGAAGATTCAGCAGCGGTTCAGGATAATTTGAGTACCGAGGAAGTGGATAAGTGGTAAGATAATCAAGCGCAGAAAATACTACTGAGAAGTGCCCGAAAGGGCACTTTTTCTTTTATAAAGTTTTTATCATCCAGATATCACAACCGGTATGTCCCGAATTACCCATAGGGCCATTCAAATATTGAAATCCCATTTTCTCGTAAATATAAATCGCTTTTGTAAGTTCCGGCATTGTTTCTAAATAGATGGCTTGATAGCCAAGGTTTCGGGCTATTTGAAAGGATTCTTCTATCAGTGTGCGACCAACTCCTTTTCCCCTGGCTCTTGGGAGCAAATACATTTTAACCAGCTCGCAGGTTCTTTCGGGTAAATTGGGAGTAGGAAAAATACCAGCCCCCCCTAATAATATTCCATCTTGAATGGCTACCTGATAGGAACTGCCCTGAGTTTTGGAAAATAATTCGAACAGATGATCTGTTTCTGTATCAAAATATACTGTTCCCGGTTTATTGGCTCCGAATTCTTCTAATACAGAACGAATAATGCGGGCAATCGCAGGATTATCTTCGGGTTGAATGGGTCTTATCTGAATCTCCTGAATTTCCATTTATCAAAAATACAAACATTAATGAGAGCGGAATGCTTTAAAAGCCTGCATTAATCCAAGTGTGGAAGCATCATGTGCATGGCTTTGCATTTCCCCATCCAATTCTGGTAAAATTTTACCGGCCAGTTGTTTCCCTAATTCAACACCCCATTGGTCGAAACTAAAAATATTCCAGATAACCCCTTGTACAAATATTTTATGCTCGTATAAAGCAATTAATTTGCCCAAGGTATGTGGGGTGATTTGTTGAACCAGTATTGAATTGGTGGGTTTATTTCCCGTAAATACTTTGTAGGGCGTTATTCTTTTGATGGCAGCTTCCGAAAGGCCAGCTGCAGTTAATTCACTCATCACTTCTGTTTCTGTTTTCCCGTTTAGCAGGGCTTCGGTTTGGGCAAAAAAGTGGGAGAGGAGTTGCAAGTGATGATTGCCAATAGGATGGTGACTAATCGCAGGCGCAATAAAGTCGGCCGGAATCATGGGTGTTCCCTGGTGTAGTAACTGGTAAAAAGCATGCTGTCCGTTCGTACCCGGTTCACCCCAAATAATAGGTCCGGTACTATAACTCACTACATTGCCATTTCGGTCGATATGCTTTCCATTACTCTCCATGTTTGCTTGTTGCAGGTAGGCAGGAAAACGATGCAGAAACTGGTCGTAGGGAAGAACCACCTCACTTTGCGCCCCAAAAAAATTTGTATACCAGATGCCAATAATGGCCATTAAAATAGGAATGTTTTTTTCAAACTTTTCGTTTCTAAAATGAACATCCGCTTCATAAGCGCCTTTTAGCAATTGATCAAAATGATCGTATCCGATGGTTAAGGCAATCGACAATCCAATCGCACTCCACAGCGAATACCTGCCACCCACCCAATCCCAAAATTCGAAACGATTGTCAGGATGTATGCCAAACTGATTCACCGCTTTTTCATTCGTACTTAGGGCCACAAAATGTTGGGCGATATGTGCCGGATCAATCGCCTGTTGTAAAAACCATTCCCTTGCTGTATGCGCATTGGTCATGGTTTCCTGTGTAGTAAATGTTTTAGAAGCAATTAAAAATAGCGTTTCATCTGCCGTAACTTTTTGTAGGGTTTCAGCAATATGCGAACCGTCTACATTACTTACAAAAAAAGTTTGGATACCGGGTTTCCAATAAGGTCGTAAAGCCTCCGTTACCATAACCGGACCTAAATCACTACCCCCAATGCCAATATTTACAATATAGCGGATGGGTTTACCAGTATAACCTTTCCACTCTTTGGCATCCACCCGATTACAAAAGCTTTGCATTTGAGCCAATACTTTTTGAATGGAAGGCATTACATCTTTTCCATTTACTTCAACAGCTTTGCCAGAAAAATTTCGCAAAGCAGTATGTAAAACCGGTCTGTTTTCTGTTTCATTGATGGCAACTCCCTCAAACAATTGTTCTATTGAATTGGCAACCTCAGTTTCCTCAGCCAGTTGAAGCAATAACTGAAGTGTTTTGGGCTTCAGGATGTTTTTGGAATAGTCAAATAAAAAATCATCTCCTAGTTTAACAGAAAAATGATTAAAACGTTCCGGATCTGCTGCAAAAAGGTCGCGCATATGAACCCGGTTCATTTCTTCCTCGTGATGCTTCTTTAATAAAAACCATGCCTGTGTGCTGGTGGGGTTGATTCTGGGTAACATGTTCGAAAATTAAATGCCAATGGCGGTTCTTAGATACTACAACTTTCCAATTACTTCGAGGGTTCTTTCAACATCTAACTCATGAATGTCTAAATGAACCACCATGCGAATTATTTTGGGGGAAATGGCAATGGCAAGTATATCGTGTTCTTTTAATTTTACGGCTAGCTGAGGCGCAGTATAACTATTGGCTACTTCAAAAATAACAATGTTTGTTTCTACTGGAAAAATATCGCCTATAAACGACTTCTTCCGCCAGGCAGCCGCAATTAGTTGGGCATGTTCGTGGTCTATGGCCAATCGGGCTATATGATTCTCCAAAGCATAAATGCCTGCCGCTGCTAAACTACCCGCCTGCCGCATACCACCGCCAAACACTTTCCTAATTCTACGCGCTCTTTGAATAAAAGGTGTATGGCCAATTAATAAACTTCCAACTGGTGCGCCCAATCCCTTGCTTAGGCAAATGGAAATACTGTCGAAAACTTCCCCATACCGCAAAGGCGACTCATTTCTTGCTACCAATGCATTAAATAAACGGGCTCCATCTAAGTGTAGACCTAATTTTTTTTCTGAACAAACCTCTCTAATTTGTTGAATATCATTAAAATCGTAGCAGCTGCCGCCTCCTCTGTTGGCAGTGTTTTCTATACAAACCAACGTTGTAAGGGGCTTATGAACGTCAACCGGATTAATAGATTCCAAAACCTGATCAGCTGTAATTCTTCCCCGGCTGCCATTTACCAATCTAACCGAAACCCCCGAATTAAACGCAATACCGCCCCCTTCATATTGATATACATGTGAAAGGGTATCACAAATCAACTCATCCCCCGGCTGTGTATGGCATTTAATGGCAATCTGGTTGGTCATGGTGCCACTCGGGCAAAATACGGCTGCCGGCATGCCAAAAAGGGCAGCACACATTTTCTCTAGTTTGTTAACAGTAGGATCTTCCCCAAAAACATCATCCCCAACAACTGCTTGATTCATAGCTGCTAACATGCCTGGCGTGGGGCGGGTTACGGTATCTGACCGGTAGTCTATCATCATGTAAACGAAGATAATTCCAATACAGGGTTGGTGAGGAGTTTCAGTCATTTTTTTTTACCCATTTTGTACCTTTCAGGTACTTGTAACCATTTTGCAGCGTTTTTTCCACAGTATCTATGGATTTTGACCTATATTTTGTACCTTTGCAGGCTACTAGATATCCATTTAAGGATTGTAAACAGTCGATTGGTAACCATTTGCCTGTTTATTTGTCTATTTAAAGTAATACCATCCCATGAGGCAGCTTAAAATTGCAACCCAGATTACCAACCGCGATTCCCAAGCAGTTGAGAAGTATTTGCAAGAGATTTCTAAAATACCCATGATTACGCCGGAGGAGGAAACCACCTTGGCTCAAAAAATTAAAATGGGTGACCAACGTGCGTTGGATAAGCTGGTGCAGGCTAACTTACGTTTTGTGGTGTCTGTGGCCAAACAATACCAGCACCAAGGTCTTTCATTGAGCGATTTAATTAATGAAGGGAATTTAGGCCTTATTAAAGCTGCTCAGCGTTTTGATGAAACCAAGGGCTTTAAATTCATTTCCTACGCGGTTTGGTGGATTCGTCAGTCGATTCTTCAGGCACTAGCCGAACAAGGTCGTTTGGTTCGTTTACCTCAAAATAAAATTGGAACCTACAACAAAGCCAACAAAGCCTATATGGCTTTTGAACAGGAGCATGAGCGGGAACCCTCTACCGAAGAACTGGCTGAAATTCTAGAAATGAGTGAAACAGAAATCAATAATATTTTCCAAAGTAATACCCGCCACACTTCCTTGGATGCTCCGGTGCACGAAGCTGAAGATGTGGCAATGGGAGATTTGCTCGAAGGCAGTGATGATACAGATGAAGATGTGATGAAAGATTCCCTGCGTGAAGAAATTCGCCGGGTACTGAAATCACTAAGCCCCAGAGAAGCGGAAATAGTAAATGCCTATTTTGGGCTGGATGGCGAAAATGGAGTAACCATCGAACAAATTGGTATGAAGTACGACCTTACCAAAGAAAGAATTCGCCAAATTAAAGAGCGAGCTATTAAACGCTTACAAAAAGCAAGGTATAGCAACTCATTGAAAGCATATCTGGGTTAAATTGAACATACCAATCAACGTATATTAACCCCTGGAGCTTTTCAGGGGTTTTTTATGAAGGATATCCACAGTCTTTAACCCCTTCACTTAACCCATTTTTTATTAATAACTTTGCAGGATTAAACTAGATAGTAATGAATACAGAGGCAACTGAAAAAGTGCATGTGCTGATTATTGGATCCGGACCTGCCGGCTATACGGCAGCCATTTATGCAGCCCGGGCAAACATGAAACCCGTTTTATACCAAGGTATTCAGCCAGGTGGGCAATTGACCATTACTACCGAAGTAGAAAACTATCCGGGATATCCGGATGGCATTCAGGGTCCGGAAATGATGGTACATTTTGAAAAACAAGCTGCCCGTATGGGAGCAGATATTCGGTATGGACTGGCTACCAAGGTTGATTTTTCTGTTCACCCCTTCAAGGTTTGGATAGACGAAGAGAAGCTGGTAGAAGCCGATGCGGTAATTATTTCTACAGGGGCTTCTGCCAAATGGCTTGGGTTACCTAGTGAAGAAAGGTTGAATGGCTATGGCGTAAGCGCCTGTGCCGTTTGTGATGGTTTCTTTTTTAAGGGAAAAGAAGTGGCCATTGTAGGAGCCGGAGACACCGCAGCCGAGGAAGCCCTCTATCTCTCTAAATTATGTACCACCGTGCACATGTTCATTCGAAAGGAAAAAATGCGTGCCAGTAAAGTGATGCAACAAAGGGTTTTACAAACCCCTAATATTAAGGTGTACTGGAATACAGATACCGACGAAATTCTGGGTGAGAAAAAAGTAGAAGCCGTGCGCGTTCGCAACAATCAATCCGGTGAATTAACTACCATTCCTGTAAGTGCATTTTTTGTAGCCATTGGTCACCAACCCAACAGTGATATTTTTAAGCCATTTATAAATATGGATGAAACTGGATATATACTTACCGAACCCGGAACTACCAAAACCAATATAGAAGGGGTTTTTGCCTCCGGAGATGTACAAGATAAAAACTATCGGCAGGCGGTTACTGCAGCCGGTAGTGGTTGCATGGCTGCATTGGATGCCGAGCGATTCCTCAGTGCCAAAGGATTGGTGTAACCCGGCTCTACATAAAATTTATATGTTTACTATTCATCTGCAACAGCTTCGATTTACAGGTTTTCATGGACTATATCCTTATGAAAAAAAGCTGGGCAATCAATTTGAAGTGAATGTGAGCATACTAGTTGATAAGGCGTTTTCTGAGGTTTCTACAGATACGCCTCCCGTTGATTATGTAAATGCTTATGAAACCATTAAAGAATGTATGGATATACCCACTCCTTTATTGGAAAATCTGGCATTAACTATAGTCAGCAAACTTCTACATCAGTTTCCCGCCGCCCAAAAAATTCATATTTCACTGTTTAAACTTCATCCTCCCATCCCCCAATTTGAAGGAAAAGTTGGCGTGGAATTTGATGTTGATAGAAGTCAGTTAAACTAAATCATATGAAATATCTTTTCCTCCTCAGTATTTTTTGCTCTTGTTCGCTGCTGGCGCAAAATACCTCCACACTCCTACAACAGGCAGAACAATTGGAAAGGCAACTGAAGGAGGCTGATGCAAGCAATTTATATCAGGCAGTATTGTTGCAAGATCCTCGTAATCTGCAAGCTTTGTGTAGATTGGCCGAATTGCAGTCCATCCTGGGGGAAAAAGCAACCGATAAAAAGACAAAACAGCTGTATTTTGAAACTTCTTATTCTTTCGCTAAAAGAGCTTGGTTGGCCGATAGCAATCGTGTAGAATCTAATTATGTGATGGCAATGGCCTCGGGTAAAATGACTGATTTTGAGTCAGACAATAAAAAGGTAGTTGGCTATGTGCGTGATATAAAAGACTATGCCGAACGGGCTATAAAAATAAATCCCAACTATGGTAAGGCACAATACGTTCTAGGAAAATGGCATTATGAAATGTACATCCTTTCAGGATTTAAAAAGGCAGCCGTTAAGTTAATGTATGGTGGGTTACCATCCGGCAATATGGAAATCGCCATTGCTTGTATGGAAAAATGCAGAATTTTAGATCCTTATTTTGTAAGTAACTACCTCGATTTGGGTCGAGCATATAAAGAAAATCGTAAACCTACAGAAGCCATTGAAGTGCTTACCAAATTACAAAAATTACCCAACCGTAATTCAGCCGACCCACAGCTAAAAGCCGCTGGGGCATCACTATTAGCCACCCTACAATAAACCCAATATGGAACTACAACAACAATTTGAAGCAGCCGTTGCCAACAGCAAAACTCTTTCTGAAAAACCCGATAATGAAACGCTCCTGCAATTGTATTCATTATACAAGCAGGCTACGGAAGGGGATTGTTCTTCTGATCAGGCTCCTGCTAACCCATTTGATTTCGTGGCAAAATTTAAATACGATGCCTGGCAAAAATTAACGGGTACCTCATCCGCAGACGCAATGCAACAGTATATCCAGCTGGTTACTCGCCTAAAAGGTGGATAATTGGAGGGTACCTGCTAGTGGTTACAGCTTCCTGTTTTTCCATTTTCCGCTTTGCATATACCAAAAACTAGGAACCAACAGCGTAATCCAGTAGAGCCATTCACTACCCCAGCCAATGGTTATGGGGAGATTCCATTTCTCCAGAACAAAGTATACATATAAACAATACAATACAATCGCAATCGATTCGATAACTAAATTCAAGGTTGAATTTCCCGTTCCAGTAACTGCATTCATCCATACTACTGAAATAGACATAAGTATCATGGCTACCGATACTACCCTCAGTACGGGTATTCCGGCGCGGATAAAATCTGCTCCCTGCCCATACATCATTAAAAAATATTCCGGAAAAATATTCAGCACACAAAAAACAAGGGAGGCAAATCCAACACTCCATAAAATGATTCTTTTGATAAGGCCCATCACTTCGTGTTGAAGTCCTTGACCAATAACATTGCTTACCATCGAGTTGGTTGTTGCTGCAAATGCCCAGGTAAAGCAACCAAAAAATCCGAAAATATTTCGCATCGTATTCGAGATAGCCAGCGCCTGCGTGCCATCATGTTCAATCAAAATGTAAAAAAACTCCCAACTGATTATACTGATGGCAAATTGTAAAATTAATGGGGCTGATTGTTTTAGAATAAGTTGGATATTGCCGGCATGGTAACCCCAGCTACTGAATAATTGCAATTGACGGGTAACCCCATTGCTATTGATTACCCAAAATATTACCAGTAATCCTGCCAGTTCGCTAATTACTGAAGCCACAGCAGCCCCATTAAATCCAAGTGCAGGCAAACCAAAATGACCATAAATAAATCCATAATCTAAGATAATATTACAAATTGCTTCTGTTGCCGTGCCGATGATTAAATACTTACTTTGATTGGTCCCCACCAAAAGCGCATTTCTCATTTGGTAGAGATATAAAAAGGGTAACCCCAAAATCCGGATATTTAAAAACTGCATCGACTGATGAACGCTTTGTGGATCGCTTAATACCTTACTTAAAATGATGGGTGCCAGAAACCAGGTAATTAACATGCCCCCCAACGCTAGTAACACAGATATCCTTACTCCCTGAGCAAATAAACTGCCAATGGCATCCATCCGGTTTTCCCCCGCTCTTCTAGAAATAAGCGCTTGTAAACCATTGTTAAGACCTTGTCCGATTACAGCAAATATCAGGTAGTAAACACCGGTTATACCGGCTAATGCCAATTCCCGCTGACCAAGCTGTCCCAAAAAAATATTATTCACTATAAAATTAATTTGGGGTACCAGTATAGAAAGTGCAATGGGTAGGGCAATAGCAAGAATTTGTTTGCTAGAAACCGTAACTTGAAGGGAGGGTCTGGACATAATAGAGACAGTAAAACTACAATTTTGCTGTTTATAACCCGAAAGCGGCTTCTTGATTTCTTTTTAATTAACATTGCAGTGTTATTTTCATTGTATGGCAGTAAAAAAGCTGAGTTTCTATTCCAAAACCTATCCGCCGGTTTCCTATACCGGAAACGATGAGTTGTTTTTGCAGCTTGGAAATCAGCAGGTAGACGTATTGGTTAGAAACGGATTGAGCAATATACCCGAAGCATTCGAGCAATTTCAGCTTGAGGAAAATGAGGAGTGGCAGGATGCTTTAAAAACCATTTTACACCATTCTGAACTACTCAGAAGAAATTATAGTGAACGTTTTATTGGATTTAGTTTTCCTGAGGTATTGGTGATACCAGAGTCGAAATTTAGTGCTTCTACCACCAAAGATTTGTGTAACCTGATGTTTGGGGAACAACCATCCGCTTGGATTGGATATAAAAAATTACCCCGCGTTTATCAAATAATACTCGCCTATCGAATTCAGGCAGGCATCTATCAATGGATTACGGAAAGATTCCCCAGTTATGATTCTACACATACCTATACTGCTGCAATTGAACATAGTTTACAGGATGCCGATCCTCAAAAAATTACAGTTACCTTAGATTTTTCTGAACATTTTTTTTCAGCGGTAGTGGTAAGCGGGGCACAATTACAGGTGATACAAACTTTTTCCTATGCTGCTTCCGATGATGTACTGTATGAATTGTTGAATGGATTACATCAGTTGAAAATAACTCCCCAGCAATGCATATTAAATATTTCCGGAACTGTAAATGCAGGCAGCGAATTAGTGGTTCGGTTAGCGGAAATTTTTCCCACAATACAGTGGCAAGTAATTTCACCTTCTGGGATATTCGAACAGGTATATGAACAATTTCCTGCACATTATTTTTATACCCTGCAACGCTGGTTGTTATGAGAATTATATCCGGACAATGGGGCGGCAGACGAATTCAGCCCCCGGCAAATATGCCACATACCAGGCCCACAACAGATATTGCCAAGGAAGGACTTTTTAATATTTTAGGCAACCGTATGAATTTTGAAGGAAGCTCAACCCTTGATTTGTTTGGGGGTACCGGTGCTATCAGCTACGAATTAGCTTCCCGTGGGGCCACCAAACAAGTAATTGTAGAAAAAGATCCGATTATGTTTCAGTTTATCCAATCGAATCTACAAAAACTGGGTGCTAACGGATATACAGTATTGCGGATGGATGTATTTGCTTATCTGCAATCTGCCACAGAAAAGTTTGATCTTATTTTTGCCGGACCTCCCTATGCACTGGGAAGCATAGATGAATTACCCAAGCTGATTGTTAGCCGAAATTTGATTGCTTCCGGGGGATTTTTTGTGCTCGAACATACGCCCCGAAATAATTACGAACAAGCCGCAGGATTTGTATTCCAGCGAAATTATGGCTCAACAGTTTTTTCTTTTTTTCAGCAGATTTCCGATTCCGCTACCGAAAAAGATTAACCCCAATTATATGGGTATGACTAAATCTGACCTGCGCACCTATTACAAACAACAACGCCTTTTACTGGAAATCCATGAACAGGAGAGGAGGAATCAACTTATAGGGCAACATTTTAAACGTATTCCATTTAATCAGCCCAACAGGGTATTAGCTTATTGTGCACATCATCAGCAAGCAGAACCTGATCCAGTAAGATTAACAGAATATCTTCAACAACAATATCCGAAAATACAAATTGCTTATCCGGTTATGCAATCAACACCCGGATGGATGGAAGCTGTTTTGCCTGAAACGGGACCGCCTTTTCAACTAAACAAATGGGGAATACCTGAGCCAGCTTCTGGAGAAATTTGGCAGCCCGATACCATTGATTTGGTATTGGTTCCCATGCTAATTGCCGACAAAAAAGGCAATAGAGTAGGATATGGAGGCGGATATTATGATCGATTTTTACTTAGAACAAAGCCCGATTTGTTAAAAGTAGGTATTTGCTTCTTCGAGCCCGTTGAATCTATAACAGATACCGCACAATTTGATGTACCTTTAAGTTGTTGTATCACTCCGCAGGGTTTATATGAATTTTAATACCATCTTCCTTAAGTCATTCAGGGTTTTATTGTTACCCATTGCTTTGTTGTATGGTTGGGTAATTAAAATCCGGAATATTTTTTATGATAAAAATTGGTTCGCCTCATCGCAGTTTCATTTTCCGGTAATTGCAATTGGTAATTTGGCGGTAGGAGGTACCGGAAAATCTCCTATGATTGAATATTTATTGGGGGTTTTACATCCTGCATTTAGAATTGCCACCCTAAGTAGAGGATATAAAAGAAAAACCAAGGGGTATGTATTAGCAAAATCAACTACCACGGCATTGGAAATAGGAGACGAGCCCATGCAGTTTCATCTGAAATTTCCCGAAATACCTGTGGCTGTTTGTGAAGAACGATTGGTGGGGATTCCTTATTTATTGCAGGATGTTCCCGATTTACAAGCAATTCTGTTGGATGATGCTTTTCAGCACCGGGATGTGGTTCCGGGGTTAAATATTTTACTCACCGAATACGTAAACCTATACGCGCAAGATTATTTTTTACCAACCGGAGATTTACGTGATGAAAGAAAATCAGCCAACCGTGCCCAAATAATTGTAGTTACCAAATGTCCTGAATCCCTGAGTGCAGAAGACAAGCACCGGGTAATTCGACAATTACATTTGTTGCCACATCAGCGGATTTTTTTTACTGCTATTGCCTATGGCACCCCCTATCATATTTTCAATACCGCCGACGAGTGGCATCTTACCCAACGGGATGAAGTGTTGCTGGTTTGTGGAATTGCCAATCCAGCCCCACTTAAAGCGTATCTATTGGATAAAGTTCATGCGTATTCACAATTGGATTATGCAGACCACCATATTTTTTCAATCGATGACTTAAATGATATTCAAGATCAATTTGATGCGATACCCGGTCGCGATAAACTAATACTTACCACGGAAAAAGATGCAGTACGATTGCTTAAATTTCAACAACAACTAAACAAAGTTCCTTTATACGTTTTACCTATTCAACATTATTTTTTATTTGGAGAGGGCATATTCTTTAATCAATTGGTCACTGATTTTGTAAAGGGGTTTCAAACCAAACAAATACATGAAGAAACAAAAGAACAAAAATAAACATACCACAAAAAGTGCAGGAAATCTGCTTCAAAAAGGCCGATTAGAAATCACTCGTTCGGGAATGGGGTATGTAATTGTAGAGAATGAGGCAGGTGATGTTATGGTTAAGCCCGGCGATTTTAATACCGCATTAAATGGAGATCTGGTTCAGGTAAAAACAACCAAAGAGAATCCCAGAACCGGCAAAAAGGAAGGAAAAATTTCAGAAGTAATTACCCGAAAGCAAACCGAGTTCACAGGTTATTTACAATTATCTACTAATTATGCCTTTTTTGTACCGGATTCTGATAGGCCCATGCCAGATTTATTTATTCCCCTCACTGATACAATGGGCGCAAAGCATAAAGAAAGAGTAATTGCCCGACTGGTAAAGTGGGAGAAGGATGATAAAAAGCCTGTGGGAATGGTGATTGGTATTCTTCGCCCAGAAGACCAGAATGATGCAGCCATGAAGGAACTGCTCGCCCAAGGCGGATTTCCACTTACATTTCCAGATGAAGTGCTGGAAGAAGCAGCCCGTTTGCCAGAAACAATTGATTCGGATGAAATTGCCAAAAGAAGAGATTGCCGCGAATTACTAACGGTTACCATCGACCCTGCCGACGCAAAAGATTTTGATGATGCATTATCAATCCGAACCCTTGAGAATGGATTATATGAAGTAGGCGTTCATATTGCAGATGTGAGTCATTACGTACACCCCGACACCGCATTGGATGAAGAAGCCTATAAGCGAGCTACTTCTGTTTACTTACCCGATCGGGTAAATCCGATGTTACCAGAAACCATTTCAAATGAACTCTGTTCCCTCCGACCTAAAGAAGATAAATTAACTTTTTCAGCCATTTTTCAAATCAACGCAAAAGCGGAAGTGAAACAATATTGGTTAGGAAAAACCATCATCCACTCCAATCATCGTTTTGCCTATGAAGAAGTGCAAGAAATTATTGAAACGGAAAAGGGGTTGCACGCAGAAGAAATTTTAGTGTTACATCAGCTTTCACAAAAACTTAGAAAAAAGCGTTTTGCAAAAGGTGCCATTCGATTTTCTTCTCAGGAAGTTCGATTTACTTTAGACGAAAAAGGAAAGCCTATCGGAATAGTGGTAAAAGAAAGCAAAGAGTCGCATCAGCTTATTGAAGAATGGATGCTGCTTGCCAATAAAACGGTAGCAGAAAATGTTTCAAAAATAAAAGTGAATAAAAAGTCCTTGCCATTTCCTTACCGGGTGCACGATCAGCCCGATAAAGAAAAGCTCGCACCCTTTATTGTATTTGCCAAGAAACATGGATATCAATTTGATGTAACATCACCTGAAGCAATTGCCCGAAGTTTTAATCAGATGTTAGATGATGTAGTAGGCAAGCCAGAGCAACATGTGCTGGAACAACTGGGCATCCGAACCATGGCAAAAGCAATTTACACTTCTGAAAATATCGGGCATTATGGGTTGGCTTTCGAAAATTATTGCCACTTTACCTCGCCGATACGTCGTTATCCGGATGTTTTGGTTCATCGAATTTTAGAAAAAGTACTGGCGGGCAATTATGCGGCGGATAAAAAAATGGAAGAAAAGTGTAAGCACTGCAGTGAGCGGGAAAGAGCCGCTATGGAATGTGAGCGCGCCGGCAACAAATACAAACAGGTAGAATTTATGCAACAGCATTTGGGAGCAGTAATGGAGGGTATAGTAAGTGGCGTTGCTTCCTTTGGGTTTTGGGTTGAAACGGTTGAACATAAATGTGAAGGGTTGGTGAATATTGTAGGACTCACCGACTACGACGATTTTAGACTGGTTGAAGGGGATTACAGTTTAGTAGGTAGGCGCAGTGGCAGAACTTTTCGGATGGGAGATAAAGTAATGATTCGCGTAGTTTCGGCCAATTTAGAAAAAAGACAAATGGATTACGAATGGGTGATGCAGTCGGAAGTAAACAAAGATGAAAAAAAGTCGCGCCATTAGTTGAGTTGTTCCCAATGTTCCGAAAAACGGATGCCTTCTGCTTCCAGGGCTTTTAATACTGGCTGATATATAGAGGGATGGGTGGGTATTTGTAAACCACGCACTTGGATAATACCATCCAATAATAAAACAGCCGCAATGCCCAATGGTAACCCTACCGTTTTTGCCATGGCAGTGTTTGCCGCATCTTCTCCCTCTACCATCAGTTGGGCTGTAACGGCATATTCTTTTCCGTCACGAGTATAGTTGATCTCGTGCAACATCACAATCATATCCCGGTCGCTGGAGGCAAGCGCCCATTTTTGTTCCAAGATCCATTGTAAAATATCCGCCGAACTGCCCTGCTTTCTCAGAATCGGTTGAACATCATTCCATCCAATCTGTGCTAACAGTTGTAATAGGTGAGCAGGTAAGTCTGTTTCACGCAGGCCGCTTGCTAGCAGGTGCTTTTGAAAATAGTCACCCACACTGATTCCCTCGGTATCCATCCAATTATTTTCTTCTGTACAACCCAGTTTTAATAGCAAATTCCAGCCTTCGCAAAAGGCAGGATAACGTAATGTGGTTCTGATAAAGTTATCGGCAGATTCCAAACCATATAGTGTGATATAGGCCAGCGAATCTCTGTTTGGATAAGTTGCCAATTCACCTAATCCCTGAATGGTTACCGGGTGATGGAACTGGAATAGTTCTGAATAAGCAACCCTACAAGTTTGTTTAGCTTGCTTAAACACAGCACCTGCTTTGCCCGCCAATACTACATTTCGGGGATTCCAAGAAAATTTATAGTGCCAAGGGTTGTTGTCGCAGGCGGGTGCCACCAATCCACCGCAATGAGACGCAAATCCTGTAATCATTCCCTGCTCCTGATGAATCTGATCTATCAGCTGCATGGCACTCATATGATCTATTCCAGGATCCAGCCCCATTTCCATCAGAAATAACAGGTTCGCATCCAAGATTGCTGCTTGTAATTTTTGCAAACCGGAATCTGTGTAAGAAGCCGACAAAAAATGCTTTCCCAAAAGCAAACAATCTTCACCCACCACAGTTTGTAAGGCAGGGGGGAGCAAGGAAATTACTACACTGGCGTCACCAATCAATTCTCTTCGGGCGGCTGTATCTTCTATGTTCAACGATCGGGGGGTGAGGGCAGGGTATGGGAGCAATTTCTGTTCCACATTGGCCAGGTCAATATCCGCAACGGTTCCACGCCAGTTTCGGGTGCTGCAGATACCCTGTAAAAATCGAATTAGGGTGGAGGATGATTTGCCTGCCCCCAAAAGTAACAGGTGTGGTTGAGCCATTTTACAAAGAATTTGCTTGTGAATTGGCATAAAGGTACAAAACCGAGGGGGTAGAAGGGAAATTTGACAAGAATTTTCAAAATACCTGCCAAAAAACGATTTAAAATCTGCCCCGATAATTGATGAAAAAATGTGGTTGATTTGTGGATAAAACAAGGTTAATTTTTGCTTGTTTTTTGGGTCAGTCGCCCCAAAAAAAAGTATCTTCGCAGACCCCTGAAAATCGGCAAATAAAACATCCGGAAATTGTAAGCAGGGGAACCCAAAAATAGCATGGCGGAAGAAAATTTTACACCCGAAGTCACTCACGATAACGACCGTATTATTAAGGTAAATATCGAAGAGCAGATGAAGACTGCCTACATCGATTATTCGATGTCGGTAATTGTTGGTAGGGCATTGCCCGACGCGAGAGATGGATTTAAACCCATTCACCGAAGGGTATTATTTGCCATGAATGAAATAGGCAACAACAGCAATAAGGCGTATAAAAAATCCGCTGCAATAGTTGGAGAGGTGATGGGTAAGTATCACCCTCATGGAGATGCTTCTATATATGATACAGTGGTACGGATGGCGCAGGATTGGACGCTCCGTTATACCATGGTGGATGGACAGGGAAATTTTGGAAATCAGGATGGTGACCCACCGGCAGCCATGCGATATACGGAGGCTCGTTTGGAGAAAGTGGCAGAAGCAATGTTGGAAGATATTGACAAGGATACGGTAGATTTTCAATTTAATTTTGATGATTCCCGGCAGGAGCCAACTGTTTTACCCACTCGGATTCCACAGTTATTGGTAAATGGATCTTCAGGCATTGCCGTGGGGATGGCCACTAATATGATGCCGCATAATTTGCGTGAAACGGTGGATGCCTGTATTGCATTTATTCAAAATAGGGACATAACTATTGATGAGTTAATGCAGATTATCAAAGCACCTGATTTTCCTACTGGCGGCATTATTTTTGGCATGGAGGGCATCAAAGAAGGGTTCCGTACCGGAAGAGGAAGGGTGGTAGTGCGCGGAAGATGCCATGTAGATACCAAACAAAGCGGCAGAGAGCAGATTGTAATTACAGAAGTTCCTTATCAAGTAAATCGTGATGTGCTCACCAATCGAATTGGCCAATTGGTGAACGATAAAATAATTGAGGGGATTGCCCATGTGAATAATGAAAGTAACATGCGCGAGGGTACCCGGATTGTGTTGGATCTGAAGCGGGACGGAGTAGCCCAGGTTATCATCAATCAGTTGTACAAGTTTACCGAGTTACAAACCAGCTACGGTATTAATAATGTTGCCATCAGTAAGGGCAGACCCGTTCAGATGAACCTGAAGATGTTGATTACTGAGTTCATCGATTTCCGGATGGAGGTTGTGATTAGAAGAGCCCGCTTCGAGCTAAAAAAAGCAGAAGAAAGAGCCCATATTCTGGCTGGATACCTGAAAGCGCTGGATCATTTGGATGAAGTAATTGCGATAATCAGGGCTAGCAGAACCCCCGATGAAGCCAAAACCTCGCTGATTGCGAAGAGTAGGGAAGGAAACTGGGTACTCAATCCCGCCTTATTGGGGGATGTTCCTACGGATATTTACACTGAAGAACCCGGATTTTCTGAAGCACAAACCAAAGCCATACTGGAACTGCGTTTACAGCGACTTACGGGAATGGAGCAGGATAAAATTGTGGAGGAGATTACCGAATTAATTAAAACCATCCAATACTTACGCGAGTTATTGCAAAATGAAGGATCCCGCTATGACTTAATTACGCAGGAATTATTAGAAATTCGCGAAAAATTTGGCGATGATCGTAAGTCAGAAATTCAATACCTAGCCGATGAAATGCGCATTGAAGACCTGATTGAAAATGAAGATGTGGTGATTACCATTTCTCATCTGGGTTATATCAAGCGTACTTCCGCTACCGAATATCGTCAGCAACGGCGAGGTGGTAGGGGAGCAGTTGGTTCTAAAACCCGGGATGAAGATTATGTGGAGCATTTGTTTGTTGCATCTACGCATGGTACCATGATGTTTTTTACCGAGAAGGGTCGCTGCTTTTGGCTGAGGGTATACGAAATACCAGAAGGTGAAAAACAGGGGAAGGGCAGGGCGATACAAAATTTGATACAACTGCCTGGTGATGATAAAGTGAAGGCAATCATCGACGTGAATAAACTGGATGATAAGGACTATGTTCAGCAACATTTTATTGTATTGTGCACTAAAAAAGGCATAATCAAAAAAACATCATTGGAAGATTTCAGCAGACCCCGTGCTAATGGCGTGAATGCGATAACAATAGTTGAAGGAGATGAATTGATGATGGCTAAATTAACGGATGGTAACCAGGAAATTATGTTGGCAGTTAAAAGTGGACGAGCTATACGTTTCCCTGAAAATAAAGTGCGGCCCACAGGAAGAGGAGCCATTGGGGTAGGAGGTATTGAAGTGGAAGATGAAAAAGATGAAGTGGTAGGAATGATCTGCATCCATAAAGATGATCCCAGTAGAACCGTATTGGTGGTTAGTGAACAAGGCTTTGGCAAAAGAACTTCAGTAGAAGAATATAGGATAACCAATCGTGGAGGAAAAGGGGTGAAAACAATAAATGTTACCGAAAAAACCGGTAGTTTAGTGGGATTATTATCAGTAAAAGAGCAAGAAGACCTCATCATTACTTGTAAATCTGGTATAACCATACGCACCGGAATTCAACAAATTCGGGAAGCAGGAAGAGCAACGCAGGGCGTGAAATTGATTAAATTAGATGAGGGGGACGAAATTGCCGCCATATCTCAGATAGAGGAACAAGAAGAACCCGCTACGAATGTTGAAATAACTGACGTATTAGATGGTGCCGAAGTTTCCACAGATCAAGCTACCCCTAATATTGAAGATTCCCAATCAGAAAACGAAAACAATCAAACCACCAACCAAGACAACCCCCCTCAACCCTCTTAAAAAAATGACTATGAAGCGGATTATGATGATTGGGCTACTTACAGCAGTATTTGCCCTTCCTTCTCAAGCACAGGAGCTTAAGAAAGTAATGTTATTTCTGCAAACCGGAAAATTGGCAGATGCAAAGACTGAAATTGATAAAAATGCAGCCGATCCAAAATTTTCTGGTAAGGCAGAAACTTTTTACTGGAAATCCAGAATTTACGCAGCACTATATAAGGACCCAGTTTCCAGAGCCAAAACACCAAATGCCAAAGAGATAGCTGATGAGGCATTTGCTAAATATCAGCAAATGGACCCAACTTTTAATTTTGTAAAAGAAATGGGGCAGGATGGTCCAAGCGGCTATTTTGATATATACCAAGGAAGTTTCGCCGATGGCGTACGAAATTTTAATGGTAAGAGATGGGATTCTGCTGCCTATTATTTTTATTCTGCGGTAAATACGTATGATTTAATTTACAAGAATAAGTGGACTTCTGCCAAAACACCTTTTGATACTACTTCTATTTTATACCTGGGATATTCATTGCAGAATGCTCAAAAGCCTGCAGAAGCTGTACAACAATATACTCGTTTGGCGGACAATAAAGTGGCGGACTCAAATTATTTAGATATGTACCGCTTCACGTTAAATCATTATATCACCACCAAAAATGAGCCTCAGTTTAACAAATACCTGGCAGTTTCTAAAGAGGCTTATCCAAAAGAACCATGGGATGATTATGAAATGGAATATCTTGATAAAAACTTAAACCTTGCCGAAAAAACAGCGCTTTACGATAAGGAAAGTACTGCAGGAACGATGAGTGAATTTAAATATCTGCAGTTTGGGGATTGGTTTGCCAACGTTCGCACCAAGGAAAAAGAGTTAGATAGCACGCAACATGCCATGTACAATTTGAAAGCTGCCGATGCATATCAGAAGGCCTTTGTTGCAAATAATAAAAATGCGATTGCTGCTTTTAATGCTGGATTGATTTACTATAATAATTTTGCTGATTATTCAGATAAATATTCAGATAATATAAGAACCCTTCAGCAGTTGAATGCAAATAAACCACCTGCAGATAAAGATCCCAAGAAAAGACCCGCTCAAGAGGCTAAGTTTAAAGAACAAACCGACGCTGTTAAGAAATTAAATGTTGAGCTAGAAAAACCCATCAACGAAAATCTTGAAACTTCAATTAGCTGGCTAGAAAAATCAGTTGAAAACCTAAAGGGTAAGTCTAACTTGAACCGTACCGAAAAAATGGTTTTTGAAAGATCACTAGATTTTCTGGCTAACTTATATGAGTACAAAAGAGATAAGGTTAGAGGAAAAGATATGAAACTCTTTGATATATACGATGCAAAATATAAGGAGTTCGAGGGAATGCATAAGAAAAATTAGGGGAAATTACTATTTCAACAAAAAAGCCACTTAATAAGTGGCTTTTTTGTTGAATGCTGTTTATAGACTGATGATATTATTTATCGTTTGATCTTGCGGTAGGACCCACCCCTTTGTTTTGAGTACTTCTCCAAACTATTTCGCGTTGGCGGTACATGTCAATGCTGTCTCTCATCTCTTTATTCTGATATCTAACTTCAACAGTTTCTTTATCTACGTGGTTGGTGCCATAATAAAATCCTACACTAAACATGGCGGGAACCAAAACGCATAGAAGGCCAACAAGAAGTGCGTCGCTGTGTTGCGAAAAAAATTTATTTTTTTTCATGGAATGGATTCTGGATTGTCAAATTAATGAATATTTATTCAAATTTCAATATGTTTTATTTAAAATATATAATTATATTTTTTTAAAAATAAAGTAAAAGATGATAATTGTATGTATTTCAAAGTGTTATGCGGAAAGTTTTTTAAAAAAATTAAGTATCTAATAATTATTCTACTTAACATAATATTAATTATAAGAATAAATATACACAATTTTATTCCAACTGCTTTGTTCACCGTTTTCTTCCAACCAGCACCATTCAATATACAAATTGCTTATCTTTCGGTAAACATTCTTAAACATGAATCGTCGTCAACTAATTAAGCATTCAGCACTCGCAGTGGGTGCATTTGCAGTCGCTCGCGAAACCTTTGCCCGGGAAATTTTTCCTATTTCCAAGGACTCTTTTTATAGAGATAATGCTGCCGGAATCATCAAATTAAGTTCGAACGAAAATCCGCATGGTCCATCACCGATGGCCAAAAAAGCCATGTACGATGCCATTGATGCTTCCAATCGTTATCAGTGGGACGTTAATGTGCTGCTCCGCGAACAAATAGCCAAGTTAACGGGTCACACCAAAGAGCATATAATTCTCGGCGCCGGATCTTCTGAACTGCTGGGCCTGATAACCCTTTATGCATCTCAAAAAAAGGGATCCGCCGTTGCTGCAGAACCCACTTTTAAACTTTGGATGCCCGCTGCCAGAAAAATGGGTTTGCCCATTCAATTGGTTCCTACAACAACCGCCAAAGAAAACGACCTGCCAGCTATGTTAGCTGCCATTAATCCCGAAACACGACTGGTATACGTATGCAATCCGAATAATCCAACCGGCACCGTTTCACCTGAATCTGAATTAGAAAATTTCATTAAGAAAGTACCAAAAGAATGTATAATTCTGTTAGACGAAGCGTATACCGACTATTACGATTCACCCTCTATGGCTCATTTGGTGAACGATTTCCCCAATCTGGTAATTGCCAAAACCTTTTCTAAAGTATATGGCATGGCCGGTGCCCGCCTTGGATATGTAATTGCCCATCCTAATTTAGTGCAGCAATTGATGCAATTACAGGCCTGGGCAAATGCCGGTCCCTCGTACGTTTCTATGCAAGGCGGTTTGGCAGTAATGCAGGATGCTCAATTTATAGCCCTTTGTAAATCGGAAAATATAAAAGCCAAGGAAGTATTTTACAAAGGCCTGCAACAACTAGGTATTCCCTACATAAAATCATACACCAGTTTTGTTTATTTTGATGCTGCAGCCTATAAAAAAGATTTCGCGGCTACTCTGCAGGCAGCCAACATCATTGGGGCCCGATCCTTTGAAGAAAAAAGTACCTGGCTGCGACTCAGCATCGGAACAGTTGGTGAAATGGAAAAAGTTGTATCGGTTCTCAATTCATAGGGTGTTGCATTGCTGTAATCTGTATTTTTTCATGTTTTTAATATTCTAATCCCATGCCCTCCTCTGTAAACAGAAGAAAATTTATTGCTCAATCTAGTATGGCCTCCTTGGCAGTTGGTTATTCACTTTCCGGTATCCGTGCATTTGCCGCTGCTAACAAAAATCGCGTTCGCGTTGGCATAATCGGAACCGGTATGCGTGGCCAAAGTCATATTGAAATGTTACTACAACGAACCGACGTAGATATTACTGCACTGGCCGATCCAGACACACGCATGATGGCCGATGCACTTTCTCTAATTCAAAAAGCCGGTAAACCAACCCCTGTTACTTTCCCTAAAGGAAACTACGATTATAAAAATTTGTTGAAGCGGGATGATGTGGATGCTGTAATTATTGCCACCCCATGGGAATGGCATATTCCGCAGGCACTAGATAGCCTTAACGCAGGTAAAATCCCGGGTGTGGAAGTTTGCGGAGCACTTAAACTGCAAGACTGCTGGGATATAGTAAATGCCAGCGAAAAAACAGGTATTCCGGTGATGGCATTGGAAAATGTTTGTTACCGCAGGGATGTGCTGGCAGTATACAATATGGTACGAAAAGGTGTTTTTGGAGAATTACTGCATTTACAGGGAGGATATGAACATGATTTACGGGGAGTTAAATTCAATGATGGACAAACCCCGTATAATTCCGGAGTTGAGTTTGGTGAAAAAGGATTCTCCGAAGCCAAATGGCGAACCCAACATTCGGTTAACAGGAATGGCGAACTTTATCCAACCCATGGTTTGGGTCCGGTTGCGATGATGATTGATATTAATCGGGGTAACCAGTTAACCCGTATGTCGTCGATTGCAACCAAAGCTCGTGGCCTGCATAAGTATATTGTGAATCACCCCAAAGGCGGACCCAACCATCCCAATGCCAAAGTAAATTTTGCCCTGGGTGATATTGTTACCAGTCAAATTCAAACGGCAAACGGCGAAACCATCGTACTTACCCACGATACCAATTCGCCTCGTCCTTATAACCTTGGGTTTCGCGTACAGGGAACCGAGGGAATCTGGCAAGACAATCATGCTGGCGAATTCACGGCAGGTCTGATGTACTTTGAAGGGAAAAGCCCGAAAGCCCATGCCTGGGAGAATTCAGAAAAGTACCTGAAAGAATATGACCATCCTCTCTGGAAAAAATTTGAATCACAGGCAGTAGGGGCCGGACATGGTGGAATGGATTTCTTTGTAGAAAATGCCTTTATTGAATGCATCAAACGCAATGCCCCCTTCCCTATTGATGTGTACGACCTGGCCACCTGGTATGCCATCACACCCCTATCTGAAAAGTCGATCGCAGAAGGCGGACAAGTACAAATAATACCCGATTTTACCAGAGGTAAATGGAAAACCCGTACCCCAGATTTTTGTATGGGTGCTGATTATTAAATTAACATCCGGGTGAACCTTTCATTGAGTGGGTTGTTTTAGGTAACGTACGTAGTTGAATTACGTTTCTTAAAACAACCCATTTGTATGAAAACCGGATTAGATCAGTTGTTAAGTGCCATCGAACCCTATAAAAAAGCTATTACCCAGCACAAAGTATATGCCCTTATTCAACAGCCCCAACACCTGCATATATTTATGCAGTACCATGTGTACGCTGTGTGGGATTTTATGTCGCTGCTCAAATCATTGCAAAACGAACTTACCTGCACCTCTATTCCCTGGTATCCCAAAGGAAATGGCGATACCCGTTTCCTCATCAACGAAATTGTGGTGGGCGAAGAATCAGATGTAGATGATAAAGGCATCCGGAAAAGTCATTTCGAAATTTACCTAGAAGCCATGCAGCAATGCGGCGCCGATACCCAACCAATAGAATCTTTTTTACAACAATTGGCTGTATCAGGGGATGTTCGTTCGGCCTTACAAATTTCCAATACACCTATTGAAGCTCAATCGTTTGTGAATTTTACCTTCCAATTAATTGAAAGTAAAAAAGACTACCTGCAATCTGCCATATTCACTTTTGGTCGTGAAGACCTGATTCCGGATATGTTCTATTCCATCATTCAGGATTTGCATGGACAGGCACCCGAAAAAATTTCCTTGTTTAAATATTATCTCGAACGCCATATAGAAGTAGACGGCGACCACCATAGCCAGTTGGCACTTCAAATGACTAGTCAGCTTTGCGGCAACGACCCTCAAAAATGGGCGGAAGCAGAAACGGCAGTTATTGCGGCCTTACAACAGCGTATTCAATTATGGGATGGGGTATATAATCAGTTGGTTTCACTGAGTGCAGCCACTAATTAATCGGAAAGCGAACCCTAATTAGCGCAAACTTTCTTGAAAAAGGGTCAATAACCGAATTTGATTTTCTGCCCGTACTTTATTTTGGGTGGAATATCGTGCCCCATAGTATTTGTCCATTTGCAGATAGTCCGCTAAAAACCGCAATGCCTGCATATACATCAATACCTCTCCCCCAAAATAGATATGATCCTGCTCAAAATAACTCAACTCACTTCCCATCTCTGATAAATACCCTTTAACAATTGCTTCGGTATACTCCTTTCTTACTGTAATTAAATCTAGTTGCTGTTCTTCTTCGGTAACTGCACAAACATAGGTTCTGAACATATCGCCGGTATCACTGATAAAATAGCCCGGCATAACCGTATCCAGATCAATTACGCACATACCTTTTTCCTGCTCGTTGAACAACACATTGCTAATTTTCGTGTCATGATGGGTAACCCTTTTCTTTACATCAGCATGTTGGGTATAGCTTTCAAATTTGGTTACCAAGGGATAGGCAGCTTGTAAAAACTGGATGGCATCGCTGCACTCATGCAAACGATGGCTATTGCCATTTTGCAGCGCCTGCTCAAACTGATGATACCGAAGGCTCAAATCGTGAAATCCCGGAATAATTACTTTCAGTTCTGCTTCGGGAAATGCACTAAGGTTTTTGGTAAAAGCCCCAAAACAACGGGCCGCTTCAAATGCCTGATTCGCATCATCCAAAGCATTCCGCGAGTGCGAACCGGGTATCCAGGGAAAAACGCGATATATAGTTCCCTCCCAATCAAATATTCCCTTTCCACTGGCAGATACAACCGGAGCAGTAAATAAATAGTTGGGATGGTATTCGGTTAAATAATGGGAAAGCAATTGCAAATTGAAATCAATCCAATCGGGTTGGGGAAAAACATGGGTATTGATAGCCTGCAGCAGCCAATTTTGCGCCTGCTCAGTAACTTTCCAGGTTCTATTGATTAGTCCCGATTGGATGGGATTGAGCTCCGGAAAATGCCAGTTCCATGTTTTTGCTAGGGCAGCAAGTGTTTTTTCATTCATTTCTGAAACAAATGTAAGCAACCCAATCACACTTCGTTTCACCACAACAAGTTTTTTATCGTTGGTTTTTTACCGTATTTTTAAAGAACATTCCTCCACTCAAATTTCCAATCATATGCATCGCAGAAACTTTTTACAATGGGGCTCCTTGGGGTTATCGGCTATTTCCTTTTCAGGATTTAGAAATGCTGGTATTGCTCAGAAACCACTGGTGATATCTACCTGGGATGCCGGAATTGCAGCTAATGCGGCTGCCTGGAAAATTTTACGATCTGGAGGTCGTGCACTGGATGCAGTGGAAAAAGGCGTTATGATTACCGAATCTGAACTGAATTGTTGTGTGGGGCTGGGAGCAAATCCCGACCGGGATGGTTATGTAACCTTAGATGCCTGCATCATGGATGAAAATGCCAATTGCGGAAGTGTGGCTTTTCTAGAGCGTATTAAACATCCAATTTCAGTGGCCCGTAGGGTGATGGAAAAAACACCCCATGTTATGCTGGTAGGCAGCGGAGCCCAACAATTTGCAGTAGCAGAGGGATTTCCATTGGAATCAGGAAAATTATCCGATGATGCAGAAAGAGCCTATAAAAACTGGCTTCAAAAAAGTGAATACAAGCCGGTAATCAATATCGAGCGCGGGAAAAGTCCTCAGGCTTATGCAATTCCCAACAAGTTAGCCAATGGGGAATGGAATCATGATACCATTGGAATGGTAGCGATTGATGCCCAGGGAAATTTGAGCGGAAGTTGCACTACCAGTGGAATGGGATTTAAAATGAGAGGCCGATTAGGCGATTCGCCTATTATTGGGGCCGGTTTATTTGTAGATAATGAAGTGGGTGCCGCTACCGCAACCGGTCAGGGGGAAGATGTGATTCGTATTTGTGGATCGCACCTGGTTGTTGAAAATATGCGCAATGGATACTCCCCCGAAAATGCCTGCAAAGCTGCCGTGGAAAGAATTGTAAAAGTTAAAGGGGTAGCTAAATGCAAAGAAATACAAGTAGGCTTTATTGCCATTAATAAGCAGGGCGAATATGGTGGCTACTGTTTGCAGAAAGGCTTCAGTTTTGCAGTTTGTTATGCCGATGATAAAAATTTTATGGTGGATGGAAAATTTATATTGTCTTGATTGATATGATTTCATCCAATAATCATACCTCAGCCTCTCAGCTCGATTATTCAGCCCCTCCCCTGTTAGAGATTGCTGTTTTCAGCCTGGAAGCGGCCTTAATTGCGCAACAATCCGGTGCCGACCGAATTGAACTTTGTGAAAATCCTGCCGATGGGGGAACCACACCCTCTTACGGATACCTAAAAAAGGCTATTGAAAAAATTCAGATACCTGTATTCCCTATTATTCGTCCACGGGGCGGCGATTTTTTATATACAGATACCGAATGGGAGATTGTGTTAAACGATATTCGGTTGTGTAAAGACTTAGGTTTTCCTGGCATTGTTACCGGGTCGTTGCAGAAGGATGGATTGGTTCATGAAGTTCAATTACAGCAGGCAGTATCTTTGGCTTATCCAATGGAAGTTACTTTTCACCGGTCTTTTGATCGGGTATCCGATCCGATGGTTGCACTGGAGCAAGTGATTGCGGCCGGATGCACCCGTATTTTAACGAGCGGATTACAGCCCGAAGTAATAGCGGGCACTCCCCTTCTCAAAAAATTGGTGCCGCAAGCGGGTGAAAGAATAATTATTATGCCGGGCAGTGGGGTAAGAAGCAGTAATTTGGCCCAATTGAGAGCTGCAACCGGAGCCCGGGAATTCCATTCATCCGCCCGTCTTTTTCAGCCATCTGGCATGCAATCCCTCAATCTTGCTATGCAGGAGAAATTGGAAAATATTTCGGTAGATGCAGTAGAAATCAGTCGTATGAAACAAATAGTGCTTACCCCTTGTTTTTAGTAAGCCCATTTTAACCAAATCAGCCAATTATTACAGGTTGGCTACCTGCAATTTCGTAATTTTGTAAAAATTGCTCATGGATACCAATGCTCAATTATTTAACCTCCTAGCAGGAATCGCAATTGCCATTATTGGCATGCTTGTTTTTTATTGGGTAATCGGAAGAAAAAGTAGAAAAGTTTCTGAAAGTACTAGTAACAAAGAATCCCATTCGCTTCAATTACAGGCCTACGAGCGGTTAACCCTTCTTTCTGATCGGATTGCGTTGCCTAACTTAATTTCCCGGCTACCGCAGGAAGGATTAGCTGCGGCGGATTATCAGTTACTATTGCTAAGAAATATTCGAGATGAGTTTGATTATAATATTACCCAGCAGATTTATGTTACGCCAGAATCTTGGCAGGCAGTAAAAAAGTTGAAAGAAAAAAATATGCTCATCATCAATCAGGTAGCACAAACCATGCCACCCGGTTCATCAGCCCTTGATTTGAGTCGTTCCTTGTTGCATTTCTGTATGCATGATGAAAAGGGTAATTTGCACGATTTGGTGAGTGCAGCCCTTAGTTATGAAGCCAGTAAATTAATGTAGGCACTTTTCTATTCATCCTTCCTACAGTTTTTAAATATGCTTGCCCATGACCGATAACAATATTTATACCGACAGTGGAATTGCCATTAAAAAAGTATACGGCCCGGATGCTTTGCCTGCTCAATGTTCGCAGGTTCCTTTCGAAATGCCCGGACAGTTCCCTTTTACCAGAGGGGTTCAGCCCGATATGTATCGGGGAAAATCATGGACGATGCGCCAGTATGCCGGATTTTCCACTGCTGAAGAAAGTAATCGGCGCTATCATTATTTGTTGTCGCAGGGTGTAACCGGATTAAGTGTTGCATTTGATTTGCCTACCCAAATTGGTTATGATTCCGACCATTCCCTATCGGAAGGGGAAGTAGGAAAAGTGGGCGTTGCGATTGATAGCATAGAAGATATGGAATTGCTGTTCAACGGCATTGACTTAGAAAAAGTGAGCACGTCTATGACGATTAATGCCACAGGGTTTATACTATTAGCATTGTATGTTGCATTAGCCAAAAAGCAGGGCGCCAATTTGCAATTAATTTCTGGAACCATTCAAAATGATATCCTGAAAGAATATGCTGCCCGTGGAACCTATATTTATCCTCCCTATCCTTCTATGCGGATCATTACCGACGTGTTTGAATGGTGCAGTAGTGAATTACCTAGGTGGAATACCATTTCCATATCGGGATATCATATCCGCGAAGCAGGCTCAACGGCTGTGCAAGAAGTTGCTTTCACGCTTGCCAATGGAAAAGCATATGTTCAGGCAGCACAAGCGAAAGGATTGGATATAAATGTTTTTGGAAAGCGCCTCAGTTTCTTTTTCAATGCGCACAATAACTTGTTTGAAGAAGTAGCCAAATTTCGGGCTGCCCGTAGGATGTGGGCTCGTATTATGCAATCCCTGGGTGCTACCGATCAAAAGGCCATGATGCTTCGTTTTCATACCCAAACTGGCGGCGCCACCTTAACCGCTCAGCAGCCCTTGAATAATATCAGTCGGGTTACCATTCAAACCCTGGCAGCTGTTATGGGCGGAACCCAAAGCCTGCATACGAATGGCTATGATGAAGCCCTAAGTTTACCTACAGAAGAAGCAGCCCGAATCGCTTTGCGCACCCAACAAATTGTTGCCTACGAAAGTGGCGTGGCCGATACAGCTGATCCTTTGGCAGGTAGCTATTTTGTAGAGGCGCTCACCGAAGAAGTGGAACAAAAAGCGCAGGAAATAATCGATGCCATTGATGCAATGGGAGGAAGTGTAGCTGCTATTGAACAAGGGTACATGCAGGATGCAATTAGTAAAAGTGCCTATCAATATCAGCGGAAAATAGAATCTGGAGAAAAAATTATTGTTGGGATAAATCAATTTACAACCGATAAAGAAAGCCCTATTCCAGGTTTTAAAATTGATGATGCAATCCGTGACGTACAAACTGAAAAATTAAATCGATTACGAGCCAGCCGAGATGCCGCTCTTGCATCCGAATGTATTCAACAGATTAAAACGGCTGCACGTGCAGGAACCAATTTAATGCCTCCGGTTATTTTTGCAGTTGAAAATAAATGCACACTGGGTGAAATTGCCGACGCCCTCCGTGAGGTTTTTGGCGAATACCAGGGTTAACAGCCTTTGCCTTATCTTTAATTATTAATTCAATCTTGCTCGCATGAGAAAAATTGCCTTCCTTTTATTGATATCAATTCAGTTAACTGCTCAAACGGTTCCTACCCTGCTGCCAAAATATATTCAAGATGTTGCGCCTAAGGTAATTGAGATGCGCCGTTATTTTCATCAATTTCCTGAATTGTCGAATCGCGAATTTCAAACCGCTGCCAAAATTGAGGCATACCTGAAAGAGTATGGTATTGAAACCCGTCGGCTGGCCGGTACTGGCGTAGTTGGTATATTAAAAGGTGGAAAACCCGGAGCTGTAGTAGGTTTACGTGCCGACATAGATGCACTTCCCGTAACCGAAAGAAACGATCTGAGCTTTCGATCTAAATCAGTGGCTGATTATAATGGTCAATCCGTTGGCGTAATGCACGCCTGTGGCCATGATACCCATATTGCTATGCTATTGGGTACTGCCAAGGTTTTATCACTACTGAGAAATGAAGTACCCGGTACCGTAGTTTTTATTTTTCAACCAGCAGAGGAAGGGCCCCCTGCAAATGAAGAAGGGGGTGCACCCCTAATGATTAAACAAGGGTTAATGGATAATCCTACTATGGATGCTGTTTTTGGAATTCATATTAAATCCACCCTGGAGGCCGGAAAATTAGGCTATAAATCAGGAAGTTTTATGGCTTCCTCCGACTGGTTTAAAATTACAGTAAAGGGAAAGCAAACTCATGGTGCCAATCCCTGGTTAGGAATAGATCCAGTAGTTGTGAGTGCCGCCATCATTCAAAATTTGCAAACGATAGTAAGTCGTCAGTCCGACTTAACCCTTGCCCCTGCTGTAATTACTGTTGGAAAAATAAATGCCGGTGTGCGTCCAAACATTATTCCGGAAGAAGCGGTTTTAGAAGGAACCATCCGAACCTTAGATGCCGGTATGCAGAAGGATATACATCAAAGAATTCAGCGTATGGTAACACAAACTGCTGCTGCATATGGTGCCACCGCTGAAGTTTCTATTGATACCAAAACACTAGTAACCTATAATAATCCGGCATTGGTTTCTCGTTCTCTTTCCTCACTTAAAAAAGCATTGGGTGAGAAAAATGTAGAAGAAATACCTTGGGACACTGGTGCTGAGGATTTTTCATTTTATGGTACCAAAGCCCCCTCTTTTTTTATGTATCTGGGGGCAAGAAATCCAGCCTGGTCAGCCCAACAGGCTTTCCCCCATCATACGCCTGATTTTATGTTAGATGATAGTAAGTTAGATGATGGGGTAAAAGTATTTTGTCAACTGGTTTTCGATTTTGCAAAACCTAAATAATATAGTTGTAGCCGTATGTTTCCAACGAATACCCCACAGCAATCCGGATACTATTTTCCCGCTGAATTTGCTCCCCACGAAGCTACCTGGCTCAGCTGGCCCCATAAAGAAGCCAGTTGGCCCGGAAAAATTGATTCGATTTATGCTCCCTATAGTGAATTTATATTTTATCTGGCAAACAGTGAAAAAGTGCGCATCAATGTACTAGATGAAGCGATGCAACAATTTGCCATGCAACACTTACAAAAAGCCAATGTAAATCTGGCCAATGTTGAATTTTTCCTGCATCCTACCAATGATGCCTGGTGTAGAGATCATGGTCCGGCATTCTTGATTAATCCAGCTGCTCCCCAAAAGAAAGTGGTGGTAGATTGGGGCTATAACGCATGGGGTAACAAATATCCACCCTTCGATTTAGACGATGTAATACCCACTTCCATTGCGAATCATTTTAATCTTCCCGTGTATCATCCAGGAATTGTAATGGAAGGCGGATCCGTTGAATTTAATGGTGCCGGCACTTTGCTAACTTCAACGGCCTGCCTGCTGAATCCAAACCGAAATCCTCATTTAAATCAGCAACAAATAGAAGCATTTCTTTGTGCTTATTATGGGGTTCATCAAATTCTTTGGGTAGATGAAGGAATTATTGGGGATGATACGGATGGCCATATAGACGATACCGTTCGCTTTGTAAATGAGCATACCGTGCTATCGGTTGTGGAAGAAAATGTAAAAGATGAAAACTATGCATTGCTGCAGCATAACCTAAAGCAGCTAAGCCAAATGCGTTTATCAAACGGGCGTTCATTGGATATAATTGAATTACCCATGCCCGATCCGGTTATATATGAAGACCAACGTTTACCAGCCTCCTATGCCAATTTTTATATTGCCAATAAATATGTGATCGTACCCACTTTTCAATGTTCAAAAGATGAGAGGGCTTTAGAAATCATCAGTAGTTGCTTCCCCGAAAGAAAGGTGGTTGGCATTGACTCAACAGATATTATATGGGGACTGGGCAGCTTTCACTGCCTTAGTCAGCAAGAACCGCTGGTTTAACCCGTTACCGTTAAGGTTGTTCCACTCACCGCTACTGCATACACTTTTAATGCTGAGGTGGTTTGTCCACCTACATTGGAGCCCGAAGTATTAAATATTGCGCCGTGGTTGGGACAAATGAACGTGTTTGAACTGGCAAAGAATGCAATCGAGGTACCCTGATGCGGACAAGATTCCTGCACGGCAACGAAAGATCCGGAAACATTGCTGGCGGCTAACCTTACCACTACTACCCCATTTTGTGAAAGAGAAGATCCAACGTTGGTCAACTGGCTGCTCAGGTTGATGGTAAAATTCACATTAGAGGGAGGAGCTGGCGCATTGTTATTAGAGGAGTTACTAGATTTGGTGCAAGCCATTCCCATACAAGATACACAGGCAACCGCTACCGGTGCAGTAAGTTTTTCTATAAATTTACGTCTTTCCATGATGAGTTTTTTTTGAGTAGATTTCTGCAAGCATACCATCGCTGCCTGCAATAAAGTTAATTTTCTTATTCAATAACTGAAAATATAAATTTTCACTTTTTTTCCTTCATCGCGAAGTCTTAAGCCTAATTGGCGAAGGAGACTATGCGCTTCGGAGTACAAATCACTATAAGTTACTCACTCCTGCCTTGGTATCAACCAAAGTTGTGTTTGCCTTCCACCAAGATATCGGAATCCGGCGGCTGTAAAAATGCCATCCTGTTCTAACATCATGCGAACTTCCTTTTTCCATTCCGGAATATAACTTGCTGCATTTAATTCTATAGAATACGCTGTTTGCAGGTGCATGGGAAAATCTCCGGATCCTGGAACTCCTTTTTGTTGATCCCATAAACCAATGGTTGGGCCTGCTGCATGGCCATGAAACCCAATGGGATGGGTATAAATACTGGCAGTTATTTTCTCTACTGCCGCCTGCGTTAACGTTTGTTGCAGTATTTGGTTACCGGTGCTGTTTAGCTTAAATTGACTGGTTAAAATATCCTGTAAACGGTTGGCTTTAGAAAATGCTTGTTGTAAAGAAGCTGGTGCCTGCGTCTCTCCGGGTAGCAGTAAATAGGCGTGTTCCTGCACATCGGTTTGTAATCGTAAATAACTAATGCCAATATCTACATGAATTAAATCGCCCTGCTGTAGAATATCTTCTCTAGGGCGATCGGAAAAAGCTTTCAAGTGATCGAATACAACTGAATCTTTTCGCTGAATAGATACGGATGGATGAAACCAGGTATCCAATCCTGCATTTCGAATTCTTTGCCGAAACCACCATACCAAATCATCCGTTGAAGTAATGCCCGGGGTAATTACTTTCTCTGAAAATCCCTCCTGAATAATCTGATGGGTTAATTGAATGAGTTTGGGATAGATGGCTATCTCCCTTTCTGTTCGGGTTTCTAACCAGGCAACTGCCAGCGGCTGAGCAGGCACTATTTTTTTACGCAAACTGTCTGGCAAGTATTTGCTGAATAGGTTAAACTCGGTGTGGCTTATACCATCTGCATGGGCAAAATCATTCGAATAATCAAGGGCAATGGTTTTTGGATGTTTGGATGCAATCAATTGCACCAGTGCATCCCATTGGTCGGGGTATTTTTGCATATCCCAAGAAGCTGGTATCGATTTTCCAACCGCATATCTGGCAATGGCATGCTTCTCAATTTTACCAGTTTGCGGGTTCAAGTAAAATACTAGCATGGTTCTTCTTCTTGCCGACAACCACTCGGCCGGTAGAAAGGTTTTTAACACGGGATCTTCATTGTATTCCCGTGAAATCAGCACCCAGCAATCTATTTGCTCGCGTTTCATCAACCCGGGTAATATGCCCTCGATTCGCTCGTTGAGTAGGTCGTCTATCCACTTGGATTGCTCTCGGAGGGGCAAGACTTCCTGACTATAACCGGTTCTGCAAACCAAGCAGAGGACTAGTAATAAAATAAATTTTTGCATGTAAAAGGGGTGTGTGATTTAAGATTGATTAGCAGTAAATGTGGCCTGACGGGGAATAACGAATTGTATCAGCTCATCCAACTCAATTTGGGCTCTTTCACAGGCATCCCGAATATCCTCTCTGGAAACACCCGCTGCAAATGCTTTATCCTTTAGGCGCTTTTTTACGCCCTTCACATCCATGTCGGCATATCCCCCGGGACGCATTAGAGAATAGGCATGAACAAATCCCGACAACTCATCAAATGCATACAACATTTTATCCATAGCGGTTTCCGGTTCTACGCCAAAATGAACATGCCCATGAGATGCTATGGCTCTGATAATTTCAGGGTCAATTTGCTTTTCTTCCAATGCTTCCACAATTTTCCGGCAATGCGAATCCGGCCATTGGTCCCAGTCTGCATCGTGTAATATGCCAGCCATTTCCCATTTCCATAAATCGGCATCGGATAAATTCAGTTTTTCGGAGGCCCAACACCGCATCAACTCCCCCACCTGATACATGTGTAATTGAAGGCGGGGATTGATTACCCAATCTGATATCCATTGCATTACTGCTGCTCTGCTTAATACATTGCCTTGGTTGGCAATATCTCCAAAAGTAGTTCTGCCTAAGTGCATCGACATTTTTTCTTTTTTTTTCAAAGTTAGGTACCTACATTCACTTACCGATTTTCTTCGTCGGAATTGTTAAAAGCATACTCTATGCAACGCTTCCAGTTTAAATATAGTTATCTGATACTAGTTTTTGTTGGTTGGATGGCTTGTTCACCAAATCCCTACCAATCTACCAACCGTGTGTATCGGCAACAAGCCAAAGAATTGGTAAAAACAATCCGACAGCAACCTGAAGTTACAGTAACGGATAGTATTCAGCAGCCCGAAAAATGGGTAGGTACCACCAATTTCAATTTGCGCAAACCCAGCTTTGTAATTATCCACCATACCGCTCAAAATGCCTGTGCACAAACGCTGCAAACATTTACTACGCCTGCTTCACAGGTAAGTGCGCATTATGTAATTTGTAAAGATGGCACCGTACATCATATGCTCAATGATTATCTGCGCGCAGCACATGCCGGAGTTAGCCGATGGGGTAACCTCATAGATATTAACTCAGCGTCTATTGGCATTGAACTCGACAATAACGGGTTTGAACCTTTTGACAGTCTTCAATTGAATAGCTTGCTGAGTTTATTGGCCCAATTGAAGCAAAAATATATCCTACCCGTAGCCAATTTTATTGGGCACGGAGATATAGCCCCTACCCGAAAAAATGACCCCAATTACCGTTTTCCCTGGAAATTACTGGCAGACCGAGGTTTTGGGCTTTGGTATGAGGAGCCTACCGGAGCTGCCCCCGCTGACTTTAATCATTTGCAGGCCTTGCGGATTATTGGATATGATATGAAAGACAGTTCTGCAGCCAAACGGGCCTTCAAACGGCACTTTTTGCAAGACTCCACCCGGGGTTTTAGCGATCGTGATAAGGCAGTACTTTATCAGGTGCAAAAAAAATATTATTAATTGATTGTCATTTCTTAGTAAACTGTCTTATCCTAACATTTGTTAGCTTATTTTTGTAAAAAATTTCAGCAATGAATTTTCAATTATCAGAAGAGCAACAAATGATACGTCAGGCAGCTAGAGATTTTGCCAAAAATGAATGTTTTGCAGGTGTAATTGAACGAGACGAGCACCAGCGATTTCCTGCTGAGCAAGTGAAGAAATTAGCCGAACTGGGCTTTATGGGAATGATGGTTGCGCCAGAAAATGGCGGAGGGGGCTTGGATACGATCAGCTATGTGTTAGCGATGGAAGAAATCAGCAAGGTAGATGCCAGTACCAGTGTTTGTATGAGCGTAAACAATAGTCTGGTTTGTTGGGGTTTAGAAACATTTGGTTCTGCGGAACAAAAAGATAAATATCTGCATCACCTGGCAAGAGGAGTTAAAGACAATGAGTTGTATATAGGAGCTTTTTTGCTGAGTGAACCCGAAGCAGGCAGTGATGCTACCAGTCAGCAAACAACTGCTGAAGACAAAGGAGATTACTATTTACTGAATGGCACCAAAAATTGGATTACCAATGGATCTTCGGCCTCCGTTTATCTGGTAATTGCCCAAACCGATCCGGCAAAAGGCAGTAAAGGCATCAATGCTTTTATAGTAGAGAAAAATAGTGTGGGTGTTGTAGTTGGAGCGAAAGAAAACAAATTAGGGATTCGTGGAAGTGATACGCACACCATTTTATTCAATGATGTAAAAGTTCCTAAAGAAAATCGGATTGGGGCGGATGGATTTGGTTTTACGTTTGCCATGAAAACATTAGCTGGCGGCCGTATTGGCATTGCTGCCCAGGCCTTGGGGATTGCCAGTGGTGCCTATGAACTTTCTTTGGCGTATAGTAAACAGCGTAAGGCATTTGGAAAAGAGATTATGCATCACCAGGCTATTCAGTTTAAGTTGGCTGATATGGCAACCCGTATTGAAACAGCCCGTTTGTTGTGCATGAAAGCAGCCTGGGAAAAGGATAACCACCTCGATTATACCTTGAGTTCTTCTATGGCAAAAGTAGTGGCCAGTGAAACAGCCATGTGGGTTGCTACCGAAGCAGTGCAAATTCATGGGGGCTATGGATTTGTAAAAGAATACCATGTAGAAAGAATGATGCGCGATGCAAAAATTACCCAGATTTATGAGGGCACCAGCGAAGTGCAACGCATCGTTATCAGCCGCAGCATCCTTAAATAATGTAATCAACCTACTATCTTCGATGAATCCTTTTTCCTGTACTTTTCAGCAGTGGTTGTTCAGGAAATCGGGTGGTAGTGGATTGGCCCTATTCTTTTGTTTATTTTCATTCTCAGGTTTTGCTCAACACCAAGAGATACGCACTTGGCTGATTGAATCGTTGCAACAAGAGCAAAGGATAGAAAGTAATGTATTTCCGGCAGGAAGCTTCCCCTCCTATCGGCGATATGCATGGAATGGCAATACAGAAAAAGCCGATATCAATCCTTTTTTTACTGCCTTGGTAGACTTTACTTTAGCGGGTATTCAACATGATTTGTCCCCGGATTTGCAAGCAAAAGTTCAAGAAATCAGAAATCGATGCAAGCAGGTTTATCCCAAATTCATCAACCGGAATAATCGGCCTACTTATAATTTTTGGCCAACCGATACCCCCCGCATTTTTCCCAATGGTGGCTGGTTGAATTTATTTAATAAAAGTCAGTCACTTCCCGACGATATGGATGATACGGTGATGCTGCTTTTAGCACAACAAGCCCCGGATTCTTTAGCGGCTGCTGTGCATCAATTGATGAAGTCTTTTACCAATGGACCAAAAAAATCTATCAACAATACCTATTCATTCTTACAAGACTTACCTGCCTACTCTACCTGGTTTGGAAAAAAGATGCCGGTAGATTTTGATGTAAGTGTGCTTGCGAATATTTTGTATTTCGTTCAAAGCTATCAGCTACCATGGAATGGAGCCGATAGTGCCTCCTTGCAATTGATTGTTCGGGTATTGGAAACAGAAAAATACCAAGAAGATCCTGCATTTATATCACCCCACTATCAACGCTTACCGGTAATCTTATATCATTTGAGTCGGCTGATGGCCTGTAAGCCCCTTCCCGAACTGGAAAGGTTCAAACCCCGCTTAGTTACCGTTACTCAGGATGTATTAGCGAAAATTGAAAATCCTATGGATGCAGTTTTGTTACATACAGCATTACTTCGTTGGGGTGTTTATGTGGCTCCTAAGCAGCTACTTACTTTTAGCAAATGGCAACAAGCAATTACTTCGGGTGATTTTTCATTTTTTATAGCGAATATGTCGAGTATGTTGCCCGCCTCCTTTAAAAAATCCTTGGGGAAAGCTGGTGTGGGTACTTTTTATTATACCTGTACCGGATATAACTATGCATTGGTGCTTGAAAACCTGGTATGGCAAGCACGTTTTTTGAAAGAAAACAAAGGGGTAGCTTCCACATTCTAGTGTAAGCCCTGCTTAATTTCTATATTTGCAAGGCTATGCCCGTAAACATTCCCTTATATACATCCATCCGTGCTCAATTAGATCAACATAATGTTACCTTGGTTGCAGTAAGCAAAACCAAACCCAATGAAGATATTATGGCGCTGTATGAATTGGGGCAACGTGATTTTGGCGAAAACTACGTGCAAGAACTAGTAGCCAAACAACAGGCTTTACCTGCCGATATTCGCTGGCATTTTATTGGTCACTTGCAATCTAATAAAGTGAAAATGATTGCTCCCTTTGTGCACCTGATTCATGGAGTAGACAGTAATAAATTATTACTCGAAATCAATAAGCAGGGTGCTAATTTGAACCGGAACATTGGTTGTTTATTGCAAGTGTATATTGCAAAAGAAGACAGCAAATTTGGGCTGGATGAATCTGAAATACAGGAAATCGCCTCGATACAATCAACCCTTCTTTCTGTTTCTATCCGAGGTATGATGGGGATGGCATCCTTTACTAATGATACTGAACAAGTGCGTAGAGAGTTTGGTAATATGTTTACGATAAGTAAAACCTTTCCATTTGCTACTGCCCCCATAATCAGCATGGGTATGAGTAACGATTATCCCATTGCCATTGAAGAAGGCAGTAATCTGGTGCGGATTGGTAGTTTGTTATTTGGAAGCCGTCAATAATCAGGCTTCATCAATATAGCGCTTAGTGATGGGCGCATAAGAATCAATCCTTCTATCCCTTAAAAAAGGCCAGTGGGTGCGGTAACTATCGGTAAGGTTAGTATCTACATTCACAACAGCTACAGTTTCCTCTTCATGAGATGCCTGAAACAGGATATTACCCATTGGATTGCATATAAATGATCCACCCCAGAATTTCATAGCGCCAGCTTGCTCAAAGCCCACTCGGTTAACGGAAACCACATGAACGCCGTTGGCAATTGCATGACTTCTCTGTATGGTTTGCCATGCATTGAATTGCTCGCGGTTGGTGGCTTCGTCTTGACTGGTAGCCCAACCAATAGCAGTTGGATAGAATAACATTTCTGCACCCATTAGTGCGGTGATTCGAGCAGCTTCGGGATACCATTGATCCCAGCAAATTAGCACGCCAATGGTTGCATAGGCAGTTTTAAATACACGATAGCCTAAATCACCGGGGGTAAAGTAAAATTTCTCATAGTAGGCAGGGTCGTCGGGGATATGCATTTTGCGGTACTTTCCCAAATAGGTTCCATCCGCATCCAATACGGCGGTTGTATTATGATAAAGTCCCTGGGCCCGTTTTTCGAATAGAGATGCAATAATCACCACTTTCAGTTCTGCTGCTAGTTTACCCCAAGCATCGGTTATTTCACCGGGAATGGTATCGGCCAAAGCAAAATGCTGATAATCTTCCGTATCGCAAAAATACAGGGAAGCGTATAGCTCTTGTAAGCACACAATTTTGGCACCTTTGGCAGCAGCCTGCCGGGTTAGTTCCATTGCTTTTTGTGTGTTTGCCTGCTTATCGGATGTGCACGACATCTGTATCAGCGCTACCGGTACTACTGCCATATTTGTAAGTTAAATGGTATTTCAAGTTACGTTTTGAATAATAGGGTCGAAACTGGAAAGGCCCAGAATTTTCTCAGAAATATATCCCTCTGCATACGCCACGCCAATTCTCTTTCCTAACATCATCGCTCTAGCCTTCACGGTTTCTAAAAATTGAGGAGTGGAAATATAAGTGGAAGGCTCATCGGTTCCCGTGCTATTAAATTGGGTACCGTACGCAAGTATGGCTTCCATTTTTTTATCCATTACCCGAGAGATGTCCATAACAAAAGAAGGTTGTATGAATCGATCTTGTATATAATGGAAAACATAGCTCGGTCTCCATGAAGATTGTTCTACGCCATTGTGGAGGGTACTAATCTTTCGCAACCCAGCGAGAAAAGCAGCATCGGATACCAATTTAGCACTTCTGCCATGGTCGGGATGACGGTCTTCGGGGGCATTGGCCAGCACAATATTGGGTTGAAAACGGCGAATGGCGGCTATAACAAGTCGCTGGTGGGCTTCATCATTGGCAAAAAAGCCATCAGCCATTTCCAGATTTTCGCGAATAGATACTTGCATTATTTCGGCAGCACGGTTTGCTTCCTGTAATCGGATGGTTCCAGAACCCCTTGTGCCCAATTCGCCGCGGGTTAAATCGATGATACCTACTTTTTTTCCTTCGGCAATCGCAATCATAAGGGTTCCTGAGCATCCGAGTTCCACATCATCGGGATGAACCCCAAAAGCCAGTATATCTAGTTTCATCGACGCCATTTGAAAACAAAGTTACCGAATACCCGAAAATATGCCGCATGTATTTGCGAAAGTTTTCATCAGATGAAGAGAAAGTAGATTGCAAAAAAAAGCCGGAATAATTCCGGCTTGTATGTTAAGCTTCTTTTTTTGCGTAACGCTTTTTGAATTTGTCGATTCTTCCCGCAGTATCTACCAGCATATTTTTACCGGTATAGAAGGGGTGAGAAGTATTGGAGATTTCTATTTTCACCAACGGATATTCATTTCCGTCTTCAAAAACAATGGTCTCTTTTGTGTTAGCAGTTGATTTGCTTAAAAAACTAATTCCATTACTCATGTCTTTAAAAACAACAAAGCGATAACTTTCTGGATGGATGCCTTTTTTCATGTTGATTGATTTAAGGTTACACGGATTTTGCCGTGAATTTTTATTTGGGAGGCAAAGGTACCACTTTTTGAGGTGCCATCAAAAAATATTCGAAAATAAAGCTACAAATAACTGAAAATCAATTATTTGTAGCTTTATTACGATTTCATATTGATAAACTGAAGCGGTACACCAAAGGAATGGTTGCGGCAGGCGGTAATTACTTCCTGTAACTCATCAATTTTTTTTGCAGTAACCCGAACAATATCGTCCATAATGGCTGCCTGAACTTTATAGCCATTGTCTTTAATCATTTTTACAATTTTCTTGGCATCTTCCTGCTTCAGGCCATTTTGAACTTTAATATCTTTTTTGATAATTTTTCCGCTGGGATAGGCATCTTTCGAAAAGTCAAATGCACTGGCATCAATGCCCTGTTTCATTCCCCGGCTGATGATCACATCAATCACCTGTTTCATCTTCATTTCACTATCCACTTCTACTGTTATCTGGTACTGTTTTTTGTCGAGGGTAATTTCAACAGGAGATCCCCGGAAATCGTATCGGTTGCTGATTTCTTTTTTTACGGTATTAATGGCATTGTCTAATACTTGCACATCTACTTCGCTGGCGATATCAAAACTGGGCATAGTTTTTTTACAAAGATACAGGTGTTATTTTATAATGCAGGGCGGGGCCTTTTTTCGTTGGCAAACCAACGGGGGCTTTGGGTATATATAATTATACCAACGATTAGCAACACTAAAGAGATTATCTGTGCTTGCGTTGGCTGAAATGGAAGCGATGTATAGCGGGTGTTTACCCTAATTTTTTCTATCAAAAACCGCTCACCACCATTAAGCATAAGGTATAGTCCGGTTAATCTTCCGGGCGTAGTAATTTTTTTTCTAAAAAACCAGAGTAAGCCAAACAAAACCAAACACATGATAATCTCATAAAAAGCAGTGGGGTAAACAGGCTGTGGTAGTTGCATACAGTAGGGTCCAGTGCATCCTTCAATAGGGATACCCTCTCCTATTACGTTATGGGGATATCGATAACTCCACATCCAATCGGGAATAAATGAAAATGGATTGGGCTTGGTGTTTGCTATTCCCCAATCTCCGTCTCCACTTACCTGACAGCCGATTCTACCTAAGCCATAGGCGAGCATCATGGTAGGCGCCATACAATCAGCCAGATGAACAACTGAAATTTTATTTTTCCTTGCATAAAAAATTATGGCAATGGTGGCGCAAATCAATCCGCCATAGAATGTGAGTCCGCTGAAGCTCAATAATGCTCCTATCGGATCTTTCGAAAATTCATCCCAGTTTTCGAGGTTGTGAAAAATTTTAGCACCCAAAAATCCAAAGGCGGCAGCATACAAAATAAAATCTCCTACCCGGTCGTGTGGCCAGATTCTTATAATCCGGGATTCGGGTTTGGGCATTTTTTCCTGCTTATTTTCCCGGTATTTGAGGGCTATCATCACTAATCCGGTTAAAATACCGGCGAGTAGGTGACCATTCAATGAAAAAATATATGCGGGTGGGTCTTGCAACACATCCGGCAATAAAAACGCCCCAATAAATTTGTATCCGAAAATAAAACCCAATGAAAACGAAACCAACCAGTCGGTAAAACTCACCGGCCCACCCACCATTATTTTTTTTTCAGTACAGTCAAATAACCCTTCCCGTTCTTTACGTGTTAATTCTTTGGAAAGAACCCAGCCCGAAACCATAAAGGCAATTGCTACAAAAAATCCGAAGGAATTTACCAGCTTTAGTCCGTTTATTTCCACCCCAAATAGGTCTTTAAATGCATAATATAAATTTGGATACATGGGAAGGTTTTAGCGTGATTGATTTGGGTATGTAATATTAAAAAAAAAAATCAGAATTCTTTCACTGTATGCTGGGCGGCAAGTTAAATAAAAGCAAAGCCCCGAAAAATCGGGGCAATTACTTACTAATCCATCTGTACAAATCTATAGAATTTTAACTACAATGTTCATTAAAAACACTAATCAGGTGCTGGGCTATTACTTGAGCGGGGCGACCTTCAATCTGATGTCTCTCTACCATATTCACCAGTTGGCCATCTTTAAACAGGGCTATTGCTGGCGAAGAAGGAGGATAAGGCAATAAATGCGCACGAACTGCCTGAACAGCATCAATATCAAAACCCGCAAATGTGGTGGTAATTTGATCGGGTCGCTTTGTGGCATTATGTACCGCCATCAGAACTCCTGGTCGGCAACTGCCTGCCGCACAACCACAAACTGAATTGATAACCACTAAAGTAGTTCCTGATTTTTGTAAGGTCTCTTCTACGGCTGCTGCACTAGTCATTTCTTCAAATCCACCATCCGTTAATTCGGCTTTCATGGGTAACACAATCTCTGCTGGATACATATGCTTCTATTTAGAATGCAAAAGTACATGTTTTTCAGGGTCTGAAAAAAATACTAAAAACGTCATTTTGGCATATTAATTTATTTGTAAGTGTCATTATGGCTTATTTTTTTGATAAATGAATGACAAAATGCAAGTATATAGGCAAAATTCGGGATTGGTATGTGGTTTGAAAATAGAATACCGTATTCGATTATCTAACTTAAAAACAAAAAGTATATGTCAATTATTAAACGCAATCCGGTATTTCCGGGCAATTTGTTAGATGAATGGTTGTATAATTTCCCTACAAACTGGGGTAAAGATGATCAGTATTTAACCAATACACCAGCATCTAATATTACAGAAACAGCTGAGGCCTATCACATAGATATGAATGTGCCGGGCAGAAACAAAGAAGAATTTACCATGCAGGTAGAAAATGGGTTACTCACCATTCGCTATGAAAAGAAAGAGGAGAAAGTAGAGAAGGAGGTAAAAACTATTCGCAAAGAATTTGCTTTTCAAAGTTTCAAGCGGAGTTTTTCGCTGGATGATAAAATTGATACAGCAGGTATTCAGGCGAAATATGAAAATGGCGTATTACACATTGTATTACCCAAAAAAGAAGCGCTTCCCCCAGCTCAACAAAAAATTGTGATTCAGTAAGTTGGTTCGCTGCGAGGCAGCATGGTGTTTGGTTAATGACCCCTTGTTTTTACAAGGGGTTTTTTATTTTTATTTGTAATATTTTTGATTACTTGGATACTTATACAATAATCATGGCAAACTACTAGCCAACAAAAGAAACCCGGGTGGCGGAAAGCGAGTTTATTCAATTGATACAAGAACACCAGCGCATAATTCATAAAGTATGTCGCATGTATGTGCAGCGCCCCGAAGACCGCGATGATCTATTTCAAGAGATTACCTTGCAGGCCTGGAAATCATATCCCCGGTTTAAAGGGAATGCACGTTTCTCAACCTGGTTATACCGGGTTGCGCTGAATACTGCCATTACGCATTATCGGAAACAAAAACGAAACCCAATTACCCATTCCGATATTACCGATTACGAAATATCAGAATCCCCTTCCGACCCAACCGAAGCTCAATTTCAATTGATGTATAAAGCCATAGGCGAACTGTCGGAAGTAGATAAAGCACTGGTACTATTGTATTTAGAAGATTATCCCTATGATGATATCGCCCAGATGATGGGTATTACTGCTAATCATGTAGCTGTGAAAATGAATCGGATAAAAAGTAAACTTCAATCAATCACTTCGCAAATGCGTTTTAATAATTGATTATGGAATTAGATGAACTGAAAAATTATCTGAACCACCAACTAGAAGAGCAATCAACCCTGCAATCTTCCGGGGAAATCAGTGCTATTCTTCGGAATAAGTCGATCGGTATTGTTCACAGAATCCGTAAAAATTTATGGATTGAATTTGTAATTAGTCTGCTGGCTGTTGTGGTTATTTTATCTGCTAAATATCTCGCTGGCAATTACGTTATGCAAATGTATTTCAATATTTTTTTAGCCATTACCCTTTTGTTTTTACCAATTTTTGGATGGCTGATCCGCTCTACTTATCAACTGAGTCCCGAATTATCATCCGTAAAAACGAACTTAACCCGACTTCACCTGCTGATTACTCGGTTCGCCCGTTTTTATTTTATTTTTTCTATGGCAATTTTTCTGCCGGTAGTTTTTTATTCACTCATAGCAGCTGTGTATGAAAGAAACAATCAGTCTTTAATGGAATCCCTTCAATTTTATTTGCACCTGCCTGCTGTTCCACTTTTGCTGATTGGCCTATATATTCTGGTTTTTGGTATATTCTTATATTTTTTCACTCGTTGGTATATCCGATTACTCTATGGAAAATACTTAAACAAACTGAAAGATTTGCTTACCGAACTGAATACACCTGAATAGCTATTTTTTCATTTTTCCATACAACGATTCTTCTTTACCTTTAGGTATTGAAAAAGTTGATTGCCATATTGTTTTTAATGGGCTATTTATTTGCCTCTACTGAGGCCAAGCAGCTTTTTAAGATTCCCGTTATTTTTCAGCATTACGCAGAACATCGACTTGAAAACAACCATCTTTCCCTAGTTGCTTTTTTAGATATGCACTACCTACATGGCAGCCCGTTCGATCAAGATTATGATCGCGATATGAAACTACCGTTTAAATCGTCGGGTGATATGTTTTCTTTCTTCCCAATTACGGTAGATAGCATGCCTGTAGAATTAACGATGGATTGTCCGCAAATCAGCCTGCTGCCCATCAACAAAATACCCTGCTCACGGGGTTTGGGTGTTTCTTGGGTGCAAAAAGTTTGGCAACCTCCCCGAAGGGTAGCATAATTACTCTTTTTTTACTTTTTTTTGTAGCATACACATCGGTAAACTAATAGGTTTCCGGATGGTATAAATCAATTCATTATGTTGAATGCGATTATTCATTTTTCTGTAAAGAACAAACTTATCATAGGGTTATTCATTTTTGGTTTAATCGGTTACGGAAGTTATCAATTAACCCGATTACCCATTGATGCCGTTCCGGATATTACCAATAACCAGGTTCAGGTGATTACGGTGGCTCCTTCTTATGGGGCTACAGATATTGAAAGGCTGGTAACTTTTCCGATTGAACAGGCGAATAGCAATATAGCCGGTATTAAAGAAATCAGAAGCTTTTCTCGCTTTGGTTTATCCCTGGTTACCATAGTATTTGATGATGCCACCGATTTGTACTGGGCTCGTCAGCAAGTAGCCGAGCGATTGAGCGAGGTAAAAAGTATTATACCCGAAGGTATCGGTATCCCCAAACTGGGCCCAATCAGTACCGGATTGGGCGAAATATATCAATATGTGGTTCGTGCGGCACCAGGATTCGAATCGAAGTATAATGAAACTGAGTTGAGAACCATTCAAGACTGGATAGTTCGCCGCCAACTGCTGGGCGTTAAGGGCGTTGCAGAAGTGAGCAGTTTTGGAGGCAAGGTTAAGCAATATGTTATACAAATTGATCCCGCACAACTGCAGTCATACGATATTACTATCTCCGATGTGTTTGCGGCTTTAGAACAGAATAACCAAAATACAGGGGGTGCCTATATCGAGAAAGGTGCTTCTGTAGTGTATATCCGAAGCGAAGGATTATTGGAGAATTTAGCAGATATCGGTAACATTTCAGTAAAGAAATTATCCGATGGTTCTCCCCTTCTTATTCGAGATGTAGCAACAATCGAAACGGGCTATGCTACCCGTTATGGAGCGCTGTGTTATAACAACAAAGGGGAAGTGTCTGGCGCTGTGGTGATGATGTTAAAAGGAGCCAATAGCAGTGAAGTAATTAAGCTGGTTAAAGAACGAGTAAAACAAATACAAAAAACCCTGCCAAAAGGTGTTATCATCGAACCTTTTCTCGACCGTTCTAAAATGGTGAATAGTGCTATTTCTACTGTACGTGATAATTTGTTGGAAGGAGCTTTGATCGTTTTGTTCGTGTTAGTAATCTTTTTAGGCAATTTGCGAGCCGGACTATTGGTAGCATCTATAATTCCATTAGCAATGTTGTTCGCAGTAATTATGATGAACCTCTTTGGCGTAAGTGGTAACCTGATGAGTTTAGGCGCGCTTGATTTTGGACTGATTGTAGATGGTGCGGTAATAATTGTGGAAGCTGTGTTAGCCAAACTGCATGTTAGTGGGCGACTTCCTGGTTTCACTACCCTTTCAAAACCCGAAATGAATGATCGTGTTGAGCAAACGGCCGGTAAAATGATGAACAGTGCCGTGTTCGGACAAATCATCATTCTGGTGGTTTATTTGCCCATATTTACGCTGGAGGGTATAGAGGGTAAAATGTTCAAGCCAATGGCACAAACGGTTGCCTTTGCTTTGTTAGGAGCATTTCTACTCTCGCTAACCTATGTTCCCATGATGAGTTCTTTTTTTCTGAGTAGAAAAACCGGAACTCATAATAATTGGAGTAACCGAATGATTCATCAGTTGGAAATCATTTATCAACGCTCGCTAACAAAAGTAATCCGTTACCCGAAAATGATATTAACCCTTGCATTGCTTTTTTTTGCAGGGGCTGTTTTGATACTCTCCCGCTTAGGGGCTGAATTTATTCCGGCATTGGAAGAAGGAGATTTTGCGGTTGATACCCGGGTTTTAACTGGGAGCAGCCTGCCCACCACGATTGCATCAACTCAGCAGGCCGCAAATATATTGTTAACCCGTTTTCCGGAAGTAGAAAAAGTAGTTACCAAAATTGGAAGCGGAGAAGTGCCCACCGACCCAATGCCCATGGACGCAAGTGATATGATGGTGATTCTGAAACCAAAAAAACAGTGGACATCCGCTAAAACATTCAATGAGCTGAGCGAAAAGATGGGTAAATCATTGCAAGAAGTGCCTGGGATTACTGCCGGATTTCAATTTCCTGTTCAAATGCGTTTCAACGAACTTATGACGGGGGCAAGACAGGATGTGGTATGCAAAATTTTTGGGGAAAATCTAGATACCCTGGCTGCTTATGCACAGCAATTGGCAGGATTGGCAAATGGCATCTCTGGTGCGGTAAATTTGTATGTTGAACAGGTTTCGGGAATGCCACAAGTGCTAATTCATTATAACCGAGATGCCATTGCTCAATATAACCTATCTATTGGAGCCGTAAATCGGTTGGTGAATGCATCCTTTGCCGGGCAATCTGCAGGTATGTTATTCGAAGGGGAACGGCGATTTGATCTAGTAGTTCGTTTAGGAGCCGAACAGAAAAAAAGTTTACAAGATATTCGTCAGTTGCTAATTCCCACGCCTTCAGGAACCCAGGTTCCACTATATCTGCTGGCAAACGTTGAATTAAAAGATGGGCCCAACCAGATTCAGCGGGAAGATGCTAAACGGCGAATCGTAATTGGATTTAATGTGCGCAATCGAGATGTTCAAAGCATTGTGAATGAATTGCAGCAAAAAGTTTCTCAAAAAATAAAATTCCCGCCGGGCTACTATGTAACCTACGGTGGCTCATTTGAAAATTTAACGGCTGCCAAAAATCGACTGATGATTGCCGTTCCCGTTTCTCTATTACTTATATTTTTCTTGTTGTACTTTGCTTTTCACTCGATTCGGCAGGCTTTATTAATTTATTCAGCTATTCCCTTGTCTGCTATTGGTGGAATACTTTTGCTTGCTTTAAGGGGTATGCCTTTTAGTATCAGTGCCGGGGTTGGATTTATTGCCTTATTTGGAGTGGCGGTGCTTAATGGCATTGTGCTGATAGCAGAATTTAACCAACTGAAAAATGAGGGAGAAGCCGACTTATCCGCAATTGTGTTGAAAGGAACTCAAGTAAGATTAAGACCGGTTTTGATGACGGCACTCGTTGCTTCATTGGGCTTTTTACCTATGGCCATCGGCAATGGCGCTGGCGCTGAAGTGCAACGCCCCTTAGCAACGGTGGTAATAGGCGGACTTTTACTTGCTACATTATTAACCCTGTACGTTTTACCAATTTTGTATATGCTTTTCGAAAGAAAATCTACCCCCAATTCTAGCAGTAACGGGATTACTGCCATTGTTGTTATGCTAATTTCTCTGAGTTTGTTCAGTGGGTCTGTTCAGGGGCAAAAAACAATCAGCTTATCTGCAGCCATGGATTCTGCCTTGCGGAACAATGCCCAATTAAAAAACGAAAAGCTGAAAGCTACCTACCAGCAAAAGCTGATTGAAACAGCTTCTCCCATTCCTCAAACACAGTTATCTGCTGAGTTTGGAAATTATAACAGCGCATATTTCGATAATCGGATTTCTATTGGCCAGTCCATTCAATTTCCCACGGTGTATACCCGCCAAAAGCAACTGCTGGAGCAGGAGTGGAAACAAAAACTATTAACGGTAGCAGTTAAGGAAGCCTATTTGCGCCACGATGTTTCTGCGCTGTATTACCAGCTTTTATATCACCAACAAAAAAGAGCACTGCTATTGTATGCCGATAGCTTGTATAGTTTTTTTCTAGAAAAATCTAGTCGTAGGTTAACATCGGGCGAATCGGATATTTTAGAGAAAACCAGTGCCCAAAATTTATTGGGGAATATTCGGCAGCAACTACAGCAACTACAATTGGATGAGGAATTAGCATTGATACAATTTCAAGTTTTATTGAACACTTCCGAACGGTACGCTCCTGTATCAAATGAAAAGGGTTTATCCATTTCGCTTACTTCTTTGGCAGATACCTCTTTTTTGGCAGCACATCCAATAATTCAAAGCATTCGTCAGCAGCAGCAATTGGCTTTGGCATCCTACGAACTTGAGAAAAGCAAACGGTTACCTAATTTATCGTTGAATTATAATTCAACTACCATTCGTGGGGTAGGTGCCGATAATAAGTTGTATGATGGCTCTAACCGCTTTGGCTCTGTTCAGCTGGGTATAGGTATTCCTGTTTTTGGAAAAGCTCAAAAGAATATGGTAGAAGCGTCCCGCTTTTCTAAACAAATTGCAGCAAGTAATTACCAAACCGGACTACAGGAAATTCAATCGCAGTATGTAAGTGCTGTTTCGCAATACCTGAAATATCAAAAAGCCGGTGAGTATTTCCAATCAGAAGCCCTTCCCAATGCACAACTAATTGCAGAAACCGCCTCTCGGCAACTAATAGCAGGTAGTATTCATTATTTAGAATGGGTGCAGCTGATTAACCAGACTATCCAAATAAAAAGTGATTATCTGGAGGCTGAAAAAAAGCTCAATGAATCTATTATTCAATTACAATTTTTAATCGCACAATAAGTATCCATGTATGAAAATAAATAATCTCACTAATAAGCCTATTTACCCAATATTGGCTGCCTATTTTTTTATAGCTGTTCTGGCCTGTAATCAACCGGCCAATAACGAGCCAGCCCCCCCAGAACCCGCACTGCATTCCGTAGTGCTTACACCCGCACAATATAAAAATGCCAATCTGGTTGTGGGTTTACTTTCGCAAAAAGAAATTTCTGCAATAATACGCGTAAAAGGCAAGGTAGATGTGCCTCCCCAAAAATTAATGAGTGTAAGTGTTCCACTAGGCGGCTACCTGAAATCATCTAACCTCCTACCCGGCATGCGGGTTCAAAAGGGCGAAGAGATTGCTGTGGTGGAAGGGGAACAATATATTCAGCTGCAACAGGATTATCTGATGGCTAAAGAAAAATTGGTATGGCTCGAACAAGAATATAAGCGGCAACGAGAACTGCTGGCCACCCAATCGGCATCACAAAAATCTTTTCAAATGGCTTCAGCTGATTATTCCAGTCAGCAGGTATTGGTAAATGCCTTAGTACAAAAATTGAAGCTGGTAGGTATTCAACCGGAAAATGTAACCAAAGACAAAATTTCTGCCAGTATTTCGGTACGTTCAGGTTTGTCGGGTTACGTTGCCGCTGTTCATGTGAATGCCGGTAAATATTTAACCCCTTCCGATGTGTTATTCGAGATTATCAGTACCGATGATATTCACCTAGCATTGAAAGTTTTTGAAAAAGACATACCGATGCTCCAAATAGGACAGTCAGTAATGGCCTACACCAATCAACAACCGGAAAAAAAATATCCCTGCCGGATATTGCTCATGGGAAAAGAAATTGCTGCAGACCGCAGTATAGAAATTCATTGTCATTTTAACCAAAACAACCTATCCCTGCTTCCCGGAACCTTTATGAATGCCGAAATTGAAGTAAAAAATAAAGCGGCAATGGTTTTACCCGATGAGGCATTGGTGCGCTTCGATAATCAGCAATTTGTTTTTGTACAAACCGATTCGCTGCAATTTGTTATGAAGGAAGTGCAGACCGGCATCTCAGAAAACGGGTATACCCAGGTGATTGATGGGGTAGATATGCGAAAAGACAAAATAGTAACCCGTGGCAGCTATACCTTACTGATGATGTTGAAAAACAAAGCCGAAGAATAATCAGATTATCACAGGTATCCCAAAATTTTAAGCATACTCTGCGCCGTTTGCTCTTTTGCATACACCCAGTCTACTAGTTTGCCGTTTTTGTCTGCTTCAACTATCACGTGCTTTGGTGATGGTATTAGGCAATGTTTGATGCCACCATACCCGCTGATCTGATCTTGATAGGCACCCGTATGAAAGAAGCCAACATATAGGGGTTCTTTATTATCAACGTCATCGGGGTTGTTCGACTTGAGCTTTGGAAGGAACACTTCATTGATATGTTCCTCGGAGTCGTAATAATCATGACTGTCGCAGGTGATGCCTCCCAATACAACCCTGTGGTATTCATTATCCCATTTGTTGATGGGAAGCATTAGAAATTTTTCTCCAATACCCCAAGTGTCGGGTAAGGTGGTAATAAACGATGAGTCGATCATATACCAGCACTCGCGGTCGTTTTGAATTTTTTGGCCCACAACGCTATAAATATGCGCCATGCTTTCACCCACTGTAAAACTGCCGAACTCTGTATAAATATTGGGCATGGGCACTTTAGCTTTTTTACAGGCTTTTTTGATATTGCTTACAATTTCATTAATCATAAACTGATAGTCATATTCAAAGCCCAGCGAGTGTTTAATGGGGAATCCTCCACCAATATTGATAGAGTCTAGTTCCGGACAAATCTTTTTAAGCTGGCAATACAGGTTGATGATCTTATTCAGTTCCGACCAGTAGTAGATATCGTCTTTGATGCCCTTATTCAGAAAAATATGTAGCATTTTCAACTGAAATTTATCTTCATACCCTTCAATATCATCTACATAAAACTCCAGAATATCTTTTGCACGAATACCCAAGCGGGAAGTGTAAAACGGGAAATTGGGTTCTTCTTCCGCAGCTACCCGAATACCTAGCCGGAAGGGTTGTTTTACAGATCGCTTATACGCAGTTAATTCTTCAATATTATCCAGAATGGGAATTACATTTTTAAAACCAGAATTAATTAACTTAGCAATACGCGACGTATAGTTTTTCTGTTTGTAACCATTACAGATGATATAGGTTTCTTTATTGATTTTTCTTCGTTGATAGAGGCGATTGATAATTTCAATATCGTAGGCATAGGAGGTTTCTAGGTGTACATTGTGTTTGAGGGCTTCTTCAACTATAAATGAAAAATGCGAACTCTTGGTACAATAGCAGTAAAAATATTCCCCCTCGTATTTGTGTCTTTTAAATGCTTGTTCAAATAAAAGCTTGGCTTTATTTATTTGCATACCTATTTTGGGTAAATAAGTAAGTTTCAGCGGGGTTCCGTATTTATCAATTAATGATTTTAAATCTAACCCATTATATTCTAAATACCCTTCATCATTCTGGTCGAATCCTTCCTGAGGAAAGTGAAATGTTTGTTTAACCAGTGAGGTGTAAGTGTTGTTCATTTACAGGTATTTAGTGATTTGGGTGAAAGATTGCACAAAAATAGTTGTTTGTATGCTTTTTACGCATAAAAAAAAGCCGGACAATGTTCGGCTTTTAACAAGGTAGTAATCAATGTAAAGAAATTTACTTTACAGAATCAATCAGGGCTTTGAAACTGGCTGGCTCATTCATCGCTAAATCGGCCATCACCTTGCGGTTCAGTTCAATTCCCTTTGTATTCAGTAAATGGATAAACTGGCTGTAAGTTAATCCCTCTGCGCGAACAGCCGCGTTAATACGGGCAATCCACAACTGGCGGTATTCGCGTTTTTTCAGTTTACGGCCTACATAACTGTAGGTTAATCCTTTCTCAACAATATTTTTGGCAACGGTATAAACGTTTTTACGCTTACCATAAAATCCTTTGGCTTGCTTCAACACTCTTTTTCTTCTGGCGCGCGAAGCAACTGCATTTTTTGAACGTGGCATATACTATAATTTTTTACCGGTAACACTCAAAATCCGGTAGTTGGGTAATGGGGTTATTTATCCTTTTAATCTCAATAATCTCAGCACAAAATCTTTGTTGGTTGCTCCAACCAGTCCTTTCTTACGAAGAGAACGCTTGCGCTTTTTTGATTTTTTGGTAAGGATGTGTCTTTTGAATGCTTTTTGGAAGGTGATTTCACCTGTTCCAGTAACTTTAAAGCGTTTTTTGGCGCTCGAGTTGGTTTTAACCTTTGGCATAAATTAAATAATCTGTTACGATTACACCCTGCTGGCGGTATTGCACTGGCAATACACTTGTTGAGCCGTACGGGAAATTGGGCTGCAAAGGTAATGAATTGAATGGATTTACCCATTATTTTTCCAAAAAAAAAGGCATATTGTAAATATGCCTTTGATTATCAATTAAATAAGTGATTTACTTTTTCTTTCCACTTTTTGGTGTAAACAAGGCAAACATCCTTTTTCCCTCTAGTTTAGGCATACTCTCTAAGGCACCAGAATCTGCAAGACGCTCAGCGAACTTCAGCAACAACAATTGTCCACGGTCTTGAAACATAATCGCCCGTCCTTTAAATTGAACGTAAGCTTTTACTTTATTGCCATCTTTCAAAAACTTTTCGGCATGCTTTGCTTTAAAGTCAAAATCATGGTCGTCTGTTCCAGGGGTAAATCGTATTTCCTTCACCTCACTCTGCTTAGAGTTGGCTTTCATTTCCTTTTCCTTCTTTTTCTTCTCGTACAGGAACTTTTTGTAATCGATTACTTTACATACGGGAGGATCTGCGGTTGGAGAAATTTCTACTAGGTCTAATTCCAGTTCCCGGGCGATTTTCAATGCATCGGTAACACTGTATACGCCCACTGTTACGTTATCACCTACCAGTCTTACTTCTGGTACTCTAATTCTTTCATTGATGCGGTGTTCGGGTTCGGGTTGTCTGTTGAACCTGGGGTTAAACCGCCCCCCTCCTCTTGGTGGTAATGCCATTAAAACTTGTTTAGTGAATATCTGCTGGCTTCTTTTTAGATACAAATTCAGAAGCTATGTAAAGATATAATTATTTTAGGTGGTTTAGTCGATTGATTGTCTATTTTCTATCTCCTGCTTAATTTGGGCTATCCACTCGGTTACGGCAAAACTTCCGGCATCCCCTTTTCCTTGTCTTCTAACCGAAACTACCTTTTCATTCACTTCTTTTTCTCCAACAATCAACATATATGGTATTTTCATCAATTCTGTATCCCGAATCTTTTTACCAATTTTTTCCTGCCGGTCATCAATTTCTACCCGAATACCCTGTTGTAACAGAGCCGTTTCAACCTCTTTGGCATAGTCTAAAAACTTATCACTAATGGGCAATACCTTCACCTGAACCGGTGCCAGCCAGGTAGGAAACTTACCAGCATAATGTTCTAACAAGAATCCTATAAACCGCTCATGGGTTCCCAATGGAGCTCGGTGTATAATTAAAGGAATTTCTGGTTCATTGTTTTTATTGGTAAAACTTAGTTTGAAACTTCTGGGCTGAGCAAAATCAACCTGGTTGGTTGCCAGAGTAAATTCTCGGCCAATGGTGCTCCAGATTTGTACATCAATTTTTGGTCCATAAAAAGCACCTTCCCCTTTTACTTCCACAAAGGGTACGCCGGTTTCTATCAGCACATTTCGCACCAATTCTTCGGTTTCTAACCAAAGTTCCGGTTCATTGATGTATTTCTGTCCCAACTTTTCCGGATCGTGTAGCGACAGGCGCATCACATATTTTTCAATGCCAAAAATTTTAAAATACTTGAGGTACATATCGTTAACTGCCTTGAACTCCTGCTTAAACTGCTCTTTTGAGCAATAAATATGGGCATCATTCATGTGCAAACAACGAACCCGCATGAGTCCGAATAACTCTCCACTTTGTTCGTATCGGTAACAGGTTCCATATTCTGCAATGCGGTAAGGCAATTCTCGGTAACTTTTTGGCTCTGCATCAAATATCTTGTGGTGATGCGGGCAGTTCATAGCTTTCAGGTAATAGGTTTCGCCATCCATTTGCATGGGCGGAAACATACTATCTGCATAATAAGGCAGGTGTCCGCTGGTGAGGTACAAATTTTCCTTGGCTATATGCGGAGTTACCACTCTTTTATATCCTGCCGCGTTTTCTGTTTCTTTGGCCAACTTTTCCAGTTCTTCAATAATTACGGTTCCGTTGGGCATCCATAAAATCAAACCTGGACCAATATCTTCGTTCATGGTATAAATACCCAGCTCCTTACCCAGTTTACGGTGGTCGCGCTTTTTGGCTTCTTCCATCATTACCAGGTATTCATCCAGTTCTTTTTGCTGAGGAAAAGTGATGCCATAAATGCGAGTGAGCATTTTATTTTTTTCATCCCCCTTCCAATAAGCTCCTGCGATGCCTGATAAATGAATGGCTTTGATAAAACCCGTATCGGGGATATGGGGTCCACGGCAGAGATCGGTAAATGAACCCTGCGAATAAAAGGTGATGGAGCCATCTTGCAGGTTGCTCAGTAAGTCGAGTTTATATTCATCTCCTTTCTCCTGAAAATATTGAACTGCTTCAGTTTTGCTGATTTCTTTTCGGATGTATGGATTCGATTGGCGGGCCAATTCGTTCATTTTCTTTTCCAAACTTTTCACATTCTCTTCCGAAATTTTCCGGTCGCCCAAATCCATATCATAATAAAAGCCTCTTTCGATGGCCGGTCCAACCCAAAATTTAACACCAGGAAAAATTTGTTCAACTGCTTCCGCCAACAAATGTGCAGAAGAGTGCCAGAAAGTTTGCTTTCCGTCATCTTCATTCCAGGTAAGCAGTTGTAAGCTGGCATCCGTTAGTATTGGGCGAGTTGCATCCCAAACTTCTCCATTAATTTTTGCTGCCAGCACTTTTCTGGCTAATCCTTCACTGATTTGCTTGGCAATGGCCAAAGCCGAAGTTCCCGATTCGTACTGCCTTACTGCCCCATCGGGAAATTGAATATTAATCATAAATACTGCCTTGGGCGTTTATTTTCGGTGCAAAAGTAACGAATCAGGGGGAGAAATACCGTTTTCCTAGCCGGATGTGGGTAGCCATCAGTTACCCACTTTTTAACCATACCTTAACCAGATGGTGATTAGATTTGTACAATGAGGTGGATTTTTACCCTTTTATGCTTATTGGGTTTTTCTGTATGGGTTCCGGCACAAAAGATGACCGGTATCTGGCGGGGGTATTTCAACTCCTCTACCTCGCTATTGGGAGACATGCCCGGAGATGTGAAGTATAAATTTGAAATTCAATTACTGCAAGAAAAAAATGCAATTAGGGGCGTAAGTTATTCTTATAAAACAACCGTATTTTATGGAAAAGCTGATATGACCGGCATCTTTACGCCTGGTAACCGGAGCTTGCTGCTAAAGGAAACGAAACTGGTTGAATTAAAAATCGCTGGACAAAGTGAAGCTTGTTTAATGACTTGCTATCTCGATTATTCTTCTATTGGAAAAATGGAATTTTTAGATGGAACCTTTTTTTCATTGAACATCAAGGATAAGTCGGATTGTGGGTCTGGAAAAATTCACTTGGAAAAAGTTAAGCAGACTGATTTTGTTAGAGAAGATTTTTCAAAGCCTAAATCGTTACCGGTAAAACCCCCAACAACAAAAGAAATCACGGCATCACCCAAAATGCCGATTCCTAGCCCCGGTTCTGCTACTGCAGGCAATTCAACACCCAAATTATCAGCAACGGTACCCGCTGCTCCCCGCTCTATACCGGAGTCTACCAGCCAAACGCCCCGTGAAACTCAATCGAGCAATAAAGATTTGTTGGCCACAGAATCGAATAAGAAAGTTACGGAGCAGGTAATGCCCAGAGTGCCGGTTCCAAAGGTTTTATTAGAAAGGGAGAATACGCTGGTTAAAACCATTTTTACTGATCAGGAAGATATTCGAATCGATTTATACGATAATGGAACCATCGACAACGACACCATTACCGTATATCATAATAACGAATTGGTAACTGCCAATCAGCGGTTGAATTTTACACCGATAACTTTTCATATCAAGTGCAATAAAAACGAAAACTATCACGAGATAGTAGTAGTAGCCGAAAATTTAGGTGATATTCCTCCCAATACTGCTTTAATGGTAGTTACTTCTGGTGGAAAAAAGCGGCAAGAAATTTTTCTGGCTTCTAATGAGCAGAAAAATGCCAAAGTAATTATTGAATACAAACCGACTAAACAATAGCCCTCTATTGTACTTTTATCGAGTCTATCAACTCACAGGGTCGGGTGCCCGGTTTATTTTCATAGGGATTTTGACTGTTTCGTACAATATCCAACCATTCGGCGCCTCTGCCATACAGGGAGTTTTCGTCTCGCAACTTATAAACGCTTACCCGGCGATATTCCACCCATTTGAGCAGTTGAAAAATTTCTAAACCGGTTAGCTGAAATGCCATCCTAATTTCATGGGCATCGGTTTCGCCCTGTAGCCCCGTTAATTCATCGGAGATTGCCTGTGCAATGGAGGAAACACTATCCTGGAGTGGTTCTGGTAATTGTGCTGCGGCAGTATGTAAACTGTCTGTAAGCAAAATCATTTCACTGGCTAGCTGCCGAAGTGTAGCAGAATCTTTTAAAATCGGCAATACGGTTTTCATTTGCAGGTATTGGTTCAAAAGTTTGGAAGCCAATACCTGGGTTAATTGGGCCGAATCGGCTAAAATGATTGATTTTCCTGTATGGTTAGCAATGTTGTAAGAGGTAGGTGCCCCGCAGGAGGCCACCACAAAAACCCATAAAATAAACAAACCCTTTCTCATAATTAATGTTGTTAATTGGTTAGCAGCCCGAACTGATTACCTTTGCCGCGAAAAGTGCTAAATTATGCTGATTGGATTACAAAATGTAACATTTGAATTTGGAGCCCGTGTAATTGTGGAAAATGCTACCTGGCATATTCAGCCGGGTGAGCGGATTGGACTGGTGGGCTATAATGGAACGGGTAAAAGTACCCTGCTGAAAGTTTTGGTGGGAGAATATACCCCTTCCAAAGGCTCACTTGAGAAAAGCAAGGAAACCACCATTGGCTATTTGCACCAAGATTTATTGAGTTTTGATACCTCAGATAATATCACCCAGGTAGCCCTCAGTGCCTTTGAAAGGGTAATGGAACTGGAGCGTGCAATAGAAACCTTGGGAAAGCAATTAGAGCAAGATTCCGAGAATGAAGCTTTGTTAATACAATATACCGATGCATTGCATGAAATGGATGTGCTGGATGGATATAATATTCATCATAAAGCCGAAGAAGTGCTCCATGGTTTAGGCTTCAGCAATGCAGACCTGGTTCGCCCCTATCAGGAATTCAGTGGGGGCTGGCGGATGCGGGTATTGCTGGCAAAAATGATTCTGCAACAACCAGATGTGTTGCTGATGGATGAACCTACCAATCACCTCGATCTTCCCTCTATTGAATGGTTAGAGAAATACCTGCTCCACTATAAAGGCAGTGTGGTAATTGTAAGTCACGATAAGTTTTTTCTAAATCGAATGGTAAATAAAATTGTAGAACTGTATCAGCAGGAACTGCATATTTATACGGGAGATTATAACCAGTACCAAGAAGAGAAAGCCATTCGGATAGAAATGCAGCAGAAAGCATTTGAAAACCAGCAAGATTTTATTCGCCAGCAGGAAAGATTTATCGAGCGATTCAAGGCGAAAGCCAGTAAAGCTGCTCAGGCACAAAGTGTGCAAAAACGATTGGATAAACTCGATAAAATTGAGGATGTAAAACTGGAGCGCCCGGATATGCGCATCAACTTTCAACTGGAAAAAGTACCCGGTAAAATTTTGGTACAATTAAAGAATGTTTCCAAACGATTTGGTAATATAGAAATTGTAAAAGAAGCTTCTGCTGAAATTGAACGCGGCGATAAAATTGCTTTGATTGGCGCCAATGGTAAGGGAAAATCAACCCTATTGCGGGTAATCGCTGGTGCGGAAACCTTTGAGGGGGAAAGAGAATGGGGGCACAATGTAGAAGAGAGTTTTTATGCGCAGCACCAACTGGAAGCTTTAAATTTACAGCATACCATCTTAGAAGAATTGCATAATTGTGGCAGCAAAAAAAATGACCTCGAATTACGCAGTTTATTGGGTTCCTTTTTATTTAGTGGAGATGATGTAGAAAAACGAATTAAGGTATTAAGTGGAGGTGAGAAAGCACGTGTAGCATTGGCGAAAACTATTGTAAGTAAGGGGAACTTTTTATTACTCGATGAGCCTACCAATCACCTGGATATGCATTCTGTTGAATTGCTGGCAGATGCCTTGAATAAATATGAAGGAAGTTATATTTTAGTAAGTCACGACCGATATTTCATCTCAAAAACAGCCAACAAAATTTGGGAAATAACCGACCATCGGATTAAAGAATTCAAAGGAGGCTATCATGAGTGGGTGGCTTGGAATGAGCGGATGGCTAAGCAAAACGAGGGAAATGCAAAGTCAACAGCTGTAGCAGAGAAGACTACCGAAATTAAATCAGCAACACCTGCCCCTTCGGAAAAAAAAGAGTCTCAACCTGAGTTTCGAGAAAAGCAGAAGCAACTGCAAAGAGAAAAAAAGAAGCTGCAAGAACTTGAGACGTTACTCGAGAAAAGCAATTCTCAAATTAAGCAACTAGAATCTGCAATGGGTGAACCTGAAAATTATGCGGTTCCTGCAAAGTTTGCTTCGCTGGAAAAAGAATATAGTGTTCTTAAAAAACAAGTGGGTGAAATTAACACTCAGTTAGAATCGGTAGTTGAAAGAATATTAACATTGGAAGATGAATTGGGATAATCCCTTAATAAATCCATTTGTATGCAATCACGGTTAATTATCGTTCGGTATGCCCGCTGGTTGTTTTGGGCTGGATTTCTTTCAATGGCAATTTTTCGTTTTTTTTTAATATTAGAAAAAAAAATCGCTTTCTGGCGATTAATGGGATGTGGAAAAAACGGGACTTTTGATATTGTACCCGATATCCGCCAATGGGCAGTATTGATTATTTCGGAACAATCAAACCTCCCCATTGAAAATTGCGTTCCTCCTTTTTTAACCAATTGGTGGAAGTTTTTTAGCTGCGAGCGATATGATATTACTTTACAACCCCTCGAAGGGCATGGCACATGGAATGGCAGAGAAGTATTTGGTAAATATCCTCCTGAAGGGGCAAATTACACTGGTAGAATCGCAGTATTAACTCGGGCAACCATTCGGTTATCTCAATTAAGGGCTTTTTGGAAAAATGTACAACCTGTTGCGGCTACTATGGTAAGCACCCCGGGATTTATTACTTCCGTTGGTATTGGAGAAATCCCTTGGATAAAGCAGGCAACTTTTAGCGTGTGGGAATCTAAGGAGCAAATGAAACAATTTGCCTATCGAATGCATTCGCATCAACAAGTGATTAAAAAAACCCGACAAGAAAAATGGTATAGTGAAGATATGTTTGTTCGGTTTGCTATTATTTCCACTTCGGGTACCCTACGAGGGATGGATCCGATTAACCCTACTTCAAACAAATAAAACTGGAGTGTAATGTCCTTTTCCCTTTTTTGCATCTGGGTTACCCTTTTTATAAAGTGGCATTAACTATTAGTACATAAGTCCGTTTCTTTACTAACAAGTGTTTGTATTAAGTAGAATTGTACAGATGCTTTTGAAAAACGAGCCGTTTATTTATTAATAAATGATGAAGGTATAGGTAGAGTTGTACACAACGAAGGCTATTTATTTTCAAATGCTTATTTTTGGAGCAAACAAAAGAATCGAGCTAATATTTGTATTTTACTAATATTTAGATTCTCAGATATATTTACTACACATGGCATCAAAGCAAGTTAGCAAAATTGGCGTTCTTACCTCTGGTGGGGATGCACCGGGAATGAATGCAGCCGTTAGAGCGGTGGTGAGAACTGGAATTTATCATGGAATGGAAATGTTTGGCATTATGCGGGGGTATAATGGCATGATTGAAAATGACATTATCTCTATGAATTCCCGTTCGGTGGCCAACATTATTCAGCGGGGAGGTACTATTTTAAAAACGGCCCGCAGCAAAGAATTTTTTGATTTTGAGGGTAGAAAAAAGGGATATGAGAATTTAGTAAAGCATGGTATTAATGGATTGGTGATTATCGGTGGAGACGGAAGTTTTACTGGAGCACAGAAGTTCAGCAACGAATTTGATATCCCCTGTATTGGCCTACCCGGAACCATTGATAAAGATATTGCCGGAACGGATTTTACCATTGGGTTTGATACCGCCGTGAATACAGCGGTGGAAGCCATCGACAAAATTCGGGATACTGCAGATGCACACGACCGATTATTTATTGTAGAAGTGATGGGTAGAGATGCTGGATATATCGCTTTACACAGTGGTATTGCTACCGGTGCTGAAAATATCTTGATACCGGAAACCAAAACCGATATTGAAGAGTTAATTGCCTCACTCACCGAAAAAGAAAAAAGAAAGAAACTGGTAAACCTAATTGTAGTGGCGGAAGGAGATGAATTTGGAGGTGCCAATGAAATTGCTACAATTATCAAGCAGCGATTACCAAACGCAGATACCAAAGTGTGTATTTTGGGCCATATTCAAAGAGGGGGTTCGCCTACTTGTATCGATCGACTAATCGCATCTCGTATGGGATACCATGCTGTGGAATGTTTACTAAATGGTAAGCACAACGTAATGGTAGGCATTCAAAATAATAAGATGAATTATATTCCACTGGATACAGCTGTTAAAGCCAAACAGAAGATTTCCAGTGAATGGTTTAAAATTGTAAAAATATTAGCGAGCTGATCCCGCTATTTTTCTCACGGCTTTTTTATTAATTATTACAGTATGTCTAAAAATCTCGAAAAGTACCTGCATAAAGAAATGGATAAGCAGGCTGGTGTTGCCCACGTAAATCATAGAACCAAAATTGTTGCAACGGTAGGACCTGCCTGCGATACCTACGAAAAATTACTTGAATTGGTTCAAGCCGGTGTGAACGTATTTCGACTGAATTTTTCACATGGTAGTCATGAAGATAAACAATCTATAATCGACCATATTCGCAATATCAATAAATCAGAGCCCTATAACATTGCAATTCTGGCAGATTTACAGGGACCAAAATTGCGGGTTGGTGAAATTGAAAACAATGCCCTTGAAGTTAAAGTGGGTGATGTGCTTACTTTCACGAATGTTAAATGTGTAGGTAACCTAGAAAAAATTTATGTTTCCTATCCCAATTTGGGTGGCGATGTGGTAGTGGGTAATATTATTCTGATTGATGATGGTAAACTAGAAGTAAAAGTAGTAAGCATTGAAGATAACGGAGATGTGAAAGTAGTGGTAACCTTGGGAGGTATCTTATCCTCAAAAAAGGGCATTAATCTACCTGATACCAAAATTTCTTTACCGGCCCTTACAGAGAAAGACTTAGTTGATCTTGATTTTATTATTCAGCAAAAGTGCGACTGGGTAGCGTTAAGTTTTGTTCGGAGCGTAGATGATATTGTGTATTTGCGCAGACTTTTAAAAGAGCAAAACAGTAAAACTAAAATTATCGCCAAAATTGAAAAGCCGGAGGCACTGGTAAATATTCGGGATATTATTATTGAAAGTGATGGTATCATGGTTGCCCGGGGTGATTTGGGTGTTGAACTGCCCGTTGAAAAAATACCCCTGATTCAAAAAGAGCTGATTCGTAAATGTATTCATCGCGCCAAGCCAGTTATTGTGGCTACTCAAATGATGGAGAGCATGATTGATCGGGTAAAACCCAATAGAAGTGAAATTACGGACGTTGCCAACGCTGTTCTGGAAGGTGCAGATGCGGTAATGTTGAGTGGGGAAACTGCTACAGGTCAGCATCCTGCCTTAGTAGTACAAACCATGCGCAAAATAATTTCTGAAGTGGAAAAGAAAGAATACCGCTATAACAGGGGCGAAGATTTGCGCCCACAACCCCATTCTCCTTCATTTCATAGCGACGCTATTTGTTATAGTGCCTGTAAGATTTCCAATGATGTGGAAGCGAATGCATTAATTGGCATGACGCAGAGTGGTTATACCGCATTTATGCTGAGCAGTTACCGACCCTCTTCTCCCCTATACATTTTTACCAAAGAAAAAACCTTGGTAAATCAACTCAGCCTCAGTTGGGGTGTTCGCGCTTTCTACTATGGCGAAGAAGAAAGTTTAGACGAGATTATTATTGATCAAATTAATATTCTTAAAGAAAGAGGCTTTCTTGAGCCTGGTCAGGTGGTTGTAAATACGGGAAGTACGCCTGTAGATTTACATCTGCCTACCAATGTGATTAAGATATCTACTGTGTCTTAATCCATGAATTTTTCGATTTGATTATCCTAGTGCGGTTTTTTGCGTTTTTAGTTGCGTGTTTTTGTGATAGTAAGGCAAAGACGTAGTAATTTTGATATATAATGCATAATGTATGATGGATTCTTTTGAAAAAATTCCAGTAAAGATTTTCCCCAATGTTACCGAGGGTTCAAAATTGGTGGCCCAAGAAATTGCTCAGCTAATTCGTGAAAAAGCAGCCAGAAACGAACCATGTGTTTTGGGGATGGCCACGGGAAATACCCCGGTACTTTTATATAAAGAGCTGGTTAGAATGCATCGGGAAGAAGGGTTGAGTTTTAAAAATGTAATTACTTTTAATTTAGACGAGTATTATCCGATAGATAAAAATGCCTATCAGAGCTATTGGAGCTTCATGCACCGACATTTATTCAATCATATTGATATAAACCCCAACAACATTTATATTCCTGATGGCACCTGGCCAAAAGAATCCATCAAAAAGCACTGCGCGGCATATGAACAAAAGTTGGTGGATTTAGGTGGGGTAGATTTACAGTTATTGGGAATTGGGTTGAATGGTCATATCGGTTTTAACGAACCTGGTTCAGGACAATTTTCTAAAACACGGCTGGTGAATTTGGATAATACAACCCGAATAGCCAATACCTACGAATTTGAAAATATAAGTAAAGTACCCCGATTAGCGCTAACGATGGGTATTAGCAATATCATGCAGGCGAAACGGATTTTATTAATGGCTTGGGGACAAAAAGCTAGTATTGTAGCTCGATCAGTAGAGGGGGATGTAACCGAGCAAGTTCCCGCCAGTATCCTTCAGCAACACCCAGATTGTACTTTTATCATAGACGAAGCAGCTTCTACCGAGTTAACCCGAGTGAAAAGCCCATGGCTAACCGGAAACTGTGACTGGACCCCCACTTTGATTAAAAAAGCGGTGATTTCTGTTGCGCTTAAGTTGAATAAGTCGGTACTTAGTTTAACGGTAAATGATTATTTAGAAAACGGACTTTCCGATTTGTTGGTTGAGAAAGGTGATGCGTATGAAATTAATTTGCAGGTATTTTATTTGTTGAAAAATATAATTACTGGATGGCCTGCTGGCAAACCCAATGCGTCGCTTCCCGATCATCCCGAACGCTGCGATTTACACCCGAAAAGATGCCTTATTTTTTCGCCTCATCCCGACGACGACATAATCAGTATGGGAGGAACATTGATGCGGTTGCACGATCAGGGTAATGAAGTGCATGTGGCCTATCAAACCAGCGGAAATATTGCTGTTACCGACGAATTTGTAACCCGTTTTATAGATTTTGCGGTAGGTTTTGAAGAAATGTTTGGTATAGATAACCAGATGAGCAGAAGAATACTAGAAGATGCCCGCAATTATATTGCCAATAAACAAAAAGATCAGCAGGATACCGCTGAAATTCGTTCTATCAAAGGACTGATCCGAAGATGCGAAGCCAAAGCTACTTGTCGCTATGTTGGCATTGCCGATGCGAATTGTCATTTCATGAATCTTCCTTTCTATGAAACTGGCACTGTTAATAAAAATCCCATGGGCGAAGCGGATATTCAGCTTACCATGGAATTATTGCAAAAAATTAAACCCCATCAGGTGTATTGTGCTGGCGATTTGGCCGATCCGCATGGAACCCATAAAGTATGCTTGGAAGTAATTTTCGAGAGTTTACGTCGCTTAAAAGCTGCCGGTGAACCATGGATTACAGATTGTTGGGTATGGCTTTACAAAGGAGCTTGGCAGGAATGGGATATTTCAGAAATTGAGATGGCGATTCCTATGAGTCCAGATCAGGTAATGAAAAAACGCTTTGGCATTTTTATACACCAGAGTCAAAAAGATATGGTTCCATTTCAGGGAGCAGACAGCCGCGAATTTTGGCAACGAGCTGAAGATAGAAATGGCCATACGGCACAATTATATGCTGCATTGGGTATGACGCAATATGCAGCCATGGAGGCATTTGTTCGCTGGCATTATTAATTTGCACTACCCATGATAGTATTTTTAGGGCTTAATTGATATTTAGTGGAAACAACTCAACCTATTTCTGGTATATATGAACGCTGGTCGAGGGCACTTAGCTCGATAGTTTTTCGTAAACAGTTGTTTGTTTATTTGCTCATTTTTGTTGCAATTCTTATTTTTTTTCCTAATTTTTTTGCCTTCATCGAATCTAGAAAAGGATGGCTAATTACTGATCCTGTATTACAATTGATTCCGGCTAATGATTTTTCAATAATAACATTTTCTATTATTTGGATTATGTCTTTTTTGCTCTTTATTAGAATCATACAATTACCTTCATTAGCCTTACTTTCAATTATAGCGATTGATTTGATTTTTATAACCCGGATGATTACAATTTTCCTTTTCCCGCTGGAACCTCCATCCGGGCTAATTGCATTAGAAGATCCTATCAGCAATTTTTTTTATGGGAATACACATGGCTTTATCACCCGCGATTTATTTTTTTCGGGGCATACTTCTTCCATGATTATGATTGGATTATTGCTTCCTGGAAAATGGGAAAAGCGGTTGGCATTTACTGCAGCTTTGGCAGTAGGTTTTTTGGTTTTGGTACAGCATATTCATTATAGTATTGATGTGCTGGGGGCCTGGGTGTTTACTTGGTTTTTATATCGACTGGCAAAAGCGATCATAGTAATTCCTCAAAATGCCTCCCCTAACTGAACGTAAAAGCCCCGGTTGGTTCCTTGTCCTATTCCATAATCGAGACGCAGACTTAATTTTTCTTGTTTGCTGAGCACAAATCTTAGTCCCCCGCCCGCAGAGTACTTGATATTATCTATAGCATACTCATTCCATTTACTGGCAACAGAACCTAGGCCCCCAAAAACCACGGCCTGCAAAAATTTATAAACCGGAAACCGGTATTCACCCTGAAAAAACATTTGTTGCTTGTCACGAAATCTGCCCTCGTAATATCCCCTCATTTTTGCGGCCCCTCCAAAGGCGGCGAGGCTTCTGAGGGGAATTTCTGCTCCATTGGTAGAGAAGGATAAAAACTGAAGGGCTAAGGTACTTTTATCCCCCATTTTTAGGTAGGTTCTACAATCAGCTACCCAATTATTATAATTAAAATCCGATCCCCAGGTTCTATCAAAGTGGTTCCAGAAAAATTGCATATATAGCCCCTTATCTGGTGCAAATGCGTTGTTTCTTGAGTCGTAGGAGAGGCTGGTTCCGAGCCCGCTGATAAAGTAGCCATTGATACCAGGAATAGCCGCCTGATCTAATAAACCGCCTTGCAGATAGTTTATGTCCCAAACTTTTTGAGCCTCGTACACGATTCCGGCAAAAAAATGGGGGGCCAGTTTACGTTTGAGGTGCATATACAGATAGGCTTGGCGAAAGGAATAGGATTCCTCTTGATTGTCTTTTGTGTTGTTCCCAAGCCCCCAAAACTTGTCGGGAAAATAGCTAGTAGAAAGTTGTTCCTCCAAGATATATTGCTCCCGGTTGAAATATTGGGTTCCATTTAGGGCAAATAGTATTTGTTTTCGTGTTGAATACATGCCCACCACTTCTATATTTGAACTGCGCGACATTGTATCTAATTTGTTGATAGGGAATATTTTAGCGGTAACAGCCCCAAAATTCCATCCTGTTTCCAGCGATCGGGTAATGATCGGAAATACGAAAGTTTTCCCCTTTTTTTCCGACCGAAGTTGTGCAAAAACTGCCAATGGTAACAATAAGCAACCCATAACGAACATCCTACTCGTAAGCATGATTTGGGGGTTTTTATTGATATTCAATGTAATACGTTTGTCATTTTAGGGGATAAACCTGCAAAAACCATCAAATAATTCCATAGTTTTGTAACCCGATAACATTAGGTAACGAAAGTATAACAAAAGGCAGCACCAAACGTTATAGATACGTATGATAAAATGGGAAAGTCAATTTGAATTAGGGGATGCGCTTACCGCTGAGCAACTGGATTTTTTTCGGGAGCATGGGGTTATACTTTTTCGTAATTTTTTGAGTCCCGAGCTGGTTCAGTTGTATATCAGTGAAGTTAGCAGAATCGAGCAAATGTGGCTTGATGAGAAGCGAGAAAAGGTAAATGGAATTCCGTTAAAATTTGGAAAAGACGATAAAGGTAAAATGACCATCCAGCGCCTTTGTTTTACTTCTTTATACAGCGATTCTTTGCACCAGTTAATCCAGCACCCAAAATTACAGGCTTTATTGAGCTTTCTGGGTGCTTTTGAAGGTAGAATTGGGGAAGAGGAAAAAGATGGATTGGTAGTTAATAATTATATCAATACTCCCAATAGCACTTTCACCCAAATGGGATGGCATACCGATGCCCCCCGCGATTTGTTTATGGGCCAGCGCATTATGCCGATGTTGAATGTGGGTATTCATTTAGATAATTGTGCTTTCGAAAATGGCGGCTTGCGGGTAATTCCGGGAACGCAGCGACAGAATATCCTGAAATTATTATTTGGAAAAAAATACTTTATCGATAATTCCGACGATTGTCGCGAAGTGGGCTTCGATATAAATGCGGGCGACTTATCGGTGCACGATGGTCGTTTATGGCATCGGGTGAAACAGTCACCCTTAATTGGTGAAGCAAGTCGCAGAAGGGTAATGTATGTTCCCCTGGTTACCGGCAAGTATGCGCGCAAAGATGAAAATAGTAAAACGCCTTTCTACCATCGTTTTACAGCGAAAGTGCACCACTAATTCAACTCATTCATGGCCAGCATTTGTTGGCCTTTTTTTATCGATCTCTTTATGAAATATGCATTAATTACCGGAGCAAGCAAAGGTATTGGCAAATCTATCGCCCTCGAATTGGCGCAAAAAGGAATACCCTTGTTATTAGTTGCGCGCAATGAGGCATTACTCGGCGAATTGCGCGATCAAATAACCGAACAATACAAAGTAGATGCACAGATATTGGCTATCGATTTATCTCAAGCCGGTGCTTCGGTGCGGGTATTTGATTGGGTAACCCAAAATGGGTATATAGTACATATGTTGATTAATAATGCCGGGTATGGACATAGCGGACAGTTTATTGATTACTCAGTAGAGGAGTATGCCGGAATGATGCAGGTAAATATGCAGGTGCCGGTAGAACTTACGCGCATTTTTCTTCCCTCCCTTGTACAATTGCCAAAAGCGTATATTTTAAACATCGCTAGCTCCGCAGCTTATCAGGCGGTTCCGGGATTAACGGTATATGCTGCCACCAAATCGTTTATGGTTCAGTTTAGCAGGGGCCTCGCCTACGAGCTTAGAAAATCACCCGTTTCGGTAACGGTGGTTAGTCCGGGTGGCACTGCTACCGATTTTGCCAATCGAGCAAAAGTGGGAAATAAAGCGGTTAAAGCGGGTGAGCGATTGAATATGACGCCCGACCAAGTTGCCCGTGAGGCGGTGGATGCCATGTTGAAAGGGAAAACCGAACATATTACGGGTTGGGTAAATCAGCTAGGAGCCGCATTGGCTTGGCTAATGCCCCGTAAGTTATCCGAATCGGTTGCTGCCGACCTATATGAAGTGAAGTAAGTGCTACTTCTCCCCTCTTTTTGAAATTAATAGATTTGGTTGTATATTTGCACCCCCATTCTTTTAAGAATCGGGTATCGGCTGCGTAGCTCAATTGAATAGAGCATCTGACTACGGATCAGAAGGTTTTAGGTTTGAATCCTAACGCGGTCACTAAAGTAATAAACCCCAATTTAAAAGTTGGGGTTTATTTTTTATGCTCTCAAATGAAGAGGGTACACTTCTTGTTCCAGAACTAATATGCTTGAATAATACTATGTTAAAGCAACAATCAAAAAGGCACATTAATTTAATCCTCAAGAAATATAAGTTGGTTGAAAATTACCTTCCATAAGATATTTTATTAAAGTTTCAATCCCTTAGTAATATTATTGATTTTAATATTAGATAGGTCTGCACCTGCGATGTTTGCTCGAGATAGGTCTGCACCGGATAAATTGGCACCCGTTAGATTGGCACCAGATAAATTCGCACCCGATAGGTTCGCACCATAAAGGTTGGCTTCCGTTAGGTCTGCACGGGTTAGGTTTGCTTCAGATAGATTTGCAGTAAATAGTGCAGCGCGGGATAGGTTGGCACCCGAAAGGTTGGCACGGGATAGATTAGCACCTGATAAGTTTGCGCCGGATAGGTTAGCCTCTGATAGATTGGCACGAGATAAAAAAGTACCAGACAGGTTAGCTTCAGCTAGGTTAGCATTAAATAAGTCAACACGGCTTAGATTCGCACCCGAAAGGTCGGCTTCAGAAAGGTCAACACGGGGCAAGTCAGCCTCAGAAAGGTCAACTTCAGAAAGGTTCGCACGAGATAGGTCAGCACCAGATAGGTTAGCACTTACAAGATTCAATCGGGATAAATCAACTCCGGTAAAATTTACCCCTTGCAAAACTATTTTGGAACCTTCGATTCTAATCGCAGTAAGCTTTATCACATCGGCCCTGGTTAAATCTGCCATAGCAATTTTTACTTGAAATTGATAAAATTTTAATGTGTATTATTCTTAATGAAAAAGATTCGGTAAATGGCTTTGGTTGCTTTATTCATGAATTTGTAATAGCACATTGATCTATTCCAAAACAAACATACATCATTGCACAAATTAACAATAAATTAGTGAATAACTTAAAAAGCTTATAAAAGCTTAATAACATGGGGGTTCCATTACATTTTACAGCTTTTTGTCGGGAAGTCAGGTTAGGTATCTTCTTACAATAGATTGTAAGGTTCTAGGTACAATTTCTAACACGACGCATAGCCTTACTTAAATTTCAAATAAACTTATATATGTATTGTAAATCAATTGCTTAAAAAAATAATAAATTTTTTAAGCATCTTGATTCGTGAATAAAAATAGTAGGTCAAAGAGATTTATTTCATTTTTCTTTTTTTAACTCATTCTTTTATTATAAAAAAGGAACATTCTGGAGTAGTACTGTATTAAACCATTACATAAATTCTTGGTCATAATACAAACCTTACCTATGAAAAAATCCTCCCTTCCGTGCCTATTCCTTTGCTTACTGCTATTTTCCTGTACCAAATCTACCGATCCCCTTCCTGCCCCTACTACCTCCTACTTTCCACCCATAACCGGTTCTAATTGGGAAACCATAACCCCTACCTCCCTTAATTGGAATACAGCCGCATTGCAAGATCTTAAAACTTACTTGCAGCAAAAAGGCACCAAGGCATTTATCATACTCGTTAACGGAAGAATCGTTGTAGAAGAGTACATGAATGGTCACACCCCAACTGCTACCTGGCCCTGGAATAGTGCAGGTAAAACCTTGGTGACTGCTACCGTGGGCATAGCCCAGCAACAGGGGTTTATGAGTATTCAAGAACGGGTTTCTCAATACCTAGGTGCAGGATGGACTAGCGCACCCACATTAAAGGAAAACTTGATTACTTCTCGCCATTTGCTTACCATGACTTCTGGCCTGAACGATTCCAGCGAGCTGGTTACTCCTAAAAATCTATCTTTCCTAGCAGATGCAGGTACCCGCTGGTCGTACCACAACGTTTTTCAAAAATTGATGGACGTTGTTACTGCATCAACGGGAAAAGAATTTAGTTCTTTTTTTGCCTCCCAATTACGCAATAAAATTGGTATGGAAGGTGAATGGAATTTTGGGTTGATTTTTAAAATATACCACAGCAATGCCCGCAGTATGGCGAGATTCGGACTGCTTGCCCTTAACCAGGGCAACTGGAACGGTGAAGCAATTATCAATGCCAATTACTTTAAAGAATGTACTACCACATCCCAGCAACTCAACCCATCCTATGGGTACCTTTGGTGGCTCAATGGCAAAACTACCGCCATGTTACCTGGGAGTCAAGTAGTGTTTCCCGGCCCGCTTGTTCCTAGTGCACCTGCAGATATGTATGCTGCCCTGGGTAAAGATGACCAAAAAATTTATGTGGTACCCTCCAAAAAAATGGTCGTTATACGCATGGGTGATCCAGCAGATCAAAGTTTTAGCCTGGCTTTATCAGGTTTTGATAACACATTGTGGACCAAGATTAATGCAATGATGCCATAATAGTCTTTTCCCAATTACTTTGGCTTTTCCGGTTTTCAAGTAACTATTTTGTAGCTGGTAGAACCTTACAAGATAATTAGTAAGCTTACTTGATTCGGCCAACATGAACTCCATGTTAACAATTATGGGTTTCGATTATATATTTAATAACGTGGTAATTTTAGTATTCAATGTATAATTATGCGACTGTTTATTTTTGTTATAGTATTTTTTTTATCTCTTTCAACTTATAGTCAGAAAGCGGTATTTGTTATAGCAGATGGCATACCTGCGGATGTTTTGGAGTCTACTTTTACCCCAAATATCAACCGAATTATTGCCAAGGGGGATTATGTTCGTGCCCATGTGGGAGGAGATAAAGATGCCTACAATCAAACCCCTACTATTTCTGCAGTTAGCTATAATAGCCTTTTAACGGGCACTTGGGTAAATAAGCATAATGTATGGGGAAATGATATCAAAGCACCCAATTATCACTATCCAACTATTTTCAGGCTTTTTAAAAATCAGTTTCCTCAAAAAAAGATTGCGGTGTATAGTAGCTGGTTAGATAATCGCAAAAAATTGGTGGGAGATAGTTTAGCACAAACTAATTATTTACAAGTTGATTATCGGGCAGATGGGTTTGAATTAGATACCCTCTCCTTTCCACATGATAAAGAATCGAATTACATGCATTTGATAGACGAACGAGTAATTGCTGCCGCTGACTCGGGCATCCGAAATCAAGCACCCGATTTAACCTGGGTATATTTAGAATATACCGACGATATGGGTCATCGGTATGGAGATAGTCCTAAGATGACGGATGCAGTAGAAAAATTGGATAAACAATTGGGTAAATTGTATGATGCCATTCAGTATCGAGAAACAAAGTATAAGGAAAAGTGGTTATTGATTATTACAACCGATCATGGAAGAGATGAAAAAAATGGAAAAAATCATGGGGGACAAACACCTAGACAGCGATCTACCTGGATTGTGTGTAATAAAAAATTAAATAGTTATGCCCATTTAGATTATCCGGCTATTGTAGATATTATGCCTACATTGGCAGATTTTTTACAATTGAAAATGCCGCAAACAGTTGTAAAAGAAATTGATGGAATTTCATTAATTGGGAGGGTATCAATTGCACAGCCGGTTGTGAATGTTTTTCAGCAAAAGATGGATATTCGCTGGCAATCTATTGATACCGCTGGTACTGTAAAAATTTGGGTAAGTACAAAAAATAGTTTTCAAACTGGCGAGCCCGATCAATTTAATTTGCTAAAAGAAGTTCCCATTCATATGAATCGTGCTATTATTGATATGAGGGAATATCCTGCTGATTTTTATAAAGTAGCATTGGAAGGAAAGTATAATACTATCAATAGTTGGTTTGTTAAGAATAATAAATGAGATTTCTGTCAGCTTCTTTTCACAGCTATGTATCTATTCAATTTCACTGATAGAAAGACTTAGAGAAAATGAAAAAACGTGCCATAAGTTCAATTTTTCAAAATAGATCTATACTATTTCTGTTTTTTTTGATTAGCTACTCATTTGCACATGGCCAATCTGTAAAAGTACAACCCCAGCGAGTGATAATTTTAATGTTGGATGGATTTGGAGAAGCTTATTATAGAAATAGTTCCATGCCCAACTTAAACGAGTTAGAGAATAAAGGCATATTTAAAGTAGTTCCTTCATTAATGCCCTCTGTAACCAATTTAAATAATGCCTCTATCGCAACGGGCTTACTTCCGAATATTCATGGAATTACGGGTAATTCTTTTGTAGATCCGGTTACTGGATTGGAAGAGTTTATGGAAGCAAGTAATTTATTATTAGCCCCAACCATTTTTCAACGTGCCAAACAACAAGGGGTAGAGTCTGTTTTATTTTCTAGTAAAAAAAAGTCCATCGGTTTGCTTTACAAAGGAACCACCGATACCCTATCACCCGAAACTGCCTCAGATGCTTGGAAAACGAAATTAGGTTCGCCCCCTTCAATATATAGTTGTGAAGTGAATTTTTGGTTAATGGAAGCAGCTTTGTACAGTATTCAAAAAGATACAAGTATCCGACTATTTTATATTCATACAACTGATTATCCCATGCATACATGGGCACCAGAGAATGATACTATGAAAACTTATTTACATCAATTAGATAAGTATATAGGGAAAATCAAGCAAGTTGCCCCAGATGCAGCCATTCTAATTACAGCCGACCATACTGTAAACCATAAGGATGCCTGTTGGGATTTGAATAAGGCTTGTAAAAACCGAAATATTCCTATTCGAATGGCTATTTCTCCGGAAAGAGACAAGTATTTTAAACATCATCGCGGATTTGGTGGAACCGCATATGTTTATTTACAAAATCAACAAGATTTATGGCAAGTAAAGCAATCACTAAAAAAGTTGCCTGGAATTGAAGAAGTACTAACAAAGAAGGAAGCCGCAAAACGATTTAATCTTATGCCCTCCCGCATTGGTGATTTAATTGTTTTAGGGGATAATAAAACAGTTTTTGGTGATTTACAAAGTGAAGAATATGAAAAATTGCCAGCAAATTATAGAACCCATGGGTCTTTATATGAGGCAAGGGTTCCTATATTCATTTACAATGCTCATAATGCCCCTCCTGCGTATTATTTTAATTTTAATTATCAAGTAGCTGCTTGGTTATATTCTTCTAGTAACAACTAAATTCTCTTTCTAGTAAATCTTAAAAGGTTACGCCCAATTGAAGAGCCATTCCAATGGAAGCAGGCAAATCATTACCAAAACGGACAGGTATGGGAACGGAAAACCAATAACTATTCATGGCAGTTTTATAAAAAACCTTATTAAAAACTAATGTTGTTCCATAGCGACCCGCTGTTTCTAAAGCCAACCTAGTTACTATTGTAAACCCATGTGGTCTTCTAAACATTATCCCAGGATGAATTAAAAGATTGTTTGTTTTGCTGGAAGAACCGATTACTTTAAGAAAAGGTGCTACTTCAAAACTGAATCCAATTCTATCGCTTTTTAAAATATTAATGCCACAGGGAAAACCAACACTATAATAGTTAGTAAAATTATAGGAAGCTCCATTTTTATCAAGTGATACTAAAGGGTGCACGGCACTAATATATCCGGTAGTTTTAGGATAACTATTGGCGGCTTGTTGTGCAACAAGAGTATTCATTGTTAAACTTATTAACCAAAAACAGGATACTACAAAAATTCTCATAAGAGCAAGATTAAGGTTTATGTTTTCTTTCTTTTATTTTAAAATTGGAGCAAATATCAGAAATTGAAATCAAGTTATTGATTTGAAATAATATTTTTTGAATAATAAATAAATGAGGAAAAGTCAAATGACTTTTATAGTATTTGAGTAGAAAATTTTTGATGTGTTTGCGAAAATCCCATCTGCAAATAAAATTGATGTGCATGGATTCTATGATTATTGGCGGTTACTTCTAAAAGATTACATCCATTCTCTTTTAAAATTTTAATCAGCGCTTCTAGTAATAAGCTTCCAATTTTATTCTTTCTAAATGCCTCTTCAACAAAAAGTTCTTGAATTTCTCCCACCATCGCACAATGATGGAGCAGCCATTGTGTGTGGCAACTTAGGTAACCAATTAATTTTTGTTGTTCTTGAGCAACAAAATAGTAATTGTTTTCATTTTCTATATTTCTACAATAGATCAAATTAAATAGGTTAAAATCAAATGTTACATTTTCAAGCATGCACAAAAAATCAAATATCTTTTTTGCATCTTTGGTTTCTGCTTTTCTAATTGTATAAATCATGTATTCTTATTGTTCTATAATTGATTATTATGACTATTGTTATTAAATAATTGTTATCAAATATTAATGTAATCATTAAAACTAATTATTAACCTGTTAAACATTTTTAATGAATTTACTTTTGTCAAAATTTATCAAAATGTTTTATACCTCGAAAAAATTCCTGTTATTTATCACATTTTCCTTGCTTTTGCTGATTCAAGGTATTGCTCAGGAAAAAGTAATTGTTGGAAAAATAGTTAATAAAAATGGCATGGGTATCAATGGTGCCCTGGTTCAAGCCAACGTTTCTAAAAGAAAGTCACTGTCCGACAGTTTGGGTAACTTTCGTTTAGCAATTACTGGTGATGATAAAACTATTCAAGTTTCTTCATTGGGATTTACCAATGGTAGCTTCTCAACTGATCAAAAATCATTTAATCTGGTTTTAGAAGATGATTCTAAAGTGTTAACGGATGTTGTAGTTACCGCTTATGGTATTAAAAAAGAAGTTAAAAGACTGGGATATACTGTTCAAGAAGTTAAAGGTGCTGATTTAATTAAAGCACGTGAGCCGAATGCTGTGAATGGTTTAGCAGGTAAAGTTGCTGGTTTAACAGTTGGTGCTAACACCGAGATGTTGGGAAGACCAGAACTGGTGCTACGGGGTAGTAAAGATTTGTTATTTGTAGTGGATGGTTCTCCTATTAATTCCGATACCTGGAACATTAGTGCAGATGATATTGAGACCTATTCAGTGCTAAAAGGGCCTAATGCTGCCGCTCTTTATGGATCTCGGGGTATTAATGGTGCAATTGTTATTACTACTAAAAGAGGCTCAAAAGATAAAAAAGGATGGCAGTTAGATTTCAATAGTAGTAACATGTTCGAAAAAGGCTTTGTTGCTTCACCTGAAGCTCAAACTGAATATGGCCGTGGAAATGGTTACCACTATGAATATCAGGCTAAAGATAATGCGAATGTGTATGTTCCAACTGCAGATGCATTATATGATAATGGAAATCGTTTAGGCGAATTTGGTCCTCGCTTCGAAGGTCAATTATTGCGTCAATATGATAGTCCTTACGATCCAGTAACTGGTAAAAGAACTCCAACTCCTTGGCTAGCCCGTGGGGTGAATAACTTTAATAATTTTGTTGAAACTGGTCTTATTTCTACTAATAATGTGGCTGTTTCTTCTGCAGGTACCAATTATAATTTGCGTATTTCATATACACATATGTATCAGAAAGGTATTTTTCCTAATACCAAATTAAATTCTGATAACATGAATTTGTTTGCCAGCTACAATTTAACATCTAAGTTGTCTGTTGAGGGAAATATGAACTTAAACCTTCAATATACCCCCAATATACCTGATGTTAACTATGGACCGAATTCTTATATCTACATGTTTAAGGTATACGGATCAGCAGATTATGATGTGAATGACCTGAAGGATTTTTATAAAGGGCCACAAGGCGTTCCTGATTTGGTTCAATATGCACAGGAGTATGGACGTTTGAACAATCCATATTTTATGGCTTACAAATGGCTACGTGGACATGATAAAACAGATATTTACTCTTATATCAAGTTAAATTATAAATTAAATAGTTTATTCAATTTGAGTCTTAAATCTCAGATTACAACTTGGAATCAAACAAGAACTGAGCAAGTTCCTTCTTCCGCTAATTTGAATGCCTATACTCCTTGGTACAAATTTGGATGGTATGGTGACTTCAGAGCTGATAACAGAAAATTGATGGAGAATAATACAGATTTACAGTTATCCTATAACCAAAGAATTAATAAGTGGAACATTAGTGCCTTAGTTGGGGGTAACTCACGTTCATTTACTTATAATTCTACTTATGGTACTACACGTGCCTTAGCTATTCCAAACATTTACGTATTATCAAACTCAGTGCAAACTCCTTTGCAGTATAGCTGGAATTCAAAAATGCAGACTTATAGTGGATACTACTCTATTGATGTGAGTTTCGATAAATACATTAATCTGAACACAACCGGCCGTGTAGATAATTTATCTACATTACCTTCTAGCAAAAACACTTTCTTTTACCCATCAGCTTCAATTTCATCAGTTCTGTCTGACTATATCTCACTTCCAAAAGCAATCTCTTTCTTAAAAGTGAGAGGTTCGGTAGCAGATGTTAAGGGTGCATTTACCAGTCCAACTATATATAGTGCTTATAAACAAGTTACTGGTCAGAGCACTAACTCCTTATTGGGATATGGTACTGATTTGGTTAGTTCGTATGATGGTCCGAATTATGCAAATACTGCTGGACCTTCTTATGCTAGTTATTATAATAACACGCCTTCTGTAAGTTTGTCTAATACGGTAGTTACCGATGTAAAGCCTTATGATAGAATCTCTTTTGAGGCAGGTGTTGATATGAAATTCTTAAAAAATAGAGTAGGATTAGATTTTACTTACTTTGATACCAAAAACGGACCTGGTATTTATAGTAGAGGCTTACCTGCTTCTACTACTTTTAATACTGAAATTGTAAATGGTATTACAACTAAAAGAAGCGGTATAGAGATTGCAATTAGTGGAACCCCTATCAAAAATCCTAATGGATTAAACTGGGATGTATTTTTGAATTATGCTACTTTCAAGGAAACCCTTTCTGCAATTTATGGTAATGATGCAGTTTTACCTATCAATAACCACAATTACAAAGTTGGTGACCGCTTAGATGAAATTTTTGGTACCAAGTTTTTGAGAGATGGATCTGGAAATATAGTTTATTCAGGTGGTGTTTTACAAAGAGCAACTGGATCAAATGATCAACGCCTGGGTTCTTTAGGTTTTTTAAATCCTGATTTCACTTTCGGTTTTGGTAACAAGTTCACTTATAAAAATTTCAGCTTCAGCTTTCAAATTGATGGCCGTATAGGTGGAAAAATTTATGATTATAACTATTATGCTGCAATGCAGGGAGGCACTCATATTGAAACAGTTCAAGGTGCAATTGGTGCAGCTCGATTAAAAGAATGGCAATCTACCAACCAAGGAACACAAGCCCCAACTCCTTCATTACTGGGTAATGAATTTGGAGCTGGTGTTCAAATTGCATCTGGCACACCCACTTTCTTAAATGGTGCAATATCTAATTTGGGAAGTTTGACTTTTGCACCCAATACAACTTCTGCTTTGGTTCAATCATACTTAACCGGAAACCTGAAGGCGAATTTTGATGAATATTTTATGATTAGCCGTTCATTTGCTAAGTTGCGTGAAGTTGTGTTTTCTTATAATATCAACAATCCTAAATTCGGAAATGGATTATTCAAAACAATTACTGTTTCTGTAATTGGAAGGAACCTTTTATATTTTGCTAAAAGAAAAGATTTTGATATTGATCAATATGCTTCTGGTTTCAATGCCTCTGATTTGAGTGTTGGAGGGTCAGCTATAGGCGCGGATTTACAAAGTACTTCTACTCGCAAATTTGGTTTCAACCTCAACTTTACATTCTAATATTAATCATAAGTATAAATAGTTTTTTTATGAAAATCAAAGTATTCATCACAATAACAATCTGTAGTTTGATAGTTTTGTCAAACACAGGTTGTCAAAAGGGGGATTTGTCTACAAACCCCAATGCAGCTTCTGCTAGTGCAGTTCTGCCTTTATCTTTGTTGGTAAATAACGTTACAGCTAATTTTATTTTGCCAGAAGAATTCCCTTTTGGTGGAAATGTATATAAGTATAATCAACATCAGGTTTCTAACTATTCAAAGTATTGGGGAGATAACACCTATGGATGGAGCTATAGTAACGATAGTTACCAAATTCTTAAGTATGCAATTGCCCTTGAAAATCAAGCTAAGTCTCAGCTAGGTACAACCAACAATAAATATTTTGCACTAGCTAAATTTTTAAGAGCTTATTCAGCTGTTTGGTTTTCTCAAAAGGTAGGTGATATTCCTATGATTCAAGCTGGTGATCCTAACAATACAACTCCGGCGTTTGATGCGCAAAAAACCGTATATAAAACTGCATTGGCTTTATTAGATACCGCAAACACAATTATGACAACCATAAATAGTGTTCCTGCTAATCAAAATGCTTTGTTTGATGGTGGTGACATTTTTGGTTTGACTAATTTACAATGGCAAAAATTATTTAATACTTATAAACTGCGTGTATTAATTAGTTTGAGTAAGCGTGCTGATGATAATGCTGATTTGAATATCAAATCTCAGTTTGCTGCTATTGTAACCAATCCAACTACCTATCCAATTATGACAGGTACCAGTGATAATATGGTGTATAAGTTTACGGCTGCTAATTTGTATCCTCCTTTTGCTCAAGGTAACAATGCTTACAATAATTTTCAAAATGTTGGCGAAACGGTGTTATCTATAACCAGATCTACTTCTGATCCCCGTACATTTTTGATTGCTGCTCCTTCTAAAGCTGGTGCATATAATAGTTTTTCTGCCTTTGTAGGGGGTGTTTCTAGTGCTTCGTTAACTGATTTACAGAATCAAGCAGCTACTAATTCTATTTCTGCTTTTAACGGTCAGCGTTATTTTGGAAACGGATTTGTAGCTACAACTTCTGTATCAACCTATGAGCCTTTTGTATTTATTGGTTATTCTGAAATGTGTTTCAATATTGCAGAAGGAATTAACAGAGGCTGGGCCCCATCTTTATCTGCTGCAGATGCTGCAACTTTTTATAATAACGGGATAAGCGCCTCTTTCAAAAATTTTGGTTTAAATACAGCTAGTAACTCTACTATTACTGTATCTAGTGTTACAGGGGCTAATTTAGGATCGGTTACTACTGATAATGCAACCTTTTTAGCTAACGTACAATATAATGTTTCTGATGCAACGGTTGGATTAAGACAAATTTTGTCTCAAAAATATGTTGCTTTATTCATGAATTCAGGATATGAAGCCTTTATGAATTTTAGAAGAACTGGTATTCCTTCATTTAGTAGCAATGGTCCCGGAACTGGAACTACTTCTGGCAACATTCCAAGAAGATGGTTGTATCCTTTATCTGAAATCAATTATAACAACGCTAATTATCTATCTGCCATATCTTCTCAGTTTGGTGGTACAGATGATGTAAATAAAGATACTTGGTTAACAAAATAATCGAACTCAGAATTCTATATTCGTTTATCAAAATAAAGGAGCCAACTGGCTCCTTTATTTTTAAAATACAATCTATGAGAAAGTTAATAGCCATTTTATTATGCATTTTTTTTCAGCTTTTTACTTTGTCGATATTTGCTCAAAATGCAGCGGATGTTATTATTATCAATGCCAACATTATTACTGCCGTACAAAAAGGTGAGCGTAAACAAGTTATGGCAATCAAAAATGGTAAAATTGTTTTTGTTGGTAAAATGAATGAAGTAGCGCAGTGGAAATCTGCTTCTACTAAAATTGTTGATGCTAAAGGAAAAACAATTATTCCAGGATTAAACGATGTTCATTTGCATCCCAATCCTGAAACTCCTTTTCAACAGTACAATCACATCATTCGATTAGATACGGTAACTAGTATGAAAAGTTTACAGCGTTTATTGGCATCAAAAGCTGCCATTACTCCGAAAGGGATGTTGATAAGAGGAAGAGGCTACAATGAAGGTAAATTAGGCAGTGAGCCTATTAAATATTTTTTAGATGAGGTTACTCCAAATCATCCTGTATTGTTAACCCATGCATCAGGTCATAAATCTGCAGCTAATTCTTTGCTCTTAAAAATAAATAATATAACAAAAGAAACAGCTGATCCACCCGGGGGTCAATACGATCGTTCGCAAGATGGAACCCCCAATGGAATTTGTAAAGAAGCCGCTGCTCAAAATCTCACAAAAAATAACCAAATTGTCCCTTATCCTTCTATTAGTTTTGCCGAGGAAGTTGCTAATTATGCAGCCTATTTCAACAGTCTATTATCTTTTGGTATAACTAGTATTGGTGATGCTGGCGTAGATACCAATCGCCTAAAAATTTACAAAGCGTTGGAAGAACAAAATTTTCCGATGCGTTTCAATGTAATGATAGTTGAAAAGTTATTGCCTGAAATGCAGGGGGGCGATATTCATCATGAAACAGATGAATGGAAAGCTTTGCAATATTTTGATCAAAACGTAATACCACAAATTGAAACTGATTTCTTACGAGTTAAATCCATTAAAGTATTCCATGGGAATTCATTAAGTGGAAAAACCTGTTGGTTATATGAGCCCTATGATATGTTAAACCCTGCTACTGGAAAAAAAGATTATTATGGTATACCCTATAAACGAACCCAAGCGCAATTAGATTCCTTATTTTTAGCCATCCATCGGAAGGGATTACAAATCTGTGTGCATAGCAATGGCGACCGTGAAATTGATATGGTTTTACAGGCATTTGAAAAAGTATATCAATCTGGAAATCCATTAAACATTCATCATCGAATAGAACATTGCAGTGTAATAAATGATAGTATTATATTTAAAATTAAAAAATTAGGTATCATACCTGTTTTACATAGCTATATAGATGAGTTGGGTAATTTATTAGAGCCTTATGGCGATAATCGTTTAAATAGAATGTTTGCTACCAAAAGTTTTTTAGAAGCCGGCGTTTTACCTGCTATGCATTCAGATGCCCCTGTTTCAAATGTTGATGCCAGAAAAAGATGGGAAAGTGTTGTAATTAGAACTACTGAAAGTGGAAAAAAGTTAGGTGCCACTCAATGTATAGATGCTGAGGACGCATTAATCATGTTTACAAAAGGCGGAGCTGCTGCCACTGGTGAGTTAGATAAAAAGGGAGTATTGGCAAAAGGGATGCTAGCCGATTTTGTAATAATTGCTGAAGATCCAACCAACATACTTCCTTCTGAATTACATAATTTACATATTCTTGAAACCTGGATACAGGGTAAACAGGTATATAGAAATTCATCAAAACAAAATCGTTAATATTTATGAAAGCTTGCTTACTTTTTGTTATTGCTGTTTTATTTCAAATGGCATCAATAGCGCAAATTGCTGATAGCAGTAAACGTTTGGTAAAACTTACTGGGGCTGTAAATTTTAGAGATATTGGAGGTTATCCAACTTCCCATGGAAAATTTGTAAGCTGGGGAAAAATATATCGAAGTGCTGAAATCAATAATTTAAATGCAACTGATTTAGATAAATTAAATGGATTATTGATTCATACAGTATTAGATTTTAGAGGTCCCGCTGAATATTCCATCGCCCCGGATAAGTTGCCAATGGGTGCAACTCGCATTTCACTTCAGGCAGGAAGCGAGCAGGTTGGGGATAGAACTAAAATGATGCAGCAAATGAGCAAAGCGCAAAACGGAGATAGTATTATGTTACCTTTCTATACCGATTTATCCCCTTTTAAAAACCGGTATCAGCCAATGTTTGATGTATTGTTAAATACCCATAAGGATAGTGCAGTTTTATATCATTGTACTGCCGGAAAAGACAGAACTGGAATTGCTACTGCACTTATTTTATATGCTTTAGGTGTTGATGAAAAAACCATCATGGCCGATTATTTAGCATCCAATTTTTATCGGGCAAGTGATATGAATCGAATGAAAAAGCTTTTAATTGAAAGCTATCATATGAATGAATCTGTGGTTGAAGATGTAATGGGAGTTAAAGAAAAATATCTGCAAGCAACTTTTGATGCCATCAATAATAAATATGGTTCTATAGATAAATTCCTGAAAACTGAAATGGGATTAACGAATCATAAAAGAAAAATTTTGTATCGCAAATATTTGATTAATAATATCAAATAGACTAAGTGATTTTTTTCAGATTATTTGGTCAGTATATTTTTAGTAAAATTACAAATAACTAGTTCTAAAAATTATTGGCCAATTGACTATGGTATTTTAAAGAATAGGTTGTCAATTAAATCTGTTTAAACTAAGTATAACTATTGATTCAATTTATAAATAATTTTTGTTAAATCGTATTGTTTTTTAAGTATCGATTTTCTATTAGCAAATAAAAATCCCCCAATTTGGGGGATTTTTATTTGCAGTGGAGAACAAGAATTAGTTATCTACACACAATTTATTCAATTGTAATTCCGCAGCAGAAATTGGCCAGATATAGTTTTGTGCTGAGAAAGGAATCGCAGAAATATTGCTTTTTGCGGGAATTGGAAGTCCTAATCTTAATAAATCCGGAGCCCGTAAACCTTCACCCAGAAACTCGATTCTTCTTTCCGTAATAATTGCATCCAGCAAATCGGCTACCGTTGCAAAACTCGCAGTTGTAAAAGTTACACCAGCATCTGAACGGTTTCTTACTGCATTCAACAGCGCAACTGCTTGAGCATCTATTGAATTGGTAGAACGTACTTTTGCTTCTGCAAGGTTAAGTAATACTTCTGAATATCGCATCACTGGCGCATAGTCTGTGAAGGGGGTAATAGAAGGATACTTACTCAAATATTTTTTTCCAGAGGATGCCGTAAATATGAATGTGCGACGCTTGTCGTTGGCCGTCCAGCCTGCATTAGCAATGATTCCGGAATTGTTAAGTGAATATTCACCATTTCCTCCATTAAGTGCAGAAATACCATAGTAATATCCCAGCTGATTTTGAGTACCTGGTGTTTCAGTAGTGCCATTAAAGGGCATAGATAAAACTGATTCCGTTGTGATATATGGCGCTTTAAATACATTGGTTATGTCGGCCTGTAAAGCGAATGGTACTCCGGTAGCAGCAGTGAAAGGCGCGGAAGCGCTTACAATTTTATTGGCTTCTGTAATGGCTTCAGCATATTTCTGCATGCTTAGATAAACCCTAGTTTTAAGTGCGATAGCAGTATTTCTATGAGCACGGGTTACATTAGTAGCCTGAGCGGTGGTGCCATAGGTAAGGGGTAAATTGGTTTCAGCATAGTTTAAATCATCTAAAACCTGCTGATATACTTGAGCAACGGTGCTGCGGGCAAGGTCGTACTGGTCGGCACCCGTATTTCCTTTTAATCGAATAGGTAAGCCGGGTTTACTACCATTCCCATCAACATATGGGCGGGCATATAACTGCAATAGGCTATAATAGCAAATAGCTCTTACAGTTCTGGCCTCAGCTAAGTAGTTGGTAGCGGTTGCAGCACCTACTATACTGGCTCCTCCATTGGCAGCCATTCCATCGATAAACACGTTGCACAAATTGATGGTAAAATAGGCCTGTGACCAAAGGTTTACTACACTGTTGGTACTATTATTACCCATGGTTCCGTTCCATACATCAAAGCCGGTAACCACGTTGGTTAACTCATTGATAAATTCATCGGCACGGATATCATTGTAAATGATAAATCGGCCTCCATAAAAACTGCCTGAGCGGAGACTGCCATATAGACTTCTTACCTGACCCAATATTCGATCGGGAGTAGCATAGGCAGAAGCATCTGAAATGGACGTAGTTGGTATGGGAGAAAGAGATTCCTTGCTACAGGAAACTGCCATCGTTAATACGGCAACTAATGAACTAATTAATATTATCTTTTTCATAATCAATTTTTTTTAGCTGTAATTAGAATCCAATGTTCAAACCAACGGTTACCACTCTTGCATTTGCTGCCTGGTTGCGGTCAACCCCCTGATTAGTAGTACCGTTTCCATTGGAGGAAGATTCGGGATCAGGACCAGGGTATTTGGTGATAATGGCTAAGTTATTACCATTAATATAGAACCGGGCACTGTTGATTTTTATTTTACTCAACAATTCTTTAGAAAAATTATAGGCAATTGTGATGGTTCTTAACTTTAGGAAGTCGCCTTTAAATACATTGATATCCAAAGGAAAAGAGGATCCGTTAGAGATATTGTCACCATTAATAACTTTAGGGAATAAAGCAGCGGCATCTCCAGCTTTTTGCCAGCGACCTAAAATATCAGCTTCATTGTTCCAATATCTTTGGTCGTGTAAACCAGCACGGCTACCATAATACATATAGAAGCCTGTTTGGAAAGTAAATAAAGCACTTAACTCAAACTGCTTGTAGCGGAAAGTGTTTTCAAAGCCACCCTGATATTTTGGATTGGTATTTAGATAGGGAGATGCATCTGCAGAGCTAACTGCTGGTGCAACAGTTCCATCGGCATAGGAAAATCTAAATTGTCCGGTAGGGGCAACGTGTTGGAAGTAAACATTTTTACCAGCAGCATTTACAAAAATTCTGCGGCCAGTTGCTGCATCAATACCGGCAGTTCTGGTAACCAACAGGGTTCCAATTGAATAACCGGGTAAGGTAATATTTACAGATTCTAATCCTGAAGTACTTTGAACAAGAGATGGAAGACTAGGAGCCAAAGAGGTTACTTCATTTAGATTTTTAGAGATATTAAAGTTGGCACTCCAGCTGAAATCCTTTTTGTTAATGATATCAGCATTTAATGTGAATTCTACCCCTTTGTTATACATCGATCCTACGTTGGTGGCAATTGAATTCGGTAAACCTGCGGATGGAGGTTGGGTAACAAATAGAATCAAACCATCAATATCGTTCTTATAAAATGCAAGCTCACCGGTAATTCTTTCTTTCAAGAATCCGAAATTGATACCCACATCTGTTTTGGTACTGGTTTCCCATTTCAGATTCGGGTTACCGGCGTTAGAAAATTGAAGGGCAGGATTCGCAGCATATAATCCAGCACCATATGTTGATAGGGTTCCAAAATTGCTCAAGCCAGAAATATTACCCAGTCTTCCGTAAGATGCTTTTACACGGAATGAACTGAATAGTCTATCGAATTTCATGCTTTCCCAAAATTTTTCATTGCCAATTTCCCATCCACCAGATACGCCCCAGAAAGTTCCGGATTTATTACTGGCACCTAATTGAGAAGCTTGGTCTTTCCGGATATTACCTGAAACGTAAAATCTTTTGTCGAAATTATAGTTCAAACGACCAAATACAGAAGCAAGATAATTTTCACCAATGTTACCAGAAGTACTTGCAAGGGCTACGTTTCCGAAACCACCCTGAATATTGGTAAAGAAGGGATCCGAAATTACTGTTCTGTTTACACCAAATCCGGAAGCATTGGTTTTTTGTTGTTCATAACCACCTAAAACACTGAAAGTGTTTTTTGCACCGAGTTTGAAGTCAAACTGAGCTGTATTAGTCCACACCCATCTTTTTGATTTATTGTAGTTGCTGGTAGCTGATCCGGTTGGGAAACCTTCTCCACTGTAAGGACTAGCAAATGCATCATTATCGGTGAAAGAATAATCTATACCATACACCGAGCGTAAGGTTAAGAAGTTAAGGGGCTTTAGTTGCAAGAAAATATTTCCTTGCAATTGGTTAGTTTCTGCATTTGAATTATTTAAATCGAGGGATGCAACTGGGTTGTAGAAACCTACTTGAGCCACTTTATTGTTCATTTGGCCAAGCAATCCGCTGGCATTTATATTATAGGCTCCATTACTGAGATAGGGTGAAACGTTCGGGGCAGATACTTGTGCAATACGGGCTAAACCACCGGTATTAAAGGCTTCCCCTGCTAAAGAACCTGAACTGGCAGCGGCTAAGTTTAATTGATTGGCATAGGCAACTTTTCCACCAATAGTTAGTATTTTACTTACTTTGGTTTCAATGTTTGCTAATATATTTTTTCTCTCAAAATCATTTCTTCTGATGATTCCTTGTTGCTTAGAAAAACCAACCGAAAAATAGTAATTTGTAGATTCACTAGCACCAGAAACGTTTATTGTATGATTTTGTGATAAACCGGTACGGTAAATATAATCATACCAATTGGTATTAATGGCTTGTCCATCTGCACCTGTAGTTAATATGAATGCGTTTGAATTGGCATTAAAGGTTCCTGCATTTACCAATCCTTCATTTTTTATGGTTGTATATTCAAATGCATTCAGCAGTTTGGGTAAACGCTGTGGGGTTGCCATACTTGCATTACCATCGTAATTAATCCGTGCTTTTCCGGCTTTCCCCTTTTTGGTAGTAACAAATACTACTCCATTGGCAGCCCGGCTTCCGTAGATAGCTGATGCAGCTGCATCTTTGGCGATATCGATACTTTCAATATCATTCGGGTTGATACTAGCAAGGGCATTACCAGCAGCGTTAACAGAAGTTTGATCTCCCGTAAATGCCGGAACTCCATCAACTACAATCAGCGGATATGAACTTAATGAAATCGAGTTGGTTCCACGGATACGAATCACAGGTGGATTATTAAGTACACCATTGGGTATAGTTACCTGAACACCAGCAGCTCTTCCGCCCAATGCTTGTTCAAAACTTTGTACAGGCTTATCGGCCATTACGGAGCCTTTTATGGTACTCACAGTTCCAGTAATGTCTTTTTTACGTTGCGTACCGTACCCTACAACTACTACTTCATTTAAATTGGAAGAAGCATTGCCAAGTTGAACGGACAAAGAAGTTTTTCCACCTAATGCTACGGTTTTCTCTTCTAAACCCACGAAGGCAACCTTAATGTTTTTAACCTGGTCAGAAACACGGAAAGAATAGTTTCCATTTGCATCAGTTACTGTAGTTCCTACCACAGTATTGTTGGCACTTAATGCATTGATGGTGGCTCCGGATAAAGGCTGTCCCTTTTCATCCGTAATCTTACCGCTTACCGTTTTGGTATTCTGTGCCATCAGTTGCACTGCAATGAGTGTTAAGCACCAGAAAAGGAGGGCGATTTTTTTCATTGGAAAAATTTATGATTAATAAATAGGTAACGAATATATGGCTTTGACAGCTTTATTTTAAAAAAAGCTGCATTTATTAGTAATTTACTTGTGTTTTAATCTAATTTTCGTTTAATTTTCATTCAATCAGCGATTTATTTGCACATATTTTAAAAACTTATGTATTTACAATTAATTAATATGTAAATAAACGATTCATAAACATTTATTTTAGTATTCACAATAATATTTGCACAGTACATGAAAATTCAATCCTGGTCGATAGGCAAATCGCATGAAACTTATGTAAAAGAGGGTATTGAATTATTTTCAGCACGTATTGAACATTACTTTCCTTTCAGCTGGCAAATCCTCTCCCCCCCCAAACAGGCAGCCAATATGGATGTTCCGGTTTTAAAGGAGGAAGAGGGTAAAAAAGTGCTGGAAATGCTGCAGCCTACCGACAAATTAATATTATTGGATGAGCGCGGAAAAAACCTGCACTCACCCGATCTGGCTAGTTTATTGCAGCAATATGCCGATCAAAGTACCAAAAACCTGGTATTTTTAATTGGAGGAGCCTATGGCGTGAGTGATGCTGTTAAAAAAAGAGCTGATTTTTGCTGGAGTTTGTCAAATCTCGTATTTCCGCACATGCTGGTTCGTTTAATACTGGCCGAGCAATTATACAGGGCTTGTACCATTATGCGCAACGAAAAATACCACCATGCCTAAATGGTACTCGAATTGTAGCCGCAACTAATTACATTTGATATATCTTTTGGCTAATTTTTTCGAAAATGCTATCCTTTACTATCATCATCCTCCTGGTTACCTGTGTATTGTCCTTCCTGGCTTTTTCTAATGAACAAATGATGGGTGAAATGATTTTTCATCCCCCCGCAGTTAATCAGCGCGGCCAATGGTATCGTTTTTTTAGTTCGGGTTTTATTCATGCTGATTTTATGCATCTGGCTTTTAACATGTATACCCTTTATATGTTTGGTGATCTGGTTGAAAATGCCTTCCGGAGTATTTATGGGGGTGCTGGTACTGTTTTTTTTGCAGTGCTTTACCTCACTGCGCTTCCAGCTGCTATGATGCCCAGTTTCGAAAAACACAAACACGACGATTATTATTATAGTCTGGGAGCTTCCGGAGCAGTATCGGCTGTAATTTTTTGTGGTATATTTTTATACCCAACTATGCCTTTGAGTATTTTCCCCATACCCATCGGAATTCCGGCATTTATTTTTGGTCCGCTATTCCTGCTGGTTTCGGCTTACTTAAGTAATAAAGGGCGAGGTACCATCAACCATTCTGCCCATATTTGGGGTGCTTTGTATGGGATCGTTTTTCTGATTATCACTAGTTTACTTTTCACTGATTTCAAACCCATCCAACACTTCATTTCTGAAGTGATGAACTATTTTTGATATTTCAAGTGCAATGTAATCCCTTCTTGTTTCTGTAATCGGAAACGATGATCTATTCGATAGCCTATAATCCAGGCAATTTTGTGATTGCTTTCTAATACATACACTTTTTCTTTTTCCGTTGCCGACACTTTACAATCGATTAAAAACCGACTGATTTTCTTTTTTTTGTTGAGCCCCAGGGGATAAAAATAATCGCCGGTTTTCCATTTTCTAATCAATAATGGAAATTCCAACGCTGCTTCTTGCAAAAAAGCTTCTGTGTCGGGTGTTTGCTGAGGTATACTGGTGTAAGGTATGGCTTCCAGATTAATTACTCCGTTTGCAAACGAAACTTTTTTATCAGCTTGGTCAATCTGAATCAGTGTATGTATCGGATTTGCCAAGGGAGCAATTATCAAATGTTTACGGTTACGAATGATGCGGTGCGTAGATGACAAACAATATTTACCGGTTGGCGAATCCAGCAACTGCAAAACCGCCGGTATTTGAGCAGGACTAAATCCGGCCGCTTGAATAATTTCCCAGGTATAGGTATGGATGGGATCTAATTTTTTCCAGGCTTCTACCGGAATATGTTGTTCGTTTTCGTGTGAGGTAGTTATTTTTTCTAATTGTGTGGAAATGGCTTTTCTATATACTTGAATTCCTTCCCTAAATCGGTTAATATTGGCCAACATCTGTGTAGGGGCATCCGGAAAAATTTCTTGTATTACCGGCATCAACTGATTGCGCACCTGATTGCGGGTATAGTGATTGTGGGCATTGGAAGAATCTTCCACAAATGCAATCTGATTGGCATTTGCATAGTTTAGCAGATCTGATTTTGGAATAGTAAGGAGCGGACGAATCATGGCTTCTTTTCTTCTCAACGGTTGAATGCCAGCCAGTCCTTCTAATCCCGTGCCCCGAAATAAGTGCAATAAGAGGGTTTCTACATTGTCGTCTGCATGGTGGGCAGTTGCTAACCAAACCTTGCTCTGTTGGCAGGTAAGTACTGCTTGTAAACCGCTAAACCATTCGTAGCGTAAATTTCTGGCAGCCTCCTGAATGGATACTGAGTGTGTATCGGCATATTCGGCAGCATTTGATTTTTTTACATGAACGGGGATTTTATTTTCATTTCCCCAATCCAATACAAATCTTTCATCTCTTTCACTTTCCTCGGCTCTTAATTGAAAGTTCATGTGTGCCAATTGAATGGAGCATCCCATTCGCAACAACAAATGCGCCAGCACCATGCTATCTACTCCCCCACTCACAGCCACCAAAATGGTATCCTGCGCAGGAATTTGAGCAGCAAATTTTTCTTGCCAGTGTTGGGTAAATGCGGAATATAATTCCATAAATAGGTTAAGTTCGAAAGGGAGCCAACAATCCGATTATCCTTTGGCAACTTCTCTCGCCCAGGTATCTTTAAGGGTTACCGTTCGGTTGAAAATCAATTTACCAGGTTCTTGCTCACTGTCGGCATAGAAGTATCCCATCCTAATAAACTGAAAGCGGGCATTGGGTGGATCTTTTGCCAGTGCTGGTTCTGCGAACGCTACCGCAATTGTTTGCTCCGACGACTCATTGATATGATCTTTAAAATCTCCAGCTGCATTGGCCACATCTTCTACTTTAAATAACCGATCGTATAAATTTACCTGAACTGGAATGGCATGTGCGCTGCTCACCCAATGTAGGGTTCCTTTTACATGAATTCCAGAAGTATCTGCTCCGCTTTTACTCTCGGGTATATGCGAACAATGCACTTCTGTAATATTTCCGTCCGCATCCTTGATCACTTCCTCGCAGCGGATGATAAATGCATTTTTTAAACGCACCATTTGCCCGGGTGCCAATCTGAAATATTTTTTCGGAGGATTTTCCATAAAATCATCCCGCTCGATGTACAATTCTTTGCTAAAGGGGATTTGTCGATGTCCTGCCTGTGCATCTTCAGGATTGTTTTCCCCTTGTAACCATTCCGTTTCATTGCCCAGTGTAGTAATCACAATTTTCAAGGGGTTACACACCACCATCCTACGTAGGGCAACTTTGTTCAAATGTTCCCGCACGCAGAATTCCAATAATCCTACATCAATCAGGTTTTCTCTTTTGGCAATGCCAATTCGTTCGCAAAAGTCCCGGATACTTTCGGGCGTATAGCCCCTGCGACGCATTCCACTGATGGTAGGCATTCGGGGATCGTTCCATCCATTTACATGCCCCTCCTGTACCAACTGCAACAGTTTCCTTTTGCTCATTACCGTATAGGTCATATTCAATCGAGCAAATTCATATTGTTTGGAGGGAAAAATATTCAATTTCTCAATACACCAATTATACAAATCGCGGTGGGGTATAAATTCCAGCGTACAAATGGAATGGGTAATATTTTCAATGGAGTCGCTTTGTCCGTGTGCAAAATCGTACATAGGATAAATGCACCACTTATCTCCCGTACGATGATGTTTGGCATGTTTAATTCGATAGAGTATGGGATCCCGCATTATCATATTGGGAGATGCCATATCAATTTTTGCCCGTAATACCCGGCTACCATCAGGGTATTTGCCCTCCCTCATTTCGCGGAACAGTTGCAGATTTTCATCTATCCCACGATTGGCAAATGCATTTCGAGTGCCGGGTTGGGTAGGTGTACCTTTTTGCTGTGCGATTTCTTCGGGGGTACTGTCATCTATATAAGCCTGGCCTTGTTGAATGAGTTGTTCGGCAAATTGGTATAAGTTATCAAAATAATCAGAGGCATACCGCTCTCTTGCCCATTGAAAGCCCAGCCAGTTAACATCTTCACGAATACTGTTAACGTATTCGGTTTCTTCCGTAACCGGATTAGTATCATCAAACCGCAGATTGGTTTCTCCACCATATTTTAGGGCCAGACCAAAGTTTAAGCAGATGCTTTTGGCATGCCCAATATGCAGGTATCCGTTGGGTTCAGGCGGGAAACGGGTTAGTATCGACTTGTACTTTCCCGAAGCCAGATCGTTTTCTACAATTTCTTCAATAAAATGCAAACTCTTTTCTTCGCTCATGGATGGTCAGGTTAATCCGTGGCGAAGGTACGAAATCTTTCAGGCACTCTCCTTGTTTCGTAGCCGTATTCGACTATTTATAGGTGCTTTATTCGATGGTAAGGGTATTGAAAAAGGCTTCTGCGTCTGCTTTCATATCCGTATCGGTAAGCGCTGTTACATTCAGCTGATGTAATACAGAGCCGATAAAAAAGCAAAGCATATACATTTTTTTACCTTTTAAGCTTTCAGCAGATGACTTACTGATGTCTAGCTCTACTTTGAGGCAGCTTTTCCCTTTGAATTGAATTACCTCATCTTTTAGGATATCTACATTTCCCATTTGAGACATCATTGGAGATTTAATTTGATCCCACAGTCCATCACCCATTGAAGCAACCATATCAGCAGAAAGTCCCATTGGGGCTACATCAAGTGATAATGCGGCACAAATTTTAGCGGGATCATTTTTATAGGTCAACATTTTTGCTCCCATTGGGTTGGTTGCACTATCGGGTTTACCCGGAAAAGTTACTTTCACCTTTTCACCAATATAGGTTTCAGCAGGTTGAGCAAACAGCAAACCTGAAAAAAGCGCGGAAATAATTAGGAGTAAAAACTTTTTCATTTAGTTGATTTTTGCACAAATTAAGGATTTTCTTGAAAGGGTTAACAGCTAGGAAATAAATAATAATTTGTACATTTGCCGCCGAATCGGTTCGGTAGCTCAGTTGGATAGAGCAACTGCCTTCTAAGCAGTAGGTCATTGGTTCGAATCCAATCCGAATCACGAAGCCCCACAATCTCGTGGGGCTTTTTTGTAGAATTATCTAGAGAAGTATCCCAAGGCAACAATTAAAGACCTTTTTGTGGTTATCACCATTTGAGTTATTTTAGAATATGCAGCAATTAAGTATTCGCACCCTTTATGGTTTTTTTTCTGTGTACTTTTTTTTAGCATCCACCCCTTTATTCGCTCAACAAAAGCCGGTGGTGGTATTTCAGGCTGGTGAGTCGGGATACCATACCTTTCGAATACCTGCAATAATCAAACATGCTTCTGGGGCACTATTGGCATTTTGTGAGGGTAGAATGGCAAACTCCTCCGATTTTGGGGATATCGATATTGTAATGAAACGAAGTGGGGATGGGGGAATAACCTGGGGGCCTTTGCAAGTGTTGGTAGACAGGGCTGAATCGCAGGCTGGTAATCCGGCTCCTGTATTCGATCAGTTGGATAGTCGCTATCCGAATGGCAGGGTATTGTTATTTTATAATACGGGTAATCAGCCCGAAAATTCCATTCGTAAAGGCATCGGCATGCGAGAGGTATGGTATATCGCTTCTACTGATGGAGGAATGAGTTGGGAAACGCCAGTAAATATTACGGCTCAGGTTCACCATCCTGCTGCCTTAGAACCAGCGGGAGCCGACTGGCGCAGTTATGCCAATACACCCGGTCATGCCCTGCAAATAATGCAGGGATCCTATCGTGGACGGATTGTAGTTGCTGCCAATCATTCGGCGGGTGCTCCCTACCCCGGTTTAAAGACTATCGGGCGCACGCTTTTTATAGCAATGATAATGCACAAAGTTTTATGTTGAGTCAATCACTCTCTTTTGAGGGTAGTAATGAGTCGATGGCTGCTGAATTAGCCAATGGCGGTGTATTGCTGAATAGCCGAAATCAAAGTGGGGATGTACGGGCACGAATAATATCCCGAAGTAGCAATGGGGGCGTTAGCTGGGATACTACTTATTTCGAGAGAAGCCTGATAGATCCGGTGAATCAGGGGGCTGTAATAACGCTGGGTTTTAAAAAGGGAAAGGCGATTATAGTTACTTCACATACCCAAGACTCCTTGCGTAGAAATAACCTGATGTTGCACATTAGTCGCGACGATGGATTTAATTGGGAGCCGCTAGCTATGATTGATGCAACCGAAGCGACTACCCCTAAAGATTATACGGCTTATTCAGATTTGGTTGCAATTACCAAACGACAGCTTGGAATTTTATTCGAAAAGAATCAGTACAAGGAAATTGTTTTTACCACGGTTCAGTTTACTCGCTCTTATTCCCAGATTCGGTAAGTAGTTTTTTTCTGCGCAGCATCAGTTCCCTCCAGGTGGTAAGCTCGATATGGTTTTCAGAGAAATATTTTTTTAGTTTGGGTGATTGCATTGCCAGCCAGTCGGCTCTTCGAATGGTGCCTGAATTAGAGATATGCTCAAAATGTTCCCCCGCAACCGAACAATGCATAATAACCATGGTAACCCCGGGTTGTAAAGATTCAAAAGAGCGTATATACTGATTAACGGCGAGCTCCTGTAATGCTTCATCTGAAATTTTACTGGTAGGATATTTGAAATCGTAACTCATATTGTGCAAATCATCCAGTACCGGTAACCCTGCATTCCATAATTGGTCTCCGATTGCTTTTGCTTGTGCTGGTGTTATTAAACCAGCAGAAGTTTTGCTGATTAAGGTGTTATGTCCACCCGGAAACATCACCGGTATTTTTTCCCGCATACCCAGCGACAGGTATTCTTTTAAAAAGGCAGGGCTGGCGAAGAGGGTACCCATGTGTGAGTCTAGATGGGTAGGTTCCCAACCAGCTTTACGCGCACGTTGCAATTGGGCAGCAATTTCTATTCCTACTTCATTGGCAGATGCATGCTGCACCACTTCAATTACCGATTTGTAAAGTGCCCCTTCCAAATCGGATAGTCCGGGCACCTGTGAAACGCCTGCCAGAGGCCCCCATCGATAGTCATTCCATTCGGAGGTTAAGGTCAAGTGCAGACCAGCATCCGTATTGGGACTTTTTTTGAGCGTATGAAAGATTTCCGGCACCCAGGGGCAGGGCATCATGATACTAAAAGAATTGGCGATACCTTTTTGGGTGGATTGGAAAACCCCTTCATTAGATTCTTTCGACATTCCGGCATCATCTACATGCAAAATCAATAATTTGGTTCCTGCAGGATAACCTAATTTCTCCGCATATGTTTGTGATTTCAGTTGCGGGTGAGTGGCAATCAGTAGCAGGGAGAAAAGAATATACTTCATGTTAGGCCATTTCTGGTTTATTAATAAATAATGCGGTTACTTATACAGCTGGATTGGTAAGTTCAATACGGTTGCTCAAATATACCCGATCGTAATCATCTATTATAATTGCTTCTACCCCATTTAATTGATTGATAAGGAAAAGCCCAGCTTCAATTCCCATGATTGCAATTGGAGTAGTGAGTGCATCGGCCAATTCGGCATTTGGGGTTATGATGGTAACACTTTTAATTCCCTCTATGGGAAGTCCGGTTTTTGGATTGATGGTATGCGAATATTTTTTGCCATCCACCATGATAAACTTCTCATAATTACCAGAGGTGGCTACAGCCATATCAGATACTTCAAGATAGGAGAATGGACTTGCAGCGTGATTGGGATTAGCGATACCGATGGTCCAGGGTTTACCATTGGGTTGGTTGCCCCAAGTGGTAAGGTCGCCCGAGGCATTTACAATTCCGGCAGTTGCACCCAGTGATTTTAGGTATTGGCGGGTTTTTTCTGCAGCATACCCTTTTCCAATGCCACCCAAGCCGATTCTCATGCCTTTCTCTTTCAACATCACTGTTTTTGCTGTTTTATCCAATAGAATATTTCGATAATTAATCAGCCGAACCATTTTTTTAGCCGTTTCCGGGTCGGGCAATTGATTTTGATGGGTATCAAAATTCCATAGACGCTTGTCAACCGATCCATAACTGATATCAAAAGCACCTTGGGTAAGTGCAGAAATTTGCAAACTCCTTTCAATAATGTCGAAGGTTTCTTTTTGCACCTCAACTGGTTCAATTCCAGCTGCTGCATTGATCCGATATAAGTCGCTGGTATCGGAGTAGGTGGTTAACAAGTATTCAATTTCCTTAATATGATTAAATCCCTGCTGAATCCACTCATTGGCAATTTCCTCCTCCATAGTCACTAAACTGATTTCAAATTGGTTGCCCATCAAGCGTGCCGATTTTTTCCAGATAAAGCTCATTTATATGTGATTGAGAAGTTTAATGTAGTATAAATTTCAAATAAAATTTATAAAATATTATTTGTCTGATAATTGGCATTTAAATAAATGATAATCAATACTTTAAGTGACTGTTATTATGTTTATAAAAAATAAATTCCTCAAAGTTATCCACAAAACACATAATAATTAACAATTCGTCAACGTTTAAAGGAAGAGCGCTGCAAACGTGCTTCCTAAACTTAAAACCACACTATATGTCAACCTTACTATTCAAACAGACCAACAATTTTTCAGAAATGAAAATTTCTATGAATGGTGTTATTTTCAATCGCCAATCTCTTGATAGCAGCATCACTAATCGTGCTAAGGAAGCTACTGTAGCTGGGATCTTTTGTTTGCTTGTACCCATTATGTTTACATTCTTCTGTATCGCAAAAGATATTTTACTCAATTCGGTTAATCTGTATCAGTATATTATGATTTCATCCGGATTACTGTTTAGGTTGATTGCTCATAATTGGGTAAGCAATTTGCTGTCTAAGCAAAACCGCTCAATGAAGACCTGGCAAATAATGACTATTTTCTTTCCTGCCATTACTTTAATTTTTTTAGGCCAAGCGGTTCGTAAACAACCTTCATTGTTTAAAATGGAGAAATCTGTTAAGATGAATTCATCTAATACAGCAGTAATAGATTATGTGTATGAATCTGATGAACAAATATTTAGAAAAGCTATTTGATAATTTAGTTGATATAGTAAAGGTGGGATACCCTGGTACAACTGTATCGGGGTATTTTTTTGGGTAAAGCTATTCGAAATGGTATAGCCTGCGTATCATGAAAATTGATCATCAGTTACATAGATGCAATACTTCCCCCCCCTTTTTTTATCCGATTCAAATTAAATTTCATCGGATGGTATGAGGATAATGTAGTCACATTTAATTCATTTTCATTTAGTTATGTAGGTTACTTTTCTTTTGGAGGGATTTAGTATTACATAAATTTTCGTTTTTTTACTATTTAATGTTTAAATAAATGATTATCAATGTTTTAGAGAATTTATACCTTTTGTTTAACCAGGCAATTTACTGTCGTTATATACACATAAGATAATAACAATCAATTAGTTAGCTTTTAAATATCAGTTGCTTTGGCTAGAGGGGTTTTTCCTAGTGTGGTGTGGGTGTTTTACTACAATGCTTCTTTTAAAAATTACAGAAGATTAGTAAAACAAACTATAAAAACCGGATTTCGATTGGTGCAATTTTACATTGTTAAACAAAACAAACAAACCCTTTTAAAAACCAATTTCCAATCCCAAACCTTTAAAAACAAATCTTATGTCAACCTATTCCATCAACCACTTGTTAAGCAGTCCAGTTTCCACTCCACAAAATTATTCCAATGCCAACAACTATTATCAGCGAAATGCAGAAGCATCATTCGCAGGTATTTTCTGCTTAGTTGTTCCGATTATTTTTACTTTTTTCTGCATAGCAGACAGTGTGTTTTTTGATGCTTTTGATATTTATTTGAATATCATGATTACTGGTGGACTTATTTTCCGCGTGATTGCCTTTAACTGGGTTGGTAATATTGCTGAGGAACAAAATCGTTCAGCAAAAGGCTGGCAAATCCTATCTATGATCTTCCCCTCTATTTCTTTAATTACTTTAGGGTATACTCAACGCTTAGCACCAGCTAAAACAGTGGTAAGTGAACAAACTACTACGCACACTGAACATGAAATAGTTGAGCAAGTAGAACTTGAAGAAGAATTACTTAGAAAGGCTAGTTAATAATAAATTTCAGTTGTTACATAAAAGGTGGGAATACCCCTGTTACTCAAGTAGCGGGGGTATCTTTTTTTTTTGCAGCGCTTTATTGTTTTGATTCGCAGTTTATACAGTAGTAGTTTTGCAATTATGCTTTCGGTTACCAACCTATCTAAAAATATTTCTCCGGATTTTCAACTCTCTCCCATATCTTTTAATCAGTTGGCGGGAGAAAATTTGGCCTTAATTGGAGTAAGTGGTTCTGGCAAGTCTACCCTATTGCAATTAATTGCCGGTTTGCAGCAAGCAGATACTGGATCTATCACCCTTTATTCCGAGCGTATCAAAGGCCCCCATGATCAATTAGTGCCCGGACATCCAGGACTTGCCATTTTAGAGCAATCCTCCCATCTCCCCCATTACTATTATATCCGCGATCTTTTTCAATATGCCAATGTTTTGGAAACATCCGTTGCAAAAAAACTATTTTCGATTTGTCGCATTGAACACCTGATGAACCGGAAACACCATGAGATTTCAGGAGGGGAGCAACAACGCATTGCATTGGCCCTTTTATTAATCACTTCTCCCCGATGGCTGCTGCTCGATGAGCCCTTTTCGCATCTAGATTTAACCAATAAAAAAATATTACAACAAGTTTTGGCCGAAGTGAGCCATCAATTGAACATTACTTGTTTACTATGTTCTCATAATCCTGATGATATCTTTGGTTGGGCACATCGATTGTTGGTATTAGAAAATGGGCATCTGGTGCAAGTGGGTAGTCCGGAAACTGTTTATCATGCTCCCCAAAACCGATACGTGGCAGGACTCTTAGGCGATTTTTACTCATTATCCCCCGAATTGGCACAGGTTTTTTTTCCGGGAAGAATACAAAGAGAAACGTCAGATTGCTGGATGGTTCGGCCCGAACATTTGTTATTTCAATCAGAAAGCACCCCTCAATCCGTAAAAGCTACTATTCTTAGTGTTACCCTTGCAGGAAGAGATTATAAAGTAGAGGTTGCTGCGATGGATCAGCGATTGAGTTTATATACGCAAACTAATAATTGGAAAGTAGACACAGAAGGATATTTGCTGGCTACCAATGGCTATTGTTTTCCGGACTGCTAAGGGTTGGGTGGGTACTTTTTTTGCAGTAATTTTAGTAATGTATTTATTAAATTAGATTGAGTATGGATGTAAAAATAGAAGCCAGTTGGAAGGAAGTGTTGGCATCGGCTTTTAAGCGACATTCATTTTCTCAGCTGGTTACCCATATTAAAGCAGAAACCGCTGCTGGAATTGCGGTATATCCTCCCGGGAATTTGATTTTTAATGCATTTGCCCAAACCCCTTTCCCAAAAGTGAAAGTGGTTATTTTAGGGCAGGATCCCTACCACGGACCCGGTCAAGCGCATGGACTCAGTTTTTCTGTACCCGATGCGGTTCCGTTTCCACCTTCCCTTCAGAATATATTTAAAGAAATAGTTGAAGATGTGGGTGGGGAAATGCCTGTTTCAGGAAACCTTACCCATTGGGCGCAGCAGGGGGTATTACTATTGAATGCTGTATTAACGGTAAGAGCCAATGAAGCAGCCAGTCATGCAAACATCGGTTGGATGGAATTTACCGATACCGTAATCAGTACTTTATCGGAAAATAAACAGGGGTTGGTTTTTTTGTTATGGGGCAAATTTGCCCAAGATAAGCAGGTATTGATTGATGAAACCCGTCATTTTGTATTAAAAGCCCCTCACCCTTCTCCGCTCAGTGCATATCGGGGCTTTTTGGGCTGCAAGCATTTTAGCAGAACCAACGATTTGCTGATTCAGCAGGGACTTTCACCGATTAACTGGAATCCTTCCTCTGTGCAAGGCTGAGCCGGTTGCTATACTTATTTCGTTTTTTAATACATTCGCCTACATTTATGGATAGCTTACCCAATATGGTTTATACAAATAATTCTTTTTTTACTGAAAAGATGCGCAGTGTTCTTGGAAGAATCTGGGCATTTTGGGGATTGATTTGGTTTGTATCTACTTTATTAATTGCCATTATTTTTTATCTCCCCTGCTTTGTGTTGAAAGAACCCGCTAAAGCCAATTGGCATCGGATTGTTTCTCAAATTTGGATGCGGGTGTATCTGTTTATTATTGGCTGCTCAATTAAAACAATCGGAAGAGAAAATTATCAGCTTACGGGCAATTATATTGTGGTTTGTAACCATAATAGTTTGATGGATGTACCCGTTAGTACACCATTTTTGCCCAAAGCCAATAAAACGATTGCTAAAAAAAGTTTTACCCGCATTCCGTTATTTGGATGGATATATGCTTTTGGGAGTGTGCTGGTAGATAGACGGAGTGAAGAGAGCAGGCGGAAAAGTTTTGATGCCATGAAGCATATCCTGGATATTGGGTTAGATATGCTGATTTATCCGGAAGGTACCCGAAATAAAACGAATCAACCGCTGGCAACTTTTTATAGTGGTGCATTCCGTTTGGCTGAGGTTACGGGTAAACCAATTTTACCAGTTTTACTTTTTCATACCCGTAAAATTTTAACCCCAGGAAAGTTTTTCTATCTATGGCCGCATACCATTGAAATGCATATTTTGCCACCGGAACAGGTAAAGAATCGATCTGCCAACGAGTTAAAAGAAATTTTGTTTTCCAGAATGGGAGAATATTACCTACAACACAATCAATAATTAGAGAAAGTTCGGCTTCTATTGATTCTCAAATCTCTAAGAATGCCAGATTTGGGATTGATGGTGATATTAAAAGATCGGTACAATCCAACAGGAGTAACATTTACAGACAGTTGCCAGCAGTGCATTTCTCGTGTAATAAACATACTGATTTGTTGTAAAGATTTACGGGTAATATCATAATATCCCGTACCCCCTACTTTCCATTTTTCAGTTAAACTAAAGTCACCATTGAAACTAACACTTGAATTCGATTCTGTGGTAAAGCCAGAATAATCAGGCTTGAGCACTCGATAAAAACTAAGGGAATAAGATAGGGATAAATTCCAGGGTATATTAAAATCTGTATACTCCGCCGGATTGGCTCTAATAAATTGTAACTCCCGCTGTTGTTCATCGGGCGTCATGTAAGGGTCATTGGGTAATGGAATCGTACTATTTTTTTTGTCGGCATCTTTTCCGTCTCTCGATTTACTTTTAAAGGAAGTGGATAATGCAATGTTTCCGCTGGTAATTCTGCCAAATTGAAGCTTTCTGGGGTCGAACAGAATTTGATTGATTCGAAATCCTTTATTATTTACCGCATAAGGATCTAAATTGGCAGAAGCACTAATATTAACTTTATCGAATAACGTGCTTCGCGCATAGATAGAAAAATTACCTAAGGCAAAACTATCTGCCAACATATTGTAGGAGGAGTTAAATCCAAATCCATCTAACAACTTTACTTTTTTGGTGGCTTTTGAACTGGTATCTGTTTTGTCTTTCACTTTCATTTCCAACACATTGTCTATCCCAAATGAAATTCCCCCGTAATTCCCCTCTGAAAAAGAACCTAACACACCCCCTTCAAACTGAGAAAATCGCAATACCGTTCCATTGGTATCTACTTGAGTACTGTAATGATATCCTGAAGCTAGATCGGGACGATAGTTGAGCGAAATGCTCGGTCTTACTTCATGCCGAATCGCCACTACATTACTGGAAGGTTTAAAATTGTATTTACCAAATATGCGGGTGTTAAATGATATACCGAACGACATTTGCCGGGCAGTATAAAATCCTTTTTGTATAGTGGTATCCACTTTTTTATTGGTACTATCCCAGGTTCTGAACATTCTTTGTCCATACCACCTTTCCTCATAACTAATTCCCGGGGCAACCGTGATGGGGCCTAAAGAAGGCAAGGAGAGGGCAATGGGGATATTGTGTTGTGCACCCCATTGAATGGTATCGAGCATTTGTTTTAGGCTAAATGCAGTATCGTAAAAGGAAATCAGGTTTTGAAAGTTTCCATTGTATCCTATACCAATTTTCTCGTACCACTTAGCGCTACCTACCCGCTCTTTTTTCTCGAATGGATAAAAAGTAACTACGTTAAAGTTAGCAGTAGGCAAGTTTAGGTTTACCAGTTTTGAATTGCTGTTCTGATTATGGTTCAGGTTAAGAGAAAGATTATATTTTCCCCGCCAGTCTTTTGAATAATTGATACTGGATGCCAACTGGTTTTGAAAGTTCTGATAGGGATTGTTTTGCAGCGATTGGTTGAATTTACTGCTACCAAAATTTACATTGGCTGAAAAGTTCGTTCCTGGCCGAGCCCTGGAATCTCTGCTATGGCTCCAGTTTACCATAAAGGATTTTGATTGATTGAACTCTTCTTTTGAATAAGGACTTCTATTAAGGGTTTTCGTATTCAGAATACTAATACTTACATTTCCGGATAGTTTATATCGTTTAATATATTTTGAACTTAGATTTAAATTCCAGCCTCCGTAAGAATATAAATTGGCACGGGTAGTAATATCGGCATAATCGTTCAGCACTTTGTAATAACCCAACCCTTCTAATCCCAACCCAAAATCTTCGCTGGCGGTAAATGTTGGAAAGAGTACCCCAGAATGTCGGGCCCTGTTAAGCGGAAACAGCCCAAAGGGTAAAGAAATGATTTCGATGGGGATCGATTCGATTTCCGGATATACCCTGCCCGTTACTGCCAATTTGTTATTAATCAGCTTCATTTTGGTGCTTCTAAAGGCAAAATGGGGAGTATCTAAATTGCAGGTGGTAAAACGAACATCTTTTGCGAACGACTCGTCGGCATTGATTTTTTTAAGTATTTGGGCATTCACAAAAATTTCTCCTTCTTGCAAAAAGGTATTCTTAATGCGGCCCTTCCCGCTTTTCATATTATAAAGAATAGTATCACTTACCGTTTTCATTTCACCCTGTGCAAATTGGGGTTTACTGAGGGGATTTCCGGTTGAGTCGGTGCTGCCATATGCTTTAACCAGCTGGGTTTGCTGGTTAAACTCGATCACTGCCGCTTCTAGTTTTATATCTTTATATTCTGTTTTGGCTTTGCCGTAGAGGATAAATTCCTTGGTAGGCACCAATAAAACCCCCGAATCTTCCGCTGCATAAGCAATAGGTGCATCCAATGAATCGGTAGACATGGGAATCGTATCAATTTTTACCGTATCCCGAATGCGTGATTTATTCAGCGTATCTATTGGGGAGGAGGTAGGCTTTTTGGGGATGGTATCTACCAAAATTATGGTAGTGGAAAGTCCATTTTTCGGATACGCCGCTAAATGAATATAAAATGTTAATAAAAGCAATCCGACCGGTATAACAATACGGGCGGCTGATTTTACGTTAATTTTACAGAGAGTTTTTGGCATTTCAGGGGCAAAAATACGGCCTTGGTTTGGTAATCTCAATTTCCCACTTTGCTTTAACGATTTGATATGATGAGAAGTATGTTCGCTGCCTGGGTTTTGACTGGTTTTTTGTTAATTCCCCTTATTTCCATGGCACAAAATACAGACCCTGTTCGCGCTAAACAGGTATTACGCAAGATTGTGATTGATGCTGGCCACGGTGGGGAAGATCATGGCGCTTCTGGTGCATTTTCTAAGGAAAAGGATATCAGCCTGTCGATCGCTTTAAAGCTAGAATCGATGCTTCGAGAAGAAATGCCGGATGTAGAAATCTATATGACTCGTTCAACGGATGTTTTTGATCCGGTTACACGCAAGGCAAAACTAGCAAATGCAGCCAAAGGCGATTTGTTCGTTTGTATTCACGTGAATGAGGGTGGAGGCCCTGTGAAGCATTCAGAATTTATTGGGTATAAAACAGTCACTTATTACAAGGGAAAAGGTAGTAAAAAGAAAAAATATACCAAAAAAGTAAAGGATTACCGCGTTTGGTACACCCCAAATACGGCAAAAGGTACCGAAACCTTTATTTATGGGGTTGACAAAAGTAATGCCGCCAAAGAAGCGCTGAGTGAAAATGAAGATTTGTATTTAGACAGTGTTTCCCGCATGGAATTGAAAGATTTTAATCCAAATGACCCTGCTAAGATGATGATTATCAATATGAAAACGCAGGCATATTTCAGCAGAAGTGCCAGTCTCGCCTTAACCATTGAAGACGAATTCGAAAAAGTTGGCAGGGTAAGTCGCGATGCCAAACAACGCCAGAAAGGGATTTGGGTATTACAGGCGGTTGCCATGCCGGCGGTATTGGTAGAAACCGGTTTTATTTCTAATCCAGAGGAAGAGATTTACTTGAATAGTCCGGAAGGGCAGCAGGAAATTTGTGGGGTACTAGTCCGTTCCCTCAAACGGTATCGTTATTCACTCGAAAAGCAATTGAATCCCGGGGCATCAAAATCTCCCGGTAAATAAGCCACTGGTAAATCAACGCTTTGTTTCGATATCCATTAGATTTGCATATATGAAAGTATCAAATGAAACCAAGGTAGGGGCACTAACAGCCATTTCCATCACCTTGCTGATTTTGGGGTTTAATTTTTTGAAGGGAAAAACCCTATTCAAAACTGGTCATTATATCTATGCCAAATATGGGGATACTAAGGGTTTGATGGTGAGCAATCCGGTATATATCAACGGATTTCAGGTAGGTACAGTAATGGAAATAGACAATGAAGATGCTTCTTTGCATAATATTATTCTTACGCTCAAACTGAAAGAATTTTACCAGATTCCTACCAATTCAATTGCTATTATCAAAGAAAATCCATTAGGTACAGCTAGTATTAATATACAGTTGGGAAATGCCACTACTTTTTTGAATGCGGGCGATACAGTTATTACCCAAAATAATCCTGGAATGCTTGCGGGAATAATGGATAAATTGGGTCCGGTTGGTATTCAAGTTCAGCAAACGCTTACGCATCTTGATTCGGTATTAAAAAATATCAATAAAATATTTGATCCAACAACCCGCAATAATATGCAGGAAGTGATTGCCAATATCAATAAAACTACCGCGAGCTTGGTAATTTCCTCGGCATCTATTCAGCAGATGCTGGCTGCTCAATCGGGAAGTATTGCGCAATCCATGGATAATATCAATGGCTTTACCAAAAATTTGGCCGATAATAACGATAAAGTTACCCGGGTATTAACCAATGTAGAAACCACCACTGCTCAATTGGCAAAGACGGATTTTACCGGAACAGTGGAACAGCTAAAAGCAGCCGTTAATAATCTCAATGGTCTAATCACTTCCCTTAATTCCAACAACGGAACCTTGGGTAAACTGATGCACGATGAAACACTTTATAAACAGTTGAATGAAACCCTGAATAGTGCTAATATTTTACTGGATGATTTAAGGGTGCATCCCAAGCGATATGTGAGTTTATCAGTTTTTGGTAAAAAAGATAAAACAGGGCCTCTCATGCAAACGCTTCACGATTCCATTCCCCCCAAGCGTTAATGAGGTTAAGCATCATCATATTTATTTATGGGTTATTCGGTTCACTGTTGGCTTCGGCACAGGTACCGCCTAGTAATCGCGATACCTTACAGAATAACAAAAAAATCATTCAAATTTTAGAAGCTCGCATCATTCATTTTATACAACAAGATTCTACGCATAATTTTTACACGGCTGCTGGTAATGTTGTTATGAAGCAGGAGAAAACATTGTTTTATGCAGATAGTGTTGCGATAAATCTTTTTGATAACAGCATGGAAGCATTCGGCAATATTCATATTAATGATGCCGATAGTGTGCATACTTATGCCCAATATCTTAAGTACATTGGCAATACCAAGAAAGCCCAATTACGCAAGAAAGTAAGGCTTACCGATGGCTCGGGAACCCTTACTACTGAAGAACTGGATTATGAAGTAAATCAGAAAATTGGCGTGTATCGCAACGGAGGTAAACTGGTAAATAAAAAAACAACGCTAACCAGTGAACAAGCCAATTATTATGGAGATACGAGGGATGTGATTTTTACCCGGAAAGTGGTTTTGATAGATCCGGAATATACTATTCGAACCGATACACTGCAATACAATACGCAAACGGAAAGTATTCGCATCTCCTCTCCTACCCGGATAGTAGATTCTTCTAAGCGGATAATCCTTACACGCAATGCTTATTTTGACAGAAAGAACAAAAAGGGATTTTTATACGAGCGTTCACAGATTATTGATACTTCCTATACTTTTACTGCCGATGATATGGCACTGGATGATTCAACAGGCAGAGGAGAATTTAGAGGGAATGCAGTGTATCGAAGTAGAGATAGTACCGAAGGTTTTGATTTGATTGCCAATAATATAAAAGTTGACCGGAAAAAAGATATCATGCTGGCAACCATACAGCCCTTATTGTTGATTAAACAAAAAAGAGATACCACTTTTGTGGCTGCAGATACTTTATATGTTGCCCGATTAATTGACCTGAGAAAAACCCGAGAAGTGCCGGTAATTCGGGATAAGAAATTGAAAGATACACTAACAGCCAAGAAAAAAGTTGCGGTGGAGGATTCTACTGCCAAGTATTTTGAGGCGTATGCTCATGTGAAGGTATATACTGATTCGTTACAAGGGGTGGGTGATAGTTTGTTTTATGCATCCGACGATTCTGCCTTTCGGTTTTTTAAATCTCCCGTAATTTGGGCAAAAGAAAATCAGATTGTGGGGGATACCATTTACCTTTTTCTAAAAAATAAAAAACCTGAACTGTTATCAGTGTTTGAGAATGCGCTGGCTATTAATAAAATTGATAGCACCCCCTATTTTAATCAGTTAAGGGGCACACGCATGCAGGCTTTATTTGAAGATGGAGAAATGTATTTTATGAGCGCCAAAGGGAGTGCCGAAAATGTGTATTATTTTCAGGATGAGCAGAAGCATTTTATAAGTGTGAATAAATCTACTTGCGACGTAATCAATATTTATCTAGAAAATAATAAGCCGCAGAAAGTATCCTTTTTAAATAAGTATGAGGGTACTGCCTATCCCATGCGCAAAGCCGATCACGAAAGTCTGAAACTTCGCAAATTCAAATGGCTCGATTCGATAAGACCAAAAAGCAAGGCTGATTTATTGCAATATGCTCCTGTAGCTATTCCCATTGCTGAAAAAAATATTTCGAATGACAAACCCAACAACTAGCTGGAAAAAGAAACTGGATCATTTTCTGCATAGTAACCAGTCCATTGGCATTACTTTATTGGCATGCACGGTTGTTTCTTTAGTTTTAGCAAATTGGCAATTTTCTACCAAAGCTTATACGGGATTATGGAATCTATCTTTTGATGGAACTGCTGAACATCATGCCCATTTGTTTTTTCTTTCTTTACCCAACTCTCCTTCGCTGGTGATCAATGATTTTTTAATGGCCCTTTTCTTTTTTCTGGCAGGGATGGAAATTAAGCGAGAACTGGTTACGGGCGAATTGTCTTCAGTAAAAAAATCCCTGTTGCCCATTTTTGCAGCTATTGGGGGCATGTTAGTGCCCGCCTTATTGTTTGCTATGATTGCCAGGGGCAGTAGTTATATGCCGGGCTGGGCGATACCAACTGCTACTGATATCGCTTTTACTTTGGGTGTGGCGTCTTTATTGGGTAAGCGGGTTCCTGCAGGGTTAAAAGTATTTATCACGGCACTGGCCATCATTGATGATTTAGGTGCCATATTGGTGATTGCTATTTTTTATGGAGGTTCACTGCATTGGTTATTCCTACTGGGGGCAGCAATCATTACTGTAGTAATTCATCAACTAAATAAGCGAAAAATAGCATTTGGCTGGCCGCATTTTTTACTAGGGTTGGTTTTATGGTATTGTATGTTCAATTCTGGTATTCATGCCACGGTAGCAGGGGTAGTATTTGCCATGTTGGTTCCGGTTCCGTTATTGCCTTTTTACGAAAAAGCATTTCATACGCCTGTATACTTTATCATTCTTCCCATTTTTGCACTGGCCAATACTGCCATTGTTTTTCCGGCTGATCCCATTCATTCCTTATCTGGGCCACTGAGTTTGGGAATTATTGCAGGACTGGCAGTTGGTAAGCCTCTCGGGATATTTTTGGCCTGCTACTTTTTAATTTCCAAAAAATGGGCGCAATTACCCGATGGTGTAAATTGGCATAAACTGATTGGTGCCGGTATGTTGGCAGGTATTGGATTTACCATGAGTATTTTTATCTCAGCCCTAGCATTTACCGATTCGGCTACGGAAGATATTGCGAAAATGTCGGTGCTCGTAGCTTCTTTGCTGGCGATGGTGTTGGGCTACGGTTGGTTATATGTAGAGAAGAAACACATGAAAAGTATTGAAATCGATTAACCCAAATTGGAGTTACCGATTTCAATACTATTTTATTTGTTTTCATGTGTATTAATATCCCAATCCCCAATCTCTACCCTTCATAATCGCTGGAACACCGTCTTTAATCCATTTAGATGGTGAATCCCCTTTGAGAAGATAATCGAAGAATTGCTGTTCGCGAATTTGAATGTCTTTCCGGTTCTTTCTTTCGGCGAGGTTATGTACTTCGTTATTATAGTTTAACATCCAAACTTTTTTGCCCAAACGGCGCATACCTGCATACATTTCTATACCCTGATACCAAGGCACTGCATCATCGGCGTCATTGGCCATTATAACCAAGGGGGTAGTAACTTTGGGCAATGAAAATAGGGCTGAATTTTTGATATACAATTCTGGTTTTTCCCAAAGCGTTGCTCCTATGCGGGATTGCGTTTTCTCATATTGAAATTGTCTTACAATGCCCGGTCCCCAGCGTACACCGCCATAGGCACTCGTCATATTCGCCACCGGAGCACCTGCCCAGGCAGCTTTAAACAAGTTGGTTTTGGTAATTAAGTAAACAATTTGAAATCCTCCCCAGCTTTGTCCCTGCAGGCCCATGCGAGTGCTGTCTACATAACCTTCTTTTACAACCGCTCTGGTTCCACTCATAATATAATCATAGGCGCCCTGACCCGGATAGCCGGTTTTATACCAGATATCCGGTACAAATACCACATAACCCCTGCTCACAAAGAAGGGTATATTTAAACGCGAAGGTGTGGGTGAAGGCGCCTGATAATTATACAGGGTATTGTTATTTCTTTCGTAGAAATACACAATCATCGGATACTTTTTAGATGGATCAAAATTTTCGGGCTTATACAATATCCCTTCGGTTTCTTTTCCTGTATAGGCTTTCCATTTGAACAGACTGGCCGTTCCCCAATTGTATTGTTGTTGTTGTGGATTGATTTCACTTAGCCGTTCTTGTGCTTTGCCCTCCTGTAAAGTATATATGTCGGGGGATTGTATAAATGATTCTTTTGTGTAGCAATAAACGGGTGCATTTTTCGCCTTTACTACGGCTGGGCTCACTGAAACCGGCTCTTTGATTAATTCTTTTGTTTGCAGGGTAGCCAATGATAAGGTTGACAGTCCGCTGCTCTTATCTTTTTCATCAAAACTTCTTAACAGTAAAACAGCATTATCGCTAAAATATTTTTCATCCCGGTCGGTAGCAATAAAGCGGTATTGAATCTTTTGCGAACGACCTTTGGTAAGGCAAACTGATTTTTCTTTTCCACTGGGATCAACTTTCCAAATATCATATTTATCGTACAACAATATATATTGATCGTTGGCGGTCCACTTAATCCATCCTTCTGCATTGGGATCATCTGGCACATCATTTTCTTCATCGTATAATGGATAAGGAATGTCTTTTGCAAAGGCATTTGTTTTTCCGGTTAGCGCATCGTAGTGATAGTAGGTCTTTTTCGGTTCATCATACCAAACCAGTTTATCGCCAGCAACGGAAGGACTAATCAAGCTGCCTTTCACGTTTTTTTCAATCAGGGTGCTATTGCCGGTTTGGGGATTAACCCGATATAAATCGTTCAATACATATCCCTGCCATTGGGAGGCGATTCTTTTGCCTGTGTCGCAGGAGGCATAAAAATGATTGCCCTCCCCTTCTGCAGTTGGCCATACGGTTCTTAGGGCTGAATTACCAATAGGAATCACTTGTTTGGTAGAAAAATCATATCTAGCCAAAAACGAACGATTCAGATCGGTGGATAAACTTTTTAATTGTGCCGGTTGAATTTGGTCGTCGTTATAGTGCCATACATCCACACTTACTCTTTCGAATTCAGGTAAAGATGTGTCTTTGGGCGGAAGCTGCAGTGCAGTTCCAAAGAATAATTGCTTGCCTGATTTACTAAAGAACATATTATCTCCCCCTGCTCTTCTGAAAGGCTGTTCGCTGCGTGATACGGCGGATTCTGCAATTACATATCCGGCGGGCATTCCGGGTGTATTGCGGGTGGCAATCAATTGGGCACTGTCGTTACCCGTTTTAAAATGGTACAATTGATAAAATTTCTGAAGGGATTTGGCACTACTGTCTTTTTCAGCCACAAAAGCAACCTGATTGCCTTCTTCATCCATCACATACGATTTGGCATCATTGAAACCCGTAAGAATGGTTTGGTCGTTCAGCGAATTCAGATTAATTAGGTGAATGGAGTTTTTCGTTTTTGAATCGTTGTTTTTGCGGGTTTTCTCGTAGAGCAAACTATTTCCTTTTTTGCTAAACATCCATTCAGCCACAAGCGGATACCGGTATTCTTTGCCAGTTAGATAATTTAAAAGAACAAGTTCAGTACCTTCTTCAATGGGTTCAACATTATTATTGCCATTTACTCTTGGTGAAGTAGCGGGTTTTAGCACAGAAAGTCCCAAAGTTGTAACATCGTATGCTTTTTTACGAACACTATCCGCGGCTCTTGATAAGCTGTCGGCCAATTGTATTAATTTATTCAAGCGAGTTAAAGAATCGGGCATAGCCATAGCGGGTGGAGTTACCGGTAATGGTTTTTCCATCCAATAGGCCAACCATCCACCGCCCCCTTCTTCTGGAAAGCGATATTGCTTTACTTGGGCAATTTTGCTGAGTTGCTGGGTAGTTAGGTTAAAAATAGCCAGACTGTCCTTTGGCATTTCTTCGGGCTTTTTCTTTTTTATTTTGGCATCGCGGGTAGCCGCAAATGAGGGTCGAATTTTACATACCAACATCGCATTATCCGAAGAAAAAGCAGCCCCATATCCCCGAGGAATGGTTACCACCATTTTGCCATTCGATTCTTTCAAATAGAGCATGGCGTCTCCTTCCTGGGGTGTAACCGTATACACAATATATTTTCCATGGTTACTGATGGCTTTTTCACCAATACTTTGCCATCCATCATACACGGAATGATCCAGCGGTTTTTTCTGTGCAATGGTTGAAAAACCAACCAGTAAACTTACACTCAGCAGGAGGAATCGATTCATAAAAAGTTTTGTGTAGGTAATTAAAAAAAATGCAACCTGTAAAATTTTTTATTAACAGGTTAAATAAAAATTGTCTGAAAATAACTAAACATTCAACAAGATGGTTTGTTTTATGAAAAAAACCGGTACTAATATATGAAATACTTTATTTTTTTGATAGCTGGGGTATTCCTTAGTTTACAAATTTCAGCACAATCTACTGGTATTGTTTCGGGAAATGTAATTGATAAAGTATCTCAACAGCCCATTTTAGGAGCATCAATACAGTTGGTAGGTATCAAAAAAGCCGTTATTTCAGATAGTATGGGGCAGTTCAGGTTAACGGGGGTTCCTGTGGGGGCCTATTCAATACTAATTTCAGCCACTGGATACGAAAAAAAAACATTGTACAATGTGCCCATCACCAGTGGGAATGAAAATAATTTTGTACTTGAATTAGACCCTCAGGTGGTTGCTTTACAGGGAGTAACAGTAGTGAGTGGGAACAGAAAATCGGCACGGGCAGCTACGCTAGAAACACCCCTGAGTGTGCAGCGATTAACAACTGAAGAAATTAAGAGTAATCCGGGTGGAAACTTCGATATTTCTCGAGTAATACAGGCATTGCCCGGTGTGAGTGGAACAGGTGGATCTGCAACCGGGTTTCGGAACGATATTATTATTCGAGGGGGGGCGCCCAATGAGAATGTATATTATTTAGATGGTATTGAAGTTCCGGTTATCAACCATTTTTCTACCCAAGGAAGTGCAGGGGGCCCAGCAGGTATGCTGAATGTGAGCTTTTTGGAAGATGTAAAACTGAGTTCTTCTGCTTTTGATGCCCGTTATGGAAATGCCCTTTCCTCCGTTTTTGAGTTTAAACAGAAAAAGGGGAATGAAAATAGATTACAGGGAAATATCCGCTTAAGTGCCACCGAATTGGCGGCTACATTCGATGGGCCGCTTAGTAAAGATGGTCGAACAACTTTTTTAGCATCCGCCCGCAGAAGTTATTTGCAAGTGTTATTTAAGTTGATTGATTTACCCATTCGTCCTAATTTTTGGGACTTCCAATATAAAGTGAATCATCGGATTGATAAAAAAACTACCCTTACTTTAATAGGGGTAGGCGCTATTGATGAATTCAATTTTGCAGCACCCAAAAAGGCAACTCCTGAAAAATTATATGCACTTAATAGCAATCCAGGGATCAATCAATGGAATTATACGGTGGGAGCTAGTATCCGGCGATTAATTAATAATGGATTCTGGAATTTTAGCCTTAGCAGGAATGTTTTAGATAATACCGCAGAAAAGTATGAGAATAATTTAGGTCCGGATAAAGGATTGAAAACACTTAATTACACCTCGCGCGAAACAGAGAACAAACTGCGTTTTGATGTAAACAAAAACATCGCTGGATGGAAATACAGCTTCGGGTTGCAAGCTGAATTTGTAGATTATGCTAATCAAACCTTCCAAATTATTCGTCCGGCTATTAAAGACAATGCCGGGGTTTTGATACAACCAGCGGTTACTTTTCAATACAGTACTGATTTTAAGCTGGCTAAGTGGGGAGGATTTTTTCAAACAGGGAAACGATTTTTTGACAATCGCTTAGGGGTAAATTTGGGTGTTAGAACCGATATGAATTCGTTTACGGTTTCGGGTCGCAATCCTTTAAAAACCCTCTCTCCTCGCGTTTCGCTCAGTTATGTTTTGGCTGATAAGTTTACCTTAAATGCTTCTGTTGGTACTTATTATAAACTAACTCCTTATACGGCACTCGGATTTAAAAATGCAGCCGGGGAGTATGTAAATAAAGGATCTGATTATTTGCGCAGCACCCATTATGTTGCTGGAATTGAATACCTCCCATCCGATGCTACCCGATTTACTTTTGAAACCTTTTATAAAAAATATTCCCAGGTAGCGGTAAATGTAAAAGATGGCATCAGCTTGTCGAATCTGGGTGCCGATTTTAATGTTTTAGGAAATGAACCCATTACCACCACCGGAACGGGCAGAAGTTATGGCTTTGAATTTTTTGCCCAGCAAAAGTTAACCAATCGTTTCTTTGGTATTTTCAGTTATACTTATTTCAACAGTCAATACACGAATCGAGCTGGAACTTTGATACCTAGTTCTTGGGACAATCGACATCTGGTAAGCATTATTATGGGATATAAGTTTAAACGTAACTGGGAGTTGGGCCTTAAGTTTAGGTACCAGGGAGGTGTTCCCAATACCCCCTATGATGAAACGGCCAGTCGTTTGAATTTCCTTACGCTGGGATCCGGTATTTTAGATTATAGTAAACTAAACAGCCTGCGATTGCAGTCCTTTAACTCTAGTGATATTCGGATTGATAAAAAATGGAATTACAAACGGGCTACGCTTGATTTGTATTTGGATGTTACCAACTGGTTGTTGGCGAAAAGTCCTGCCCCTGCTTTTTATACGTTTAAAAGAACAGCAGATAATACAAGTTTTGAAACTACTAATAATTTGCCCATTCAGCAAAACGGTAGCAATGCCATTCCCATTTATCTAAATAATTCAGATGCTTTTGTAACGCCCACTATTGGATTTATTGTGGAGTTTTAATCGGCTGTTACGGGCGTTTTCTTTCTGCTTACTCGAACCATTTGTAAGGCAACGGAAATAACAATCAGGGCAAAACCCAGATAAAAACTGGTATTCAATTGTTGATTTTCTTTAAAGAAAAACCATGCCATCGCAATGCCATAAACTGGTTCTAGGTTCAGGGTGAGGGTTTGGGTAAAGGCCGAAATATGTTGCAAACTTTTTAGCATTAAGTCCATGGCTAAAATGGTGCAAGCCCAACTTAAAATCAACAACCAACCAAAGTCCATCAGCGAAGGCTTGCTATTGCCTGCAGGAAAAAAATGAAGATATAATGGCATCAATAGAGATAGTGCCAAAACACCGCCAGTCATCTCATAAAATAGCATTAACCGAGGAGAAAAAGAAGTTACATTTCTTTTATTCAATACCGAGAAAACAGCAGCTAACAAAGAAGAAAGCGTACCCATTATAATGCCCGTTCGATAGCGGCTGTCGAAATGGAAAATGATGAAGATGCCTACTAAACTAAGTAACCCCAACAACATTTCAGCCGGTGCGAAGGGTGTTTTATTTATCAGGGGTTCGAGCAGAGAAGTGAATAGGCCTACCGAAGCAAAACAGATTAATCCGATGGATACGTTTGATAGTTTGATGCTGCCATAAAAGAATACCCAATGAAGGGCGATAATGGCTCCTATTCCCATCAGTCGGAAAGCCGATGCAGAACCTATACGTAAAGATTGTTTAAGCAAGCTTGCAGCCAATAACAGGGTTACAACTGTGATGGCGATGCGATACCAAACCAGCCAGATTTCATTTAACTGAATTAAGGCACCCAAAATTCCAGTAAACCCTGCCAGCAGAACGGCGACGTGCAGCTGGGTAAGTGCTTTTTTCATGCAGCTAAGTTAAGCAAGCCAGCATTAGTTACAGAGAATGGTAGGAAAAAATCAAACAGCCTGTTTTTTCACTTTTTTCTTATAATGCCCGAGCAGACTATTCCATTGCATTTGCAGCACACCGAAAACACCTTCCTGAATAATGCCTTTCGACATTTTACTGGTGCCTTCTTTTCTATCAACAAAAGTGATGGGAACTTCCTTCAGTCGGAAGCCTAGTTTCCAGGAAGCTAATTTCATTTCAATTTGAAAAGCATAGCCCACAAATTTGATTTGATCGAGATTCATAGAGGCGAGCACTTTGCGGCTGTAACAAACAAATCCGGCAGTTGGGTCGTTTACCGGCATCCAGGTAATCATTTTAGTATAAAAAGCGCCGCCTTTGGAATAGATGTGTCGGTCAATCGGCCAGTTTTCAGTTTTCCCTCCGGGAACATACCGGCTGCCAATGGCTACATCGGCTTCGCCTGATTTACAAACCTGATAGAGACGTTCTAAATCAGCCGGGTTATGCGAAAAATCAGCATCCATTTCCATGATAAACTGATAGCCTCTTTCAAGTGCCCAGTTAAATCCATTTATATAGGCAGTTCCTAAACCCAGCTTACCACTTCTCTCGAGCAGGAATAATTGTTCGGGATAGGTAACCATTAGGTCTCTTACAATTTGGGCAGTTCCATCAGGAGAATTATCGTCGATTACCAAAATATGGTAACCTTGTTGCAAGCCAAAAACCGCCTCCGTTATGGCGCGTATGTTTTCCTTTTCCTTATAAGTAGGTATGATTACAATTTTTTCCAAAAAACAAACTTGAGCTACTAAAATACAAAATCCCTCTGCTAGGGTATGTTAATTCTTGTGATTGGTTGTTTTTAACTATTTCTTCAGCAGAGTACGGTTGAGTATTTCTGTGAGTTTTTGTTTGGTATTCATGGCAAAATCTCCCTTCATCATCCAATCGTAATATTGGGGTTCTTCTCTCAGCACTTTTTCTACGGTTTTCCCTTTGTGTTTGCCGAAATTGAAGATTTCAATCCCATTTTCTTTAATAAAGCGACGAGCAAAATCTACCATTTCGTCTTCCCCGGTAAATTGAACAATGCTATCTACTGTTGCCCCCATTTGGGGATAGCGGGTAACCTGGGCTTCTAAAATTTCGTAAGTGGCTTGTGCATCTGCTTCTGCGCTATGGGCCCCTTCGAGTATTTTCTGGCAATAAAATTTATAGGCGGCAGAGAGGGTTCTTTCTTCCATTTTGTGAAAGATCTTCTGTACATCTACAAACTTTCTTCCTTCGATTGAAAATTCTATACCGCCGCGTAAAAATTCTTCTATCAGCATGGGGATATCAAAGCGGTTGCTGTTGTAGCCGCCAATATCGCAATGATCCATAAATTGTTTGCACTCATTAGCAACCTGCTTAAAGTTAGGTGCATCCTTTACCATTTCATCGGTGATGCCATGCACTGCCGTTGACCCAGCGGGAATGGGCATACCGGGATTAATCAATTTCCGCTTAACCAAACGTGAACCATCGGCTAATATTTTTACAATAGCAATTTCTATGATGCGGTCGTTGGTGATACTGATACCGGTAGTTTCTAAATCTATAAAAGCAATCGGCTTGGTAAGTTGCAAATTCATGGGTAGCGGATTATGAGGCAGTAATTGTTTTAGCAAATGTAAGCATATCTGCTCCATCAAAGTTACCACTGCTCATGAGTAAAACAATACTGTTTTGATAATCTTGTTGGGTTAGCCATATCAGTAGTTGATTGGGTTGATTAAATACCTGCAGGTCTGCGCGATCAAATCCTGACAATACTTTTTCTGCCGATAGTGGGGGTAATTTTTTTAATTCCAATGCATGGGCTGCATAAAAAACCGCTGCTTTGTCTGCTCCATCCATCGACTGCTTGTATTCATGCAAGAAATTTTCATTCAAACTGCTATAGGTATGTAGTTCTAACACCGCAATGAGTGTTTGTTGAGGAAACTGTTTACGTAATGCCTGTAAGGTGGCGGTAACTTTGCTGGGAGCATGCGCAAAATCTCTGTAAACGCGGGTATTGCTATTGGCTGCCATCAGTTCTAAACGTTTGGACGCCCCGGTAAAATCTTGCATCGCTTGTAAAAATTCGGCTGCAGAAAGGCCGAGTTGTTTACAAACCAGCCAAGCAGCTTGCAGGTTCAGCAGATTATGTTCTCCAAATACCTGTAAATTTCCCGAAGCATCTTCCAAGGTTATATGGGTAATGCCAGTATTGATGGAATGTTGTGGAAGGTGATACGGTTGATAGTGAATATCCTCTCTTGGGTTGGACTGTACCAGTTGATTTAGTATCGGATCGGATTGATTGTAGATCAGGGTACCTCCCGACTCAATTTTATCAATAAATATGGCAAACTGTTCGAGGTATATGTCGAAAGTAGGGAATACATTGATATGATCCCACGCAATCCCAGTGATAATGGCAATATGGGGAAATAGAAAATGGAACTTGGGTTTTTTAACGATCGGGCTGGCTGGATATTCATCTCCTTCGCAAATGAGTAAAGGGGCATCGGTAATCCGAACCGACTGATCGAAGCCATTCAGTTTGGCGCCAACAAGAAAATCGAAGTCGCGACCGCATTTTTTAAGGGCATGCATGATCATGGCGGTGGTGGTGGTTTTGCCATGGCTACCTCCAACTACTATGCGCTGTTTATGCAGGCTTTCTCTATAGATATATTCGGGAAAGGAATAGATGGGGAGGGCAAGTTCCTGCGCTTTTATCAGTTCAGGGTTATTTTCCCGTGCATGCATCCCGAGAATTACGGCATCTAAATTATTGGTTATCAGATCACTATTCCAGCCAATTGAAGTTGGTAATAGGCCTTCTTTAGCCAGATTTCCCCGGGCTGGGTCGAATATTTCGTCGTCGGAACCGGTAATCTTATGCCCTTTTTTATGTAGCGCGATGGCCAATTGGTGCATAACATTGCCCCCTATTGAAATAAAATGGATGTTCATACGTTTTAGTATCGAAGTATTAACAAATTTTGAACAAGCCGCTCAGGCAACTTTTTAGCACGAAACGGTATCTTTGATTCGTGCAAATTAACGCCTAATCGGTTATTTAATCGTTCCCTATGAAAAACTTATCTAAGCTGATTCTTTTACTTTTGATAGCTGGTATGGCTTTTACGTCCTGCTCTTCCACTAAAGGTCGCGGATGCCCGACTACCAATCCCAATTATTTCCGACAGGGTTCTTAGTGCCTTGGGATTTTCATTTACTTTTGCAGTATGAATTGGATTCCTTTACAGGAAATGGGTCAGCTGGATGAAATATTGACTCGTTCTCATCAACACCCACAAGTTATTTTTAAGCATAGTACCCGTTGTAGTATTAGCTCAATGGTATTGCATCGTTTAGAACGGGATGAAGTTCCTGCTGGTGTAGATTTTTATTTTCTAGATTTACTTAGTTATCGCCCTATCAGTTCGGCCATTGCCGAAAGATTTCAGGTGCACCACGAGTCGCCCCAGATAATTGTAATTAAAAATGGGGATGTGGTGTATGATGAGAGTCATATGGCCATTCAGATGCAGGAAATTACTTCCCTGGTATAAGCGAACCTTTTAATTTTTTCACATGCAAATTACCATCTTTGGCGCAGCAGGCTTGGTTGGCAAACGCTTATGCGATCAAGCCCTTGCTTTGGGTTGGCGGGTGATTGCTTTTGACAGAAAAATTGAGCAGTGGTTGGATAAAGATGTGGTTACTCCCAATCTGGAAGTAATAAAAGGATATATGATGGATGCAACCGGGGTTGCCAAAGCAATAGAGGGATCTTCCGCAATTTTCATGGTGCTTACCGGAAATCAAGAATCCGGCGATAAGAGCAGAAGTATCGGATGTAAAAATATTTTAGCAGCTATGCAGGAACAAAAAGTGCAGCGGTTATTGGTGTTGGGTAACTATGGTGTTTTACCTAATGAAACGGGCGGCTATCTTTTTGAAAATACCGAGTTTCCGGCCGAGCTAAAAGAAACAAGCCAGCAATATGCGCAGGTGTGGGAGTTATTAAAAAAATCTGCTGTTCAATACACGATGGTTTGTACAGGAAAAATTGAAGATGCGCCGGAAGGCAGGGCATATATTACTGCGGTGAATGCAGTACCCGATTCCGGAATTCCCAGTATTCAAGCCGGTGACTTAGCACGCTTTTTATTGAGGGAGGTAACAGCGAATGAATGGATTGGCAAACGGGTTGGGATACAAAACTGTTCACGGATAGTGTAGCTATATAATAATCGCTGAAAATGTGGCATAGTTATAGAATTAACTGCACCTTTACAGTAATTACAAGTACATGGAAATCGCAGGTTATCTCGCAGCCCTGGTGATAGGCATTTCATTGGGAATGATTGGAGGTGGGGGGTCTATTTTAACTATCCCAGTATTGGTATATTTATTTCATCTTCCTCCTACGGAAGCTACCGGATATTCACTTTGTATAGTTGGATTCAGTTGTTTCGCCGGAGCCTATAAATATTTTCGGCGCGGACATATCAATTTTCGGGCAGCCTTTTTGTTTGGCATCACTTCTATACTTACGGTGTTGCTGGTTCGTAAGTTTTTGCTGCCAGTAATTCCTGAAATAATTTATCAATCTGCATCTTTTACCATTACTCGCTCTTTATTAAATATGGTAGTATTTGCAATTGTAATGATTATTGCAGCTTTACATATGTTGCGCAGTGAGCCATTAGTTGAATCTGAGGGTTCGGTAAGTTCGATTCCTACCATTAAAGCCTTGTGGCGGGGAATAGAAGTTGGATTGTTAACTGGATTATTAGGTGCGGGCGGTGGTTTTATTGTAATTCCCGTGCTACTTTTTTCTTTTCGCTTAACCATGAAAGATGCTATTGGCACTTCCCTATTGATTATTGCCATGAATACCATTTCTGGATTTGTAGGCGATTTAGTTCAAGGTCAGTTATACCACTTGCAGTTGTTAATTCCACTTACGGTATTGGCAGTATCCGGCACATTTATTGGAAGACGCTTGGGCGAATCGGTACCTGCCGATCGATTAAAAAAATATTTTGGCTGGTTTATTCTGTTTATGGGGTGTTTGATTATCATTAAAGAACTGTTTTTGTAAACAATTTATAACTCTACTAATTTAGTAGAATTGTATTATTTTTGTTTCAAAAACGATATGTTCGATTGGTTATTTGCTCCCTGGCCCTGGTATGTGGCGGGTCCCTTGATAGGATTAACGGTTCCACTGTTTATGTGGATCGATAATAAGCGGCTTGGAATTTCTTCTGTACTACGGCATATTTGTGCTGCTGCCCTGCCCGCAAAAATTCCTTTTTTTACCTACAACTGGAAGAATGAGCGATGGAATTTATTATTTGTATTTGGAATCCTGATTGGTGCAATTATTGCCACTCTTGTATTAACCGACACAACCCCTTTTCAGATAGATGCGAGGTTGCAGGCCTATTTAGCTGCCCATCAAATTACCCATTTTCCCTCGGGCGTTCCCGAAGATTTGTTTAGTTGGCAGTCGCTGTTTACCCTACGTGGATTTATTTCCATGGTGTTAGGTGGTTTTCTAGTAGGCTTTGGCACGAGGTATGCGGGTGGCTGCACGAGTGGACATGCCATTACCGGTATTAGTCAACTCCAATGGCCTTCTTTAGTAGCAACTATTTGTTTTATGGTAGGCGGGATACTGGCCACCTATTGTATTATACCCTTTATACTTTAATCGATGCAAACCAATACAACTTTACAGGATACCGATATCGAACTCAACACCGACCCCTGTGCCGATCCATCCACAACTACCCCCCTTTCCTTTTCATTGGCACTTACTTTTTTAATAGCAGGCATATATTTTGGGGTGCTGCTTACCAAGGCACAGGTAATATCGTGGATTCGCATTCAGGAGATGTTTCATTTTCAAAGTTTTCATATGTACGGGGTAATTGGCTCAGCCATTATTACCGGTGCGATTGGTGTGCAGGTATTGCGGAATAGCGGTGTACGGTCTATCACTAAACAAACCATTACCATTCGAAAAGTGGCTTTTCAGAAAGGACAAATACTGGGTGGACTCATCTTTGGCATTGGCTGGGCACTAACGGGTGCTTGTCCGGGTCCCATATTTGCAGTAATAGGTAGTGGCTATTCGGTATTTATTGTTATTTTAGTTTCGGCACTCGCAGGTACCTGGGTATATGGGAAGCTGCGGAATCGGTTGCCGCATTAATATGAAGTGGATTGTTCGATTGATTTATGGAGGTATAGTGGCATTGCCGATGTATTTATCCTGCAACACTCCCTCACCCCTGCCATTTTCACAAAACGACAGTTCTGCTAATTGCTGGGCGGGTGCGGGAGAAAATCAAATTCCCGTTGATAGTTTTGGCCTAGAAATCCGTTATGGCCGCAATCTGATTGCCCATACTGCTCAATACCTTGGCCCCAAGGGTTCGGTGGCTGCCATTACCAATGGAATGAATTGCCAGAATTGTCATTTAGACGCTGGCATCAAACCCTGGGGAAACAATTATGGCTCGGTAGCAAGTATGTATCCAAGATTTCGAGATCGATCTGGAACTATTGAATCTATTGAGAAGCGCATCAATGATTGTTTACAGCGTAGTTTGAATGGTAAAGCGATTGATTCAACCAGCCGCGAAATGCGGGCGATGGTAGCGTACATTCAATGGTTGGGTGCCGAAGTGCCAAAGGGAAAAAAAGTAAAAGGCTCGGGCATACAGCAGTTGCCTTACCTACAACGAGCTGCAGATCCGCATAGTGGAGAAATAATATATGTAACCCAATGTGCTCGTTGTCATGGCAAGCAAGGCGAGGGCCAACCCGATGCAAACGGCATAGAATATACCTATCCCCCACTCTGGGGACCGAATAGTTATACTACAGGTGCAGGATTATATCGCTTATCGCGATTGGCAGGATACGTAAAAAATAATATGCCTAATCCAGTAAACTATCACCAACCCTTGTTAACGGATACTGAATCTTGGGATGTAGCGGCATTTATTAATTCACAACCTCGTCCGGGCTTTGATATTTCCAGCGACTGGCCGGATATAAAAGCTAAGCCGGTAGATCATCCTTTTGGTCCTTTCGCTGATACATTTAGTGAGCGGCAGCATAAATTTGGGCCATGGGTTGGGATGGGGAAAGGAAAGTGAGTTAATGTATAATACAAACAATCGATAAGTAGTTAAGTAATTTTGAAGGATTTTTTTAAGTGGAAAAAAATTTATGTGGAGGGGATAATCATTCCTTAATTTTTTTTTTAATTATTAACTAACTTGATAATGGACAACCAACCGCTTTTGCTTTTAATTTCTTTATACGAAGAAGAAGAAAATCAACTTAAAAAAAGTATTGAGTATTATTTAGAAGAGAAAGAATATTTGCTGGCAGATTATCAATTACAAGTTTTAAATCAAGTGGATGGTAAACTTCGGACTTTGCATAGCTTACATGACAAACTATATGATGAGAAGACTAAATGTAAACGAATAATTGATGGATTACATAAATTTGCAGAGACTCAAAGTTCATCGGCTGTAAAGAATCTTTTAGAAAATCAGATACTAATTGAAACAGAGAAACTAGAAAAATTCAATCAAATTCCTTTACAGGAGAATTACGCTGGCAATGATAAAATGCTTGAGGACGCACTTCGACAATTGATGGATAAAAAAATTAAAAATTTACGACTCATTTTAATAAAATCGGATAATTTTATTTTAAAATTTATCTATTCCAAAAATTCATTACAAGTAGTTTTACCTAATGTTAAAAAGCACTCAAAAAACCATTTGCTGAATGAAAATAATATAACTTACTTTAAGAATATAGGATTTGATTTGATTCAAAATGAAACAAAACTTGTCGCTAAGATTTCAGGCGACAGAACTGCTATCATGAATCGGGTTAGCTTAATTATCTCGAAAATTGTTTTTGATATTTTCTACTTCAAAGTATTTGAAAATGAGAGTTATATTCAATTTACAAGCTTAAGTAAAAAGTACAATTAACCGAGTTGACTTCCATTATACAGTCATTTATCTACTGATATTTTACTACATTTAAAATGAAAAATATTCCACTCTTAACTTTCTTAACATGCAAATATTCCTTTCCTGGATACTTTTTCACAGCGTCACCTTAAAATGGGACTTTAGGTTGGAATTGGGAAAGAAAAATTGTTGGAGAGCGCTTGATTACTGAGTTTGTCGGCAAATGTATTCCCACATCCAATGTTGATGACTTTACAGATTGTGTGAGATGGTAAGTATAAAAAGATTGATTTAGCAATCAAGTAGCTACCCCATGAACATTGGTAGCTTCTGCAGTTTTGATAAATTGGCTTATTACAATTTAATTTCTATTTGTAGTTTTTATATTAATTTTAATTAGTATTAAAAAATGCGAGTTAGAATTCAAAATATTTGCAGAAGGTCTTGTGGACATTGTTGATTGTTTCAATTAAGAAAAATGAAAAAAACAATATGTTTTAAATATATCATTTGCTCTCTAATTGCAGTAATACTTACATTTTTGATTCATGAATTTACACATTGGATAATGGGTGAATTGTTGGGTTATGAAATGATAATGACTTTGAATACAGCTTATCCGGCTAAGCTTTCTTATGATAAAGATTGGCAGTATACTTTGATCAGTGCATTCGGTCCCCTAATAACATTACTACAAGGATTGATTATATATTTAATGATAAAAAGAACCTCTCGGATAATTATTTATCCTTTTTTATTTTCTTGTTTTTACCTTGAATTAGTATCAGGGATTATGAATTATAGAAATGCGAATGACCTTGGAAGAATTAGCAGATCTTTTAATCTTGGACTTTTTACTTTGCCTCTTATTTTTTTAGCTATTCATTTCATAATGTTATATACTACTTCAGTCCGTGAAAAGTATACATCCAAGTTTAATTTAATAACATTTCTATGAATACTTTTATTTTCATTTATTTGGATTTTAATTAATCAAAGATTCAATGTAATTATCCTTAAAGGGCAGTACTAAATTATTTGCCTCAAACATTGTTTTGGCTCAATTTTTGGACCAATTTTTGTTAATTCAGCTGTTTATTGTATTTTATCTTCAGCAATTTTTATGAGGTATAAATTTGATTGTATCTTTAAAATTATTTCAAAATTTTAAATAAAACTGATTATAAAGAATGAACTTTTTAAGATTAGTACCCAGTGTTTTCTACACGGATATATCAGACGGTTTGCAACTATTTGTTGATTGTTTGCAATTTTCAATTGAACACATAGATGTAAAAACTGCTCAACCTTATTGTGTTTTAGTAAAAGACGGAATTCGGATTATGGTTTTTCAAGACGAGCAACTAGCCAGAGAACATTCTCCAGAACTCAGGCTCGAAACGAATAATATTGAAGAAGTGTTTGCAAGGATTTCAACTACACATGCTCATTTACTTCATCCAAATCTTAATAAAGTTACGACTAGGCCTTGGGGTGCCAAAGAATTTGCACTTACAGATAAACAACTTGGTATAAGATTCCAACAATGGTGATATTTATACATTTACTTAATAACAACGAAGGACTTTAATTACCTTTCTTAAATGATTGTTTTGCCTTTCTGACGCCAGTTTTATAATTACCGAATTTTTGTTATCTATTAAGCGCTCGTAAAAATACAATCACCTTCAAAATAAGCGCAAACAAAATTGGATAATGATTTTACAGTATATTTAAAAAGACCAAAATAAATAAATGGCATCAAACGTACCAACAACAGGACAAATTTCTTCAATTTCATTAGTTTTTCAGCTTTTGTTAGTAGCACTTTTTTCATATTTCTATCATGATTTAGATTTTGCATTCGCTTTTCTATTCGGTGCTTTAACCTATTCGGTTTTGGCCATTAGTTTGAGAAATTTTATTGCAAAAAATCATCGACAAGGGATTAAACTAGTTAAACAACAAAAATTTGCAGAAGCAATACCTTTATTTGAAAAGAGTGTTCATTTTTTTACACAACACACCTGGGTTGACAAATATCGGTTCTTAACACTTTTAAGTGCTTCTAAATTGACTTATAAAGAAATGGGGCTTTGTAATATTGCATTTTGCTATAGTCAGACCAATAACGGTCAAAAAGCGAAAGAGTATTACGAACTAATACTTAAAGAATTTCCTAATAACGGATTAGCATCAGTTTGTCTGAGAATGATTAATTCGATGGCGCATACATCTGATGAAACAAAATGACATATATACTCTTTTAGAAAATAATATATTTTGAGTAGTTTATTCTATAGATTTACAAATATTTATATAAAAATTATTATGAAATTTTATTTTACCTTGATTTTGATTTTTCAACTTCTATACGCAAACGGACAATCAAATTCTTTACAAATAAACCCAATTATAAGTTTACCAAAAGACAGCATTGAAAGTAAAAGTCTAACTAATTCGATAAATAATTTTTTAGAAGCTTTATCTAAGCCAAAGGAGGAAAATAAATTTGTTTTTGAGAAAGAAAAATTAGAAACATATATTCAGCTTGATGAAATGAATGATATTGAAAAAAGTGAAAAATTTAACGACAAATATTTTTATAAGCCTTATTTAACAAATGTTGTAAAGTTATATAATGCCGATTATCTGATTCAGATATCGTTTATCGGAATAAATAGCAAAGAAGCTTTTCTGAGAGCAAGTTTTGATTTTATTGCTCATAAAATTAATAATGGATTTTCTTTTTCATCAACACTTCTCCGAAACACAAAAAATTGGAAAGTTGAAAAAGTTGGCGATAATGTTTTTCATTATCAAAATAATATTAACATGCATAATGTTAAAGAATTCAGTTCCCTCACTTCTTTGTTTGATCGTAAACTTAAATTATCCCATAAAATAACAGAATATTATTTATGTGAAAATAATTTTGAAGTAGGTAATCTTATTGGTGTGGCATATAAGTCTGATTATAATGGAATTGCTGAAGGTACATGGAGTGCTTCTTTAGAGAACAAGAAATTAGTTTTTTCAGGCAATAATAATGCTACTTTCAATGATTTTGACCCACACGATTTATTTCATGATAGGTTGAGTTTAGTAATTGATAGAGATAAAGTTAATAGACCCGTTGATGAAGGTTGCGCCTACTTATATGGAGGAAGTTGGGGTTTTACCTGGGAAGAAATATTTAAAATTTTTAAAGAACAAGTTGCGATTAATAAAAGCACCAATTGGGTTCAAGTAAAAGAGGTGCCGGTTACTTTTAAAACGGGTAAATTCTCAAATAACGCCGACTATATTGTAAATGCCTTATTAATAAAAAAGATTGAAAAGGAGAAAGGTTTTTCCGGAGTTTGGGAATTGTTAACGGTTGGTCCAGTTGAAACAGGCAATCAAAAGTACTATCAAACCCTTAAAAAATTGACCGGTATCTCTAAAGATAATTATAATGAAAAGGTTTGGGAATTGATTTTTTCCGAAAAATAAAAATATATAAATTTAAAATCTAAGATATATAAAATGTAATCAAAAATTCAAGTATATTTATCTTAAAGTCCATATTTTTAGTTTGCGTATCAAAAAACGATGAATTACCCTAATCTTTAAATAATACACTCACAAAAATTATTTATGCTAAAAACTAATTCCATTCTCTTTGCACTTCTGTTAGTTGGTTTTGCAAGTTGCAATCAGCCCTCTGCTAAAACTGACTTCGCTGCTGATATAATTTATTTTGGCGGCGACATCCTTACCATGGAAGGAAATGAGGCACAGTATGTAGAAGCGGTAGCTGTTAAAAATGGCAAAATTATTTTAGCCGGAACCAAAGCAGAAGCTGATAAATTGAAAGGCGCAAACACGCAAATGAATGATCTGCAAGGGAAAACCTTATTGCCCGGATTTATTGATGGACATAGTCATATTTTAACCGTAGCAGATGCTACTGTGCAAGCGAATCTAAGTCCGGCCCCCGTTGGAAAAGTAGCTTCTATTCCTGATATTATTGCTGCTTTAAAAGAATTAAAGCAGCAGCAGAATTTTAATGATACCGATTTATTGGTTGGCTGGGGATATGACCAGGATTTTTTACAAGAAAAAAGACATCCTACGGCTGCTGAGCTTGATAAGGAATTTCCTACTAATCCTGTGATTTTGATGCATACCTCAAGTCATATGTTGGTAGCCAACACCAAGGCTTTCCAATTGATGGGGATATCAGCTTCCACCACTGATCCAGTGGGGGGCACTTTTATTCGTAAAAAGGGCAGTAAAGAACTAGAAGGGTTAGTGCAGGAAATGGCAATGGCGCCATTTACACCCTTAACAAAAAGGTCTTTATCAGATGAACAAGAATTTAAAAAGCTGCAAGCGGCACAAAAATATTACGCGAGTTGTGGGGTAACTACGGCTGCTGAGCATTTGCTGATGGGCGAAAAGTTGCCACTACTAGAAAAAGCAGCTGCGAGTAATCAATTGTATTTAGATATTGAAGCAGCACCTGCTTTTTTGATTGCCAATGAAGTATTAGGAACTGGAAAGATTACTTGGGGGGTATTTAATAATCACCTTAAATTTTGTGGCTTAAAAATGGCGGTAGATGGTTCGCCCCAAGGTAAAACCGCTTTTCTTACCAAACCCTATTTAACTCCAGTACCGGGTTGTGCGAAGGATTGCAAAGGATTTCCGAACCTAACGCAAGATCAGGTGAATGGGTTGATGTTGGCCTGTTATAAAAATAATGTGCAGGTATATTCGCATTGTAATGGAGATGCCTCGGTAGACATGATGCTGAAAGGGCATGAAAATGCTATCAAGCAACTAAACGATACGGGTAATAACCGGAGAACCATTATTATCCATTCACAAATTATGCGTCCAGACCAATTAGCACTGTATAAAAAGTACAATATGGTACCCTCCTTTTTTACTAATCATACTTTTTATTGGGGCGATATTCATTTGGCCAATTTGGGTAAAGAAAGGGCTGATTTTCTTAGTCCTATGAAATCTGCTATGAATAACGGAATCACCTTTACCAACCATACCGACGGGGCTGTTACCCCCATGGATCAGCTATTCTTGTTATGGACATCTGTTAACCGGCTATCTCGTAATGGTGTAGTGGTGGGTGAAGCAGAGCGGATAACCCCCTATCAAGGATTAAAGGCATTAACCATTAATGGGGCATACGAATATTTTGAAGAAAATTCAAAAGGTACATTACAAGTAGGTAAATTAGCTGATATGGTAATATTGGATAAAAATCCGGTTAAGGTACCTGTTATGGAAATTAAGGAAATACAGGTTTTGGAAACCATTAAAGAAGGGAAGTCTGTTTATAAAAAGTAAACAAGAAAAAACCATTCACTCCATTCACTTATTAAATAAAATAGTTAAACCAAGTAGATATTGAACTGTGTTTTTTTACAATCACTTAGTTTATGAAACCGGAACAAATCCAATCTTTACATCCAATACCAGGGAAAACTAATAAGAAAATTTCGCTGGCTAAGTATACATTTATTCGTGAAAATTTATTACACATTTTATCTAATGCTGAACTTACTCATACAGAGCTTATGGAGGCACTGTTTGCTCGTGTAAAGGATAATTTCGAAGGAGGTGTTCAATGGTATGGTGAAACAGTAAAACTTGATTTAGAAGCCAGAAAAATCGTTGGACGAACTAAAACGAAGCCTGAAAGGTATTTTATTTTGAAATAATTGGGTTAAATTGTATTTGCTACACATAATACATACGTTCTGTTTCGTGAAAGTGTGCAGGGTATTTGTTAGTTTTTTACGTACAATATTTCTATTATTTTTAATTTTTTTTCAATACTTATTGAAGTAAGTGTTCTTCATTTTTTAGTATTCTCTCACATAAAATTGCTACATGGAATTACTTTATAGAATCATATTAATATTAACTGGTTTAGTTCAATTAATACCTTTTAGTTTATGGTTCCTGAACAATCGGATGCTGAATGCCTATGGTGAGAGCATTTCTAACCAACATATGCAACAACAATTGCGGTACTGGGCATTTTTGTTTGGAATGATTGGATTTGGTTTAATCTACGCCGCAATTAAGAAGAAAAATTATTTACCTGCTTCTATAGTAGGACTGATCAGTATTTTCTCTTTTATTGGTTTAAATTATTTTATGGGGAATATCAATTCGCTGTTACAAATGGTAATGTGGCTGGATATTTTGGTTGGTGTAGCATTGTTATTATTTACAGTAGTGTATTTTGGGCGTAACAAATATGTGCTAGGTAAATTGTAATTTATTTATGTTTTATTCATCCTTTGCTTACCAAATTATGTGTTTTCCCTCCTCATCCAAACCATTAACTGGGCCAATATTTAAAATTACCTAACCTGTATTTCGGGTTCCACCTATTTCAGACCCAGCAGTGGAATGGTTTATGAGTCCGAAAGGTGAAGTATCCTTCTATTTATTTGGCAGAATACTGGTGCCAGAAGGGGCATGTTGTGCATTGTCTGGAAGTGTCTTTTATCTGTGAGCTAAGTTCAGATGAAAAAGTAGTGCTTTGCAAATGTGATACCTATGTAGTATCAGATAACCTGAGTTTTCATCAATCAGTTACCAATGAATGTACCAGCTTATTAATTATTGACAGGGATTTTTTGCAATGAAATTAGCTTCCTTTTGGTAAAGTTTCAGGCAACGTATCTCCCATTTTTCTTCTCTATGTGAAAAATTGATTGGCTTATTTTATGAAACAAACTTTTGCACTTATTGTGGCTTTTTCAATAGGAAAGCTGGCATTATTATCGTGGCTAGTTTTTCAAATGATGGGTTGTACTTCGAAAGATTCGGGCGTTAGCTTGCCTCAGTGGTTTATCGATCGTGGTTTATCGGGAAAAGCCAGCTGGGATGCTTTATCCGGAACGCTACGAATTACAAATTCTGTTAATTGGGGAGGTGATGATGATATTGAGTCATTTTATTTTCAGCCTCCGGCAGAGGTAAAAACGATTGTGATTGCTGCAAATGTTACAGTAACTGGTGGATTTAGATTGCTCAATGGAATTAATATTAAAGGAGAAGACAGAAATACTTCGATCATTTTTGGTACCAATACAGTTGCTTGGGCACGCGGACCGAATAAACTGGACAATTCGCCTGATTGTAATAAAACAACGGGTGACGACAGGGCTTCGGATTGCCTGAAATGGAAATATGGCGCTATTTCTTGCATGTACCTACCAGCGGGTGATACTATAAAAGTGAGTACCCTTACTCTTCGCAATGCCCGCACCTACAACATCACCTCTTTTGTTGCTCCGATTCAAGTTGATAATGTTTATTTTATTGAACAAAGAACCGAAGAAAGTATCAGCAATTGTGATGGTTTTTGTGCTGGATCTGGATCATCTTTAACCAATAGTACCTTTGACGTTACGGATGATGCCATAAAATTGTATGGGAACCTTACAGTAAAAAATGTAACCATTCTCGCACATAGAAATGGAGCCCCGTTTCAGTTGGGTTGGGGTAGTGAACCCAATTCTTCTCACACCCTTGAAAATATATTGGTAAAAGGTATGGAAGCTCAACAATACTATAACAGCGGCTTATTCAGCTGGAAATCTACTACCGCCAATACCACCCGAACGATTACTATAAATGGACTAAAAACTATTAATTTCGACAATTCAAAAATCTGGATCGGCAGTTCTTGGGTGGCCCGTCCTTTATTCGAGTTAAACAGTTTAGCAGCCAAATTAAACATCCAAGCCAGCAATGTGAGTATTCAATCGGGTGGTGCTACTTTTCCAAATAATATGGGATCCTTGAACTTATCTATTTGCGGTAATCCGATACCTAGTAACTCCTATTCCTGTGGAAACGGTAATTTAGTTACTGGTAATAATTAATTGCTACACTCCTTAGATTCAATTACATAATAGGTATTTATACCCGATTTCTGGTTGTTTTATCCCCTAATCCCTCTAGATAGTATTTGCAAAGTCTATTGATTGCTTAATTTACCACCTGATTGTATTTATGAAATACAATCATTACACGTATATTTGTAATAAATACACGTGTAATGATTACTAAACTTACATTAACTATAGAAAAAGATATCATCGTGCGGGCAAAACAATATGCAAAACAAACTGGTAGAAGTCTTTCCGACCTAGTAGAAAGCTATTTAGAACAGGTCACCCGGAACGATTCCCAAACAGCTACTATTTCACCCAAATTGAAGAAAATTGTTGGAGCAGTTAAACTTCCGAAGCATTTTGATGAGAAAAAAACTTTGCAAAATTATTATGAGAAAAAGCATGTATGAGGAAATTATTTATTGATACTAATATTTTAGTCGATTTGATTGCCGACAGAAGACCTTTCTCAGCATTTGCCATCCAAATATTCTCGAAAGCCGAAGAAAAGAAAGTACGTCTCTATACTTCCTCCCATTCGATGGCCACCACCTATTATTTGTTAAAGAAATACCTTGCAGAAAAAGAGTTGCGAGAGATTTTATATAATTTATTGGATTTTATTCAGGTTGTGCCTATTGATCAGGATATTATCAAAAAAGGACTGAAATCGAAACATAAAGACTTCGAAGATGCACTCCAATTAATTACAGCCTATTCGATTGAAAATTTAGATGGCTTGGTTACCCGTAACCCTAGAGATTTTGCACGTGCAGAAATTCCTGTTCTTACTCCAGAGGAAGTAACCAGGGATTGGAAATAGTAGTATGCATATTCTCAAGTGATTCTTAGCAAATAATAACAACCCCACCTAGTTAGTCTGATAAGTTTTGTTAAATTTTGTTAAAAAAAGAATTTGTAGATAATACTATGTGGAATTAGCCTCATTCATTTATCAGTAGAATTAACGATACCCCTTTTTCTGAAACCCGTATTCAGTAGAAACTGGAGAGCATCTTTTTATTACCTCATTATTAAAACCTACTGTATGAAATTGGTCATTCCCCTTTTGCTATTTCTATTCACCTCCTGTTCAGAAACTCCCCATGCTAACTCCATTCGGGTATCCGGAGAGGGTAAAATTCGTGTGATGCCTGACCAGGTAATTTTAACCATTGCAATTTCTTTTACGCAACCCCGGATGGTAGATGCTGTTAGGTTAACACAGCAAACAGTGGATAGCGTTCAACTGATTTTAGAGAAATATGGAAATAAAAACCAAGATATAAAAACAAGCAGCATCTCCGCCAATAAGGCTTATCAATACGTAAGTAATAGGGATAAGTTTGTTGGCTATCAGGCACAGCAAACTATCGACTTCGTTTTAAATGATATTTCAAAATTTACTGAAGTAACAGGCAAGTTATTGGAAACAAAAATCAATAGTATTTCCCAAATTCAGTTTAACCATTCTAAGGCGGATAGTCTGTTTAGAGAAGCCGATTTGCTGGCATATGATGATGCATTGAAATCTGCTAATAAGCTTTCTGCAAGAGCCAATGTAAAATTGGGTAAATTACTTTTTATATCTAATGATAACTCAAATCCCAATGATGCAGGATATTCATCTTTCGACCGAATAGAAACCTATAATAAAGGATATGGAGGAAGGGGATTTAAGATCTCTCCGGAAGTAATTGAATTTAGGAGAACCATTAAAACGGAGTTTGCTTTATCCAATTAATTTGCACTGAATCACTTTACACATTAGCCAATCTTTTTGTAAATCATTTCCCAATATAAAATCAGTATCTCCAAAAATGCGAAAGCCAAAACTGGTATAAAATGCCAGGGCTTTTGCATTTTCTTTCCATACCCCCAGCCAAACAGTGGGCAAACCATTTTCCTGTGCAAACTGCAAGGCATATTCCATCATTGCTTTGCCAACTCCCTTACCTTGAAATGCTTGTAAACAATATATGCGACTGATTTCAAGGGCAGCTGCCTGATTTAAAAGGGGGTGGGTTTGCTTCTTTAAAAACAGATACCCTGCCGGAGCCCCATTGTAACTGGCGAGTAGATGCAGATAGCCCGGTTTACCCATTTCAGACTTCAGTAGATTAGCAGTAAACTGCTGCTTCATAAATATTGCAATATCTTCTAGCGTGTTTACCGGTGCAAAGGTTTCTGCAAATGTGGTGCGACTGATATCAGCCAATAAATCGGCTTCCGAAGAAAGGAAGGGTGCAATTTGAATCATATTATCCAGCGCTGGGATTTTCGATAACCATGGCACTAGCACCTCCTCCCCCATTGCAAATAGCAGCTGCTCCGTAGCGCTTATTTTCTTGTTGCAATTGGTGAATCAGCGTTACCATAATTCTGGCACCACTACATCCAAGGGGATGCCCTAAGGATACAGCACCACCCCGGGCATTTAATTGAGAAGGATTAATATTCAACAATTGCTGATTGGCTAATGCAACTACTGAGAATGCTTCATTGATCTCAAAATAACTGATATCCTCCATGGTTAGATTGGCTTTTTTTAATGCCATCGGCAGGGCCACTGCCGGAGAAGTGGTAAACCATTCCGGTGCCTGTTCTGCATCGGCATAGCTGCGTAAAATGGCCAGCGGTTGTAACCCCAACGATTCCGCCTTTTCACCATCCATTAATACCAGCGCCGCAGCACCATCATTCATGGTAGAAGCATTGGCTGCCGTAATAGTGCCATTCTTATCAAATGCCGGTTTTAATTGGGGTATCTTAGTAAAATCTACCTGAAAGGGTTCCTCATCTTTGTGTATAAAAACAGACCCACCCTTTTTTTGCGGTATTTCTATGGGAACAATTTCAGCAGCAAACAAACCGGATTCAGTTGCTTGTTTACTTCTTCTATAACTTTCTATAGCATACGCATCCTGCTCCGTTCTTCCAATCCCATATTTGGTAGCACACAATTCGGCTGCATTGCCCATGGGGTATTGATGATACACATCGGTTAATCCATCCAACTGTAATCCATCAGCCAAGGTTGTAGCCCCGTACTTATTTCCCCAGCGGGTATTTGCATGATAAAACGGTACATTGCTCATACTCTCCATCCCGCCTGCTACCACTACTTCCGCATCACCCAATAAAATACTTTGAGCCGCCATGGAAATGGCTTTCATTCCACTGGCACAAACCTTATTCACCGTTGTTGCCCGAACGGTATCGGGTAATCCTGCAAATTTAGAACATTGCCTGGCAGGTGCTTGTCCTAACCCCGCCTGCAACACCGACCCCATAATCAATTCATCTACCTGCGACAGATCGATGCCCGCTTTTTCACAGGCCGCTTTTACCGCTGCAGCACCCAGTTGGGTAGCGGATAATGATTTGAGCTGTCCGCCAAAACTTCCAATAGGAGTTCTAACAGCCGAAAGTATATATACTGATTTAGTTTTCATATATATTGATTAGGCAAGGGTTTCGCCCTCGGGGTTTACTAATTGTATGCCGGTTTTGGTAAAACTGATGATCTGTTGTTTGTATAAATGACCAGTAGTCATTTTAAAGGTTTTCTTGCTCATCCCAAAATATTCATAAATGCCTTCGGGTGTAGATTTATCGTTGAATGGTAGATACCCATTATTTTCTTTCAACAAGCGCACTATCTTCTCGGTTTCATCTTCCACTTTCGCAAAGCCGGGCTTTCCCAATACCACATCAATTTTTTCATCAGGCCTGATTTTCTTAATGAATCCAGTAAAATGATCGCCTTTCTGTATTTGGGTAAATATTTCACTGCTGTGCAAGATGCCTGTAAACTGGTAATTGATAATCATCACCCACCCTAATTCGGATGCTCGGTACGCTATTAAATCTACTATGTCCAGTTCCTTAAGTGGAAAAGGCATATTATTCAACAGCGACTCGATTTTTTCTGTAGCCGCCACCCGCCCCGTTTGCTCGTCGATATACAATTTAACCAAGTATTTTCCTCCTTTCCGCATAATGCCTAACTGCTTCGATTGCGGAACAAACAGGTCTTTCATCAAACCCCAATCTAAAAAAGCCCCTTGCTGAGTAATGGATACTACTTCCATCAGCGCAATGTCGCCCACTAATGCTTTAGGTGTTTGTGTGGTGGCAATCAGGCGGTTTTCGGAATCGTGGTAAACAAATACTTTCAGCTCGTCTCCCACCCTCAGATTGCGGGGTGCAAAGCGTTTGGGTAATAAAATGCCCTCCCGACCATCATCTAGATAAAAACCAAAATCGGTTTTTCGCTGAACGGGTAACAAATGGTATTGCCCGGCCTGCAGGGTCTCCTCTTGCATGTATATAAATTATTTTACAAAGGTACAATACTTAACGGATGAAATGGAGAAGCGTTATAGCAGCTTGTTACTATCTTTTTTGAATTGAATAACTTGTTCACAGCAAGCATTTTTAACTTAGTTATCTATTGCAAATGATGGCTTTGCAGTAATTTAGGGTTTTAATTTCATTGTTTAACCCAATATCTTTTATCCGGAAAATTCCTGCTGCATGCGTCTAACCGGTTGGCTTTTTTTGGTTTTAATTTTTTCGCATTCTCCTGCTTTTTCGCAACAAGTGAATGGGCACTGGTATGGGGTGGGTATTGTTCAATATCCCCGGCAGTGCAATAGTTATCTATCCGAACTTATTTTGCGTCAACAAGGAACCCGAGTTTGGGGGGAATTTATCTATTATTTTAAGGACAGTATTTTAACGGTTCCCATACGGGGACAATTTGATAAATCAGTAAGAACCGTACACTTAAATCCATTTCCGGTAGTTTATTATCAGTCGATGAGTGCTTCCAGGGGTTTTTTTATTCAAATGCAGGGTTACTTTAAGTTAGTAGCTTCTAAGGCTGAATCTTCACTGCAAGGTTTATTGGTAAGTAATGCGCAATATCGGTACATGGTACCCGATATAAGCTTCAAGCTGGTTAAATCCAATGATACCCTTCCGCTGGTAAAGGAGCCTGAAATAATAGAAGCTCCTAAGGAAAAGCGAGTTCAGGTATTTAAAAATGTACCTGTTACTCCTCCCCCTCCAGCTATAGTGCCCGTAGCGCCTACTCCTCCCAAAGTTGTTACTGCTCCGGCGTTGGTGATTGCTCCTTTACTTCCGCCTTCAACCGAGCGACTGGCAATCGTTTTAACGAATCGTGATCGAGAACAGGATGTAGCTAAGTTGCTGGAAGTTGAAAATGATGAACTGCGTTTAGAATTATACGATAATGGACAGGTAGATGGCGATTCCATTTCACTTTTACTAAATAATCGTATGGTTATAGAAAAGTCAATGTTGGATATTGCTGCGATAAAACTAAATATCAGGGTAGACACTTCTTTAGCCTATAACGAGTTAGCGATGTTTGCCCATAATCTGGGTAATTTCCCCCCAAATTCGGCTCTATTGGTTTTGTGGGATGGAAAAGTTCGGTATGAAATTTTCCTAAACAGCGACCTAAATAAAACGGCTATTCTTCGTTTTCGGAAGAAAAAGAAAACCCCCACCCCATAATTAGTTAACCCCATAACTATTCGAATAATTCCGGTTGCTGGTTATCAGTATTCGCAGGCTGATTCCAACTCATCTCAATACTTTTATGGAATTCGGTAAGCTTGGTGCCCACGGCTTTCCAACCGGTAACTTCTACCATTTTCGCAACTTTAAAAGTGGCTTTGCGCACTTGTTGCCCCTTTCCGGTAGATACAATCAATAAGGGCTCCACTTGCGTAGAAACAGCCACCAGATAATTGCCAGCTCCCTCTTTAATAAAACTGAAAGGAGTTTTAAGGGTACTCGTTTCAATTAAAAAACGTTTTACGTTGAATTGCTTTTTATCCTGATCGAGGTACACCGCTGCAATCACCTGCTCGGGCTGATATTTTTCTATTAAAACGATATTTTCTGAATCAAAGCGTTGGTTCATTTCAGTATCCGTTATCTCATAAGTGCCATTCTTGCTAAACACAACTATTTTTTCATCTTCAAAACTACCCAGATACTTACCTTTTCCTTCGGTATTTAACCGACCAAATTTGTCGTCGAACCACAGTTTTCTTCCTGCCAGTGTACTTTTTCCGGCTTCCTTCATTCGAATCGACTTAACACTGAATTTAGTAACCTGATTACCGATGCTACTTCTTCCCTTAATTTCCAATTCCTCGAAAAAGAAATCAAACTCCTTAATGCGGGCGGTTGAGGTAGGGCTCAATACTATTCGAACAGATTCTGCTTCCCCATTAGGATTTGCCGAAAAATAATGTACCCGAGAGCGCTCAGCCCCTTTGGTTAAATCGTATTCTTTTTCGCGCGTAATGCCAGTAACATTGAATCGTTTGGCAAAACTGATGCCGGTTTTACCATCCACATAAATCATATTGTAAGTGGTACGCTCATCGTTTTTCTGAAAAACTGCCGCATAAAGAATATCCTTACCGATAAATACTTTGTCGGCTACTTTTACCACTTTCATCGTTCCCGATTTGGTAAATGCGATGATGTCGTCGTAATCAGAACATTCGCAAAAAAATTCATCCTTCTTTAATCCGGTACCAATAAATCCTTCAGCGCGATTGATGTAGAGTTTCGTATTTGCAATGGCTACCTGCTTCACCTGGATCGTATCGAACTCTTTGAGCAGGGTTTTTCTTTCCCTGCCTTTACCATATTTTTTTAACAGGTTTTCATAGTAATGTACTGCATAATCGGTGAGATTTTCCAGATCGAATTGAACCTGTTTGATTTCATTTTCTATCGCCAGAATCTGCTCATTCAGTTCATTGATATCGAGGCGGTAAATTCTTCTTACGGGCTTCTCTGTCAGTTTCAATAAATCTTCTCTTTCTATTGCACGTTTCAGTTTTTTCTTATAGGGTACAAAGGCTTTATCAATGGCTTCCAGCACTTTTTCCCAAGTCTCATGCTTTTGTTCTAGTTCTTTGTAAATTTTTTCTTCGAAGAATATTTTTTCCAGCGAAGTATAATGCCATTTTTCTTGCAGTTCGGATAATTTTATTTCCAGTTCCTGCTTTAAAAGATCCCGGGTATTATTGGCAGATGAACGGAGTAAATCGGAAACCGTAATAAACTGTGGCTTATTGTCATAGATCACACAAACATTGGGCGAAATGCTTACTTCGCAATCTGTAAATGCATACAAGGCATCAATGGTAATATCAGGTGAAATGCCTGGTGCCAGTTCAATCTGAATTTCAATTTCAGCGGCATTCAGGTCGATTACTTTTTTGATTTTTATTTTTCCCTGATCGTTCGCTTTGGTGATACTCTCCATCAATTGATTGGTGGTAACTCCATAAGGCACATCCCTAATAACCAGTGTTTTTTTATCCAACTCTTCTACTTTTGCCCTTACCCTCACTTTACCCCCTCTCTTTCCATCCTGATAGGCAGTAACATCAATCATTCCGGCAGTTTGAAAATCGGGAAAGAGTTCAAACTTTTTTCCCCGAAGGCATTTGATAGAGGCTTCAATCAGCTCACAAAAATTATGGGGCAATATTTTAGTAGATAATCCAACCGCAATCCCATCCGCGCCCTGCGCTAACAATAATGGGAATTTCATCGGCAAAGTAATGGGCTCCTGCTTTCTTCCATCATAGCTTAGTTGCCAGCGAGTAGTTTTTGGGTTGAAAGCTACTTCCAGTGCAAACTTCGATAACCGGGCTTCAATATAACGCGGCGCTGCTGCTTGGTCTCCCGTTCTTACATCTCCCCAGTTTCCCTGGGTTTCTATCAGTAAATCTTTTTGTCCCAGATTTACCAGTGCATCACCAATACTGGCATCGCCATGGGGGTGGTATTGCATACTCTGACCAATGATATTGGCCACCTTATTAAAGCGACCATCATCCATGTCTTTCATCGAATGCAGAATCCTGCGCTGCACCGGCTTCAGCCCATCCTCCATGGCAGGTACCGCTCTTTCTAATATTACATACGAAGCATAATCCAAGAACCAGTTTTTATACTGACCTTGTACGCCGGTTTCGTTTTCAAATACGTTACTATCTCCTTTTCCTTTTGCCATAAATTGCTATATACGAATCCTCATTCTTAGTTATCCAAGTAAAATGTATCTATAGGTCCTTCCTCCAATGCATTTAATTCTAACATCACAAAATCTGTTTCGGCCACTACTTCATGCCATATCCATGGGTAGATATGCACTTCCACCGGAGCAACCAGCTGATAAGTGCCCGTTTCTTCTGTTTGCAGGTCGCGCCAATTAAGGGTTGCTTGTCCACTCAACAACAAAAATTGCTCTGGGTTTTTATTTACGGATGAGCCTTTGTGATAATGCCTAGCCCCAATTGCACCAGCTTTCCGATAAAATACCATGTATTCTCCAGAACGCTCCGTAGAAAAAAAGTGTACTTGGCCACGGGCATCTTCACTTTTCATGGGTACCGGTATAATGTCGATTTGCTTTTTCATTTTATACTGGATTCTCTTCGCTGTTTGCACTAGCCAATCGGATTTGTGTTTCCTTCCATCCTTTATTTTTCTCATCCTGCCATTCTACCTCATTAAGTTCCGCCATCAATCGCAAGCGCCAAGCAATAATGGTATCCGTTAATCCGGATTTGTTTTTTGATAACAAACCCGCCGTTATTTTAGCTAGTTTCTGCCATTCTGCTGTTACGGATTTTTTAATTTCAGCATCATACATATCTATGGACTTAGGCACTAGTTTTTTGCCACCTTCTAAAAAGCGAACCATCGATTCCTGTGATAATAAACGATTCCACTCATCGGGATCCACTTCCCATTCACTTCCGGTTATGGGTCGAGCTAGTTTTTTGGCTTTCAAAAATTCTTTGGGCTGAATCTCATGCAAATGGGTTGGATAAAAGATACCACCCTTTTCATTCATGAAAGGAAGATTATTCATAAACAATACCATGATTCTTCCTGCAAAAGGTTTCAGAAAGGGTAGAATCCAGTAATATCCACTAACATCATGGCTGTTCTGACCCATCCAAATCCAGAGTTCTTCTTCTGGTTCAGCTTCCAGGGCAGCTTGAATGGATTGCATGGTTTCGGGATCATTTACCAATTCAATCTGGTTTTCATAGGGAGAGCCTTTCAAAACTTCTTGCCACCAATCTTTTCTTTGCTGATGAGTTGCTTCGTTATTTTCGACTGCTAAAGGACCGGTTGCATAATCATCCTTTATAATATAAATGGTGCCAGCTAAGCTTTCATCCAGCGCAATGGCTTCCTGCAGAATAGTCGCATTCAATTCTTCAAATACTAGGTGTTTCATGTTTCGTTAATTGTTTACTATATCCAGTTCTATGCGAAGGTTATCAATAATTTTTTCCTGCCGCTCGGGGGTATTTTTGCCCATATAAAAATCCAGAATATCAAAAATGCCCACTTCATTATTGATGGTTACTAGTTGCTTGCGCATTTCTGGGCCAATAAATTTTCCGAACTCTTCCGGACTAATCTCTCCCAATCCTTTGAATCGGGTGATTTCGGGTTTGTTGCCTAATTTTTTTACCGCTTCTCTTTTCTCCGTTTCATCGTAACAATAAATCGTTTCCTGCTTATTCCTTACTCGAAACAAGGGTGTTTCTAGAATATATACGTGTTCGTGTTTAACGAGATCTGGAAAAAACTGCAGAAAGAAAGTCATTAACAACAACCGAATATGCGACCCATCCACATCGGCATCGGTAGCTATGATAATTTGATTGTATCTAAGCGCTTCTAGCCCATCCTCAATATTCAACGCATGTTGCAGCAGATTAAACTCTTCATTCTCATACACTACTTTTTTGGATAGTCCGAAAGAATTCAGTGGCTTTCCACGTAAACTGAATACCGCCTGGTAATCTACATTGCGTGATTTGGTTATGCTACCACTGGCACTATCTCCTTCTGTAATAAAGAGGGTAGTTTGATTTTGCAATAAAACAAACTCTTCTTTGTTTTTAGTGGGGGGTTCTTCATTAAAATGTACCCGACAGTCGCGTAATTTTTTGTTGTGCAGATTGGCTTTTTTGGCTCTTTCGTTTGCCAACTTTTTAATGCCTGCCAGTTCTTTTCTTTCCCGCTCATTTTGCTCAATTCTTTTCTTCAGTGCTTCAGCAACAGAGGGATTGCGGTGCAGAAAATTATCCAGCTCTTTCGCTAAAAAATCCATCACAAAATTCTTCATGGATGGGCCACCATCAAAAACTGATACCGAGCCTAATTTGGTTTTGGTTTGACTTTCAAAAACCGGCTCCTGCACCCGAACGGAAATGGCTGCTACAATGCTGGTGCGAATATCAGAGGCTTCATAATCTTTTTTAAAGAAGTCGCGCACTACCTTCACATAGGCCTCACGAAATGCTTGCTGATGTGTTCCTCCCTGCGTAGTGTATTGTCCGTTTACAAACGAAAAAATATCTTCCCCGTAATCGTTGTTATGTGAAAGGGCCAGTTCGATATCCTCCCCTTTTAGGTGGATGATAGGGTACCGCAATTCGTCGGCAGAAGTTTTCTTTTGCAATAGATCGAGGAGTCCATTCTTACTCACATATTTCTTGCCATTAAAATGAATATTTAAACCTGCATTTAAAAAACAATAATTCCAAAGCTGGTTTTCGATGTATTCATTTTTGTAGTCGAAATGCTTGAATATTTGCTCATCGGGCAGAAACTCAACCAGGGTACCATTGGCCTCATCGGACTTACTCTCTTTATGGTCTTTCAACAAAACCCCCTTCTCAAATTCAGCGGTTTTTTGCTTGCCATCGCGATATGCGGTAACGCGAAAATGCTCACTGAGTGCGTTTACCGCTTTGGTACCTACCCCATTTAATCCCACACTCTTCTGAAAAGCTTTGCTATCGTATTTGGCACCCGTATTGATTTTACTTACCACATCCACTACTTTTCCCAGTGGGATGCCCCTCCCATAATCGCGGATGGATACGGTTTTAGCGGTAATGCTAATCTCTACCTGTTTACCATAGCCCATGGTATATTCGTCGATGCAGTTATCCAACACTTCTTTTATCAACACATATATACCATCATCCGGAGCGGATCCATCCCCTGTTTTTCCGATATACATGCCCGGACGAAGCCGGATATGTTCCCGCCAGTCCAGCGACCGAATTGAATCCTCATTATATTCATTATTGATTACAGGTGATGCCATAGACTTACTCATTATTACTATTCCAGTTTTCAGGGGGGTACAAATCTAAACACCTGAACGGCTAGCCCAAGTTTAATTTTCTACAAAACAGGTTTTTTTGTGGATAAACTATTTTTTGGGTGATTTCACCGCATTTTTATGCATTTCTGCGCTTATTTTTAACAATCCTTACACCAAATCCCCATATCGAGACTGATTTGCACCAGATCGCCCTTTTGGCAGACCAAAAGGAGGAGGAAAATGATCATTTTCAATCATTCTTAGCCACACAAACGTCAGCCGAAATTGATAATTTGGTTTTTACTCTTCAGGCGGATATCAGTCCTAAAATTGATTGCAGGAAATGTGGCAACTGCTGTAAAACGTTGATGATTGAAGTTACCCAACCGGAAGCCGATCGAGTAGCGGAAGTTTTGGGTATAAAAAGTGACCAGTTTGTTGCCGAAAACTTGGAAAAAGGAATCGGACAGCGAATGCTTATGAATACTATACCCTGCCGATTTCTGGAGGAATTATCCTGTACCATTTATGCCGACCGTTTTGCCGGTTGCCAGGAATTTCCGGCTCTACACTTACCGGGATTTACCGCCCGCTATTTTACTACCCGTATGCATTACGCGCGTTGCCCCATCATATTCAATGTATTGGAGGCTTTAAAAAAAGAGTTGTGCTTTTTTACGCCGGTTCTTCCGGTTAGTGTGTAATTTTAATGATGCAGGTATCTTTTGGAGTTGACCGAATTTTAGCCCAACACCCAAGCTGGAAAAACGAATCGCTGGGTTTATTAACCAATCACGCCGCCACAACTCGGGAGGGAACGCCTGCCAGAGAAGCCATGTTACGCCATGGATTTTCGATACAGGTACTATTTTCTCCAGAACATGGATTGGATGTGCAAGGAGCTGATGGCGCAGCGATGGAGGATGGGAAAGATTGGCTAACAGGGTTACCTGTAAAGAGTTTATACCGGCAATCCTTTGCGCCTGATTTGGAAGATTTACGTGGTTTAGACCGCATCATTTTTGATGTGCCGGATGTGGGTGCCCGTTTTTACACCTATTTATGGTCGCTCAGTTATTTGATGGAAGCCTGCGCTGCTGCAGGAAAACCCTTGGTGGTGCTGGATAGGCCCAATCCTATTTCTGGGCTTTTAGAATTGGCAGAGGGACCAGTACTAGAGGCGGAGCAATCATCTTTTATCGGAAGATGGCCTATTCCCATTCGCCATAGTTGCAGCCTTGGTGAATTAGCCATGTATTTTAAGGATACTTACCAGATTGGCGTTGATTTAGAAGTAATTGCCTGCAGTGGCTGGGAAAGATCGCAATTTCAGCCAGATTGGGGAACGCCCTTTGTGGCCACTTCTCCGGCTATTCAGCAATTTGAAGCCATGGTTTTATATCCTGGTTTATGCTTGTTAGAAGCCACTAATGTTTCTGAGGGACGTGGCACGGAACTTCCATTTATGCAATTCGGAGCTCCGTGGATGGATGGCAACCGGGTGGCGAAAACCTTGTACGACTTATCATTGGATGAAGTATCTCTAGAACCCGTTCGTTTTACTCCTGATTCCGGCCTTTGGGCCGGAAAGGAATGCAAGGGTGTACGTTGTTATTTAACGGATACAACCCATTTTCAACCAGTATATTGGGGTTTAATTGTTTTGAAAATATTGAAGGATCTGTATCCAAATGATTTTTCCTGGGCTCCTTACCCAACTTTGGCAAATCCTTCAGGCACTATGCATTTGGATAAATTGCTCGGAGTTTCCAACAGCGAGGCATTGTTTGATTTATCGATACCGACTTTTTTATCGAAAATAACCCGACTTACTCAGGTACAGGAATGGAAAAATACTATAGATAAATATCTACTATATTATTAATAATCAATTTGTTACAAGATTTATTTAAAATTTTATTGTATGATTAATTCCTTTCTAAAATTTTTGGCAATTTGCTTTTTTTTCGGTATATTATGTTCCCCGCTGATTGTTAAGGCACAACAAACCTACACAATCGAATCTTTGCCATCCAACCCATTGGGGAGCAGTTTTAGGGGTTTACAAGTTGTATCCGACCAAATTGTTTGGGTAAGTGGTAGCAAGGGAACTGTCGGCCGTTCAACGGATGGAGGTTTGCAATGGAGATGGCAGCAGGTTGCGGGATATGAAAAACGGGATTTCCGAGATATAGTGGCTTTTGATAGTTTAACTGCCCTCATTATGGCTGTTGCCGAACCGGCGGTAATTTTGCGTACAGATAACGGCGGACTCAACTGGCAACCTGTATTTACCGATTCAACACCCGATATGTTTCTAGATGCCATGCATTTTGTGGATGCCCAAAACGGCATAGTAGTAGGTGATCCAATAAAGAACCAGGCATTTTTGGCCTCTACCCGCGATGGTGGCAAACATTGGTCACGCAACCCTTTCTGGGATCAGCAGCCCACACTTCGCCTCGATTCAGGGGAAGCTTTTTTCGCCTCTAGCGGAAGCAATATTCAGTTACTGAAAACCACCCCGAAATTTCAATTTTATGTGGTTACTGGAGGATTACGCTCCCGGCTAATTGGAGTAGGTTCTAATTTCAACCAGGATATTCCATTTTCCACTTTGGGATCTAGCCGCGGCGCCAATTCTATCGCCATGTTAAACAATCATATAGGCGTTATTGTGGGAGGAGATTTTGCCCGAGATAAAGACAGTCTACATACCTGTTTTTTAGTTAACACCCAATCCGCTGTGCCTTTCCGTATTCCTAAATCTACCACCCACGGCTATCGTTCCTGCGTAGCCTGGATCTCCAAGAAATCCCTCATTGCCTGCGGAACTTCCGGAGTAGATATCTCAACCGATAAAGGTAATACCTGGAAGAATATTTCATTAGCTGGTTTTCATACCTTGGGCAAAGCCCCAACCGGAAACTATATATTTTTAGCGGGATCAGGCGGCAGGATAGCAAGAATGGCCATACAGTAATGCCTATTAACAAAATGCCATTTTATAGCGCATTTTCAACCCCCGAACCTTTTAAATAACTTATAACAGGAAAATACCGGTAATATTCCCAGCATTTACTAATTTTAAGCAGTTACCGGATTCTACATTTAAAATGCATTTCTAACCAACGGGGTAATGAAAAAATTTCAAGCAATTATACATTTCACCATGGATGAGGAGTTTATGACCTTGGTGCCCCCGCATAGAACCTATATTAATTACCTGATCAACAAAAGCATAATTGACAGCTATGCGGTAAGTATGGAGAGCATGACCTGCTGGATTACCTTTCATGCCAATACGAGGGAAGAGGTGGAAACCTATTTAGAAAAATCTCCCCTCTGTAAATATTGGCAATATCATATTGAAGAGTTGTTTGTTTACGATAGCCAGCAGTACCGACTTCCCACCGTTCAGTTAAATTAAAGAAAGATTTTTTTGGGTAAGTTCTAATCTACCCTTATTTTTGCCGTCCATTTAAAGGGAGCATAGCTCAGTTGGTTTAGAGCATCTGCCTTACAAGCAGAGGGTCCGCGGTTCGAGCCCGTGTGTTCCCACTTAAAAGCCTCACATTTTGTGAGGCTTTTTTAGTAAGGTGTCGCCCGCCAGAGGCGGGCTTTTGGGTCAGCCCAGGGACTGATTTTTGTTAAGTGCGGATTAGTAAGGTGTCGCCCGCCAGAGGCGGGCTTTTGGGGGAGGATTTTTGTTTGCAGGGGCAGTTGTAAACAGTTTTTTTCGGAGGGTAAGCGTTAATTTTGTGCCATACCATTTTCTATGCCTACATATAATCCCTTAGAAGAATCTACCGAAGAACTGGTAGTGGAAGCTACTCACGGGTATCACCTAATAGTTTGGAATGATGAAGTAAACACCTTCGAATGGGTTATTGAAACCTTGATGGAAGTTTGTGGCCATGAGCATGAACAAGCCGAACAATGTGCCTGGCTGATACATAATCGGGGTAAATATGCCGTTAAGAATGGCAGTTACGAAAAACTTAAGCCTATGTGTGATGCCATTACCGACCGTGGTATTGGTGCAACTATTGAATCGGCTGAATAATTATCCAAAGAATCGCTTTATTCATCAACATGCCTTTACATATCCTATCGGAAAAGCATTGGTTTCCCCCGGTTTCTGATGCAATGGAAGATGGGTTATTGGCAATAGGTGGCGATATCAATGCCCAAAGATTACTACTCGCCTATCAATCTGGAATTTTTCCTTGGTACAACGATGATCTACCCCTATGGTGGAGTCCTGATCCACGTTTTGTTCTTTTTCCAAATGAATTGAAAGTGAGTAAAAGCATGCAACAAATTTGTAAAAAGCCTCCTTTTACTTTTTCCATTAATCAATGCTTTAAAGAAGTGCTCTTGCAATGCAGCGTTTCACCACGCCCGGGTCAAGAAGGTACCTGGCTCAATCCTACGCTTATAGATGCTTTATGTTCCCTTCATCAGATGGGTTGGGCCCACAGCGCCGAAGTATGGCAAAAAAATGAATTGGTGGGCGGATTATATGGCATTCGAATTGGCAAAGTTTTCTGTGGTGAAAGTATGTTCAGCCGCGTAAGCAATGCAAGCAAATATGCTTTTATTCAATATGTTCAAGGTCTGAAAAAAAACGGAGTGGAAATAATAGATTGCCAGGTTTACTCCGACCACTTAGCTTCTTTAGGAGCCAGGATGATTTCCAGAAGTAGTTTTATGGAGTATTTATAATTAACATCGAAGTGCCTATAACCCAGATGCTCATTTAACGGTAGGTTCTAAAAAAAATCCTAATTCACTCAAAAATCAATTGTTACTATCCTTTTCACCCTATGCGATGAGCAAGGGATTTCGTTAAATTGGATTTATCTTTTCTTAGTTTTCTCCAACAAGTTTTGATTTATTATCAATCAATTTTTGTTTAATATAAACTTTCAATTCATCAAAAGTCATATTTTGAGTTTCAGCACTGATTTTGTCCCTAATTTCTCTCATCATTTTTACAGCATCAAACTGTTTTTCTGGTTTAGTCTTTTCCATAATTTACTAAATCTTTGGGGCTTCTAATTTCGAGCATTGAATATCCAAGTCTTACATTTACTGAATTATAACCCTTAATTCTTTCAAGGTTTACGATATGTTTAAAGTTCCAACTCGCAAGTACGTCCACATTATGAATGGTAGCTAAAGCTATGTGACGACAATCTTCCAAACTATTACTTCCAACAACTTTTTCATCAATATAAGTATCCGCAAGTATTACTGCTTCTTTTGTTAGTTCAACTCTTTGAAATTTGTCAGCTGAATATTTTAACAAATGTTCTCTTACTAGTTGGGGTGCGTTAATCAATTCGAGATCAAGTAAGTCAGAAACTACAAAAATAACTTCATTTTTATCAAGCCGCTCAAATAACTGTATGGTCGCCTCTTTGAACTCTTCGTCATAATAACCACCTACTACAGAAGTGTCTATGTAAATTCTCTGCCTCATTTATTTTTGATCATATTATTATAGTCTGCCCATTTTAGCGAGATTTAAAGGGTAGGATTTCATTCTGCTCCCACACTCGAAACTATCCACTAAAACCATACATTCTTTGCACATCGCGAACAATTGTTTCTATATCGCGGTCTTTTCCTAGGGGGTCGTACGATTGCTTTAAATTACTCCCAAATACAAAAGCTACACCCTGCCAAAATGCGGCTGTCATAAAACCCTTGTATTCATCAATAATTTCGTAACAATTGTTACCCGTTTGGCGATTGATGAGTTTCATCAAAACCTTTCCCTGATAAACCGAAAGCTGTGTAAGTTTATCTGTAAATTCTTTTTTCAATTCCTTTTCGCGGGAATGTATAATTTGTCTTCTCTCTTTTTTACTCGTTACATGCTCCAGTTTCACATTGATTTCATTCATTATTTTACTGGCTGCCATTGCATATGGATAGGTAACATAAACGGCATTCCTTAAGCGAGTCCACTCTGCCCAGTATGCTTTTTGTTTCGCTGTTAATTTGGTGTAAACAAATACGGGTGGTAGAACTCCATAAGGAATAGTATCTCCATTAGCTGAAATGATGGCATATACCCGAACTGTATCTAAACTGCCCGTTTGTGCAGCCGTTCTATTCCCGGCCAAAACAGCCAGTAGAATACAAACCGGGATACCTATTTTTCGGATAAGGGTATGCATACAATAGAATGACAGGTTTAATAATCTTAATGCTGCCTCTGCCGTAAAGGTAACCTAAAAAAATAGTTAAGAAGTGGCTGCGCGACCTGTTTTTCCGAAACGAATTCTCTGCCAAACCGATAAGAAAAACCCTATTACCATCAGAATGGTACCTAACCAGAGCAGGTTAATCATTGGAAATTCGTACACTTTTAGGGTTAGCAAACTGGTGATTGCGGCACTTTGCTTTACACCAATTTCCAGCAAGCCCTTTTTCTCGTCTAGAACTCGGTTAAAGGTAATGGCCACACTTTGAGCAACTACGGTATCAACAATGGGGCGCCATTGATTTCCTTTGAGCGCCATTCCTGGATGGGCTGGATAACGGCTGCCATTTTTGCCTTCCAAAGTTAGGTTCAAGAACACAGCCGTTTCATCATTTCCATAAAGGGATTGTCGGCTAGCAGGATTTACACTTACCGAATCTAAGCGCATCCAGCCCGAACTGTAAAACAATGTGTCACCCACCCTAATGGATCGGGGTTGGAAAGTGCTTGTATCGGTTTGATTATTCTCCTGAAAAGAAGTAATGTAAACGAAAATATCTTTATTCCAGTAATGCTTAGCAGCCGGATTAGCCGCAAAACCCTCCCCACCTTTATTCTGCTTGATAACATCTGGGAAAAGACTAAAACTTTCCTGCCCCTTTTTGGCTGTAAAGTGAATATCAAAATAGCGCTTTCTATCAAGGGGGTTCATACTATCTCCCTGGTAGGTTACCCAAAATTTACCCATATCGGTTTTAAGTCCTTTAAACAGAGTAATATTTTCAGCCGGATCACCTGCAGCACTTCCTTTACTGTTGGCACTGAGGGGGGTTATTCCGGTAGTATTCCAACTGAGCACGGTTTTTTTGGAGGAGGAAATTAAAATACCTACCAACATCAATCCAAAACCCACATGCGCAACAGATGCACCAGCTGCCTTTATTTTTCCTTTTAAAACCAGCCAGATATAAGAGAAATTAGCCACCACTGAATACACGGCTGCAAATATGGCTACATGAATGGCCCATAGAAAGCCCATCCCTTTTTTGGTAAAATTTATGTCACCCAACAAACTAATGGATATACTTATTACGAGTGCTATAACAGTGGGTAACCAAATGTGCTTCCCCAAATAGGCTCGGGGGGTAGTTTTATATTTCAGATATTGGGTAATGGCCGATAAACTACCAATTATAATGGCCACAAAAATCTGAATTTGATTATAGGCATATTCCGTGTCTTCAGGAGGTGCAATCTTGGTTCCAAATACTTTATTGAAAACAGGCACAGAAGTTTTGGCAATAATTACGATGCCCGCTAAAAATAATACCAATGACCCAATAAATAGCCAAAATTCGCGGCTATAGCTGTCTTCCTCCTTAGCAATAGAAGGTATCCCGCGGTATCGGAAAGCATATAAAACAAGGGATGGAATTAAGAAAACAAAAAGGAACAATAGCAATTGGGTATTCATTTCTAAATCGGTAAACGCATGTACCGACGTATCACCCAAAATACCACTGCGGGTAAGGAAAGTGGAATATAAAATGAGACAAAAAGTAATAATGTAGAAAAAATAGGTAGGCCGAAGTGAGTAGCCACTATTTTTATAAATCAAATTTGTATGCAATCCTGCTACTAAAGTTAACCAAGGTACCAATGAGGCATTTTCAACCGGATCCCAGGCCCAATAACCTCCAAATGATAAACTTTCATAGGCCCAGGCAGCTCCCATCATTACACCTAACCCCAATATAGCGGCCGAAAATCCAGCCCAAGATAGCGCTGTGCCCGTCCATTCGTGCCTGTTATTTAATAAGCCTGCAATGGCCAACGCAAAAGGAATAATGGTAGATGCAAAACCCAGAAATAATATGGGCGGATGAATTACCATCCAATAATTCTGTAAAAGCGTATTCAATCCCTTTCCATCCCCCAACATTTGCAGATAATTGGGATTACTAAAAATGGGGGCAACGGTATCGTGACGGAGTAAAATAAAAGGACTACTGCCAACTTTTGCATTGAAAAAATACAAGCCAATCAACATGGTGGCCAAACAAAACTGTGCCAGATTGATTACCCCCAATACGCCGTTTTCCCAAATCGATTTTTTGCGAATAAAAAACCAACCTAGTACACAATGCCAGAAAGACCAAAGCATAAAACTTCCTTCCTGTCCCTCCCAAAAACAACTGAGTAAATATTCAATCTGTAAACTTTTATCACTGTGGTTAAAAGCATATTTGTATTCGAAATAGTGATGGGAGATAATATAATAAAGCGTTCCAAATAGGGCCAGTACACTAAAAGTCTCTACCAGAAATGCTTTGCGGGCTATTTTTTGCCAACTATCCGATTCGGCACTAAAGGCCGATTTTTTGGCCGCCATAAAAAAAGCGACAGAAGCAACACCCGCACTCACCAAAAACAATAAGGAAAAAAAATGACCAATTTGTCCGGGTAACAGGTGTTCGCCTATATAATTCATGAAAAAGTTTCTTATCGTAAAATAACAGATGGCTAGCGATTACAAAGTTGAAGATACCACCTGTTTATTAGGGGCATCTTTGTATTTAGAGGGACATTTCATCAGGATATCCTTACACTCAAAATGATCATTCTGTACTTTCCCTTTTAAAACGAGCCGCTCACTTTTTTCCATGTCGGTTGGTTTATTGTTATGATAAACCACTTTGATATTATTTCCCAAAGAATCCACTGCTACAAAACTGAGGTAATTGGGGTTTTTTACTGCATCATATTCCATCGGAAAGTCGTGATTGATTTTTGCAATCAGGTTAACAAATTTTCCGGGTTTTTCTTTGGCTGAAGCAATGGTTTCATAGCTAGTTAAATCACCCGTATAGCTGATCAAAATAACTATGGCTGCTGCTATCAATACCAATAATGCAATACTTGTTTTCTTCATAACGCATTTTTACGATGCAAAGTTACTTCAAATTTGGATATTTGTCGGGATAACCTACGTTATATTAACATAAGGCCATATATTGTATTTTGTGGAATCTTACCTATTACAATCTGGTAACCGTGTAACAAAAGTTTTATAAAAATTAGTATTGTTCATTTATAAAATTCGAATCATTTATTCCATAAACCCGCTAACTTTGCATTTCTGATTTTGTATATCAATTACCATGTTCGACCATTACCCTTTTAACCCCAATGCAGTAGGGAATACCCAGAACAACATTTTTGGCTTGCCATTTTCTGAAGAAGAAGCCCAACTGATTATTTTGCCGGTACCCTGGGAAGTAACTGTAAGTTATGGCGCTGGAACTTCTCGAGCTGCCGATCATATTTATAAAGCCAGTAAACAAGTAGATATTTTTGATGTAGATGGAAACCGAGGGTGGGAAAAAGGATTCTTTATGAAAGAGGTAGACAAGCGCCTTTTAATGAAAAGCGATTATCTTCGCAAGGAAGCTGAACTCTATATCAACTACATTTCAAAAGGAGATGAAGTAGCGCAGAACAAATTCATGTGTAAGAGTTTGAAGGAAATCAATGAAGGCAATATACTCATGAACGAATGGGTTTACAACCAAACCAAAGAATTACTGCAAAAAGGGAAATTGGTAGTATTGCTGGGTGGAGACCATAGTACACCTCTAGGATATATGAAAGCACTGGCGGAAGTGTATGGCAACTTTGGCGTTTTACAAATTGATGCCCACTGCGATTTACGTGATGGATATGAAGGTTTCCAATATTCACATGCTTCTATTATGCGAAATGCCCTGAGAGAAATACCTGCTATCACTAAATTAGTTCAGGCTGGCATTCGGGATTATTCTGAGGAAGAATGGCAGGAAATCTGCAACAGTAATTATAGAATTATTTCTTATTTAGATCAATCCATTCAACACCGCCAATTTGAGGGAGAAACCTGGAAATCTATCGCTGAAGAAATTATCAATCATCTGCCACAGCAGGTTTACTTGAGTTTTGATGTGGATGGGTTAGACAGAAAATATTGTCCGAACACAGGAACCCCCGTACCCGGAGGATTTGAATTGGAGCAAGTTCTCTATCTCGTTAAAAAAATTACTCAATCGGGCCGTAAACTCATTGGGTTCGATTTGGTGGAAGTAAGTTTGGGTCAAACCGACTGGGATAGCAATGTAGGCGCCAGAATTTTGTGGAGATTATGTAATATTATGGTTCATAATCATTCCTGATTTATGCAGCCTGATTATCCATTTGTTTTGATTTTGGCAAATAAAGAACGAAAAGCTGCCCATCTGGCAAGCTTATTTTTGATTGGCATTACTTTACTAGTTGCTATTGTTTATACCGCTACCCATCTTTCCCTTCAAAGAATACCCCTCATTCTAATCATCTTTTTTCTGCTTCTATACACTTATTTTAAATTGACCCGGAAATCAGTTAATGGTTTCCCTCAACTCATGTGGCCTATTGCAATTGCGGGTTTGGCTTGGTTTCTTATACCTAAAGGTTTTTTTATAGCTATTGTTTATCTGATTGCGGCTGTTTTTGAAAAACAATCACAAATTCCTATCGAAATCGGATTAGATTCATCCGGCATAACCTTTAATCATTTTCCACAAAAATTTTATCCTTGGGATCAAATTCAGCAGTTAATCATTAAAGATGGATTGGTAACTATCGATTATAAAAACAATCGTATTTTTCAAAAGGAACTTGAGAATGCTACTACCAAAGAGGAGGAAACTGAAGTAAATCAGTATTGCCATCAATTTCTTTCTTAATTAGCTCCCTTACCCAAAGGAATCGCATTTAAACGATATCCTTTACTTTTGCATCATGCAATTACCTATTTCCCCCTTTCTTTTATATTCGGATGGCAATGGAAATATTTTTGAAGATGAAACTTTATATGCCATTGGTCGTTCTGGCTGGGATGCCCATCCGGTAGAAGAAGAGAGCTGGATTCCCTTACCGGATGGTGGAAATTTATATGAGTTACCCGGTAGAAGGGGAATTGGAATTGATGTAAAAGATGGTAGCATGCGACTCTGTACCAAAGGTTGGGCTGTAGCTGCATTTATCCCGCCTGCTTATACCGGTTTATTTTTGGCCGCTTACGAAACTGCCCAAGATGCACCAACTTTGCCGTTGTTTTGTTATACAGCTGCCGGCTGGAAGAATCAGATTACCTATGTTACAGCCACTCGGATAGAAAAAGATATTCGTCAGGAAGCAGCTGGTTACGATTCCGAAGCCATTGATACCGGCATGCATCGAATGCTGGCAGCTTATCCCAATAATCGACTGGTGCAGCATTTGATGAATAATTGCTGTAATACTTATCATTGTCCTGCTGCCCGAAATTTATCTTTAGGCAGATGGGAATGTCCGGTTCCCTCCTCTCCTGCCTGTAATGCTAATTGCATTGGTTGCATCTCTTTTCAGCCAGTTGAGGAAACGATTGTAAGTACGCAAGACCGACTTACTTTTAAACCCACTGCGGAGGAAATTGTTGAATTTACTGTTCCCCATCTGATGCAGGCACCTTTTCCAATCATCAGTTTTGGTCAGGGATGTGAGGGTGAGCCGCTGTTGATGTGGGAAACCATCCGGGAAGCAATTATCGAAATTAGAAAACACACCCCAAGGGGAAGTATCAACATAAACACCAATGGCAGTAATCCCGAAGCGGTTCGGGTATTGTGTGAAGCCGGCTTAAACAGTATTCGAGTAAGTACTAATTCGGTGCAAAAACATTTATACGAAAAGTATTATCGGCCCAATAACTATATTTTCGAAGATATTCGCCATAGCCTTCAGGTTATGCGGGATGCAGGAGGTTGGTCGAGTATTAATTATTTTGTTTTCCCTGGCGTAACTGATACAGAAGAAGAATATGAAGCGCTTCGTAATTTCATTCTGGATACGGGTTTGCGAATGATTCAATGGAGAAATTTTAATATTGACCCCGATTGGTACCTTGGAAAAATGAATCTTACAGATACGGGAAATATTATAGGTGTTAAAACTATAATGCGCGAAATACAACAAGAATTTCCTTCGCTCAAGTTTGGTTATTTCAATCCATCACTAGAACGTATAAAAGGTAATTTCGAATTCGATTTTGCCGGGGGTCAGGTAAAATCATAACGTAGTGAATCAACCATTTAAAAAAGCTCCGATTTCTCAAGAATTTCTGGGCATTTTACTCGCATTAATAGCCGTTATCGTATGGGGTGGAAACTTTGTAATTGCTCGGGGTGTAAGTAAGCAAATTTCCCCTATAACGCTTGCTTTTTATCGATGGTCGTTAGCTACTCTAATTTTATTCCCAATCGCTTGGAAACAATTTCGTACCCAACTACCCATCATTCGATTACATATTCCTAATCTACTATTTGCTGCCTTATTTGGAATAACGCTTTTCAATACTTTGGTTTATGTGGCTGGTCATCATACCACCGCTATTAATCTGGCATTAATAGGAACCACTTCCTCTCCTATCATGAGTACCTTGCTGGCGTATTTCTTTTTGAAAGAAAAACCCGGTGGATTGCGAATAGTGGGTATGTTATTTTGTATAACCGGAATTCTCTGGTTACTTTCTGGAGGTAGTTGGCATAATTTACGCAACTTTCATTTTTCTAAAGGGGATATTTGGATATTAGGAGGTGCCTTTTGTTTTGCAGTGTATAATATTTTGTTTCGGAAAAAATCGCCTAACATCTCTCCCTACGCTTATTTGTTTACTGTTTTTGCTGCCGGCAGTTTGTTGCTGTTACCGGCTTGGTTGTTAGAAAAACAGCAGGTTGCAGCTATTGTATGGACGCCCGCTTTATTGGGAACTATTCTGTACCTCGGTGCCGGCACATCCGTAATTTCTTTTTTATGTTGGAATGCTGCTATGGAAAGAATTGGTATAGGAAGAACGGTGTTATTTGGTAATCTCATCCCAATCATCAGTTCTTGGGAAGCACTTGTTTTTTTAGGTGAAAAAATTACCCCGCAACATTGGATCAGTGGTATTTGGGTTACTATTGGTTTAATTCTGGCGAACATTCAATACAGCCGATTAAAAAAATTCCTTCCTTTTCTACCTTAGTTATTTTTTAAGCATGGATATTTCATTATATACTATCATTTTATTGTGTTCATTTGCTTTTCTTGCCGGATGGGTAGATGCAATTGCTGGAGGTGGTGGCTTAATTCAAACCCCTGCTAGTTTAATTATTTTACCGCAGTTTCCGGTGGCAGCTGTAATTGGAACTTTAAAAATACCTGCATTTACCGGTACATCTATGGCGGTTATTCAATATCTGAAGAAAGTACGCATTCATTGGAAAGATATGTGGTGGATGTGTGTTATTGCTTTTCTGAGTGCATTTGGCGGTTCTGAATTACTAAGTGTAGTAGGAAATAAATGGATGAAGCCCATTATTCTGGTTATATTAATTGGTGTAGCTTTTTTTACTTATTCGCAAAAAAAATGGGGACAGCAAACAAAAAACGACTCAGAAAATCAGCCCTCAAAACTTACCAAATTGCTGATTTGTTGCATTTTGGGATTTTATGATGGATTTATAGGCCCAGGAGCAGGCAGTTTTCTGGTTATGGCTTTTATAACTTTTCTTGGCATGGATTTTCTTAGGGCCGGTGCGCATGCTAAAGTGATTAATTTATGCACGAATCTTGGCTCTATTTTGTTGTTTGTTTTAAAAGGATCGATACTTTGGTCGGTTGCCATACCCATGTCGGTTTCTAATGGCTTAGGTGGATTTTTGGGAGCAAAAATGGCATTGGCCAAAGGGAATCAATTTATCCGCAAACTTTTTTTATTCGTTATTTTACTCACCCTTATTCGGTTTGGGTATGATGTTTTTTCCCCTTATTTTTCAATTCAAAAGTAACAAGTCATTCCTTTTTTGCTTTTTGAAAGTGAATCAAGGCGATTGGTTAACTTGCTGTTTCATTTAGGTTATGAATTATTCTCAAACCCTTACTTATTTATACGAAAAATTACCCATGTTTAGTAGATTGGGTGCCGCAGCGTATAAACCAGACTTAGTAAATACGCTTGCATTGTGTGAGCGATTGGGTAATCCACAAGATGGGTTAAAAACCATCCATATTGCTGGAACCAATGGAAAAGGATCGGTTAGCCATATGCTCGCTGCTATTTTACAACAAGCCGGCTACAAAACCGGATTATATACATCCCCGCACCTCAAAGATTTTCGTGAGCGAATTCGTATTAATGGAATTCCTTGTTCTGAACAATTTGTAATTGATTTTACCCAAAAAATTGATCCCGCAATAGATGCTATTCAGCCCTCTTTTTTTGAAATAACGGTTGCCATGGCTTTCGACTACTTTAGGCAGGAGCAAGTAGATATTGCCATTATTGAAACTGGATTGGGTGGTCGATTGGATAGTACGAATGTGATTCATCCTATGGTTAGTGTGATTACCAGTATAGGCATGGACCACATGAACCTGCTAGGAGACAATTTAGAAGCTATTGCTGGTGAAAAAGCGGGAATTATTAAAAAAGAGGTACCCGTAGTTATTGGAAAGATGGATGCTTCGCTCTATCCATTATTTGAGAAAGTAGTAACGCAGGTATCTGGTAGCCATTCAAATTCGCTTTTTCATTTAGCTGTGCGAGAATGGGAAGTAGTTTCGATGCAGTTGGGGAATGAATTGAATATACAGGTAAGAGAAACAAATACGGGTAATTTGATTGCGTATTCATTGGATTTGCCTGGAATGTATCAGCAAAACAATCTCCTTTGTGTGCTAAGTACGATTCGAATATTACAACAAAAAGGATGGATTATTCAACCCGAGCAAATACAGCAAGCATTGCAACAGGTTGTTAGCACTACCGGCTTACATGGCAGATGGGAAACCCTGCAGGAATCTCCTCGTGTAATAGCCGATGTAGCCCATAATGAAGATGGCATTCGGCAACTGGTTCAGCAGTTAAATTATATACACTTCCAGAAATTATATATTATTATCGGTATGGTAAAAGATAAAGACGTTAACCGGGCTTTATCTCAATTGCCAAAAACGGCAGCGTACATTTTTTCTCAAGCATTCATTCCGAGGGCAATGCCAGCAGACCAACTGCAACAAATTGCCCAAGGGTATCATTTATCCGGCGAGGTAATTCCTAATGTAAATGATGCCCTGGAATTTGCCTTGTCGAAGGCAACCAAGGATGATTTGATTTTGGTTTGCGGAAGTGTTTTTCTGGTAGGGGAATTAGATGCAATAAAAACCTCCCATCAATAATGCAATTTCCCCAATTTTTCTAGGGCTTTTACTATGGTATGCACGTGCATCGATTGTATAAATGCATTGCTTTTAAAAAGTTGCAGCAATTCATCCATTGAAACCAGTTGTACTTCAATGTCTTCACCAGGGTCTAGTGTTGGCTCCTGTATTTTCTCACCTCCGGTAGCTAAAAACATATACATCAGGTTGCTGTTGGTTGAAGGGTTGGATGAAGTTACTCCCAGCAACTCATAATGGTCAAATTGATAGCCCGTTTCTTCGAGTAATTCTCGAGCTATGGCCATTTCTTTGCTGGTATCGGCATCATCAACACAGCCACCAGGTAATTCGAGCCCGGTATATTGTAAGGCATGGCGATACTGCCGCTCTAAAACAATCTCCTGATTTTTAGTAATTGCAAACGCATTCACCCAATCTGGAAACTCATACACATAATAGGGAGACACAATATTTCCGTCCGGTTTTTCGCAGGTATCCACCCGAATATTTAGCCAGTTTTTTTGGTATAAGTAATGAGAATCCAGCTTCTTCCAAGTAAGGTCTCTTTCCATTACCAGTTTTTTCTTGTTCTTAATGCAGTGATATGTGCTACGTGGTGTTTACCATGCCATGCATACAAGCTGATTAAAAACCAAACACTCATATCTCTGCCACTTACAGGGTGATGAATTGTTTTAGTAAGATGCTCTGGGGTTAGTCCGTTTAATAATGTGCTCCATCTTGTGTGAAGTGCATGTAAAAGCGTTACTGAAACATTCACAGGCACTTTTTGAACGTCGTCAAATAAACTCCAGGCATTTTCATCGTATGCTTTTAAGGTTGGATTTTCTTCTGTTAATGCCAATTTAATTCGGATAAAAGCATTCATATGACTATCCGCCACATGATGTACCAATTGGTTTACCGTCCAGCCACCTTCCCGATAGGGCGTTTGAATTTGTGCCTCATCTAGATTTAGTAATGCATTTTCTAAATTTTCGGGTAGTTGTTCAATCTCTAACTTACATTGTTCCAATGCTTGTTCGTCGAATGGTATTGGGGTAAATTTTCCAATGGGATACTTCAGTTCTTCTGTCATACTTGCTTATTTAATTTTCACGTAATACATGTCCGGTTAGTTGAATAAATACATCTTCTAAATTTGCTTTTTTAACTTCCCCCGGCTTTTCAAAGCCTGATTCAACTAATTCGTCAATCAATTTGCCCGGAGCATTTAATGCAATAATTTTACCCTGATCAATAATGGCAACACGGTCGCATAATACTTCTGCTTCATCCATATAGTGGGTAGTAATGATAACAGTAGTGCCCTGCTCACGAATTGTGCGTATCAGCTCCCATAAATTTCTGCGTGCCTGTGGGTCTAAGCCGGTGGTGGGCTCATCTAGAAAAATGATTTGTGGCTGGTTGATTAAGGTGGTGGCTATGGAAAAACGTTGTTTTTGTCCGCCACTCATTTCTTTATATTTTGCTTTGCTCTTGTCTCGCAGATTTACCTTATCCAGTAATTCCATTGGATCTACTGTTTGATTATACAATCCGGCAAACAAGTTGATCAGTTCAATCAGGTTTAGATTGGGATAAAATCCTGAGGTTTGCAGTTGAACGCCAATAATTTTTTTAATTTCATTGGGTTGGGTATCTAAATTAAAACCTTTTACAATTACTTCTCCAGAGGTTTTGGTTCGTAAAGTTTCAATGATTTCGAGGGTGGTGGATTTACCGGCTCCATTAGGGCCCAGCAGTCCAAATATTTCTCCCTCCATCACTTCAAAACTAATGCCTCGAACTGCCTCAAAATCGTCGTACTTTTTATGCAGGTCTTTTACTCGTATGATTGGTTCATTCATGTTGATGAATAATAACAGGGATAAGAAAATTCTTAAAGTCAATATAAAGGTATAGAAACCATGCAAGAAAGGAAAGAGGAAATGGATAAAAGGAAAATACCTTAGAATACAACGTATTCCCCTTTGGGATTTATGCCAATAATGGGTATTTTCTTATTTTTTTCAAAGTAATCGTATACTTGCTGTAAGCGGGCCGAAAATCGATGATATTCAAAGTTATCTCGGGTAGCTTTTGCCATATATTGTTCGCTTCGGGGGGTATGAAATCGAATGGGGAAAATATGGACGGGAATAAAATCTTGTCCCAAATCTCTCGCCTGTGCCGCCAACAAATAAACCTCCTCCATCGGTTGGTCTTTTATAGGTATGCAACCGGTGGTTACACAGCTACCATGGATAAATATCCCACCCCCTGGCTTAACAGAATCACTCAGCAAGCCATCAGAAGCATTTGGATAATTAATACCTAAAGCCATATGAAATTCACTATGAGGTCGAAATTCATTGATGTAGTAAAAACCTTCGGGTACCTGGTAATCATTTTCAAATCGTTTTGGTCCTAAAGTTCCGGAAAGCGTACAAACCTTGTAGGTTTTAAATAATTGAAATGGTTCAGCGGGATTGTTGCGAACCCATACTTCTAGTTGACTATCGTATTTAAAACTACGGATATACAGTTGGCGGGCAGGCCAGGCAAGGTTTTTTTCAGCAAACTCTTTTTTTAGTACTTCTTCTTTGCCAACAGAGGGTAAAGCTCTTTTTTCTAGGTTACCCGAATAGTTAACAGCATAGGCTTGTGCCTGGGTGATATTGGAATTTAGAAGGAAACATATGACTGGCCAAATGCGCTTCATCGATGCAAAATTACACATACTAGAACGATTCGTTTGGTAAAATATTATTAAAAAATTGTGCAATAAGATATTTTATATCTTTAATTACTTTTATTTGAATGCTAACGTTGAAATGATTGGGGGGTTCGGATTATCTTCGCATTTTACAGATTGGCAATTATGGAATTAAACAAATGGGTATGATAAAAGCGGGCATTTTAGGGGGTGGACAATTAGGGAGAATGTTATTACAGGCTGCGGCCAATTATCCTGTGGAAACTTTTATTATGGAAAAGAGTGTCGACTGTCCGGCTGCTCATTTGTGCAACCACTTTGTACAAGGCGATATTACCGATTTTGATCAGGTGTATGCTTTTGGTAAGGGTTTGGATGTATTAACCATAGAAATTGAAAAGGTTAACGTTGATGCCTTGGAGCAGTTAGCGGCGGAAGGGGTTAGGGTAATTCCACATCCTTCTGTAATAAAAACCATCAAAAGCAAAATTGCGCAAAAGGAATTTTATATACTGCATCAGATTCCTACACCTGCTTATGTTGTAACGGGCCAGGCAGCTGATTTGGCCGAACATCTGCATCGACTTCCAGCTGTACATAAATTGAGTGAAGGAGGCTATGATGGTAGGGGTGTTCAGGTAATTGAGCAACCCGCTGATGTTAATTTAGCATTTGATGCACCTGCTATTCTGGAAACCAAAATTGATATTCATCGAGAATTGTCAATGCTGGTAGCTCGTAATGATGCGGGGGAAATTGTAATTTATCCTCCGGTTGAAATGATCGTGGACCCCTATCTGAATCAGTTAGATTATCAGATTAGTCCAGCCATCTTACCCGACGAAATATATTGGAAAGCAGAAGCCATTGCCATTAAAGTGGTTCAATCCTTTAATAGTGCTGGTTTATTTGCCATCGAATTACTGGTAGATAAACAACAGGATGTGTGGGTTAATGAAACCGCACCACGCGTTCACAACAGCGGACACCATTCCATTGAGGGAAATTACAGCAGCCAGTTTGATATGCTTTGGAGAATCATGCTCCATTATCCACTAGGTAATACCGATCCAATTTTACCAACTGCTATGATAAATTTGGTAGGTGCATCTGGATATGAGGGGCCAGCTATTTACCAAGGTTTAGAGGAGGTGCTTGCAATGGATCATTGCTTTGTTCATATCTATGGTAAAAGCAATACAAAACCCGGAAGAAAAATGGGGCATGTAACAATTTTACACAACGACCGGTCTGAACTATTGCATCTCTCCAATAAAATTAAACATACTATTCAGGTAATTGCTTAAAAATTAGCTATAACTGTCTATTATCGGGGTGTGCTTATTAAACGCTTTTTCACGTTCAAGCTCTTAATATAACCCAAGCCTATCAAGCTTTTTAACTGTAAGCCGGGGGATTTTTTATCGGGGCCGAATAACCGAACATCATCATCATAAATCATGTCGAGACTATACGTTGCAGAAAAATTCTTCGCAACTTTTATGGTTAACTGATTCGTCATAAATACATCTACATTCCCTGGATTATTCAAGTAATTAGAGAACAAATCTAAACGAGCCTTGTACACGAGATTTTTTGAAAAAGCATTGTTGTAGTTGAAAGAAGCAAACGCACCTACTTCATTTAAAGTATGTCCGCCCACAGGAACCCCATACGAACCCTTATCCGATAAAGCTTTATTCATTACCAAAGTGGTTCTGGAGGTTAGTGGAGAGATAAACATAGAGAATTTATCGTTTGGCTTATAATCAAAACCCGCAGATAAAATAATGTAAGCAGGCGATAAAAAGGTAGACGAAAATGATCCTATGTTATTAGTATAAGTATATCCATCAAAAAACTGTGAACGGAAATTGAACAGTGCCGATAAAAACCATTTGCCGGTTGTATCCATTCTATAACCATACTTACTTAAAATGTCGAATCTATCATCGTTCTTTCTGCTCCCAGCAGAAGTGGTTTGCACGTACCCAAGATTAATATCAAGGTTGTTATCCCAATTATGCCGATCTTTTTTGTAATAGGTGAAATAGTTAAAATAGGCATTGAGGGTCATTGAAAAATTATCTCCTCCTGCAGCCCAGTTACTTAACGAACCTTGGGCAACATTTATATTGAAAACTCCCCCCTTTTTCCAGTTCCATTGGGTAGTGTCCTGCTCTTTTTTAATTTCTCTGGATGTTTCCGACCGCAATTTTGTGACTACATTATCCTGTGCAGAGGAAAATTGAATACCTGCAAAACTAACAAAAACGAAAAATAATAAGTTTTTCATTGCTTATTTATGGGTTAAGGCACAAAAATAATTCGGTTTTTATAGTTCTTCCAAATAAAAACATCGGTTAATTGTAGTAATTTATATAATTATAACTTAATTATAGTCAGTTTGGTCTTTTTGATGCTGACAAATTGACACTCTAATTAATAATTGACTATTTTTGTAAAAATTAAGGGATTGGATGAAAACGGCTACACTAGAGCAAGTACATGATGAGGCCCGGCAGGGGGAGGTATTTTTGATAAACCAGGAAAAGCAAACATTTTCCAAGCACTTTTATATAGAGAGTTATGGTTGTGCAATGAATTTTGCAGATAGTGAAGTGATTGCTTCATTGTTGATGAAAGAGGGGTACGGACCTATTGCACAGCCGGAGGATGCACAGTTGATTTTACTCAATACCTGTTCGATTCGAGATAAGGCAGAGCAAACCATTCGCAAAAGGCTTATGCATTTGCGGCATGTAAAAAACCACCGATCGGGTGTTTTGATTGGTGTTTTAGGTTGCATGGCGGAGCGACTAAAAGAGCAGTTGCTGGAGGAAGAGAAATTAGTAGATATGGTGGTTGGTCCGGATGCTTATCGCACCTTACCCGATTTAATTTTGGCTGCAGAAGAAGGAAATAAGGCAGTAAATGTATTATTGAGTAGGGAAGAGACTTATGGGGATATTGCTCCCCTTCGCTTAAACTCAAATGGGGTTTCCGCTTTTATTTCAATCATGCGGGGCTGCAACAACATGTGCAGCTTTTGTGTAGTACCCTTTACGAGAGGCAGAGAAAGAAGTCGTGATTTACCCTCTATCCTATCTGAAGCTCGTCAACTGGTAGAAGCCGGATATAAAGAAGTTACCTTATTGGGTCAGAATGTAGATAGCTATCACTGGGTAGATGGACCAACGGCTACTCCTATCACTTTTGCGCAATTGTTAGCCGAAGTTGCTTTGATTTCACCGAAGTTGCGAGTACGTTTCAGCACCTCTCATCCAAAAGATATTACAGAAGAAGTAATACAAACGATGAGCCGCTATCCCAATATCTGTAAGTATATTCATCTTCCGGTGCAAAGTGGTAGCAATCGTATTTTGCAATTAATGAACAGAACCTATACCCGGGAATGGTATTTATCAAAGATTGCTCGTATTCGCGAAGTAATGCCTGATTGTGGTATCAGTACAGATATAATAGCAGGATTCTGCACTGAAACCGAAGAAGATCATCAGCAAACACTCGATCTAATGCTGCAATGCCGGTACGATTTGGCGTATATGTATTTCTATAGTGAACGTCCGGGAACTTTAGCCGAAAGAAGATATCAGGATGATGTTCCGGAGCCAGAAAAAAAGAGAAGACTGCAAGAAATCATTGATTTGCATCGAATACAATCATTGGAAAGCATGCAAAAAGATGTTAACCGCACTTGGGAAGTATTGATTGAAGGAGATTCTAAGAAGAGTGATGCCGAATGGCAGGGAAGAACAACCCATAATAAGATGGTGATTTTTGCAAAAATGCCTAATACCCAAAAAGGAGATTATGTGCACATTCATATTACCGAATGCACTTCCGGAACCTTAAAGGGAATTCAGGTAGGAGAAAAAATAGCTTGATTAAATTATTCAGATGGATATTCAAAGTATAAAAAATCGGTTTGGCATTATTGGAAATTCTCCAGCATTGAATCATGCCCTTAGCACCGCCATTCAGGTGGCTGCAACCGATTTAACAGTATTGATTGTAGGCGAAAGTGGCGTAGGTAAAGAAGTTTTCTCTCAAATCATTCATGCCCTATCGGCCCGAAAACATAACCCCTTTATTGCCGTAAACTGTGGGGCAATACCCGAAGGCACCATTGATTCGGAGTTGTTCGGACACGAAAAAGGAGCTTTTACTGGAGCCGTTGAAAGTAGAAAGGGGTATTTTGAAACAGTAAATGGCGGCACCATATTTATGGATGAAATTGGTGAAATGCCTTTAGGTACGCAGGCCCGTTTATTACGCGTACTCGAAACCGGTGAATACATTCGAGTTGGTTCTTCTAAAGTGCAAAAAACAGATGTGCGCGTAATTGCAGCTACCAATCGGGAATTATTAGATTTTACCCGTACCGGAAAATTCAGGGAAGATTTGTATTACCGATTAAGTACCGTACCCATTCGAGTTCCTTCGCTGCGGGATCGGAAAGAGGATATCAGTTTATTGTTCCGAAAATTTGCAGTTGACTTTGCGGAACGATACAAAACAGCGCCGGTTCAATTGGATGAGGAGGCTAAGAATCTTTTATTAAACCACAATTGGCAGGGTAATGTTCGGGAATTAAAAAATATTGCCGAACAGATTTCTGTGTTGAGTTTACATCAATTGATTTCAGGTGCCGAGATGAAGAAATTTTTACCAGAAAATAATACTTCCCGTTTACCGATGCTCTCTTCCTCTGCCAGCACTGCAGGTGAATTTGCCAATGAACGCGAGATATTATACAAGTTGTTTTTCGATATGAAGAAAGAGGTTACAGAAATAAAGAAAATGTTTCTTGAAATTTTGCAAAACCCTACTTTACAAGGATCTGCCATCAAAGAAGCAAGGGAACGACTGATGGGTGAAATGCAACAGATCACTGAACCTACCTTAGTAACTAATGTGAATTCAAATCCAGCTATGCTTAGTCCAGCTGCTATCTCACATCAGCCTGTATTGTTACACGAAGATGATATTCATCAGCATGTGGAAGTGGAAGAATCTTTGAATATTATGGATAAAGAGAAAGAATTGATTTTAAAAGCACTCAAAAAGCATAAAGGAAAGCGAAGAGATGCTTCCACCGATTTGGGTATTAGTGAAAGAACCCTATACCGAAAATTAAAGGAATATGATATTGAAGAATAAAAATCTGAATCACCTATCAATTATCAGACACTTGCCATTCCATCGAGGTTTTATCGGTGCAATAATTGCATGTATTTTATTTTTAACTTCTGGCTGCGGAATTTATAAATTTAATGATGCCTCAATTGATCCCTCAATTAAAACCATCAAAATTGGATATATCGATAATAAAGCCCGGTATGTGAATCCACAATTTGCCGCCAAACTCACTGATAAGATTCAACAGAAGATTGTTTCGGCTACTAAATTAACCCGCACCAACAACGATGAAGCAGATTATGTTATTAATGGAGTAATAACCACCTATGATGGTAGTCAAACCGTTGGGGTTAGCTCGTTGCAGGCGAATACCAACCGTTTAACTATTTCTGTTCATATGACCTGGCGGAATAATAAAACCAATAAACTGGAAGAGTTTGATGTGAGCAGAAGTTTTGATTATCCTGCTAGTCAATCCTTTACGGTAGCCGAAGCCCAACTTGCCGATGAAGCCGTTAAAACACTTACGGATGATATTTTTAACCGTATCTTTTCTAACTGGTAATCCCCTACCCTGCTCATGAACCTGCTACAAGAAAAAGCATTATATCACCTTACTGGCCAAATGAAAAATGGCGAGATGGCAGGATTATCGCTCGAGAAGTTAGTAAGTAATTTCCCTTATTTTGGTCCTGCTCAAAGCTTGTTGGCTTGTCATTACCATACTGTTGGCCATCCACTGGCTAATGAACAATCTGCTCGTGCCACCCTTTTTTATAGCAATCCCCGTTGGTGGGCCTTTCAGTTAGAGGAAGCCATTCAATCGAATAACGAACAGTCAGTCCCACAATTTTTACTGTCTGAACAGGAAACCCTGCCTGTAATTCCGATTCCCGTTAACCTACCAGGAGAAAAAACATCCCCAGTAGAGGAAATCCCTTATACGCCACCGGATCCGGTAGAAAATTCACATTCCATAACAATTCCAACCGTTGAAGCAGTAAAAGAGATTTTACGGAAAATTGATGGCGGTATTACTGATTTTACACCTAAATCCGATGAAAAATCTTTCCAAAAGGAGTCGGAACCGGTACCTGGCAGACTCACCCAGTTACTGCAATCTCAGCTAAGTTCTTTCCAACAGCCAGTGAAGCCAAGCGATCAATTAGAATATCAGCAGGCTGAACCCATGCATACAGTAGATTATTTTGCTTCGCAAGGTATAAAATTGAACCTGAAACAGTTACCTAAAGATGTTTTAACACATAAATTAATGAGTTTTACCGAATGGCTTCGCCAAGTAAAACAATCAGAAAAATCTTCCGAAGTGAGTCAAATGGAGAAAAAAGTATCAGAAGACGCTTCTCACTCCATTCGCAGAGAGGAAGTTGTAACGGAGGCAATGGCGGAAGTTTTGCTCCGACAGGGTCATCTGGAGCAGGCGATTCAGTTATTTACCAAATTAAGTTTCCAAATTCCTGAAAAATCTAGTTATTTTGCAGGTCGAATCGAGCAAATTAAAGCGATATTATGAGTATTTTATTTTTAGTATTAATTGTTTTAGCCTCCGCTGTGTTGGCATTTATCATCCTGATTCAGAACCCAAAGGGTGGTGGTTTATCAGGGAATGTGGGTGGAATTGGTAATCAGTTTATGGGTGTTAAGCAAACAACCGATACCTTGGAAAAAGGTACCTGGATATTTGCTGCTATTATTGCAGTATTGGCAATTTTCTCCACCTTGTTTCTGAAAGGAGGAGCAACTTCCGATAAAGACTCCCTTCTGCAAAAAGTACCAACTGGGCAAACAGCCCCTGCTGCACCTGCCAATACACCGGCTACCGCACCTGCTGCTGCACCTGCTAAGTTGGATTCTCCTAAAAAATAAATAAATCTTTCGTAACTTGTTAACCCTGTCTGCCATGCAGATGGGGTTTTTATTCATTCGATCATATGAGAAGTTTCCAAAAACTTTTTGGGCTGTTGTTAGTGATTCTTTTAGGGCTTTTGCTCTATATTTTTGCTGTACCTGCCACCAATTTTTCTGATAAAGAAAAAGGGTTTACTTTATCACAGCCTATTTCTAAAGAGAAGGTTTTAGAAGAGTTGGATCAAAAATCAATTTTACAAGTCCCGCAAATTTTTACTATTTTCTATAATTTCTATGGAGATTGGAATACTGTTCAACCAGGCAAATACACCGTAAAAAAAGGGACCACCCTATTCCAGTTTGCTCGGATGCTAAAAAATAGCAGAAAGGGAGTAACCAAACTAATTATCACCAAATTGCGCTTGAAGGAAGATTTTGCCCGACTCATTAGCCGTCAATTTCTGATCGACTCAGTTTCTGTGATGGATTTTATTACCAATAACGATTCTTTGAGTCAGTTCGGAATAGATAGTAGCTCATTCTTTACTTCCATTATTCCGGATACCTATGAATGTTACAAAAATAGTTCGCTTCCTATGATTCTTTCTAAAATTCGAGAAGGTAGTGAGCGTTTTTGGTTGCAAAACAATCGGTTACAATTGGCTCAAAAATGGGGACTTACCACTCAGCAGATATATATATTGGCATCCATAGTAGAAGAAGAAACAAATTTTGCTAGTGATCAATCGCTAATTGCCAGTGTTTACTTAAATCGATTACAAAAAAATATGCCTTTGCAGGCTTGTCCTACTATAAAATTTGCCCTCAAAGATTTTTCCTTAACACGCATTTATGAAAAGTATTTAACGGTTTCTTCTCCTTATAATACTTATCAGCGAACTGGTTTACCGCCAGGCCCAATCTGTACGCCACAACCAGCAACTATCGACCGGGTTTTGAGTGCCCCTGCAACTGACTACCTATTTTTTGTAGCCAAGAGTGATTTTAGTGGGTATCATCATTTTAGTAATTCGTATTCCGAACACCAGCAATATGCAGTAGCCTATCAACGCGCACTGGATAGCTACCAGGAAAAGCAAAAAAATAAAAAGAGGCCATAACCATGAAATGGCTACGCATCTTATTACGAACACCAGGCATTGCTTTTCTGATTCGAAAGAGTAAACAATGGGTTATTCCCGGATTTCAGCAACTTCCCATATATGATGTGGTTAAATTTTTTATCATTCAAGTAAATCGGATAGGATTAAATGAACGTGCAGCTGCTATTTCATTTAATCTGATTATGGCCTTGCCTGCTACCTTGCTGTTTTTATTTTCGCTGATCCCCTATTTTCCCAATGCTTCCCGAATGGAAATGCAGATTTTGGCTTTGTTCAAAGATATTGCTCCAAATTCAGCCACCTATTATTTTATTAAAGATATTTTAGATGGACTACTCGATAAACATGTGGGTATCTTTTCATTCGGTTTTATATTGGTGGTTTATTATGCTTCAAATGCTATGATGGGCGTTATTCGTACGTTCGACAAATCGATTGAAGAGAAGAAAGGGTACTTTTTGCATCAGCGTTTGCGGGCAATTCGACTTACTTTATTACTAATTGTTCTGGTAGTAGTATCTACTTTTTTACTGCTGATTGGAAAAGCCCAACTCACTTATTTACTTAAAAATATAGCACATCTAAAAAGCAGTGAGCGAGTAATTTGGTGGAATGATTTTAGATGGATAATTATCATTGCTATTGTTTATTTTGGCATTGCCATTGTTTACAAATATGCTCCTTCATTAACCAAACGCTGGAAGCTTCTTTCTCCCGGTGCAATTTTAGCCACTACACTAACATTACTATCTACCTTTGGATTTTCTTATTGGGTTAATAATTTTGCTTCCTACGATAAAGTGTATGGATCAATTGGTACGGTTTTGATACTGATGTTGTTGATTTATTTTAATTCACTCATTCTATTAATCGGTTTCGAATTGAATGTAAGTATTACCGTATTAACCAAAGAAGCCAATGCCAGAAAGCAGTCTGAGCAAAAAATTGATTCAGAATAGCCTATATTCCAAAACATTTTCGTGTTATAGTTCCCAAGATTTGGCTACTGCCAGTCGATCTTGTTCAAATGCGGGATTAGGTTTGGTATACTGAAGCGCAATCATTTTTTGCCTAAATGCTTCATAGATAGTTACGGCACAGGCAACGGAAATGTTGAGGCTTTGAATGATGCCAACCTGTGGAATGATAAAGTTTCCATCTGCCAACAAACGAATTTCATCACTTACCCCTGCGTGTTCATTACCAAAAACCAAAGCGATCGAATCGGTAAGATCTAGGTTGTAGAGTTGAGTAGCATTATCCGCTAAATGCGTAGTATAAATTTTATTATATTTTTTACGTAAAGATGTAATACAATCAACTGTATCTGTAAACGAATGGATGCTTAGCCATTTAGCTGCACTACTGCTGCTTTTAGCACCAAATTTTTTATGTTCCGGAATGAGGGTATTGAGAATATAAATTTCCTGAATACCTACTGCGTCGCAGGTTCTCATAACAGCAGCAATGTTATGTGGATCATGCACATTTTCCATCACTACGGTGATATTGAATTGACGTTTATTTAGTACCTGTTGTAGTTTCTCTCTCCTTACTTCATTCATATCCTGCTTTTTTCATTCAATTATGGGGAAAATATTATAAACGCCTAAACCAGGCAGGTTTGTAACCTGAATATTGCCATTTGAAAAAGTTAACCCTTGCGCAATATCTTTACTTAACAGCAGCGGTCCATCTGCATCTACATAATCTAATTGGGGTAGAAAATGAGCGATAGCAGCTGTTCCGATTGTACATTCATTCATACTTCCCATCATGATTTTCAAATTCTTCTCTCGAGCTTCTGTAATCATTCGGAGTGCAGGGGTTATACCACTGCATTTAGTAAGCTTAATATTGATTCCAGTAAAAAAATCGGCACATGTAGCAACATCAGATTCTGATACACAACTTTCATCCGCAATTAAAGGGATAGAAGAAATGTCTTTAATTGCACGCATTCCTTCCCAGTTATCTTTTGCCAGCGGTTGTTCAATCAATTCTACTCCCATAGCAGCCAATTGTGGAATAAGCTGCAGAGCTTCCTCAGTTGTCCACCCTGCATTGGCATCTACCCTAAATGTGGCTGATGAGTTTTGGGTAAGCTGTTGCATGATAGTTAAATCTTTAGGGGTGCCTAATTTAATTTTATATATAGGCCATGGTTTTGCCTTCATTTTTTGCAGCATCTTTTCGGGGGAGTCAATGCCAATGGTATAATCTGTTAAAGGGGTATTTGTCCATTCCGTATTCCACAAAGTAAATAATGGTTTTTTACTGAGTTTACCATACAAGTCCCAAGCTGCCATATCAAGTGCAGCTACTAAAAATGGATGTTGGGGTAACAGGTGGTGCAAAAAATGCCAAAAACGATCAGGGGTAGTGAAAGCAAATTTTTCTATCATGGTTTTTTTTGCTTCCAAAGCGGATAGCATATTTTCAACCGTAACTCCATAATACACGATGGCAGGGGCTTCCCCCCAACCGGTTATATTGCCCAAAGAAAGTGAGACGATTAATGAGGGCTGATGGATTTTGGTTCTTGCTCCCGATATTGAAAACGGATATTCAAAAGGAAGTTCAATAGAAAAATATTGCAGTTGCAAAACAAAAGAATTAATGTGCGGATAAATAATTAGATCAATTTATATCGACCGCTGGATTTAATTAAATAGGTCAATTCATCATTAAATCCATTGGCATTCATTAGTTCTTCCAACGTAAGATGCATACGATAATTCCAATAATTATTTGGATCGGCAGGAACATTGATACGTTCTTCAGATGGGTGGGTTCGTCGCAACTGGGCATCAATTCCCAGTATATCCTGCAGTTGAAATACACACCACATGGCAGGTGAGTAAAGATGTTGTACTACAATCGCTTTGTTAATCCAGGCTTCACAATAATAGGGAGCTGTTCCCGATTGACCCAGTTCTTGATGATAAAAGGCTTCTGTAGTTTCCCGATTTTCTTCCCACCAACCCCGAATAGTGCTCATATCATGCGTAGAAGGGGTTACCACACTTAAATAGGGTGCATCATTGGGATGGAAAAATTTCTTATCCGGATTTTTGGGCATACGTTGAATTTCTAAACTCAGTAATCCTAATTGTTGCATTACTGCTGGAACACAACCGGGTACCATACCCAAATCTTCTCCACAAATCAACATATTAGTTTCCCGTTTGAGTGCAGGTAATTTTTGCAAGGCTTCGTTCATCCAAAATTCATCTTGGCGCGAAAAAAAGTAATTTCGGTACAAATCCTGCAATGGTTGTTTGTAAGCTTCCGGTAGAAATCGAAATGAAGTAGTTTGTTCTACCCCATATCTAAAGTGATACCCTCTTTTATTCGGCGAAGTAAAGAAGATTACGTTGCTGATAAGATGAAAAAGACCCTGTTTTATTTTTGTGTGATGACCATCATTTTCTTGTTCTAAAAAATATTTTTCAACCAATTGCTGCGTAGCAAATGCAGGTTTAAGTTGATAGCTGCCTTGATCACGAGCAATCAGAAATATAGATTTTACCAACTCATTATCGTAGCCAAAAATTTGCCATAATGCCTGTTCGTTGATAAAGGGTTGAGTTAATCTGGCTTCACTAAGGTGTATGCCCCTTTCTATTAATTCATCCGGCATAATGGGTATTGCTGGTACAAAGTGCCCCATGATACCCTCAATAGCATGGTCGGGAATACTCCAGATTCTAAAAAATCCAAGAATATGGTCAATTCGAAAGGCATCAAAATAATCACTCATTTGCGTAAACCGTTGCTTCCACCAGGCAAAACCGGTCTCTTTCATTTTTTGCCAATTATAGGTTGGGAAACCCCAATTTTGTCCGGTTACTGCAAAATCATCGGGAGGTGCACCGGCTTGAAAGTTCAGATTAAATAATTCGGGTTGTTGCCAAACATCTGCTCCATTTCGGTAAACCCCAATTGCAATATCTCCTTTTACTATGATGCCCTTGCTATGTGCGTATTGAGTGGCATCTTTCAACTGTAGAAATAAATGATATTGGAGAAAACAATAGTAACCCATACCAATCTGCTCTTCACTTTCGGCTGTATTTGAAAAATAGGCACCCATCAAATGCTCATCCCAGGCAGTATGAGCTGGCCATTTAGTAAACTCAACATTGCCATATAAATCTCGATAATAACAGAAAGCAGCATAGGGTCTCAGCCAATGTTCGTTGTGTTTAAAAAACTGGTTAAATGATTCTGAAGCCAAAGTTGCAGAACCTGTTCGTTGGTAAAGTAGTTTGCAAAATGACTGTTTGATCTCATTTACCTTTTCATAATCCACCGAAGTTGATTGATTCACCGTTTTCCGCAAAGGCTCAAGCTCTAACAATTCATCTTTTCCAATTTGATCAGACATGGCTGGCAAATGCAAATACATTGGATGTAATGCAAAAGCTGATATGGCTGCATAGGGATAAGAATCCGCTTTTGTATGGGTTGCGGTTGTGTCATTTACCGGCAGCAATTGAATTAATTGTAAACCAATACCTGCCGCCCAATCTACCAACTTCTTTATATCGGAAAATTCTCCTATTCCAAATCCATCCTGGGTTCTTATGCTGAATACTGGAATTGCTATGCCAGCTCCTTTCCAAGATGTGTTGGGCAACCATACAAATCCATCGTGGTAGCGAACCAGGGTATTACTCACTGACCGATTGTGTGCTACCCGGTTATTACCATTTTCGAAGCGTACAAATTTCTTTTCTCCCAAATGAAAAATTCCATATTTATAAGCTATGGGAAAGTCATCTTCTGAAAGATTCAAAGAAACCTCGTAACTAAAAGTTTGGGAAACATAGGTAAGTAAAACAGGCTTTTCAGTTTGCCAGTTACCAAGGGTATCTCCGCTACCTAATAAGCAAATCGTTTCATCCTCTTGCAAAAGAGGAGATTTTACAATAAATTGATGCGTAAATGATGTATTGGGTTGATTGTCTATTTGTGAAGCTGTCGGCAACTTTTTTAGTAATACCTGTTGAAAAGGCTCTGTTTCGAATGTATTCTCAATATATCCCGCATAATTCCAGCTGTCCAAAAGGGATAATTCATTATAGTTGGCATCTGAGCTTTCGATTCTTTTATAATCTCCCCACTCATGATTTATGGAGCCATTCTCCTTAATAAAGTAATGGTAGGCAATGCCATCCGCAGGTAGAGAAATGGCAGAAAAATCAATCGAAACCGTCCAATAATGTTCATTAAAATACTGCAATGGTAATGCCTCTGAAAGGTTATTATTGCCTAAAAGAGGGTGATTCCCTGTTATGAAAATTTCTTGTCCGAATTGTGTAGAATATCTAAGCCAAAAGCTCACCTTTTGTAATCCACCCTTTTGCCGAACCTGATTGGATAGCGAAGAGTTTGCTAATGGGGATACAGGATCAGATACTGCTTTTTTTTGTGACTTGAGATCGGTTATATTCTTATTCTTTATTGAGTCTGATTGATGCATAACTTTTCTTGCCGCTGCTTTCTATTAGTTTACACAAAGATTTTGTGATGATTAGTGCTAAATTAAAGAATCAAGCACAATTTTAATCAGTTTACCTTAATTAGTCAATATCATATGGGCTCCTTTTTCGGCAATCATTATTGTGGGGGCATTGGTATTGCCAGAAACTATGGTGGGCATAATGGAGGCATCTATTACCCGCAGCCCTTCGATACCTCTAACTTTTAGCGCTGCATCCACCACCGCCATTTCATCTGATCCCATTTTACAGGTGCCAACAGGATGGTAAAGGGTTTCGAGAGTTTTATTAATATGTTCCTGTAAAAATTCATCATCCAACTGTGCAGGCCAGTTTATTTCGCCTTTCAGATAGGGTTGAAATGCTGGGGCCTGAATTATGGATATAGCTTTTTTTAGCGCCTGTGTAAGTAATTCCCTATCAGCGGGATCCTGAAAAATATTCGGCTGAATCAGCGGGGCACTCTCGGGATTGCTATTCTGTAACCCTACAAAACCTCGGCTCTTTGGGTGAAGAATAATAGCCAAAATACCTAACCCGTCTTCTTTTGTAAAAGTATTGATATCGTAAAAATCAGTGGAATAATCTCCAGAAATACCTAAAGAACCAAAATGAAATTGAATATCCGGACGGTTGAGTTGGCTATCGGAACAATAAAAGGCATTGGCTTCGAGCGGACTTCTTGCCAAAGGTCCCTTTTTAGAAAATAGATAGCTTATTAGTGCCGAAATTTTGTTCAGGGGTTTCAGCGTTGAGTTACTGGTAGAAATATTGGTTTTACAACTAACTCCACTCCAGTAATGATCTTGTAGGTTTTTACCAACACCCGGAAGCTCATGTTTAGTGTCGATCCCAAATTTGTTTAACTCATCCGATGATCCAATACCGGATAGTAAGAGAATCTGTGGTGACTGAAATGCTCCTGCCGACAGTATTACTTCCCTACTAGCAAAATATTTCGTTTTATTGCCCCGAGTGTCTGCTACTTCAATTCCGGTGGCTCTTTTATTTTGCAGGATAATTTTGTGAACCCTTGACTGACTAATTATGGTAAGATTTTTTCTTTCCAGTATAGGCTTTAAAAAGGCTGCCGCCGCACTATGCCGTGAATTGTTTTTTATGGTGAATTGTAATAAACTAGCCCCTATTTGTTCAGCTCCGTTATAATCTGGTACTGCCGGAATGCCTACTTGAGTGCAAGCTTCAACAAATTTATCAGCAAGGGGTGGTATCTGATCTGGAAGGGTAACATTCAATTCTCCGTCTTTGCTATGAAAAGGCGCTCCAAATTGTTGATTGTGTTCCGATTTTTTAAAAAATGGTAATACATCCTCATACGACCAACCCGCATTGCCTAAGGAAGCCCATTGGTTGTAATCTTCTTTGTTGCCCCGCACATAAGCCATGGCATTGGTAGAACTACTTCCCCCCCAGGTTTTCCCTCTAGGCAAATAAATTTTTCTGTTTGCAACATATTCCTGTGGCTCTGTCCAAAAACCCCAGTCACACTCGGTTTTATTCAACATCGTGTAACCCCCCGGAACATGAATGAGGGGGTTGGAATCTTTTTTACCGGCTTCCACTAACAAAACCGAATGGTTGGGGTTGGCAGAAAGTCGGTTGGCTAGAACACAACCGGCCGATCCGGCACCGATTATTATATAATCATGTGGCATCCTTAAAAATACAAATTTAAATTGTGTTTTTGCATCCGATTATGAGGGGTTTTTGTTCAAAAAATACATATTGATAGCAGGATTCGAATTTTTGAAACTAATTTCATGTTTATTTTATAGAATGAGCGATTCAAAACAGTTGGTTATATACACCGATGGGGCAGCAAGGGGCAATCCCGGAAGAGGGGGCTATGGTATTCTTTTATTATGGGGTACTGCCCGAAAAGAACTATCTGCAGGCTATCGCCATACCACCAATAATCGCATGGAACTGCTGGCAGTTATTAAAGGATTGGCATCACTCAATAGAAAAGGTCTTACAGTTAAAATTTATACGGATAGCCGTTATATTGTTGATAGTGTACAAAAGGGATGGCTCAGAAACTGGATTAAGACCGATTTTAAAGGAGGCAAAAAGAATAAGGATCTATGGTTGCAGTATGCTGACCTGGCTGCTGAATTCCATATTATGTTTCACTGGGTAAAGGGACATGCGGACAATCCTTATAATAACCGTTGCGACGAATTGGCTACAATGGCTGCTGATGGACATCATCTGTTGCAAGATTTGGTATATGAACAGGAATCCGGATACACCGAATAAAACTGATATAACTTGAAAATAACCGTTGAAAATTTTTATGCAAATTGCTTTAAATCAAAGCGCTCTCTTGACAGCAAATAGTAAGTACTGAAAAGTATACATGAAAATACCACTGTACTGATGATACTATTCTGATAAAAAGGAATGCCATCCATATATGTATTCATCAATCCTATAAAGGTTCTCGGGTGATGATATCCTCCCCCACCCATCCAAACTAGAAAATTACTCATTAAAAAGAAACTGGTAGGGCCTGCAATCGAAGCCCCCAGTACCTGGTAGGGTTTATCGGTTCGCATTAAAAATCCGAAAAGAGTTACACTTAAAAAGAGCAAATAATTCACCCACTGACCGGAGTAAAAACCGGGCATCGGAAACATACCTTGTAAGTACAGTATTTGGTAAATACCATCAGAAACCAGCATAGATACTAGTGGAAAAAGAAAAGCCCATTTTTTATTTTTAACAAATAAAGCCCCGCTGAATAATGCAATTGACCATTGAGGAGCAAAACCCCAGGGTCGTCCTGGCATTGCTCTGTAAATAGTAGCAGCTATGAACATTAGCACTAAAGCAATCAATTGTGTTTTGTTTATTTTCATGCGGTATTAAATGGAAATACAAATTTACCCCGAATTATTGTGACTGCCAATTCCTGTGGAAAATGAGTTTAATCAAGGTACCCAGGCTCTAAACAAAGTAACTGAACCAGAACAAGTTATCTGATAGTCGGTATTGGGCAATATATAAACGGATTCTCCCTTTTTTAATACCATTTTCTGGTTTAACAGGGCGGCTCCCTCGGTTACCACTAATATTTCTAGTGAACTACTTGTATGCTGATAATTGATTTCCGGAGTAATCGTTATACGTGTTAGGGCAAAATCATCTACTGGTACTGGAAATTGAGTTTCACCTTCCCTACCAATTTGTCCTGTTTGGAAATTCGGATGGGTAGTTTCGAAACGGGTAAGTCGAATTAATTCAGGTACATCAATATGCTTGGGAGTTAAGCCTGCGCGCAGCACGTTATCGCTATTACTCATCAGCTCAACACATTGCCCTTGCATATACGCATGCGGTAACCCCGCACTTTGAAATAAAGATGCGCCTTTAGGTAAATGAACAATATTGAGAATATATATCGAAAAAATTGCTTTATCTATTTGTTCAGGCTCCTCTGAATCGGGATATAAACGGGCTACCCACCATCCAGGATCTTTGGGGGTTAGTTGACCCTCTCTCATTTTTCGAATTTCACGCTTCACCAGATTCAATAACCAGTAATGTGCATCTGCCGAATCCATTTCCATAACAAATTGATAAACAGCTTTTAATCTATCTTTATTGAATAAAGGCTTTAATAGATTAAATTCGGGAATGTCTTCTAATCTTTTTGATATTAGCTCTGGTGCGCAAAATCCGTGTAGTAACCAAAAATCACTGAGTGTTACCAGCATCTCGGGTTTATGGTTTTTGTCTTTATAATTTCTGTTCGGGGCATCTATCGGTATTCCGGCGTTTTCTTCCTTTTCAAAACCTGCTATGGCTTCTTCGAGGGTGGGATGTACTTGTATGGACAGGATATGCTGCACATCCTGAATTTTTAATAAAAAAGGAAGACTCCCAAAACGAACCGCAACGCGATCCCCTAAGTAGTGATTTGGGTTATCTGCAATCGCATTTACCAGCTTTACCGGTTGATTATTAACCAGTATGGAGGAAGAAGATTTGGGATGGGCTCCCATCCAATACTCTGCAAAAGGCTTACCCTGCTCATTGGCAATACCCAAGAGTTCAGGCAGAAAATTTGGGCCTCCCCAATCGTAGTGCATAAGGGTACCCTCTAAGGGGAAAATGTTTTCCATATTCAAATAACGTAATTAGTCGGGTAACAAATACGCAAAACAGCTAATTTTTCAGGAATATTTTTGTGAAAAATAAGCAATGCAAACTAATAAAGATACTGGAAACTTGGGGGAAGAATTAGCAGCCATTGCATTACAAGAGCGGGGATTTAACATTCTTGAGCGGAATTGGCAGTTTCGATATTGGGAGGTAGATATCATTGCTTCCTATGAAAATCGACTACATTTTATTGAGGTAAAAACAAGAAAATCGCTCCGCTATGGATATCCCGAGGAAAGCATCACCCGGGAGAAAATGAACAGTTTAAAAAATGCTGCAGAAGCCTATTTGGAAGCCAATCCTGAATGGAAATACATTCAGTTTGATGTGGTGGCCATTACCATTACCGACTCAGTGATGCGCGAATTTTTGATAATTGAAGATGTATATTTTTAAACGACTTACAACCTTTCCTGCATTTTTTCTACCATGCGGTAAGTGGCAGGACAATATTCGATATTTTGCTGGTGCACATGAATATAGTCGGTCATTTTTTTCTTTTTCAGGTGCGGGAATCCAGCACAATCGGCTGGGCGAACCTCATAGATACTGCAAAAATGCGTAGTTGTATCTAAAAACTGGCAGGGCTGTTTTTTATTCATCCAATCCCCTTCTTTTTTATCGTAGGTTAGCCATTTTTCGGTAAATGCAGCTGGCGTAACTCCAAGGTGGGTGGAAATTCGTTTTACATCTGTTTTGGTAAATGTGGGCGTCATCGATTTACAGCAGTTGGCGCAACTAAGGCAGTCGATTTCTTTCCACACTTCAGCATCTATTTGTTCGGCTATCTTGTCGAGGTTGCGGGGTGGGTTCTTTTCTACTTTTCCCAGATAGCGTTTAAAAGCGGATTTGTGATAACGAACTTTTTGTTTGAATGATCGTAAGTTAACCTGCATACAGCAAAAAATGTGGTGAATAGGTATATCGTTGCAATATCGTTTAGCCCATTGGTAATTCCAAAATAATATCCCTTAAATCATTTCGTTAAAGTAATATACGTATCTACTCATGTGGAAAACCTACCTAAAAGGATTTAAGGCTTGGCTGCAACTAGAAAAATCGCTGAGTGATCATTCAGTGCATGCCTATTTACATGATGTGGAATTGCTGACCCGCTATTTTTCCCTTTCCGGCATCAGCAAAGCGCCTGGAGATGTGGAACTTGCCGATTTGCAACAATTTGTTCAATGGCTGAGTAAAATAGGCTTATCCGCTACTTCACAAGCCCGCATCATTTCGGGTATTCGGGGTTTCTTTAAATTCTGTATTACCGAACAAATGGTATCCCGCGATCCTTCGGCCCTTTTGGAAGCCCCTAAAACCCCCAGGCACCTTCCCGACACCCTGAGTGTAGCAGAAATTGACCAATTATTTGCTTGCATTGATGTTAGTACCCCAGAAGGCGTAAGAAACAAAGCCATGCTCGAAACCTTGTATAGTTGTGGTTTACGGGTAAGTGAGTTGATACAACTTACTTTATCCGGCTATTTTCCCGATGATGCATTTATTCGTGTAATCGGTAAAGGCAATAAAGAAAGATTGATTCCCATCGGTCGCTCAGCTATGCAGTATATCAGTTTATACACCGAACATATTCGATCTCAAAATACAATAAAGCCCGGAAAAGAAGATTTCCTATTCTTAAATAGAAGAGGTAGTCCCTTAAGCAGAGTTATGGTATTTTATATTATCAAGACATTGGCTCAACAGGCGGGGATCACCAAAATTATCTCCCCCCATACTTTCCGCCATTCGTTTGCCACCCACTTGGTAGAAGGGGGTGCCGATTTACGAGCGGTACAAGAAATGCTAGGCCATGAGAGTATTACCACTACCGAAATCTATACCCACCTGAATCGTGATTTTTTGCGCGATACCCTGCAAAGATTTCATCCGGCTTTTCAACTTTGAATTACAATTGGTTTCTATACCTTTGCAACTAAAACCAAGTACACATGAAAAAAATATTACTCGTGGCAGCCACTATGCTATCTATGTCTGCCATGGCACAAATTAAAATGCCGCAACCCAGTCCTACCCAAAAACTTACCCAGGAATTCGGTTTGGGTACAATTGAATTAACTTATTCAAGACCCAGCCTTAAAGGGCGAGTTCCCTTCAAAGAAAAAGGAGATTTTGTTCCTTCAGGTGAAATGTGGAGAACCGGCGCTAATTCTGCTACCAAAATTCGTTTTACGGATGCCGTTATGGTAGGTGGGAAATTATTGGATAGCGGTATGTATGTAATTTATACGATTCCTGGAAAAGACTACTGGGAAATCATCTTCAATAAGGGATTAACCAATAGTGGATTGGATGGTTACAAAACCAGTGAAGATGTGCACCGTTTTAACGTTAAGCCTGTTAAAACGGCTAGCTCAGTTGAAACATTTACCTTTCAATTTGCAGATGTAAAAGCAGAAAGTTGCGAATTGCACCTGATGTGGTCGAATGTAGCTGTACCCATCCCAATGAGTGTGAATGTAAAGGACAAAATCCGTGCGCAGGTAGAAAAAGCCCTTTCTGCTTCACCTGTTAACCCAGCCAGTTACTCTTCTGCCGCTACCTTCTATTATGAGTGGGACAAAGATTTGAATAAGGCACTCAGCAATGCAAGCAAAGCAGTTGAAGCCAATCCAAAAGCATTCTGGTTATATCTCCAGCAAGCTCGTATTCAGAAAGATTTGGGTGACAAAGTATCTGCTAAAGCCAGCGCTCAAAAATGTGTTGAATTAGCTACGGAAGCTAAAAACAATGACTATGTTCGTATGGCCAACGATTTAATGAAAGGTTTATAATCTAATACAAATAGCAAAAAAAATGCCTTCCGTTTGGAAGGCATTTTTTTATGTAATAGGGTGATTGATTATTTAACCTCTGCCATATCCGGGATCATTTCCACACGATAGGCACCTGCATCTAATTTGGCTTTGGTTTCGCTGAAAGCCTGCAGGGTTTCTTCAATATCCTGATCGGTATGGCCTGCGGTTGGGATTAAGCGATAGATAATATGCCCTTTTGGAATAACGGGATATACCACAATGGAACAGAATATACGGTAATGCTCTCTCAAATCAGTTACCATAGCGGTAGCTTCTTCTACCCCACCCTTCATATATACAGGCGTTACCATAGTATTGGTATTACCGATATCAAATCCCCGCTCTTTTAATCCTTTTTGTAATTTCAACGCATTGCTCCACAATTTGTCTTTCAATTGAGGTTGGGTACGCAATAATTCTAAACGCTTTAGGTTACCCAGCACAATTGGCATAGGCAAACTCTTGGCAAAAATTTGCGAGCGGATATTGTAACGGATGAAATCGATAATATCTTTTTCTCCTGCCATAAAAGCTCCGATAGAAGCCATTGATTTGGCGAAAGTAGAAAAGTATAAATCAATACCCTCTTGGCATCCCTGCTCCTCTCCTGCTCCGGCTCCTGTTTTACCTAGTGTTCCAAAACCATGGGCGTCATCCACCAACAATCTAAACTGATATTTAGATTTCAGTTCTACAATTTCTGTCAATTTACCTTGATCTCCGGCCATTCCGAAAACGCCTTCCGTAATCACCAGGATTCCTCCAGTTTTTTGTTTCTCAATTAATTGAGTGGCACGATCCATCTGCTTACAAAAATCTTCTAAATCGTTGTGTTTAAAAACATACCGATGACCGGGATGCAAACGTAAACCATCGATAATGCAGGCATGCGATTCGGCATCATAAACAATCACATCGTGCCGATTGCAGATAGCATCAATGGCACTCATAATTCCCTGATATCCATAATTCATCAATATGGCATCCTCTTTGCCTTCGAATTCGGCCAATTCACTTTCCAGTTGTTCGTGGAAATTACTATTTCCACTCATCATACGGGCACCCATAGGATAAGCCATCCCAAACTGGGCAGCCGCATCAGCATCTGTTTTGCGAACTTCGGGATGGTTCGCTAATCCGAGATAATTATTTAAACTCCAAACTACCATGTCTTTCCCCCGAAACTTCATTCGGTTCGAAATTTCACCCTCTAATTTAGGAAATGCAAAATATCCATGTGCACGCTTCCTGTGCATTCCTAAAGGACCCGCATTTTTCAATAATTTTTCAAAAATATCTGCCATTGCTAAAAAATTAATTCAAATATAATGATGCAAATTTACGAAATTTTATCGCTTAACCTACTTTCCGGTTTCCTATTCCCTAATCTAACCTATTATTAGTCAAATTCTTGGCGTAAATTGCTAATTCACAATCTATATTAATTGTTTTTATGAGAATCCCCTCCCTACTCCTTTCCCTTCTGTTTGCTGGTAATCTACTGGCACAAAAAGCCCCAGTAAACACTGCTTCCACACCCACTAAACCCCAGTTGGTGGTAGGAATTGTGATCGATCAGATGCGTTGGGATTACTTATCCCGTTATTATCCGCTTTTTCAGTCAAATGGAGGATTTAAGCGATTGATGGGAGACGGATTTTCCTGTGAAAATACCCTGATTCCTTATACCCCTACCGTTACTGCCTGCGGACATACCTGTATTTATACCGGCAGCGTTCCGGCCCTTCATGGAATTGTTGGAAACAACTGGTGGGAAAATCGCAGCAATAAGGGAATGTATTGCAGTGAAGATAAATCTGTAAAAGGGGTTGGCGGCAAAACCGAAGAGGATGGCCAAATGAGTCCTAAAAACATGCTAACCACCACAATCGGCGATGAGCTTCGATTATCTAATCAATTTGCCAGTAAGGTAGTGGGCATTGCTATTAAAGACCGCGGTGCCATTTTACCGGCAGGGCATTCGGCCAATGCAGCGTATTGGTATGAGGGCAAATCGGGCAATTTTATTTCAAGCACTTATTATATGAATGATCTTCCTGCATGGGCACTGGCATTCAATCAACGAAAATTACCCGATTCACTTTATCAGATAGGCTGGAAAACAGTACTTCCTGCCGAAACCTATCTTTCCTATGCTACCGCAGATGAGAAAGTATATGAAAGCAAACCCTTCGGAAAAGATGCCAACGGATTCCCATACGATATGAGTAAGTATATTGGGAAAGATTTTAGCAAAATATCCACTACCCCTATGGGTAATACCCTAACCGCAGAAATGGCAAAAGCCGCTATTATTGGCGAAAAATTGGGTAAAGGAAATGTAACCGATTTTATTGCCATCAGCTTTTCGTCTCCCGATTATATTGGACATTCATTTGGTCCTAATTCTTGGGAAAATGCCGATGATTATGTTCGCTTAGATCAGGAACTGGGTAAACTACTGCAATTTTTAGATGTGCAAATTGGCAAGAATGCTTATACCGTATTTCTTTCTGCTGACCATGCCGTTGCCCATGTTCCCGGATTTATGAAAGAAAATAAACTTCCCGGTGGTTTACTCGAAGATGCCGGCATGATGAAAGAAATGAATCTCCAAATCAAGCAAAAATTTGGCGTAGAAAATGCAATTGCCAGCATCATGAATGAGCAGGTGTATCTGAGCCGAAAAAGAATGGATACTTCCAAAGCAGATATGGTAGAAATTAAAAATTTTATCGTAAATTTTTTAATGAAAAATGAAAATATCACCCATGCATTTGCCACCGATGATATTTTACTAACTCCCCTACCTCAAAAATTCCGTGAAATGATGGCCAATGGATTTTTTCCTGCACGCAGCGGTGATGTGCAGTATATCACCAAATCGGGCTACTTCAGTGGCAGCGGAACTGGTACTACCCATGGGTCGCCTTTTCTGTACGATACACATATTCCACTTTTATGGTATGGCTGGGGCATTAAAAAAGGCAAAACCAACCGCGAAACCCATATGACGGATATTGCGCCTACCCTTGCTGCTTTATTGCATATTCAAGCTCCAAGTGGGTCTGTTGGACAAGTAATTGAAGAAGTGCTGAAGTAAGCAGAAATTCTGAAAAATCGATAATATAAAAAAGGTTGACTAAATCTAGTCAACCTTTTTATTAGGGTAAAACCGGCGAATTACTTAGCCAGCTTTGTTTTTAAGTTTTGATCTAGCGCATCTAGAAACTCTTCTGTATATAAATAGTGTTCACCATGATTCACTTTGTTTCCGTGGATACAAACGGCCAAATCTTTCGTCATTTTACCACTTTCTACGGTTTCAATGCAAACTGCTTCCAGCGCCTGACAGAAATTAATCAGTTCGGCATTGTTATCTAATTTGCCACGGAACTCCAATCCTCTGGTCCATGCGAAAATAGAAGCAATTGGGTTGGTAGAAGTAGGTTTCCCTTTCTGGTGGTCGCGGTAATGGCGAGTAACAGTGCCATGTGCAGCTTCCGCTTCCATAATTTTTCCATCTGGGGTAATCAGGGTGGAAGTCATTAAGCCCAGAGAACCAAATCCCTGCGCTACAGTATCACTTTGCACATCGCCATCGTAGTTTTTACAAGCCCATACAAAATTACCATTCCATTTTAAGGCACTGGCAACCATGTCATCAATTAAACGATGCTCATACGTGATACCGGCAGCTTCATAAGCAGCTTTAAATTCTTGTTGATAGATTTCTTCAAAAATATCTTTAAAGCGACCATCGTATTTTTTTAGGATGGTATTTTTGGTAGACAAATACAGTGGCCATTTTTTTGCAAGGGCAGTATTAAAGCAACTTCTTGCAAAACCGCGGATACTTTCATCGGTATTGTACATGGCTAAAGCCACGCCATCGCCTTTAAAATTGAATACTTCATGTTCAATCAAAGTGCCATCTTCCCCTTCAAACTTGATAGTGAGTTTTCCTTTTCCTTTGGTAACAAAATCAGTGGCTCGATATTGATCTCCAAATGCGTGGCGACCGATACAAATAGGGGCCGTCCAGTTAGGTACTAAGCGGGGTACATTTGCACATACGATAGGCTCGCGAAAAACCGTACCATCCAAAATATTACGAATGGTTCCATTGGGGCTCTTCCACATTTGCTTCAGCTTAAATTCTTCTACTCGCTGTTCATCTGGCGTGATGGTGGCACATTTAATACCTACTCCATATTGTTTAATTGCATTTGCAGCGTCTATGGTAACCTGATCGTTGGTTTCGTCGCGATATTCCATTCCCAAATCGTAATATTTAATATCGAGTTCGAGATAAGGAAGAATCAATTTATCCTTGATGAATTTCCAGATAATACGGGTCATTTCATCCCCATCCAATTCAACTACGGGGTTGGCAACTTTAATTTTTGCTTGCATGTATGAGACTTTTGTTAAAAAATTTATGAATGCAAAGGTAATAAATTTCAGGCGTTTATCGAATGTTTACTACTAAAACCGGGATAGATATGGCATGCCGAACTCCTTCTATGGTTTCTCCAAAAAGATAGTCTTTCAAACCACTATGTCTGTGAGCGCCCATAACCAGCATATCTGCCTTACATTCTTGCGTAATACGTATAATTTCCCTAACCCGGCTTCTATAGCCTAGTTGTATAGTAACCGAAAGACCAAGCGCAATCAATTGCTCCTGATATTGTTCCAACCGAAGTCGATCCATGCGAGTTTCCTCATCGTCGCTGGCATCTCCCAGATAACCGGCAGAAGCACTTTCTACCACATGTATTAAAATCAGTTGGGTGTTATCGTTTCTTCTGGCAACTGCATTTTCAATCAATAATTTATCAGCCTCGGTAAAATCTAGGGCTATGGCTATACAATTGTGTTTTACCGGATTTAATTGAATGATGGGTATCGGTTCTCCATGTAAGGATGCTTTTTTACGAGCTTTTCTTTTCTTGAACAATGGCAAAAAAGTCATTACCAGAAATAGCCAACCCAGCCAAACTATCGGAATTATCATAGCTGATTTTAAAAGAATGGAAACATCCGAGGCATAAAAAACCGTCAACTCTTGTATTACCAGTCTTCCATTGAGGGCAACCAAAATACCAGCCACTATCCAGGAAAGTATTTTAATAGGTGTTGAAATGGCAAATTCACCCATAGTTGTTTTATCACTCACAAAATGGATTAAGGGAATCACCGCAAAGCCTAATTGAAGACTCAACACAATCTGACTGCCCACCAGCAAGGCATCTACTTTACTTTCTCCATAAATAAAAATCACCAACATGGCTGGTACAATGGCAATCAGCCGGGTAATTAATCTGCGTAACCATGGGTTAATGCGCAGGTGTAGATACCCTTCCATTACAATTTGCCCAGCCATGGTTCCAGTGAGGGTAGAGCTTTGTCCGGC
>JBAXQE010000001.1:0-281736 GCA_037131895.1 Chitinophagia bacterium | reverse complement strand
CATATACCCAAGTCAAAATCGGTTAATTCAATTTAAGAAACAACATCACAGATACCATGTTTCCCTGTATAATTATATCCCGTTGAATTAGGCAAATTATTTCCCTTCTCCGAATAGTACGCCTCTGGCGTACTATTCGGAGAAGGGAAACTTCGCTTCTTTTGCCAATACCTACCCCATCCCACCCCTTACCTAAAAAAACCCTATTTTCATCAATAAATTCCTGCCATGCAACTCAAAAGTTCATTCCTTAGTCTGCTGCTTTGCAGTTTTGCATTTATTTCCACTGCGCAAGCCCAAACAGCTGATTTGATTCTGCAAAACGGCCGCATACTAGATGGTACCGGCAATAGCTGGTATAAAAGCAATATCGCCATTACCAATGGGAAGATCCAGGCTATTGGAAAATTGAACGGATGGACCGCCACCCGAGTGATTGACGTGCAAAACCAAATTATCGCACCCGGATTTATTGATGTGCATACCCATATCGAAGGCGAAGAGAAAAAAAATCCATTCGCAGAAAACTTTATTCTGGATGGTGTAACTACCGTGGTTACCGGTAACTGTGGGCTCGGACAAACCAATATCAGTCGTTACTTTTCCATGCTCGATAGCTTACATACCAGCATCAACGTAGCAACCCTAATTGGCCATAATGATGTGCGTAAAGCAGCGATGGGTTCGGCGAATCGTTTACCCAGCGAATCTGAAATGCAGCGCATGGAGCAAATTGTGGAAGATGCCATGAAAAGCGGGGCTGTGGGCTTTTCTACCGGACTTATCTATATCCCCGGCACCTATTCCAAAACGGAAGAAGTGGTTCGCCTAGCAAAAGTAGCCGCTAAATATAATGGGGTATATGCAAGTCATATCCGTAGCGAGGGCGATAGTGTGGCACCTGCCATCCGCGAAGCCATCAACATTGGAAAAGAAGCCGGCATTCCGGTAGAAATTTCGCATTTTAAAGTGAGCGGTCAACAAAACTGGGGCCGCAGTACCGAAACCATTGCCATGGTAGAAGCTGCAAGAGCGGGAGGGCAAGATGTAACCATCGACCAATATCCCTATACCGCCAGCAGCACTTCTTTGAGTACCCTGTTGCCCGATTGGGTGTTGGCTGATGGCAGTGATTCTATCAAAGCTCGGCTCAGTCGACCCGAAATAAAAGAGCGCGTAATTAAGCACATGATTACCAACCTGAAAAAACGCTCCCTCAAACATTTCAGCTATACTGTAGTGGCATATTATAAAGCCGATACAACCTACAATGGCAAAAGCATTGAAGATATTAACGTACTCAATGGCAAGCCCCATAAAGTACAGGCCGAAGCCGAAACCATTATCAGCATGATGATGCAAGGAGGCGCCAGTATGGTATTTCATGGTATGAGCGAAAAAGATGTATCGAACATTATGAAAGTTCCCTACAACATGATAGCCAGTGATGCAGGCATTCGCATTTTGGGCTCGGGTAGTCCACACCCAAGGGGCTATGGTACCAATGCACGAGTGCTAGGTAAATATGTTCGGGAAAAGAAAATCATCTCCCTCGAAGAAGCCATCTGCAGAATGACTACCCTACCGGCACGAAAGTTTAATATCGAAAACCGGGGCGTAATTCGTGAAGGTGCGATTGCAGATATTGTGGTGTTTGATGAAAACGCCGTAAATGATTTGGCTACCTTCGAGCAGCCGCATCAGCTAAGTACCGGTTTTTCGTATGTGCTGGTGAATGGACAAATAACCGTTGATCAGGGCAAACATATTGGCACCCGCGCCGGAAAAGTTATTCGCTGGAATGGTGGCAAATAAAAAATAATACCCATGAGATTTTGTCTTTTACTCCTCCTCTTTCCATTTATTTCTAGTGCCCAAAAGTCGGCGCAGGTGGATGCGGTATTGGCCCCCTATCTCGAAAACCAAAGGTTCAGTGGAGTTGTATTGATAGCCCAGGAAGGAAAGGTAGTTTACAACCGGGCAACCGGATTTCGCGATTTTGCTAACCGCACACCGCTTAAAAAAACCGATCTGTTTGAGTTGGCTTCGGTAAGCAAACAGTTTACCGCTATGGTGATTATGATTTTGCAGGAGCGTGGACTATTACAATTTGATGATCCGGTAGAAAAATATCTTTCGATACCGTATAAAAACATCAGCATCCGGCATTTACTCACCCACACTTCCGGCTTGCCCGATTATCAGGCGGTTATGGATGAACATTGGGATAAAACAAGGGTAGCAGGAAATGATGATATCATAGAATATCTGCAAAAGTATGCACCACCCACCCAGTTTGTGCCGGGAAGTAAATACGAATACAGCAATACCGGTTATGTATTATTAGCCAGCATTGCAGAAAAAGCTTCGGGCAGAGATTTTACAGAAATCTGTCGTACAGAAATTTTTCAAAAGCTGGGCATGCAGCATACCGATTTACGCACACCGGCAGAAAGATCGGCTATAGAAAATTTTGCAAGGGGGCATATACCCGATTCTCTCGGAACTGTTTTTTTGCCGGCAGATTCCTTTCCTTCCTCAAATTATACCATCTGGTTGGGCCATCGGGAAGGTCCGGGTAGAATCAGTTCTACTGCGCAGGATTTGTTGAAATGGGATCAGGCACTGCGAAACAATACCCTTATCGGGCCCGCAACATTGCAACAAGCATATACGCCCATGGTATTGAATGATGGAAAATTATCGTACTATGGATTTGGCTGGGATATTTTAGATAATAGTCCCGAACATATGATTGTTGGCCACAATGGCGACAACCCGGGATATAAAACCCAGATTATCCGGTCACTCTACAATGGCAAAACCCTGATTGTACTGAGCAACAATGCTCCTTCAGATTTTAGTAAATTGATAAGCGCTTTACAAAAACTCATCACCCAATAACTTTTTATGCAAACAAAATTCCTTTTCCTGCTGCTGTTACCAGTTCTTGGCCTTTCGCAAAATGCAGACCGCATTCATAAAAAAGCCATTGTAGTGGATTCACATAATGATATCCTTACTGCCAGCATCGAAAAAAAAGTAAGCATGGATGATAACCTGAAAGGAAAAACCCATTCCGATTTACAACGTTGGAAAGAAGGAGGACTGGATGTACAATTGTTTTCAGTTTGGTGTGATGGAGACAAACCCGAACCCTATCAGTTTGCGAATCGGGAAATGGATATATTGGATGCCATTGTTCAAAAAAATCCCACCAAAATTGCACTCACCAGTAATAGTCGAGAAATAAAAGAGGCAGTAAAAGCCGGAAAAATTGCTGCCATGTTTGGGGTGGAGGGTGGACATATGATTGATAACAGCCTAGAAAAATTAGATCGACTTTTTGCAAGAGGTACCCGCTATATGACGCTCACCTGGAACAACTCCACTTCCTGGGCCACTTCCGCCTGGGATGAAACTAGTAAAAGGGATAGTCTGGCCAAAACCCATAAAGGACTTACGGACTTTGGCAAGCAGGTAGTAAAAAGAATGAATGAATTGGGTATGATGGTAGATTTGTCGCATGTGGGAGAACAAACATTCTGGGATGCCATCGCTACTACCACCAAGCCGGTGATTGCATCGCATAGCAATGCGTGGAGTTTATGTCCGGTTCCGCGTAACCTGAAGGATAATCAAATATTGGCGATTGGGAAAAATGGAGGGGTGATATCGCTTAACTTCTTTTCCGGATTTGTGGATAGCAACTATCGAAAAAAAGATGCCCGGTTTCAATTAGCCCATAAGGCGGAAATTGATTCGCTGAAAGCAACCGGTATGCAAACCGAATATGCCGTAACGATGGTAACTGAAAAATATGCCGAGGAAGCCATGGATGCTCGCCCCACGCTGGAACAGTTACTGGAACATCTAGACTATATCGTAAAACTGATTGGAACCGAGCATGTAGGCTTAGGCTCCGATTTTGATGGAATCAGTTCTGCCCCCAGGGGATTGGATGATGTAACCTGTTATCCAACCATTACCCGTGCGCTATTGCAAAGGGGTTATACTGCAAAACAGGTAAGCAATATGTTGGGAGGAAATATCCTTAGAGTATTGAAAGCCAACGAGAAGGGAACGCAACTTTCAAAAAACTAATCAATCATTATTTAATTATTATACATAATAATATAATTAAAATTATATTACAAGTTATATTATAATTTAATGCTATTCTTTTTAACATTCTCTTTGCCCGGTTACGTATTAATTTTACCTGTATTATAAAAGGTATCCAATATCCAACCTTTTCCGGCGTTTAAATGAAAAACTGTATGTGCATTTATTGGCTTCGCTTTCAAAAGCGAGGACTGAGTGTTTTTGTGTTAGCCTGCCTAACGCTCAATTGTCTGTACGCACAGGATCCACACTTTTCACAATTTTATGCGTCCCCCCTTTTATTAAACCCTGCACTTACCGGAGCCTTTCCTGGAAACCTGCGTATTTCGGGATGTTACCGAGACCAATGGAGCTCGATTATGGTTCCCTATAAAACGGGCACTTTTTCTATAGATGCGAATTTACTGCACGAAAAAATTCAGGAAGGCGATATTATTGGCATCGGTATTACGGGTTTATTCGATAACTCCAACAATGGAGGCTTGCGAACCAATACCTTGTCGCCCTCTATTGCTTTTCACAAAGTATTGTTCAAAAATGATGGTATCCAACATTCACTGGGCGGTGGATTTATGGCTTCCATGAACACCAAAATTGTTGACTATAGTCGTTTTACTTTTCAGCAGCAGTTTACTTCACAGGGATTTGACCCCAACTTACCCACCGGAGAAGCCAAGAACGGATTCAGCAGTATGAATTTTGATTACTCGGCAGGATTACTCTACTCGATTATAACTGAAGATAATTCTTTGTATTTCGGAGGCTCTATGTACCATATCAATGCCACCAAGGAGCCGGTGAATAGTCCTTTCGCCAATATTAGTCCCCGTTACGTTTTGCATGCAGGTGGGTCTGTATTGATTAATGGAGTTGACAGATTATATGTAAGTGGTGTTTACATGAATGCCCAATCGTATCGGGAAGCTATTTTGGGGGTGGTGTATGGATATGGTTTACCCAGCACCTATAATTACGACAATGAACGCAATGATATAACACTAATGGCAGGTGTATGGTATCGGTATCAGGATGCTTTGATTCCGCATGTTGGTATGGAGTGGGGGAATGCGCGGATAGGAATATCCTACGACATCAATGTTTCTCAACTAACGGCTGCTTCTAAATTAAGGGGTGGATTTGAATTGTCGCTCAGTTATACCCTTGCCACCACAGAAGCGGCCCGCATCAGAAAAAGAACACTTTGCCCGGAGGGAAAACAAAGTGCGTTAAAATGGTATGGATATTAAAATGCAGCAACTGAATTGAAACTAATTAAGCACATATGGTTATGGTTACCCTGCTTACTGCTGGGCACGCTGCATGTATCTGCGCATGCGGCGGCTGTACCTGTAGGTGGAGGTTTTTTTATAGATACGGCCTATTCAACTACTCCTGCGGGAGGTATTCAGATATGTAATGGGAATTCGGTTACTTTCTCGCTCAACTCGAATATGACTAATATTCCGGGGTCCTTCACCTATCAGTGGAAAAAAGATAATGCGAACATTCCGGGAGCCACACAAAAAAATTATACGGCCAATGTTACTGGTAACTATACCCTTGTAATCGGAAGACCCAATGGAGACACTACGGTAAATGCTGCCGCTTTGGTGGTAAATCCAAATCCGGTTGCCGACTTTACATTTTCTCCAACAACCAATTGTGCGGGGGTTCCGATTGGATTTTTCCCACAAGCAAACGACCCTACAAGTATTTACCAATGGGATTTTGGGGATGGGAATACGGAAACAGCTTCTAACCCTTTACATGCATTTTTTAGAAATTATGGAAATGGTACAGAAAATTTTTCTGTAAAGCTAACTGTAACGGATAATAAGGGGTGTACCAATCAGAAAACTAATGTGGTTACGATAAATCAGAAGCCTGAGGCGAAATTATCGGGAGACACAACAGAATGTACAGGTTTAGTACAATATACTTTTTCGTTTAACAATGCCTCCGGAACATCATCTACAAATATTTTATATAAAATTATATGGGGTGATGGTTCAAGTGATACAGAAATTCCTGTATTTAACACATCGCAATCGCATAGCTATAACAGAGGATTAAATACACTGTTGGAGATTGTGACAGGAGCCAACGGCTGTAAAGACACTTTAACAAAAACAATCTATGTGGGCAGCAACCCATCAGCTGGTATTGCAAGTCCGGGAAATACTAATATTTGTGAACTTAGTGCACTTACTTTTCCTATATCTGAAATAGCAAACAATAGCCCTGGAACAAAATATACGCTTCTCTTCAATGATGGCACACCCAATATTTCATTTACACAACAGAATCTTTTTACAAGTGTAACGCATGTCTATACAAAAAATTCATGTGGAACTACCAGTAATGATAAACAGAATTCATTTATTGCCAAAATTGAAGCAACGAATCCTTGTGCTACAACACAGGGTTCGGTTACACCGATTTATGTTTCCTCAAAACCAAACCCATCCATTACTGTATCAAACGCATCCTTAATTACTTGTACCAATGTACCGGTTACAATAACCAATTCTAGTCAAATATTCAAGTCAGTATCTACCAATGGAACCTGCTCAAATGGGGCTAAAGTTTGGGAAATTAGTCCTAATACAGGGTTTACCCTTGCTCCTGGACAAACATTAGGAAATACCTTTAACAATCCCAACCCAGGAAACTGGACTTCTTCAAATACAAATATTTTAAATATTACATTTTCAACCCCTGGTACTTATACGATTAGATTAATTCTAGGCGGCAGCAGCACCTGCGGAAGCGCTTTTACCGAAACCACTATTTGTGTAAATCCAGTACCTACCTCCTCGTTTACACTTGATAACAATATTGGCTGCATGCCCGTTTCCGTTGCAACTACCAACAATAGTTCGGCAGCAATCTGCGGAAACAATACACCACAATGGAGTGTGAGTTATGCAAACCCTACCGCCTGTGCTCCCAATGCTTCTTCCTTTTCGGTAACTTCCGGAACACTTACCAGTAATACTCCCAGCTTCAGCTTTAACAATCCCGGAACATATACGGTTCAACTGATCACGGTTGCCCCCAACAATGCTTGTGCATCTTTGCCATTTACAAAAACCGTTACCGTTAAGTCTCCTCCCAATGTGTCTATTCAGGTACCGGCAACGGTATGTAGTGGTCAGTCCATATCGGTAACGCAGGTAGTAAATAATTGCTACGCTACCAATCCAACTCCTACTTATGCATGGACGATCACCGGGGCAACACCAGGTAGTTCTGCAACAGCTAATCCGGGTTTAATAGTAATGACGACCGCCGGCACGCAACAGGTTACCCTAAGTGTTACCAATGAATGTGGCACGAGTTCGGATACTAAAAATATACTGGTATATGAAACGCCCACTATAACCGGAACACTTACCTCACCCAGTTCCTGTGCGGGATCTAATGGAAATATTCAGTTAAGCGGATTAACACCTTCGGGAACTTATTCGGTAAAATATACTAAGGCAGGTGTAACCACCAGCCTTACTAAAACAGCGGATATAAGTGGGGTAGTTCTTTTAACAGGATTAACCGCAGGCACTTACACCAATGTGTATGTGATTCAAAACGGCTGCCCATCCAATGCGTTGGGGCCATTTGTGCTTACCGATCCCAATGCGCCTAATCAGCCTACAGTTACTAACAGTGGGCCAGTATGTAGCGGCACAACCATTCAATTTACCGCTGCCTCAACCACGCCTGGGGTAACCTATTCCTGGTCGGGGCCCAATGGATACACGAGCCCATTACAAAATCCGGTGATTAATAATATTGCCGCCAATGCAGGAGGAATTTATACAGTCACTGTTTCTCTTAGCGGATGTAGTAGCAGTGCAACCACTACAGTTGTAGTAAATGCAACACCTGCATTACCAACAGTTGCGCCGGTTTCCTATTGTCAGAACGCAACAGCAACAACTCTAACGGCAGGTGCAACTTCAGGTAATACTTTGAGATGGTTTACTGTAGCATCAGGTGGATTGCCCTTAGCACTTACACCAACTCCTTCAACAGCTTCCATTGGCACAACACAGTATTATGTTAGTCAGATTACTGCGTTAGGGTGCGAAAGTGGGCGTGCTACTTTAACTGTAACGGTTTCATCTACCCCGATAATTACAGATGTTACCGCCAATAATACATTAACCTGTGGAGGTAATGAGGGTAGTTTGGTAATAACCGGTTTATCTGCGGGTGTTACCTATACCGTAAAATATACCAGAGGCGGATCATTAGTAACGGTTAGTAAAACAGCAGATGGTAGTGGGACTATAACAGTCGGTGGATTAACGCTTTCTGTATATTCAAATATTTTTGTTCAACTGGGTAGTTGTAATTCTAATGTAATTGCTGGACCATTTGTAATTTTAGACCCTACTCCACCAGATGCACCTACAGTTTCCAATAGCGGACCGGTATGTAGCGGAACCACGCTGGCATTATCTGCGGTATCAACCACACCTGGAGTTACCTATTCCTGGGTTGGGCCCAACTCGTTCAGCAGCTCCTTGCAAAATCCAACAATCAGCAATGCTGCCTTAGCAGCAGCCGGTACCTATACAGTAACCGTTAAAATTAACAACTGTCAGGTTCCGGGAACTACCGTGGTGGTGGTAAGAGCAACTCCTGCATCACCGGGTGTTTCACCGCTGGGTGTTTGTGAAAACAGTACACCGGTTTCACTTACAGCCACAACTCAGCCGGGCAATACCCTCAATTGGTATCTCTCGCCAACAGGTGGAGTAGCATTGGGTGCACCACCCGTTCCACCTACATTTCCGGTAGGATCTTCTACGTATTATGCTAGTCAAACCACTGCAGCCGGTTGTGAAAGTGCAAGGGCGGCATTACCCGTTACGGTATCAACCACCCCCAATATTTCTGGTATAACCCCCACCAATCCTACTTCCTGTGCAGGTACCGAAGGGAAACTAGAACTATCGGGATTGTCTGCCAACACAATTTATCAAACCTATTACACAAAAAATAGTGCTCCCGTTGGGCCGGTAAACTTTACCAGTAATGCAATAGGTGTGCTCACCATCACTGGGTTAACCGCGGGCACTTATCAAAATATTCGGGTACAATTGGGTAGTTGCGTATCTAACTTCGTTGGGCCTTTTACCTTAACCGATCCATCCAATCCAGCAGCGGCAACCTTTCAACCAATCACTGCCGTTTGTAGTGGCAATACCTTAGTGCTAAACGCAACTTCCACTACACCCGGCGTAAGCTATTCATGGGTAGGACCGAATAACTTTACCAGCATTCAGCAAAATCCTAGTATTGCGAATGCCTCGGTATTAGCAACTGGAAATTATACGGTAACCGTATCTAAAAATAATTGTACCGCCACTTCTGCCATTTCTGCAACGGTTAATCCAACCCCACCAGCACCAAGCGTTATCGATGTACATTATTGTAAAGATGCGATTGCAATTCCCCTAACCGCAACAGCACAAACGGGTAGCACCGTATTTTGGTATACAAATGCTACCGGAGGAGCGCCGCTTGCTTCAGCACCTATTCCTTCCACAGCAGTATTAGGAAATACTACTTATTATGTTAGTCAACTTACCACAGCCGGTTGCGAAGGACCCAGAGGTTCCATCACAGTTTCTGTAACCGGTATCCCAGTTGCCAATTCTATTACTGATAAAACCTATTGCACTGGCATCAACACTGGCAATATTGTATTTACCGGAAGCATTGTGGGTACTGTATATAGCTGGACTAATACAAATGCAGCCATTGGTTTAGGTACCAGTGGTATTGGAACCATTTCGTTTACAACCACCAATACTTCCCCTGCCGCTATTTCAGCTACTATACAAGTTACTCCTTCGGTAGGCGGTTGTGATGGAGCCCCCGTAAGTTTTACGATAACCATTCTACCGAAGCCTGCATTAAGCAGTCCTCTATTCCCTACCCCTGTTTGTACGGGTACCTTATTTCAGTATACATCCACCAGTGCAACGGCCAATGTTAGTTATAGTTGGTCTCGGTCAGCAGTGGTGGGTATCAGCAATCCTCCCACAAGTAGCTCTAATACCAGTGGAATTATTTCCGAAACCTTGTTGAATGTTACCCAAGGGCCCATAATTGTACGCTATCAGGTAACCCTGCAAAGCAATGGGTGTTCTGCTATTCAAGCAGTTGATTTAACCGTTAATCCGGATGCAAAAGCGCAGTTTACCAGCACCACCACCGCTTTGTGTGCACCCGGTGTTATAGACAATAATAATATCAAAGCAACCGCTTATCCTTTTGCGAATGCTTCGTACCGTTGGTTGGCCAATAATACTTCTATAGGAACCACCTTAGCTTTCCCCGGGTATACTATTACTTTACCCAATGATACCATTCAAATAAAACTAGCTGCCATAAGCAGTTATGGATGCAAAACCGATACAGCCCGACAAACCTTTAAAACCATTGCGCGACCCACTCCAGCTTTTGTTGCCTCCACCAAAATTGGTTGTGGACCACTGGTGGTAAGTTTCAGCAATACCACTACCCCTCAGCCTTATCAGCAATTTAATTATACCTGGCGCTTTGGGAATGGCACCACCTCAACACTCAAAGATCCTTTGGCGGTTACTTTTCAGCCGAGCAAAAGCCACCTAGATACTACCTATTATATCACACTTACCGCAGCACTCCAATGTGATACGATAACCAGCCTGCGCGATTCGGTAATTGTGCGTTCAACACCAATTGCACTCTTCCAGCCCGATACCACCATAGGTTGCTCTATTAATACATCTCCATACACATTTAAAGCCTTCAATGTTTCGATTGGTAAACCCAATACCTATTTCTGGAGTTATGGAGATAACACCTATGATACCAGTTTCACAGAATCTACGGTTACGCATGTATTTAAAACCTTCTCTATTACTACGTATACCATATCCCTTCGTGCCCAGAATGAATGCGGTAGCAATAAAGATTCTATTAAGATTATCGTATTCCCGAGAAACATTTTTGCTAAATTATTTGTGGATGGCCCCAACACCTGGGGATGTGCGCCTGATAGCATGACTTTCCGCAATGTATCTTCCGGAGCAACCCGATACGAAATTAATTTTGGCGATGGCAGTGCTGATTCTATTTATGTTTCTGATAAAAGTGTTGAAACCATCAAACATTTTTATAAAAAATCGGGTGTGTATACAGTTAGCATGAAGGCATCAAACGGCTGTGTTAATACAGATACTACTGTATATCTGCAGATACAAATGTTCAATAAACCAGGCGTTGGATTTACCACCGCTAAAAATACTTACTGCCTAAAAGAAACGGTTCAGTTTACAAATCAATCAGACTTGGGCTATAGTTATCAATGGGATTTTGGCGATGGTACCGGGTCGGTTGGCTTCAGTCCTTCACATATTTATACCCTACCCGGCACGTATCGGGTTAAATTAATTATTCGTTCTATCAATGCAGGGGCAACTATTTGTAGCGACTCACTTACCAAGCAAATTACGATTAACCCCTTGCCTATTTTATCTTTAAACTCCAATCTGCAAATAAAAAATTGTGCCCCCTACAACTTTATTGGTAATGCCAACCAGCCTGTGGGCAATATCGTTAATTGGTTTTTTAGCGACCCGGGAAGTTCAGATACTACATCCTTAGGGAATATCGGCACACACACTTTCTTTGATGCCGGTGATTTTACTATTCGCGTAACAGCATTGAATTCGGTGGGTTGCAGTGATACCGGCTATCTGACTGCTAAAGTAATTGCCTCCCCCCGAGCAGCTTTTCTTGCCAGCGATTCGATCAAATGTTTTAAACAAGACACGGTATTATTTACTAATCAAACCACCTATGCCGGAGCTGATGTGGTGGTATATAATTGGAAAGTAAACGATACGCTGAAAAAAACTACCACGCATTTTACCTACGATTTCAGGGTACCTGATACGGTAACCACTGCCTTTACTTATCAAGTAAAACTAACTGCTACCAGCAGTTTTGGTTGCAAAGATTCAGCGATTAAAACCATCCGTTTCTTACCACCCTCTATTGCAAAATTCAATTTTACCAATAGCAGAGGTTGTGCGCCTTTAGCCATAACAGTAAATAATACCAGCTTATACGCAGACGTATTCAAATGGTATCTCAATGATACCCTGGTTTCTTCACTGGTTAGTGCACAAAATATTCTTCTAACCCGACCTGCCACCACATACTCCATTAAATTGGTTGCTAACCGGGCAGCCGCTTGTGTTGCAGATTCAACTACACAAACCATGGCCACCTATGAAAAGCCGGTCGTTAATTTCAATTATACCATTAATAAACCTGCCTGTTCGGGTAATTTACAATTGCAGCTAACCGATCAATCCATTGGCAATGCTGACCCCGTTAACAGTTGGTTCTGGGATTTGGGTGATGGCACTCAAAGCAACAATAAAAATACATCCTATGGCTATACCCTTCCCGGAAAGTATACGATAAAACATTCAGTAAAGAACGACAAGGGTTGTATTTCGGATACCCTCACCAAAACTTTTACCAATTTCGGAAAGCCCACCCTTCGATTTACATTGAGTGATGTTTGTTTGGGCACACCTGTTCAGCCTGTTGTTACGTTGAATGATCCCGGTTTTGGCAGTACCCGAATGGCAAAATACTTGTGGGACTTTGGAGATGGCAGCACCGATACTACTAGTTTGCCCGTTCATTCCTATAAAAAAGAGGGGCAATATACCATTACCCTAATTGTGGTGAGCGACAGTAGTTGCGTAAGTGACAGTAGCAGTAAAACCATCCGAATTCTGGGAAAACCGGTAGCCAATTTTAATTTTGTAAATAATTGTATAAATGTTCCGGTATTATTTTTCGATAAAAGTGCTTTGGGGTTTGCACAAACCGGCAATACACTCTATGTGTGGGATTTTGGAGATGGAAGTGCGCGATCGAACCTTCAGAATCCGGTACATACCTATAGAAATACCGGAACCTATACGGTAAGTTTAGTTGTGAGTAGTTTTCTTTGTCAGAATGTTACCGATACTTTCAAACGCTCAGTTAAAATAGTTACCGGTAGGGATGGGATAGTATATCCACGCATCACCACAACCCGAGAATTACCGATACAACTGAAGGCGCAACCGGGTGTTACTCACAAATGGCTGCCTTCAACCGGACTCAATGCCGACACGCTCCAAAATCCAACTGCCCTATATCGTACCGGCGACCCCTCCAGTATTTTTTATGCGATTCAAATAAAAGATACGAGTGGATGCATGATAACTGATGGTCAGGAAGTTTGGATATTCAACGAGCCTGACATACAGGCGCCTACTGCATTTACCCCCAATGGCGATGGTGTGAACGATCGGTTTGCACCTGTGTACATTGAAATTTCCCGCCTGCAATATTTCCGCATATTCGACAGATGGGGTAAGCTGATTTTCGAAACCTCGGATATGGGACAATCATGGGATGGAACCTATCAGGGCAAACCGCTGCCAATGGATACATTTGTGTTTGTAGCTTCCGGTATCGATAAAAAAGGCAATACCGTTATCCGAAAGGGAAATGTAACCCTGATAAGAGATTAAGGGCAAGTTTGCCATCTTTCCTTTGTAAACTGCGCTGCATATCTAATTATTTTCCTGTAAATTGTTGTACCCAAACCATTTCATTGAACACTATGAAAAGAATACTTGTATGCCTGCTATTGCCCATGCAACTTTGGGCACAATTTTGCCTAAAAAATATTAAACCATATGTAGCGCTTTTCGCTGGATTGTTGTTTGCCACATTAATACAAGCACAATCATTCGACAAAGCAACCATAGCCCGATGGGAAAAACAAGCAGCCGGCGTTACCATTGTGCGGGATACCTGGGGCATTGCGCATGTGTATGGCAAAACCGATGCAGATGCTGTTTTCGGTTTATTATATGCCCAATGTGAAGATGATTTTGCACGGGTAGAAATGAATTATATTGAAAAGCTGGGCAGATTGGCGGAGGTAAATGGAGAGAAAGATGTTTACAACGATTTGCTGATTCGACTGATCATTGATACAGCAGAGGCAAAATCTGATTATACAAAAGCCCCTGCCTGGATGAAACCCTTGCTGCAAGCTTTTGCCGATGGTATCAACTATTATTTATACCGCCACCCCGAAGTTAAACCAGCCTTATTACAAAAATTTGAGCCCTGGTTTCCGTTGTTGTGGACGGATGGAAGTATCGGAGCTATTGATATTGCTGAAATGACTGTAAAAGATATCAAACAATTTTATGGTAACCGAAATCTGGTAATGCAGGAAAAACCCAAAGAAGTTGATCCCCAACCCGGTGGCTCCAATGGATTTGCATTTGCCCCTTCCATCACCGAAAATGGTAATGCCATACTTTACATCAACCCCCACACTACTTTTTACTTTCGGCCCGAAATTTCTATGCAAAGCGAAGCGGGCTTGCATGTATATGGAGCCGTAACCTGGGGACAGTTCTTCATCTATCAGGGATTCAATGAACATTGTGGCTGGATGCACACTTCCAGCTATAGCGATGTAGCCGATACCTACTTAGAAAAAGTGAGTAAAAACAACCAGAATGAATGGGTATATGAATATGAAAAAACGCAAAGAAAAATCAACACGAAAAATATAACCATCTACTATAACAAAAATGGGGTGCTACAAAGTGAAAACTTTACCGGCTATTATACCCACCACGGGCCCGTTATGGGAGAGAAAGACGGTAAATGGATTAGTGTTAAAGCCAACAACCGCGACATTAAAGGGCTGATTCAATCTTGGCAACGTACCAAGTCAACCGATCTGGCATCCTTCACCGCTTCTATGTCGTTGCTTGCTAACACATCGAACAATACCGTATATGCCGATGATAAGGGCAATATCGCTTACTGGCATGGCAACTATATGCCCAAAAGGAATCCCGCTTTTAATTGGCAAAAGCCGGTAGATGGAAGTATTGTCGCTACTGAGTGGCAGGGGCTTCATCCGCTGAATGAATTAATCAATATCAAAAATCCGACCAACGGATGGATTCAAAACTGCAATTCGAGTCCATTTACGGCTGCCGGACCTTCGTATAGTCCGCAAAAAGAAAAATTCCCAAAATACATGGCCCCCAATGGTGATAATTTTAGGGGCATACGGGCTGTTCAAATTTTACCGAAAGAAAAAAAATATACCCTTTCAAAAGTAATTCAAACTGGGTACGACACCTATCTTACTGCATTCGACGAATTAATTCCTGCCTTGGAAAGAGTTTGGAAAAATGGGGATACCAGCGAATACATGCTAAGAGGTGCTATGCAAACACTCATCAGTTGGAATCGCACTGCCTCTGAACAATCTATCGGCACCACGTTGGCTATCGAATGGGCACAAAAATTATGGCCAGTAATTTTAAAGGGAAATGGCGATCCGGAAGAAGATCCTGATGTGGTAGAAAAAACAATCCGCTTTTGTGCAACTGCCAATCGCGAACAATTGATTGCTCCCTTACAGGTAACCATTGCCGAACTGATGCGAAAATTTGGCACCTGGGAAAAACCCTGGGGTGAGGTAAACCGCTTTCAGCGTATCAGTGGAAAAATTCAAGACAGCTTCGATGATAATCAGCCATCCTTTCCATGTGGATTAGCTGCCTCTACCTGGGGATGTTTGCCTTCGTTTATCAGTCGGCCTTATTCAAATACCCGCTTACGATATGGCAGCAGTGGCAATAGTTTTGTGTGTGCCGTTGAGTTTGGAAAAAAAGTAACTGCCCGTTCGTTACTGGCAGGGGGCGTAAATGGAAATCCTGCTTCTCCCTATTTTAATAACCAGGGATTGGCGTATACAAAAGGGCAGTTTAAGGAAGTATGGTTTTATAAAGAGGATGTTGTGAAAAATGCAGTCAACACCTATCATCCGGGTGAAAAATAAATGCAGTACCCATGATATCCGATACTACTTTCTATTTCCGTTGGGTGAAAATCATCACAGTAGGCTCATTAGCGCTGATGTCTTTTTTGATTGTTATTGGCAATACAACCAACTACTATACCAACTACTATTTTGTTGAGCATGTGATGAAGATGGATACGATTTTTCCGAATAGCGAATTACAATATCGATCTATTCATCAGCCTTGGATTTACCATGTAGGTTATGTAATAATCATTTTACTCGAGCTAGCAATGGCTTGGTTTTGTATACAGGGTAGCAGAGAGATGTTTGTAAAGCGAAGAGAACCCGCTGCTGTATTTTATGAAGCCAAAAGAAGGGCGGTGATTGGATTAGGCATTGGTATCCTTATCTGGTTTACCGGATTTGAAGTAGTAGGCGGAGAATGGTTTGCTATGTGGCAAAGCAGCACTTGGAATGGACTGGAAAGTGCCAATCGCATCATTCTTTTCGAAATGTTGGTACTGATTCTCCTCTTTATGCGGGAGCCTGAATACGCTTAATCCGAATTACTTTTTTTCTAGTGCGATATGATACTCTTGAATGCGGGCGGGGGTTTCGGGGGTTAGCGTGAAGCTTATCCGAATATTCGCTTTCTCCCCTTCCTGAATAAAATAGCCACGCAATTGGTTTTCCGGCACCACGTCTCCTACTTTTAGTATTCTGCCGGCAGCGCTGTATATATTGCGGGCTTCTTCTCTTAGTTGACTGGTATAATAATCATCGAAAAAGTTTTCCGCAAAAATACCGGTGTTAGCTGCCCCATCCCATTCAGGTAACAAACGAACCAGCGCATCTCTGCGATCTGTTAACACTTTTGAAGGTGGTAACAACATAGGTTGTAATCCGGATAACCGAAGCAATGTATCCATCACAATTACATTCGCCATACTGGTGGGCGCATAGGTAACATTACCAAAGAAAATCAGTCCGATTCCATATTCGGGTAATATCATCCAGTTACTGCCAAAACCCGGCAAGCCGCCACTATGCCCGATTGTTTTTCTTCCTTCACAATCTTCTGTATATCGCAATCCATATGCATAGGCGGCTGCCTGCGGGCATGTGCGTCCGGAAGGATATCGATAGTTGGCATTCACGGAAGCTAACCGCCAGGGTTGATGCATTTCGCGGAGGCTGCTGCGTTTGAGTGGGCCTGCATCAGGATCATTTCTTACTGGCCATGCCTGCTGATGAAAAGCTACATATTTACTGAATGATTCTACCGATGTAATCATACCGCCCATAGCACCCCAAACTCCATCGTGCAATGGGGTTTCCTCTTTCCAAGTATTGTTAATCCAGCGATATCCGTGTGCAAATAAAGGCGGGGCCACTTTGCTATATTCCCAACTTGCTTGAGCCATTCCCAGCGGTTGCCAAATATTTTTTTCGATGTAAGTACTGTAAGGCATACCGGTTACTTGCTGAATGATATACCCCAATAAAGCAAAACCCAGATTACTGTATTCATAGGCAATACCCGGCGCATTGGAGAAACTGATTTTTTGGTTGAGCAATTCTATTAACTGCTTGTCGGTATCCGCCAGCTGACGATCTCCCCAGGGATTATCTTCCGGAAATCCTGCTGAATGAGTAAGTAAATGGCGAATGGTAATTTCCTGGGCATCTTTAGTAAGGACCTGAGATTTCATTTCGGGTATATACTGATAAACTGGATTGTCTAATTGTAATTTCCCCTGATCGCGCAGTTGCAAAATAGCCATGGCAGTAAAGCTTTTACTCATAGAGGCAATACGGAACATTGAGCGGGTAGATGCAGGTGTTTTTTTGTCAATATCGGTAAATCCCCCACTGCCAGAATACACCAATTTACCATCTAACACAATCCCGAATGCATATCCCGGAAAATGATTTTTTTCGGCATAGGCTTTATACAATTGTTCAACCAGCGGAAAATGGGCTGCCAGTTTTTTAGCCCGCTCTTTATCGGCAAAATAGGAGGGGGTGTAGGCGGGCGCATTGGGAGTTGACTGTGCAACTGCTGTTTGCATATAACCCAACAAAATTGTCAAAAATATACTGATGCGAATAGGGGCATACCTGCTCATATAAAAAAGCTTTCTTAAAGCTACCGAATTTTAGCAGTAAGAGCGCAAACCAAATAAGAATCAGATAAATTTATCGGCGGGTGGTAGATTTTTTCTTTAGGGAAGATTGATAGTATTTGCATACCTCCTGCAAACCGCAATCCACGCATTTGGGATTTCGGGCCAAACAAACATAGCGGCCGTGCAATATCAGCCAATGGTGGGCTTTATGCACAGCATCTCTGGGAATATGCTTGATCAATTGTTTCTCCACTGCTAGGGGGGTGGTAGCTTGGGTGGTTACCAATCCTATGCGTTTGCTTACTCGAAAAACATGGGTATCCACTGCCATATTTGGCTGCTGATCAATTACACTGGTTATCACATTGGCGGTTTTTCTTCCTACGCCGGGCAACTGAACCAACTCTGCAACCGTTAGGGGAACTTCCCCATTAAATTTTTCCATCAACAAACTGGCCATCCCGATTAAATGCTTGCTTTTGTTATTGGGATAAGAAATGCTGCGTATCAGGGGGAAAACCTCATCAAAGCTTGCCACCGCTAATGTATCGGGAGTAGGGAATTTTTTAAACAATGCCGGGGTAACCATATTCACCCGCTTGTCGGTGCACTGGGCGGATAAGATAACAGCAACTAATAATTGAAAGGGATTCTCGTACGCCAATTCAGTTTCAGCAATGGGAATTTGTTCGTTTAGCCACTGTAAGGTAGTATCGTATCGTTCTGCCAATTTCATGCAATAAAATTAGCTAATTCAACGGGTTAGTCAGAAAGAGAAATTATTCTGCAGAGGGGTTAGCATTTCCAGACAAGCCAGTCTTCCTTAGAATCTTTTGGATGGTGGAAGGCGCAGGTGAGGTTAGCGGAAGTTGGTTTAAATCTGATAAGGTTTTTCTTAATTGCAGATATCGATGCTTCAATTCCTTCTTGGAAGCCAATTCTTTTTCAACCAATGCCTTTAATAAGGGAGGAGCCTCATTATAGTGGTACAAAATCAAATCTTCATCCGTAATTTCCTTCATATTGTAAGGGCTAGTATGCATTTCAGCCACTATACATACAACGGATAATCTGTATCGATATTGCAGAAAAACGGGTAGAATGGGGGGTAGAACGGGGTAACGATTTTTACTGCTAATTATTTTTTATGGCTGCAGAATCATCCAGGATAAAGATATCCTCCCCCTCTTTTTTCATCAGAAAATGCTCCCGGGCAAATTTTTCTATTGCAGCAGGATTACTCTGTAAATCAGAGAGTTCCTTACGTGATTTTTCAATTTCTTTTTGATAAAAAACCTTCTTGGCTTCCAGCTGTTTCAAGTCTTTTTGTCGATCCAATTGCTGAAAAATATCCCGCTGATCGAAAAACAGCATCCAAACAAGAAAAAAGGTGCCGGCCAGTATGTATTTGTTGGTTACAATCCGTTTGAGCCGATGCATGAGAAGCATTTGTAGTATAAAATTACATCTATTCGCCATATCCTGAACAATCAACTAATGCACAGGTGTTAAAAAAAACGCCATTCCCCTAAAGGCAATGGCGTTTGTAAATAGGTATGCGTTCAATTATTTGCCAAATCGAATCTTGCCCGCAGGAAAAATACCAGTTTCTCCTAACTGCTCTTCAATTCTTATCAGTTGATTGTATTTAGCTATCCGGTCGGTACGTGATGCAGAACCGGTTTTAATTTGGCCACAGTTAAGGGCAACTGCCAAATCGGCGATGGTGGTATCTTCCGTTTCTCCACTGCGATGGCTCATAATTGTGGTGTATCCGTTGTGTTGAGCCAGGGTTACCGCATTGATGGTTTCGGTAAGCGAACCGATTTGATTTACTTTAACCAATAAGCTATTGGCAATTTGCTTATCAATACCCGTTTGTAAACGATTTACATTGGTAACAAACAGATCATCACCCACCAGCTGACATTTAGCTCCAACCGCCTGAGTTAAGGCTTTCCAGCCATTCCAGTCATCTTCGGCCATGCCATCTTCAATTGAAATAATCGGGTATTGCTTCACCCATTTTTCCCAGAATTTCACAAGTTCATCACTGCTCACTATTTTACCACTACTCTTGTGGAATACATATTTTTTCTTCTTGGCATCCCACAATTCACTATTGGCTGCATCCATTGCAATGGCTATTTGAGAACCCGTTTTATATCCGGCTGCTGAAATGGCTTCCAGAACAGTTTCAATAGCTTCTTCATTGCTTTGAATATTCGGTGCAAATCCACCTTCATCTCCTACATTGGTTGAAAACCCTTTTTTCTTTAATACCGTTTTCAGTACGTGAAATATTTCAACGCCCCAACGCAATCCTTCGCTGAACGATTTTGCACCAACGGGCATGATCATGAATTCTTGAAAATCGATTTTGTTATCTGCATGCGCACCTCCATTTAAAATGTTCATCATGGGGATGGGTAAAGTACGAGCATTGGTTCCGCCGATATAGCGATACAAGGGGAGGTCGGCTTCTTCTGCAGCTGCTTTGGCCACGGCTAAACTTACCGCAAGGATGGCATTAGCACCCAGCTTTGATTTATTAGGGGTACCATCCAATGCTAACATTTCTCCATCTATGGCAGCCTGTTGTGTAACATCATACCCAATAATGGCAGCCGCAATTTTATCATTTACATTTTGTACCGCTTTCAGTACACCCTTGCCGGCATATTTCTTTTTATCGTTATCACGCAGTTCTGCGGCTTCATGAATGCCGGTACTGGCTCCACTGGGAACGGCAGCTCTACCCATAGCGCCATCATCGGTTACTACTTCTACCTCTACCGTGGGATTTCCGCGGCTATCTAAAATTTGTCTTGCATGTACTTCAATAATATAACTCATGTTGTAAGTTGTTTATACATTCGATAAAAAATCGTGTTTTTGTTCCGCAAGGTAACAAATTAGTGTTGGTTACCGAAAAATACCCGATTTCTGCTTGCAATGATATGATATTCAACAAAATAAAAATTACACTTATTTTATTTTGTAGTTAGATTTCTGAACACATCTTCCAGGGAAGCCTGCTCCGTTTTAAAGGATATCAAGGTATATCCTTTTGACACAGCCCACAGTAAAAGCGCCTTAGTAACTGTATCAGGCTCATGGGTATGTAATTGATATTTACCCGAACCAGCCGCTATAACCTGCATAATTCCGGGAATCTCGTTCCATTCTGCTGCGGGAACGGCTTCTTTAATATGAACTTCCACCATATGCGCATCATTTCCAGATGCTTGTAACTGCTGTAACCGGTTATCGGCCACTAGCCTACCTAGATTCAAAATCAATACTCGATCACATATGGCTTCTACTTCTTGTAGTATATGTGAAGAAAACAGGATGGTTTTATCCTCCCCTAGTCTGAGAATTACTTCCCGAATTTCAATAATCTGATTGGGATCTAATCCACTGGTTGGCTCATCTAAAATCAATACGGGTGGATTGTGTACCAGCGCTGCAGCGAGCCCTACACGCTGCTTATAGCCCTTTGATAATTGCCCGTTCTTTTTATGTGCTTCCCTAGTTAACCCGGTTAATTGAATCACTCGTTCTACTGCATCCCCCGGTTCATCAATTTTATGAACGCCTGCCATAAAATACAAATACTCCCGCACATACATATCATAGTATAATGGATTGGCTTCTGGCAGGTAGCCAATTTTTTTTCGCACGGCCAATGGGTGATCTTGCACCAACATACCTTCTACAGAAATAGTTCCTGCATCGGGCTTCACATATCCAGTAATCATTTTAAGGGTAGTACTTTTTCCGGCACCATTGGGGCCCAAAAAACCAACGATTTCGCCCTTTTGCAACGTAAACGAAACATCGTTCACCGCGAACTGGGTGCCATATCTTTTTTGTAACCCGGAAACAATGATAGACATACCTGCTATTTTGAACCCAAAAATACCCTCAAATATTCACTAGTAAACATTGAGTAATGGGGCATGCGATAAATTAATGTGAAAATCAGTGAATCAAACCCTTGTCGGACTCTTCGGGCAGATGGTCATATTCTCCCTGCCAGGCATAATATCCAAAAATTACCATGCCAGCAGCAATGGGAATTGCCACAATGGTAAATACGCCCCATTGTATCCAGGTATCTAGCATGGGCTTCTTTTCAATTTCACCTGCAGCTGTTTTTACCAGATAATAGATGGCCAATGGGCCTATCAACATCCAAACTAGTCCGGTATATTTTTTTATGGCATTCATGCGATGTTCATTTTTTCTTTTGATGAATCATGTACTCCCTGCTGAATATATAAGGCCCCAATTACCAAACAGATGCTGGCAATAATTATGGGATACTGCAATCCTGCCAGTTTATCGCCTGTATAGATGGTAGTAAGCAGGGTTGCAATAAAAGGCGTGAGTCCGCCAAATACCCCATTCCCAATATGATAGGGCAACGACATGGAGGTATAGCGAATTTTCGTAGGGAATAGCTCAACCAGAAAGGCTGCGATGGGGCCATACACCATGGTAACATATAAAATCATAATAAACACCAAGCCTACCATTTTCCAATAGGCCGAACTACCCAGTTGGGTAAAAGATTTTACATCGGGTTTAATCGTTACCCTACCTGCAGCAGCGTAGGCGGTATCTTTTACCGTAACGGTTTGTATGGCACCTTCATCAAAATAATATTGATGGGTAATGGTTCGAAGGGTATCGGTTGTGCCGGGAATTACTGAAGTGGTTTTCTTTATTTGCTTTAGCCCGGTAAGTTGTACCTGATTACTCAGGTCCGACAAAGTAAGCAGCCCCTGAAACAGCGGCTTATAGGTAACGATTGCCAACAACATTCCTCCCAGCATGATCCATTTTCTGCCAATTCGATCACTCCAACTCCCAAAAATTACAAAGAAAGGGGTAGCCAGTAATATTGCCCAGATAATAATGGTTCTCGACTGATCGAACTCGATTTTGCAAACATTTTCGATAAAGGATTGGGCATAAAACTGACCCGTATACCAAACAACTCCTTGACCCATAGTTGCCCCAAACAAAGCCAGTAAAACCATTTTTAAATTGGTTTTATGCCCAAAGCTTTCTTTTAAAGGATTTGCAGAAAGATTGCCCGAATCTTTAATTTCCTGAAACAGGGGCGACTCTTTCATTTTGAGGCGGATATATACAGAAACGCCTACCAGCAAAATAGAAACCAGAAACGGAATCCGCCAGCCCCATTCAGTAAACTTGGCAATAGATTTGGCCTGATTTACATCCAGCGCATGACGGGTAAGTAAGATTACTCCCAGGGAAAAAAATAAACCCAGTGTGGCAGTTGTTTGTATCCAGGAAGTATAATATCCCCTTTTATGCACCGGGGCATGTTCGGCCACATAGGTGGCTGCACCGCCATATTCGCCACCTAATGCCAATCCCTGCAGCAAACGCAAGAGCAATACTATAATGGGGGCAGCAAATCCGATCGATTCAAAGGAAGGTACCAGTCCAATCGCAAAAGTGGCTCCCCCCATAATTACGAGGGTAAGCAAAAAAGTATGTTTTCGGCCTATTATATCTCCCAATCTGCCAAACACCAACGCGCCAAATGGGCGAACCAGAAAGCCCGCCGCAAAAGTTGCTAGGGTAGAAAGTAAAGCAGCCGTGGGATTACCTTTCGGAAAAAACTGACTGGCCAGCACGGTAGCCAGACTACCAAAAATGTAAAAATCGTACCATTCAATGAGGGTTCCGAGGCTAGACGCGCCGATAACTTTCCAAATTCCTTTTTCTTGGTTCATGCAATACAACAATTAATAAAGCGCAGCGGTTAGCGCTTTGGTAAGGATGGTCAACTTACATAAAATGAATCAATTCACCAAACTATCTGCACATCCAATGAACTGCCCGGATAATTTTTCAGGCACCTCCACAATTTGTACCTTTAAACATCTTATCAGATTGCTATGCACTACCCTTATCAAATTAAAAATTTAGCCGAGTATCATGCGGCCTATCAACGCAGTATCGAAGACCCAGCTGCTTTCTGGGCTTCGGTTGCCGAACATTTTACCTGGAGAAAAAAATGGGATATTACACTTGAATGGAATTTCAACGAACCGGATGTGAAGTGGTTTCAGGGAGGTAAATTAAATATCACAGAGAACTGTTTAGATCGCCACCTCGAAAAACTCGGTAATCAACCTGCAATTATTTGGGAGCCCAATTCACCGGATGAGCAGCCCCGGGTACTCACCTATAAAAAATTACACGAAAAGGTTTGTCAGTTTACCCAGGTTCTCAAAAACAACGGCGTTAAAAAAGGCGACCGGGTATGTTTATACATGGGCATGATTCCCGAATTAGCAATTGCCGTGCTGGCATGTGCCAGAATGGGTGCGATTCACAGTGTGGTGTTTGGTGGATTTTCCGCACAAAGCATTTCCGACAGACTGCAAGATGCGGGGGCTGAATTTATTGTTACCTGCGATGGTGCTTTTCGCGGGGGAAAAGATATTCCATTAAAAAACATCATCGATGATGCGCTGATTGGCAACCAAACCATTAAAAAAGTAATCGTATGTACCCGAACCCGCACACCGGTTTCTATGATTAAAGGGCGCGATGTGTGGTGGGAAGATGAAATGAAACAGGTAGAAGAACAGGGTATTACCTATGTAGAAGCGGAAGAAATGGATGCAGAAGATCCCTTATTCATTTTATATACTTCGGGCTCTACCGGCAAACCCAAGGGAGTAGTACATACCTGCGGGGGATATATGGTGTATGCGAACTATACTTTTGTAAATGTTTTTCAATATAAACCTGGTCAAATTCATTTTTGCACAGCCGATATAGGATGGATTACCGGACATACGTATATTACCTATGGGCCGCTTAGTGCCGGAGCTACTACCCTGATTTTTGAAGGAATTCCAACTTACCCAAATGCAGGCAGATTTTGGGATATTATAGATAAGCATCGGGTTAATATTTTTTATACCGCCCCTACTGCCATCAGAAGCTTAATGGCATTTGGAAATGCTCCATTGGAAGGCAAAGACCTTTCCACCCTGGAAGTGTTGGGAACCGTGGGTGAACCCATCAATGAAGAAGCCTGGCACTGGTACCATGAACAGGTTGGCAAAAAAAGATGTCCCATAGTTGATACCTGGTGGCAAACCGAAACCGGCGGCTGTTTAATCAGTAATCTTGCCGGTGTAACCCCCGAAAAACCCAGCTGGGCCACACTACCCATGCCGGGCGTTCAGTTGCTGTTGGTAGATGAAAACGGAAACGAAAAAGTGGCAGTAGGTGATGAAACGATATCCGGTAATCTTTGCATTAAAGCACCTTGGCCTTCCATTTTACGAACCACGTATGGCGATCATGAAAGATGCCGGGTAAATTATTTTGCCACTTACCCCGGTTTGTATTTTACCGGAGATGGTGCTTTACGAGATAAGGATGGATTTTATAGAATTACCGGAAGAGTAGATGATGTATTAAACGTTAGTGGCCACCGGATTGGTACTGCCGAAGTGGAAAATGCCATCAATATGCATGCCGGTGTTGTTGAAAGTGCTGTGGTTGGATTTCCACATCCGGTAAAAGGACAAGCCATTTATGCATTTGTAATCTATCAGGGGTCGCATCAACAAAACACCCATGGTTCAGATGAACTTATAAAAAGTGATATCCTGCAAACCGTTACCCGTGTAATTGGCGCTATCGCTAAGCCAGACAAAATTCAACTGGTAAGCGGACTACCCAAAACCCGCAGCGGAAAAATCATGCGCAGAATATTACGCAAAATCGCAGAAGGCGAAACGGATAATCTGGGAGATACTACTACCCTGCTCGATCCGGGCGTTGTGGAAGAAATCATGAAAGGAAAGCTATAACACTGGCGTTGCGGCTTTTGCCTGCTGGGTTTCCAGTTTTTGAAAAGTCCGGTCCATTACCCGAAAGAATATAGGTGGAATATGCGCTAATATTAGCATGCCCGGATATCCAGTAGGCATTTGAGGAGCACCTTCCATATGTCGCAATAACTGATATTTTCTACTGGCCACATAATGATGATCGCTGTGGCGACTCAGCTCGAATAGCATGATTCTTCCCAACACATGATTACTATTCCAGCTATGCCAGGGTTGGGTTCTTTCATAACTGCCGGGGGTAGTTTCTTTTCGTTGCAACCCATAATGTTCAATATAGTTTACCGACTCTAATAATAAGATGCCAATGAGAGCACTTGCCAAATAAGAGAATAAAATGGTAGGTCCAAAAAAATACCCGATGCCACTCAACATTGCCACTTGGATTACAGTAAACTGAATCATTTCATTTCGCCAGCTGATATTACTTACACCCTTTTTTTGGCAGTCACGGGCAGCAATATGCCAGGCACTTATATAAGAACCAATCAAAGTGCGGGGATAAAAAGTATACAACGATTCACCTCTGCGAGCAGATGCGGGATCTAAAGGGGTAGCTACTTGTTTATGGTGCCCTTTGTTGTGTTCTATAAAAAAATGCAGATACTGGGAACTGAGCAATAGCATTTTTGCCATAAACTGTTCTGTCTTATTACTACGATGGCCTAGTTCGTGCCCAACATTAATTCCGAAAATACCACAAAGTAATCCCATAGAAATGATACGTCCTACCCTGGTAACTGTATCAAGATTAGGTTCGGTAAGCGAAAACAAAAACATCAGCAGTGCATAATATTGCAGCAGCACAATTTCGTACAACAAATAATCATAGCCCTTATCCGCCTTCAGCATTTCTTCTTCGGCGGCAGAAATATTTCCGGCAGAAGCCTTCATCAACAATTCAGCCAACGGAATGCAGCCAAATGTAAAAATCAATGGAATATAACTCAGCCAACCCGAATTGCTAAAAGCCTGAAAAGCAAACAGAAACAACACAAAGGGCGACATGTATTTAATCCAACGCCAGCGCATACAGGAATTATTTTCCTAAATATACAAAAAAGCAGGAATACTGATTTTGCACTAACTGCGCTTCATCAACGGAAGCTGACTACCAGTGAATCCGGGGAATAATTGCTCGGGCTGTGCAATGGATAAATGATTGCCCACCACTGCACTAAAAACACTTCTAAAATCAGTGGTAACAGGCACATCTCTACCATCTTCTAAATTCTCTTTGTTTAAGGGTTTCATTTGCTGATATACTTTGCCTCCCTGCACATCATTACCAAGCACCCATAAACAACTGGCCCTGCCGTGATCGGTTCCGCCGGTTCCATTCTGATGAACTGTGCGGCCAAATTCAGTCATGGTAAGCAAAGTAACCTCGTCTTGATAAGCGGCCAAATCGGCCCAAAAAGCAGCAATGCTATCACTAAAATCTTTCAGGTTTCTTGCAAAAGCTCCATTCAAGGTTCCTTGATTAAAATGGGTATCCCAACCACCACTTTCCGTGAATGCCACTTCCAGTCCAACATTCATTTTTATCAGCGTAGCAATTTGCTTAAGTGAATTGCCGAGCGGACTATTCGGATATACCACGCCAGCGGTTACCGGATAAGATTTCATATTGGCCTGCTTCAGTTGTTGCAATGCATCAAAACTTTCTCGGGCAGTTTTATTCAGCAGTTCGCTGGTGGTAACATCATATAGTTGCTCAAAAGATCCGGCTGCAACACGAGCTGCCATTGGGTTTCCACGCACCTGTACTGCAAACTCCTGTAAGTTGGCAATAGCCAGCGATTCTTGGTCTCCATACAAACACCTGGGCAAGGCAGCCGTTAAGCTAACAGCCCGAAAGGGTGAGTGTGCCTCGGGCAATTTGCCAACTGCCCTATTCAGCCAACCACTTTGAGTACTCTTGCTAAATGGAGTGCCGCTTTCCATATAATCTTGGGCATCAAAATGGCTGCGGGTATTATTCGGACTACCAACCCCATGCACAACTGCTAGTCGGCCATCGGTAAAAAATGGATATAAAGATTGTAAGGAAGGATGCATCCCAAAATTCCCATCCAAGTCAATGATTTTGCCTTCTTTTTCTGCGGGGCTCATAAATAATCCTGGCCGAAGTGTACGCAATGCCGGATCTGAAAAGGGGGTTACGGCCATTAGTCCATCCATGGCACCTCTTTGAAAAATGCATACCAATACTTTCTTTTTATTGGCTCCCTTTCCGGTTGTTTCAGCGCCGGCGGCACGCAATAAAAATCCGGGAATGCCACCTTGAAAGCCTGCTGCAAAAAGTGCAATGGCTCCCGACTTCATAAATGCTCTTCTGGGTATCATAGAATTACTTTTTGTGAGTTGTGAAAGTTGTTTGAGCTATCGGCGCTGAAATTCAGGAGAGCCAATGATGATGCCGGTTACCTGTTGCAGCATGCCATTATTTCCGGGCATTGCATCCATGTTTCTTGCAGCACCTGCATTTTTTCGCGGAGGCTGTTTTTGCTCATTCATCATGCCATCCACTTCTTCTGCTATGGCATTTGTTTGTTTGCTGGCAGCCTGTTGAATTTTTTCGTCTATCCCATTTTCATTCAAAAGTGCAGTTAGGCGTCTTACATTTTCTGCCTGCTCCCGCTGGGGTAAAAGCAAATTGCTATAAACCTGCAATGCCTCTTCTGCGCTGGCTGGTTCGTGGTGATTGTTAAGGGCTCCCAAATCCAGTGTAACCCCTGGAATTTTTCCGGTGGCAAATGCCATTCCAAAATTCATTCTATTTAATAATGAGCCTGTATTGATCCAAAAATTTGCCCGATCTGGAAATCCGGTGGGTGCTGCATAATAATAAAGCCGCTGCCCCATTTTTGTAATCCAGTTATTTATTTGAAAAGGCTGCATCACTTCGGCACCAGTGGCACGTATAGCACTGATGGCAAGTTCAAAAGGTGATTTTACTTTTTCCCGCAATGCAGCAGGTTCCCAAAAATCGGGGTGATTAACCATGGTTACCATTACCGCGCGGATATTTCCACCAGTTCTTAAAAAAGTGGCAGCCATTTGATCTACCAGCAGGGTTGTTGGCGTGTCTTTCACAAAACGAATGGCCAGCTTTTTGCAAATAAAGTTTGCGGTAGCCGGATGTGCAGCGAGTTGTTGCAATACCTGCACTCCTTCCTGATAGCCTCCTTCGGCAGGATAGTTTTTTCCGAGAATGGTTTTCTCCCCCTCATCATGCCGATTGGCCCTGAACAAAAAGTCGTTGATAGTAACATTGTCTTTGTTAGCGCGATTTGCTAAGGGGCCGGCCGCTTGCATCAATTGGGCGGCAGGTCCGTCTTTTGCCAGCGGCCTTACCGACCAACCTGTTAATGCCTTGGCCACCTGGGTTACATCCTGCTGCGTATATCCTCCATCTACACCCAAAGTATGTAATTCCATTACTTCTCTGGCGTAATTCTCATTCAAACCCTGCATATTCGTTCTTGCCAACACTTGCTGCATAGCTGCCTGTTGGGGATTATTGGTGTCAGCCGCCATTTTTTCGATTCGTTGCTTAACTCTTTTAGCAGCAGCCGATTGTTCGCGCATCCGCGACCCTTCATTGTTATTGCTAACACTTGCAGCATTGTCTAAATATTCCAGCATGGCTGGATGTTGCGCGGTATGAATCAATAAGTCGTAAAAAGTACCCATTACATAAGGCCGAATCGCATCGCGCTCATAGGTAAGAACAAATTGCTGGCTGGCACCTTTGCTGAGAGAAACGTTGAAATGATTGAACCAAAAATCAGTCAACACTTCTTGTAATTGATTGGGACTATATGCCGCTCGGATAATTTTCTGATTAATCAGTTGCCGGTTTAATTCCTGCAAAGGTTCAAGTCCTTGCTGCTTCATCAACTGTTGCAACTGAGTCCGGTATTCGGGCTTACTTAACAACTGAAGTGAATCGCGGCTTACCAATTGATTTTTTACGGCCAGTCGCAATGCCTGTGCGGCATTCGCATAATGGTCAACAATGGCTTCATTACTCATTTTGAGTGCCGGATAATTGGCTTCCGGCAACCTGCGGAAAAGTTCATCTTCTGGCAACTGCCCATTCAGTTGTTCGGCAAACCAATTTTCCAGGCCCTTATCTACTACCTGATTCACTTGTTGCGGTGTAGCCCCCATAGTAAACCGACTCAATAAATGTGCGGCTGCCTGTTCTTTTGTGAGCCCCATTTTTTTATAGGGCATCTTAATAGATTCTTTAACCGGATCGGTGGAGGGCGGCGTGAAGGCCCAAAAAAATACAGCGAGCAAGCTAATTATCCCTGCCGGGATGCGAAAAGATTTGCGCATAGCCAATGATTTCAATGATAGACACCCAGAAGTTCCAAACGTTTAAAATAATTCGCTTGGCAATTTGTTAAAAGAGCGGCATGCAACTATTCGAAACTATCCCGCTGCTATTTTTTTCGAGCTACCCGATATAATATCAACCCCATCAAAGCAAAAAACACGGTACCCAGCACAAAGTAGCCGCCTTTTCCAAATAACTCGATCAAGTGCTCTTCTTGTGAAATCTGAGCCAACCATTTTTCTCCCGAAGTGGAGCCCGCTAAAAAGGCAATCAAAACGCCTGCCACTGCCCCGCCAGCTACCAGTCCGGTTGCAAATAAATTACCCTTACCCAACTCTTCTTCCTCTGGGCTTAGTTCAGTTGACTCCTTCTTCTGACGATACTCCACCAACCCACGAATCGCGCCACCAATAAATATCGGTAAGGTAGTAGCCAAGGGCAGATACACTCCGATAGCAAAACTCAGGGCTTTTATTCCACAGAGTTCAATGGTAACCGCCAGAAAAACACCTACTACCACATATTGCCAGTCTAGGTTTTGAGACAGAATACCTTTTATCAAAGTTGCCATCAGGGTAGCTTGTGGTGCAGGAAACTTTTCTGTACCGATTGCATGCTGTATTCCTTGCTGCATCATTTCAGCCGAAGGTCTGTCGAGAAACTTTACCGTAATACCAATAACTATCGAAGAAACTATAGCTCCTACAAATAGAGCAATCTGCTGATTGCGGGGTGTGGAACCAACAATATATCCACTTTTCAAATCCTGTGAGGTTGCGCCTGCATTAGCTGCTGCAATACATATCATACCCCCTACTACTAACACCAGTGGCTCAAATGCCTGACCCGTCCAACCCACTGCTAAAAATATTAAACTGGTTCCCATAACGGTAGCGATGGTCATACCGCTGATAGGACTATTCGACGATCCGATTAATCCAACAATACGCGATGCCACGGTTACAAATAGGGCACCGAATAATAATACCAGCACGCCAACTAATAATTTTTGAATGATACTATCCCCGGGAATTTGGGGAAGAAAGGTTATCAGTGCCACGAGTGCTAAACTGCCAAATCCAACTATTTTTAAGCTAAGGTCTTTTTCTGTTCTCAAAATGGTAACCTGTTGAGAAGTACCCTCTGCCTTTAGGGAGTCCATGCTGCCCTTTACAGATTTTACAATGGTTGGTATGGTTTTTATCAGGGTGATGATTCCCCCTGCTGCCACTGCACCCGCTCCTATTTGCCGTACGAAAGCATAATAAATGGCGCTGGAATAATCCGCAAAAGTTTTTGTGATGGGATCCCATCCACCCTTACCACCGGCTTTGGTAATATCTGCCAGATAACCCAGCTTCATCAGTTGTTGTGCAATTATTTCACCAGGAACCAGTGTGCTCATTAAAGGGATAAATACCATCCAGCTTAATACGCTACCGGCAACTAGTACGCCGGCTATTTTTGGTCCAATGATATACCCCACCCCTAAATATTCGGGAGTGATTTCTCCGGAAACCTTGGCAGAGGGGAAAAATTTATTAATCTGACGGGTAGCATAAAACGGGGTTTCCGCAATAACGTGCAATACTTTTTGTAACAAGGCGTAGACAAAAGCAACCCCCAAGCCCCAAAAAGCGGTACGAGCAAAATCGCCTCCTTTTTCTCCAGCTTTCAGCACATCCCCACAAGCGGTTCCTTCGGGGTAAGGGAGCGTATCGTGTTCATTAACGATCAACGCTTTTCGCAGGGGTATCATTAATAAGGTTCCCAGTAAACCACCTACAATCGCTAGAATTAAAATGGTGAGGTAGTTGAAATACTCCGCACTGCTAGGGGATGACAAGAACAAAAAGCCCGGTAAGGTAAATGCCACCCCGGCTGCGATACTCTCACCAGCAGAACCGGTGGTTTGTATAATGTTGTTTTCGAGGATAGTTGTTTTTAAAAATTTTCGGCCAAGTGTAATGGCAATTACCGCAATAGGAATAGATGCCGACACGGTTAATCCTGCTTTCAAGGCCAGATATACTGTAGAAGCACCAAAGATTACTCCAAATAAGCTGCCTACTAGTATCGACTTTACAGTAAGCTCCTTCATTTGAGTTTCAGGCGCCACAAAGGGTTGAAACGATTTTTTGGGTGTTGACATAGCACAATTATTTTGCATGATGGAAAGTGTAACCGGAAGATTGCTTGTCCGGCTGATTTTTCCAATATCTTTAAGTGCCAAAATACAACTTATGACTGATATGCAATCCGAAGTAAAAAAAACCGGCATGCCGGCAGCGGTTCCTTACATTATTGGTAATGAAGCTGCAGAGCGATTCAGTTTTTATGGTATCAGGGCCATTATGACCACTTTTCTGGTTGCGCAATTCTTTAATCCCACCCAAAACCCAGAATTGCAGGCAGTAGCCGAAGCAAAATCGAACGAATTATCGCACCTATTTGTAACCTTGGCCTATTTTATGCCATTGGTGGGGGGTATTTTAGCCGACTGGTTTTTGGGTAAATACCGGGTGATATTATATGTATCGATGCTGTATGCTGCCGGCAATCTAATGGTTGCGCTGAATACAGAAAACTTGTCTCTTTTTTCTTTGGGTTTAATAATGATTGCCGTTGCTGCGGGGGGGATTAAATCCTGCGTATCGGCTAATGTAGGCGACCAGTTCGATAAATCGAATGAACATCTACTGAGTAAAATGTATGGTTGGTTTTACTTTACCATTAATACGGGTTCCATTGTGGCTACTGCAGTAATACCTATCATTTATAAGCAATACGGAGCAAAAATCGCTTTTGGCATTCCGGGTATTCTGATGGTAGTTGCTACTGTAATATTTTGGCTAGGCAGGGATAAATATGTTCGGGTACCCCCATCGGGATATAAACGGGAAAATTTTATATCCATAACAAGAGCAGCCATTTGGGAAGGACTGCTTTCTATTTTTAGAAAAAAACCCGTTGTTGTCGAAGCTGGAAACACCTTCTGGGTAGATCTGGGCAAAAAACATCAGTTTTCCGAATCTGCTATTGATGGGGTACAGGCTGTTTACCGAATTTTAATGGTCTTTGCCTTCACCCCTATTTTCTGGGCTTTATGGGACCAGAATTTGTCGGAATGGGTGTTGCAGGCAGCCAAATTAGACCGAAATTTATTCGGCTACGAATTACTTACAGAGCAGGTACAAACCTTTAATCCGATTTTTCTGGTGGGTATGATTCCAGTGTTTACCTATTTCATTTTCCCTGCAATAGAAAAAGCTGGTCTGAAAATCACTCCTCTGAAAAAAATAGGAGCGGGTTTGGTGCTTACGGCCCTCACTTTTGTAATCATCGCTCTTTTACAGGAGAAGATTGATCAGGGTTTTCACCCATCAGTGGTTTGGCAAATTCTGGCATATTTATTATTGGCGGCTGCGGAAGTGCTGGTATCGGTTACTTGCCTTGAATATGCCTATACCCACTCCCCAAAATCTATGAAAAGTACCATGAGTGCCCTGTATTTACTGGGTATTTCGGCGGGTAATCTGTTTGTAAGTCTGGTGAATAATAGCATCTCAAATGGTGGATTCTTTTCGCATTATACCGGTGCCCGTTATTATTGGTTGTTCTTTGGTATCATGTGTGGATTTATCATTTTATACCTACTGGTATCTCGCAGACTACCCGAAAAAAGATATGTAGGTATGGAGGAAGAAAGTACAGCATCTTAAACACAATCCAACATCCCGTATTACCTTCGCCAGCAAACAGGATTATCCAATGAATATTTTACTATTAGGATCGGGAGGTCGCGAAAATGCATTGGCCTGGAAAATGGCTGCCAGCCCGCACTGTAACGAGTTATACATAGCACCCGGCAATCCAGGCACTGCCCAAGTAGGCACCAACCTGCCGGTTTCAGTTACCGACTTTACCGCCATTCGAGCCCTTTGTATCAACCATAAGATAGATATGCTGGTTGTAGGTCCGGAAGAACCACTGGTAAAGGGGATTTACGATTTTTTTCAGCAGGATGAAGCACTCAATGGGATGATTGTGGTGGGTCCTTCTAAAGCAGCCGCCCAGTTAGAGGGTAGCAAAGCTTTCAGCAAACAATTTATGCAGCGCCACGGCATTCCCACCGCACCTTATGCCGAATTTACTGCTGAAACCTATGCAGAGGGGGAATCTTATATCCGGGAACATAGTCTGCCGATTGTGGTGAAAGCGGATGGACTTGCCGCCGGAAAGGGCGTAGTAATCGCCAATACCCACGAGGAGGCCCTGCACTCGTTTGAACAAATGATTCGTGAGCAACAATTTGGCGAAGCCGGCAGCAAAGTGGTAATTGAAGCTTTTTTAACCGGTATAGAAGTAAGTGTTTTTGTGCTAACAGACGGAGAGAACTATCAGATAATTGGTCATGCAAAAGATTATAAACGCATTGGGGAAGGTGATACTGGTCTCAACACAGGCGGAATGGGCTGTATTAGTCCGGTACCTTTTATGGATGAGCTATTTTGGCATAAAGTTACCCAGCGCATTATAGAACCTACCATTGCGGGAATTGGGGCTGAAAAGCTTACCTACAAAGGATTTATCTTCTTCGGTCTAATGAATGTACAGGGCGAACCCTGGGTAATTGAGTACAATTGCCGAATGGGTGATCCGGAAACGGAAGTGGTGATGCCTCTCTTGCAAACCGACCTGGTGGCACTGCTAGCAGCGATGGACAATGGAACACTGGCGGATGCGAATATTTCATACTTCGATAAAAAAGCTGCTACGGTGGTAGCGGTGAGTGGTGGATACCCAGGTGCATATGCAAAAAACATTCCGATTACTGGTTGGGAATTAGCTCCCAAACACCCGCAAACACTGGTTTTTCATGCGGGAACGACCCAAACCAACGAGGGCTTGGTAACATCAGGTGGGCGGGTAGTTGCTGTTACTTCATTTGGAGATACATTGGGCGAAGCGGTACAACATTCCATTGCCACTTTAGAACAAATTCAATTTGAGGGGATGTATTACAGAAAAGACATTGGGTACGAATTTTAACCCATACGATATAGTTCTGTGAAAGCCGCGAAAAATAAGGATTTGCCCTTTGTGATTCGGTTATTTTCAACCACCTTTGTAATCTAATTTCAACTTTACAGAGAATTTCACTTACAACATGTCTTTATTTAACTTTTTTACCCAGGAAATAGCCATGGATTTGGGTACTGCCAATACCCTGATTATCCATAACGATGAAGTAGTAGTTAATGAACCCTCAATTATTGCGCTCAATCGCAATAATATGAAGGAAGTGCTGGCCGTTGGTAAGAAGGCGTTGATGATGCACGAAAAAACGCATGAAAGTATTCGCACGGTTCGGCCTTTGAAAGACGGAGTAATTGCCGACTTTAATGCTGCCGAATTAATGATTCGGGAGTTGATTAAAATGATATACCCGAAGAAGCCGCTTTTCCCTCCGGCCTGGAGAATGGTAATTTGTATCCCTTCTTCCATCACGGAAGTAGAAAAGAGAGCTGTGCGCGACAGTGCTGAGCAAGCAGGTGCGAAAGAAGTTTATATGATTCACGAACCCATGGCAGCGGCACTGGGAATTGGGATTGATGTAGAGGAGCCGGTAGGCAATATGATTATTGATATTGGTGGTGGAACTACCGGCATTACGGTAATTGCCTTAGCAGGTATTGTTTGCGATCAGAGCATCCGGATTGCAGGAGATGAATTTACTGCCGACATTATGGAGGCCCTTCGTAGATACCACAGTTTGCTGATTGGAGAACGTACTGCAGAGCAAATAAAAATTAATGTGGGCGCGGCGTTGAAAGATTTAGAAAATGCGCCGGAAGATATCCCTGTTAATGGAAGAGACCTGGTAACGGGTATACCCAAACAAATTATGGTAAGCTATCAGGAAATTGCCGAAGCCTTGGATAAAAGTATTTTCAAAATAGAAGAAGCCATTTTAAAAGCATTGGAAACTACGCCACCCGAATTAGCATCCGATATTTATAAGCGTGGCCTGTATCTTACCGGCGGAGGTGCTTTGTTGCGTGGGCTCGACAAAAGATTAAGTGCCAAAATTAAATTGCCTGTGCATGTGGCAGATGATCCACTCAAAAGTGTAGTGCGTGGAACCGGTCTTGCATTAAAAAATTATCAGCGATTCCCTTTCATCATGCGATAGACTGCAATTTTCACAAAACGCAGTAGGGCAATTTTTTTATGCAATTAATTTCAAACTTTTTTTCGACTGCTATATTTAACAGGCTTTGAGAAACATCCTACTTTTTATACAGCGATACTTTACGTTTATCTGCTTTCTGATTTTGCAGATACTATGTATTGTTCTGTTAAGCAGAAGTAGTAAAAGTCATGAAACCTTTTTTTCAACCGCAGCCAATGAAGTAACTGGCAAAGTAAATCAGCAATACAGCGGCGTTCGGCAATATTTCTCCTTGCGGGAAACAAATCGGATGTTAACGGAAGAAAATGCCCGGCTGAGAAATGAGTTGACCAATAACTTTATTGATACAGCTTCCACCCAACTAGTAACAACAGATAGTACTCTGCGAGATTCCGTAGGCAGAATGAGAAAATATACTTTTCTGCCTGCACATGTGATTGGAAATACGATAACCCTGCAAAATAATTTTCTCACTATTGAAAGAGGATCTGCACAGGGAGTGAAAAAAGGAATGGCAGTAACTTCCCCTCAAGGTATTGTGGGAGTAGTAGTAGAAGTAGGCCCTAATATCAGTCGCGTAATGAGCTTACTCCACCGCAATAGTAGGGTGAGTGCCATGTTGAAAAAAGATACCGTTACAGGAAGCTTAGAATGGGATGGAGCCGACCCCACTTACCTTACCTTGCGGAATATTCCAAAAAGCTCGATAATAAAAAAGGGAGATACTGTATTAACCAGTAATTACTCAGCCAACTTTCCATCTCGGCTAATGGTAGGTACTGTTGCAGATATTAGGGCTGAATCTGAGAGTAATTTCTTCTCGTTAAAAATAAAAACTGCGGTAAACTTTTTTAATATTCAGTTCGTATATCTCATAGAAAATGTGAGATATAAAGAGCAGCTTTCTCTTGAACAAACTACCCCAACCCGGCAATGAACCCTATCATCAAACATAGCATTCGATTTGTATTTTTCATCCTGTTGCAGGTGTTTGTGCTGAATACCATTCCACCATTACACCAATTTATTGTTCCTTATATTTATTTTCTTTATATCCTTTGGCTTCCAATAGGAATTGCTCGTATTTGGCTTTTGTTGCTGGCGTTTATATTTGGACTAACCCTCGACTATTTTACAGGAACCCCAGGGTTACACGCTGCTCCCTGTGTGGCGATTGCCTATTTGCGACCGTTTTTGCTAAAACTGCTGCTGGCTCAGGAAACCGCCGAATTCGGGTACATGGAACCTGGTCACAAAAGCATGGGATGGGCCCCGTATCTTACGTATGCAGTTATACTTATTTTACTGCACCATAGCTACCTGGTTCTAATTGAATGGCTTCAATTTGGCAACTTCTTGTATTTTATAGGAAAGGTAGCAGGCACATCTGCGATTAGTTTACTCATTATGCTAATTGCCGAACTGCTGATACCGAGAAGAGAAAAACAAAGAGCTATAAAATAATATCTAGCAACTTATAAACGTTTTCATTTTTTGATTACTAGTTTGAAAATGCGAATCATTTCGTCAATTTTGCAACAACAATAAAAAGGTTCTCTGAACAGAAAATATGCCGGTATTCAACCAAAGTAGAGGAGGAATTATTCAAATCATTTTTGCAGCAGTCGTATTGGTTATTATTCTGCAATTGGCCAACCTGCAACTATTTTCCACCAAATACAAGCTGGCAGCCGAAAATAATGCGCTTTTCAAAAAAGTTATCTACCCCGACCGCGGAATCATTTTCGATCGGAAACGAAAGCCGATTTTAGAAAATGTAATCATATACGACCTGGTAGTTATTCCAATAGATAGTAAGGGAACCGATACGGCCGGGCTTTGTTCTTTATTGAAAATTGATTCTATTGAATATAAAAAGCGGATGCGGGATATCATCACTAAAACCGGGATGGTTCGTCCGGGTATTTTTGAGCCAATGTTAAGTCCTGAAATGTTCGCCCGCCTAAACGAGAACTTATATAAATTTTCCGGCTTCACGCTTACGGAACGCTCTGTAAGAAATTATCCCTTCCACGCAGCTGGGCATTTACTAGGATATATCGATGAGGTAGATACCAGCTTCTTGCGGGCACACAAAGAGGAAGGATACCAAATGGGGGATTTTGCTGGCAGAACAGGATTGGAAAGAACCTATGAGAAAGTGCTGATGGGACAACGTGGCGTGAAAAACTATATTCGAGATAACAAAAGCCGCCTGCAGGGTGAATATGAGAAAGGATTATATGATACGGCTGCCGTAGCCGGTAAAAATGTTTTCTCTTCGCTGGATGTAGAATTACAAAAAATGGCGGAAGAACTGATGACCAACAAAGTGGGTAGTGTGGTTGCCATCGACCCTGCAACCGGTGGCATTCTTTGCATGGTAAGTGCGCCCACTTTCGACCCCAACTATTTAACGGGCAATCAGCGAAGAAAACATTTTGCCGACCTGCTGGCAGATCCCCGAAAACCCTTCAATAATCGGGCTATCCAAAATAATTATTCCCCGGGTTCTACTTTTAAAACAATTGTAGGTATGATTGGACTTTCCGAAGGAGTAATTGATGAGCGATTTAGTGTTACCTGTGGAGGATATTTTACCGGATGCGGAACCGGCAAACCAAAATGTTTAGACAAGGGCACTTTCAGCTTTAAAGAAGCGGTGGCCCATAGTGACAATACTTACTTCTCTACCGTTTATAAAAAATTGCTCGACCAGTCAAAATACGAAACCACCGATAGCGCCCTTAATGTGTTTAATTCTTATGCGCTTTCATTTGGCTTAGGGAATAAACTTGGAATAGATCTGCCATCAGAGAGAGGGGGATTATTACCTACATCAGCTTACTACCATAAAGTTTACGGAAAGAAATTTTTTCCATGTAATATCATTTCCAATGCAATAGGACAAGGAGAAGTAAATACCACCATGCTACAAATGGCTAATGTAATGACCATCATAGCAAATAAAGGCTGGTACTACACACCACATTTGATTGATTCAATCGAGGGTGGTGACGCAGACAATTTGCTTACCCCCTTTAAGCAAAAGAGATTAGCCGATGATCGTATCCCAGAAAAAGTATACGAGGCAGAACAAAATGCCATGCAGGCCGTAATGGAATATGGAACTGCAGCAGCATCAGCAGTACCCGGTATTGTAGTATGCGGAAAAACCGGTACCGTAGAAAATTATGCAAAAGTGAACGGAAGAGTAGAGAAACAACAGGACCACTCGTTTTTTGGTGCTTTTGCGCCGAAAGATAACCCGCGCATTGCCATCGCCGTAATTTGCGAAAATGCCGGGCAGGGTGCTTGGGCAGCTGCCCCTATTGCCAGTATATTAATTGAAAAATATCTGAAAGATTCTATCAGCGGAAGGGAGAGAAAAGAAAAATATACCACCATGGTAAACAAAAATCTAATCCCAAAACTGATGCGAATGGAAATGGCCAAAAATGATTCACTAAAACAACTTAAGGAGAGCCGCTTAGAGCAACAGAGATTAATGCAAGAGTCAATAGAAAAAGCTGCTGAAGATGCATCTGGAATAGAACAACCTATTATTCCAAATACACCTACCCCTGCAGTGCCCAAAAAGTCAACCTCTAAAGAAGCAATCATTCCTAAAGACGGGGATAAGAAAAAAAAGTACGCAATCAGTTAGTATGGCCAATCAAAATAATACATTATCAAAAGGCATAGACTGGACCATTGTTTGGTTGTACGCTGCTTTAGTGGCTATCGGTATACTATGCATTTTTATGGTTGAATACAGGGCCGATGGAAATTGGATGAGCACTTTGTTTTCCGGTAAAACCAATTATAGTAAACAAATTATATTTGCAGGCTTTTGTGCTGTTGTGGGTATGTTTATCTTGCTAACCGACAGCAAACTATTTACCGCCTTAGCCAATTTAATGTATGCCTTCGGTATTTTACTGATGCTGGCAACTTTTGTGATTGGGAAAAACATCAATGGCTCAAAAAGCTGGATTCCCTTGGGGGGAGGGTTTAATTTGCAACCAGCTGAACTTTGTAAAATTTTTGCGGCACTGGCATTGGCCAAATACCTCTCCCGCCCAGAAACAGTTTTCAAAAAAACTAAGTCACAGTTACTAGCAACTGCTATCGCTATGCTGCCCGCTGCTTTGTCAATTTTGCAACACGAGTTAGGCCTTGCACTGGTGTACACCGCATTTCTTATTCCTATGTATCGGGAAGGAATGCCTGCACAGATTCTGATAATAGCCATTTCATTCGGTGCTTTAGTAATTGCTTCCCTAACTGTAGAGCCTAATTTATTGGCTGCCTTGCTCACCTTGCTTGCTGGAGGAATTTTATACCTGTTGCGAAAATCCATCCGCAGAAATCGAAGCATCATAACAATTGTAGCAGCATGTTGGATCTTTTGTGTAGGTACGCAACGATTATTAGTACCCTATATATTTAATAACGTATTGGAGTGCTATCAGAGTACCCGTATATATAGCATGGTTGGAAGAGATTATGATTGCAGTTTGAACCAAAAATCTGCGCGCAAAGGAAAAGAAAGGCCTGCAAAAAAGCCAGATGATTATAATGTGAGACAAAGTAAAATTGCCATTGGATCCGGGGGACTTACCGGAAAAGGATTTTTAAAAGGCACGCAAACCCGAGGGAAATATGTTCCAGAACAGCATACCGATTTTATTTTTACTTCTTTAGGGGAGGCTTTTGGGTTTGCGGGATGTTTTTTATTTTTGGGGCTGTATCTTTTTCTTCTTTTTCGAATTATTCAGATGGGCGACCGGCAACGAAGCACATTTAGTAGGGTATATGCTTATTCGGTAGCAAGCATTCTATTTTTTCATATTGCTGTAAATGTAGGTATGACGATAGGGCTATTCCCAATAGTTGGCATTCCACTTCCCCTTATTAGCTATGGCGGATCATCCCTGTTAACCTTTACCATTTTACTTTTTATTTTATTGCGGTTAGATGCAGATCGACAAATGGTTTTGCGATAAATAAATGCTTCCATTAGTTTTGCAACATGCAAATAATCCCCCTTTCGGAAGGAAGTTTTACAATAGATGCTACTAAACAGTTTATTCCTTTTGATAAAGAAGCCGATTTGTTATCAGAAAGAAATCGCGGTAGTTTACTAGTAGAAATTCAACCTTTTGTGGTAATTATAGAAAAGGAAGTGATATTATTAGATGCAGGATTAGGATTTTGTGATGATTTAGGTATTCCTTTTATTCACCGGAACTTAGAGCAGGCTGGCATTGCGCCTCACCAGGTTACCAAAGTGTTGTTGAGTCATTTACACCGCGACCATGCTGGAGGCATAAGCTTCCCAAGTAAGGATAGCAATGAGCGATTCATCAGTTTTCCCTATGCTACATATTATTGCCAGCGAAGAGAATTTGAACTGGCCCTGAGCGGTTCATCGGCCTCCTATCAACCGGAATATGTAAGTCAATTAGAGGAATATAGCCGGGTAGAATGGCTGGAAGAGGAAGAAGGTTGGATTGATAATTTTATTCACTATCAGGTTAGCGGGGGTCATAGCTTATATCATCAGGTTTTCAGTATTACAAGCGATGGCAAAACTGCTTTTTTTGGAGGAGACGAAGCCCCACAGTTGCAGCAACTGAAGAATAAGTTTATTGCCAAGTACGATTTAGACGGAAGAAGAGCAATGGAATGGAGAAAAAAATGGTGGGAGGAAGCTGCTGCCGACCACAGAACTTTTCTGTTTTATCATGATATACAAACCCCTTTGTATAGTCGTTACTAAATTACTGACGAATTTTGTCGGTTCTTTTTTGCATTTCCTCCCTAACCAATTTATTAAATTCCCTATCGATGGTATAAACTTTCTGAACCCGATCTTCGGCTACTAAAATTTTTCTAAACTCGGGCTGATACTTTTTGCGGATAGTTAAAACCTTTTCTTCCATGCCAATGATATCATCCATACTATTGAACTTAGCTCGGCGCATTTCCATAGTGTAGGGAGTATACACTTGCCAGAAACCTGAGTCTGCTGAAGAAAGTTTCAAGTATCGATTGATAAATTCAATCTTCAATCCCTGTAATCTGGCGAGGCGCTCTACTCGCTGGGGGTTTTGTGCTCGACCTGTGCTGTTAACCAGCATAAATGCAACAACAAAAAAACTTTTACGGATAATATGAGATAATGATAGCTGCATTCTTGTTAATTCATTTCTTCTGGTATCCATTCGATGGTTTCGGTAGAAGCTGTTTCTTCTAAATAGCTATTGATTTCTTCGTCACTTACCGCGTGCATTTTTTTAGTTATCTCCCGATAAAGATCATTCTCTGGTGCTACTAATGTGTGAGATGTTATAGAAGATTCCTGGGCCGATACAGTTACGTTAGGTTGCAAAGGCATGCGGCTGGGGCGGCTATCGGTAAACAGAAATGCGGCGGCCACTAATACGCCCCCAATTGTTGCAGCAGCAGCATAGGATACAATTTTTTTGTAAAAAAGGGGAAACAAACGACCATTATCTGCAGCTGGGGTTGATTGGGTTTGATCCAAAATTCTTTTACTGAGCAGCTGAAAATAGTTGTCGGGAACAGAAAAAGGTTGACCGCTTCCGAGTTCCCCTATTGGCAAAACAGGATCTATTACTGCCTGTAAACGGTCGGGCAATGCCTCAAAATACCCATTGGGTAGCTGGAAGGGCATACCCTTTGAGGGCCAGGTTAGTCCGGGTGTCAATTCCTGCAATTCCTGTAATATGTGATTATTTTCTTCCATCATCAATAAGTTTAGACAATTGAAAGTCTACAGGGTTTAAAAATTCTTAATCATTTCGGCTAGTTTTTTTACTGCATGGTGATAACTGGCCTTTAAGGCACCCTCGCTGGTTTGTAATACTTCACTCATATCATGATAATTCATCTCATCAAAATATCGCAAATTAAATACAATACGTTGCTTTTCAGGCAGTTGTTGAATGGCTAGCTGTAATTTCCATTCAATTTGCTTTTCATTAAAGTGGGGTTCTGCCTGCAGTTGATTAATAGCCGAAGAATTAGCCAGTTCCCCATCCATATTTACCATACCTCTCCGCTTTTCCTTCGTCAAAAAACTGATGGATTCGTTGGTGGCGATGCGGTACAGCCAGGTATAGAGATGACTTTCTTCCCGAAAATTATCCAGCCCTTTCCAGGCTTTTAGCAGCACATTTTGCAGCACATCATCTGTATCTGCATGGGCAATAACCAAACGACGGATATGCCAGTAAAGCGGTTGCTGGTACTTGGCAATTATGGCAGTATAGCCCTTTTCCCGGGTTTCGGGGGAGTGGAACCACTGCAATAAAATGGAGTCGCTGGGATGCATGTAATAAGATAGGGCAAAAAAATAGCCAATAAATAGACTAATGGGAATGACAAGAGTTTAACGCATTATAAAAAATTATAACCTTAGCTTTTGGAAAGTTCAGAACTTTCCAAAAGTTCTGAACTTTCCAAAAGTTAAATAGCCTTATCGACTGGTTTTCAGGCCACTATCTTTCCATTCCCATAAGTGTAAACAAGCATAAGATCTAAAAGGACTCCACTGCTCAGCAATAGCATTCATACAATCTTTCAACCTTCGCTTATTGCCATCTTCTAAACCATAAAGATACGCCATTGCTTTTTGAATTCCCCCATCATCCGGCGCAAAAACATCCTCCCTGCCTAATGAAAACATCAATAACATCTGAACCGTCCACACCCCTACTCCTTTAATCTGCGTAAGCAATTGAATCACTTCCTCATCCGAAAGGGTGCTTAATCGCTTAGCTGTTATTTTCTGTTCCAACCAAAACGAAGCTACTGACTTCACATAATTCACCTTGGCCTCGGAGAGCCCAACGGACCGTAATTTTTCTGTAGGAGTTTCCAAAACCCGCTTGCAAGAAGGTTCCCGCCCATTGTACAAACCCAAAAATCTACTCCAAATTACAGCTGCCACACGTGTACTCAGCTGCTGACTAACAATGGCACTCATTAAACGAATCGGAATATTAAACTGTACTCCCGGCAATTCCCTTACATTTACTATCAGTGGCGCCAGCACCGGATCTTTCCGAAGGTGTTTACGATAACTCATGCCTAATTAATATTGGTTGGAAGATACGAATCCCATTAGATTTGAGAACGCTTTCCCGCAAAAAATCGGGATTAGTTTGTTTTCCTTTCATAACTTACAAAAGCAAATCATCAGAACTTTTTTATGAAATATTCACTCCTGTTATGCTGCTGCTTATCAATTGGCCTCTTGGGTAACGCACAAGACAATTTTGAAGCAGCTAGCCGAAAACTCATGCAAAACCAAACCATTGCCTGGAATCGGGGAGATATTGCAGAATTTATGAAAGGATACTGGAACAGCGATAGCTTGTTGTTCGTTGGCAAAAATGGACCTGTATATGGATACAATACCACTTTGCAGAATTATAAAAAAAATTATCCCGATACACTGGTAATGGGTAAACTACAGTTCAACCTCTTGAAAATCGAACAAATCTCCCCCACAGATGGATTTGTATTGGGCCAATTTATCCTGACACGAAAAATGGGAAACGCCAGTGGCTATTTTACCCTTTGGCTACGAAAAATTAACGGAAAATGGCTGATTATTGCCGATCATACCAGTTGAGTGGTTACACTATGTAATATATAAACGAACTAATATACTAATTAATAAAAGAATATTGTATGGCAATCATCATCATCGGACTTCTCATCGCCTTAGTAGGCATGATACTGAAAAAAAATAGAACAGAATTAGAATCTATAGGAAAAGGCCTATACTGGAGCGGACTCATCATCGGCATTTTAGGATTGATATGGGCGTCTGTTAAGCAAATTGATGCCGGTAAAGTGGGCGTTCAATCACTCTTTGGAAAAATTCAAAGTCAGGTACTACCTAGTGGACTGAATTTGATTAATCCCTTGATGGATGTGCTAGAGGTAGACGTAAAAACCCAAAACTACACCATGAGTGGTGTGCATGACGAAGGAAATAAAGAAGGCGACGATGCGATTCGGGTGCTTACGGCAGATGGACTGGAAGTTACCATCGACTTAACCGTGCTTTATAGCGTATTACCCCTAGAAGCACCCCGACTGGTTAGAGAAACCGGCATAGACTATCAAAATAAAATCATCCGCCCCCTCACCCGCACAAAAATGCGCGACAATGCAGTGTATTTTACTGCGGTAGATTTATATTCTACCAAAAGGGATGTTTTCCAATCAAAAATATTCAAGAGCATAGAAGACGACTTTAAAAAGAGAGGATTGATTTTAGAACAGTTGTTGGTTAGAAATATTACCCTGCCTGCCACAGTAAAAGCATCCATCGAAGAAAAAATTAAAGCCGAACAAGATGCTCAAAAGATGGAATTTGTGCTGCAAAAAGAAAAACAGGAAGCTGATAGAAAGCGGGTAGAAGCCCAAGGTATTGCCGATTATCAGAAAATTATCAGCTCAGGCCTGGGAGATAAGCAACTTCAATACGAACAGATTCAAGCAATGAAGGGATTAATGACTTCTCCTAATGCTAAAGTGATTATTATGAACGGAGGAAAAACTCCAGTAATATTAGATGGAAAAAATTAAAGTGGTAGCGATAAATGTGCCCTACTCTTCAAATTGAATTGGTTCACGCCAGATGCGATAGATCCACCAAATAAAAACGCCCATACTAAGGAAAAACCAAGTATAAAAAATACCATTACCTAATCGAAACGCTCCATCAACGATTCCGTATCCCAGCATTATGCCGACTGTGGTGTTGATGCCCATCCAAAGGAGCCCAATGCCCAGGGTATTTAGTATTCTGATTAAGTATTGACGTATGCCCGGTTCCACAGCGTATTTTTCGGTGACAATATTTTACAACTCAAGAGGGTTTTTGTTCAAAAAACCCTTAATCCATACTCTGGTTACTGGTAGCCGCTAACTTTAAAATCCGGTCGAACTGGGCCGGACTCAAATCATTATAGAAGAAATAAATAGGGTCTACCTCTACTCCGTTATGATGTACTTCATAATGCACATGCGGGCCGGTACTTTTACCGGTACTGCCTACATATCCAATCACTTCACCGCGCTTTACCTCATCCCCAACCCGGGCTTTAATCCGATACATATGCCCGTAAAGCGTTTGATAGCCAAATCCGTGATTGATTACTACCCGGTTTCCGTGTCCGCCCGTACTAAACCCTGCATCTACCACTTTTCCATCACCAGTTGCATAAATGGGGGTGCCCAACGGGGATGTAAAATCTATTCCTTTATGCGCGCGTCTGTCTTTATATACCGGATCAATCCGATACCCAAAACCAGAACCAATGCGGGTAAGATTTTTGTTGCTGATCGGTTGAATGGAGGGCATAGATGCCAGCCAAATTTCCTTATTCTTTACCAGCCGGTTAATTTCATCAAAGGATTTAAGTTGATAAGCTTCTATTAAAGCCAAACGGTTCAATTGCGAGTTAATACTAATAATCAAGGCATCCTCCCCCATACTTTGAACTAATTTCACTTCTTTTCGGCGCTCCATATCCTTCACCCGGGCACTATCAGGAATGGGTGTGGCACCAAAAATGGTTCGGTACACATTATTATCGCGGTTCTCAATTTCATCCATCTGCAACTCCAGCTGGTTTACCCGCTCCATCAACAGTGTATAGTTCTCTTGCAGACTTTCATTTTGCTGGCGCAGAATTTTTTCGCGGGGAGAAGCAAAATATCGGAAGGCAATGGTGTAAATCAGCAGTCCGGTAACAATGGAAGCAGCAATAAAACCAATCACTTTTAACAAACGAACACGCAAGGGCGTCTCCAACTTCTCGTAGCGGAGGGTATGGGTATTGTAGAAATACTTGACCTTTTTCATGAACCAGCGCTTTATAATCTGCAAATCTATGAGGTAAACTCGTAGGGATAATTTGACCAACCAACCTCCTTTTCTCCGAAGCCATTTCCTTACCTTTGCCTACCCAAAACAGCCCCAAATATAGTTTCTAACGGCCTAATTATGGGAGTAAACTTTTTTTACGGATGATGACAAGTGCCCAAATAAGACAACATTTTTTAGACTTTTTTAAGTCCAAAAACCACCATATAGTACCCTCTGCCCCCATTGTAGTTAAAAATGACCCTACCCTGTTGTTTACCAATGCAGGGATGAATCAGTTTAAAGATTATTTTCTGGGTAACAAAAAACCCGAATATCCAAGAGTGGCCGACACCCAAAAATGCTTGCGGGTAAGTGGAAAACACAACGACCTAGAAGAAGTAGGGGTAGATACCTACCACCATACCATGTTTGAAATGCTGGGTAACTGGAGTTTCGGCGATTATTTTAAAGCCGAAGCGATCGCCTGGAGCTGGGAATTACTTACCGAAGTGTATAAGCTTGATAAAGACCGGCTCTATGTGACTGTTTTTGAAGGCGATGCCTCCGAAGGAATCCCCGCTTCCACCATCGCACTAGCAGAATGGAAAAAGCTGGTGCCAGAAGAAAGAATTCTGTTTGGAAATAAAAAAGATAATTTTTGGGAAATGGGAGATACCGGTCCCTGCGGACCCTGCTCGGAAATTCATGTTGATTGCCGCTCTGAAGAAGAAAGAAAAAGCATTCCGGGAAAAGACCTGGTGAATAAAGACCATCCGCAGGTAATTGAAATATGGAACAATGTATTTATCCAATACAACCGGTTAAAGGATGGAACCCTTCAAGCACTACCTACCCGACACGTAGATACCGGTATGGGATTTGAACGACTGGTTCGGGTGATTCAGGGGAAACAAAGCAATTACGACACCGATATATTCTCTGGAACCATTGCTGCCGTTGAGCAGATTACCCAAAAAACCTATGATGCCGGAGATAGTAAACAGGCTGTGGCATTCCGGGTTTTATCCGACCATATCCGCGCAATCGCTTTTACCATTGCAGATGGTCAACTGCCTTCCAATACCGGCGCTGGCTATGTAATCCGAAGAATTCTTCGCAGAGCAGTGCGGTACTATTATTCTTACTTAGACTATCGTCAGCCCCTTTTATATCAACTCATTCCATTATTGTCTACACAATTTGAACAGGTATTCCCCGAATTATTTCAACAACAGGAGTTTGTAGCGAGAGTAATCCGAGAAGAGGAAGAAGCCTTCTTAAAAACCCTGGAAAAGGGGTTGAAAAGAATGGATGATATGCTTGCAACGAATGAAAAAGAGATTCCCGGAAAAGCTGTTTTTGAATTATTCGATACGTTTGGATTTCCTCCAGACTTAACTCGTTTGATTGCATCGGAACAAGGACGTAGCATCAACGAAAAAGAATTTGACGAGGAAATGCAGCAACAAAAAAATAGGAGTCGGGCTGCTACAACGATGGATACCGAAGACTGGATCATTCTTCATGAAGATGCAGCCACCGCTTTTGTTGGATACGATTCACTTTCACTTACTACCCGTTTAGTTAGGTATCGAAAGGTAAAAGCGAAAGGAAAAGAATCGTATCAATTGGTTTTAGAAGCTACTCCGTTTTATGCGGAAAGTGGCGGTCAGGTTGGCGATCGGGGCAGTTTGCAATTTGGAAACGAGCATATCCAGGTAATAGATACTAAAAAAGAAAATAACCTGATCATTCACGTTACTACCCAACTGCCTTTTCAAACAGGTGCACAAGTGTTGGCTACCGTAGATGCCTCTTTACGACAATCAACCACCCTACACCACAGTGCTACCCACCTTTTGCACGCAGCCCTTAGAAAGGTGCTCGGCAACCATGTAGCGCAAAAAGGAAGTTTGGTGAACGAACACCAACTCCGTTTCGATTTCTCACATTTCAGTAAAATGACTGAGGAAGAATTGCAGGCTATAGAAAAAATGGTGAATGAAAAAATTAGACAAAATATTCCGGTGCAGATAGAAGAAATGGAAAAAGAAAATGCCCTAGCAAAAGGAGCAATGGCGTTATTCGGAGAAAAATATGGTGAAAGAGTAAGGGTGGTAACCATGGACCCTTATTACTCAGTAGAATTATGCGGCGGAACTCATGTGAACAGAACCGGTGAACTTGGCTTTGTGAAAATACAACACGAAACAGCCGTTGCAGCCGGCGTTCGAAGAATAGAAGCTGTTAGCGGTGAAGCTGCGCTGAATCTTATGTTTCAAGAATCAGCTACCCTCCAAGAACTGAAACAGGCACTTAAAAATCCAGCAGAAATTACTCGGGCACTTCAGCAGGTTTTACATGAGAATTCCGAACTGAAAAAGAAAATCGAAAGCCTAGAAACAAAGCAGCTGAACCAACTCGTACCAGAACTGATTCAGCAGGCAAGCCAAGTGGGCGATATTCAATTTATTGGTGCAATAGTGGAAGTTTCACAAGCCGATGCCCTTAAGCAAATCTGTTTCCAGCTTAAAAATCACCTCACCCGATACCTGGTAGTGCTTACTGCCAATATAGAAGGTAAAGCACAGGTGGCAATATTAATAGACGAACAAACCGCTGCTGAAAAACAACTGGATGCCGGTCAAATGATAAAGCAAACCGTTGCCCCCCTTATTAAAGGCGGGGGCGGTGGAGCAAAAACGCTGGCTACTGCTGGCGGACAAAATCCATCAAACCTCCAGCAGGTAATTGATAGTATCCGGGCCTTGTTGAACTAATCTTCAATAATTTTTAACATTTCCGAAGAGTTTCGTACTTTGAGTATTATTAGCTTTGAAGTACAAAATATTTCGTACATTAAAATTATTCAACATGATTACCAAGATTACGCTTGCTACTGCGCTCACATGGCTGATAGCCATCTCTGCATTTGCTCAGCCTACCCCGCCGGCACCTCCCTCCCCACCAAAAGGAAAAGTAAAAAAAATGATCATCATCCGAAATGGAGATAGCACTATAGTGCAAGGAGATGATTTGGTAATTGATATGGATGACTTACAAAATGGCGTACCCGAAAAATTTAGAAAGCAGCTAAAAGGGTTCAATCCAAATGATATGATGCGGCAGCCCGGTAGCATAAATGAAAACAAAGCTTTGTTGGGCGTTTTAACTGAAAAAAATGAAAAAGGAGCCATAATTAAAGAAATTATGAAGGGCACTCCCGCAGAAAAAGCAGGCCTCAAAGCCGATGACATTATTACCGCTATCAATGGAGTAGCCATTAACAGTGCCGAGGAATTAACACAGGAAGTAGGCAAATACATGCCGGATACCAAAATAAACATCACTTACCTACGCAACCAGCAAACCGAAAATACCACAGCAATCCTCGCTACAAATAATAGAGCATCAACCCGAAACTATCAATTTATAGACACAATGGTGTTCAATATGGATGATATGTTTAAAATGCTGCCTCCCGAAAGGAAAGAATGGGCGCCCAAACCCCGAAAACTTCAACTGGGTGTGGGTATTCAGGATATGGAAAGCAGCAAAGGCGTAAAAATTACTTCCGTAACAGAGAATAGTCCTGCTGCCCTAGCCGGTATTAAAAAAGACGATGTGATACTTTCTGTGAACGGCACTTCACTTACCGATATTAACGACCTGCGCAGAATCCTCAACGAAACCAAAGAGGGAGATAAATGGAAAGTTGACTATGAGCGAGGAAATAAAAAGACTAGCACAGAAGTTGTATTTCCTAAAAAGCTTAAAACAGCCGAATTATAATTCACCATACGTAACAATTCCGAAAGGCACACCCAATAGGTGTGCCTTTTTTGATGGGGTTGATACAATGAATTAGGCTCGATTGCGTTTCTAGTAGTAACGCATTTCCTTTTCCGGAAATCTTTAACCACCCACCATGAAATTTCTGCTATCCCTGTTATTGATTATTTTCTCAATCCCGAACTACTCCATTGCACAGGTATATTCCAAAAAAGAACCCCTAGCACATACTTTCTCCATTGTAGCAAGGGATGAAAAAACCGGTGATATGGCAGTGGCCGTTCAAAGTCACTGGTTTGGCGTAGGCACCCTGGTTCCCTGGGTAGAAGCAGGTGTAGGCGTTGTAGCCACCCAATCTTTTGTAAATAAATCTTACGGTCCAAAAGCATTGGGCTTGTTAAAAAGAGGATTTACCCCCCAACAAGTTTTAGACAGTCTACTAAAAATAGATAGCTCCTGGGAAATGCGCCAGGTAGCCATTTTGGATACCAAAGGAAATGTGGCCACCCATACCGGCTCAAAATGTATTCAGGTAGCCAAGCACATTAAAGGGAAAAACTTTAGCGTACAAAGCAATATGATGCTGGGCGATTCAGTATGCGAATACATGAAAAAAGCCTTTGAAATGAGCACTAATAAACCTTTTGTAGAACGAATTCTGCTGGCATTGGAAGCTGGACAGGCAGCCGGCGGCGACATCCGAGGCATGCAGGCAGCAGCCATCCTGGTAGTTCCGGGCAGATATACAACCCCCTGGGAAAGAACCCTGATTGACCTCCGGGTAGACGACGCTCCCCAACCCCTGGAAGAACTTAGACGCTTGTACAACATGCAACTCGCATACGATCATATGAATAGTGGCGACCTGGCTTATGAAAAAATGAACAACCTCAACCTGGCCAATGAAAAGAAAGACATTACAGAGGCAATGAACGAATACAATGCCGCCATGCGCCTATTCCCGGAAAATCTAGAAATGCAGTTCTGGACTGCAGTTACCCTTGCCAATAACAAACAACTCAACAAGGCTTTACCAATGTTAAAGAAAATATTTGTGCGAGACAAGAACTGGAAAGAACTTTTCCGCCGATTAGAGCCCGCGGGATTATTAACCATCTCGAAAGAAGACAAAGAAAAAATACTTTCTCTCTGATATTTGTTTCCTTAGAAGTGACTTAGTGACCAAGGTTGGCTATTTTTGTTCGAGATGCAGGATACGCCTATATATGAAGTGGTAATTGGTCTTGAAATTCATGCCCAGTTAGCTACACAGAGTAAATTATTCTGTGGAGACAGCAACTTATTCGGTGGCGAAGCCAATACAAGAGTAAGTGCCATTTCTCTCGCGCATCCGGGAACTTTACCAAGAACCAATAAAAAAGCGGTTGAATTAGCAATAAAACTGGGACTAGCCTGTGAATGTGCCATTGAAGAAAATAACTATTTCGCTCGCAAAAACTATTTCTATCCCGACCTGCCCAAAGGTTATCAGATTTCCCAACATACGAGCCCTATTTGCAAGGGAGGTCAGGTTCGCATCAACACTTCAGCTGGCACCAGAGCCGTTCACTTAAACCGAATTCATTTAGAAGAGGATGCCGGAAAAAGTTTACACGATCAACATCCCACTAAAACCTTTATCGACCTGAACCGGGCAGGAACTCCACTGGTAGAAATAGTAACTGAACCCGATATTTATTCTGCCGAAGAAGCTGGTCAGTTTGTGACAGAAATCAGAAAGCTCGTAAGATGGCTGGGGGTATCTGATGGAAATATGGAAGAAGGTAGCCTCCGCTGTGATGCAAATATTTCCCTCCGCCCCGCTGGATCCAAAACTTTAGGAACGAAAGTAGAAGTGAAAAACCTGAACTCCATCCGGCACATTAAAAAAGCGATTGAATACGAAATCAGTCGAATAACGGCACTGTTGTTGCAAGGGCAACCCATCATTCAGCAAACCCGCAGTTTTGATGCCGACAACGATACCACTTTTGCCTTACGCGATAAGGAAGAAGCCAATGATTACCGATATTTCCCCGACCCCGACCTGGCTCCCTTTGTAATTTCTGCTGAAGCGCTTGAATCCTATAAAGCATCACTGCCCGAATTACCCAATGCCTTGCACCAAAGGTTGCTGCAAATGGAGGAGTTAACCGAATATGATGCACAACAACTGAGTGACGACCTGCACACCGCACAATATTTTGAAGAAGTAAGTTTATACACTAGCAATAAAAAATCAATTGCCAATTGGATGCTTGGCCCACTGCGTCAGTTGCTCAACGACCATCAACTCAACTTTTCTCAGGTGCCCATCACTGCCAGCAACCTCGCTCAAATGATTGACATGATTGAATCGGGCGAACTGAGTTTTTCAACCGCTGTAAGTCGATTACTACCGGCATTGATAAAAGAAAAAAAATCTCCCCGCGAATTAGCCGAAACACTCAATATATTGCAAACGGCAAATGAAAATCTGCTCTCAGAATGGATTCAGGAAGTGATGAATAAAATGCCAGACAAGGTGCAGGAGTACCGAAAAGGCAAAAAAGGACTGCTTGGACTATTTATAGGCGAAATAAAAAAAATCAGTGGAGGAAAAGCCGATCCCCAAAAAGTTACTCAACTGCTGCAAGAAAAACTCAATCAACCCTAAACACACCTACCTTAAAAAATAGAACATGAAAACAAAATTTCTGATTTTTATCGCATGCTTACTGGCAGTATCCTGTAGTGAAAAAAAATATGGTGCATTTACTGTGAGCGGACAATTTAAAAATGCAGGTCAGCTAAAAATATTTTTACAGGAATTACCTTTTGGTGGTCGCCAGCCCATCACCGTTGACTCCGTTACCCTCGACAAGCAAGGCAACTTTATATTAAGAGGGGTAGGCAAAGAAGAAAGCCTTTACCGGATTACCACAGACATGGGTATGGATGTGGTTGTAATCAACGATCAGAAAAATATCAAGTTATTGGTTGATATGAAAGACTATACACACTATCAGGTAGAGGGCTCTCCAGCCAGCTTTCAACTACATGAATTATTTGAAAATTATCGCCGACAGGATTCTGCTCTAGCGGTTTGTTTTATGATGCTCGACTCTTTACAACAAAAAAATGTTCCAGACAGCGTTTCGCTTCCTTGTAAGCAAGAAAGAGACCGCCGAATCAGTGACATCAATTCACTGGTGAGTAATTTTGTTAGGGAGTCTGCTAGCCCTGCCGCACGTTTTTATGCGATGGGGATTGCTACCCGCACCATGAAGCGTGAAGAAATCGTAAACTTGGCGAACGCATCTTTACAAAAATTTCCCGAACATAGCGGATTGCAAAGAATTAAAACTTTGCTAACAGAACCTACGCCTGCCCCGGCTAATGAAGGATCGATGATTAACAAAGAAGCACCAGACTTTTCTTTGCCCAATACTGCGGGTGAAATAATTTCTTTGAAAAGCTTCCGGGGCAAATATGTGCTGGTAGATTTCTGGGCTAGCTGGTGCGGGCCTTGCAGACAAGAAAATCCCAATGTAGTAGCTGCATTTAAAAAATATAGCGCTAAAAATTTTACTGTTTTTGGCGTTTCACTGGATGCTGAAAAAGAAAATTGGTTGCAGGCCATTAAAGACGATCAACTTACCTGGACGCATGTGAGCGACCTAAAGCAGTGGGAAAGCAAAGTGGTTCCACTCTACCAAATAACAGGTATCCCCTTTAACGTGCTGGTTAATCCAGAAGGAAAGATTATTGCTTCCGACTTACGAGGTGATGCGCTCGACAAAAAATTAGCTGAGGTGTTGAAATAAGTCAATCAATTATTTCTTCTTCTCGCCCGGAGCAATGCTTAGTATCAAAACCGGCAATAATATCAGGTTGGTAAGTGTGCCCACTACTAAAGTGAGCGACGTAAGCCATCCCAACGCTTGAGTGCCCCCAAAATCGCTCCAGCAGAAAATGATAAAGCCCGCAATCAGCACCAGCGAAGTATATAAAATACTAATACCCGTATGCCTGATGGTTTGTATCAGCGTAGCAGCCACATCATTTTGATGATAGCTCAGTTCCTGCTTATAATTAATCAGGAAGCGTATGGTTACATCAATGGCAATACCCAAGGCAACACTAAACACCAATACGGTTGAAGGTTTTAGGGCAATGCCCACCCAGCCCATAACACCGGCTGTTATCACCAAGGGCACCAGATTAGGTATCAAGGAACAAATTAATATCCTAAAAGAGCGGAATAGATACAGCATACACAGCGATATCAGCAAAAAGGCCCAGGCAATACTTTCTTTCAGCCCACGAATGATAAATCCCGATCCCTCTAAAAAGCTTACACTACTTCCCGTAAAAGTTACTTTGTAAGAAGCCGTGTCGAAAATTTCATTTGACTTTCCCTGAAATTTATTCAGCAGTTCGGGCAATCTTGCACTGCCAATATCTTTCATATTCACGCTAATCCGGGCCATTTGCCAGTTGCTATCAACAAAGTTATTCAGCAGTCCCGACATGCCTTTAGAGCCGGAAGCAGCAGACCCATTTCCAGAAGATTGCAGATAGGGAGCCATAAATGCCAAATCAGTTTCCGTAGGAATACTATAACTATTGCTATCCCCATCAAAATACGCCTGACGGGCAAACTTGAGTCCTTCCACAAAAGATAGTGGCCGGGCAGTAACAGAATCTTCAGCTATAAACGCAGATAACTCCTCCATTTTCTGAATAGTTTTCATGCGCATTACACCTTTTTTCTTTTTAGCATCTACCACAATTTCCAAAGGCATCACCCCTCTAAAGTTTTTTTCAAACCATTTTAAGTCGGTATAAATTTTGTTGCTGCGAGGTAAGTCGTCCACTATATAGCCCACGCTCTTGATTCGAAAAATACCCATTATAGAAAAAATTAATACGATTAAGGTAATGCCATATATCCAGCGGGCATGATTAAAGGCCCATCGCTCTATGTTTACCAAAAACTGTTTCAGCCAACGGTTTTCAAGATACCGAACATGCTTGTCTTTTGGTGGTGGCAAATAACTTAATACTGCAGGGATAAAAATCAATGAAATCAGAAATAAAGCCATGATGTTGATACCAGCAACCGCTCCAAACTCCTTTAACAAGTCGCTGCGAGTTAGTGCAAATACAGCAAATCCAATAGCTGCAGCTATATTGCAAAACAAGGTTACAATACCCATCCTTCCTACCATGGTAATCAAAGCCTTTTCCTTTTCGTTGGTTTCTAGGTATGCTGTATGATATTTATTTAAAAAATAAATACAATTCGGAATTCCAATTACCACAACCAAGGGCGGTATCAAAGCGGTAAGTAGTGTGATTTTATATCCAAATAAAACGATAGTGCCTAAACTCCAGATTACACCCATCCCTACTACTAGTAAACTCATGAGGGTTGTGCTGAATGACCAGAAAAACAAAAACAAAGTAATCACCGAAAGCACCAACGATCCGATTAAAAACCAGTTCATTTCCGCTTTAATCTTATTGCCCACAATTGTGCGGATATAGGGCAGTCCGCTCACATACAGCGATGTGCCGGTTGCTTTTTCGAAGTTGGCCAATTCGCGTGAAATATCATTCATTAAACGAGTACGCGACTTGCTGTTCATCGTGTCTTTGTTCACATTAATTCCCATCAAATAACTGCCGGTTTGCGGATTGTATAGGAAAGACCGATAAAAAGGAAGTGTTTCAAAAATCTGTCGGCTGCTATCTAAAGCAGCTTTGCTAGTATAGGGCGAATGGAAAAGTTTTTCAGAAACCAGTTTGCCCGATGCTGAATCATTTCTCAAACCCACTACCTCGGGTATAGACAACACCCCGGTTACTGCATTAATTTTTTTAAGTTGCTGATGCAATTCACTCACCGCATTAAAAAATGCCGGCTCATACATCTTATCAGTTTGTATACCTACCACTACGGTATTTGCATCCGCACCAAAAGTTCGCAAAAACTGCTGGTATTCTTTATACTTCTGATTGTCTGTTGGCAAGGCCCGGGTAAAATCGTAGCTCAGCTGCACCTGAGAAGCTTTCCAGCCCATGAAAACGGTAACAACGGCAAGTAGCAATAATAAGCTGAGCCGATATTGTAGGATGAACCTGCCAATGCTATACCACATAATTTACAATTCTAGAGGCAAAGAAAAGAATAAAATCGGGAGTGGGGGGATGGAATCTGATATATTTAGTATTTTCCCTAAAAGAATGGCTATGCCGAACACCTCACCCGTAACTATCCGTCAAATCAGTTTTTATATTTTATTGATTTTCCTAGGAATTTTCCTGCTTGGGGAACTCAACGCATTTATTCCGGCCTTTTTAGGAGCCCTAACCTTTCATGTGTTGCTTTCTAAGCCCATGAACTGGCTCACAGATCGAAAAAAATGGTCACCTAGCCTCGCAGCAACCGCACTTTTGTGTTTTACAATTATTGTAGTGCTGGTTCCCCTTAGCATGGCATTTAATATTGTGTACAATAAGGTGGGCTATGCCATTCAACATTCCGGCAATGTGAAGGCAGGATTATCAGCCTTAATTAACCAGGCTGAACAGCAATTTCATATTACTTTGATCAGCGATCAAAATATAGAAAAAATCGGATTATTATTTGCCGGTATACTTCCAAAAGTGGTTGGAGCAACCGTAGATTCCCTTTTAACCATGGTGATGATGTTATTTATTCTATTTTTTTTATTGTCTAACAACAAAGCCATTCAAAACTGGTGCATCCACCACGTACCTCTTCAACACGAAAATACCCAACGGCTGGGTAAAGAGCTGAATACCTTGGTTTTTGCCAATGCCCTTGGAATACCGGCAACTGCCTTGTTTCAGGGTTTAATTGGAGGTATTGGATATTATTTTTTGGGGGTAAAAGATGTTGGATTCTGGATAGTTATTACCTGCATCACCGCTATGATTCCGATGGTAGGCTCTGCATTGGCTTGGGTGCCTGTTGCCCTACTATTTTTTGCGGAAGGCGACGCTACTCGCGGCATAATTATGCTGTTATATGGAGCCGCTATAATGAGTGTGCTTGATAGCATTTTCCGAATAAGCATTCAGAAAAAATTAGGGGATACCCATCCGCTCATAACTACTTTTGGAGTGATTTTGGGCGTAAAATTGTTTGGCTTTATCGGACTGATTTTTGGCCCCATTGTAATCGCCCTCTTCATTCTATTGGTGAAAATTTACATCCACGAATTTGTGGATAGCAAGTAATTACGCTACAAATACATAGGCCAAACATTGACACGCAGCTCCCATAAATAATCCCAAGTATATCTCTCGGGTACTGTGGTCGCTAACCAGCATGCGCGCAGTAGCAATTACTCCAGCTAATAAAACGGCAGGGATCAGATATATCCAGAGCGGAATTGCATAATACCAAGAAAACAATCCGATTGCTGTAACTGCACCACCAGCAGCCATCCCGTGTAAACTGATTTTTAAATAGCTGTTCAAAATCAGCCCCACAACGGTTGATAAAAAAATGCCCATATAAAAAAACCGTAACACAAGCGGCTGATCGGTAAAGTTTCGACTCAGATAATACATCCACCAATAAAAAAACATTACAATAATAAAGGGAACAATCCGCTCTTTTTGGGTTTTTAAAAGAACACTATTTATAAATTCTAATCGCCAAAGCAGAAAAATTGCAAAAGCCGGCAAAAATGCCGTCCACCAGAAGCATGAAAAAAATCGCAATGTCAACTGCCACTGAGAAATACCTGCAAACTCATAAGGAATTGCTTCCATGAGCAAACAAAATATATAGGTAGGTATAAAAAGCGGATGAAAAATTATGGATACAACCTGACCAAATATCCACTTCAGCCGATCTGAAAATTTCGGAGGAGTAGATTGGCTTTCAAGTGTGGCATTTTCAGAACTGGCAGTTACATCCATATTATAATTCTTTTCTTAGTCGCGCTACCGGAATATTTAATTGTTCGCGATATTTAGCAACGGTTCTTCTAGCAATATTATATCCCTTCTCCTGTAACATTTCGGTAAGTAAATCATCGCTCAGCGGCTTATGCTTGTCTTCCGCCTCTATCAAGTCGCTGAGAATTTTTTTCACTTCTCGGGTACTCACTTCCTCCCCACTTTCCGTACTCAACGATTCACTGAAAAAATATTTCAACCGAAAATTACCAAACTCTGTTTGCACAAATTTACTATTCGCAACCCGACTTACCGTTGAAATATCCAGTCCGGTTAACTCAGCAATATCTTTCAATATCATGGGGCGCAAAGCAGTTTCATCACCGGTTAACAGAAAAGCCTCCTGATGCTGCAAAATAGCCCCCATCGTATTCAGCAGGGTTTCTTGCCGCTGGCGAATCATATCAATAAACCATTTGGCCGAATCTATTTTTTGACGAATAAACGTTACCGCTTCTTTTTGGCGCTTATCCGTTTTACTGCCCCGCTCATAATCTTTCATCATATCTCGATATCCCTCACTGATTCTGAGTGGGGGCGCATTGCGGGAATTGAGCGTTAACTCCAGCTTCCCATTATTATTGATTACATAAAAATCAGGAATAATAAAGTTCTCTGCCTGACTACTCTCCGAAAACAATCCACCGGGCTTAGGGTTCAGGCGAATGATTTGAGCAATGATATCTTTCAGCTGCTCATCATTCAGATTCATGCTGCGCTGAATTTTCTCGTAATGTTTTTTGGTAAACTCATCAAAATATTTGGTGAGCATTTGAATGGCATGGCGAACACTTTCTCCTTCCGATTCTTTTCGGGTAAGCTGCAACAACAAACATTCCTGCAAACTCCGGGCGGCAATGCCGGGGGGATCAAATTGTTGAATTTGTGCCAACAAGTCCATTACCTCTTTTTCAGAAACCTCTATGCCCTGGCGAAAAGCCATATCATCTACCAGAGAGCTGATTTCGGAACGGAGGTATCCATCATCATCTAAACTACCAATAATTTGCTCGGCAATCGTTCGGTTGCGCTGATCAAGTTCCAGCATACCCAACTGATTTAATAAATGATCTTGAAAACTGATTTCCGCGCGCATCGGAATCACTTTTTCGTCGCTCATTTCCGGATAATTATCATCCTTCATTTTGTAGTCTGCAATCTCTCCATCATCATCCACCAGAAATTCACTCACATCAGGTGCGTCTAATTCGTCCGACCCGTATTCATCCTCCTCCGAACTATCCCCCTCCATTTCGGAATTTTCAGTTAACTCATATTCATCCTCCGTACTCTCCGATTCCATTTCGAGGGCAGGATTCTCTTCCAACTCTTCCTTAATGCGCTCCTCCAAATTAGCCGTAGGTACCTGCAGCAACTTCATCAACTGAATCTGCTGGGGCGACAACTTTTGCAGTAGCTTTTGTTGAAAGGATTGACTGAGTGACATTGGTTGGTGGCGCTGTTTTCTGTAATAACTATCAGGATGGCAAAATCACTACCCTGCATCGCTTACAAGCGAAAATAATTGCGTAAATTTACATACAAATCTATGAACCGCTCCATGAAACACATTTCTTTATTCGCGGTATTATTATTATATGCTGGCTTTGTGCATGCTCAGATGCAAACGCCTCCCGCTGGCAACCCCGTACGATTAAGAGACTCCACTTTATATCTGCCCATACGATTAGTACCCGCTGATAACTATACCAAAGAACTCGCCTTTTTTTGCAAAAGAGAATGGGAGTTGGAGAAGAAAACCGGTGTGCCTATGAAATTCCGATTGGGAAGTGTAGACTATGTAAATACACTCGAAGGAAAAAACCAACCTATGCGACTGCCGCTTCCTTCTGCTCCTCTACCCAGCGGAGTGAGAAACGTTCCGCATAAACTTTAATGGTATCGATTATTTTTTGCTGCTGATCTGCAGGATAATGATGTAACCATAGTTGGCTGTCAAAACTGCTCGCTTCAAAAAACACCAATTTATTATTGTGCAGTAACTTGATCCACTTGATTGCCGACCAATTCAAAATAACAGGGGTGCTAGATATATCTTTATTATTTTCCTCATAGTTATTCCACTTTATTTGCTGGTCTTCTATCTCAACAAATGGCATTTTCTTTTTAAGTTTTACCGGCAAGTACCCTAACACATAGTTTATAACAAAATAGGCCCCCCAGAATATATAAGTAAAATTTCCCCGTAAAAACCCCCTAGAACTGAAAAATATAGCATAAATCAGTAGGCCAATCCCAAACAAAAAGAGCAACAAGCGCCAACGTTTCTTTTTTTTAGGAAGCTCAACAGCAGGAAGTTCAAATCTTATCATACTGAAAAACTATTACAGCACTTTTCTAATAGCAGCCGCCATCTTTTCGCCTTTTTCCTTTATCTGCTCGGGCGTCCAGGCCAAAGAAACCCCAGTAGAAACACAACGACTCATCAACGCATCACTTACCGAAAAATCTGAACTACCCAATTGCTGTAACGCATTGGTTTGCTCGGGAGACAGCCTATGCAGGGCCCCAGCTTGCTTAAGGTGATCCCATTTGCGGATATAGTGCCAGTTATTATTATACCAATAAAAATTGCCGGCCAAAATTCCCTGACTGCGCATTTCCTCCACGGCAGCCTGTGTTTGTTCTGCAGTGGGTAAAAACCAGCTGATAAAACTACAGCTATCATCTCCACCCTCGGGCACCCGACGGAATTGCACTTCAGGTATCGCTTCCAGATGTGCTTTTAATGCGGCATTATTTTGCTTTTGGATGGCTAAAAAATTAGGCAGTTTTCTGATTTGCGCCAATCCAACCGCCGCATGCAACTCGCTAATCCGGTAATTATATCCAATAAAGGGATGCAAATCCGCACCACGGTCAACCCCCAGGTGATCATGCCCATGATCGGTATATCCATCCGCCTTTGTATAGATAGATGCATCATTCGTCATAACCACCCCACCTTCTGCACAGGTAATCATTTTTACAAAATCAAAAGAAAAGGTTCCCGCATCGCCTATAGTGCCCAATGCCTTGCCCTTGTAGGTTCCACCAATACTTTGGCAAGCATCTTCGAGCAAAAGCAATCCGTTTTCGCGGGCAATCGCCAGTAAGGCATCCAAATCGGCCATGCTGCCACACATATGCACTGGCATAATGCAACGCGTGCGCGGGGTAATCGCCGATTTTACTGCAGCAGGACTAAGCGTTAAAGTATCATCTACATCTACCAGTACTGGAATGGCACCCACACTTAACACGGCTTCAAAGCTGGCAACAAAGGTGAATGTGGGCATTATTACCTCATCCCCTGCTCCCACTCCCATTGCAGCCAAAGCAGTAGTTAACGCCCCCGTACCGCTGGAAGTTAACTGGGCATACTTACAACCAAAAATCTCCTGAATAGCATTTTCCAATTCCTTGGCTTTCCAGATTCCTTTTCTGGGTCCGTCAAAGCCGTATCGCATCAGGATACCGGTTTCCAATACATCATTCACTTCTTTTCTTTCTTCCGCTCCAAAAAGTTCGTAGCCGGGCATGAATATTTATTTTAATGTCTACAAGTAATTACAATGCAAAGATATTAAAGATTTATCATCATCGGGGTGGCTAGCTCATTTGGCTGAATTACCTTTACAGCATGGCTGCCTCACTAATTTATTGCTATGATGCCTATTGTGGCTGGTGTTATGCTTTTAGCAAAGTAATGCAGCAGTTGGCGAGCGACTATCCCGAACTTTCCATAGAAGTGTTTTCCGGAGGCATGATTTTACCCGAAAAACCGGTGCCCCTTAAGGTAACCGCCGATTATATTCGCCATGCCTATCCAAAAGTTGAAGCCCTTTCTGGCATTCAATTTGGAGCCGACTATTTGTGGCATATCGAAAATCCCGATTTGAGCGACTGGTATCCGAACTCAGAAAAGCCGGCCATTGCCTTATGCATCTTCAAAGAAATCTACCCCGAAAAACAGGTAGCTTTTGCTGCCGACTTACAGTATGCCCTGTATTGGGAAGGCCGAGACTTAACAGATGATGAAGCCTATCGCCATCTATTAGAAAAATATAGTTTGTCGGAAGAATTGTTTTATTCGCGGCTACACGATGAAGCATACAAACAACAGGCCTACGATGAATTTGAAAATTGCCGCCAACTGAAGGTTACCGGATACCCCTGTGTATTTGTACAAAACACGGAGGTTTCTTTTACCCTGATTGCAAGGGGTTATACTGATTTCGCTACGCTTCAGGAACGCTTCCAAAATGTATTGAACGAAAACAACCCAGGTTAATCATTTTCTACTTCCACAATCAGCTCTATCTCAACTGCTGTGCTAAAGGGCAGCGAAGCAACACCAATGGCCGATCGGGCATGTTTTCCCTTTTCCCCAAATACCAACACCATCAGGTCGGAAAACCCATTGATTACTTTGGGCTGATCGGCAAAATCTTCCGTACAATTCACCATGCCCAACACTTTCACTACTCTTTTCACCCGACTCAAATTACCTAGATAATCTTTCAATACCGACAGCTGTGCCAATGCGGTAAGGCGAGCAGCTGCATAGCCCTGCTCAATAGTAAGATCTTTGCCCAGCTTACCGGTTACGTACTTTCCATCCGCCTGCAAGGGGCCTTTCCCTGCTAAAAAAAGCAGATTGCCACTGCGCACTACATTCACATAATTCGCAACCGGTGGGCCTACAGTAGATAAAGTATATCCGGCATCCTGAAGCTTCTCTTCCGGTGTTTGTGCTCGAAGCAAGGTGCAACAAAAAAGTGCGAGAATCAATAAGGTGTTCTTCATAAAAAACAAATGGGTGTGCCATAAAATTGCTATTATTTTCTGAGAATTCGATAAATCTCGTAAAGCAAATCAGCCACCCACTCCCCAGAGCCTATGGAAATTTTGCCCGTTTTTTAGGCAAATATGTGCGGGAAGAAAAAGTATGCACCCTAGAAGAAGCCATCTATAAATTATCCTGCTTGCCGGCAGAACACCTCAAATTACAACGTAGAGGCCTTTTGAAAAAGGGTTATTTTGCCGATATTGTGCTGTTCGACCCGGCTACAATCCAAGACCACGCCACTTTTCAACAGCCGCATCAATATGCTACCGGGGTTTCGGATGTTTGGGTAAATGGAAGGGCAGTACTTTCTAAAGGCAACCCAACTGGTGCCACCCCGGGCAGATTTGTAAAAGGTCCCGGCTATAAAGGGTAAAAGGGCTTAATCAGCTGATTTTAGCTAAAATATCCTTGAAATGGCAATCCATTTCGGGACTAACTTTTTTTGCCGTTACTTTGCACCTCTTTAAACAGTCATTATGGAATATACTAAATTGATATCAGTATCCGGATTACCCGGTTTATTTGAGCTGGTAGGCAGTAAAACAGATGGTGCCATTGCCAAATCTTTACTCGATCAGCAAACCAGATTTATCAGTAGCCGACAGCACCAGTTTTCACACCTAGAAAGTATTGAAGTATACACAACCCACGAGAATGTGAACCTGGCTGAAGTGTTCATGGCTATGAAAAAAAGTTCCGAGGCTCTTCCCAACGACAAAGACGACAAAGCTGTTAAGCAATATTTTGAAAAAGCTTACCCAGCCATCGATTTTGGAAGGGTTTATGCCAGCGATCTGAAAAAAATGGTAAAGTGGTTTAAAATTATCAGCGATAACAATATCGAGCCAGTTATACCGGCTGCTGATGAAGAGGAAGCTGAAGCAGAAGCCTAATCCCTTTTTATGATTTTTGTAAGCCATGCGCCTCGGCGGATGGCTTTTTGTTGGGGGTATACCGAAAAGAAAGCGATTCTGTATCTTGTGGGATAGAAACAACCCCTATGCCCACTATTAAATCTATCGCAACCGCCCTGCTGCTTTTTTGTGCAGTTACTTCCTTCTCCCAATCATTTTATGCCGAAACTCCGGCAGCGAAAAAATGGGTAAAAAAACAATTCCGCAAACTCTCCAAAGACCAGCGAATAGCCCAGCTGATGATCATCCGGGCACACAGTAATTTGGGTGCCGATCATATTGCGCAGGTTACTGACTTAATAAGTAAATATAATGTGGGTGGACTCTGCTTTTTTCAGGGAGGCCCGGTTCGACAAGCTAAGTTGACCAACTTCTATCAGTCCATAGCCAAAACACCCTTGATGATTACCATTGATGCGGAGTGGGGATTGGGTATGCGGCTCGACAGTGTAATCCCCTTTCCTCGGCAATTGATGCAGGGGGCCGGTGCGGATGATGGAGTGATTTATGATATTGGAAAAGCAGTAGGCCAGCAATGCAAACGGATGGGCATTCAAGTAAACTATGCTCCTGTAATAGATATCAACAACAATCCACTGAACCCGGTAATCAATGACCGCAGTTTTGGAGAAGATAAATACCGGGTTACCCGAATGGCGATTGCCTACACAAAAGGAATTCAGGGAGAAGGCGTGATGGGTACTGTAAAACATTTTCCGGGGCATGGGGATGTTTCGGTAGACTCACACAAAGACCTTCCGGTTATTAATAAAACCCGCGAACAGTTAGAACAACTGGAATTATACCCCTTTCGAGAATTAATCAAGGCAGGTATTGGCAGTGTGATGATTGCCCACTTATCTGTGCCCGCCATCGATACCAGTGCCCACTTACCCAGCTCACTTTCTCCGCAACATATTAATGGAGTACTTAGAAACGATCTTGGGTTTAAAGGCATTTCATTTACTGATGCCCTGGAAATGCAGGGCGTTACCAAATATTATCCCAAAGGAGAGGCTGCCCTCCGCTCAATCATGGCAGGCAATGACTTACTCTGCCTGCCCGGAGACGTACCCGGCACCATTGCTGCCGTTCATGAAGCTATTAAAAAAGGAGATTTAACCTGGGATGAGATCAATGCCAAAGTAAAAAAAGTACTATTGGTAAAGTATAACCTGGGTTTACAAAAGGTAGATAGCATTGCCTATGATGGACTGATCAACGACCTGAATGCAGCCACCAATCCTATTCGGAAAAAAATAAGCGAAGAAAGTATCACCCTGCTGAAAAAAGACAATCCTGCTATTTTCCCACTTAACAATCAGCAACGAATTGCATATGTAAGTATTGGCGCACCCGGAGAAAACACACTATCGACTGCCCTTAAAAACAATTATCGGGCAGATGTATATTTATTTGGCAGTAAGTCTGCTATCGGCAAACAGCTGATGGATGATCAGACAGGCGTTACTACTATTGAAAAAACCGATAGTGCTGCTGTTGAACAATTGTTGGCCTCTTTACAATCGAAAGGATATGATAAAATAATTGTAGGATTACACAATTATAGTCGCCGGCCGGCCAATCAGTTTGGACTCAGTGCCCCCTCATTGTATTTGTTGAATGCATTGCAGCAATATCAACACCTTACCTTAGTATTCGGAAATCCATATGCCATCCAATACCTGCAAAAGCCTCGCAACTTGCTGGCATGCTATGAAGATGACGACCTAACACAACAAGCTGCTTATGATATCCTAATCGGGAAAATTGGCACAAAGGGCCGTCTGCCCGTTTCTGTAAACGATAGTTTTCCTGCGGGAAAAGGACTAAGCTGGCATCCCTATTTTGCCCCTGCGAGTGCTGCTTCAGTGGGCATGAGCGAATCTAAGCTGGCACGCATTGATTCGATTGCGCAAGCAGCAATTGACAAAAAAGCTTTCCCGGGTTGTGTGATATTGGTGGCCAAGAATGGTTCAGTAGTGTACGAAAAAGCTTTTGGCTATACCGACTTCACCCAACAGGAAAAAACCACCACCGATCATGTGTTTGATCTGGCATCGGTAACCAAAATTTCTGCCACAACGGTTTCGGTAATGAAACTATACGAAACCGGAAAAATAGAGCTGGATCAAACGCTGGGATTTTACCTCCCTTGGATGAGAGGAACCAATAAAGCCAATTTAACCCTGCGGCAGGTTTTGCTGCACGAAGCGGGATTGGTACCCTTTATTACTTTTTATAAAGAACTGGTAGACTCTGCTACCAAACAACCACTTCCCGGCTATTTTACTGCTATTCCAGATGCAGAACACAACTTTCGGGTAGCTAAAAATATGTACCTGCGCAACGACTGGCAGGACACCATTCAAGCACGAATTGCGGCCAGCCCACTGGGTAAACAAGGAAAATACGTTTACAGCGACAACGATTTTATTTTACTGGGGAAAATAGTAGAAGCCGTATCTGGCAAACCACTCAACGAATATGTTGCGGAAAATTTTTACATGCCCCTGCAAATGAGAACAACCGGATTTAAGCCGATGGAAAAAATACCAGAAAATCAAATAGTGCCTACTGAAAAAGATGAATATTTCAGGCATCAGTTTTTACGGGGAGATGTACATGATGAAGGCGCTGCCCTATTAGGGGGTGTGGCAGGCCATGCGGGCTTATTTAGTAATGCGTATGATCTGGCACAATTGTACCAACTCTTGCTCAATGGTGGCACGCTGAATGGCATTCAATTGTTGAAGCCATCCACCATACAATTATTTACCGCCTATGGAAGCACGAACAGCCGCAGGGGATTGGGTTTTGATAAGCCCGAAAAAGACAATGCCACTCGCAAAGACCCCTACCCATCTATTAGCGCACCTCCCGAAACTTTTGGACATACAGGCTTTACAGGTATATGTGTTTGGGCCGATCCGGTAAATAACCTGCAATTTATTTTTATGTCGAACCGCGTAACCCCTACCCGAAATAATAACCTGATTAGTCAGCTTAATGTCCGTTCCAATATCCAGGATGCCATTTATCAAGCTATCCTCCGCTAAAATCCATCAAAATTCAAATCACTTATAGCGAACCAGTATATTTACACCCAATTATCCCTACAAACATGAAAAAGTCAAATTTCTACTGGCAAATAATTGCCTGCCTACTTATTCTATCTTCCTGCACCAACAATTCGCCCAAAGAAGCCGCTTACATTCCCAAAGATGCTACCGGTGTACTTGTGCTGGATATGAATGCACTTCAACAAAAATTAAGAGAAGGCGGCATGTCAACCGACTCCGTGATATTGATTGCATTCGGAAACGACAGCACATCAAAAGAAATGAAAAAAATGATATTTGATGGCAAAAACGAATCCGGAATCAACTGGAATGAAAAATTATTTCTTTTTACCAATCAACAAAGTTTTCCAGATAAAAGCACCGCTACTTCTGCAAATGTGTTAGGCACAGTCGGAAACGTTGCACAGCTGGAAAAATATCTATTGAGGCAGGAAGAGTTTAAAGACAAAACAATTACTAGAGAGAAAGCTTACAGCTTTCTTCAGGGAACTGGTGATATACAGGTAAGTTGGAACAAAGAAGTTTGTATAGTTACCCATTTCTCGCATCCTACCATGCCAGTTTACGACACCACAGAGATGATTTACAAGAAACCAATGCTGGTAGATATCCCTAAAGAAACAAAAGCTGAAACCGATTTGTTTTTTTCACAAAAAACAACTCAGTCGCTTGCTTCCGTAGATGTATTCAACCAAATGTTTCGGGAAAAGGCCGACGGATATATCTTTTCTTCCAGCAATAGCTCTTTGAATTTGCTTAAAAATCTTCCCTTTAATCCTCCAAAGCTGGAAGAACTATTAAAAAATAATTATTCCACTGCCACCCTGCATTTTGAAAAAGGAAAAATACGGGTTCAGTCTAACACTTATGTTAATCCGGCGTTGGGAAATCTTTTAAATAAATATGCGGGGCCGACTGTAAACTTTTCCTTGGTTAAAGATTATCCCTCCAAAGATATCAACCTGGTTTCGCTAGCTTCATTTAATCCAGAAATTATTGGGGGCCTTTTAAAACAAGTAGAACTGGAAAGCTTTGCGGATAACTTTTTACAAAAGAATTCACTTTCTATGCAAGACTTATACAAAGCATTTAAAGGAGAATTAGCCATTGTGGTATCTGACTTAAAATTTGCTACGCCCGACCCAATGATAAAAAGAGATGAAATCTCCCTAGAAACGGGTGTGCCGATGGTAAATATTTTGATGCGCTTACCGGTAGGAGATAGCAAAAGTTATACTAAACTCATGGACTTTGGGGTAAAATCTGGTGTGTTAAAAAAAGTGGGCAATCAATATCGTACTGCATCAGCGAATGCAGCAGGATCTTTTTTTGTGCTGGGGGATGACAAAAATCTATTTGTTGCCAGCGATTCTGCTCTCTATAACAATTATCAGGCATCCATCGGCAAACCCAATAGTTTCTTTTCAGAAGCCCCATTCAATCGCTATAAAGCTTCCTCTACTTTATTCTATGCAAATATCGCCTCAACCATTCACGGATTAATTGCCGATAGCACCAAAACATTCAATAGCAAATTACTTTACCAACTGGCCAATACCTTTAAAGAAGTGGTACTCAATTCAGATAATTTCGATGGAAAAACTATCCACAGCCAAGGTGAATTAATTATGCAACAAGCAGATACCAATAGTCTGATTTCCCTCATACGATTTTTATCCGTAACTGCGAAAGAAGTGAAAGAGCAAGATGAAAAATTCCATGCCGAAATGTCTGAAACCCCTATTCTGGAAAATATAATTAAAGAGAAATAGCTTCTTCATCAATCGAAATACATGCAAATTCGGCTTCAACAAATTATCCCGATTCCGCTGCAGGAAAAACAACTAGCAGTTGATTCGGACATTTGGGGTAATAACCGAACCTTTCACTCCGGTGAATGCATAAAAATAACTGCGGCCAGCGGTAGAGGCAAAACTACCCTGGCCCATTTTTTAATCGGATTGCGCACCGATTATTCCGGAACCCTAACCGTGCAGGAAAAGAATCTGGCTAATTTTTCCACGGCAGAATTGGCTATCTGGCGGAGGGAACAGCTGGGGGTGGTTTTTCAAGACCTTCGGTTATTTCCTCATCTTACCATCCGTGAAAACATCGAACTGAAAACGTATTTAGCCCCCCGGCACATAGGTGAAAACACCGTTGAGTGGATGGCCGAACAGTTGGGAATTGCCGACCTACTGAACACACAAGCCGGTATTTGCAGTTATGGGGAGCAACAAAGGGCTGCCATCATTCGCGCCCTAGCGCAACCCTTTACCTGGTTATTACTGGATGAGCCCTTTAGCCACCTGGATAATACGAATCAGCAAAAAGCAATAACACTCATACAAACCGTAATTACTCAAAGAGGAGCCGGACTAATATTGTTAGACCTCGAATCTGATAACCATTTTTCTTATCACCAAAGTTTTCAATTATAATTGATTTTATGCAGGCACTGCATCTGTTGATGGGAAAAATTTTACACAGCCGAAAGGGGCGAATGCGTGCCTGGATGGGAACCCTGGGATTAGGAATAGCTGCCCTATTATTACTCGTAGCCGTGCAAATGCAGGCAGATTTTAGTGAGTTGTTACAAGGAAAGCAAAATAAAGACACCAACACCCAGTACCTGGTAATTAACCGGCAACTCAACAATAACAACCTCAACTCAGGAGGTTTACGGGAGGAAGAATTGGCAGCACTGAAAAAACTACCCGAGGTGTCGGCTGTTGGCATTATCCAACCCGGATATTTTAAGGCGTCGCTTAGCAGCACCAGTGATCGTTTCCCGTTTTATACCGATGTAAGTTTTGAAACCGTTTCTTCCGATTTTCTCGACGAAATACCGGAGCACTGGAGCTGGCAAGAAAAGGATGAATATGTTCCCATTATTGTTCCGTCGCTGTATCTTGACCTATATAATTTTCAGTTTGCCTTGGCCCAACAGTTACCCCAGTTAACTCCCGAAGTAGTAAAAATGATATTTTTTAATATTCGCATCCAAGGACCCAATGGCGAAGTGGTATTAAAAGGAAAAGTAGCCGGATTCAGTGATCGGATTCAGTCGATGTTGGTGCCGCAGGAATTTATGCAGTGGTGTAATACAAGGTTTGCACAGGGTGAAAAACGTAATCCCTCGCGTATACTATTAAAAACCAAAGACGCTACCTCCCCGGTATTAAATCAGTTTTTAGAAAAGAATCAACTACAGGCCGATAAAGAAAAAACACGGTTCAGCAAGTACAGAGAAATTGTAAACTGGATTGCCGGCATTTCTGGATTGTCGGGATTGCTGATGCTAATTTTTGCTGCATTGGTACTTTCTCTGTTTATACAACTCAATATTGTTAGCAAACAAGATGAAATAAGATTGCTGATTCAACTGGGAGCATCTCCCCAGCAAATGATTGGCTTTTTGATGAAAAAATTCTTTCCCCCCAATGCTATCATAGTTTTGATTGCGCTGGGATTGGTAGCGATTCTGCAATATTTACTATTTGGCTGGCTACAAAAAAAGGCAATTGGGGTATCGGCATGGATTTCTCCCCTAACCTTACTAACGGCTTTCCTGTTGATATTGTTAATGGGCGTAATCAATCGAATCGCCATAGGCAGATCTGTAAAAGAAAATCCAACCCGGTAACATAATACCTTGCACCTACTAGCTAAACGGGTTTAACCCAAATCCTTTGTACTTTTAAGGCTCAAACCATACTTCTGAAAATACATCAGCTTTTATTTTTATTATTAGCCGCATTGGGCTATTGCAAAACAACCTTTGCCCAATCCCCATTGCCTCCAATTGGATACTGGCGCGATCACCTAAACTATACCGATACCCGACAGGTAGTGAAAGGTGATAAAATCTATGTCGCCACCGCCACCCATGTTTTTGCCATTGACGCCAACAAAGAATATGAAACCTTTAGCAAAATAAATAGCCTGAACGATTTGGGTGTTGCAGGAATTTGTTGGGATGCCGCTACCGAACAATTGTTGATTGCCTATCAAAACTCTAATCTGGATGTGTTAGATGTAAAGGGCCGTACAAAAAATATAGGCGACATTCTGCGTAGTAATTTTCCCGGCAATAAAATCATTCGCAACCTTTACTGCTCTAATGGACTTGGATACCTCAGCACAGGATTGGGTATTATTGTAGTGAATCTGCGTAAATACGAAATAAAAGATACCTGGATAATTGGAAACAATGGTATACAAACCGGCGTGAGCGGATTTACACAGCTCAATAACTTTTTTTACGCAGCCACCGACGAAGGACTAAAACAAATAGAAGTAACCAATGCCAACCCTTCTAATTTTGCTAACTGGCAAAACATCAGTGGCACTAATGGATTGTCTGGGGGGGCATTGCTGAATGTGCTGGCGGTAAATGGACAATTGGTAGTTCTAAAAAATGACAGCCTGTTGATTCAATCAGGCAGTAGTTGGAAGCTCTTGTACAAAGAAGCAAATTGGTCAATAACCGGATTGAACAGTTCTGCAGGAAAACTGTTGGTTTGCCAGCGCTCCCCTGCTGGAGCAGCCAGGGTATTGCAATTGAATGTAAACGGAGTAATTGAAAAAACCACCAGCCAGGCAGGCGTAATTTCCTTTCCAAGAGATGCAACCTTGGTAGATAATACCCTTTGGGTAGCAGATCAGTTTGGAGGATTAGCTGCATTTAACAATGGATTAGAAAGATTTATTCCGAATGGACCTCCCGGTATTGCCACGGGCGCCATTGCCGGAAATAGTCAGCAGATGGTATTGGCTGCCGGAAGCATCAATAGTGCCTGGAACTATCAATACAACCGAAATGGTGTTTATTTTTTTTCAGATCAATGGAAATCACGCAGCTACTTTAACACGCCCGCATTAGATTCAGTATTGGATTTTATAACCGTAGCCATTGACCCTGGTGATCAGAGTATTTGGGCTGGAAGTTTTGGCGGGGGATTGGTTCACTTCCCCAACACAGGAGCCCTCACCATTTACAAAAAAGGAAACAGCAGTTTACAAGAAACCATTGGCGACCCCGGCAGTTATCGGGTATCCGGACTGGCATTTGATGCGAATGGCCGATTATGGGTGAGCAACTATGGGTCACCGGTTAATTTACATGTTCGAAAAACAGATGGCAAATGGCAGGCATTCAGTGTTCCCTTCCCCCTAACCGAACAGGCATCCGGTGCATTGGTATGCGATGATAATGATCAGGTATGGATGGTGAGTCCTAAAAACAATGGACTCATCTGTTACAAATATGCTCAGATTGAAACTACCAACGATGATCAGTGGAAAAAATATACAACAGGAAGCAATCAGGGGAATCTACCTTCGAACAATGTGCTGAGTATTGTAAAAGACCGCAAAGGCTCTATTTGGGTGGGAACCGACAAAGGCATCGCCATCATTCGTTGCCCCTCCGAAGTATTTAGCTCATCGGGTTGTGCCGCTTACTTGCCAGTGGTTAAACAGGGTAATTTTTTTGGCTTTCTGTTTAAAGACGAATATGTTCAGTGTATGGCGGTAGATGGGGCTAACAGAAAATGGGTTGGCACACAAAATGGATTATGGCTATTGTCTGAAACCGGCGAACAGGTACTACAACAATTTACGGCGAGCAATAGTCCACTCTTGTCTAATAATGTGCTACAGGTAGGCATCCAACCAGAAACAGGAGAAGTATTTGTGCTTACCGATTTGGGTATATGCAGTTATAGAAGTACCGCTACCGAACCAGCTGCCGCAACGCAACAGGTGCTGGTATTTCCCAATCCGGTTCCACCGGGATATAGCGGAACCATTGCCATTCGGGGAATGAAAGAAAATGCGATAGTAAAAATTACCGAACTGAATGGCACATTGGTATATCAAACCCGTTCACAGGGTGGGCAAGCCGTTTGGAATGGCACTAATTATAAAGGTGAAAAAGTTGCTTCCGGCGTTTACCTAGTTTTAATCAGAGACGATGAAAATACCGACAAGCTCGCTACTAAAATTGTAATCGTTTCGGGAAGATAATGGTTGCTGCTTAATCGCCGTCTTTATCTGCTTTTTTCACTGGCTTATAAAAAGCAGCGCGTTTAGGCCCGGGAAATGGAACATTATCGCCTTTCAAACCATGCCACAATACTCGATTAAATTCCAGATCTGGAACAGCATCTTCCTTAACAAAATCCATTTTATCAGATAAACGCTGCCACTCATTCATCGCAGTATTTACTTCCTTTAAATTTACCATGGCAGGCCGAGCAGTAAATGATGTTGTATTGGCCTGAGATGAAAAGCAACGCCACATAGGGGTAGCTGCTGCATCGTATTGCGACATGGGCGGAATACCCAAAATCAATTCCATAGTGCGCAACATAGACGAAGTAGTATAGGGAGTATGATCAACAAAATTCCGCTTCACAAATCCGCCTGCCACATAAGCAGTACTGCGATGCGCGTCTACATGGTCCGCTCCATTTTGTGCATCATCTTCAATAATAAACACAGCCGACTCTTTCCAGATGCTGCTTTTGCTCAAGTACTCAACAAACATTCCAACAGCCAAATCATTGTCGGCAACATGTGCATAAGGAGTAGGTCTTCCTTTCCGTAACCCTTCCGTATGATCATTTCCAAATCGAACACTATTAAACCTAGGTACGGAATTTAATGATAGTAATGAATCAAAATCTCGCTTCCAAACTTGAAAGCGACTTGTATCTGTTATAGATAGAGTATAATAATAATTCGGGCAAAAATGATTTTTTAAAACTGGGATATTTGGTTGATTATTATCTGCAAATTCACCATAAGTTCTGTAACTAACCCCAGCTCTATTACAGTAATCCCAAATAAAGCCTCCTTTATTGTTGGCAACTGAACGCTTTCCCTCGCCATCATAAGTACCCCCACGACCACCATAACTATTTACCCAATTCTTTTCCAGAAAATCAGTAGCATATGCACCCATCGTCCAGTTATGACCATCCATACTAACTTCCCCATCTACATAAAAATTATCTAGCAACACAAATTCTTTAGCTAGTGCATGCTGATTGGGGGTTACATTTTCTCCGAACAATACCAGTCTTGGATCTCCATTCCCTTCTTTTACATCACCTAATACCTGATCGTAGGTACGGTTTTCTTTAATGATGTAAAACACATATTTAATCGGACTCGCTTCTCCAACTTTCATCGGAATAGGATTTCCGGGCTCGCCTGCCACTGTTAATTCTTTTGCTTTTGTGTAAGGGGTATTTTTATAAACAGATGCGCTATAACTTTCGAGAGTTTTTAAAGAAGGTGGATCTATTATGCTGAGGGTGCCCTGAAATAATCCGCCAATATATTGAACTCCCACAGGCTTGTTAGGATCTCCCTCGTGTAATAAAACAATTTGCTTGTTTCCAAATGGATTGGGGCCATAGGGATTTGCCATAGAGCGAAATCCTTTACCATTGGCTACAAATATTTTCTTTCCAACTATAACTACTTTTGTTGGAAACCAACCTACAGGAATAAATCCCTTACTCTTACTTTCTCCTTTTTTACTTACATCAAAAACAGCAAGGCAATTATTATCTGCATTAGAAATGTATAAAGTTTTTTCGTCGTTGTTTAAAGCAATTCCATTAGTGGTAGATCCGTTAGGTGCATCAGCATAAAGCGCAGCATTAAGTGTTTCAACCACTTTTCTGTTGGCTACTTGAATAATTGAAACCGAATTGTCGTTCGAATTAGCAACCATCAAATAATCTCCTTTTTTAGTTAGGAGTAATTCATTGGGATTGTCGCCAACTGGAATCTCAGCCTCAATATTATTCTTTACAGTATTAAAAACATATACCTTATCGCAGCCCCAACAACTGATATATAACTCTTCTTTATTGGGTGATAACACGCAGGTGTAAGCTTCTCCGCCCAAAGCCAACTTGCCGGTTACTTTTTTTGTAGTCAAATCAATTGTATATAAACTTTTATCATCACGAGTAACCACATATAAAATGTTCCGTGTTTCATCGAGCGCCATACCAGCTGGTCCAATTTGATTTGGCCATTTTTTCCCCAATATAATCGTATCTTTTACTCGTAATCGATTACTGTCTGTTCCAAAAACAAGAATCCAGTTGTCGTGCCCCCCAGCTACATACAATTCTTTGTCATCACCGCTAAATGCCAGTCCATACCAACTTTTTCCCACCACCGCTTTGTCTAATTCTTTTTCTCCCACTACATCTATCAGCTGAATACTTTGTATACTTTGTCCATTATTGGTTACCGCCATTATTTTTTTGGAATGGCTAACTACCATATTTAAAGGCAAATCTCCCAATGGCAAACTTTTGCCTGCAGGCGACAAGCTCCATCCATTAGGAAGCATAACTGAATTGGTATCAGTTAAATTGCTATTTTGCGCAAATGAATAAATAGATAGGAAGCTTATTGTTAATACGAGAAACAACTTTTGCATAAAAAAGAATTAATTAGAATAATTTAGAAACTAGGCTAGCTGTAGGTGCCTGTTTTTGATCATGTAAATTACAAAAAAACTATCCGCTATTTTAACAACACTGTTAATTCTAGATTATCAAAATACATTATTGCTGACGGGCAAAATCGTAACTACGGGCTACTTTAAACTTAAGTTCGCCTCTGTCGCCATTTACTACTTTATACATTACCTGACGGTACATCCCAGTTAGGCGAATATTGGCAGTATCTTCTAAATTATATACCGGGAACCTTCTTACCAGCGTTCCCTCCATTAAATAATACTCATCATTCCCTTTATAACCAGTTTTAACTTTGGGATCGTCTAAAATATCGGGGAAATAGATGGGCCGAAAACCCTGATTGTTATCAGAACTTACTCCGATTATATTCAAATTAGCTTTATTGCCCAGAATATTTACATATACCAGCAAATCTGGAAATCCATCTCGGTTTAAATCGTCTACTTCTGCCTTATTTACTCTTCCCTTTACCTCAAATGTTACATCACGAGCAGTATTTTCAAAACCAATAGGAGAAATGGTTAAGTTATTTTTATCCATTCCCTTATTACTGCAATAAACTTTATAACCAACCTTACCCAATTTCATGGTGCTATCATATTTCTTGCCCGGTTGGGCAAAAAGGAATTGACTAACACAACAGAGTACAAATACGATTAGAATCAACTTTTGCATAAACAATATTATCAATAACTATTCAATTCGCAAGCAACTTATACAAGTTGTGTTAAACAGATTACATATTTCTGCGATATTGACCACCCACCTGATATAAAGCAGCCGTAATTTCTCCGAGGGAGCAGGTTTTAACGGTCTCCATCAATTCGGCAAAAATATTCCCATTTTCCAATGCCACTTGCTGTAATCTTTTTAAGGCTGCCGTACTTTCTGAGGCATGGCGTTTTTGAAAAGAAGCCAAGTTGTTGATTTGCTGTTCCTTTTCAGCAGCCGTGCTGCGAATCACTTCGGAGGGGATGATAGTAGGGCTCCCCTTTTTGCTTAAAAATGTATTTACCCCAACGATAGGAAGTTCACCGGTATGTTTACGGGTTTCATAATACATACTCTCTTCTTGAATTTTATGGCGTTGATACATTCTTTCCATAGCGCCCAAAACACCGCCTCTTTCAGATATCCGGTCGAATTCGGCTAATACAGCCTGTTCAACTATGTCGGTAAGGGCTTCCAAGGCGAAACTTCCTTGAATAAAATTATCAGTAAATGCGGTGCCCAATTCGCGGTTGATGATCAGCTGAATCGCCATTGCCCTGCGAACACTTTCTTCGGTAGGGGTGGTGATGGCCTCATCATATGCGTTGGTGTGTAAACTATTGCAATTGTCATAAATCGCATACAGGGCCTGCAGGGTGGTACGAATATCATTGAAATCAATCTCCTGCGCGTGCAAACTACGTCCACTGGTTTGGATGTGATATTTTAATTTTTGAGACCGACTATTCCCTTTGTACTTATACCGAATAGCTTTGGCCCAGATTCTGCGAGCTACCCGCCCTATCACACTGTATTCGGGATCCATCCCATTGCTGAAAAAGAATGAGAGGTTGGCGGCAAAATCATCGATTGACAAACCGCGACTCAAAAAATATTCAACATAGGTGAATCCGTTGGCGAGTGTAAATGCTAATTGAGTTATCGGGTTGGCGCCTGCTTCGGCAATATGATATCCGCTGATACTTACACTGTAAAAGTTTTTTACCTGATGTTCGGTAAAATATACTTGAACATCCCCCATTAACTGCAAGGCAAATTCGGTAGAAAAAATACAGGTGTTTTGTGCCTGATCTTCCTTGAGTATATCTGCCTGTACCGTACCCCGAACCTGAGAAAGCGTATAGGCTTTTATTTGTTGATACACTTCTGCTGGCAGCACTTGGTCGCCACTTACCCCTAATAGTTGTAAACCTAATCCGGTATTTCCTTCTGGCAAAACCCCTTGCTGAATCGTATCCGAGTAAACAGGCTTTTCACTTTCTGGAATATGCAATTTTATCCACTCCTTTACCCGAGCCCATTGGTTATTTTCTGTAATCCATTTTTCACATTGTTGGTCAATGGCAGCGTTTAGAAAAAAGGCCAATATAATGGGTGCAGGGCCATTAATCGTCATGCTAACAGAAGTTTTCGCATCGCAGAGATCGAAACCACTATATAATTTTTTGGCATCTTCCAACGTAGCAATACTAACCCCGCTGTTACCAATTTTTCCATAAATATCGGGGCGGGAAGCTGGGTCTTCGCCATAAAGCGTAACACTATCAAATGCAGTAGACAATCGAATGGCTGGCTGATCTTGCGACAAATAATGAAATCTTTTATTGGTTCGTTCGGCAGGCCCTTCCCCTGCAAACATGCGGGTTGGATCTTCATCCTTTCTTTTCAACTCAAAAACGCCGGCAGTATAGGGAAAATAGCCGGGGAGGTTTTCTTGTAATTGCCAACGTAAAATATCCCCCCAATCGGTATGCTGTGGCAAAACTACTCGAGATAAAGAGGTACCACTTAGGGTAGTAAATCGCAGGGGCTGTTCAATCACTTGTCCACGAACCGTATAAGATAAATGCTCTCCGGAATATTGCTGCACCCTGACTGGCCAATTACGAATTAGTTCGATAGAGGCAGAATCAAGCTGCTTGGTTACTTGTTGCTTACATTCCTGCAAAGCGGGCAAAATGTTTTGTGCATTCGCTTGTTCAGCAACTACGCCAATGGTTCCTTCCAGTTGATACCATTGAGAAGCCAGCGCTGATTGTTTTTCTACCCACTGATCGAAGGCAGCAATGGTTTCGGTTATTTCCGATAAATATCGAACCCTTCCAGCAGGGATAATCTGAACCCGAGAAGCAGGAGAGAAAGTAAGGGCTGTATGCGAGTTAGCAGACTGAAATCGAATACCGGTTTTCTCTTCAATTTTTTGTAGTAAGCGGTAAAACAATTCATTCACACCCACATCATTAAATTGAGCAGCGATGGTACCCACCACAGGTAGGTCGGCATCATCATCCCAAATTTGATGATTTCGTTTGTATTGGCGCCCCACATCCCGCATAGCATCTTCCGATCCGGGTTTATCAAATTTGTTGATGGCTATCAGATCGGCAAAATCGAGCATGTTGATCTTCTCTAATTGGGTAGCTGCTCCATATTCGGGCGTCATCACATATACACTCACATCACAACCTTCTACTATAGACGCATCACTTTGCCCTACCCCTGCAGATTCAACCAATATCAAATCAAACCCCGCTTGTTTACAAAGGGCTACTGCATCTGGCAAATGAGTACTAAGTGCCTGATGGTTGTTGCGGGTAGCCATACTTCGCATAAAAACATTCGGATGATGAATTGCATTCATGCGAATTCGATCTCCCAACAAAGCACCCCCGGTTTTTTTGCGAGAAGGGTCTACAGAAATTATCGCCAACTTCTTATCGGGCACTTCCCGAATAAATCTTCTTACCAACTCATCCGTTACCGAACTCTTTCCGGCACCGCCGGTACCCGTTATACCAATTACCGGAATTTTTTTAGCGGATTGTGTTGTAAGTGACAGTGGTTGACCATTTTCAACCAACGTAATGCCCCTACCCAATAAATGCATATGCTCGGGCGAACTATTATACACCGGAAGAGATTCTTGTAAAGAAGGCAACGGAAAATCACAATGGCGTATCACATCCTCAATCATACTTTCCAAACCCATTTGCCTGCCATCATCCGGACTATAAATTCGGGTAATGCCATATTGATGAAGGGTTTCAATTTCGGAGGGCAAAATAGTTCCTCCTCCCCCACCGAAAATTTTAATATGGCCACATCCGGATGCTTCCAGTAAATCTTTCATGTATGTAAAAAATTCCAAATGCCCCCCCTGATAGCTGGTAATGGCAATACCCTGTACATCCTCTTGAATAGCACAGGCTACTATTTCAAGCACACTCCGGTTATGCCCTAGGTGTATAATCTCTACCCCCTTAGATTGCAATATGCGACGCATGATGTTAATAGAAGCATCATGTCCATCAAACAAGCTGGTGGAAGTAACCATGCGCACTGGATTAACCGGCATATAGGGCATACGATTTAAGTTGAGTGACAAAATTAATGATTTCCTGCAAGGATATTAACGTTTGTTAGTTTTTTGTAATTTGGTAGATGCTTGCTGCTATTTTACTTATTTTCATCATAACAATACGCTATGCAATTCGAAATTCAGATACGAAATGAAAATAATTTCTCAATTATTTCGCTGTTGAACGCCTACGAGGGAGTTTGCGCTGAAATCTATTCATTTGGGGGCTTCCTGAATCGATTCGAAATCCCAGTCCAGGGAAACCCTTTTAATATAGTGGATGGATATACCAGTATTGCCGATGCGCAAGCCAGGTGTGCCGAAGGGTTTCAGAGTGTTCGGTTAAGTCCTTTTGTATGCCGGTTGAAAAAGGGTAGCTATGAATGGAATGGAATGGCTTACCAAATTGAAAAGAAATACATGGGAGAGCATGCCATTCATGGTTTGCAATATGATGCAGCATTTCAAGTAATTGAGTCTGTTGCAAATGAACAGGAGGCACGGGTTGAACTAAGCAGTTATTACCCGGGAACCGACCCTGGATATCCCTTTCCTTATCACACGAAAATTATTTGGTGCCTGAGAAAAGATGCTGAGCTTTCGGTAACCACCACTGTTTGGCACGAAAACCCAACCCCCATTCCATTTGCGGAAGGATGGCATCCTTATTTTACCCTTGGTGGAAAGGCAGATGAATGGAATTTGCAATTTTCTACCAGCCGTATTATGGAATATGATGCAGATTTGTTACCAACCGGCAGCTATTTAAAAGATAGTCGCTTTGTAAATGGATGCAGTTTACTGGGAATTCAACTAGATAATGGATTTGTATGGGAGGATAGAGAAAGCCATAGGTTTTGTACGCTTAGCAATTCGGCTATTTCACTCAATATTTTACCCGATACTTCTTTTCCGGTTTTACAGGTATTTATTCCCGACAATAGAAACAGTATAGCTTTGGAAAACTTGAGCGGAGCGCCAGATAATTTCAACAATCAATTATTGTTGATTCATCTACAGCCCCACACTCCCAAAAGCTTTACAACCCGATACCAGGTAAGCGTATTATAAATTTTGCAGAGCAGTTACACTAATTTCTACATTAACTCCCTTGGGTAAGCCCTTTACCGCAACGGTTTCACGGGCGGGGTAGTTACCGGTAAAATAAGAACCATACACTTCATTTACCTGAGCAAACAGCGACATGTCACTTAAAAAAATAGTGGCTTTTACAATGTGCTCAAATCCAATGCCGGCGGTTTGCAATATGGCCAAAATATTGTTCATCACTTGATGGGTTTCGGGCTCAATGCCGGAGCTAACTATTTCTCCAGTTGCAGGAATTATGGCAACTTGGCCACTCACAAAAACAAATCCGTTGGCTTTAATTGCCTGATTGTAGGGTCCGATTGGAGCAGGGGCAGCGGGGGTAATGATTACTTCTTTAGACATAATGATAAATTGAAAAACAAATTGACTACTTTTCTTTGAACTTGCCAACCTATTTTTGCCCACTATCAACTTATTTTTTCTATGACGTTATTGCTGCTTGTTGATACTGCTACCGAAATTGCCAGGGTAGCTTTGCTAACAAAGGATCAGGTGCTCGCTTTTCGTGAAAACAGCGATTCGCGGCAGCACGCAACCTTTGTTCAGCCGGCTATTGAAGCTATGTGCTTTGAAACAGGTATTCAATTTGCGCAACTCGGGGGGGTGGTAGTGGTGAATGGTCCGGGAAGTTATACCGGCCTTCGAGTAGGGTTATCCTCTGCCAAAGGCATCTGCTTCGCTTTAAATATTCCTCTGTACACTTTAAATACCCTACAGGTAATGGCGGCAGCCAGTGTAAGAAATTGGAAAGCACTTGGCAAAGAGATTACCCCGGAAACCCTGTTTTGCCCCATGATCGATGCCCGTAGAATGGAAGTATTTACTGCACTTTATACGGCCAATCTTCAACCAGTAATGCTCCCAAGGGCAGTTATATTAACTGAACCTGAAGGCAAAATATTAATAGAAAAAAAATATATAATATATTCGGGAAATGGTACAACAAAACTGAAAACAATGCTTCCTGAAGGTACCTACTGTTTTCCAGAATGCATGTATTTGCTGGAAGACCTCTCTTTTTTAGCTTTTGAAACCTTAATAACCGGTTACAGTGAGGATATAGCCTATTCGGAACCTATTTACATAAAAGATTTTCACAATACATCTTTGCTTAACCAACAGGGGTAAAACATTTAATTCTTTTATCTATATGATAAAAAATGTGTAACTTTAGGAGCTAAAAGTTTTTACCCCCCCAAAACTTTAAATTATTGTTATGAGCCAATCATTACAATCCGTGGAACTGTTAAATGGTAATGTACCCGTTAAGGTAGATTTTGTACATACAAAAAAGGCTGCCCTAATCCTTCGTTCCATTAATCACAAGTTGCGTCAGCAAATTATCAAGTTACTGGATGAGAGTCAAAAAATGACAGTAACCGAAATTTATGTGAAACTCCGCCTCGAACAGTCGGTTGCCTCCCAGCACCTGGCGATTTTACGAAGAGCCGGAATTGTTACCACCTCCCGTGACGGAAAGTTCATTTATTATTCTGTAAACTATCAGCGCCTGGCTGAAGTAGTTCGGTTTGTGGAATCCCTTGTAGGCTAATTGTTTTTAGTACCTTTGTGGTGAAACATAGCTATCAATTAGTTATGCCAATTTTTTTGCCCACCTCAAATGAACCTTTATGTTCGTCCGCCAATTATATACAGGTTGCTTAAGTGAATCTGCCTATTTTATTGAAAGTAATGGGGAAGCAGTTGTAATTGATCCTTTGAGAGACATTGAAGCCTATCTCGAATTGGCAAGTGAGCGAAAAGCCACCATCCGCTATATTTTTGAAACGCATTTTCATGCCGACTTTGTAAGTGGACATATAGATTTAGCTGCTGCCACTGGAGCAACAATTGTATATGGCCCACCCCCAGCGACAACCTATCCGGTTCACATCGCCAAAGACGGGGAAGTTTTTACAATCGGAAACATTACCCTTGAAGTATTACATACCCCGGGGCATACGCTGGAAAGTTGTTGTTTTCTGTTGAAGGATGAGCAAGGGAAAGATTATGCCGTATTTACCGGAGACACCCTGTTTGTGGGGGATGTGGGCCGCCCTGATCTTGCCCAAAAAGAAAATGAAATAAGCATGGATGATTTGGCAGGGATGTTATACGATAGCTTGCAAAAGAAAATAATACCACTGGCAGATGATGTAATAGTTTACCCTGCACATGGTGCCGGAAGCAGTTGTGGTAAAAATCTGGGTCCTGAATCATTCAGTACCATTGGCGAACAAAAAAAATCTAATTATGCCCTGCAGGCTGCCAACCGCGAAGAGTTTATTAAAGCTGTAACCGAAGGCATTTCCGCTCCTCCGCAATATTTTCCTATCAATGTGATGATTAATAAGCATGGCTATGATAGTCTAGATCATGTATTGGCCACCGGAATGCAAGCCTTATCGGTAAATGACTTTAAACAAGCGATGGCAGATGAAGCCGTAATTGTATTAGATACCCGCAACTCCTCCGAATTTCCACAGGGATTTATCCCAGGTTCAATCAGTATTGGGCTGGATGGTCGCTTCGCAGAGTGGGCGGGCAGTTTATTGTCTTTTGAAAAACCGATATTACTGGTTACTGAACCGGGCAAAGAAAAAGAAACCATCATTCGGCTTGCGAGGGTAGGATTTGATAAAATGATTGGTTATCTGGATGGAGGATTCCCTGCATGGCAAACAGCCAATGAGCCATTTGATTTGATTATAGAAGTTGATGCGGATGAGCTGGCCATGGATATTCCCTTCGATAATCACTTGCTAATTGCAGATGTAAGAAAAGAAGCCGAATTTGCCGGTGGACACCTGAAAAATGCCCTCAATCTGCCTCTAGACAATCTAAAAGACCCCGCCGCCATGAGCGATCTAGATGAAACGCAGAACATATATGTACATTGTGCCGGTGGTTACCGAAGTGTAATTGCCGCCTCACTCATCAAAAAAGAAGGGTTTCATAATGTGCGAAATGTAGTGGGAGGATGGAATGCCATCAAAGAACTTTCACACCGGTTTACTATTGAGAAAGAGCCTGCCGTTTTAAACTAAACCACCATTGTTTTTTATTGAATCAGCTGCTGACTGGCATCGGTAGCATTATACTCCCATTTCCATCTCCGATGGCTCCACAAATAATTAGAAGGGTTATTTCGTATAGCCTGTTCGAGTTTTGCCACATATATTTTAGTCAACTCCCCCTCTGGTAATTCCCGGGGATTTTCTGTAATCAATTCGTAGTGTAAATTATAGTGCCCTCTTTTGGGTTGCCGAACGCTGATAAACAATACAACGGTATCATTAGCGCGGGCACCTCTTTCTGGCCCTGAAGTAAATGCGGTTACTTTATTAAAGAAGGAAATCCAATATGCTTTATCTATTCGCGCGGGATTTTGATCAGCTACCAAACCTAATAAATATTTTCCGTTAACATACTCATCAAACCGATCTTTAAAATGAGCAGCCGGTATAAGAATGGTATTAAATCGCTTACGCATTTTGAACATGATCCGATCGAACGAGCGATTGGTGAACGACATATAAACGCCCACAAATGGAAATAAACTTTTGCGGGCAACACCCAAGTTAATCATCTCCCAGTTAAAAAAATGACCCGTATGCAATTGAACATTTTTTCCGGCATCAATATACTGATTCAATACTTCGGAATTAGAAGTTACCCGCTTATCAAAAGCCTGGTCGCTCATAGCAATCAGCTGAATAGTTTCCATCATCGTATTTACAAACTGATGATAAAAATCCTTGGCAATTCGAACACGCTCGGCCTGGGTTTTTTCTGGAAAGGCAATTAGCAAATTACTCAATACTACTTTTTTTCTATACCCTACAACATAGTATACTATTACATAAAATCCATCTCCTATCCAATACAGCAATCGGTTGGGCAATAAAGATAAAAAGTATAAGAGTCCGTAATAGAAGTAATACATCTATATGGTTTATAGTGTAAGATTACAAAGATACAAATTATGCAGCGCTTACGTCCCTAGTGTTAGAGAATGATATTTTGAAGTATTGGGCTTTTTTCTTGGTGATCTGTATTGTAATGTAACCCGCGACTTTCTTTTCTAAACTGCGCCCCTTTCACGATTAAGTATCCTGCTGTAATTAAGTTGCGAAGCTCACATAATTGTGGCGATAATTTAGTGGTTCTATACAGGGCTTCTGTTTCCTCGTATAATAAGTCAAGCCGCTTCATAGCTCTTTCTAATCTTTCATTAGTTCGCACAATTCCTACATAATCGCTCATGATTTGTTGCAGCTCTTTTTTGCTCTGGGTGATCAGAATCATTTCTCTGGGATCGGTTGTACCCTTTGCATCCCACTGAGGAATTGCTTCCTGAATGGCTACTTCATTAATTAATGCGGAACTGTGCTCAAATGCCCGGTGGGCGAATACCATTGCTTCTAGCAAACTATTACTGGCCAGGCGATTGGCTCCGTGCAAACCAGTGCTGGCACATTCGCCGCAAGCATATAAATTAACCAATGAGGTACGCGCCCACTCATCGGTTTTAATACCCCCGCAACTATAATGTGCTGCTGGCGCCACAGGAATCATTTGCTGCATTACATCTATCCCTAAACTCAAACACTTGGCATGGATATTGGGAAAATGATGTATAAATTTGTCGGCATCCATATGCCGGCAATCTAAGTATACATGCTCTGTTCCCCATTGCTTCATTTCATTATCTATTGCACGAGCAACAATATCACGAGGAGCCAAATCTTTTCTTTCATCGTACCGATGCATAAAAGCTTCCCCCTGTTTATTGCGTAAAATGCCCCCGTCGCCCCGAACTGCTTCCGTAATTAAAAAAGAGGGAGATACGCCGGGTTCAAACAAAGCAGTTGGATGAAATTGAATAAACTCCATATTTTCTATCTTCCCTTTTGCCCGGTAAACCATGGCAATGCCATCGCCAGTAGCAATCTGAGGATTGGTAGTAGTTCGGTAAACTTGTCCGCAACCTCCGCTGGCCATCAAAGTAATCTTTGAAACAATTTTTTCTGTTTCTCCCGTGGTGAGATTTAACACATACACCCCATAACAGGTAATATTGTTGGTAGACTTAGTAACCAGATATCCTAAGTGATGCTGGGTAATGATATCTACCACAAAACAATGGTGTAACAATTGAATGTTTTGTAAGCTGGTCATTTCATGCAACAAGGCCCTTTCCATTTCTTGGCCTGTTACATCTTTGTGATGTAAAATCCGGTTAGCACTATGGCCCCCTTCCTTGCCCAAACTATAATCACCTTGATCATTCTTATCAAAATCGGCACCGTAATCGATGATCTCGCGAATTCTTTCAGGCCCCTCATGAACTACCAGATTAACGATTGCAGAATTACACAATCCATCTCCTGCAATTAGGGTATCTTCTATATGTTTTTCAAAGCTGTCGGTATTTTCATCCCAAACACCCGCAATTCCTCCCTGGGCATACTTGGTATTGGTTTCATCTGCCTGTGTTTTGGTAATAACCGTAATGGTTTTATCGGGAAACCGCTTGGCTGTTTTAATCGCAAAAGTGAGTCCGGCAATTCCCGAACCAATCACCAGAAAATCCGTTGTGGTGGTATTGTGCATGTTATCAATCCATCCGAAGCCGATCTGATTCCGTCATTAAACACCAATAGGTTCAATCCAAGCTCCGTTTTCTTTTAATAAGTTAATGAGTTCTTCTACTGCAATATCACTATCGATATTGCGCTTCATAATATCTCTCCCTTTGTAAAGCGTAATCTTTCCGGGTCCACTACCTACATAGCCAAAATCTGCATCGGCCATTTCTCCGGGCCCATTCACGATGCATCCCATAATGGCGATTTTAACCCCTTTTAAATGATGGGTAACTTTTCTAATGCGGGCAGTAGTTTCTTGCAGGTCGAACAAAGTTCTACCGCAACTGGGGCAACTGATGTATTCGGTTTTAGAAATTCGTGTGCGAGAAGCCTGCAAAATTCCAAAGGCAGTTGCATTCATAAACTGTTCTGCACCGGTATTGGTAAGATAATTGCGCCCGCTGGTGGTAACCTGCGTTTCTTGCATCATCCGATAACTATCGGCCGTCATGCCCAGGCAAATGCCATCTCCCATTCCATCCAGCAATAATGCGCCACATTCAGTTGCATAATGTATCAGATGCTCATCAGTGCTTACATAATTACTGTCGGTAACCAAAATAACCGGATTCATGATTTTCCGGTTCATCAACTCCATAAACATTCTTCTTACGGCCGGCATCGCTTGTTGGGAACGACTACTCAATGCCAACACAACAGCAGGATCATTTGCGATTTCGTCTAGACCGGTAAAATCATTAATATTAGTTGCATCGCTAAAACAGTCAACCATTACTACATTCATATAGCTACTCTTATGGGTGGCCAACAAATACCCGCTTACGCTGAATAAGGGAACATACGAAGGATGTTGCTGAACTTGCTCCCAAGCGCCAGGATACACCAGAACCCGCAAAGTACCTGGTAGCTCAAAAGACAGGAGGGTATGTGCCGTAAAAATATAATCGGCTGCTGTATCACTGATATTCCATTTGTCGGTTGTTGCATCATAGGTATATCCGACCTGCTGCAAATCGGAAGGCTGAATAGTTGCTAACTTACTTAGGTCGGCTATCACAACTGGCACCTGTTGGTGCCCGATATTGCCCACCGCAAAAGTTTTCCGGCGGCTATAAGAAAATGGATCATAAGGAATGCGCTCAATCGGGGGTATACCGGCAGCAGCAGTTGTAGTATGTGTGTATCTTTTTACCAGATCTTTACAAACTGGAATTTCAAATTCGGGGTCTTCCGTGAGACTCACCCGAATGGTATCTCCAATGCCATCTTCGAGCAAGGTACCAATACCGGCAGCACTTTTAATTCTTCCATCTTCTCCATCCCCGGCTTCTGTAACCCCAAGGTGCAGCGGATAACATTCTCCAAAAGACACTTGCATTTGTTGGATCAGCAATCGGTAAGCCTGCACCATCACCTGAGGATTACTGGATTTCATACTGAGAATAATCTGATGATAATTTTCATCACGTGCAATTCGTAAAAACTCCATCGCACTTTCTACCATTCCCATTGCCGTATCTCCATATCGGCTCATGATCCGATCGCTCAGTGAACCATGATTGGTACCAATACGCATAGCAGTTCCATATTCCTTACATATTCTAACCAAAGGGGTAAATCGCTCGCGGATGCGTTCGATTTCTTCGAGGTATTCGGCGTCTGTATAATCAATTTGTTCAAACTTTTTTTTGTCTACATAATTACCTGGGTTCACGCGCACTTTTTCAACAATGCGGGCAGCTATCTCGGCAGCGTTTGGCGTAAAATGAATATCGGCTACTAATGGAGTGGTATAGCCACGCTTGTTAAGCTCATTTTTTATATGAAGCAAATTTTCAGCCTCTTTTTTACTGGGGGCAGTAATGCGCACTAATTCTGCACCCGCTTCAATACAACGTATCGTTTGCTCAACAGTGGCAAGGGTGTTGAGGGTGTCGGTGGTCGTCATGGTTTGAACCCTAACCGGATGGCCATTCCCCAGCAGTAGGCCTCCAATAGAAACCTCCCGGGTTAATAGCCGGCTTACCTGAGTTACGCTATTACAATACTGTTGCATATCAGCAATTCTTATTAATTAACATTCCCAACGCGCTTTAGTTCTGTTGTGGCGGGTATTTCCGCTACCTTTTACCCATCAAAAATCCCTGTTGTAGCAGAATTTTCTTCAACAAATCTATTGGCGTAGCAGTAGCAGCGGGCTTGCCGGCTGCCCGGATAGTATTCATTACGAAAAAATAAGGATGCTTGTTTTCTTCCACCCATCCAACCAACCAATCCATTTCACCGCCTCCCGCAAGGAGCGTTCGGGAACTATGATAAGCAAGTTGGTAGCTCGCATTGCTTTCCTTGATTAATAACTTTTTCACTATTTCCTGACTTCTTTTCTGAAAGGGAAGTTGGTTGAAATACAATCTTTTAATTAATCCGAGTTGTTCATCGGGGGAAATAGTAAAACCAGCTTGCTGCCAGCAATCTTCTACACGCCCTACTATTTTCTTAGACCCATATTGAAGGGTATCAAGGGCAGCCTGTAATCGGATAATTCCAATGGAGTGGGCAACCGTAGTATAAAATTCCCCAACCGAATATTGCAAGGCACTATCGGCAGCAACGCCGCGGTTATTAGCAGTATCAGTAATTACTATCCCCTTTTCATTGGCTATTACACCGGTTTCTAAACCTACCAGCTGAAGAATGGGCTCAAATGAATGAAATGGGGTAAAAGCCGAGTCGCGGTATCGCTTTACATTACAAAGCGTAAAAGTTCCGGCGCCATTGTGAAACATACCATAAGTACCAATTACCTCGGCGCTGTCAAAATAAGATTTCAACGAATCGTCTATGGTTACATTATTGGGCGAGCAGGCTTGCATGCCAAATAATAGAGCAATCAGCCATACAGGGGAAATAAACCGACCGAAAGAAATTTTCATGCGCATTCCGCTAAGTTTTGCGCAAAGGTACAGGCTAAAAAAGGAATTGCCGCATTCTCAGCTGGCTAATGTATAACCCCCAGTTGGCTGCCCACTTTTTTAAAGGCGGCAATGGTGGTATCCAACTGCACCCGCGTATGTGCAGCACTAATTTGTACCCGAATTCTTGCTTGCCCCTTGGCAACAACAGGAAAAAAGAAACCAATCACATATACCCCTTCCTCTAAAAGCGCTGCCGCAAATTTTTGAGAGAGTACGGCATCGTATAACATAATGGGCACAATTGGGTGATCTCCCGGCTTGATATCAAAACCAGCTTCCGTCATCTGCGCCCTAAAATATTGGGTGTTGGCTTCCAGCGCATCGCGCAATTCGGTTGTTTCGGTTAACATATCCAGCACGGCTATAGAACCTCCTACAATGCTCGGTGCCAGGGTATTGGAAAACAAATAGGGCCTACTTCGCTGACGCAACATTTCGATGATCGCTTTGCGCCCTGATGTAAATCCACCACTGGCGCCGCCAAGGGCTTTTCCTAGGGTACCTGTAATAATATCTACCCTACCCATCACATTTCTATATTCATGGGTACCTCTTCCGGTTTTACCAATAAATCCAGAAGAATGGCATTCATCCGTCATCACAATCGCATCATATTGATCGGCGAGGTCGCAAATTTTATCCAGTTGTGCAATGGTTCCATCCATGCTAAACGAACCGTCGGTAACAATAACCCTGCTTCTGCAACCGGCAGCTTCCTGCAATTTCAGTTCCAGATCGGCCATATTATTATGCTCGTAACGGAAACGCTGTGCCTTACACAGTCTTACCCCATCAATAATGGAAGCATGATTGAGGGCATCGCTAATAATGGCATCTTGCTCTTGAAATAAGGGCTCAAAAACACCTCCATTTGCATCAAAAGCTGCGGCATACAAAATCGTGTCGTCCGTTTCTAAAAATCGGGAAAGCTTTTCTTCCAGTTCCTTGTGTATATCCTGGGTACCGCAGATAAACCGAACACTGCTCATACCAAACCCTCTGCTATCAATAGCCCGGTGGGCTGCTTCAATTACCCGGGGATGCGACGATAAGCCTAAATAGTTATTGGCACAAAAATTCAATACTTTTTTTCCGTTCACTAAAATCTCAGCACCCTGTTCACTGGCAATAATGCGCTCTTGCTTAAACAATCCTGCACTGCGAATTTCATCTAGTTCCTTTTCAATACGATTTACAAACGACTCATTCATACCACTGTACTTTTTAATCAAGAAGGGAAATATTACTGCAAAAGCAACTACTATTTTTCTATTCCTAATAATTCAACTTCAAAAATCAGGGTTGCACCCGGCCCAATTGGTCCGCCAGTACCGCCATCTCCATAGGCAAGGTCGGAGGGGATAAAGAATTTCCACTTGCTGCCCACCGTCATCAGTTGTAACCCTTCTTGCCAGCCACGAATAACCCCATTCAGCGGAAATGTTATAGGCTCCCCTCTGTCTACCGAACTGTCGAAAACTTGTCCATTTATAAGCGTTCCATGGTAGTGACAACGAATTTTACTTTCCAATGTAGGCTTGGTAGAATCGGCACCCGCCCGAAGCACTTCATATTGCAAGCCACTGGCTGTGGTTACAACGCCTGGCCTTTTGCCATTGGCAGCTAAAAAAGCCAGTCCTTCTTTTTTGGTAGAAAGGGATTTTTCGGCATTTTTTCTTTCCTGATATTGACCCAAACATTTATTGATAGCTTCATCATTCATTATGGGTTTGGCACCATTTTTAATATCGGTAAATGCCTTCTGCACCATCGCAAAATTTAGGTCATCAAAGCCCTGGGTTTTTAAACTTTGGGCAATTTTTACCCCGAGCGAATAGCTAACACTATCCGACATGGTTTTAAGGGCACTCACTGGTTGAGCCGGCTTAACAGCGGGAACTTTAGCAACAGGAGTGGCAGGCTTTTTTGCCTGACTCATAACAGATTGTACCCCTGCAAACAGACATACAACCAACAGCATTTTTTTCATGCACAAGATTTTTAAAAGTCAAAGAAACAACATTTGAGAGAAATAGAAACAGTTTTGTGTTAATCGGCTACCAGAGAGGCGATTGCCTGCTGAACTCGGGTAAACTGAAATCCGGCGACCGCTTCCTGCATCAGAGAGGTGATTTGCAGATTACAAAGATTGCCAATAGATCCTTCATGGGTATGATGAATCTCCGTTTGATAGCGGAAAGTGCCCGCTTCAATTGATTTGCCTACTTGCACATACGCATCCCGAAAAGGAACCCCCTGTAATACCAGTTTATTCACTTCCTCAACACTAAAAAGATAGGCAAATTTTTCATCGGTCAGGATATTTTCGCGAACGGTAATCTGTGAAATCATCAGTTGCATCATTTCTAAACAATCCTTAAGGGTTTGAAAGGCTGGGAACATATGTTCCTTTAGTATCTGCAAATCCCGATGATATCCCGAAGGCAAGTTGGTGGTTACCATTAATATTTCATTGGGCAGTGCGCGAAGTTGATTACACTTTGCCCGTATCAGTTCAAAAACATCAGGATTTTTTTTATGCGGCATGATGCTAGATCCGGTAGTTAATTCCGCAGGGAAACTGATGAAATTAAAATGCTGGTTCAAATACAAGCAGGCGTCCATGCTCATCCTAGCAAGGGTATCTGCTAGGTTGGCCATAGCAGCTGCGGTGATGCGTTCTGCCTTTCCCCGTCCCATTTGCGCGTACACTACATTATAATTTAAGGCTTCAAATCCCAATAACTCTGTAGTAAGGCTTCGGTTGATTGGAAAGGAAGAACCATATCCCGCAGCAGAACCCAGCGGATTTTTATTTACCACCCGATAGGCAGATTGCAGGGTGAGCACATCATCTACCATACTTTCTGCGTAGGCCCCCATCCAAAGTCCAAATGAAGAGGGCATGGCCAACTGTAAATGGGTATATCCGGGAAGTAAGTGATGTTTAAATCGTTCACTTTGCTGAATGAGTAAACTAAAGAGCGGCTGAACGGCTTCCACCAGCGATTCGATTTCATTTCGTATATAAAGTTTTACATCTACCAGCACCTGATCGTTCCGGCTGCGGGCCGCATGAATTTTTTTTCCGGTATCTCCTAATTTTTCGGTGAGCAATGCTTCTATATACGAATGGATATCTTCTGCTTGGGGAGGGATAGTTATCCCCTGGGTAATAGATTGATTGTACAAGTCGCGGAGCTCATTTACCAACTGATCGCACTCAGATTGTGTAAGTAATTTTACTGCTGCCAGCATCTTACAATGTGCCAGTGACCCCAATATATCATAGGGAGCGAGTAGCTGATCCATTTCGCGGTCATGCCCTACTGTAAAACGTTCTATCACACTAGCTGTTTGAGTTGCTCCTTTGCTCCAAAGTTTCATAACACCAAATTTAGTAGTTCTTTATACAGCCGGATCCCTTCTTCCAGTTCGTGTACATAAATAAATTCATTGGCAGAGTGACTTCTTGCCGAATCGCCAGGCCCCATTTTCAACGTGGGGAAAGGCATCAAAGCTTTATCAGAAGTAGTAGGTGACCCATAGACGGAACGTTGCAGTACCAATCCAGCTTTTACCAAGGGATGATCAAGCGGAATAGAGGATGACCGCATCCTTAATGAGCGGGGTTGTACCTTGCCTTGAACATGCTTTTCGATTACTGCAAGCACTTCTTCAAATGTATAACACTCGTTAACCCGAACATCCACTACAAAATTACAAACCGGGGGTACTACATTATGCGCTTTATTTTCGGTTTCAATTACAGTAACCGACATTTTAACAGGACCCAACAAATCAGATTGTTTTTCGAATTGATAATGCCTAAACCACTCTATATTTTGCAAGGCTTTGTACAAAGCATTTTCTCCCTCTTCTCTGGCAGCGTGACCTGCTTTACCCTGAACGGTTACATCCAGCACCAATAAGCCACGTTCTGCAATGGCAAGGTTCAATAAAGTAGGTTCGCCCACTATTCCGCAATCGATCGGAGGCAATAACGGGAGTAGCGCCTCAATGCCTTGCGCACCCGAAATTTCTTCTTCGGCTGTTGCCGCAAAAACCAGGTTATAGGGTAGATTGGGTCGCGAATAAAAATGTACAAAGGTAAATAACAGCGCTACCAATGCGCCTCCTGCATCATTACTGCCCAAGCCAAACAATTTTCCTTCTTCAATTGCCCCGTCAAATGGTTCACGGGTATACGCTTTATTAGGCCTAACCGTGTCGTGATGAGAATTCAGTAAAAGGGTTGGAAGTCCAGATGTAAAATGTTGATTTACGGCCCACACATTATTCAGGTGCCGATTGGTTTTTATCCCGCTTTCCTGCAAATAATTTTCTAAAAGTCTGGCTGTTTCTCCTTCCTGCCTACTAAAAGAAGGAATACGAATAAGGGATTGCAATAACTGAACTGCCTCGGCTGTTGCTATATTTGGGCTGTTGCTATTCATAAGTAATGGTTGTGCCGGTATTCCCCTGGAGTAAATCCAATAACTGTAGGGCGTTACCGATTATTATTTTTTTTGCACCTCCGGCAAGGGTAGCAAAAGCATTTTCTAATTTAGGAATCATTCCGTCGGCAATGATTTTTTCTTGTAACAATTGCTGATATAGGGCAAAATGAATATGAGGAATAACAGAATCGGCATCCTGCAGGTCGCGCAATACGCCACTTCTCTCAAAAGCATACACCAATTGAACCGAATAGGATGTGCTAAGCGCCGTTGCTAGGGAAGCGGCAATGGTATCGGCATTCGTGTTTAATAATTGTCCGGTTGTATCAGCCGTGATAGGGGCAATTACTGGCGTTAGTTCTTGTAAAAGCAAGCTCGATAATAATTGACCATTTACCGAATCAATATCCCCCACCCATCCATAATCAATCGTAGGATGCTGCCGTTTATGTGCGGTAATTAAACACCCATCTGCCCCACACAATCCGATACTCAAACACCCCTGAGCATTCAGGGAAGCCACCAGATTTTTGTTAATATATCCGGCATATACCATGGTTACGATCCGCAAAGTTTCTCTGTCGGTAATGCGCCTGCCATCTATCATTTGCTGCTGAACCCCCATTTTTTCTGCTAAGGTGGTAGCCAGTTTGCCTCCTCCGTGAACCAATACTTTTTTGCCGGGCAATTGAACAAACTGCTCGAGAAACAAGGCAAGTTTTGATTCGTTGTCTAGAATCTGCCCCCCAATTTTTATAATGGTAACCGTTTCTTGCATAGTAATTATTGTTGCTTTAGTATTTCGGCCAATACCGCCTGGGCTGCCCATACCCGATTGCCTGCCTGCCGGGTAACCAGACTATGGGTTCCATCTAAAACCTCATCACTTAATTCTATGTTTCTTCTAACAGGCAAACAATGCATAACGCCCGCATTTCGGGTTATGGATAGTTTTTCTTCAGTTAACATCCAAGCCGGATCATTTTCATACACTTTACCATAATCGGTATAGGTACTCCAGTTTTTTACATAAACAAAATCCGCATCCCGTAAGGCATCCTCCTGTGCATGGGTTATGGTTGCCCCTTGGGTGAACCGGGTATCAAGCTCATAGTCTTCTGGATGAGTAATTACAAATTCCGCCTTGCCCCAGGCATTTACCCACTGCGCAAAACTATTGGCTACACATTGAGGTAATGGTTTGATATGTGGTGCCCAGGTTAATACCACTTTAGGTTTTCGAGTAGCGGGCCATGCCTGCTGCTGCATGGTTTCGGTGATGGTTATCAAATCAGCAAATGATTGCAGAGGATGTAAGGTGGCACTTTCTAAACTAACCACCGGCACACCGGCATATTTAACAAATTGTCGAATAAACATTTCACTGTAATCGTCTTCCTTATTCATTAATGAAGGAAAGGTTCGGATACACAGGATATCGAAGTATCGTCCTAACACAGGTCCTGCATCTTTAATATGCTCAACGGTTGAGCCGCTCATAATAGCTCCTTCTTCAAATTCCAGCGCCCATCCTTCTTTATCTACATTAAATACAATTGCTTCCATTCCTAAATTACGGGCAGCAATTTGTGTGCTAAGGCGAGTACGTAAACTTGGATTTAAGAATAACAACCCAATTCTTTTTCCAGCACCCAACTGCTGATTGAGCAATGGCTGATGCTTATACACCAATGCCTGTTGAATCATTGCAGGGATATCGGATACGTCTTCTACTGAAATAAAATTATGCATAGCCATTGAACTATAGATTAGGATGTAGTAATAGGATGAGTTTGAATTGCTTGGTGCAGCGCCTGTAAAAAATCATCGGCCTGTGAATGAGAAAGCGTGAGGGCGGGTAGCAAACGAATTACAGCGGGTTTGGCTTCTCCGGTAAAAATATGATACTCGTTCAGTAATCTGTTTTTAATTGTTGCCAACGCAGTAGGCATATCAAACCCAATCATCAATCCCCTTCCTCTAATATTCATCAGCTGAGGAATTTTTTGCAATTGTTCCATCAGGTAATTGCCTAGTTCAAGGGCATGGGGTATTAGGGATTCACTTTCCATCACTTCTAAAACCCCTAGTGCAGCTGCACAAGCAAGGGGGTTACCGCCAAAAGTGGTACCCAGCATTCCATGTTTTGGTCGGATATGCGGAGCAATCAGCAATCCCCCTACTGGAAATCCATTACCCATTCCCTTGGCCATGGTATAAATATCAGCATCAATTCCTGCATAATCGTGCGCGAAAAATCGACCACTTCTTCCATAACCGCACTGAACACTATCTGCAATCATCAAAGCGCCATATTGATCACAAAAACGACGGATCATTTGTAAAAATTCATTATCAGCAACACGAATTCCACCAACACCCTGAATCCCTTCGATAATTACCGATGATATAGCATCCCCGTTTTGTTGAAAACAATCGGCCAATGCCTGCGCATCATTCAAGGGCAGAAAAATTACCGCATCGGTTTCGTTTACCGGAGCAATGATGGATGGATTATCGGTTGCCGCTACAGCCAAAGAAGTTCGGCCATGAAATGATTTATGAAAAGCGATTATTTTTTTGCGGCCATTATGAAAAGAGGCGAGCTTCAAAGCATTTTCGTTGGCTTCTGCTCCACTATTGCATAAGAAAAGCTGATAGCTTTCTTTCCCACTTACACGGGTAAGTTTATCAGCCAACTCTTCCTGGATAGGCAAATGAACCGAATTAGAATAAAAGGCCATGGTTTCTAACTGGGTTTCAATTCTTTTTACCCAATGCGGATTTGTATGTCCGATGCTGATTACGGCATGTCCACCATACATATCTAGATACCGAACTCCTGCATCATTCCAAACATACGATCCGGATGCTTTGGTGATGGTTACTGGCTGCAGTGGATATACATCAAATAATTTCATGTGTTCGAGTTACAAATTTAAAATGCAGCTGCTTTCAAGTGCAGCCCAAGTGTTTCTTCTAATCCCAATATCAAATTCATATTCTGCAAAGCTTGACCGGAAGCTCCTTTTAATAAATTATCAATCGCTGTATGAACGGCCATTTTATTTCCTTGCTTTTCTATCTGCACCAGGCATTTATTTGTGTTTACTACTTGCTTCAGGTGAATGGGCTGTTCACTGAAATGAGTAAAGGGATGAGCCTGATAAAATTCCCGGTAAACCTGTTTTACTTCTTCTAATGGCAAACCCATATCCAACATAGAACTGCAATAGATTCCTCGAGTAAAATCGCCTCTCCAGGGAACAAAATGCACAAACATGCCGTCATTTCCTTGCAATTGTTGCAGGCTTTCTTGTATCTCTTGAAGATGTTGATGCTGTAAGGTTTTGTAGGCCTGTATATTATTCGAACGCCAGCTAAAATGAGCAGTATTACTAAGTGATTGACCTGCGCCCGTTGAGCCAGTAATGCCAGTTGTGTACACATCACTTAAAATGCCGGCTTTTGCCAATGGCAGAAGCCCAAGTTGAATAGCAGTTGCAAAGCATCCCGGATTGGCAATATTGCGAGCACTGCGAATGGCTTCGCGATTCAATTCAGTTAGGCCATACACAAAACTTCTCCCCTCATGTTGATTGGAAGCCTGCCAGCGAAAATCTTGCGACAGATCGATGATGGCTATACTTTCGGGAATAGCATGGGTGGCTAAAAATGCACGCGCTTCTCCATGACTTAAACAAAGAAATAATACATCAATATCTGTAGTAAGCTCGTTGGTAAAAAGCATGTCTGTTTCGCCAACCAAATCAGTATGAACCGATGAAAGTGGTTTGTTTGCCTGACTATTGCTATGCACAAAACGAAGGGATACAGCGGGGTGGTTTAACAAAAGCCTGATCAATTCTCCCCCGGTATACCCGGCCCCCCCCACGATGCCAGCATAAAAAGTTTTTACGGAAGCAGCTGTTGTTTGCATATAATTATTTTCTGGTAACGATTACTCTGTTATGATTCCGACGAATCGTTGGCATGAATATTATGATAGATAGCGGTTTGATTGCCGAAAATTTTTGTGAATCCCCTTACATCGTTACCTGTCCATCCCGTATTCATTTCTCCATACTTACCAAATCGGCTACTCATAAGGTCGTTGGGTGATTCAATTCCAATAATTTGAAAGTGGTAGGGCTGTAGCTGAACAAATACCTGACCAGTTACCTGCTGTTGAGATTGAAGCAGATAGGCTTCTATATCTCGCATCACCGGATCCAGCACCTGGCCCTCATGCAGCCAGTTACCGTAAAATTGCGCCAGTTGGTCTTTCCAGCTGAGTTGCCATTTGGTAAGTACATGTTTTTCTAAAGCATGATGCGCTTTTAGTATAACCATGGGAGCGGCTGCTTCAAAGCCAACCCGACCTTTAATGCCGATAATCGTATCTCCTACATGTATATCTCTACCTATACCAAATGGAGCAGCAATCGATTGTAAATATTGAATCGCGCGTGCTGGATGAGCAAATGTTTGCTGGTCGATCGCAGTAAGTTCCCCTTTTGCAAAACTAAGCATCACTTCTCTAGGTGTTGTTTCAGTTACCTGTGTTGGCCAAGCTGCTTCGGGAATCAGACCTTTACTTTGCAAGGTTTCTTTGCCACCCACACTGGTACCCCACAAACCTTTGTTGATCGAGTAGGCAGCTTTTTCAAAATTCATGGCTACCCCTTTTGCTTTCAGGTATTCGATTTCTGCTTCCCGGCTCAATTGCATATCTCTAATAGGAGTAATAATTTGTATGCCCGGTAAGAGTATCTGAAATACCATATCAAATCGTACCTGGTCGTTTCCGGCTCCGGTACTTCCGTGAACAATTGCTGCAGCACTCAACTTCTTGGCGTGCTCTGCAATATGCAAAGCCTGACTGAGCCGCTCGGCACTAACACTCAGGGGGTAGGTGTTATTTTTTAACACATTTCCATAAATCAAAAAACGGATGATGCGATCGTAATAAGATTCCACTGCATCCACCGTTGTATGTGAGGTAACACCTAAATTATGGGCATGTTGTTCAATCTGGATTACTTCTTGCTCACTAAACCCTCCCGTATTTACTACAACACTGTGCACTTCCAATCCTTTTTCATCGGTCAGGTATTTTACACAAAAAGTAGTGTCGAGTCCGCCACTAAACCCAATTACCACTTTTGTTCCGGGTGCAATGGGGGCAATATCTTGTTTAAAATGCGAAAAATTCATAGCAATATTTTAAAATTATTTAGGGATGAGCCGCTGATTAGAATCCCAATATTTTAATGAAAAATAGCAGCACCGTTTTGATGCGGCTATCGTTGAGGGGTTGATGGGAATCTTTTTTTCGAAAAATAGATAGCAGCCTACTTTGTTTGATTTTCATGAATCTCTCCCAAAGCTTAGAATTGTGTGAGAAAGCTTTTGAGGTTTCTTCGGGTTCAAAATGATCTTTTGGATCGTATAACATGGCAGTGCACATGCAATTTTTCCGCTCTTTACTTACCAGAATATCATAATTCACGCAACTTTTACATCCGGCCCAAAATTCTTCATCGTCGGTAAGTTCACTATAGGTTACTGGCTCATAACCTAGGTCGCTGTTTATTTTCATTACAGCTAATCCAGTGGTTAGTCCGAATATTTTTGCATCGGGATATTTCTTCCGAGAGAGGGCGAATATGGTTTGCTTAATTTGTTTAGCCACACCGGTTTTCCGGAATGCGGGTGCCACAATTAATCCACTGTTGGCTACAAAAGAATTATGCCCCCAGGCTTCAATATAGCAAAAGCCCACCCAAGTGCCATCGGGTAACACAGCAATTACGGCTTTATCTTCCTCCATTTTTTTGGCCACATATTCCGAACTTCTCTTCGCTATTCCAGTTCCACGCGCTTTTGCGGAGGATTCCATTTCTTGGGTAATGATAGGCGCATAGTGAACATCGGAGCTGCTCGCCACACGAATTATGATGTTACTTTCCAACTTATACAATCTTTGATTAAGTAAAAATAAACAAACGCCTGATGGTTATGATTTTATTCCGGGAGTATGTTCACTGATAGGGGCAAGTGCCAGTTGCTCGTCCTATCAGCATCCACGTCGAGGTCGCGGGAGCGTAGAAACCGGTGGCAGGATAGCGGAAAAGCCTACCGGGGTTAAAAGTATAGTATGTGTTAATACAGGGTCCACCGTTCGTGAATAGATTGAATATTTTGTGATAGTAAAAGTAAAACAGAATTATGAATCTGGGCAATATTTTTTCAAATAGCCCATTCTCAAAAGAAATATGTGCACGATTTAGAGGGCCAGCTTCCCCTTTCAAAGGCTTTTAAGAATTTACAGACCGCCTCTTCCACGATTATTTCCGCCACCGCCCATCATTCCGCCACCATTCATTTGATATCTCATTCCATCGCCTCCTGGAGGCATCATGCCTCTCATCATATTCCCACGCTGCATTTGCTGTTGTCCAGCAAAACTGCGCAGGTTATACGTAAAGGTTAGCATAAAGTACTGCGTAAGATTGTTGGTTCGGGTATTGATGATTTGGTTTGCACTGGCCGAACTGCTGATGCTAACGTTTTGTTTCAGCACATCAAAACAACTTAACCGCAACTCACCAGCTTTATTTTTAAGAAATTGTTTAGCGATAGAAGGTGTTATCAAGAACACGGAAGTATTGTAACCTGGTGCACGATTTCCATACTTGGTCAAATCAAAATCACTCGCAATTATCCAACCTTTATCGGAATACAAAGTAAAATCAGCAGCTAAGCTCCAGGTGGTAAAATTGGTGTTTTGGTTTGGCGATAAAGTATTCCGAACCGGATTAAAAGTATAGGAAGTACTCAGATTCATATCGAAATTCTTCTTCAGGTTGGTTGTCCATTTTACCGTTTGCCCCAATACTGTGCTGCGGGTATAATTACTAATGCCATTTAACAGCGACTGAGTTTGATTGTAATTAAGGTTGGTTTGTAAATTCAGATTCGACTTCGGCTTTTTAATAGGAAATCCGTAATTGAAGTAACCGGAAAGATTATATGTACCATTCAGATTCACATAAGTTGTTTTTCGGCCACCGGTTGGCAAAGTGGTGATGGAACTTTGAATATCATTGTTGGTTATGGTAGCATTGATGGTAGCAAAAATTATTCGTTGAGAAAAAGGATCAAAACTTGCATACAATATGCGCATACTATTGGTAAACTGCGGACGAAGATCTGGATTACCTACCTGAAAATTAATTGAGTCGGAAGTAGTTACAACAGGTTGTAACTGAGCGGTAGAGGGCTGTCCGGTTCTTCCGTTATAATACATCCGCAAATTGGATGTTTTGGTAAAATTATAGGTAAAGTTAGCCTGTGGCGTAAGGTTCACAAAGCTTCTGGCTACCAATACATTTTTAGTGGTGTTTAAACTATTGATATCCATGAATTGCAATCCACTCCCAAAATTCAGGTTATATTTTGCTTTTTGTATGCGGTAACTCACATTCGCCGTATTGGCAGTTGAAGTATAATCATACGAGTTGCTGAATAAACTATCGAACTGAGAAAATTTGCCAGTACCATTATTAAAGTTATACGTTCTGTTTTGAGAAGAAGTATTGCTATAGGCATAGGTATATCGGAATTCAATCATCTGATTTCCCTTTTTGCCAATGGGCTCGGTAAATGAAATAGAGGGATTTACAGACAAGGTTTTTGAGGTATCCCGATAATATTGGTTGATGGTATCGGCCCGGAAAGTGGGCTTATAATATGAGTTCACCGAATAATTGTATCCATCGCCTTTGTTCTCGCTGGCAGAAAATCCTACTTCTAAAGAAAGTGTTCTTCCTTTTTTGGCAAACCGGTGACGCAGGCTAAGACTTGTACCATTAATATTATACCCACTGTTATAGCTGGAGGTTTTGGTTTGAGATTGGTTAATCAAAACTCCTTTAGGGCCCGCTGTAGTTACATTCGAAGAAATAGAATTGGGAACTACATTTTGAATTGCCAGATTGGGTCTAAAGATGAGGCTATTGTTCGAATCAATTCGGTCTTCTAAGTTAAAAGTAAAACGATGGTTCTCGTTTCGGGTATCTGAGGTAGATGATGAATTATTATAAACGGAAGAATCGGCATTGATGATATTCTGTGAATTGCTATTCTGATCGAGGAAGGTTTTGGGAGCATTGTAAAAATAACTTCCATACGCATCTACTTTTGGGCTCCAGGCATCGCGATAATTGATACCGCCTGCCATTACACTGGTGATACCGCTTCCGCCTCCACTTCCACCGCCACCGCCCATGGTTACCATCATTCCACCTCCGCCACCGCCACCAAATCCTCCACCACGACCCCCGCTGAGGTTCATCTGGTTGAAATTCTGTTTATTGATGTTATTGGCTTGTCCTAACAAAGTAACTTGTCGGTCGCCTTTTACTAAACTCAGGTTTACACTTTCATCATACCTTCCTTCTGAGCCTACCCCGGCCACTACCCTACCAAAAGCACCCTTGCGCATATCTTTCTTGGTGGTTATATTAATAGTCTTTACCCGGTTTCCATCATCAAAACCTGTAAACTTAGCCTGATCACTCTGATCATCGAATACCTGAATCTTGTCGATTACATCGGGGGGGAGGTTACGCGTTGCCATTTTGGGGTCATCGCCAAAAAAGCGTTTCCCATTCACCAAAACCCGTTGCACGGTTTCCCCCTGCGATTTAATGGAGCCGTCTTTTCCTACCTCCATTCCCGGAATCTTTTTCAGCAAATCTTCCGCAACGGCATTGGGCTTGGTTTTAAACGCGCCTGCAGAAAATTCAACCGTATCTTTCTTCATTTGAACCGGAGAAGCAGTAACGGTTACTTCGTTAAGATTTTTGGCTGCCACTTTCAGGTAAATATTTCCCAGATTGAGGGTAGCATTTTCTTTGGTAAAATTCAGCTTTCTTTCAATAGGCTCATATCCCTGAAACTTTACTTGTAATAACATCTGCCCCAGGGTAATATTGGTAATACTAAAACTACCATCTGCCGCAGCCAGCCCAAATACTTCCAGGGTAGAATCCCTGGCATCTAGGATGGTAATGCTTGCATCTTTTAGACTTTGTTTGTTTAGGGTATCCAACAACTTACCTCTCACAGTTCCAACTGTTTGTGCTTGGGCAAACAGAGCTAAATTGCTGATAATCAAAAACAAAATAAATTTTTTCATAATATTAAATATAAGCCGAATACAAAATTACTACAGACTAGCAGAATTATTGAATATTTACTTACTAACGGAAAACTAACTGGATAGTTGGTGTTGACCTTCTTATAATCGGTGAAAGAATGAAAAAATAGGCAAAAAGGGTATTAAATCGGGGGAACAACTTGTAAAAATATAGCAAATGCCCCGCCAAAACAGAAAATGTAAATACCTTTAGGATGCATCGGGCAGTTTTTACTTACCAGGGCCCTGTAAACCACTCAAAATGAACCCCATGAAACAACTCATTACAATCAGTCGATTTTGGATGATGGTATTGCTTTTCGGAGGAATGTTACTCAACGCCGGATGTGAATCTGCTCCCTCTGCAGCAAACCCTCCTGAAAAAGACACTACCATGAAGGGAACTGCTGCGGCTTCTTCTTATAGTGTAGATATGCTGAACAACCAAAAAGATCCTTCCTGTGGCATGCCCGTTTCCGCTGGCGTATCCGACACAGCACATTACAATAATTACGTGCTAGGATTCTGTTCTTCGGAGTGCAAGGCAGAATTTATGAAGAATCCTACCGCCATGTTAGCGGCTGCTGATTTGAAAAAAGACAAGTAAGCAATTAGCTGAACAGGTACTCAACATCTTCGCGGGTAAGGCTTTTAACAAAACCTTCATCGTCTGTAATTAGGTCGCGGGCCAAATTACGTTTACGTTCCTGCAGTTTTAATATTTTATCCTCTACTGTATCGGTGCAAATCATACGGTAGGCGAAAATATTTTTGGTTTGCCCAATTCGATGGGTTCTATCAATAGCCTGTTGCTCTACAGCGGGGTTCCACCAGGGATCTACAATATATACGTAATCGGCAGCGGTAAGATTTAACCCTACGCCCCCTGCTTTTAAGGAAATCAAAAATACCCTGCACTCATCGTCTTCCTGAAATCTGCGGATAGCTCTTTCCCTTTCCTGTACAGAGCTGCTGCCGTCGAAATATTCATAGGCTACGCCCAGTTCTTTCATTTTTTCTTTTATCAAGGCCAACATTCCTAAAAACTGAGAAAAAATCAGGGCCTTGTGGTTGCTGATATTTTCTGTGATTTCCCTGCCAATTTCTTCTAGCTTAACCGAAACATTGGGAAACCGCTCTTCTTCTTTCACGATTGCCGGGCTATCACATATCTGTCGCAGCTTCATCAATCCTTGCAAAATAGTAAGTTGAGATTTTTGAATTCCCTGTTCTTCTACGACCCCTAAAATTTTATCGCGGTAATCATTTCGATAGGCATCATAAATTTTACGCTGCTCTTCTCCCATTTCACAAAACAATACCATCTCTTGCTTTTCCGGCAAATCACGGGCCACCTGCTCTTTGGTTCGGCGAAGGATAAAGGGATACAATAGTTTCCGAAGATGGTCTTTCTGCTCTTTTTCGCCGAATTTATCGATAGGCACGGAAAACTCCTGCTTAAAAAATTCAATCGAACCCAACATACCGGGATTCAGAAAATTCATTTGTGCGTAAATGTCGAATGTATTATTCTGAAGAGGCGTTCCGCTCAAACACAGTCGGTTGGTCGCTTTCAACAATCCGGCTGCTCGGGTAACTTTACTGGAAGGATTTTTGATTGCCTGACTTTCATCCAAAATCACATAATCGAATGGAATTTCAACCAACTGGCGAATATCGCTGCGAAGGGTTCCGTAAGTTGTGATGATTACATCAATTTTATTATTCAACAAACTATCTCGGTTTCGGGTGCCGCCGTGGTGAATATAAAAAGTTAATTCAGGCGTAAACTTGGTGATTTCATTTTGCCAGTTGAATAAAAGGGTAGTAGGACAAACCACCATAGCTTTTAAAGTACCGTTCTCTTTTTTTAATTGATGTAAGAAGCTGAGAGCCTGAAGTGTTTTTCCCAATCCCATATCATCGGCTAAAATCCCACCCCACCTAACTTCGCGCAGATAATTCAACCACTGGAAGCCACTTTCCTGATAGGGTCGCAATATCTCTTTTAAGTGAGCCGGAGCGGGAATGGGTTTGATCGAATGATTTTCCCTGAGTCGCTCATATTTTTCTTCCAGTTGAAAAAACAATTCTTCTTCATCACGTTGCAGATAGAGTTCTTCAATTACACTAAAATGATACTTGCTCAGTTTCATGTTACCGGCTTTCCCATCCCCAACTCGGAAAAGCAGCGCATATTTTTTTAACCATTCTTCTGGTAAAATTCCGAGCGAACCATCCTGCAACTGAACAAACTGCTGTTTATTGGCCAGGGCTTTTTTTACATCATCTACCGTTATTTTCTGATTCCCAAAACTGATTTCCACTTTGGCATCAAACCAATCGGTATTGCTGCTGATATGTATTTTGGTTGAAGGCTTTGCGGTATTGAATCGGAAATTTTTCAGGGCCTCAAATCCATATACAGGTATATGTTGTTCTTTTACAGCATCCACAAATAAGAAAAACCAATTATTCTTGAGCACTTCGGCGCCTTTTAGCGCCAAAATTCCGCCGTCTACTTCTGCAAATCCGGAATGCAGGGAGCGTAATTTTGCTAATTGTGCTTCTTCAGCCGGTATATTTCTTTTGATAATTAAAAGTCGGTCGGCCGCAGGAATATACACTTGTGGTTTATCGCCAGTCTTAACCTCGTGCCCCCGATAACTGAATACCGGAACAAATAAGAGGTTATCGTTTCTTTCCCGCAACAATACCTTCATCTCTGGTTTCTCATCTTTCACTTCCTCTTTTAGTACATTATTAAATTGAACACGGTATTCTCGGGAGAGGGGTAAAACAAAATCCTTCAATGCATCCGACCATTTGGCAGCAGGAATTACCACAGTACCGGTAGGTAAAAATTTAATCAGATGCAGGATATCTTCTTTTTTCTGCCATTGATAAAAACGATTCTCCCTGGCAAACAAAAGCGGGGTGTCTAAAGCATTATCTGCAATACTAAATACTCCTTCGGGCGTTACCACGCTACAGCTAACTTCGTACTGACCATTGGTATAGTTAACCATAAATTCAGGAACGAGTGGCTCGTCAATTGGTTCGGCCTTTTTCAGCTGAGCGGTAGTAAAAGTTTTTCCCTTGTTTAGATAAAAAAAGAAGGCACTTTGATTCATCTGTCCGAAAAGCTTCCGAATGCGGGGGAAGAGATATTCTATCACCAAACTTTTGGTTTCATCTGGCAAACCATCTTCATGTTGATGAATGATATTTTCCCAGATTCCCGAAAAGGGGGAGTTCTTATCTAAGAATTTACTTACTTCCGAGGGCTGTAATTTTCTAAGTAATTCAAGAGTAGCTTTGTCATCATCGCTAAAAATATCTTGATTTATGTATTTACTGATATCCAGCCGGGTAACTTTTGATATGTACTTGGTTCGGGTTTCATCCGGCTCTCCCTGAATAGCTATAAACTGTAAGGGCTGGTAAGGTTCTCCCTCCATTGCCAACACCACGCCCAATTGCTGAACAGAAACAGTTGTTGGTTGAGGCGTTTCCTGTTCCCAGCGTTCTGCCTCCGCAGTTGGCAGCAGCCTGCTTTCTTGCATCGATGCTACCGGCATAACCTGCGCAACGCGTTTAATAGAAGTATCCAGTACCCGTAAATATGGCTTTCCATCGGTATACGTAAATTCAAATTTCCCAGTTAAGTCGTCGTTCAATGAATATCCGTAGAGGGAGAGCAGTTTGTTTTTTTCTTTATCAAGATTTCGGATGGTATCAAAATATCCCGCCCCAAAATTGCGCAGGAGCTGTAAAAAAACAATGTCTTTATGAATACATAAAGGGTGTTCTTTTTCCGATTCACATTGGCAACTGGTATCAAAATTCCGTTCCTCATTTTTCCTAATAATTACCCGAAAGGTTTTCCCCTCCCAATCAACCGATGCAATTACACACTCATCTTTTGCTTCTAAAATTGCTGCACGACTGCTGCGTAAAAAATTTTCTGAAGCCTCAAAATTATCGCGGGAAGAAAGCATGCGGATCAATTTCAGCTCCAGCTGCTTCATCTTAACCACCGTATGTCGTTGATCGTATTCCAGCTCTTTATTGCCGAGCATATTTTTATCCAACAGATCTTGCAACTGAAAAAGTGCTCCGGCTTTGTGGCGACAAATTTCAGATAAATTGTAAGGACAGGTACATCGAAGGTTAATAGTTTTGGGATCCTTATAGCGATTGATATGAATCTTATAGTAAGTTGCATATCCATCATCTTTAACCCGCATCACGATGTTCCCCATCAGATCGTCGAATTCAACCAGCTCAACATTTCCCATACTATGGATCCGCTTTCCTCTGCGAATCACTTCATCGGTTCCGTTGTTGTGTATATGCTTAATCAGGTAAGGTAATGCCATAAAATCCTTTCATTTCGCTCTATCCCGCAAAACAGGGTACCGCCTGTTTTTTCAAAAAAGGGCAAGTCACAAAAGTAACGAAAAGCAAGGGGCTTTCCCAATCCAAACTATTCATTTCGGGCATAATTAACCGGAACATTAACAAGTTGTGGAAAACCCCCAATTACCACTTCAGAATAACCGACTAGGCAGCTCGCTTCCTAGTCAGCCAGCAAAAAATACTATTTCTTAGCTACGGGTTGTAAATAAAACCTGCTATTAGGCCTGAAAATTTTGCCCAACAAGCACTATCGGAAATATTAGTAGGTAATTAGCTTACTAACAAGTCCCCATTTATATATCTGGGTAATACATTGGCAACATCGGGGGTTACGCAATACAGTAAATCTTTTTCCAGCCCATATGCAGCAAGTCGGTGCCAATGGGTGGTTAACCGAATAAAATCGGGCAGTTGATTGCGGTGCTGGTTGTATAAATTTTCGGCCATTAGGCTGCTGTCGCAGTGGATGGTAAAATGTTCTTTTATGCGGCTGATAACGGCTCCGGCAAACAGGGCATCTTCAATATTAACCCTGTCTTTCCAGGCCGAGCAACCCAATACAACCGGCATTCTTTGTTGCAACAGATAGTTGCAAACAGCCGATAGATTAGGGAATGAACCTGTGATTACATCCTCAGCGCCATTTTGCAAAGCTTTGTGCAATAAGCGGGTTCCATTGGTGGTGGTTAATACGAGCGTTTTGTTTTCAATAAACGACCGCGGATATTCGGCTGGTGAATTGCCATACGACAAGCCAGGGATTACTTTCCCATCCCGCTCCCCAGCAGTTATGCCCCCCGTATCGTTGCCAATTCGGATACATTGCTCCACCGAATCTACCGGTATCACCCGGCTGGCACCATTGTGCAGGGCAGTGGCTATGGTAGAAGTAGCTCTAAATACATCTATAATTACTACGATGGTTCCGCTCAAATCGTATAAATCCAACAAACGGGGCGATAAAACCGTGTGAAGGGCAGGAGGTTGGGATAACATGCAGCAAAGATACTAACCATCCGATAAACAGCATAACAGGTTACCCTACCCTTCCCGATCCGGCTGCTGTTTACTTGCTCCGGACGCGTCACGGCTCTTGTTACTTATTTTTTGTAAGTATCAGTAATTCGTTGGCTTGCACTTCGGTTAAATAGCGCTTGATGCCCTGTTTGTCGGTATAATTTTTATTTACCAATTTACCCTCAACCACCACTTCGGTGCCTTTTACCAGGTACTTCTCGGCTATTTCCGCCAATTTACCCCAGGCAACCACCGAATGCCATTGTGTTTCGGTTATTTTCTCCCCCTGCGCATTTTTGTACTGCTCGCTGGTTGCCAAACTCATATTGGCAACTTTTTTGTCGTTTTCAAAAGTTTTGATGTCTGGATCCTGCCCCAGATGGCCAATCAACTGTACTTTGTTTTTTACCTGATTCATATAAATAGGTTTAATGAATGATTGCAGCATTGGCTGCATTTACCCAACAAATATGAAGCAGGCGAATACCGCTAAGCGAATTTTAAACGCTTATATCCGTTTATAAGCGTTTACAAACGTTTTTTGGGTGAAAGCACGGATTCCAAAAGATATAAATCACAGGTATAAATACGGTATGGGAAGCCTTTAACGGCGGTTATTTTAGCAGTCGTATAAAATATGTATTTCCCATGTCGGAATCAACTAAAAAATGCCCTGCCTGCGGAGGAGAGGTTCGGGGTAGGGCAGATAAAAAATATTGTGACGAATATTGCCGCAATGTTTTCCATAATCAACAATACTGCGAAACGCACGAATATGTGCGCAACATCAATCAGAATTTGCGAAAAAACAGAAAAATATTAGAGCGGCTGTTGTTAAATCATCGATTCATGACCCGAGCCCCGCAATATCGATTGTTCAGTATGGGGTTTCGTTTTCAGTACTTTACCCATACCTATACCAACCGAAATGGACAATTGTACTATTTCTGTTACGAATACGGATACTTATTGCTCGATAAAGAACGGGTATTGATTGTGAAAAAACAGCCCTCGGCAGAAAAATATCCGGCACTTATCCGATAAGCAGGCTGATTAATGGAAAGGAGGCTTTACAACCCGGGCTTTTACAGGGGTTTGCCGAATAGAAATAAAAATCTCCGTTCCTTCCGATGCATGAGCACTGGCTACATATCCCATTCCAATCGCTTTTCCAAGTGTGGGAGATTGCGTACCACTGGTTACAATGCCTATGTTTGCTCCGGAGGCATCCAGTATTTCATAATCATGCCTAGGTATGCCGCGGTCAATCATTTCAAATCCTACCAACTTTTTGGTAACTCCATCGGCTTTTTGAGCGGCTAGTATTTCTTGGGCAGTAAACGGTTTGGTAAACTTGGTAATCCATCCCAACCCCGCTTCTAAAGGAGAACTGGTATCATTGATATCATTGCCATATAAGCAATAGCCCATTTCTAATCGCAGGGTATCTCTGGCTCCTAATCCGATAGGCTTAATTTCGTGCGATTTTCCTGCCTCCATTAATGCATGCCAAATTGTTACGGCTGCATCGCCCTGATCTTCAAAATAAATTTCAACTCCGCCGGCTCCGGTGTAACCTGTTGCACTGATAATTACATTTTCTACGCCAGCTACTTTTCCACGAACAAAAGTGTAGTACTTCAAATTCATAATATCCGTATCGGTAAGCTGTTGTACAACTTTATTGGCTTCCGGCCCCTGAATAGCCAGCAAACAAGTTTTGTCGCTGATGTTGTGCATTTCAACACCATTGGTATTGTGCTTACTCACCCAATTCCAGTCTTTTTCTATGTTAGATGCATTCACCACCAGCATGTACGATTGATTGGGGGTTAAGCAATACACGATTAGGTCATCTACAATCCCTCCTTGCTCATTGGTAAAACAGCTGTATTGGGCCTGCCCCTCCACCAAACGGGCTGCATCATTGGAGGTAACGCGTTGAATCAAATCCAGCGCATCCGCCCCTTTCAGAATAAATTCTCCCATATGGCTCACATCGAATACTCCCACCTGATTTCGAACTGTATGGTGCTCATCATTGATGCCGGTGTAACTGATTGGCATATTGTAGCCAGCAAATTCGCCCATTTTAGCTCCTAGGCCTATGTGTAAATGCGTAAAGGGGGTATTTTTCATCCAGGTAGTTTTTGAGTTGCAAAAATAGGTGAAGCCGGGGGTTGTAAAAATAAAAAAGACTGTCCGCCAGAGGCGGACAGCCTAACCTTCCACAATAACCCACATCAAATCAGTTTATGATAGAAAATATAAGCGGCAGCGGCTACTTTATCTTCTCTAATTACTGCCGAATTGCTATTGGCAGATTGAAACCAGTAAAAAAAAGCTTTTTTATCGGATGGAACTGTGTGAAGGGCCACTTTTTTGGGCTCTGCAGGCTTTTCCAATTCTTTTTTAATTTCGTCAAGTTCACGGTTTTTCTTCTCCAGTTCATTCTCTAATTGACGGCGGCTTTTTCGATAATCCTGCATGGGATTGGTTTCATCTTCCTTATCACCATCCCAACTTTTCAGATTGTCGGTATTGCCGGTTCTTTTCAAACCTTCCTGCGTCATTTCATATTCAACTCCAGTTCTCCAATTATTTTTCGTTTCAAAATCAGACCAATCATCTCCGTCTTCGTTATCCGCAATATTTAGAAAAAAGAAACGGTTTCTTACCGATCGGTCGATCTGGATTTTCTTACCTACTGGCACCTGAATGGTTAACACCAGCTGTTGGTTACGGAATTTTGCGTTGGGAGCTAAGTGAATGCCGCGATTCAGTTTCAAAACAGAATCTTGCTGCGTAAACCCGTATTGAATATTTACTAAGTTTTTACGGGCTTCCTCTCCATCTTTTCCATTGCTCAAACGGGTGCCTGTAACATGGTAAAGCGAGTCGTTACTTTTTTCTACATGAACGCTGATATTGCTGAGCTGCAAACTATCCCCGTCAATTCTTAGTAATCCCGAAACCTTAATACCGGAGCTGATGGTGGTGGTGCTGATTTCTGAGTCGGCTACCGTTACCAGCAACTTTCCATTGCTTGGTTGGGCAATCGCATATTCCTGCTTTTCACGCGCTTTTACCTCGAAATGTTTAGAAAAACCAGCCAATAAAAATATGCCACTTACCAAACCAATTACCCACAATCCTGCGAATGTATATCCCAAATAATTATTCCCAGATTTAACGCCCATTATACGGCGAATAAAGGCAGTTATAAATGCTATGATAGGTATCCCAAAAAACAGAAGAAGAAATAACCAGGCGAGCACTTGCTGAGGCGCGCTGTCTAGCACAAAATCTTTCAGGGGAAATACACTCGCCCCAGCAAATAAGATGGCTACCAGGGCAGCTAGTAAAGCCAGGGAAATTACCCCACCAATGAACATAAAAAATGCTTTGAACAGAATGCCAATAGCATTGGCTAGTCTTGAGATGCCCGATTTAGCTATAGGACGAGTTTCATTTACTACATTGGCAGATGTTTCTTTTACGGTTTGTGTAACTTCTTCCCCCATCTGTTGTGCTTTTTCAGAAACATCTTTTCCCCACTTTTCTGCCCGGGATTTAAATCCCTGTAGATCTTCCTGTATGGTATTTTTAATGCTGTTCAGGTCTACTTTTTCGCCACGCATTTCCAGTTTTTCGGTTGCCGATTTTGCCTCGGGAATAATGGCCCATAACACGGCATAAATTACCAGCAGCGTTCCCCCAAAGGAAGAGAATACAATTTTAGAGAAGGATTCGTGGTTATAAAACCAATGGAAATATTTATTTAAAAAGGAACTGAGAATGCCGAATACTAGTGGCAAGGCAAAAATTATCCGGGGTATCCAAATCGCTATATCAAAGTAGCTGGCGATACCACTGGCTACCCCGGCAATAACTTTTTCATCGGGATTTCTATACAAACGCTTTGTAGAAGCAATCCCCGCTAAAGTTCGGGAAGGCAAAATAATCCACAACAGAATATATAATATTATTCCGCTACCCCATCCAATCGTGGCTAGTGCAAAAGCAACCCGAATGATGGCTGGATCTAGCTTAAAGTAATGTGCCAGTCCCCCACATACCCCACCTAAAAACTTATCATTGTTATCACGAAATAATTTGTCACGATAGGGAGGCATGTTTTGTGCATCATTGGCAGTTGCAGACTGATGTTGAGATGCTGCCCCAGGATTTAATCCAGGTTCATCTTGATTCAGTTCTTCGGGGCGACCCATATTATCTATAATAGTATTCACCTGGCTGTCGGTGATACATACACTGCCCTTTTTAAGCGCTTCTCCGAATAATTCGGCGATACGGCTTTCTATATCATTGATAATTTCATCGCGGCCCTCTTCGTTGGCAAAGCAGCGGCGCAAGCTGTCGGTATATCCCTTCAGCATCTCAAAAGCGGATTCTTCAATGGGAATCACCCGACCCTGAAAATTAATGTTGATTACCTTTTTCATGATAGCTATTTTTATATTCTTCTCCAGTTAAAAGCAGGAGAATACTTTATTAGGAATTATTGGTGGTGGTTAATGGTTGTGTTAAGGCGGATACTGCTGCTGCCAATTCGTTCCAGGTGAGTTCCAATTCGTGGTAAAATTGTAAGCCCTGATCCGTCATTACAAAATATTTACGGGGCGGGCCACTGTTACTTTCTACCCATCGATAGGTAAGTACACCGGCATTTTTCAGGCGGGTGAGCAGGGGATATAAAGTGCCTTCCAAAATATGCAGGTTGGCTGACTTCATTTTTTCTACCAAATCACTTGGATAAACTTCTCCCTGCCGGATGATGGAAAGAATGCAGAATTCCAATACACCTTTCCGCATTTGACTCTGGGTATTCTGAATGTCCATACAATTGTTTTTTAATGAAAGTGAAAAGCGGGGTAATCTGTGGGGGTCGGATTAAAAGGCAAAGTGCTTTCTTGTGCTGCGTGTTCGGCGGCTTCTTTCCAGCTTCCACAGATCGGCAATGCCAAATACCTGGGGTTGGATACTTTCTGTGCGAGAAGCAGCAACTGCTTCTACTGATAAAGCTGTTCCGGTAGACATGCTTTCTTTACCGAATGATTGATCTGAGGTTTGATTCGTTTTCATGGTTTTTATTTTTTAATGTGATTGATTGAATGTTGTTGATTCATTTGCTTTGACAAGACAAAGATAAGAGGAATTTTAGTACTATGCAACACATAGTACCTACCTTAATTTAGTAATCGGCTAAGGTAGGAAGTAAATAAAACCATATAACATTGATTGTCAATGGTATATGAAAAATTAGGGGATTTTCGACGGCTCCAAAAAAGGGATGAGCGGCAAAAAAACGGGGATGAATGAAGATGTTATGACCCAAAAAAAGGGATTCGTCAGCACTTTGTGGGGTCGGTGGCCAATAAATAAGGTGACAAAAGTTGAGGAATCGGCTATTTTTCGCTGGAAGAGCCTGCAATGGCTTCAATAATTGAAGATACAAAGCTTACTAACAATGAAAATAACAGGGCAGGCAGCCAGCCATCTACGGCGAATCCGGGTACTATCTGAGTAGTAAGGCGAATAATGAAGTAGTTGATTACAATTAAAAATAAACCCAGCGTAATAATAGTAATTGGAATGGTTAGAATAACCAATAAAGGACGAATAAAACTATTGAGCAAGCCCAATACCAGCGCAACCAACAAAGCGGTTTCCACATCCTGCACATGCACACCTTTTAAAATATAGGCGGCGACCAGCACAGCTACTGACGTGGATAAGGTTTTGATGATAAAGCGAAGCATATTATTTGATTTCCACTATAAATATAAGATAATTAACGGAGTCATTTATTTACAGTAATAACTTTTTGTATCAAACGGATACACTCCATTCATTTTTTCAACCAATCAGAATTAGTGATAACTGTTTAAAAAAGCCACTTATGAATACGCCAAACCTATTACACCACCACCAACTCATAAAACGAATCGGGCTGTAAGTATTGTTGGGCAAGTTGTTGCAGTTGAGCAGGTGTAATGCTGCGGATCGTTTGCAGACTCTGCTGAAAATAATCAGGAGGCAGGTTATTCAATAAATAGGTTTTCCAGCGCGACATGATTTGGAAGGGACCATCTAAATCGCCTAACAATCCACCCATCATATAATTTCGCACCAAGCCCAACTCTTCTGCACTTACGGGCTCATTGCAGAGCAAACTCATTTCCTTATAAATTTCCGCAATGGCAGCTTCGCAAACTTCTCGTCCGGCTTCGGTGCTGACATGCAGGCTTGCATGGTGTAAATGACTTTGAATAAACGAGTGGATGCCATAGGTATATCCTTTATCTTCCCGGATATTGTTCATCAGTCTCGAACTGAAATAGCCCCCTAATACATTATTCAATACCTGCATGCCCAGGAAGTCGGGATGATGGCGCGTTGGAAAGGGGCGTGCGATTCGGATAGCTCCCTGTATACCCTGCTCGTCGTTACTTACCCGATGCTTTTTTTCTACCAAGGGTGCTGTTGCAATAGGCTTTATATCCGGCCTATTTCCTTGTAGGGGTAAATGACCCAAACTTAAATTGAGCTGTTGCTCTAAATCTGCCGGCAGTTTTCCGGAAACCAAAATAATACAGTTGCCGTTCACATAATGGCTTTGATAAAAATCGACCAACTGCTCGCGCTGTATATTTTGAAAAGCCTCCGCCGTAGAATACCGACCATATGGGTGGCTGCGACCATATACATATTCATCAATTAGTCGATTGCCTACAAATTCGCATTTCTTTAAATTGATATCGAGGCGCTGTAGCTGATTATTTTTATAAATCACCAATTCATCTTCCGGAAAAACACTCTCGGTAACTATCTCCGATACAACGGGTAATAAATGCGGCAAATGTTTGTTTAAACAATGCAGGGTGATATTAGAAACATCATTAAAGCAGCCGCGACTAAGATAGGCGCCGTAATATTCTACCTGCTCGTTTAATTGAAAAGCTGTTTTGGTTTTTGTTCCGTTTTTCAACAAAAAATTGGTTGTGGCCGAGAGTAATTCCTGCTGCTCGTACCAGAGCCCTGCAAAAAACAACAACTCTACCTGCAGCACTTCCTGAGAGCCCGCCTGCACAGTATATACCGGCACTCCATTGTTAAGGGTAAAGGCAACATAAGGTGGCAATTGCAGCGACATATTTACGGCATCTTTAATAGCCGGTGCCTTTTTTCTATTCAGCATGTTGGGTAGGGCGTATATGGTAATACAAAGTATTGCTGTTTTCTTTGCGAAAAATTTTCTGGCTTTCGCGCAATAAATCATCGGCAGTGATCGAACGGTATTTTTCCAGTTCCGTATTCATTAAGTGTGCATCCCCCAGCAGTTCGTAATGCGCCAAACTGGATGCCCGGTTCATCAAACTCATATCTTCAAACACAATCATGCTTTCTGTTTTATTTTTCACCTTCTGCAATTCGGTTTCAGATACAGGTTCCCGGGTAATTTTTTCGAGCTCTTCCTCTAAGGCAGCTTGGGCGGTGGCATGGTCTACCCCATTTACCAACCTAGATTCAATGGCCAATAAGCCTTTATCGCTGCTGCCAAAATGATGTACTTCTAAAGCAGATAAAATTTTTCGTTCTTTCACCAATGCCTGGTACAAGCGGGAAGAGCCGCCATCACCTAAAATTTCTGTGAGCAATTCGGCTGCATAATATCCGGGTTCGAGACGGGCATCCATATGCCAGGCCATAATCAAGGCATTTGCAGGCACATCGGCATAAATATCCAGGTGCCTAGCTTCCGTTTGTGCAGGCTCAACTGGCAGGTTGCGCACATATTGTTCTCCGGATGGAATATCCCCAAACCATTTTTCTGCCAATTGCTTCACCTGCTCTGTTTCTACTGCGCCGGCAACTACCAGTATGGCATTGATAGGTCGATAATGCTTATAAAAAAAGGCTTTTACATCTTCTATGTTCGCTTTCTCTACATGACTCAATTCTTTCCCAATCGTCATCCAACGATAAGGATGTACCTGGTAACATAGCTCACGCATTTTGTGCCAGATATCACCGTAGGGTTTATTGAGATAATGTTCTTTAAATTCTTCGCAAACCACCTTACGTTGCACTTCGAGGCTCTTTTTAGAAAAAGCCAGGCCCAGCATACGATCACTCTCGAGCCAGAAAGCGGTTTCCATATTTTCTACTGGCAGCTGACAATAATAGTTGGTAAGATCATTGGTAGTATAGGCATTGTTTTCTCCGCCTGCTCTTTGCAGAGGCTCGTCGTAATCGGGGATATTGCCACTGCCCCCAAACATCAGGTGTTCGAAAAGATGCGCAAAGCCGGTTTTATCGGGCTGTTCATCCCGGGCGCCCACATCATACAAAACATTCACTACGGCCATAGGGGTAGTATGATCTTCATGCACCAGCACCCGTAACCCATTACTTAAAACAAACCGATTAAATTCAATCATAGAGTGTACTTGCGTTTCGCCGCTTTCGGGCGCAAATTACTTTGTTTGGGGATCATTTGCGACAATTAATTCCGATTCCGGTTTCTAATGTCTTTAACATCCATCGTTAAAATAACCGGGTGCCCGTCTCGAATAACCATCACTGGAATACGCCCTAGGCTGTTTTGGAAGATATTTCGATAGGTTTTGATGTCTTTACCAATGGTTTTATCTACCGAAAAAATGATGTCCCCTGGCATAAATCCAGCTTTAGCTGCCGGCGAGCCCTCCATGATGTCTTCTACTTTCACCTCTCCATTTACCAGATAAAAAGCCAAACCCGTATAGGAATAATCAAAAGGTTCGCTGAAATGCTTATTCGGCTTAATATGAATACTCATTTCGGGATAATTTACAATCATATTAAACCGCCGCATCAAATCGTTTCCGATTATTCCCCCCATTTGCGGGTAGGCGGTTACGTTAAAATCGTCGGAGAAAACATGCACCGGTACCTTTTTAAACTTATACGAACCCACTCGCACTTCGCGCACTAAGCTAAGGTTCATTAATTTTTTTCCGCCTAAGCCTTCTGCCTGGGTTGGAAAAAAAACCCTTCCTTTTCTAAAAACAGCGCTATCCGTAACAAAATCCTCCGATAACAACATATTTAATCCTGCCCCCGTATCAAAAATAAACCGGCCCAATATCAGGCGACTATCCTTGATATAAGCAGGCTGCAAGGGCAGTGTAGAGAAATTCGGCTTCAACAAATAACCACCTTTGGGATATTTATAACTGCCGGGAGTATATACTTCGATGAGATCTTCATCAAAATCAATCTTTACAATATATCTGCGTAAAAAACTAAAGCCAATAATTCCGTCAATTTTCATTCCATACACACTGCTTAACAATTCATAATCATTCACATGAAAATCTAGGTTCTCTACCGATAATCCGGGTAAATGGAGGGTTAATCCATTCACAAAAGAAACGGTGCGCATTCCATTGAGCCCTCTGATTATTTTTTCGGATGGGATGGCCGGCAACTTTAGTTTTAGAACAGTTGCCGAGTCGAGGGAAATTCCTCCGCTACCGGTATCCAGCACAAAATTCAGGGTATCTTTGGCATTTCCAACCCGGGCCTGTAAAATCATAATGCCTCCACTCAACTCAAAATAAGAGAATCGGGTAAGTAGCACCGATTGGGGGGGTATAAATTCTTCCTGCGCCTGTAAAGACAATCCCCACAAGCATCCTACCACCTTCAACATCCACTTACGCTTCATTTCTGTAATTTACCATTAATAGATGAATGTAAAAAAGTTGAGCTGTTAAAAAATTATACGAATCGGCTTTGCCCGGCTCGGCTTACCTTTGCGGTTCTTAAGCAATTGTACATGCAGCTATCAGATTTATACCAACGCGCACTCAATTTTGAGTTTTTATCTAAAGAAGAGGGACAATTTTTATTTGAGCAGGCTCCACTGGCCGAGTTGATGCATGTGGCGGATGAACTTAGAAAAAAACAAGTACCCCATGGCAAGGTTACCTGGCAGATAGATCGAAACGTGAATACAACCAATGTTTGCGTTGCCAACTGTAAATTTTGTAATTTTTATCGCATACCCGGGCATCCCGAATCTTATATAACGGATTTGCCAACCTATCGGAAAAAGATTGAAGAAACCCTGCAATATGGCGGAGATCAGCTTTTATTACAGGGAGGGCATCATCCCGAATTGGGTTTGGAATTTTATACCAACCTGTTTCGCCAACTGAAACAGGAATACCCAACCCTCAAATTACATTCACTGGGACCACCCGAAGTAGCCCATATTTGTAAAATTGATAAAATCAGTCACCGCGAAGCCCTACAGGCACTAAAAGCTTCAGGCCTTGATTCATTACCTGGTGCGGGGGCCGAAATATTGGTAGACCGTGTTCGCAGGCTGGTATCGAACGGAAAGTGTGGGGCGGATGAATGGCTGGATATTATGGCGGAAGCCCATCAGCAACATATTACTACCAGCGCTACCATGATGTTTGGGCACGTGGAAACCCTGGAAGAAAGATTCATCCATCTAGAAAGAATACGCGAAGTACAAAGCAGAAAGCCGGCAGATGCCAAAGGCTTTTTGGCATTTATTCCCTGGACCTTCCAGGATGTGGATACCCTACTTGCTAAAATCAGGGGAGTACAGAATTTAACTACATCAGACGAGTATATCCGCATGATTGCCATCAGCCGTATTATGCTGCCCAATGTTATTAATATTCAAGCCAGCTGGCTAACCGTGGGTAAACAAACGGCGCAAATTTGTTTGCATGCAGGCGCCAATGACTTTGGCAGTATTATGTTGGAAGAAAATGTGGTAAGTGCAGCCGGCGCGCCGCATCGATTTACCTATAAAACTATTCAGGAAGCTATACGGGAAGCAGGCTTTATTCCACAACTGCGCAATCAGCAATACGGATTCAGGGAGTTGCCGGAACATATTCAGGAACAGGTAATTCAATATTAACCCATCCTACTTCACAACCCATTTACCCCCGTATTACGCCGCCCATACCCGAAACATTAGGGAGGCTTGGATTTTTAACCCAATTTGTTGCCCAAAATGTAACTTTTACATCCTAGGTACGTATTACCTGTACCAAAGCGCAGCTGTTTGTATGACGGAGAAGCATTATAATGATATGGTTACCCAATACGCTGATAATGTTTATCGGTTTGTGGTTAAGAATATTCGGAATTCCGAAGATGCCCGCGATATTGTACAAATCAGTTTTGAAAAACTCTGGAAACATCGAGATACCATTCAGCCAGAACAGGCTAAATCATGGCTTTTTACGGTTGCTTACCACCAACTAATCGATTGGGTAAGAAAGAAGAACCGGAGTACCTTAACGGATGTTGTGCCGGAAGCAGCTACAAGCTCCCTCTTTGAAAAAAAGGCGCTGCAAGAAAAATTACACGATGCCTTGCAGCAATTAAACGAGGTGCAGAGAAGTTTGGTGTTGCTGAAAGATTATGAGGGATATAGTTATGAGGAAATAGGCACCATCACAGGATTGCATGCCAGTCAGGTAAAAGTATATTTACACCGCGCACGCCAAACCCTTCGGAATATTTTAGTAAGTGTAGAAGAAGTATTGAATTAAAAGAATAAATAGAAATGATTAACCGGGATAATTTTGATATGTATTGTATGCTGAACGCGGATGGCGAATTATCGCCTGCCGAAATACTGGCATTTGATACATTTTTAGAAAACAATCCTGATTTGCTATCCGAATGGCAGCATTGGCAACAACTGAAACTTCAAGAGGGTGCCCTTCTCTTTCCAGATAAAGCAGCTTTGCTTCAACCCTTATCAGAAACCCTTTCGGAAGAACAGGCCTGGCTATATATTGATGGAGAACTTTCACTGGCCGATCGAATTGCAACAGAAGAATGGGTAGCCCGAAATGCATCAGGCAGGCAACTAATAAAAGAACTTCGCAGCTTGGTACTGGAACCTGCTTCGGTTGCTTGTCCAGATAGAGAGTCGCTATACCGAATCAATCGTCAACGCCCAGTAATCGAAATGCGTTGGATGCTGCGCGTAGCTGCTGCCTTTCTAATTGTGGTGCTTTGCTGGCCTTTGTTTACCGAAAAGCCTTTGCAAAAAGAAAGTGAAACTGAAAAGGTGGTCTCTAAATCATCTGCTCCAACACCAAATAGGGGTTCGGAAAAAAGTACTATGCATGCTCAAACATCTCAGTCCTATGTTTCTAACGAACCCGGGAAGTTACTGTCGATACCTACACAAATAACTGTCGGAAATGAAATCCTTCCAAAGGCACCCATTACTGAAAGTACAGCGCCCATTTCCGAAACCAAAAAAGGCAATGAAACTATAATCGCATCTACGGATAATAAGATACCTACGCCAGAAAATAATCAGGTGATGCCGCCGAATACAATAAACAGTTTATCGGCAAATTCCCCTGAAAATCCGGAACTCGAATCTCACAAATTGGCACAACCGGTTATTTACCAAGAACTTAATACAGAAAGTGAAAGAGAAATCATCAACATAGGTGCCTTAGAAATTCGGGAAGGCCGTTTTCGGGGCATTATTCGCAAAGCTAGCGCTTTGCTAAAAAGTACAGGAACCCGCACAAAGGAAACCCAAGAATATAAAGTTATTTCCGTTGCACAACCCTTACAACCTTAAAAAAAACTATATGAAAATTAAAAAGCTTTTGCTATCTGTGGTATTGTTTTTAACAGCAATTTCATTGAATGCGCAAAAAGACAGCACAGCTAAGCAATCAGACACTTTGCAAATTGGCGGATTTACCATCGTGAAAGACGGAGAATTCCCTAAACAATCTGCCAGTAGTTCGCATACAAATTATAATGTGATCTGGAATACCCGACCCTCTAAAAAGCAAAAAACAGTTTCTACCAACTGGCTGATTTTTGATCTTGGATTTGCCAACTATCGAGACCAAACGAACTATTCATATGCCCAGGCGGGCAGTTACCTGAAAATAGTGCGCCCAGGCGATCCGGCTGTGAATGAGGGTTCAACTACTTTGAATACCGGAAAATCGAGTAATGTAAATATTTGGTTATTTATGCAAAGAGCGAGCTTAAGTAAAAATGTGTTGAACCTAAAATATGGACTCGGATTGGAAATGTATAATTTTCGTTACGATTCTCGAATCAGCTTTCGCAATGCACCTGCCCCAATGGCATTCAATGACTCGATTAGCTTTACCAAGAATAAGTTATATGCCGAATATGTTACAGTTCCACTAATGATTAACATCAATACAAAACCTAACTCTCACAGAGGATTAATTATGAGTGTAGGAATGAGTGCCGGCTATTTGCTGGCCAGTCGCAACAAACAAATTAGCGGCGAAAGAGGTAAACAAAAATACAGGGGCGATTTAGCACTGGATCCATGGAGATTGGCTGCAATAGGTGAAATAGGATTGGGACCAGTAAGATTATATGGTTCGTATAGTATCAACCAATTACAAAAAACTTATACCCGCATGGAGCAATATCCTTACACGATAGGAATCCGCTTTAGCAGCTGGTAATTAATTATTGCTTACTTATTAAGACCCAATTTCAACAAAAAAGCACTCGTATTTTTAAAAAATAGTTTGAATAACAGTTTCCGGTTCAAAAACTATTCTTCCTATTATCAGGTTGCTTATTGCACTAAGGATCGAGAGGATCATAAGGATCCATATGCAAACATTCCAAAGTAGGATAATAAGACACACAATGTCGGTCTATTCGAGTTAAATTCTTATAGGGTAAGTAGCCCAGTTCCTCTAGGTTTCTTGTATCAAAAGTTCTTCCTACTGAAGAGGTAACCATTCTGCTTTGACCCTGTGTGGTAATAAATACCGATAGTTGGTTAATGGGAATTCCATACCGAATCATAAGCCGATTTGCATTCCTAAAATTGGTGGTTGTATGGCGTGCATGTGGATCAATTATGATGGATGCCTCATTAATATTGTATTTGTTTATCAAATATTTTTTCATCTCAACCGCTTCACAATAAGGACCTTGAAAAGGATAACAATATCCACCACTTACAATAATTACTGGAGCCCAGCCCTTTAAAAATCGATCTGCTGCTATATCACAATGCATTTTATTGATCGGACTCACGGGGGTAGTAGTTAATTCGGGACCATTTCCCGGTATAACTATACTAGCGTACCGATAAGCTGAGAATTTAATGGAGCGAATCTGCTGAATGGCAGATTTGTTAACCGTTTTCTCCATAGGCTCAAAGCGAGCTGGCTCATCACGATCATTCAATTCCATCAATTGTAAAGCCACTGCCATTGATGGCTGAAAAAACAGGTTCATACTATCTGTTTTTTCGTAAAGAAAACCGAACATTTCTTTTAAAGCCATACGATAGTATCGGGAGCTAACAACATAGCTTGCAGAATCAATCCGAGGATACCTTAGTTTTTTACCTAAGCCAAATTGGTTGATAATATAGTTTATTCCCAAAATGTATTGTGACATTGCCTTGGCTAGCAAAACTCGATTATCGTCATTCACAAAACGCTGATAATAGCCAGAGGGTCTAAGATGAAGGTCGATGACCTGATCGAACAATTTTTTTTCACGCTCGTATAAACCATTTATTTTGGCTATGAGCATATTTGAATCTTGCTGATTAATTAAAAACTCAGCCATTAAATTTTCAGGCCAACTGCAGGTATCAGAAGCATGTGCCTGAATACTATTTTTTTTATTTTCAAAAAAAACGTTAAGACCTTTATCTTCCGACAATAGTTTTTTTAGTTCTGGCAATTTTGTTAATACGGTTGTCAGATAAAAATTTTTGTCTGCCACTCTATTCCCAGAAGATAAAAAGCTATATTCCTTTTTATACCCTTTTCCAATACCTTGTGCAAAGGTTTCATTTTTGTGTAATAGTAGGATACCCAAAAGGAATATAGCTATCAGGTTTTTCATATACGTAATATTAATACCCCGGATTTTGATACATAAGCACTGGATCGAGCTTATACTCATTATAAGGTATAGGGAAATAATAATCTTTAGTAGTAAAATTACTCAGCGGTGAGTTATCAAAATCAGCTTGACTTTTTGATTTCATATAAGTAACAAGGTCGTTCGCATTAAAGAATCGGGTAAGATCGTGCCAACGATGATGTTCAAAGGCAAGTTCAATTCTTCTTTCATGTAGAATAGCCAATTTTAATGAAGGATATTTAGCTGCATAATCTGGATTTTGCATCATTGTGGCATAGGCAGGCATCTGAGCTCTTGTTCTTACCATATTTAAATAATTGATGGCAGTTGCATTGTCATTTAAATACAGATACACTTCAGACAAGTTCAAAATAACATCTGCATACCTGATCAGAATCCAGTCATTGCCTCCATATCCTAAGGTTCCGGCAACAGCACTATTGTCTCGAAACTTAGTGATAAAATTACCATTTACCGCAGGAGCAAATTTATAGGTATAGGTAGTTCTTACGTCACCAACTTCAAATTCTTTTAAAAGGTCTTTCGTAAACAACCCACCAGCACCTTGCGAAACAAATTGCGAATTAATGGTTTCCCCCTTTGCTTGGTTACCCCTGGCTAAAGAAGAAGAGTAAGTTGCATCTCCTTGTTTGTACACTATTTGAAAAATAATCTCTGGGCAGGTAGCTTTTTTATTTACATCAAAAACATCAGCGTATGGAATATCTGATAAATTGGTAAATGTTTTTTGATTATAACAGGCCAGCAAATAATTCTTGGCATTGTTTAAATTTTCGGTTGCCTTCGAAGGGTCTAAAGTGGTGGCCATAGTTAAATAAACCTGTCCAAGTGTAGCATTGGCTGCTTGAAGGGAAACTTTCCCTTTGTTGGCAGCGGTTTGCACAACCGGCAAGGAACTATTTAATACATCTTTTAAATCAGTAACAATTTGCGCATATACTTTGTCACTTTTTTCCCGAAAGGTTAAAGCAGCTGCTTGTTCAGCAGAAGTTAGGCGATCAGTTACCAAAGGAATATCACCAAACTCACGAACCAGATTGTAATACATATAGGCGCGAATAAACTTTAACTCTGCTATATATTGGTTTCTAGTAGTTTCGCTAGCAAATGGTACTTTATTAATTATAGAGAGAATCAAATTAGCCCGAGAAATGGGTACATATAGGGCAGTCCAGTGACTTTGTAAATAACTATTACTGGGAACCAATGAAAAGGCACTAAACTGAAAAGGTTCGCCATTGTTGGATTGGTTATCGGTTGTATTTACATCATCTGCCCGGTCGTCTGTCCAAAGAGCAGCACCTTCCCCAACACAATTTGAACTTCTGAGCGCCTGATAAACTCCATTTACGCCCGTAGCAATGTCGTTCTCAGTTTGAAATCCGTTATCAACAGAAACGCCATTCGGATTGGTTTGCTCAAGAAATGATTTGGTACAAGAAAAACTAAAGGGTACCAGCATCAAAATAACAATAACATATTTGAGTTTCATATAATGATATTTTTCTAATTAAAATTGAATTTTTAATCCGGTGTTAAACGACCTTACTAGAGGATATTTACCATAATCAACACCAGGTGTGAGATTAGCTCCATTATTGAAATCTACCTCAGGATTATAGCCAAGATAATTTGTTATAGTAAAGGCATTGTCTATTGAAGTATACCAGCGCAAATTGCTTATACCAAGTTTTCGGGTATTTACTAATGAACTAATATTTACTCCAAAAGTGATATTGGTACATCTAAAAAATGATCCGTCTTGCAAGTAATAATCACTAAGCCTTGTGCTGTTACTCTGAGAACCTCCTCTAGACGCGCGATATTCTCTTCCATTACCCGGATTTGCATCATTTCTGTAACGCTGATTTACAATTGCATATTGATTGCCAGAACCCTCCATATTTCGGATATAGTAATCCTGACCATCAATTACTTGATTACCTTTTGAGCCATTAAACGATGCGGATAAGTCGTAAACTTTATAGCTAACATTAAGTGCAAAACCGTAAGTAAACTTTGGATACGGTGTTCCTATGATGTCTTTATCTGCATCGGTAATTATTCCATCTCCATTTTTATCAACAAAGTATAAATCTCCAGGATTCAAAGGGGTGGTAGAATAAGTTGAAATAGCGAAGCCTTTTAACTGATAGCCCGTAGGAAATTTGTTTCCATTCGCTTTATAAACAGCCAGATCACTATTTACATTCGCCATATCGGAAGTTTTAACCATTCCTGCTACCTTAAGGCCATAGAAAGAACCTACTGGATCACCCTCACGAGTAACGTGCGTGATATAACTTCTTTCAGCTCCATTAATCTGAATCTCACTGGCTCCACCTAGGCTAACTACTTTATTTCTGTTAGCTGTAATGTTACCGCTAAAGCTTACAGACCAATCTTTTGTTTGGATAGCTTTTACGTCAAGCTGTAAATCAAATCCCTTATTAGATATATTCGAGTTAGACAAATTGGTAAGTATGGAGGTTGCGCCAGACAATGAGGAAATACTTTTATTGTACAATAGATTATTGGATTTACTATTGTAATAGTTGAATAAAACAGATACTCTGTTATTGAAAAGCGTTGCATCTACTCCAAAATTGTATTGCTCAGTAGATTCCCAACCTAATTTTGCATCCGTAATCCCTCCTGCCCAAACTGCATTCAGAATATTTCCTCCAATTACATTCCCTCCCGAACCCGTTAACCCTTGTTCGTATCGGTAATTTCCAATATTGTTATTACCAGTCAAGCCCCAACTGGCTCTCAATTTTAATGTAGAGTTTTTACCTAACCAGTTATGATAAAAAGATTCATTAGAAATTGACCAAGCACCTGATACCGAACCAAATTTACCCCAACGGTTCTGAGGTCCAAAACGAGAGGAAGCATCCATACGAAACGAGCCAGTTAAGTAATATCTCCGATCGTAGCTATATACCAGACGTGATAAATAAGACACCAATGTAGTAGTAGATTTTCCGGTATTTCCTAAACGGGAAAAATCGCCAGGCACAGCCCCACCAGCAGTAATCTCAGGAATTAAATCATTGGTATAATTTTTTGAGGCAACTGCAATAATATCCGTATTAGTTTGCTGAGCTGTATATCCGCCCAATAAATCAAAACGATTTTTCCGAAAAGTCTTTTTATAGTTTAGGGTAAACTCTGCTAACAAATCTTGTGAGCTAAGGGTTTGAGCAGAACTATTTGCTGCTAAAACAGACTGAGCAGAGCCAGGAGGGTTAATACCATTACTTAAATTAGTTGGGTAATAGTATTCATACTTTTCATTGTAAGTAGAACCTCCCAAGTTAACTTTTGCAAATAAATCTTTTACCACCTCATACGTGGTAGTAAGGTTGTAGGTTCCTCTTAAACCGTTGCGCGTCATATTTACACGCTGAGCAAGTGCAAGCGGATTTTCAATTCCTTGAAACGCATAAGCATACCCATCAGTTTGTGCACCTGCCCCTTTATCAGCAGTTGCCAAACTACCATCTGGATTAAATGCAGGAAAAATGGGCATATAAACCAATGCGCCTAATATAGGTCCCTGATTGAATCTTCCCTCCTGAACTTCACGATTTTTAGTATTGGTAACAAAAAAACTTGCAGATGTTTTTAATTTTTCGGTGATATCTGCATCAATATTTGCACGAACATTTATCCGCTTTTGATAGGTGCTATTTAATATACCAGGCTGATCTAAATATCCTCCACTAATAAAATATCTGGTATTATTACTACTGCCAGAAAAAGAAATATTATGTCTTTGAACTGCAGCATTTTTGTATAAAACATCCTGCCAATCTGTATTAAAAGCCGGCTGAATTATTTTTTGTGAAGCATTATCATATAAATATTTGGGAATACAAACTGAACAGCCTGTGGCAGTTTGACCAGCTTTTACAATTCGAGTTGCATTATCATCAGAAAAAAATGCATTATCCCATAATACGTTTTTAGATATTAAAATATCCTTATAGTTTGCATTTCTTCCTTCAACAAATAAGTCAGTAAATTCTGATGCATTCAACAATTTCACCTTATTAGATAATTGCTGAGCGCTATATTGATAGTCATACTCAATTGTTCCCTTCCCTTGTCTGCCTCTTTTAGTTGTAATTAAAATAACACCTGCAGCAGCTCGTGAACCATAAATGGCAGCAGAAGCAGCATCTTTTAATATTTCGATTGATTCGATATCATCGGGGTTGATAAAAATATCGTTTCCATTGGCAGCCGGATTAAAGCCACTGGTAGAGTTACCGCCATTACCCTGTCCCTGACTTGGATTACCTCCCACTGCATATCCATCAATTACATATAGGGGCTCAGAACTTGCATTAATAGAACCAATACCTCTTACTCGAATTTTTGCACCTGAATAGGGGGCCCCACTTACTTGTGAAACCTGAACACCCGCTACTTTACCTACCAATGCCTGGCTGATGGTTGGAGTTGAAAGATTTAATTCCCGGGCTTTTACACTAGATATTGCTCCTGTTAAATCACTTTTTCTGAGCTTCGAATAACCGATAGAAACAACTTCTTCTAAGGTAGTAACCTCTTCTTTCAAAACAACGCTAAGGGAATTTCCACTAACTAACACTTCTTTAGTTGCATACCCAACATACGACACTACAAGTGTTTTACCCATTGCCGCTTGAATAGAAAAACTACCCTTACTGTCTGAAGTTACACTCTGTTGGGTTCCTTTTACCCCAACAGAAGCATTGGGAAGGCGTTTCCCAGATTCATCTACTACAACCCCATTTACTACACCTGAATTTTGGGCAAAAGTGATGCCCACTGAAAAAACGATAGCCAACATAGCAGGCAACCAAATTTTCGCTGAATTTTTCAAACTGATTAATTGTTTCATTTTTTGAATATTTATTTCCATGTAAGATTTACCAGATTAACATTTTTTCTTCTAGAGGAGGAAACTGCAACCCCCTTCTTATTTTTATCTACTAAACAAAAGCCCTCTAATTCGTCTTCCCTATCTGCCACATCTATACTACTAATTACTTCTTCCTTTCCGGTTTCTATTGACTTTGGTAAATCAACAAAAGTGAAGCGCCACTTTTTACCCTCGATTTGATTTTGTATTAAAACCAATATTTTTTTAGAAGGAATCCATAGGAGATTTTGCACCCACGGAGAACAAGTGAATTTTTTATATAAAACCAGTGAATCGGAAGTCTTTTTAGCTTTTTTCAAATAAACCGGATCATATAACCTAACCTCATTACTTTTATTTCCATAATCGGCAGTAGCTACATACCATTTATTGTTATATTCAACGTATTCCGGACGGGTTCCCTGAATACAAGCATCATCTTCAATTTCACTGATAAGATTCCCATCTAAAGAACCAGTTTTTATCAAGTTTTCCCAATCAACTTGATAAATAACCGCTCTCCATTTAGTGCCTTCAGGATTTAACCGAATGCTATTTCCAATAAAAACGGGTAATTTTTTATGGTAGGCAATACCGGTTGGGTGATTAATAATGTCTATCCCCTTAATGGTTAGTCCGGTTTCTTGATGCAAATCAATGATAGAATCTTCTCCATAGAGGGAAAATTTTCTAATCACCCCTTTCTCCCGATCTCCATATAAATAAAGACTGCCATTGATATAAGATACACCTTGGCAGGCGCCCAATGAGTCAATTGAAAAAGATTGAGAAATTTGTAATGTGTTAACCCCGATAGGTACAGAAAAAAACGTACCTAAAACCAAAGCCAATAAAGTTCCGATATACAATAAAACTCTTTTCATTGTTTATGGATCAATGGGTTCAAGTGGATTAATATGCAAGGCATCTTTTAAAGGATAGAATTCCGATAAGGTTTCAGACAATCTTTTCCCATTTTTATAGGGCACCAATTTCAATTCTCGCAAGCACCGATCTGGCAAAGTTGAGGAAACCATGTTACTCTGACCTCGCGTGGTGCACACCAACCCTATTTTATCAAATGGAATTCCATAACGAAACATCAAACGAACACTGTTTCGCATATTTGTGGTGGTATGCCTTGCATGAGGATCTATAATTATAGCACTTTCAGGTATTTGGAGTTTTTCCATCATGAACCTTTTCATTTCTAGTGCCTCATTATAGATTGTTTTATAGGGATGTACCTTTCCTCCGCTAGGGATAATAAAAGGAGCCAATCCTTTTTTATATTGAATTGCGGCTAGCCTGCAACGAATCATTCCTTCTGCACTCAGCGGCACTTTCGGATCATCGGGTCCTGCACCCGGAATTACTATTACAGAGTAGGGATAATCATTCCAATGGATTGATTTCACTTTATTATATGCTGCCTTGTTTTCTCCCAATTCCATAGGCTCAAAATCAGCCACCTGTTCCCTTTCATTTATCTCTAGTAAATATGTAGCAGCAGCAAGTGCATTGGTATAAAAGTTTTGATCATTTTCGTGCTCCTGATAAATTACTGAACACAAATTGTAAAGCATATTCCAATATCCCGGCTGAATTCCACCTTTCGAATCGTACACTTTAAAGCTGATAGAATCTATCAAGGGATAATTCGGCTTTTTTCCTTCGGCATAAACACCTATACAAAAATTAATTCCTCTGGCATCCTGTTCCCAGGCTTTTACCAATAATTCTTTTTCTTCTAGCTGATTAAACAAATAATAGGTTCCAGAAGGAATTATATGATTGTGAATCAATTTGCCTAAATAATTATCCTTTGCATATAATTGACGGAGCCTTTGGCCAATCTGGGAAATTTCATCTTCACTGAACTGTAACTGTGCTGTTAAGCAAGTAACATCTAGTTTACAATTATCCAGCGCCTTTTTTAAGTTCCCTTTTCTTAGCAAGAGAATTTTTTGTAATGTAGTATCCCTAGCCAGCTGCTTGTTAACTTCTGGAATTGAACTGAAAAGGGAAAGTAGATAGTAATTTTTGGAAGTAACGAAAGAATTGCCCCTTACTAATTGGTACGAATTTTTGGATACTTGATTTTGTGCAATAGTCTGATTAACTAGAGCCAAAACAATAAATAAGATTGTACTTGTTTTGATTAAGCGTGACACAGTACCTTATGTTAATGAACTACAAAATTCATTGGTCTGAGCCGATAAAAGTCAACTTAACAATTGGCTAACAATTAATTGATGTTTTATACTTAATAAAAGGTTTGTATGTTTAAAGTATTCACAACCTCAACATTTTATCTTCCTGAAAATAGACACTAATTACTCATTAAAAATTCCCCTACCATCGATCTCCATTTCTCGGGTTCTTTTTTTAATAAACTTTCATGTCCGCTTTGATAATATTTCATCAGGGTTCTTTGATTGGTGCCCAGATTTGCAAAAATTTTATCGGTTTCTGCCTCAGTAACCCGGGGATCTTTAAAGCCCCATTGTAATAAAACCGGGCAACTCACTGCATGTGCATCTTCTACTGGTTGCAGGTTAAATGCCCAAAAACCTTGCTCAACTCCGCCCCAAAAAGTTAGTAGCCCGGCAAAAGGTTCGGCAGGAAGGTGCATCATACGTAAACGACCTTTTACTGCATCATGCAAAGTGGCAAATGGCATTTCGAGAATCACCCGATTTGGTTTAATCTTATATTCGGCCATTGCATGCAAGGTAGTGGATGCCCCAAGAGATATCCCCCAGATAACTATATTCTTTTCTTGTAGTTTTTCGCGGGCATATTCATATACGGCTTTAACATCTTTGGCTTCGTTGGCACCAATCGTGCAAACTTCACCCCCACTATTGCCATGTGCTCTAAAATCGGTTAGCAACACATTCCAACCCATATCATAGAATGCTTTCGCTTCGCGGATAACGGCACTCTTATTGCTGCCATGTCCGTGAAACATCAGTACGGTTCCTTTTACGGGTGCCGAATCATTGTGCACATGCCAGCTTTCTAATTGTAAACTGTCTTCCGTTTGAATAAGGAGGGTATCGTGCGGAATTGATAAGCTATCCACCACTTTTGATTTCGGATAACTCACTCCGAACAAAACCGCTTTGGCTTTACTTTCGATTCCCATTTCTTCAGGCTTGGGGGGCTTGGGTACATTGTTAAAGAAATGCGTGAGATGATAGGCCTGACTTGCCATCATTACATTCAGAAAAACAAAAACTGCTAGCAGCAGATATCCCAATTTTCGCAACCATTTAGAAAACATATCCAACTATTTAATTAAGGGAGTGAGATTTTTTCCTGACCAAAATAGGGCTGTAAAACTTTCGGTATTTCGATGCCGGATTCCGTTTGGTGATTCTCTAACATACAGGCAACAATTCGGGGTAATGCCAGGGAACTGCCATTGAGTGAATGGGCAAATTGCATTTTGCCCTGTGCATCTTTATAGCGGCATTTCATACGATTGGTTTGAAAGTTCTCGAAGTTACTTACGCTGCTAACTTCCAGCCAACGCTCCTGTGCTGCACTAAACACTTCAAAATCGTAGGTAAGCGCACTGGCAAAACCCATATCACCTCCGCATAGGCGAAGTATGCGATAGGGGAGCTCTAACGATTGTATCAATTTTTCTACATGCGCAACCATCTCATCCAACACCTGATAACTTAGTGAGGGCGCTACTATCTGAATAATTTCTACTTTTTCAAACTGATGAACGCGGTTAAGCCCCCGCACATCTTTGCCAAAACTTCCTGCCTCTCTGCGGAAGCAAGGAGAATAAGCAGTCATTTTTATGGGCAACTCCTCTTCTTTTACAATGGTATCTCTGTAAATATTGGTAACCGGCACTTCCGCGGTTGGAATTAAATAAAACTGATCAGCCTCCATAAAATACATCTGCCCTTCTTTATCGGGTAATTGGCCGGTTGCAAAAGCACTGGCTTCATTTACCATAAACGGGGGCAGGTATTCGGTATACCCGGCTGCGGTGTTATAATCGAGAAAATATTGTACCAGACTTCGTTGCAGTTTAGCGCCTTTTCCTATATACAATGGGAAGCCCCTTCCGGTAATTTTGGCGCCGGTTTCAAAATCAACCAGCCGGTATTGGTTAATCAGATCCCAATGGGGCTGGGCATTGGCGGGCAGCTCTTTGCGCAGGCCTCCTTCTCTTACTACCTCATTATCTTCGGCAGATTTACCTTCAGGAACTGCTGCGCCGGGCAAATTGGGGAGCAATACAAGGGAATCTTGCAATTGCTTCTCTATCTGTTGCATGGTTTCCTTCAAAGGATCGAGCGTGGTTTTCAACGCTGCCACCGTAGCTTTCAAAGCCTCGGCTTCTTGTGTTTGTCCCTTCGCCATCAGTGCCCCTATTTGTTTAGAAGCCTGATTAAGCTGCGATTGATTATGGTCAAACTCATTTTGTGTTTTTTTCCGCTGATCATCCAGTGAAATTATGGTATCAACTAATTCGGGTTGAGAAAACCCCTTCAGCATTAGCCGATCTTTCGCCCATTGCGGATCATTTCTCAGAACACTCACCTGTAACATAAATAAGGCAATTTTTGGCAAAGATAACTTTTGCAGTTTGAAGAAGGGCGGTTTACCTTTGCGTTCTATGGCATTTATGCAAGATGATATTCAGCAACGTTGGTGGAACCTGGAAGCTAAACTGGTGGAAAGATTTGGCAAAAAGCCCGATTTAGAGGGTATTTTATTTTTAATAGGCCTGCAGGAAACGGGTTATATCACCCAAAATATCAGCAAAGAACAAAAACAAGACCTCATGCATGTGGCTATGTGCCGAATTTTACAGAGTAGCGGTTATTACCGGATGGATGGCAAAGATGATGAGGGCTGGCCACATTTCACCCAGGTGAAAGACCTACCGGTTTTTTCGCTTCCCGAACAGGAGAACTTTATTCGGGATCACGTATTATTATATTTTGAAGCACAGGATTTTTAGTACTGAAAAAACACGTAGCATTGATTTTTATCCAATATTTGCAAACAATAAATTATTTGTATGAATTTTCCTGCCGAGCTCCGTTATACGAAAGAACATGAATGGGTCCGCATTAGTGGATCAGAAGCCTTTGTAGGCATTACCGATTTTGCCCAGCACCAATTGGGAGATATCGTGTATGTTGACATTTCAACTGTAGGAAAATCATTGGCTGCCGACGAAGTGTTTGGTACAGTAGAAGCCGTAAAAACGGTTAGTGACCTGTTCCTGCCAGTAGCCGGTACCATCCTGGGTATCAATCCGCTGCTCGAAAAACAACCCGAATTGGTAAATTCTGATCCTTACGGAGACGGATGGATGATAAAAATTTCCGTGGCAGATGCTGCTTCGGTTGAGGGTTTGATGGACAGCGCTGCCTATGCTGCGTTAGTAGGTTAATATGGCGGCTACTCCCACACCTCCTGTTCCCCTTCAATGGATTCGTTTTGTTCCTGCATTATTATGGTGGGCAATTAGTTTTTGGCTACTCACGCTGCCAGGTTCTAAAGTGCCCGCTTACCCGTGGATGGATAATCTGCAAATAGACAAGCTGGTGCATGTATTTTTATTTGCGATTTTTTGCTGTCTTTTTTACTGGCCCTTGGTAAATACTTCCGTTTCTAGCAGTTCGCGTTTAAGGTGGCTGGTGTTAGTAGCATTGGTAGGCGCCGTTTATGGCATTGCCATGGAATTTGTTCAAAAATATTATGTGATAAATCGCGCCTTCGAATTCGGTGATATATTGGCTGATTTAGGCGGATGCCTTTTGGGTTGGTGGCTGGGAAAGAAATATGCAATGCAGTAAGAAAAAAATTGGTCCCGATGAAAATCGGGACCGCAACCAAAACTAACTGCTTATGAGAAAAAAATTATTGACTTTTTATGCATTCTAATTCAATAGATACGAAATCTACATTTATTGATGCCTAAGCAATTTACAATTTAAAGTACAGATTAATGCAGAATTGCACCGCAATTATTTGTTAAATCAGCGGCCGCAATCAATGGCCGTTCCAGAAGTGCCGGAAATCAGATAAGGACTAATATAGGGAATGTTCATATTCAAGCCCCTGATAATCAATAATATTCCTATAACAAGTGTTCCAAATGCCAAAACGCGGCGCATATTTTGCCTTAGGGCAGTATTAAATAAAGTGCCCAATAAAGAAAGAAAATAGAGGGCAGGAATAGTGGCCAATCCGAAGCAAATCATAAACCCCATTCCCCCCGAAATTGAGCCGGAAGCGATGGCTCCGGTAGCTGCTACGTATACCATTCCGCAGGGAAGTAATCCATTCGCCATACCCATACCCCACATAGCTGGCAAAGTAGGTTGCTGAATAAACCGGGAAATGAATGCTTGCACATTCTTTTGAAATGGCCGAAATAATTGTGGTACTGCCAGCGGCTTGGAAATTCGGTTAAACACAAAGTACAATAACAACAGTATTCCCAGCACGATTGAAAAACCTTGTTGCCATCCAGCCAGTGAAATTTGCCGCCCCAGCAAACCCAGCAGTAAACCAATCAATGCATACGTTCCTATCCTGCCGCCATGATACAACCACAATCCGGCGAAACGTTGGTTAGCAGGCAGCTGGGCAACTGGCAAGCTGAGTACCAACGGACCACACATCCCAACACAATGAAAGCTACTAATAGCACCTAATAAGAGTGCACCGGCAAAAAACGATAAAGGGAGCATTAGCGTATAATAATTTCTTGTTCAAATTCGTAGGGAACGCTCAGTACTTCCCAATGTAGTTTCGCTAGGTACTTGCCAGAAGGCCTACCCGACACATTAAAAACGCGCAGGGCGGTAGTATCCTCCGCTAATGGGATATGTACATCTTTTCCAGCATCCGTTTTACAATATAACCAAAGCGATCCCTGAACGGGCTTCCCCTTCATTTGTTCGGGAAACCGGATTTGAAGGATGCCAGCACTATCCACCCTCAATTGAACGGCATCCAACGCGGCGGCATTCCGAAATCCATCGATTTTATCTTGGTACCGGAGTTCATCTTTATAATACTCTTTCGACACAAGATCAAAATGCGTTCCCGAAGCTCGGTAAACCAGATAGCCCATAAAGGCAGCGAACACAACAAACACCAGTATCAATGATCGTCCCCAGTTCATAGTAGTAAGTATTATTTTTCTGAATGTTCCTCCCCAAGCGGACCTAAAAAATTAGTTGTTTTTTCTATAATTACTTTTCCCGCCTGCGCGATTTGTAAATGGATAGGTGTTTTTCGATTTTTAATTTCAGCAATCGGTAAAACCACAAAAAAGGAAGCAGTCGATAGCCCCTCTACTGGAATGGTAATCTCTTCCTTTCCAATCATCTGGATTCGACCAGGCTGATTTTCGAGGCGGATGTGCACTTTCTCTTCGCGGGTAGTTTTATTAATCAATTTTACAGTGTACAAATTGGTGATGCTATCAGCACCTCTTTCCTGATATAACATACCGGCTGTTCTGATAATGGTAACATCAATATCTTTTCGGGTAAACAATAGGAAGCTCAAAATCAATAACAGCAAGCAACAAAGTGCAGTATACAACTTCATGCGGATCGTATACCGGAGCGGATTCCCTTCGGCGATGGCATTTTCGGATGCATAGCGAATTAACCCGGTAGGCTTATTCAGCTTCAGCATAACATGGTCGCAGGCATCGATACAGGCCGTGCAGCCTACACATTCCATTTGTACCCCATTCCGGATATCAATACCAGTAGGGCAAACCTTTACACATTGATGGCAATCTATACAATCGCCTAGTTCTGTGACTTCCTCGCCTTTGTGATGATGCCCTCTTGGCTCCCCCCGTTTGTAATCATAGGCCACAATCATCGAGTTCTTATCTAACAAAACGCTCTGCAATCTACCATAAGGGCAAACCACCGTGCAGGCCTGCTCTCTAAAATAGGCATACACTGCATAAAACACGCCGCTGAATAAGCAAAGGGCAAAAAAGCCGCCCACATGCTGATCAATCGGCTCGGTAATAATTTTTTCCAGCTCCTTCATGCCAATAATATAAGACAGAAAAAAGTTGGCAATAATAAAAGCAAGTGCAAAAAATGCCAAATGCTTGGCAGCAACTTTTACAACTTTTTGGGTGGTCCATGGAGCAGCTGCCAATTGTCGCTGTGCAGGGGCATCTCCCAAAATCCAGAACTCTACTTTACGGAACATCATCTCCATAAAATTAGTTTGCGGACAAGCCCAACCGCAAAACAACCTACCAAAAGCTGCGGTAAACAGGATAATAAAAAACACAAACGTAATCATGGTAATCCCGAAGATGAAAAAATCCTGGGGCCAGAAAATCTTTCCAAATAAAATAAACTTTGCCGCTGGAATATTAAACTGAAACAGAGGCCTTCCATTTATCTGAACAAAGGGCAGTCCGAAAAATACAAGAAAATATACAAAACTTAATATCGTTCTAAGCCGATAAAATTTTCCGGCAGGCTGATAGGCATATATCCAGTTTCGCTTTCCCTTTTCGTTAACCGTGGCAATTCTATCTCTAAAATTTTCAGTTACTGGTTCGTTGTGATGAATGATATGGCTCATACTAGTTTACTCCCTTTATCAAAGAATTATTGTGCAACCGGCTTACCTACCAAACTGTCTGCAGAGGGAGTCGGATGGGTGCTATCTCCGACTGATTTTCCAGCTTCTACTACCAGAATCCCCTGTGGTTCTTTTGGTTTAGCAGGATGGGTGCCGTGCAATGATTTAATAAAGCTTGCCAACTGAGCAATTTGAGCTGGTGTATAATCCTCTTGCCAGCTTTTCATGCCCTTTTCTGGATATCCATACTTGATTGTTTTAAAAATATCCTGAATGGTGTTTCCATGAATCCAATAATCATCTGTTAGATTAGGACCAACACTTCCGCCTCCATCTGCGAGATGGCAAGGTGTGCAAGCGGTAGAAAATATTTTCTTACCCCCTGCTAAATAATCAGGCGAGGTTTGGTATACCACCGTTTTTTCATCTACTTTGTTGGCAGCTTTTGCGAGATAGGCTTCTTTGTCGGCAGCCGCCTCAGTAACTGCCAGTTGATACTCTTCACCACTTAATGGTGCCGTATGCGCTACATGAAAACGGTACAAGTAAATTACTGCAAAAACAATACAGGCATAAAAACCATATAACCACCAGGGTGGTAGTCGATTATCTAACTCCCGAATACCATCATAATCATGCCCCAAATCGATATTCGATTCTTCCTGCACGGGCTTAAAGCGATTGAACTTTTCCCACCATGCCGAAAAACTAAAAGAGGGTTTTGCAGAAGGGGCAATTTCTTTTTCTTTCGAGAGTAGCGCCCGAAGGTTTATCAACAAATAAAATATAGTGCCAAATTCAACTAGAATAACTGCGATGAGTGTATACAGGGAGGTATCGGATAGCTTTACCACTGCTTCTGAACTTCCGGCAGTCTGCTCTGCATAAAGAGGGGCCGCGCCTAGTATCATACCAGTAACCAATAACAATTTGGCTACTTTTTTGGTTTCCTGGTAACGCTCCAGATATAGTTCTGCGGCGCCTAACACAACATATGCCAATAACATAATGATTAACAATAAAGCGACTATGATGCCCACCAATAACTGGGCAATGGGATTACTCATTTCCGAGGGAACAGGAGGCCCCGCTGCCCAAGCGGGTTGCTGAATAAAAAGTAACAGGAACAGAATAGTAGCAATACTTAGTTTTTTATGCAATTGCAGACTGAAGGGTTTCATACTGATTTTTTTTTCGAATAGTAGATTAATGATTCAACGGAATATTCTTTACTTCCTCTATCAGGCGGTCATCTGCTTTCAGTGCCCACCACAACATCACTAAAAACAAGGTGAAAAAAATGAAAAACGACGTAATCCCATACACATCTATTCCGGATATTTTTTCTAAATAATGCACGAATTTCATAAGTAGTATTTACTTGATTATTGATTTTATTGCTGAGTGGCTGCTACGGGCATTGCTTTGATATCCGTTCCCATTCTTTGCAAATAGGCAATCATGGCAATGATTTCACGGTTAGCCGGCGTTTTAATTTTGTCTGCTGCCAATTTGGTTCGGATAGATTCTGCCTGTTTCATTAAATCGGCATTGGCTACCTGATCAAACCCTTCCGGATAAGGAACCCCCAACCTTTGCATCGCCCTGATTTTGGCAGGAGTAGAGGCGGTATCTATCGGATCGTCTAACATCCAAGCATAAGAAGGCATTATACTACCCGGACTCATACTTTGCGGTTCCAGCATGTGATTGTAGTGCCAACTGTTGGGGTATTTATTGCCAATTCGGGCCAGATCGGGACCTGTTCTTTTACTGCCCCATTGGAATGGATGATCATATACAAACTCGCCTGCCTTACTATATTCACCATAGCGAGCCACTTCGTCGCGAAATGGGCGTATCATTTGAGAATGACAAACATAACAGCCATTAGATATATACAAATCTCTTCCCTGAAGCTCCAGCGGCGTGTAGGGCTTTACCGAGCTGATGGTGGGAATATTACTTTTGATTAAGAAAGTGGGAATTAATTCGAGCAAACCCCCAATAGCCACCAAGATAAAACTGAAAACCAGCATCTGTAGTGGACGTCTTTCAATCCATTTGTGCCAATATTCTTTTCCGTGCACTGGGGTAACCTCTAAAAGTGGAGCAGCCTGCGCCTCTTCCTGAGCGAGCAAACTTCCAGCCCGCACTGTTTTTACTATATTAAATACCATAACAAACACGCCAATCAGGTACAACAATCCACCAATGCTTCTAACGATATAGAGCGGGATAATATGGGTTACGGTTTCTAAAAACTGAAAAGCTAGGGTGCCTTCGGGCGTAAATTGTTTCCACATCATGGCCTGCGTAAATCCAGCCCAATACATAGGAATGGTATATAAAACAATTCCAATGGTTCCAATCCAGAAATGGGTGCCAGCCAATTTCTTTGAATACAAGGGAGTTTGATAAATTCGAGGAATTAGCCAGTAAAGAATACCGAAAGTGAGAAATCCATTCCAACCCAAGGCACCCACATGCACGTGGGCGATGGTCCAGTCGGAAAAGTGTGAAATAGCATTTACAGATTTCAAGCTCAGCAGCGGACCTTCAAAAGTAGCCATGCCATAACAAGTGATGGCAACCACCATAAATTTTAACACGGGCTCTTCACGAACCTTATCCCATGCGCCCCGCAGCGTAAACAAGCCATTTAACATACCTCCCCAAGAAGGCGCAATTAACATGATGCTGAATACTACCCCTAAGCTTTGAGCCCAGTCGGGTAGTGCCGTATATAATAAGTGGTGTGGGCCCGCCCAGATATAAATAAATATTAGCGCCCAAAAGTGAATAATAGAAAGCCGGTAACTATATACTGGCCGATTGGCAGCCTTAGGCAAAAAATAATACATGATGCCTAAATAGGGAGTAGTTAAAAAGAAGGCCACGGCATTATGTCCATACCACCATTGCACCAAAGCATCCTGCACACCCGCATACCAACTATAGCTTTTAAATAAACTAACTGGCATTTCAAAGGAGTTTACAATATGCAACATGGCAACGGTTACCCAAGTAGCAATAAAAAACCAAATGGCCACATACAGATGCTTTTCTCTGCGCTGTAAAATGGTGCCAAACATGTTGATACCAAATACTACCCAAACCAAAGTGATGGCAATATCAATCGGCCATTCGAGTTCGGCATACTCTTTTCCGGTTGTATATCCGGCCAATAAAGTAATAGCTGCAGATACAATAATTAATTGCCAACCCCAAAAATGAATGGCACTAAGTGCTTTGCTGAACATGGGCGTTTTACATAGCCGCTGGAGAGAATAATATACGCCCATGAAAATTCCATTTCCAACAAAAGCAAAAATAACTGCATTGGTATGGAGCGGTCGAACCCTTCCAAAAGTTGTAAAGGGTAGACCAAAATTAGCTGCCGGCAAGTACATCTGCACGGCAGCTAATAACCCCACCAACATGCCTACTACTCCCCACAACAGAGTAGCAAAGGCAAAGTTTTTTACAATTCGATTATCATAATAAAAAGTTTCTACTTGCATAGGAATTGAATGATTATATTATGGTTTAACAATACTTTTAGCACCAGTAGCCACCCCGTCTTTTTTTTCTTGTGTATGTAAAGAAGTGGGCTTTCGATCGTCAAATAAGATGCGGATTGCGGGAGAAACCTCATCCTCATACTGCCCATTTTTTACATTCCAGATAAAGGCCAATAGAAAAAGGGAGGCGATGGATAAACTAATAACTAGCAGAATAATGATTACGTTCATATCTTTTGAATATTAGTCAAAACTAAAACCCTCGCATGAGGTGATTTATGACAAAAATCATTTTTCAAAAATTTATTTTAGTCCCAGGCGATTACAATACCAGTTGCTAAGGCCAAATGCAATAATCAGAATGCTGATGCTACTGCAAGGCATTAAGATGGCAGCAATCATTGGGTTTAAAATTCCTTGTACTGCAAAAAACAAACCGATAATATTATATAGAACGGATACAATAAAGGCTGTGAGCACAATTTTTTTGTTTGCCCTGGCAACCTGCAGAAACTGAGGAAGCCTGGTAAGGGCATTTGCAGACAAAATACAGTCGCAGGCTGGGGTAAAGCGATTGTTATCATTTGAAACAGCTATTCCAACATCTGCCTGCATTAGTGCTCCGGCATCATTCAACCCGTCGCCAACCATTATTACGCAATGGCCCTTTTGTTGTAATGCGTTTACTACCTCCAGCTTATCATTGGGCAGCTGATCGAATAATAATTTTACTTCTTTACCAAAAAGCTGTTGCAACATCCATTTATCGGCCGCTTGATCGCCGCTTACTACTGCAACCTGGAATCTTTTTTTAATAGTTGCAATTAGCCCTGCCAAGCCCTCCCGGTATTCGGCGCTGAAAGTAAACTTACCCATCAGTTGCTGATCCCATGAAAAATACACTTCGGCAAAAGATCCCGGGGCCTGGGATTCACCTAATACAAATCTTGCCGATCCTAGCATTAGTAAGTCATCCCCAACCAATCCCTCTATTCCTTTTCCGGGTATTTCATTAAATGCCAGTACTGGCAACCGCTCTTGTATTCCCGTCCACTGAACAATTGCCTTGCTCAAAGGGTGAGTAGATTGGGCTGCCAAACAGGCCAAGCTTTTCCGCTGTTGATAGGTTAGGGGTTGGCCATGAAAAGACACTTCATTAAACTGGCCGGTAGATAGCGTTCCGGTTTTGTCGAAAAGGATATAATCGGCATTCGCCAGATTTTCGAGGGTTTGTGCATTCCGAAGATAAAATTGATTGCGACCCAGGCGCCGTAACATATTCCCGTTGGTAAAAGTATTACTTAGCAATAGTGCACAGGGGCAGGCAATTATTAGAACGGATGTTATGGCATTCAGGGTGCGAGTGGCATCTGTTATTAGCCAATAACTTCCCGCAATGAGGGCAATCATAAAAACTCCCCAAGTAAAATAGCGACTGAGGGCATTTACAAATGAGTGGGTTTCTTTGGAAGATGTTTTTTCTTCGCGCCGGTTCCATAGTTGGGTTAAATAACTATGCGATACTTCTCGAATTACCAGCAGTTCGATATTACTTCCTAATTGCTTACCTCCTGCATAAATAATCTCTCCCATATCTTTTTCTACGGGAATGCTTTCTCCGGTAACAAAACTGTAATCGATCAGCGCTTTTCCCCGGGTAAGTATCCCATCGGTGGGAATCAAATCTCCGTGGTGAATTAATAGGGTGTCATTTAATTTTACATCCGGCAAGGTGATAGTTGAAACCACAGTCTCCTTCACTACCGAAACCGACATAGGAAAATAAGCAGTATAATCTCTATCGAAATTCAGTTGCTGATAGGTTTTGTTTTGTAACACTCTTCCCAGTAGCATAAAAAATACGATGCCGCTCATTGAATCAAAATACCCCCCGCCTGTATTGCTCAATACTTCGTAAATGCTTCGTGCAAAAGTTACCCATATCGCAAGTACAATCGGGGCATCAATATTCAGATATCGGTTACGCAATCCAGCCCAGGCACTTTGATAAAACTCTGTTGCACTATAAAAAAATACGGGCAAACTGAGTAACATGTTGGCATACCGAAATAAATGTTGCAATACCTGCTCCTGCGCATCAATCCCAAAATATTCAGGGAAACTCATGAGCATTATATTAGAAAAGCAGAACCCCGCCACCCCCATTTTAAACAATTGTGTTCGATTGAATGGGGCCCTTTTAATTTGCAAATCTTGTAAACTAAAATAAGGCTCGTAGCCAATACTGGTAAGTAATTCGGCAAGGGAACGCAGAGAAAAAGCTGCCTGCTTAAATATAATGGATACCTGTTTTTTTTCAAACTGAACCCTACAACTGACTATTGCCTGATTCAATTGATGTAAATTTTCGAGCAGCCACAAACAACTACTACAATGAATCTGTGGCAGATAAAGTACTACATGGGTTTGTGAGCTATCCTGAAATCGGATAACACCGAGTTGTGCTTTGGGATCATCTAAAAATGCAAATTGATCTGCCCGCACTTTTCTAAGTTGGTTACCGGGTGTATTCTCTAAGGCATAATATTCACAAAGACCGGCATTTTCTAAAATCTCATACACCATTTTACATCCGCTACAACAAAAGTGCTTGTCCGCTACTATCAAATCATCAACACCCACTTGTTCCCCGCAATGATAACAGGTAACTATATTTTCGGCCAGCAGTACTTTTTGCATACTTACATCAATTAACGTTGGTAACATTCACAAAAAGCGGATACAACATATTTTGTTCTATATATATCCACTGATGAATTTTGGTTTCTAATTGAAAAAAATCCTGTACACAATTTTTCCATTCACTACTCCAGGTAGGCTTCATTTGAAAATTGTTTAACACCTGCCTTAACCTACAGAGTAAAGCATTAATTTTTTCTTGGGTAAGCTGAATTTGCTGAATTACGGCTGGCTGTAACACAAACTGCAAGCCTTTTGCCTGGATACCCGGAAAGATCAGCCCTTTCTCTTTTAAAAACAGATGGGTAAGCTCATCAACCATTTTGTCGAACAACATCACTACCAGTTCAACATGCTGATCTTTTATTTCATTTACTGTATGGAGTGTAAGATATTTTTCAATCCGATTACAAAATGCTAACAATTCGGGCTGGCATTCCGCCTCTATTTTTTCACAGAGTTCAGATGCGGGTATCTGATTCCCCAATTGTATGTTCCAAATGCTGGATTCCATGCCCTAGAATTTGGATGTAAAAATATTTTACACCAGTGGGCAAGTAAATGATATCATTCATATAAATAAATGACTTTTATCAGTTTTACTAGAATGAAATGTAAAAAAAGGGTGAGCATTTGAAGCTGAGCCTACCTTAATCTTGAATATTCGCAGTCCGCAACAACTCTTTTGGTTGCATGATTTTTATCTTTTTCCCTTCCAGATCAATCATTCCATCTTTTTTAAACTCACTTAACAAGCGGATTGCCGATTCTGTAGCAGTTCCCACGAGATTAGCAATATCTTCTCGAGACAGTCGCACATTCAGTGTAACGCCATCGGGTTCATAGCCGTAGGTCTCTTTAATAAACAAAAGGGTTTCTGCCAGCCGCTCCCGAATGGGCTTTTGAGCAAGGTGGGTAAGTTTCACTTCTGCCCGATGTAACTCATCGCTCAGCAATTTCATCATCTCAAAAGCCAGATTGCTATCCAGCTTAAGAATTTTTACAAACAAATCGCGGGGAATAAAACATACTTGTGTGTCTTCCAATGCCTCCGCACTGGCGCTGTATCTTTCGCCGCTTAAAAGGGCCCGGTAACCTAGGATATCTCCCGCTTTTACCAAACGAATAATTTGCTCTTTTCCATCGTCTCCCAAATGCGACATTTTAATCTTTCCATCACTCACACAAAAAACACCAAAGGGATGTGAACCTTCATTAAAAAGGGTTTGCCCTTTTTTATACACATTGCAAATTTTTTGATCGTTAATCTGATTTACATGGTCTTCATGCGCCTTACAAAAAATCGAGTTAAACCGCTGGTTGCAGTTCTGACAGGTAGAATTATCTGGATGTATGGACATATACACAATTTATGCCTTTTTTATCGCTTCCCCGCGAATACTATTATAATAAGAAAAACCAGCCTCTTTTCAATAGAGTTACCGTTAAGCAAGCGGGTTTCCAATGCCCATCTCTAAACAGAAACCAGGGTTTTCGGCCGATAATAGTATTTTTACGGCATGTTGTATGTTAACTGGACGGATAGTGTAAATCTATTACGTAAACTCACTTTTCGAAAACTATGGAATTCGGCCAAGGTATATGGCTCTTTCCAGTTAACCCGGCTTACCGGCAGGCCAATTCAGTGGGGCATGCCCATTTCTGTATCTTTTGAGCCTACTACCTCCTGTAATTTGCGTTGCCCGGAATGCCCGAGCGGACTGCGGGCTTTTACCCGACCTACCGGAATGCTGAACAACGATTTTTTCAGCCGAACCATCAACGATTTGCACAAGGATTTGCTTTATCTGATATTTTATTTTCAGGGAGAACCCTACCTGAATCCGGATTTTTTAAAAATGGTACAATTTGCCCATCAAAAAGGCATTTATACGGCTACTTCTACCAATGCACACTACCTAACAGATGAAAAAGCAAGGGAAACCGTTGAAAGTGGCCTAGATAGGCTGATTATTTCAATTGACGGAACCACTCAGGATGTATATGAACAATACCGGGTAGGGGGGCAACTGAACAAAGTGCTGGAGGGTACCCAACGGATTGTGCACTGGAAAAAGAAATTGAAAAGCCGAACCCCTTTTATTTTTTTCCAGTTTCTGGTGGTTAAGCCTAATGAGCATCAGCTAGATGACATCCGCAAAATAGGGAAAGAGATAGGCGTAGATCAGGTTCGGTTTAAAACCGCCCAGGTGTATGATTATGAAAATGACCCGCATCAGCTGATACCAAGCATCGATAAGTATAGCCGCTACAAAAAGGATGCTGCTGGCAATCGGCAAGTAAAAAGTGGCTTACGCAATCAATGCTGGAAACTCTGGCATGCCAATGTAATTACCTGGGATGGACTAGTGGTTCCCTGTTGTTTTGATAAAGATGCTACCCATCGTTTGGGTAATCTGCAAACCCAATCATTCCGTGAAATTTGGCAAAGCGAGGCCTATCGTGATTTCAGGAATCAGCTCACCAACGGCCGGAAAAATATTGATATCTGTTCTAATTGTAGCGAAGGATTAAAAGTTTGGGAGCAATAAGCTTTGCGCAAATTTGATACCTTTGTTTACTATGAAATGTATCCCCCATCTTCTGCGCAGCGCTATCGCGTTTCTGATTGTACTATTTGCCTTTACAGCAAAAGCCCAATATACCAATCCCAACTACGAATTCAGAGGTGTTTGGGTGGCCAGTGTTGAAAATATAGACTGGCCAAAAAGCAAAAATCTTTCAGTTGAAGAGCAAAAAGCTAGTTTTATTGAATTGCTCAACATGCACCAAAGAAATGGCATGAATGCCATATTGATGCAGATTAGGCCAGCAGGTGATGCACTCTACCCATCAAAACTCGAGCCCTGGAGCGAATATCTAACCGGCATACAAGGGTTGGCACCCGATCCCTTTTACGATCCACTCACGTTTATGATCACCGAAACCCATAAAAGAGGGATGGAGTTTCATGCCTGGCTAAACCCTTACCGGGCAGTATTTAATGTGGTAAAATCATCCATTGCACCCAATCATCCCACCAAAATCCACCCCGAATGGTTTTTGGTATACGGAGATAAGAAATATTTCAACCCCGGACTTCCCGAAGTAAGAAAACATACCGTTGCCATTGTTAAAGACCTAGTAAGCCGGTACGACCTGGATGCCATTCACATGGACGACTATTTTTATCCTTACCGGATTGCGGGAAAAGAATTTCCCGATGAAAAAACCTACCAACAATTTGGTAATGGACTTACGAAAGACGCTTGGAGAAGAAGCAACTGCGACAGTATCATTGTAAACCTGCACGACGCAATCCGTCAAGTAAATCCCTTGGTAAAATTTGGCATCAGTCCTTTCGGTGTTTGGCGCAACCAATCAAAAGATCCCATGGGAAGCAATACAACTGCCGGGCAAACCAATTATGACGATTTATATGCTGATATACTTTTGTGGCTACAAAAAGGCTGGATTGATTATGTGGTTCCGCAATTGTATTGGGAACGAGGACATGCAGCCGCCGACTATTCTACGTTACTAAAATGGTGGAACGATTATAGTTATGGAAAGAATGTTTATATCGGTCATGGTTTTTACCGGGCTGGAAGTAACTCCGCATGGAAAAATCCAAATGAGTTGCCGGCACAAATCAGGGAGCTCCGGGGCTATCCTACCACACAGGGCAGTGTATTTTTCAGCAGTAAATCATTCGAAACCAACCCAAATGGATGGAGCGACAGTTTGAAAAATAATTATTATCACTACCCAGCCCTAGTTCCCCCTATGCCTTGGATTGACGATAGCAGTCCAGACCAACCTAAAATCGAAAAAAAGGGAGTTGGGGAATATCAGGTAACCTATACCGGAAATGAGAATATACGGGGACTGGCACTATTAATTGCTCCTACCACTAAAGATGCAAAATTCATAAATACAAGGCTCATCAAAGTATTTCCGCTTCAAAAACAAATATTGCTGCAACTCAGTCAGTACCCAGAAACCAAGGGTAATCGGGCTTTTGTTGTAACGATCGACCGGGGAAATAATGTGAGTCCGCTTACTGAGTTGAAATAGAGCAGCACCTCGATATCATCGGTGTTCCCACTTACCAAAAAGGGCTTCTACTTGTTGTGTGCGGTATTGAAATATGTGTTCCAGTTGGGACCGAACGAATAAACTATGGGCAATATCGCCCAAGAACCAGAGGGGAAGTTTATAATGTACAATATCCGTCATCTCAACACCTCCTTCTATAGCCTTAAAGTGATGCTGGTGATGCCATAAGCTATAAGGGCCGAAGCGCTGTTCATCCACAAAATATTTTTTGTCGCTTACATGGGTAATTTCCGTCATCCAGTACAAAGGAATACCCAATACAGGCTTTACTGTGTACTCGATTATTTGTCCAGAATACATGAAAGGCCCATGGTGTTTTGAACGAATCTGAAAACCTAGGTGCTTGGGTGTAATAGTTTGTAGGTTATCGGGGCGACTAAAAAACTCCCATGCATCATCTAGTGATACGGGAATAGAAAGAACGGTGTTAAGTGTATAGGTTTTAGACATGGGGCATATATATTCAATTATAACACCCCTTGGGCCAATAAGTTCATGTAAACGAAGGTTTCTGTTCGTGCAAACAACAAACCCGAATTTTTGCATGCCGGATAAACAACTGATAAATATTTTTAGGGTTACCTTTACGCCACATGAAGAAAATTTTTTCTGTTTTAACCGGAGGGCTTTGTTTAGGCATGTTGCCCCTGCTGGCCACCTGGCTAATGATGGGGTCCTGCGCTAATATAATACCTCCGGGGGGTGGGTTACGAGATACCCTGCCACCAAAGCTTGTTCTGGCAAACCCCAAAGATTCGTCGGTAAATGTGAAGCCTACCTTCATTACCCTCACCTTTGATGAATATGTAAGTGCTCAGGATGTTCCTCAGAACTTAATTGTAAACCCATCCATGGAAATTGCGCCATTGGTAGACTACAAACTGAGAAATGTTACTATAAAAATTAAAGATACCCTGCGAGAAAATACTACCTATACTTTCCAATTTGGAGAATCTATTCGGGATGTTAACGAAAGCAATATCCTCCGTGATTTTACTTATACCTTTTCTACCGGAAAAAAACTTGACAATTTAACCTATAGCGGCAAAGTACTTTTAGCAGAAAACGGGAAAATAGATTCAACCCTTATTGTTGTGCTGCACAAAAACTTAACGGATACGGCTATCTTTAAATTAAAGCCCCCTTATTATACCAAGCTCAATGGGAAGGGAGAATTCAGTTTTCGGTTTTTGCCAAGTGATACCTTTCAAGTTTTTGTGGTTAAAAGTGCTTTTTCTAAAAAATACGACGACAGCACCCAGTACTTCGCCTTTCTACCTTACCCAGTTATACCAGGCAAAGCCAAAAGAGATACGCTGCATGCCTACAAAGCACTGGAGCCAGTGGCAAAACCACTAAGTGTTTCGGCTGCTAAGCCGGGAGCTGCTGCAAAAGATGACAAGCGACTCCGATATACTACCAATCTCGAAAGCGGTAAACAAGATTTATTACAACCCTTTCAACTGCGTTTTCAAAAAAAAATCAGTCGGCTAGACACTTCGGGTATTACCCTATGCGACACGCTGTTTAAACCGCTAAAGGGTGTGGCAATAAGTTCCGATACAGCAGGAAAAATAATTTCACTCAACTATCCAGTTAAAGAAAATCAGGCCTACCGGCTTATCATTGCCAAAGATGCCATCACCGATTCATCCGGAGCTACTATATTAAAAGGAGACACCTTGAAATTCAGTACCAAGAAGGAAGAAGATTATGCGAGCGTTCGATTAAGATTTGCCAACCTAGATTTGAGTAAAAAGCCAGTATTGCTTTTGTATCAAAGTGATAAAATGATTGGATCGTTCCCGCTCAGTTCTACAGAATGGAGGAAACCCCTTTTTTATCCGGGCAACTTTGAAATGCGCATTTTATACGACACCAATGGAAATGGCATTTGGGATCCCGGGCAATATCCGGGCAATAAAAAATTACCAGAAGTAGTATACCTGATTTCAAAAGAATTATCACTTAGAGCCAACTGGGATAATGAGGTGGTTGTACAATTGTAGGTGCCTTATGATATAATTGTACCTTTACTTCGCAACCGAAACTGAACCCTATGCCGCTTCAATCCATTTTGCTGGAAAATGCTGTAGCCGAGTTTTCCCGCCTTCCGGGAATTGGCCGCAAAACTGCTCTGAGACTGGTATTGCACTTATTAAAACAGGATGAGCCTGTAGTAGCCAATTTTGCGGAAACCGTTGCACGTATGCGGAAGGAAATTAAGTTCTGCAGTCGTTGTTTTAATGTAAGCGACGGAGAGCATTGTGCTATTTGCACCAACACAACCCGCAACCAACAAATGATTTGTGTGGTAGAAACCATCCGGGATGTGATCAGTATCGAAAACACACAACAGATGAATGGCACTTATCACGTGCTGGGAGGTATCATCTCTCCCTTGGATGGCATTGGCCCAGAACAACTTACTATTCCAGGCTTAATAAAACGAATAGAAGAGGGGGCAGTAGAAGAATTGGTTTTTGCCCTCAACCCCAACATTCAGGGAGACACCACCATCTATTATATTCAGAAAAAAATTGCCCACCTCAACTGTAAAGTTACTACCATTGCCAGGGGTATTTCTTTTGGCGGCGAACTGGAATTTGCAGATGAAATGACGCTTGCCAGAAGCATCGCCCATCGTTTACCGGTTCAGCAATATGTTAAGTAACCTTATTTCAAATGGCCTTCGCGAACAAATGGTTGGGATGTTTAACAAATTTTCTGCTCCCAATACCTATTGTTTGGATAATTTTACACCAGTAAATGTTGACCCATGAAAAAATGGATGAAAGTTTTATTATTAACTGCAGGTATTGGACTTATTGCAGGCCTGCTTCTTGTATACTGGATATTCAATAAGCCTCATCGTGATGTAGCAAAAGAAATGGGAATTGCGCTAAGTGCCCAGCAATTGTATGATTCCTTTCGAACCAATGAAGCTTCGGCAAACAGTCAATACCTCGATAAGGCGATTGAACTTACCGGTACCGTTGCCGACATAAGCACCAACCAGGAGGGACAAAAAGTGGTAAACTTTTCTACCAATGACCCACTGGTTATGATTAATTGTACTTTTAAAACCGATCCCGGCAATCTGAAAGTTGGCGACTCCATTACATTTAAAGGAATCTGTACCGGTTATATCCCCGATGCCAACGTAGTAATTAATGAGGGCGTTTTAATTAAATAATTATCATGATGAAAATAGTATCTCTATCTGTATTCCTATTATTCTCCTTCTGCTCCATTGGGCAAGTAGTAGCACAAAAAACCTTTGGCACCCGAAATGGACAAATCATTTTCCAATCACCCTCCGACGAGGATGTGAAGGCAATCAATAATGAGGTAAGTAGTCGTTTACTGGATGATGGAACCCTAACCTTTAGTTTGCTAATAAAGGGATTTAAATTCAAAATGGCAGAAATGCAAGATCACTTTAATACGCAATACTTGCAGAGTACCCAATTTCCTCGGGCCGACTTTAAAGGAAATATAACCAATATTAAATCGGTAAATTTTGCCAAAGATGGCAGTTATCCAGTTCAGGTTAGCGGCAATCTCACCCTACATGGGGTTACGCAAAAAGTGTCTGCCAGTGGTACGATTGTAATTACAAAAGGCAAACCGCTTGCCAAAGCCAACTTCCCTATTCTAATTAAAGATTTTGGGGTAAATGCCCCAGACGTAACCGAAAAAGTAACCATCGCGGTTAATTGTCAGTACCAATAAGGCTTTCCACGCTTTATTTTGTAAAACGCCGACTGCTTAGTAGCTTTGCAGTACCATTCAGGTGGATTTGTTTATTGTTCAACCTGTCGCTGTTCCCGCCTAGGAACCATCGAACTAATAAACGTTTAGAAATGTTGCTCATCCCTGCATTCTCTGCGTAATTAGTAATGGAAGTTGGTAAGTGAATGGGTTCATCCATTAAAGAATGCTATGGATATTAGAGAAATATTACTGCGTAAAATACTCGTAATTGATGGTGCCATGGGTACCATGATTCAACGTCACCGGCTTACAGAAGCCGATTATCGAGGTGCGCGCTTTCGTGATTGGCACTTAGATGTAAAGGGCAACAACGATTTGCTATGTATTACCCAACCCGATATCATTAAAGGGATCCATCGCAAATACCTAGATGCCGGAGCCAATATTATTGAAACCAATACATTCAGTAGTACTAAAATTGCCATGGCAGACTACGAAATGCAGTCCCTGGCTTACGAGTTGAATGTAGCTGCCGCCCGATGTGCCAGGGAAGCAGTAAATGAGTTTCGAGCCGATAATCCGCAAGCCGATGCAAATTTTGTGGCAGGAGCCATCGGACCACTCAATAAAACCCTAAGTCTATCCCCTGATGTTAACAATCCCGGCTACCGGGCTGTTACCTTTACTGAAGTAGTAGATGCTTATTATGAGCAGATACGTGGATTGGTAGATGGGGGAGTAGATATATTATTAATTGAAACCATTTTTGATACCCTAAATGCCAAAGCCGCAATTGTGGCTGTTAATCAATATTTCCGGGATCGTGCACAAAAGCCACTCCCGATAATGATTAGTGGTACCATTACCGATGCATCCGGTAGAACTTTGAGCGGACAAACCCTGGAAGCTTTTTACATTTCAGTAATGCATGCCAAGCCATTAAGCGTGGGGCTCAACTGTGCACTGGGGGCGGCAGAAATGCGTTCGCATATTGCTGAACTTTCGCAAATAGCTACCTGCTTTACCTCCGCTTATCCCAATGCCGGTTTACCCAACGCCATGGGGGAGTATGATGAGCAGCCCCATGAAACAGCTCATTTTATTGAAGACTGGGCCAAAGAAGGATTTGTAAATATTGTGGGTGGTTGCTGTGGTACTACCCCCGATCATATTCAGCATATTGCCAACGCAGTAAAAAATATTATCCCCCGGGCGCTGCCGGAAGTGCTTACCGCCTGATTTAATAACGATATGAGTAAACACACCATTCATCCCTTTCTCCGTTTATCTGGTCTCGAGCCCCTGGTTATCCGGCCCGAAACTAATTTTGTGAATGTAGGAGAACGAACGAATGTTACCGGCTCTAAAAAATTTGCCCGGCTAATTCGAGACAATCAACTAGAAGAAGCCCTATCAGTTGCCCGCCAGCAGGTAGAAAGTGGAGCACAGGTGCTGGATGTGAATATGGATGATGCCATGCTGGATGGCGTAACTGCCATGACGAATTTTATCAACCTCCTGCAAAGTGAGCCTGATATCGCCCGCATCCCTATCATGATAGACAGCTCTAAGTTTGAAATTATTCAGGCCGGCATTCAATGCGTACAAGGAAAGTGTATTGTGAATTCTATTTCTCTGAAAGAGGGGGAAGAAAAATTTATTCAACAGGCCCATATATGCCGCGACTTTGGCGCTGCAGTGGTTGTGATGGCTTTCGATGAACAGGGACAAGCCGACACAAAACAAAGAAAAATAGACATATGCGAGCGGGCCTATAAAATTTTAACTGAAACTGTAGGATTCCCCCCCGAGGATATTATTTTCGACCCTAATATTTTTGCGGTTGCAACAGGAATAGAAGAGCATAATAATTATGCGGTAGACTTTATTGAAGCCACCCGCGAAATCAAACAAAAAATGCCGTTGGCAAAAGTGAGCGGGGGCGTGTCGAACGTTTCCTTTTCATTTAGAGGAAACGATCATGTACGCGAATCCATTCACTCAGTATTTTTGTTTCATGCCATTCGTGCAGGAATGGATATGGGTATTGTAAATGCCGGACAAATGGTGGTGTATGATGAAATTGAACCGGTGTTAAAAAGCCTTTGTGAAGATGTTCTGCTCAATCGAAATAATGATAACAACCAGGCTACCGAAGCACTTATTCAACACGCAGAAACAGTAAAGGCAAAGGGTAAAGTGGAGGTAAAAGATGAGGCTTGGCGTAATGAATCTATTCAAAAGCGCTTATCCCACGCATTAATTAACGGAATCACCGATTATATTGAAGCAGATACGGAAGAAGCCCGGCAAGCCTATGCCACCCCATTAGAAGTGATTGAAGGACCCCTAATGGATGGAATGGGCATTGTGGGAGATTTGTTTGGAGCGGGAAAAATGTTTTTGCCACAAGTAGTGAAGAGTGCTCGGGTAATGAAAAAAAGTGTGGCAGTATTAACTCCTTATATCGAAGCAGAAAAAGAAGAAAGAAAGAAAGCGCATCTGGCTGCAGGTACTATAGGAACGGAGGCAGCGGGTGCAGCAAAAATTTTATTAGCTACCGTAAAGGGGGATGTACACGATATCGGTAAAAATATTGTGGGGGTTGTATTGGGCTGTAATGGATACGAAATTATTGATCTCGGCGTAATGGTACCCGCAGATAAAATATTAGATACTGCTCAAAAAGAAGGCGTAGATATTATTGGGTTAAGCGGACTGATTACTCCCTCACTAGATGAAATGGTGCATATCGCCCATGAAATGAAAAGGAGAGGGATGCAGCAACCCTTATTGATTGGAGGTGCCACGACTTCTCGTATGCATACCGCTGTAAAAATTGCTCCTGAATATCCAAATGGGGTAATTCATGTGCTAGATGCTTCCCGAAGCGTAACAGTAGCTGGCAGTTTATTAAGTAAAGAACAACGCGAAATCTTTCTGAAGAATGCTGAGAAAGAGTATGCAGAATTAAAATTCGGATTCGATAATAAAAAAACAGTAAAAGAATACCTCACTTATCCGGAAGCACTAAAAAACAAATTCAATATTCAGTGGTCAAGCTACCAGCCAACCCAACCAAGCTTTACCGGGGTGCGTAGCTTTAAAGCGTATGATTTGAATTTGTTACGCTCCTTTATAGACTGGAAACCTTTTTTTATTGCCTGGGAGATGCATGGCTCTTTTCCGGAAATATTAACAGATGAAATTGTAGGTAAGGAAGCCACTCGATTATATGCTGATGCCAACGCTCTGCTCGATGAGTTGATAGCAGAAAATTGGTTGGCTGCAAATGGAGTGGTTGGCTTTTGGCAGGCCAACAGCAAAAACGATAGCATACAAATACAAGATGCTAAAGAAACGGTAACCTTACATTTTCTCCGTCAGCAAATTCGAAAAGCACCGGGGCAACCCAATTTATCGCTGGCCGACTTTATTGCACCCGATGATGCTGGATATCCTGATTATATTGGAGCATTTGCAGTAACCATTGATGGGATAGAACCCCATATCAAAAGGATGGAGGAAGCCCATGATGATTATAATAAAATCATGTTGCAAGCGCTGGCAGATCGCCTGGCAGAAGCATTTGCCGAAGCCCTCCACTTGCAAACCCGTACCAACTGGTGGGGATATAATCCAACAGAACAATTGAGTAATGAAGATTTGATTAAAGAAAATTATACCGGTATTCGTCCTGCTCCCGGTTATCCTGCCTGCCCCGACCATACGGAAAAATATCCCCTATTTAATTTGCTGCAGGTTACCGAACATACAGGCATTCAACTGACCGAAAATCTGGCCATGTATCCAGCTTCCTCTGTATGCGGATGGTATATTGCGCATCCCCAGAGTCAATATTTTGGTGTAGGAAAAATTCAGCGCGATCAATTGGAAGCGTATGCAGCACAAAAAAATATGCCCCTTGCAGAAGCAGAAAAATGGTTGCGGCCCAATTTGGATTAATTTTTCGAACCTATGATGAAGTATCTTTTACTCTGTAGTTTATTGCCCCTATCGGTATTTGCCCAAAAAACCCGAAGTGAAAGAAAAGGAGAATTTTATTTTTCCTGGGGTTATAATAAGGAATGGTATACACGGTCTAATGTAAAAGTAAATCAACCGGCACTGAGCAATCAATATACCTTGCATCAGGTGCAGTCACACGACAATCCCGGATGGGATAAGGGCATCTTTAAAATCCCCCTCAGCATCCCCCAATACAATTACCGGATTGGTTATTTCTTCAATAAGCAAAAGGGACTGGCATTTGAAATTAACTTCGACCATACCAAGCATATTATACAGGATGGCCAAACCATTCGAATCTCCGGAACCCTTGGTGGCAGAGGGGTAGACAGTTCTATCCTGTTTAGCTCAGCGAACGGATTTTATTATTTTTTAAATAATGGGGCTAACTTTTTGTTGTTTAATCTGGTAAAAAGGTGGCGGTTATTTGAGGCCCCCAATAAAAATTTTACACTCGATGCTCTCGGCAAGGGAGGTATTGGTCCTGTTATTCCGCATGTAGAAAACAGTTTATTCGGAAATAAAAATACGGATGGATTTCAGTTAGGTGGATGGAATGTAGGTGCAGAAGCAGGCTTGAAAGCTACTTTTTATCGCCATGTATTTCTGGAGTTCACGAACAAAGTAGATTACGCCCGCTATTCGGGATTAAAAGTTTATCAGGGAACTGCCAGCCAGGCATTTGGAACCTACGAATTGATTTTAAGTTTGGGCTATACATTTGCGGCCGGGAAAAAAACTGGCAAGCCCTAATACTACCTTTTTTCAAATAACCACCATAGCCGTTTTCTTGGCTTCACTTTATAATTATCCTTTATATAGGATTGAATAAACTGCATCGCTTCCGAAATATCATCCGTTAACAGAAAAAGTTTCTTATCCGCTGCACTAATGGTACCCTTATCAATCATGGTATCAATAGCCAATAAGAGGGGCGTAAAATACTCCTTGCCGTATAACACAATAGGAAAATTATTAATCACTTTAGTTTGTGCGAGGGTAAGGGTTTCAAACAACTCATCCATCGTACCAAAACCACCGGGTAAGATGATAAAAGCATAGGAATACTTAACCAACATTACTTTTCTAATAAAGAAGTAGTTGAAAGTGATCCACTTATGCATATACGGATTGGGGTGCTGCTCAAAGGGAAGCTGAATATTGCAGCCCACAGAAGTACCCTTATTTTCAAATGCCCCGCGGTTGGCTGCCTCCATAATACCGGGACCGCCACCCGTCATGGTGGTAAATCCGAGCGAAGCAATTTGTTTGCCAAATTCACGGGCTGCCTGATAATATGGGTGTTGCTCGGTAAACCGGGCAGAACCAAATACAGTAATACAGGGATCTAGAAAGTGCAGGGCTCTAAACCCTTTGATAAACTGTTTGAATACATCCCAGGCAAAGTAAAACTCATTGATCCTGGGCTTGGGGCCATCTAAGTAAACCGATTCCCTCGCTGGTATGATTCTTTCTACTGGGTTCATGTGATGAATTGAAAATAAATTTTTGACTTAGTTTTTGTAATATTACAATACATGTTTCACTTCTTACAAAAAACTTCCATTGCCCTGCTAATATGCTTATGTATCAGCCGGCCTGCTGATGCCCAGAAAAAAGTAGTATTGGAGATGATGCGGTGTTACTCTACCTCCGGGCCATCTATGAAATACTTGTTAGACCCCAACCGACAGCAGGTAATCTTACAACAATTATACACATCCTTGCTAAAGGAACATGATTTTCGGTTAACAGATACTGCACAAATTCCCATTGCTTTGCTTACTCCTGCAGATCTTAAAAAAAATATCCCTCTCCCATCATTTTCGCCGGATACCAGTTTACTACATTTATATATAGACTGCAAAGAAACCGATCCATTTACTTTTTTTGCGATGGATACTACTTACCTAAACGATACTTTGTTATCTCGCAGATCATTGAATATAATTCATCTCAGCTATTTTCTATTGAATTACAGAAAACAGCTGATAGAAGAAAATGAGCTTGTTATTTCCCTAACACACAAAGAAACTGCCTCCATCGGCATTCCATTCAACCGATTTTTCGCAGATGGCAATCAACAAATTCTAAGCACAACGGCTACCGGATTTACAGAATCCATTAAAGTTGGCATTCAATATCTATTTAATCCCAATAATTCCTCCTCCCTTATTGAACTGAAAGTGCCGCCTGTTTATTTCTATAACAATTTTATTGCTTCAGAATCCTTTCTATCGAGCAAGATAATTGTACCTAGTTTTCAAAATAATACCTGGCAATATCAATTGCCTGAGGGAATTCAAATTATCAGAAACGGCGAACAGGGTATATCGGGTGTTAAAATTGATGGCAAAAAAATGCCCGAATTTCCCGAATGGTTATTCGATTCGATCAGTCAACTGAAAGAGTACCGTGGTTACAATTTTATCTGTTTACAAAGAGAAAGCAGAAATGTTTTACAAGACGTTACCTATCAGACTAGGTTGATGGGAATAGTCTATCAATCGGCAGGTAGTTTGGTAGGATTTTTGCCTATAAATAAAAAAGTAAACTACTTATTACAAAACAAGGATACACTCGCCATTTTTTCAGTTAACCCTCAGCCCACCCGAACAGACAGTAACTATCTCTGGTTAAATCAATCTTATAATGGTATAGATTTATCTAGTGTTTTTACCCTCGATCCGCAACCCAATCCTTTTCAGCTGATTACAAAACTAGAAATGAATGGAGAACTGCTGAAACAACCTTTCAGTATTCTAATGAAGGGTACCGGCTACATTTGGAAAGAAATCTATTTTCAGGGCGAACAGGTGATGTTGATATATGGGAAAGACAAACCCGAAAGAATACTTATTAAAAACAAATCACTTACTACCGCCACTATTCAGCAATTATTATTAATTGCCCATTCAATAACCTATAGCGTTCAAAATAGATTGATTGAAGTACCTCAATAAATGCAATGCAAAACCCTTAGTTTTAGTAATCAATTACAAATACTAGTTTACCTTGTAGCATCAGATGAAAACACTCCGCATAATAAGTTATAATGTAAATGGTATTCGGGCGGCACTTAAAAAGGGTTTATTCGAATGGTTGTCGACCGATCCGGCAGATATCATTTGTTTGCAAGAAACCAAAGCCGAAAAAGAAAATATTAATCTAGAAGCCATTCACGCACTGGGATATGAAACCTATTGGTTTTCGGCACAAAAAAAAGGATACAGTGGGGTAGCCATTTTTACCAAAATACATCCTATACAAATACTCTATGGAAATGGTGCCGCCTTGAGTGATTCCGAGGGACGGGTAATTCGCGCAGATTTTGAAAAATTTACGCTAATTAATGCCTATTACCCCTCAGGAACCAGCGGGGAAGAAAGGCAAACCTACAAGTATCAATGGCTTAATGAATTCACAGCGTATGTAAATGCCCTTAAAAAAGATAAGCCCAATTTGATAGTCGTAGGCGATTATAATATCGCGCATCGGGAAATTGATATACACGATCCTAAGGGAAATAAAAAATCATCGGGATTTCTGCCCGAAGAAAGGGCCTGGATGGACAATTGGCTGGCAGATGGATGGGTAGATACTTTCAGGCATTGCAATCCATCACAAACAGGTGCGTATAGCTGGTGGAGTCAGCGATTCCCTTCTGTTCGTTTACAAAACAAGGGATGGAGAATAGATTATATATGCACAACAACACCCCTTGCCGATAACATTCGCTCGGCAGCTATTTTACCAACTATTCAGCACAGCGACCACTGTCCGGTATTTGTAGAAATTTCAATTCCCTAATCATTTTACACTATGCCAATCGTTTATAGTATTACCACTAAAGTTAGCCAGGAAATAGCTCCGCGTTGGCTTTTGTGGATGCAGGAAGAACATATTCCTGCCATACTGAGTACAGGCCATTTTAGTGCACATCAACTGCTACAATTGTTAGATCAGGATGATTCGGAAGGACCAACTTATTCTTTACAACTTACTGCCCAAAACAGATCTCTTTACGAAACCTATCTTAATGAATGTGCGCCTGCATTGCGCGAAGAAGCCTTCAGGCTATGGGGTAACCAATTTATCAGTTTCCGAAGCATTCTTGAAGTTGTGAATTGATTGTGGATAGTTTTTTGGTAAAAAGAACTGCCTACTTTGTGCTGAAAACCTAAACCAACACAGGGGTTTCAAACAAAACCGAAAGACAAAATTTTTTAAAACCCTTACTGGCATTGAGTTTTCAATGAATACCCGAAGAATTAACAAATCTTTTGTGCCCATAAATTTGGCTGAAACCTATAATTGATAAGGGTTTTAAGGGAAACAAAAAATTTTGAAAAAAATTTTGTTCATTCAGAAAAGCGAATAAATTTGTTGCTGATATTAAAACCATTAAAAACATTTCCATGAACAAAGCTGAATTAATTGCCCAAATCGCAGAAGATGCTGGCGTATCTAAAACACAGGCGAATGCTGCCTTAGATTCTTTTGTAGCAACTGTTACAAAAACTCTGAAAAAAGGTGACAAAGTTACCCTGGTTGGTTTTGGTACTTTCTCTGTTTCGAAGCGTGCTGCACGTACGGGTCGCAATCCTCAAACCGGTGCTACCATTAAAATTAAAGCCAAAAAAGTGGCTAAGTTTAAGGCCGGAAAAGAATTAAGCGGAAAGCTCTAATTTCTACCCTTTTATAGAAAAACCCCGTATTTCACGGGGTTTTTCTATTTTTGCCTAAATGCTTCATTAAAAAATCAACAAATGGGAAAAGGTGACAAAAAAACAGCCAAAGGAAAAAGATTCAAAGGTTCTTTTGGTAAATCCAGACCGGCCAACAGCAATAAGTTAACTAAGCCGGTAGTAAAACCCTCTTAATTAGAGGTAGATTACAGTAGTTCGATCAAATCATTAATAGCAGCTTTTCACCCTGATTAGCTGCTTTTATTTTTTTTGGCAGCCAGCGTTTCTAAAGCACCCACTAGTTTATCTAAATCTTGTAGGCGAGTATATACATGCGGTGTAACCCGCACACAGGAAATATTCTCCCAAACTATCCCTACTGTATGAATTTTATACTGGCTCATCAGCGCACTGTCTAACTCACCGGGCGTCATCCCATTTATACTCACCCCTGCAATTGCACAAGCATATTCGGGCTTAAAAGAAGTATGGATGGTTACTCCCGGAATTTCCTTTGCGCGCAAGGCCCAGTAATTTTTCAAATACCGAATCCGCTCTTCTTTTCGCTTACTGCCAATTGCATTTTGAAAATTAACAGCCTCCCCAATTCCCTGTTCTATCGGAAAACTTCGGGTGCCCAGGGTTTCAAATTTTCTGATATCTCCACTCCGGGGCTTGTCGTTACAGGTTAGTGGCCAAATTTTTTCAATCTTTTCTTTCTTAATCCATAACATACCACTGCCGATAGGTGCACTCAAAAACTTGTGTAAGCTGGTACCAAAATAATCACACTCTAGATCGGGAATTTTAAAATCAATCAAACCAAAAGAGTGCGCTCCATCTACAATTACTTCTATCCCCCTTTGATGCGCCATCCGAGCAATTTTAGTAACCGGCAATACTTGCCCTACCCAATTGATCACATGCGTAACATGAATTACTTTTGTCTTGGGAGTAATCGCTTTTTCAAAAGCTGCTACAATTTCCTTGTCACTTTCGATGGGAAAATCGAAACTGATTTGTGTATATTTTATTTTGTCGCGCAGGGCTCGCTGTCTCCAAGCTTGAATCATGTTGGGGTAATCTTGCAAAGTGCCAATCACTTCATCCCCTGGCTGCAAATCCATCCCGAAAATTACAGTATTCAACGCCTCTGTTGAGTTTCTGTTGATGGCGATTTCTTCGTCTGAACATCCTGCCAATAAAGCCAATTTTTGCCGAAGCGGCTCCCTACCCTGATCCAATATCCGCCACATATAATAAGAAGGGCCTTCATTCGCAAACCGATTATATCTTTCAACCGCTTCTTGTACAACGCGGGGAGAAGGACTTACTCCGCCATTATTCAGGATTATCAAGTTGGAATTAACGGTATAAGCTTGCTGAATAGTCATCCAAAAATCTTCATCCATTGCCGCTTCGCCAGCACTTAGGTGGCTGATACGGCGGGATGCTTGTTCCCATTCTGCTGCATGGGCTTGCTCAAATAAGCTGGCAGCAGAAAAGGCACCAGCCATCAAACCCATTTTTTGTAAGAATTTTCTTCGGGGTTCCATCATAAAAAGTTAAACAGTAAATTACTGATTTTTACCGAATTAGCCACATGCATCGGGCTTTTCTGGTAAACTTCGTAACTTTGCACCCTAAAAATCCGGTATGAAAAGATGGGGAATGGGAACTTTGATTACGTTGGAAATACTTTTCAGCAATAGCCTGATTGCACAATGCTCAATTTGCACTAAAACTGCGGGTCAACTCGGTGAAGGGCCTGCTGCCTCTTTAAATTCTGCTATTATATACCTAGCCCTTGCACCATTTGCGATTGTGGGCTATTTCGGATGGCGCTGGTGGAAAAATGAAAAAGAGGTGATAGAAGATGAAAAGTCGGGCAATACCGTAATCAAAATCGTATCTGGTTATTCAGGCGTGGGAGGCTCAACCACTGTTCTGATCAATCTGACCAATATGTTCAATGAAAGAGGGGTAAAAACAATCTTTTATGGTCCACAAACATTTCATCTGAATAAATGCAAATCAGCCCTTTTAAAAAAACTAAGATTAAATCCGAATGATATTTTACTCACTCATTACTACAAGCTACCTGAAAGACCTAATGTAAAAAATGTTGTTTTTGCTTGTCATGAAAAATGGTGGTTTGAAATTGCAGATATTCCACAATACTGGGATACAGCAGTTTTTTTGCACGAAGAACAAAGAAACTACCATAATAGGTATAAAGGTCCATATACTATTATACCAAATCCCAAAGAGCCATTGACTGCAATAAATAAACCTGAGTTGGATTTAGTGGCAGGTGTAATTGGAAATATTGATGAAAGAAAACAAACCCATCAATCAATTGAAAGAGCGTTGGCAGATGGCTGTGAAAAAGTATTGATATATGGCAAAGTAATCCAATCTAGCTATTTTAAAAAATACGTAAAGCATCATCTGTCTAACCCAAAAGTAACTTTTGTTGGATTTACCAATGCAAAGCAGGCGATGTATAACAGCATCGGGAGGGTATATCATTCATCTAGCGGGGAAGTAGCCTGTTTAGTTAAAGATGAATGTGAGCTTACCAACACAAAATTTTTTGGATGTGACGAAACGCTGAACGAGACTTCATCTTTAACCAATGATGAAATATTTGAGAAATGGAAAAAAGTGTTGAATTTTTAATCGTAACGGTTTCTTTTATTAGCACAACCTCTTTTTGCTCTTCAACCAGTGCCAAGCTAGGTAAGTAACATTAAGTTAACTGGATAATGGCAAAGAAACATTACAGAATCCAATGATGCCGGAGGACCCTCTCCCAACTCTGATAAGGTTTTGGTGCAAATAGAATATTGAACTGCTGTTATGTAACATTAAATACAATCTTTTCATTTATTTAAAAAATTGCGGAATTGTATAAGAATGAACAGGTAATTGAATACAATTTTTCTATAAAATAAAAAGGGAAATTTTCGATAAGCAGAGACTTTTATACCAATATTTTTTGATTCTGCTTTCCCACCTGATTAATATATAAAAATTGTAAAAATAGGCTGCCATGTAAATCACCCGTTTTCACGAAAACAATCCCTGAATGAATGTTTGCGATTTATTGGTTAACTTGTAATCTGAAAAAAAACAATGTCTAAACGATTATTTCCTCTCATTAAAGCATTTGGCTGGAAGGACGGAGTGTTATTTTTTTTTCGCAGGATATTCAAAAAAGATGGCCGTTACTATTCAAGTCGATACAACACATCCATTTATCTGCGGAATAAGATGGCAGACAAAGCTACATTTAAGCAGGTTTTTATTCAATCCCAATACAAGATTAACTTCCCCTTAGTGCCTCAGACCATCATTGATGGGGGAGCTAATATTGGACTCGCAACCCTCTACTTTTCTCACCTTTTTCCACAAGCTTCTATAGTTGCTGTTGAACCCAATACTGAGAACTTTCAGCAGATGGAGAAAAACATTAAAACATCTAAGAACATTTATCCTATTCATGGTGGAATTTGGAACAATAACCAACACTTACGGATTGTAAATAGTAATGTAGACGATAGTGCTTTTATGGTAGAAGAGGTGCCCGAACCTACTAGTGATAGTATTCCTGCGTTTTCAATAGACCACCTGATGCAAATAAACAACTGGAGCTGTATCGATTTATTAAAACTTGATATTGAGGGCTCTGAAAAAGAAGTGTTTGAAAAAAATTATTCAAACTGGTTACCCAAAACCAAGATGCTTATAATAGAACTACACGATCACATGCGCCCAGGCGCTTCCAAAGCCCTTTTCACAGCGCTTTCCTCTTATAATTTCTCCTTTAGTATGCACCACGAGAATGTAATATTTATCAACCGGGATTTGGTTAGCACCTGATTTATTTTACTGCTCGCGCATGTTCAACTTATGGAAAAGGCAACCAAAAAAGTGACTCCATTGTGATTGGAGAAATGTAATATTTTTTTCACTTTTATACACCCTGGGATTTGTAGAGTTTTACTATATCTATTATTTCTCCACTCTTCTTAGAAATGACTTTCGTTATTGGAAAAATAACCTCCACTAATGTATCGCCTGCATATTCATTTAAAAATTAAGATAAAACCGAGTAAAACAAGCTCATATATCTTATTTTTAATGATTATAATACGATTAGCTATCTTTATAAAGTTACCGTAGATCTAACATATACCGATTTGATTTAGAATGGAAAATTACCCCCAACCACTTATTTCTGTGGTAATGGCCACTTACAATGGTGCAAAGTATTTATCCGAACAACTCGACAGTCTGCTGGCGCAAACCTATCCCAACATGGAAATAGTGATTTGCGACGATGCCAGTACCGATGGCACATCTCTATTGTTAGCATCCTATGCAGCCATTCATAATAATATACGGATATATCATAACAAAGAAAATTTGGGATATATCCGCAATTTCGAGCGTGCCATTTCCCTTTCTTCGGGTTCACTGGTAGCCCTTTGCGATCAGGATGATTATTGGTTTCCCGAAAAACTTGCATTACAATATGCGTCTTTGGGAGAATCGGTATTGGTGTATTGCGACTCCTATATCTGCCATGCAGATCTGTCACTTACGGGAAAAACAGTATCCAATATTAGTAATTGCAACACTTATAACAGTTGTTTGCAGCAAGCAGTATTTTGTCGCATTTATGGAAATACCATGCTTTTTAAAAAAAATATTTTACAGGGTGCACTTCCCTTCCCAACCGTTTTGCCGCACGATTGGTGGATTGCCTTTATCGCAACCTGCAGAGGAAATATTACCTATTGTAACGAACTACTGGTTAAATATCGCCAACACGAAAATAACCTGATTGGTGCAGCCACCGGCAAAAGCCGCCCGATTTCAGAAATCGAGAAACAAGAAAGAGAAGCCCGCGAAATTGCCGCCATAAGAGATAGAATGCAACTATTCTACGATACCTGCCCACCCGAAAACGAATTCGAGAAAAAAGCACTGGAACAATTGAATCTGACTTACCGAGATTTTTCTTTTGCGAATAATTTTTCGAGAATGCGCTACTTTTTTAAGTACCGAAATTGGTTGTTATCTGTAAAAAAGAGATCGCCTCTCAGAAACTGGCTGTTTTGCACAAAGATGTTTGCAAAAATTAAATAGGCTTAGGCTAGATCCCGATATATACTAAGATATTGGCGAGCTGCTGCCAACCAACTAAAGCTTAATGCATGGTTTTTCAAAGCTTGCTGAGGAGAAGTTTGGTAATAGTGTTCTAATCCCTGCTCCACTGTTCTTCGCATCTCATCCGGATCAAATGAGGTAAAATAATAAGCCAATGAGCCGCCTATTTCGGGAAGGGAAGTATACGTAGATAAAAACACCGGCTTGCCAAAATACATAGCTTCTAAAACCGGCATGCCAAAGCCCTCTGCAATAGAAGGAAATACAAATGCTGCACATTGCTGATAATACCACTGCTTTTGTGCATCAGTAATTGCACCGGTAATAATCACCCTACGCTCCACTCCCCAACGAACGGCTTCCTGCTTAATCTTTTGCAGATAGGCTTCTTCATGGGCTATGCCTGCTATCACCAGCCAATAATCATTGCCTTTTAGCAAAGCAGGTAATACATGAAAATTCTTTTTGGCTGCCAACGTGCCAATGGTAAACAAAAAAGGTTTGTCGGGAATTAATGCGGGTTTTTCAGGAGCCACCTGAGAAAAATTACACCCATTATAAATAACTGAGGTTTGCACCGAACTTACCTGCAGATTGCGATGCAATTCTTCCAACACAAAATTAGATATAGCTACTACCCGATCTGCACGATTTATTTTCTGTTGTAATTTTGCCAAAGATTTATTGATATAAGCAGCCCCTCTGCCAGGTTGGTGTAAAAAATTAAGGTCATGTATAGTAAGCACTACCGGTATCGATCTCCGAAAAGGGAAATACTGGCTACCCTGATGTATTGAATGCCAAACCTGATAGGAATCCGTGGAGGGAAGATGGTATTTATGCAACCCTATCTGTTTCCTATAAACTACTTCCTTTCCAAAAACACCCATTTTAGATGCCGGGAGATAAAAACTAAGTTCTTCACGATCTGTTTTTTCTTGCACCAACGCCCTTCCTAACTCCATACAAAAATGATACAAACCCGTGTGCGGATACTTAAGCCGTTCAGTGTCTAACCATATACGTAAAAGACCGGAATTCATCAATTAGCATATTTTTTTTCGAGAAAATGAAACAAATTAAATGCGGGTTGCTCCATCTCTTTTTCTATCGATACAAGCAGTTGATGCTTATCGATATCCCGCATTCTGTATTTACAAATTAGCTGATAGGCTTTCTCGGCTAATAGCCATTTTTTTCTTTCCGTTGTTCGCTGAACCCGATGATGCTGCTCAATAGCAGCAGCCAGTTCGATAATGCCGGATTGTTGCGTAGCAATGGTTTTGAGAATGGGAATCTCCCAATCACCCTCCACAAAAGCTGGCGCAAGCATGCTTCTCAAATTTTTCACTAACTGATCTGCATCCGGACGATCGCATTTATTCACAACAAAAATATCGGCAATCTCCATCAAGCCGGCTTTCATAGTTTGCACTTCATCCCCTGCTTCTGGAACCATCACCACTACGGTGGTATCTGCCAATCCGGCAATTTCAATTTCACTTTGCCCTACCCCAACTGTTTCCACCAATAACTCATCAAACCCAGCCGATTGCATTACGGCGCATATTTCTAAAATTTGTGGATGTAACCCCCCCAAAGAGCCACGGGTTGCAAGGGACCGAATATATACTTGCGGATGATTGTACCAAGAACTCATTCGGATACGATCGCCCAATAGGGAACCCAAATGAAAGGGAGAGGATGGGTCTACACAAATGATGCCTACTTTTTTACCCTGCCCCACCCATGTGCGAATGAGCGCATCGCTCAGGGTACTTTTTCCTGCACCCGGAGAGCCGGTAATGCCCGTTATCAATGCTTTTCCGGGCACAAGCTGCTGCATAAAACTGAGATAACCTTCCAACTGGTTTTCTACCAAAGTAATCGCTCTCGCCAACGATTTATACGAGGGGCTAGCGAGATCGGATAGTAGAAATTGCCAATTCATGCCGATGGTTTAGCGTAAATTTAGTGGTTGCCGGTTAGTAAATAAAATATAACCGCTATTCTGATATTTGCCCATACCCGATATTTGTACATGATGAACCGGCTTCGACTCTTTTTTTCCTACCCGAACCTGCCCAACCTGCTATTTATAATTATGCTGGTCGGCTTGTTTTTTAGCAGAGCCATCCTGTCTCTTTCTCAAGTTGCCTGGGCTATTTGGATTTGCGGGGGTATTTTTAAAAATGGGAGACAAACAAACAATTTACTTATCTGGAGTGGATGGGTATTGGTTATTGGGTTACTGGGCTGTTGGCAAGCTCCCTTTACCTGGAGCCATTTTGATTATCTACTCACACTGCTGATGTATCCGATTGCTTTTCATGTTTGTTGCCGAGTTGCTTACCATACACTGCAAAAATGGATTGAGTACTGCAGTATAGCCGCAGGGGTTGGAATTGTTTATGCACTTGTTCAATACAGCCAAACATCCGATCAATGGCAACAAGCGTATGGTTTTGGAAAATCACTGCCAACCTTTATGGATACGGATCACGTTCGGTTTGGAATATTCTTAAGTGGTACCGCCATGCTTGTGTTGCTATTAAAAAAGTTTTCTTTCCGTATCCGCATTTTACTATGCCTGCTATTGCTGGCTTCCATCGCTTTTATGGCCGTGCGAACTGCCTGGGTAACTACCATAATTATTGCGATTTGCTTTCTTATTTTTCTGTCCTTTTCACAACGTAAACCGAAACAATTATTAAAAATAGGATTGCTCTGCTTGTCACTCGGAGCAATGGGGTTAGCTGCTTATAAGTTATTTCCTACTGTGCAACAAAAATGGGCGTATACCCAATACGACTGGCAACAATATAACGGTGATACCAGCAATATGCGTTATTCGGATGGTGCCAGGAGAATTATCAATACCCTGGCCTATAAACAGATATCTGAAAAGGGAGGAGCCAATAGAGGATGGGCGGGAATCGCTCCTACTATGCAACATTCTTTTGAACAAGCATTTCCCAATACTCCGGCAACTTTTCTATGGCCTTTTAACCAGTGGCTGTATTGGTGGATGGGCGCAGGCCTATTGGGCATGTTTTTATTTACCTGCTGGCTGTTTTATCCGCTTTTCCGGGGCATCCAAAAAAAACAGTGGACGCCAGTTGCCTGGACCCTGGCCATAGCTGCCACCTGCCTGGTAGAATCTACCCTTAGCTTACAATTTGGAGTATGGATGCATGCCTGGATAGGGGCCATCACCTGGCAATTAGAAGACTTGTTATACAAAAAAAATACAATCACCGAATCACCCGATAATTTCTAAAATCAAATGGCCGAATGCCGGTAATTTTTTCAAAATAATACAGCACCTTGTTTTTAAAAGAAAACTTCTTGCGGGATATATCTAGCGTAATCTGCCAGTTTTTTCTTTTTATCCGGTCGAGCATAACCATAGGATGCGTGCCGGTAAATTTTTCCAAAGAATCAAACGACTCAAAGTCCCAAGCAGCCGGAATCATCAACATTTTTTCCATATCCGCATCGCCAAGCCAGTAAGGACTAACATTTTTTTGTTTTTGCATCATCTGTTCCGGACTTTTCACCCAGCCGTAATGGTACACATAGGCAGGTATTGGTTTCACCCGAATTTTTTCATTGCCCTTTCTAAAACCCTGGGCATCTTTATATGCGGTTATGGCAGAATTATTTCGAATAATTCTTACTTCTTTGTGATACCACTTCCTGCTATCCCCAACGTAATCGTATGTTCCGTAAAAATGCAGATAATCGAACAGCAACCCTTCTACCTCGGTATTAGACAGGTGTTCGGCACAACCCTGTAAAATGGCAGCATGATATTTTTCGTGAATTACCTCATCCGCTTGTATGTAAAAAGCCCAGTCGCTTTGTGGATTTATCAAGGCTTTTGCCTTATCCGTTTCTACGGCAAGCACTTTACCCCCACTGCGCAAGTTCATATCCCAAACGGAATAATGAATTTTAATTTTGCAGCTATTAATTGAGCGAATTAGATGTTCGGTTTCATCGGTTGAATCGCCTATCAACACAATCATTTCATCTACAACTGGCAAAATACTTTGGATGGCCTCAACAATAGGATAATCGTTCAGGATGGCATTTCGTATGATGGTAAACCCGGAAATAAACATATTCGCCACAATTAATGTGTAAAGAACCGAAAACTTTTGCATCTTGCCTATCGGATGGCGATATCTTATTATTTATTGACCATTTAATAGTACCATGACCAACTTTATACCTTTATTCCCCTTGGGCATTGTAGTTTACCCGGGAGAGCTGCTCAACCTGCATATATTTGAACCCCGCTATCGGCAACTGATGGGAGAATGTTTTGAAGAAAGCAAGCCCTTTGGTATTCCAACGGTAATTAATAACCAGGTTCGGGAAACAGGTACATTGGTTACCCTCCTAGAAATAGTTACCCGATATGATGATGGCAGAATGGATATTCGTGTAAAGGGTGAACAATTGTTTCGGATGCTAGAAATGGTGCAATCCATTCCCGAAAAGTTATATAGTGGGGCAATTGTTCATTATCCTGCCAATCGGCTAGAGCCCCACCCCCGGCTACAAGCTTCTGTAATAGCTGGCATTCGGGATTTGCATAAGTGGCTGAATGTTAGCAAAAATTTCCGCTTGCCCGATCATGAGTTGAGTAGCTATGATATCGCTCACCATGCCGGCTTATCCCTAGAACAGGAATATGAATTGCTGGAATTATTAGACGAATGGCAAAGATTAGAATATTTACGCAGACATTTGCAAACCACCCTGCCTATGATGGCCGAAATGGAAAGCTTGAAAGAAAAAATCAAACTAAATGGCCATTTCAGGGAACTAAAAGGTTGGGAGCCCGAATAAATTAGCATCTATGAGCACTACGATTTGTTTTGACTTTGGCAATACCCGCTTAAAAGCGGGGGTTTTTACCGATCGTGTATTTCGGGAAGAAGTAGTGCTATCGGGGCCTACACCGGATGATATATTGCCCTTACTAAAAAAGGAGCATCCTGATAAAATCATTCTTTCTTCGGTTGTGAATCACCCCCCTGAAACGATCGGGCTGCTGGAACAATATTCACGGTTCCACTTGTTAAACCATGCCAGCAAATTGCCGCTTACTACCCCGGTTGGCAAACCCGAAACCATTGGGGCCGACCGCTTGGCTATCTGTGCGGCAGCCGTAGATTTATTTCCCCATAACCATTGTCTGGCCATTGGTTTAGGCACTTGTATTACTTACAATTTTATTAACCAGTCGCATGAATTTCTTGGAGGAAGCATTTCTCCGGGAATGAATATGCGGTTCAGGGCCATGCACGAACAAACTGCCCTGCTACCGATGGCTACCCCTGCCAAAAGATTTCCACTGGTAGGGTACGATACCCTCACGAACTTGCAAAGTGGGGTAATTCTAGGAATTGCCTGTGAAATTGATGGCATTATCCATGCTTACCGCAGCAAGTACAATAACCTGGAAGTATTGATTACCGGTGGAGACCTGGTATTTTTTGATGCCCTACTCACGCATCCAATGCACCGCGATCCCTATTTACTATTTAAGGGATTACACGCCATCTGCGAAGCTAATCTGCCCTGATTTTCACTTTTCTTTCCCAAATAAATCATAGAACTTCGGGGGGATGAATAAAAATTGTCTGCTACCACTGCTCAGCTTCGTGTTACTATGCACATTACCTAGCTGTGAAAACGATATTAATGAAGTAAGAGCACTGGGTAAACAATCCACCAATGTTGAAGTAGGTACCCAAATTGACAGCTACCTAAGCGTAGCCGGAAAAGTAAATGCACATTTGACTGCCCCAAAAATGCTTCGATATCAGGGAAATGGCGTGCGCAAATCAGAATTTCCCAATACCCTACATGTAGATTTTTACAATGATAGCATGAAGATCGACAGCCGCATCGATGCCCAATATGGCAGCTATATAGAAATCGAGCGGAAAGTGTTACTGAAAAATCATGTTGTGGCTTCAAATATACTGGGCGACACCCTGTTTACGGATGAGTTGTGGTGGGATCAGGTTACTGAAAAATTTTACACCGATAAAAAGGTTACTATCAGCAAAAACCACCGAAGTGATTACTTTATTGGCCTTAAGGGGATGACCTGCGACCAAAACCTTTCAAACTTAGACCTGTTTTTGATTGAAAGCAACAGTTATGCCACTTTCAGGGATTCTTCCGCCACACCCCCACCTCCGCCGCCCGCAACCACTGCCCCTGCCTTACCCAACATAAAAGCCCGAAGGAATTAGACAACAGAAGAGCGTAAGGGTTTGTATATTTGTGCTAACTTTTTGGTATGACTGAACTGGTTATTGTTATTGGCATTCTTATTACCTTGATTATCATAGCCTTTTTTGCCGGGTATGAAATTGCATTTGTTACTGCCAACCGACTGAACATTGAACTGAAAAAAAAGCAGGGAACCCGCAATGGAAGGATATTGTCGGGCTTTATGGAAAACCAGGCACGCTTTATTGGCACCTGTTTGGTAGGACTGAATATTTTTCTGGTAATTTATGGGCTGCTATTTGATGAGTTGCTGAAAATGACGCTCTGGAACCCTTTGAAAATTCCAAACGAATACTTGAAACTGGTATTTGATACCCTGCTTTCCACTGTAGTAGTTTTGCTGCTAGGCGAATTTTTACCCAAAGCTATTTTTAGGGCCAAAAACGATTCACTACTGAATACATTCGCCCCCATTGCACAATTTTTTCATGGCCTTTTTCAACCCATTACTAATTTTTTTGTAAATGCTTCTCAATGGATTCTAACCTATGTTTTAAATGTGCGGGTGAGCGAGCGAAATGAGGCTTTTTCGAAAATAGACCTAGAACATTTTTTTCAGCAAACCAGAGAGCAAGACGAGGAAAGTGCAGAACTGAACACAGAATTGTTTGAAAATGCCCTTAGCTTGCCCATGGTTAAAATCAGACAATGCCTGGTTCCAAGAACCGAAATTGAAGCCTGTGAATTACTTAGTCCCATCGAAACCCTTCAGCAACAGTTTATACAAACACAGCTGAGTAAGCTGGTGATTTATGATGACAATATTGACAACATTGTTGGGTATGTTCATCAGCTAGACTTATTTAACCGACCCGCCAATATTCAGTCGATTTTACACCCCATGATTGCCGTTCCTGAAACTATGAGTGCGCCCGACTTGATGAATAAGTTTACCAAAGAACGAAAAAGTATTGCATGGGTAGTGGATGAGTTTGGAGGCACAGCTGGTATTGTAACAATGGAAGACCTGCTGGAAGAAATTTTCGGTGAAATTAGAGATGAATATGATGTAGAAGAAACAGATGACAAACTGGAAAATGATGAATATACTTTCAGTGGCCGATTAGAACTCGACTACCTGAATGAGAAATACGAACTGGATTTCCCAAATGGGAATTCTGAAACCCTGAGCGGTTATATTATTCAGCAAAATGAGGCCATTCCCAAACAAAAAGAATTTATAATAATAAATCGCTTTCGTTTTGAAATACTGGAAGTTAGTGATACCCGAATAGAAAAAGTAAAAATGAAAGTACTTTAATAAAGCTATACAATTTTATTGCCCGCCACCCCTTACCTTTATCACCGCATTTATTTGAATTTCTACATGGCTTTATTCAATACTCAATCCGATGGTTCTGCCCCTGAAATGACGTTCATCGATCATCTGGAGGAATTACGGATTCGTATCATTCGGTCGGCTGCTGCAATTTTGATAATGGCAGTAGTGATATTTATCTATCGTGATTGGATTTTCGATCATGTAGTTACAGGGCCAATCAATCCCGACTTTGTTTCTTACAGAGTACTCTGCAACTTCAGCCATTGGGCACATATGGGAGAAGCACTTTGTATGCCCCCCGTTAAGGTAAATATGCAAAGCAACACTTTTGGCGGTCAATTTTTGGGTAGTATCTCTATGGCATTGGTGGGGGGGATTATTATGGCATTCCCATTTATTTTCTGGCAATTCTGGCTATTTATCAAGCCGGCATTAAAAGAAAATGAAAGTAAAAATACCCGCTATGTAATTTTCTGGGTAACCTTCTTTTTCTTTTGCGGTGCCTCGTTTGGGTTCTTCTTGCTCGGACCGTTTACCTTTAACTTTTTGGCAGGGTTTCAACTGGGTAATCGGGGAACCATTGTTACTTTACCCACATTTACCGATTATATCGACAATCTTACTAATATCATTTTAGGCTGTGGATTGGCATTCGAGTTGCCGGTGCTGGCCTTTATACTTACTAAGATTGGCATAATTTCCCCTAGTTTTCTGCGTAAAACACGTAAGTATGCCGTGGTGATTATACTGATAGTGGCCGCGTTTATTACCCCTAGTCCAGACTGGATGAGCCAAATGATTGTATTTACACCCCTGTTTCTTTTATATGAGCTTAGTATTTTGGTATCCGCTAGGGTATATAAGGAAGTTCAGGAAAAAGAAGCTGAAGAATGGAGTTAAAAGCCTGTTCATCCATCCATATATTTTTTAACAGCCGGTTCTTCTAATCTATTATCTTAGCGGTAATCTCAACAGCATGTCATACGTTTTTTCTCCCTTACTTCCCATTGCCATAGGTTCAGACCATGCAGGTTTTGCCTACAAAGCGGAATTAATGCAATGGCTTTCTGCAGAGGGCTATTCATTACAAGATGTTGGAACTTTTAGTGAGGCCTCAGTAGATTATCCTGACTTTGCCCATCCCGTTTGCAACCTAGTTGAAAACGGAACAGCCGCATTTGGCATTTTAATTTGTGGAAGCGCCAATGGGGTGGCTATGACCGCCAATAAGCACAGCGGAATTCGTGCCGGACTCTGCTGGGTAAATGAAGTTGCCTCACTGGTAAGATTGCACAACAATGCCAATGTAATCTGTATCCCCGCCCGATTTGTAAGCTTGGAAGCAGCTAAAGAAATGATTCATATTTTTATGACCACTGCTTTTGAAGGAGGCAGACATGAAAATCGGGTAAATAAAATCGCTTGTACCATTTAATCAACATACCATGAAAAAACAGTTACTGAGTGTTTTACTTCCGCTGTTGTCGTTAACAGCCTGGGCTCAAAAGCCGGAAGATGCCGAAAAATATGCGACCCTTATTACGGCAGAGGGCTTAAAAGAAAAACTTACCATTCTGGCAGGCGCCGAAATGGAAGGCAGAGAAACCGCTTCGCCCGGACAAAAAAGAGCAGCCTCTTTTATTGAAGAGCGATTTAAAAGCATGGGATTGAAGCCAGGAAATGGTGAAAGCTACCAGCAATTGTTTACCGTTTATCAGGATGTTTTATCCGATAAAAAATTGATGGTAAACGGAAGAACTTTTGTATGGGATCAAGAATATGCTTTTTCCCTTGCCACCATTTCTAGCGGAAACTGGAACTATAATTCAGTTGTATTTGCTGGCAATGGCGTGGTAGATTCTGCTGCAAAAATAAATGACTATGCCGGGCTAGACGTGAAAGGCAAATTGGTAATTATTATTGATGCTGGAACTGCAGCTCCCGCTAATCGGGGCATGGGCGGTGTATCTAGTGCAAAAATCAATGCAGCCCGCAGCCGCGGTGCCGCAGGAATCTGGGTGGTTACCAGTGATTTTCCTAAGAAAACCCCTACCCAACTGAAGGGCAGAATGAGCATCAAAGCACCAGCAACCACTACTGCTACTAATAACTTTCTGGTAGCCTCGGTTTCACCCGATGTGGCTGCAGCAGCTATTGGAAGAACTGGATCTTTATCCGCAGCACAATGGAAAGAAATTCCTAAAGGAACTTATATTTCTGAAATAAAAGTAGCTGCCCAAAAATCTACTGAATCTCTCGAAAGCAGCAATGTGATTGGCATTCTTCCGGGTACAGACAAAAAAGAAGAATACCTCTTTATTACTGGCCACTACGACCATTTGGGGAAAGTAGGTGATGTAATTTGGTATGGAGCAGACGATGATGGCTCGGGAACAGTTTCTGTTATGCAGATGGCAGAAGCTTTTGCAGCTGCCGCTAAAAAACATAAGGGGCCTCGCAGAACCATCGCATTTATGACGGTGAGTGGAGAAGAAAAAGGACTCCTGGGTTCTGAGTATTATTCCGACCATCCCATTTATCCGCTGGACAAAACCACTGCTAACCTGAATATCGATATGGTAGGTAGAGTAGATACCGAGCGTAAAACAGCCGATACCCTTAATTATGTATACGTAATTGGGCACGACAAGCTTAGCTCAGAATTACCCGGTATTAATGAAGGGGTTAACAATAAATATACAGGTTTGGTATTGGACTATAAATTCGACGACCCCAACGATAAGAACCGCATTTATTATAGAAGCGACCACTACAATTTTGCACGTAAAGGAGTTCCTATTTTATTTTTCTATGATGGAATGCTGCTAGCCGATTATCACAAACCCACCGATACTGTTGAAAAAATCAACTTCCCTTTAATGGAAAAAAGAGCGAAGATGATTTTCCATACAGGTTGGGAAATGGCTAACCGCGATAACATGCTGAAAAGAGATACACCCTTGAATATGCCAGGCAGATAATTCTATTGATTTGCATAAAAAAGCCGCATTCAAAAGATGCGGCTTTTTTATGCCTATGATTTTGGATGCCTTGAATTAATGCCCTAGCAAATAAGCAAAAATCAGTGGTACTACAATGGTAGCATCACTTTCAACAATAAATTTAGGCGTATGGATATCTAATTTGCCCCAGGTAATTTTTTCATTGGGCACCGCTCCGGAATAAGATCCATAAGAAGTGGTAGAATCGCTGATCTGACAGAAATAACTCCAAAAAGGTACATCATGCCAAGAAAGGTCTTGGTACATCATAGGTACTACGCAAATGGGAAAATCGCCGGCTATTCCACCTCCTATCTGGAAAAATCCAACCCCTTTGCCCTCACTATTTTTGCGATACCAATCAGCCAGCCAAACCATGTATTCTATTCCGCTTTTCATGGTAGAAGCCTGCAATTCGCCTTTAATTACATAAGAGGCAAAAATATTGCCCATAGTACTATCTTCCCAACCTGGAACCACAATGGGTAGATTCTTTTCGGCAGCTGCCAGCATCCAGCTGTTTTTCGGATCAATCTCATAATATTGTTCCAATACCCCACTCAACAGCATTTGATACATATATTCATGGGGGAAATAGCGGGCCCCTTTGTCTTCTGCATCTTTCCAAACATGATAAATGTGTTTCTGCAAACGACGAAAAGCTTCTTCTTCGGGAATACAGGTATCGGTAACACGGTTATAGTGATTTTCGAGTAAATTCCACTCTTCCTGCGGGCTCAGATCGCGATAATTGGGTACGCGCTTATAATGACTGTGGGCTACCAGATTCATGATATCCTCTTCGAGGTTAGCACCGGTGCAGCTGATAATGGCCACTTTGTCTTGGCGAATCATTTCGGCTAAGCTGATGCCTAATTCGGCAGTACTCATGGCTCCGGCCAGGCTCACCAGCATTTTGCCTCCCTCCAGCAAATGGGTTTCATAGCCTTTGGCAGCGTCTACTAGGGCGGCAGCGTTAAAGTGCCGGTATTGGTGTTCAATGAATTGTGAAATAGGACCTTTTGGCATATATATATGTTGAGGCGCAAAGGTAATTTTTTAATTGAGTTTATGGCATGCTTATCCCGAAATAACGACCAGTTTCAAAAGGGGCGGGCAGGTAAATTTTAGTAGTTTTGCGGAAGCTGATCCGGCAAAATAGAAAAACCCGGATTTTCATCCACCCCCATACTATGGATCAGGCCTACTTTAAAGACTATTACCACCTAGAAAGGGAGCACTGGTGGTTTTTGGTTAGAAGAAAAATTTTGGCGGAAAGAATCAACACCCTGCTCAATCGTCCGAGGCAAATTCATTCATTGAATGTAGGGGCGGCTACGGGTACTACTTCAGATATGCTGATGGAATTTGGAGAAGTGATGAGTATTGAATACGATGAGGATTGTTGCCGGTTTACCCAGGGGTTTTTACAAACTCCCATCATCCAAGGGTCGATACTCGAATTACCATTTAATGATCACCAGTATGATTTGGTAACTGCATTTGATGTAATTGAACATGTAGAAGATCATCAGAAAGCGGTAGAAGAACTCTGGCGGGTGTGCAAACCCGGGGGACATATTGCTATAACCATTCCGGCATACCAGTTTTTATGGGGGCCGCACGACGAGATCAATCATCATTTTAGAAGATATACCGCTACTCAGTTAAAACAATTGCTTGATCCACTGAAAGGACAGATGATCTATGTCACTTACTATAATTCTTTTTTATTTTTACCCATAGCAGCTTTTCGCTTGTTGGTTAAATTCATACATGCCTTGCAAGGAAAAAAAGAGGAGCCGCCGGCACGGTCAGACCATGAGGTTTTAGGCATCCATGGATGGATTAACCGCCTACTATCGGGCATCTTTCACCTGGATTATTATTGGTTAAAAGCAGGACTTCGTTTTCCGGCCGGTGTTTCTATCATGATTTTCTTTAAAAAATCTAACTAAAACAATTCCAGTTTGTAATAGCAACTTGGAAGAAAAAATCTTTAGATTACAAACTATGCGTAAAAACTATTTCCAATGGCTTTACAAAACTTTTTCATTGCCTTCAGGCAGGAAAGTGCCCTTGGTATATGGTATTTGGTTTTTATTGGCAGTTGTGGCAGTTTTATTAGAAATGACTAGGGGGCTGGGTTCTATCGACAATTTTTTGATATACCGGGGCGTTTTTTGGCATGTATTCGAACAAAAAAACCTGTTTCAGCTTTACCCCTTAGAATATGAATCATTCAATAATTATGGTCCGGCTTTTTCGTTAATCATCGCCCCCTTTGCCTTGCTACCGGTATACATTGGTTGCTTTTTATGGGCAATGGCCGGTGCAATTGTATTATTCTTTGCCATCCAAAAACTACCACTCTCCTTAGAACAAAAAACAATCGTATTGTGGATCAGCTGCATAGAAATGATGACGGCTACCCATAATGTTCAGTTTAATACGATGCTTACTGCCTTTATTATCTTGTCTTTTGTTTTTACACTCGAGGGGAAAGACTGGCTGGCAACCCTATTTATTGCAGTAGGTACTCTTAGCAAAGTATATGGAGTAGTGGGATTGTTGTTTTTCTTCTTTTCTAAGAACAAAAAACAATTTGCATTCACTTATATAGGATGGATGTTGTTAATAGTATGCTTGCCGATGGTATATTCCAGCTATCATTACATCTTACAAACCTATGGAGAATGGTTTCAGCAAATTGCCAAGAGAAATGAACAAAACGTTTTCAATTCAACCTATGCCGGCATGCAAGACATATCTGCCATGGGCATGATAAGAAGAATTTTCGGCTGGTATAATTTCCCCGAAATGAAACTAGTAGCAGCGGCAGGCATTGCCTTATTATTGCCCTTTGCAAAAACGAATCGGTGGAGGATGTTCGAATTTCAGCTTTTGTACCTGTCGCTATTACTAATTACAGTAGTAGTGTTTAGTTCTGCATCGGAAAGTCCCAGCTTTGTGCTAGCCGTTACTGGGGCAGCTGTATGGTTGGCAAGAAAACCAATTCCTTGGAAAAGGGGCTATCGAATATTGTTAATTGGGTTATTTTTATTTACTATTTTATCGCCTACCGACCTGATTCCTGCTTATATTAGAACTAATTTTATACAGGCATACTCCCTAAAAGCCCTTCCTTGTTGTGTAATTTGGGTGATAGTTTTAGTGGAAGCGTATCGGATGCGTGATAACAGAGAGATTGGCACTTTAACAAAATAAAATTATGAAAGTACTCGTAACCGGCGCGGATGGATTTATCGGCTCGCATCTTACAGAAATGTTGGTGCGCAAGGGCTTTGACGTGCGGGCATTTGTTTTGTATAATTCCTTTAACTCCTGGGGTTGGCTAGACGAATGTGGAACAGAAGTTGCCGGAAAGTTTGAAGTGTTTGCGGGCGATATTCGAGATCCCTATGGAGTAAAGAAAGCCATGCAGGGATGTGATGCAGTTTTGCATCTTGCTGCGCTGATTGGCATTCCCTATTCATACCATTCTCCCGACACCTATGTAGATACCAATATTAAGGGAACCCTAAATATTGTTCAAGCAGCCCGTGAGTTGGGTGTTGGCAAAATAGTGCATACCTCTACCAGTGAAGTGTATGGCACTGCTCAATATGTTCCTATTACAGAAGAACATCCACTTCAGGGGCAATCTCCCTACTCGGCCAGCAAAATAGGCGCCGATCAGATTGCATTGTCGTTTTACACTTCTTTTGAAACACCTGTAGCAGTGCTGCGCCCGTTTAATACCTATGGGCCCCGACAGTCTGCCCGGGCGGTAATTCCTACCCTTATTTCTCAAATTGCTGCCGGTAAAAAAGAAATTCAATTAGGTGCCACCACGCCTACCCGCGACTTCTCTTTCGTTACAGATACCGCTGCCGGATTTATAAAAGCATTGGAATCGAAAGAAGTAATTGGAACCGTTACCAATCTGGGTAGTGGTTTTGAAATCAGTATCGGAAAAACAGCCGAATTAATTGCTTCGCTGATGGGAGCAACGGTAACATTTACTACTGATAACAATCGGATTCGTCCCGAAAAAAGCGAGGTAGAAAGGCTATTCGCCAGCTATGAAAAAGCGAAACAGCGAATGGGGTGGGAACCGGAATATGGAGGCGAAGAAGGGTTTAAGAAGGGATTGATAAAAACCATTGAATGGTTCAGTAACCCTAAGAACTTATCCCGTTATAAAACTGATAATTATGCCATCTAACGGCAGGTTAATAGTAACATTGTATAAAATATCGGCATGAAAAAACAGGCGGTAATTCTTTCTGGCGGAAAAGGGAAACGACTGAGACCCTATACCGTTGTGCTTCCAAAGCCGCTGATGCCGGTAGGAGAATACCCGATATTAGAAGTTATTATCCGCCAACTGGCCCTGCAGGGATTTGAGCAGATTACGCTTGCGGTAAATCACCAGGCCGAATTGATTAAGGCGTTTTTTGGAGACGGCAGTAAATGGAATATCCCCATCAATTATTCATTAGAAGATGAGCCGCTGGGCACGATGGGACCCTTGAAATTAATACATGAGCTGCCTGCACATTTTCTGGTGATGAACGGAGATATTTTAACCGACCTTCCTTTTGGTAATTTTTTCGATAGCCATGTAAATCATGGATCCTCATTTACCATCTGCTCTCACGAGCGAGTAGAAAAAATTGATTATGGTGTATTGGATACAGATAATGGTATGTTAACCGGATTTCGCGAAAAACCGGTAAGCACCTATGAAGTGAGTATGGGCATTTATATGGTAAGCCGACAAGCCGCAGATAAAATACCCGCAAACGTTCCTTATGGATTCGATCAGCTGATGTTACAATTGCTGAAAGAGCAACTGCCGGTGCGGGTAGAAAAGTATTCGGGACTATGGCTGGATATTGGTCGGCCGGATGACTATCTGGAAGCCATAGAAAAATTTGATCAGCTGAAGGACAAAATATTATATGCATAAATTGCTGATAACGGGTGCCAATGGATTTATTGGAAAAAAACTTTGCCAACAACTTCCGGCGGAAAACTATGCTATTACAACACTTACCCACCAGCAGGGAGAAATTACCCATACAGCAACTTGGCAATCACTCCCTCCAAACGATGTAGTAATTCATCTCGCATCAAAAACTTTTGTGCCCGATAGCTGGAATAATCCGGGTGCTTTTATAGAAACCAATACGATGGGCACCCTGCAAGCATTAGAGTATTGCAGAAAACAGGGGGCGGCCATGATTTATATCAGCTCGTACTTATATGGAAATCCCTCCGCATTACCTATTCCGGAAACAGCACCGCTATTTACGCCCAACCCCTATGCATTCAGCAAAAAAACGGCAGAGGATTACTGCAAATTTTATCACGAATGCTTTCAAGTGCCGGTAACAATTCTACGACCCTTCAATATTTACGGGGAAGAACAGCATGCAAGTTTTCTTATTCCTATGCTAATTGAGCAAGCCCTGCAACAAACCGAATTTCGTGTGAAGGATTTACTGCCCAAACGAGATTATCTGTATATTTCCGACTTTATCAATGCACTGATAGCCTGCATACCACTGCGAGGGTTTCATTTGTTCAATATAGGGTCCGGAATTAGCTATAGTGTAGCAGAAATTATCAGCCTACTACAAAAAATACAAAATACCCAATACCCGGTATTTAGTGAAAACATCCAGCGTCCGAATGAAATCATGAATACGGTGGCCGATATTCAGCTGGCAAAACAAATACTTACATGGGAGCCCACCACAACTATGGAACAGGGCCTAAGGCGCTTATTGCATCACTATCAATCTGCAAATTCGAATAGCTAAGGGTACTTAGCAATTAAGTTTTACCTTTACAGCATGCTACCCGGCACCCCACGAAAGTCAATATCAATCATTATTCCTGTTTGTAACGAAAGAGGGAATCTGCCTTTGCTGATCAGCGAATTAGAAGAAGTATGTTCGGCATTGCCTTATGAGTACAGTTTCATTTTTGTGGAAGACAGCAGTACAGATGGCACTTTGGAATACATCAAAGAACAGACTAAACAGCATCCCCATATTTACTATATATCCCTAACCAAAAGTTTTGGTCACCAGAATGCCCTGAAAGCGGGTTTAGACCGAACTACCTCCGATGCGGTAATTATGATGGATGGAGATTTGCAACATCCGCCCTCCCTCATTCCAGAATTAATACAGCAATGGGAAGCGGGAAATGATATTGTATATACCATTCGGAACGATCACAAGGAAACCAGTTTATGGAAGAAAAGAACTTCCCGTATTTTCTATGATGTAATTAATAATTTATCGGATATTGATATAGAACCCGGCACCGCAGACTTTAGGCTAATGGACAAAAAAACAGTAGAGGTATTTCGCAGTTTTCAGGAAACGGATCTTTTTTTAAGGGGACTCATTAAATGGATGGGCTTTACCCAAATTGGAATCGAATATACATCTCGGCTTCGGCAGAGTGGTGCCACTAAATATTCAATAAAAAAAATGTTCCGGTTCGCATTGCAGGGCATCACTTCCTTTAGCACCAAACCCCTCTATATTGCTGCTTATTTAGGTCTCTTCTTTTCACTCTGCTCAGTTATTTATATCCCCTACATTATTTACGCATATACTATTGGTCATTCGGTTTCAGGATGGGGATCATTGATCGCTACCATTGCTTTTTTTGGGGGACTCCAACTGATGATTTTGGGTATTGTTGGGCTTTATATTGGTAAGATTTACATGCAGGGAAAGAATCGCCCCCACTATATTGTAAAAGAAACCAATCTGGTATGAAAAACCGGTACGTGTTGCTGAGTTTTGATGTGGAAGAGTTTGACATGCCCCTAGAATTTGGCACTTCCCTAACTGCCTCAGAACAACTAGAAGCAGGTAAGAAAGGACTGGATGCTATTGCTCCCCTATTACAAAATACTGCCTTACAAACCACCTTATTTACTACGGCACATTTTGCACAACAATACCCCGAAAGCATTCGGGCTTTGGCAACGCAACACGAAGTGGCTTCTCACACATATTATCATTCCTGGTTCGAACCCGAACATCTAACCACATCAAAGTTAGCACTGGAATCTATCATACAACAACCGGTTACCGGATTACGGATGCCGCGAATGAAAGCAGTAGATATGCAATGGGTGGCAAACGCTGGCTACCAATACGACTCCTCCATTCACCCAACCTGGATACCGGGAAAATACAATCACCTAAGTGCCCCCCGAACCCTTACAACCCAGTCAGGCATTGTTCGGGTACCCGCATCGGTAAGTCCGAACCTACGAATCCCCTTATTCTGGTTAAGTTTTAAAAACTTCCCCTATTCCATTTATAAAAAGTTGGTATTGCAAACCCTTCATAAAGACGGATACTGCTGTTTATATTTTCATCCCTGGGAATTTATAGATCTTGGTGGCTATGGATTACCTACCTATACACATCGCATTCAGGGAGAAGCTTTACTGGAAAGATTATTTCGGCTGATAGCCGATTTGCAACCCGAAGGATCATTTATCACCATGCGGGATTTTATGCTCCAAAAAGCAGGCGCTACAGAAACTGCCCGTTAGTAATTAAACCATGAATTATCTTGCCCACGCCGTTTTATCTTTTCAGCAGCCCGATATACTTACCGGTAATATGATCAGTGATTTTGTAAAGGGCCGAAATCAATATACTTTTCCAGTAAACATTCAAAAAGGGATCCAGCTTCACCGGGCGATTGATACCTTTACCGACAACCACCCATCTACCCGCGAGGCCAAAAAGTTACTAAAACCCGCCTCCGGCGGGTATGCCGGACCATTCATCGATATTGTATTTGATCATTTTCTTAGCCTTGATGCATCAGAAATTCCAACGGAAGGATGGGAAGTGTTTTCCCAATCAGTATATGTTCATCTTGAGTCGCAATCTTCCCTCTTACCCGAAACTTTCAAGAAGGTTTTACCCTATATGATACAACACAACTGGCTGGCAAATTATCACCATATCCATTCGATTGAAAAAAGTTTTCAGGGAATAGCGAGGCGTGCCAAATTTTTGGAAGATGCCCTTCCTGCTTTCCGACTTTTTGAAAGCGAATACCAGCAGATAAAAAAAATATATGCTGATTTCTTTCCTGAACTGAAAGAATTTGCCCAAAAAAGCATGCAGGAATTATCTGTAGTTTAAATTTTCCATTACCCGATTCTTCTGATAATAACCCATCTTTGCATAAATCTGCTTTATGAAAACAGCAACCACCTATATCCATGCCGGAGCAACACCCGACCCCTCTACGGGAGCCATTATGACGCCCATCTTTCAAACCTCTACCTATGTGCAGGAAGCCCCGGGAGTAAACAAGGGATTTGAATATGCCCGGAGCCAAAACCCCACCCGACAAGCATTGGAAACAGCACTGGCTGCCATTGAGTTCGGAAAATTTGGGTTGGCTTTTTCTAGTGGTGTTGCCGCAACCGATGCAGTTATCAAATTACTGAGCCCAGGCGATGAAGTAATTGCCCCCCATGATATGTATGGAGGTACCTATCGACTTTTTACAAAAGTATTTGCCAAATTTGGTATTGTGTTTAAGTATGCAGACACTGCAGATGTTAGTAATATTGAAGCTGTAATTACCCCAAAAACCCAACTGATCTGGATTGAAACCCCTACCAATCCACTCATGAATATCACCGACATTGCTGCTACTGCAATCATTGCCAAAAAAGCCGGCGCCCTATTATGCGTTGATAACACATTTGCATCTCCATATCTGCAAAATCCACTTACCCTCGGAGCTGATATTGTTATGCATTCTTCTACTAAATATTTGGGTGGGCACAGCGATGTGATTCAAGGTTGTTTGGTAATGAACGACCCTTCACTACGCGAACAATTGTACTTTATTCAAAAAAGTTGTGGAGCAGTACCCGGACCAATGGATTGCTTTTTGGTACTCAGAGGCATCAAAACCCTGCACCTGCGTATGCAACGCCATTGTGAAAACGGAGAAAAAATTGCACACTTCCTTCGCAACCATCCTTCGGTAAGCAAAGTATTCTGGTGCGGGTTTAGCGACCATCCCAACTATGCCATTGCAAAACAACAAATGAAGGGTTTTGGGGGTATGATGAGTTTTGAACTAAAAAATGATAGTCCGGAAAATGTAAAACGTGTATTGTCATCCACCCATCTCTTCTCGCTGGCAGAAAGTTTGGGCGGAGTAGAATCATTGATTAACCACCCCGCTACTATGACGCATGCATCTATCCCACGGGAAGAAAGAATTAAAAACGGACTCACTGATAGCCTGATTCGGTTAAGCGTAGGAGTAGAAGATGCCGATGATTTAATAGACGACTTGAATACGGCAATCGGTTAATCGCATTGAATCCCTTGCTATGCCTCCGGTAAAACGAAGCAACAACCCACTTGCAACTTTGCTAGATGAAAGAGTGCGCCGATACAACCAGCCTTCTTTTATTTCTGCCGACCCCATCTGTATCCCCCATGCCTATACCCTACAACAGGATATTGAAATAGCCGGATTATTTGCCGCCATTCTTGCCTGGGGTAATCGAACTACCATCATTGCCAAAAGCAGGGAAATACTGCAGCGTATGGACAATGCCCCCTACGATTTTTGCAAAAACCATCAACCTGCCGATTTGCAAGCCCTGCTCGGATTTAAACACCGAACATTTAACGATACCGATTTACTGTATTTCGTACATTTTCTGCAACACCATTATCAGCAACACAAGAGTCTGGAAACTGCCTTTCTACCCAAGTCGGGTGCCTACCCCGAAATCAGCCATCCGACCGAAAAAAGACTCACGCATTTTCACCGGTATTTTTTTTCACTGGAAGATGCCCCTAACAGAACCCGAAAACACATAGCCACTCCAGAAAAAGGTTCAGCCTGTAAAAGACTGAATATGTTTTTAAGATGGATGGCAAGAAAAGATAAACAAGGGGTAGACTTTGGGATCTGGAAAAAAATTTCTCCTGCAGAACTAATTTGTCCCATCGACCTGCATGTAGCACGTGTAGCCAGAAAGCTGGGATTATTACAACGCACTTCAACCGACTGGCAGGCAGCATTGGAACTAACCGCCGAACTGAAAGTGTTCGATCAGCAAGATCCCGTTAAATATGATTTTGCCCTTTTCGGACTTGGCGTGATTGAAAAATTTTAACCCTGCCAAAACCAGTAAACCAACCACAAGCAATTACCTTTATCTCATTATTGATTACCACATTTTATATGATTTCAGATATTAGTCTCTTACCCGCCCTATCCCCTGAAGCCCTTGCTGCAGAGGTGAATGAAATGATTGAACATAATTTCGAGGGACTGATTCAAATTTTATACCGGATGGATGTTAGCGAACACAAGCTGAAAGAAGTATTAGCAGCCAACCAACAGGAGGATGCCGGGAAACTGATTACGGCTGTGATTTTAGAGCGACTGGCCCAAAGAGAAAAAGCCAGACAATTATTCAAACCGCAAACCGATATTCCTGAAGAAGACAGATGGTAAAAGCAATCAGGATACTATTTAATCAATTGGTCGATGCGAACAAACCGGTAGCCCTGTTGTGAATACTTTTTTATGATAGATTCCAATTGGGTAAATAATTTTTCCTTCCGTCGAGTATCCGCTCCTGCGTGAATGAGTAATATACTTCCATTTAATCCATTCTGCTGCTCATTAGATGCCTTGTTAAGTAGCTGCAATATCTGATCATTACTCTTATAAGCTGCTCCCATTTCGGGATAGGTGTAATCGGCCGGGGTTCCTAAACCAGCTGTGCAACTAAATAACCGAATGCCTTCATCAGTCAGCCAATCAGCAACTTCCCGGTTCCACCATTCATAGGGTGGAATATACAAACCCGAGAAACCATCATCCGAAATACCCAATGCACGCATGGCAGAGAGATTGTTTTTTAAATCCATCAACAGCGAGTCCTTGCTTACCAGGGTACTGTCTCTTTTTTTCCAGTCGCAATACAGAATATGCTTGTCAGAATGTGGACCCAGTAGATGACCGTCGCGATACAATCCTTTGATATCATTGGCAAAGGAAGCGTTGCGATAAAATCTTCCGGTAAAATAAAAAGCTGCGGGCACTTTTTCTTTTTGCAAGGTTTTTCGGATGGTCGCAAGTCCCTCCCCAAATTCATCGCCGGTAAATACCAAAGCAATTTCTTTTTTCTGAATATTACCACGAACAACCGCTCCTTGCTGAAGCGTATAATCAGCTGCTGGTGCATGATTACTCTCTTCCTGCAACGCTGCTAACAGATAAATTAAACTCGCAGTCCCATCCATCGTAGGCTCATTGGTACTATAATCTCCATAATCATCATGATACACGGCCAAATCACTTTGAAAAGGTGCGTATTCATCCGGTTCCATCAACTGAATACCAATCAGATTTTTGTATATCGATGTATATACCGGACCATCTACCAGTCCGCCGTTAATGGGATAATTTTTTAAATGCGTAAAAGCGGAATGAGGGTCTACAGGGGTATCACCTTTTTCGGGGAGGCCATATACCATGCTGGTTCCCCATGGATTGCAGCCGAACAACCAATCAATATTCGCCTGCTCTAAATCGATAAATGAAGTATCGCCAGATAGTTGTCGATACCACCTACATTGAATAGCAAACTGCACGGTTAAATTATTGCTGCACCATATAAAAGGTATTCCCCGCAAAAATGCATTCCCCTTGGCTCTTTGGAGAATGATTTTCATCCCCTGCCGATAATATCCAATCATTGTTTCCCTGGATTTTCCGGATAACAAGCGAGCCCATTCTCCGTGTCCCTCATTTATAAATGGATACCACTGATAATGATTGGCTGTATCCCGAATCATCCAGGGCGTGATCGGTTCTTGCTCAGCCCACCGCATACTTTTTTCATTGATTATCGAATCGCGCTTACCCGACAAACCAAATAAAGCCGCGCCGGCCAGTTCCATATCATCCTTCCAATTCTCTTCTGCATATATGTAGGGTGAGCGCACCGAAACCGTTTGAGTATATCCCGGTTTATTGAGACCCAACTCCCATGCACTCTTCGCCTTTTGCGAAAGCAGGTTCGCAAAAGCAAGATCTGTTTTTTCAAACAGTTCAGATCCGAGCGCAAATGCACTGGCAAATTTTCCGGCGGTAGAAGCACCCCCCGTTGTTTGGTTCATAAACTTGCCTCTTTGCTGAGGCTTGCCATTTACAAAATAAACTGGCCGTTCAAAGCCCTTTCCATAATAAGGATCTTCCTTCGGTATCCGCATATTCACATGATCACGGTCATCTCCCAGCTGATTAAATAACCAATCGGGCCGAGGGTGCATTTTTAGCAGCCAGTCCATTCCCCAGCGGGCCTCATCCAACACATCAACCATACCATTGGAACCGGGCAGTCCATTCCGCTGATGCCGATCACCAAATACGCCCGGAAAATCTCTATAGGCTGCCAGTAATTGCCAGGTAGCATTAGCAGTGGTAGCGGAGTATTGCAAATAATCACTGGCATCGTGCCAGCCACCCGTAACATCAATATGTGTGCTGTCGGGCATGGGTCCGTATAAAGTATAGCCGTCGTGGGTATGACAACTATCCTTCAAATAGGGATTATATCCGCTTCTTTGCTGGCGCATATACTGAAGACAAAAATCAGCCGCACCATTGTAAACCGTATCGCTGATTGTAAATACAGGGGAGCGGCTATTGCCGGATTGGATATAATATCTCCCGGGAGTTTGTACAGCAGAAAAATCAAGTCGGGCCGTACGCTTGAAAGGTCCATAGGCACCAAAAGAAGTATCTACTTTTCCCTGAAACACTTTACGGCCGGTAAGTTGATGAATAATTGCAAAACTCGCCGGGGCTACTTTTCCTTTGCTGCACCAGACTGCCTGTTTCTTTCCATGAACCGTATAGCCCAACTGATTGATTCGAATCCAGCAGCTATCTGATGCCAGGCCAACAAGGGATAAGCTACATAGTAAGCCAACAAAAGCGATTCGTATTTTCATAAATATTTGCTCCTTAAAGATACAACAGCAATTGAATAGATCCGAGTTGGGGGCAGCCACAGAAATGAATTACTTTTGAAAAGAAGATTCTCCACATGATACTTTACCCAACCAAATTGTCGCCCCTTGAAATGCAGTATTGGCTGAACTATGCGGTGGCTCCTCGCCCCATCTGCTTTGCCAGTACCATTAGTGCAAATGGGGGAGTAAACCTGAGTCCATTCAGTTACTTTAATTTATTCAGTACATCTCCGGCAGTGGTAATTTTTTCTGTTACTCGCAGAATGAAAGACAGCTCATTGAAACATACACTTCAAAATTTGCTGGAAGTGCCTGAATTAGTAATCAATCTGGTAAGTGAATCGATGGTGCAGGCGATGAATCTCTCCAGTGCCGAATATCCGAAGGAAGTAAATGAATTTACAAAATCAGGCCTTACTGCTATACCGGCTCAGGAAGTTCGTCCGCCCATGGTAAAAGAATCAATGATTCGATTAGAATGCAGGGTGATGGAAATAAAAAGTTTGGGAGATAATGCTGGTGCAGGTCAGCTGGTAATTGCTGAAGTTGTCTGCATGCATTTTGAAAAAAATTTATTAACCGAAGATGGAAAAGTAGATGCCGGCAAAATTGATCTGATTGCCCGAGGCGGAGAAGAATATTATTACCGCGCCAATGCTTCCTCACAATTTAGGGTTGCACGTCCCCCTGCAATTCCCAGTATGGGAATAGATGCTTTGCCCGATAGTATACGCAAAAGTGAAGTGCTTACCGGTAATCAATTGGCATTGCTTGCTGCCGTTTCGGAAATACCCGAGGTGAATCCGGCTTTTGTAGATACGCATCTGCAACAGATTATTCAATACTTCTCCATAAATCCCACAGAAATGGAGCAGGAAGTGCATCGGCTGGCTGCCGATTGGTTACAAAAAGGGAATACAGAAGCGGCCTGGCAGGTTTTGCTGGCAACTTTATAAATCTCCCAATTGCGGGCGCATAATGATATCTTCTACCACTGCGGCCGGAGAAAGTTGCGCGGCAGCAACAATCATGTTGGCAACATCATCTGCCTGCATAATTCTTTCTGGTAGCACGCCCGAACCCTCCCAACTGTCACTCATGGTAGCCCCCGGAAAAACACCGGTCACTTTGATGCCAGAGGTTTTCAGTTCTTCGCGCAGGTTGGCATTAAATCCCGCTAGTGCATATTTGGTGATTCCATAACTACTCCCGAACGGGTATGCCCGTAGGGAAGCGATTGAACACATATTAAAAATATGTCCCCGACCCTGCGCTTTCATTGCAGGTAATAAAGCGCGCGTAAGATGATACGCTGAATAGAGATTGATTTCCATCAATTTTTGTAAATTATCAGCGGGTTCATCGGATATACTGCCCTGAATAAATAGTCCAGCATTATTCACCACCACATCTGGCACACCCTGCGTTAATACCCATTGGGCAAAAGCTTCTACGGCTTCTTTTTTTTGTAAATCCGCTACCTGTGCGGCAATATTACTGTTGGGATACAGGGTTTGCAACTCCCCCAGGGTTTGATACAAGGAAAATTCTCCGCGGCTGCAGATCAATACATCATGCCCGGCTGCTGCAAAGCCATTGGCAATTGCCTTCCCAATTCCCTTAGAAGCCCCTGTGATAACTACTTTCATTTTTTTGGTAATGATTGAGCAACAAAGTTGCAGGTTTTTTGGCGATAACAAATAACTATCGCAGTTGGAATGTATTTTGCAGGATGAAATACCGCCACCTTTTTTTTGACCTCGACCATACGCTTTGGGATTTTGAAACCAATTCAAAAGAAACCTTATTGGATATATTTTCTACGCTAGGGCTAAAAGAAAGAGGCGTGCCCGATTTCGATAGTTTTTTTTCGCGGTATTCTTACCACAATCACCGCTTATGGGAAAAATATACCCGCGGAGAAATAAAGCAGGATGAATTGCGCTGGAAAAGAATGTGGCTGGCACTGGTAGATTGCAAAATTGCCGACGAACCTCTTGCGCGGAAAATGGCGGTAGATTTTTTAGAAGTGCTTCCCACGAAAAAAAATTTATTTCCTTATACTAGAGAAATTCTTCAATACCTGTCTGAAAAAAATTATGCCCTTCACCTTGTTACCAATGGCTTTGAGCAGGTACAACATAATAAGCTGAAAAACGCCAATCTTTCCGGATTTTTTCGGGTGGTAACCACATCCCAAGCCAGTAATAGTCTCAAGCCTCACAAAGAAATATTTGAGCATGCCTTACGAGAAGCAGGAGCCCAATCCGATGAAAGCATTATGATAGGAGATAACCTAGAAGCAGATATTCAGGGAGGGATGAATGCCGGACTAGATACTGTTTTTGTTAATCATATCGGGGCTGTTCCAAAGATTACTCCCACCTACACCATTACCCATCTACAACAACTGAAAGATATTTTTTAACGGGCAAAAAAAATCCCCCTCCGAAAACGGAAGAGGATCTATGATCCATGGAAAATGGATTAAGCTTTTTTAGCAGTTTTGGTAGCAGGAGTGGTTGTTTTCTTTTCGCCACCTTTTTTGCAACACTCTTTTTTACCACAATCTTTCTTATCGCATTTTTTACCGTCGCAGGCATTGGCAACACCTGTACCTAACAGCAAAAAGGCTGCTGTAGCTAAAACCAGTACTTTTTTCATAATATATCTGTTTTAATGTAATATAAAGTTACGGAATTTATCAATGCTTCCCTTAATTCAGATTGTTAAATCGTAGCCTTACCAAAGCGCCAATACAGTAACACCACCCTTAACTAATTGATTGATTTGCACTTCCACCTTAGTACCCAAAGGCAACAAGATATCTACCCGGCTGCCAAACTTAATAAATCCGAATTCTTCCCCCTGTACAACCTGCTGACCTACCGGAGTGTAATTGCAGATTCTGCGAGCCAAAGCCCCTGCTATTTGTTTGTATAAAATTTCTCCTTTGGGGTGGCGGGTTACAACCGACCAGCGTTCATTATCCGTTGATGATTTGGGATGCCAGGCTACCAAATATTTACCGGGATGATATTGGTTATAAATGACCTCTCCGGAAACCGGATTCCGGTTTACATGCACATTGGCAGGACTCATAAATATGCTTACCTGCAGGCGCTTGTCTTTAAAATATTCTTCCTCGGTTACTTCTTCAATCACCACTACTTTACCGTCGGCCGGACAAATAATTTTTCCGTCGTTGATGGTTAACGTGCGAGCGGGTATGCGGAAAAAAGATACCAAAAACAGAAATAGCCCCAGCGTTAGAAAGAATATCAGCAAAGCCACATTGGGAAAAGAATCGCTTAGCAACGAAAAATTAGCTAGGTTGAGCACGCCAAAAATGAGGGCAGCTATGGCAATTGACATATATCCTTCCCGATGTATTCTCATAGTAACCAATTAAGCTGTAAAGATAATTCGGAATAGGCAAATGACGCACGTTGGTGCAATAACAATTACAACCCATACCAACAATAGAAGCACAAACCCACGAGGGTAGCTGCAATTAACAACGAATCAAATCGGTCTAAAAACCCTCCATGGCCTGGCATAATTTGTCCGCTATCCTTTACGCCCGCCATGCGTTTCAGCTTGCTTTCCAGCAAATCTCCCGCTGTTCCGGCAAGGGTAGTAAGGGTAGTGAGTGCGATTACTGGTGCAGCCGCTAGCTGCATTCGTGTAACGCCAAAAAAGGTAATCACGGCAACCGACAAAACGATCCCTCCCAGGGTTCCTTCTACGGTTTTTTTAGGAGAAACAGCCGACAAGGGGGTTTTACCAATTAAAGAACCCACCAGATAGGCCATGGTATCATTTATCCATATGGCTGCAATAACCAGCAGGGGCATGGTAAGAGGACTTTTACCTTGAAAAACTTGGTTCTGCATATTTCCATAGAGCAACATCATACAAAAACAAGCTAGAGAGATATACAAAAATCCACAAACGGCATACAATGGGTAGCGATGGTTATGAGTTTTGTTTCGCATCCATTCATTTACCACAAACAATAATAAAGCGGCAAGGGTGATAGAGCCTCCCAATTGCGATACGATTATTTCTCCTATTCGATATTCATCATTCACCCCCCAAAGCATAAAACCCCAACCGGCAAGCTGCATACTGTTATGATGGATGGAGTTCATCTTTGCATAAGATGGATCGATTTTCAATAGTAGCTGACGGTATTCGTACCAACAACCAAAATGAATCACTGAAAATAACACTAGGTACGTTCCTTGATTCCAAAGCAAGCCTGTTAGCATAACTGCCACAAAAAAAACAGCCGTTATTGCGCGTGTTTTTAAAACCGAGAACTGTAAAGCCATAATCTGTCGGCGGTTTAATTTAGATGATTCCCGGCCAGAATCATTTCTGCTGCCGGCAAGCAGGTTTCGGGAACATAAATCTCTGCATAGCCCATCAGATAAGCACTGTCTTGCTTATTCAATACTTGAACCGGCAAACCATTCTGTTCTAGTAACCCCTGCAATATGGAGGCTTCTGCGAGATTACGGGTTTCAAATACCCTGACCCATTGCTGTGCCATCTTTTTCTTGATTTATAGTAAAAAGTGAGGGGGGATTTTTCCAATACTTAGCACTTGCTCGGTTGAATTGCCTGAAAAGCCCCACCAAAACAAATATCGCCATCAGGCCCCACCAAATGGGCATTTTTTCATCCATTGCTTTTTCAATCGACTTTCCGGATAGGCCTGCAGCGTATAACTGAATTACAATTAATGCATTGTTTAAAAAATGAAAGAAGATATTGAGCCAGAGATTCTTTCCATAATAATATACCAACCCCAATAAGGCCCCCAGTGCGATTCGAGGTATGAATCCATAATAAGAAAAATGTATCGCACTAAATAGAATGGCGGTAATCAATATGCCCCAGAATGGACTACGGGTTATCCCAATAAAGATGGGCTGAAATCCTGCACGGAAAAGTAATTCTTCAAACAGCGCCGGTGCCGCCGCAACAGTGAGTAGGGTAAAAATAAAATGAAGAAAAGTAGGCATATAGGCCATCGCCATTACGGCTTTCATATATTCATTTTCCATGGCCCTAGCCTGTATTGCCCAGCTTTGGGGTAAGGGAATTTGCTCATTGATTTCTGCCAGTGATCCGGCCAATAAAATTGAGGCAAGGGTTATAAGGGCTACGATACCAAATTGCCGTATCTGCATTTGCGCATTAAAACCCAGTTGCTGATAGGGTCGTTTACTAATTATATGCGCCAGAATCACAGACGGCAATCCAAATGAAATGGCCGCAACAATCGTATTGATCAGGCGTGACCAATTCGCATTTTCTTTCTGCATCATAATCGCAGGCAATGCGGAAAGCGGAACGTGAAATATTATCTTTCCCAGCACAGCCACCGCCAATCCGCTCAATATAAAACATCCTCCAGTAAGCGCCAGCAACAAGGCCAATTGAGAAGGATACTGATCAATAAGTCTCTTAGGGTATATCATACAATTAGGGTAACACCTTACCTTTGCAAATTCGGTGTAAGATAAGCATGTTTTATTTCTCATACGATTTCAAGCCCCATGGTTACCATAGATAAGATACAACTCCCTGATTTTCCGCTACTCTTGGCGCCCATGGAAGACGTGAGCGACCCCCCATTCCGGGCGGTTTGTAAGCATAATGGAGCCGACCTGATGTACACCGAATTCATCAGTAGTGAGGGACTTATCCGAAATGCCCTGAAAAGCCGGCAAAAGCTTGATATTTTTGAAGAAGAGCGTCCCGTAGGCATCCAGATTTTCGGGGGGGATGAGGAAGCTATGGCCCTAAGTGCCGCCATTGTAGAAACGGTAAATCCCGACTTGCTCGACATTAATTTTGGTTGTCCGGTAAAAAAAGTAGTCACCAAGGGAGCTGGAGCCGGGGTTTTAAAGGATATCGACCTGATGATCTCCCTTACGCGGGCCGTTGTAAAAGGCACCCAACTTCCGGTAACCGTAAAAACCCGACTCGGCTGGGATGAACAGAGTAAAAATATTGTAGAAGTAGCCGAGCGCTTGCAGGATGTAGGCATCAAAGCCCTTGCCATCCATGGCCGCACCCGTTCGCAAATGTATAAAGGCCAGGCAGACTGGTCGCTGATTGCCGAAGTAAAAAATAATCCCCGCATCCATATTCCCATTTTTGGCAATGGAGATATTGATAGTCCACAAAAAGCTTTGGAATATAAAAACAGGTATGGAGTGGATGGCATCATGATTGGTAGGGCCGCTATTGGTTATCCCTGGATTTTTCGGGAGATTAAACATTATCTCCAAACTGGAGAATTAATGGCATCCCCTACTCTCGAAGAGCGCATTGAAGTTTGCCGCAACCATTTGCGTAAATCCTTAGAGTGGAAGGGCCCTATGGTGGGTATTTTTGAGATGAGAAGGCATTATGCCAATTATCTGAAGGGGCTTCCCAATATCAAAGAATTCCGAGGCAGACTGGTTACTTTAATGACGGAAGAAGATATCGTAGCGGTGTTGGATGAAGTGTATCGAACCTATCAGGGATATACTTTTCAGCATACGCCGATTGAGTTGATAAACTATCATGAAAAGTGTCCGGTGTAAAATAAACTTTGGAGCTATTACTTTATAGCCGCCAAAACTTCATCCGATAAAGGCGAAACAGAGGGCGAGAAAAAATGGGTAAGCACTCCCTCTTTATTAATTACATATTTACTGAAATTCCAAACAGGTGCTTTATTGCACCATCCATTTTTGGCAGCATCCGATAGCCATTGAAAAACCGGGTGTTGCGTACTTCCTTTCACCACACTGGTTTTGCCCATCAACGGGAAACTTACTCCGTAATTAACCTTACAAAAGTTGGCAATATCCCCATCACTGCCTTTTTCCTGCTGTTTAAAATCATTCGCCGGGAAGGCGAGAATTATTAAGTCTTTGTGCAACTGGTGTAATTTTTCCAGCTCTTCGTATTGCCCCGTATATCCACAGTCGCTGGCAGTATTCACTACCAACACGGTTTTCCCCTGCAACTCGCTGAAAGCCATTTCGCTGCCATCATTCCGTTTAGCTTGCAATGAATAAAAAGTTAGGTTTGGCTGCTTCGCAAGCTCGTTTTTAAGTCGGTTTTGCTCACTGGGAAACCATTTTTCTTTCAAGGTAAGCAGGGGGTAAACGGTTCGAAGAATGGATTGTCGCCAGGTCATGTCTTTTCTTTTAATTATATAAAGGGCTGCTGCAACTATTAACAACAACACACCAATCTTTCTGATCATATTTTATCTATTTATACCAGCAGCCTTTTCAAAAGGTACTAGCCGATTAATTTTTTCAGCAACCAAAGTTTACCCTTAAAAGGAGGATACTTCATAGCAGGGTCGAACCAGGTGGGCGTTCGCATTACGGATTTATAGTGGGAGAAAACAGCAAAGCTCTGTTTTCCATGATAACTTCCAATGCCGCTATTGCCAACACCTCCAAAAGGTAAATCCATATTGGAAAGATGTAGATTAGCATTGTTCACACAAGCACCTCCCGCAGGAACCGCATCCAGCCATTCGCGGGCCTTTTTTTTCGATTCGGTAAACACATAAAAAGCCAAGGGATTCGGATTTCTTGCAATAACCGACTTTGCTTGTTCGCGGGTAGTATAGGGAATGAGCGGCAATACGGGGCCAAATATTTCATCGCTCATTACTGGCGCATCCAGCGAAACATCCGAAAGCAAGGTAGGCTCAATATATAAATCATCCCGCTTGGTTTTGCCGCCACTGAGCAAAGTTCCTGAATGCAAATAACTGCTAATCCGATCGAATTGCTTTTGATTGATAATCCTTCCATACTCATTGCTGTTGGCAACATCCTCTCCGTAAAATTTATGGATACATTTGGAAACTTCTTCTGCAAAAGGCTTCAATAAATTATCGGGTACCAACACATAGTCGGGTGCCACACAGGTTTGACCCGCATTCATAAATTTGGCCATAGTAATTCTGCGAGCAGAAACAGCAAGGTTGGCATCGTTTTCAATAACAGCAGGACTCTTCCCGCCCAGTTCTAGGGTTACAGGAACTAATTTGTCTGCTGCCAGCTGATAAATGATTCTTCCTACATGGGTACTGCCGGTATAAAAAACATGGTCGAACCGGAACCCCTTCATCATATCAGGAATTACAGAAGCGCCATCACCTTCCACAAACAAAACATATTCGGGGGGAAATACTTGCTTAATTATTCTACCCACTACCTCGGCAGTAGCAGGTGCAAACTCACTGGGTTTTACCACGGCACAATTACCTGCGGCAATAGCTCCGATTAGGGGAGTTAATAAAAGTTGAAAGGGATAGTTCCAGGGAGCAATGATTAAAACCACGCCTAGTGGCTCTTTCCGAATATAGCTTCGCGAAGGCAGGTTAAACAGGTTAGTAGGAACCCCCTCAGGTGCCATCCATTCTTTCAGGTTGCGAAGGGTCACTTTCAACTCCTCAAGGGTAAACCCGTTTTCGCTGGCATATGCCTCCTCCCGACTCTTTTTCAAGTCGGCGGCAAGTGCCTTGTATATATCTTCTTCGTGGGACTCAATCGCCCGTTGTAAAGATTGCAATTGCTGTTTACGAAATGCGTAGGGCAGGGTAATGCCTGATTCAAAATATCTACGCATATCACTCAATGAAGAAAGTTCCATATGCACCATTTTATTACACAAGTTAACAAATATGGCGTGAGTTAGTTCTGCCTGGCCTTATCTTATAAAAAAAACAACCTTTCCAAGTAAGTAAATAATCAAAATCTGTTCTGATTTTTAGATAAAATAGGTACATTCATACCTCTAAAAACTGTTTAATTGTTTCGCCCCATGAAAAAGAAAAACTTACCCACTAATGCCCAGCCCGATTCGCGCAGGGGTTTTATTAAAAATGCAGCTTTGGCAGCTGCCGGATTTTACATTGTGCCCCGACATGTGCTCGGTCGTGGATTTTTAGCGCCGAGCGATAAATTAATCGTTGCAGGTGTTGGTGCCGGCGGAAAAGGAGAAAGCGATCTCTGGAATTTTTATCAGAGCGGAAAAGCAGAAATTGGATTTTTGTGCGATGTAGATTCGCGTCAAACCGCCAAAAGCCTTTCGCGTTATCCAAAAGCCAAGGTGTATACTGATTATCGCGAAATGCTAGACAAGGAGCATAAAAACTTTGATGCAGTTTCTGTTTCTATCCCCGACCATATGCACGCGGTGGTGGCAATGGGAGCCATGCAATTGAACAAACATGTGTATGTTCAAAAACCACTAACCCACGATATTTACGAAGCCCGCGTATTAACAAAAGCCGCCCACGATTATAAAGTAGTTACCCAAATGGGCAACCAAGGCGCATCCGGAGACGGCGTTCGTCAATTACAAGATTGGTACAATGCTGGCATCATAGGAGATGTGCATACCATTTACTGCTATACCGACCGACCAGTATGGCCGCAGGGCATTCCTTGGTCGAAAGAAAAACCACCGGTGCCTGCAGGGCTCGATTGGAATCTGTGGTTAGGCACTGCGCCTTATCGGGATTATGTAGATAAATTGATTCCTTTTAACTGGAGAGGCTGGTGGGATTACGGTACCGGTGCGTTGGGTGATATGGCTTGTCATATTATGGCCCCCGCATTTGCAGTATTAGGTCTCGGCTATCCGATTTCAGCCGAGTGTAGTGTTGCTACCCCTTATGTTGAAAACTGGACGAGGGGATTTTATCCTGATTCTGGTCCGGTATCTTCTTATATTACCCTCACTTTTAAAGGTGAAAATGGCAAGCCCGATGTGAAATTACATTGGATGGATGGCGGTATGCAACCAGTACGCCCCGAAGAGCTGGGTCCCAATGAAATGATGGGCGACGGAGGAAATGGCGCCATCTTCTTGGGAACCAAAGGAAAGATGATGTGTGGCACTTATGGTGTAATGCCAAAATTATTGCCCACTTCCCGTACTGCCGAAACCAAAGTTCCCCAAACAGTGGCACGCGTACCCAAGGGAGACAACGGACATTATGCTGCCTGGGTAGAAGCTGCGCTAGATGGCTATGGCAGCGAAAAATCAAATAACCTCAGCTCTAAGTTCGATATCGCTGGCCCTCTTACGGAAAGTGTATTAATGGGAAATCTCGCTATCAGAAGCTATTTCGTAGCTAGAAAAGATTCTAAAGGGAAAGAGTCTTACCCCGGAAGAAACATCAAACTGATGTGGGATGGTCCGAACATGCGAATCACCAATTTTGATGAAGCGAATCAGTTTGTAAAACGCACATATAGAGAGGGTTGGAGCTTGGGTGTGTAATCTAGCTTTCAATCTAACTTCATTACAAAAAAATACCACTCAAATTGAGTGGTATTTTTTATGCAGTAATGTATTGTAGCATCACACTCTCAACCCACGCATATATCCCGCATCTGCTACCGAACTTTCTAAAGGATTCGTTCCGGTGAAGGCTTCCTGCTCTATAATAAAACGAGATAAGCCAGACTTAATCCCCGCTTTTAATACAGTTGGAAAATCAATACTGCCCTTTCCAATTTGCACAGATTCGTGGCCTTTGTCGGTTTGCTTCAGGTCTTTTACATGACAAAGTTTAAACCGTCCGGGGTGTTTTTTAAACCACTTGATTGGATCTTCTCCGGCAGCTACTACCCAATAAATATCCATTTCAAAATCAACCAGGGCTTTGTCGCTTTCCTTCATCATCACTTCTTGTGGCACCTGGCCATCGATTTCCTTAAATGAATAATCATGGTTATGATAAGCAAAGCGGATACCATTTTTTTTACAAATCTCTCCGGCCTTATTAAACTCTTCAGCTGCTTTTTTAAACCCGTCGATTGATTTCTGCGGACCCTTCCAAGGGCAAATCAAATATTCCATGCCAATTTCTGCAGCTTCGGCAGCTTTTTGCTCAAAGTTTGCCAGATGATTACAATGGCTGGAAATAATTTTCATGCCCAAATCATCCATATACTTTTTAAACTCGGTATGCTTCCATCCCCAAAACATTCCTTTTGGGCCTTCAAAGCTTTCTATCTGATTGTACCCATAGGCCGACAACTTGGCCAGCGTATCTTTTGCATTCGCTGATAAATCTTCTTTCACCGTCCACAACTGTATGCCAAATGGCAAGGCTGCGGCGCTTTCGGAAAACTGGGTGGCCTGGGCTGCTTTGGAAAGCAAGGGGAAACTCAACCCGGCTGCTGCAGCCAACGTTGAATTTCTCATAAATGATCTTCTGTTAATAGACATATTTTCTTTTTATAAAAATGCGAAAAATTGAATTGACAATACGTTCATACCAACTAGGTTGCCCAAGCCTTATCTCCTTTTTTATAAGGTATACATCCCTCATATTTTCCGGGTATTGCCACATAACGCAAGGCCTTGGTTGCACCAATTTCAGAAGTAAAGTAACCCCATAGCGTTAACTCCTTCATCATGCGGAAATAATGGGTAGGATCTTCCGGCTTTTTCTTGTCCTGATATTCTTTCTGCTCTTTATCCAATGCAACCAGTAAATCGTGGCGCTGCTCTGGCGTAGCTTCCAGGAAATTTTTACCGCAAGACTTCTTACAAGCTTCTTGTAATTTTTTCATGCCCTCTTTAAAGATGGTTTGGTCTTTCCCTTCGTAACAATCTTTCACAATAACCGTCATAAAATCGCCCACTTTTGCTTCTTTAGCTCCGGGTGAAGAAGTGGCCGGCAAAATAGTGTCCGCTACTTCATTTAAAAAACTAATGTCGTCGGTTGAAAAACTGAGTGACAAATCAGCAGAGGGGCTTTTACAGCCCGCCAAAAAAGCTTCTGCCCCCAAAAGCGTACCTCCTAATAATAGTGTTACGCTGGATATGGCTTCTCTTCTATTCATAATGATTAATTTATTAAGGGTGATTACAGATTTTGTTTTTTCAATTCGGAAACTGCAAATTCAGCAGCCCTTGCGGTGAATGCCATATAGGTTAAGGATGGATTTACACAGGCGGCAGAAGTCATAAACGAACCATCCGTTACAAACACGTTAGGCGCATCCCATACTTGGTTATTTTTATTTACCACCGAAGTTTTTGGATCGGCTCCCATACGGGCTGTTCCCATTTCGTGAATGCCTCTTCCCTGAATGCCATTGGCATCATAACCATTGATATTTTTCACGCCCATAGCATCCAGCATTTCTTTGGCATCTTCCTGCATGTCTTTCCGCATCTTCAATTCATTCTCCTTCAACTCTGCATCGAACGACAATACCGGTAATCCCCACTTATCTTTCTTGTTTTTATCCAACGTGATTTTGTTGGCATGATCAGGAATGATTTCTCCAAAGCCCATGATACCCATCGTCCACGAACCTGGTTCTGTAAGTGCATCCTTGTAAGCACCGCCAATGCTCAATTCTGCTACTTCATGTCGATAGCCTTCGCGACTGGCGCCACCCTGGTAACCAAATCCACGCAGATAATCGCGTTTGTCGCCAAATAAATTTCTAAATCGTGGAATATAAATACCATTGGCTCTTCTGCCATAGTAATACTTGTCTTCATACCCATCCACTTTTCCGCCAGCACCTACTCCGAGGTGGTGGTCCATGATATTGTGACCCAACTCTCCACTCGAACTGCCTAATCCTTCGGGCCAGATATCTGTTGCAGAATTCATCAAAATCCAGGAGCTATTGAATGTACTGGCATTCAGAAAAATAATCTTTGCATTGTACACATAGGTTTGATTGTTTTCTGCATCCAATACTTCTACGCCGGTTGCTCTTTTTTTATCTTTATCGTACAATATTTTGGTAACAATCGACCAAGGGCGTAACGTTAGATTGCCCGTTTTTTGTGCGGCAGGCAATGTAGAAGATTGTGTGCTGAAATAAGCTCCAAACTGACATCCCAGCCAGCATTTATTGCGGTACTGACAATTCGTTCTGCCTTCATGAGGTACCGTTAAATTAGCCGTTCTGCCAATAATCATCTGGCGGGCACCTTTGTAATATTCCTTCAAACGCTTAGAAGCATCTTTCTCTACGCAGGTCATATCCATCGGAGGCAAAAACTGTCCGTCGGGTAATTGTACCAATCCATCCCGATTACCACTGATGCCGGCAAATTTTTCTACATAATCATACCAGGGAGCGATATCCTTATAGCGTACCGGCCAGTCTACTGCTATGCCATCTTTGGCATTGGCTTCAAAATCAAAATCACTCCAGCGATAGCTCTGGCGGCCCCACATCAACGAACGACCCCCTACATGGTAGCCGCGGAACCAGTCGTACCGCTTTTGTTCTGTGTACGGACTTTCTTTTTCATTTACCCAATAATCGAGATTGGTTTCGTTCAAAGGATAATCGCGATTCAGCACCGGATAGTCCTTAATCATTTCCTGGGTTTTTCTACCCCGGTGTGGAAAATCCCATGCCTCTTTATTGGCGTTTACATAATCTTTTATGTGCTCAATATTTCTGCCTCTTTCCAGCATCAATACTTTGAGCCCCTTTTCGGTTAGCTCTTTAGCAGCCCAGCCTCCGCTAATACCGGAGCCCACTACAATTGCATCAAATGTTTGTTCAGCCATAGTTGGTATTTTATTTATTGATCGGGTTTAGTCGTTTAAACATCACAAATCTGAATTGCTTTTTTTAAAGAGCCCAGCTTATCTGTACTGGCTGGAATAAATTCCTGCGCAACATATTGCTGAAATCCGGTTGCTACAATTGCTTTCATGATTGCCGGGTAATACAATTCCTGCGTGTCGTCAATTTCATGCCGCCCCGGAACGCCGGCGGTATGATAATGCCCGATATACGGATGATAGGTGCGGATGGTATGTATCACATCACCCTCATCTATTTGCATGTGATAAATATCGTACAACAGCTTAAAATTGGGAGATCCGATTCGCTTGCACAACTCAACCCCCCAAGGAGTTTTATCGCACATATAATCTTTGTGATCTACTTTACTATTCAGCAACTCCATATGAATTACTACGCCCTTCTTTTCGGCGAGTGACATAATTTGTTTAAGTCCCTCGGCACAGTTTTGCAAACCCACTTCATCTTGCATTCCGTTTCGGCTGCCACTGAAGCAAATCAAATTGGTATATCCCGCGGCAGCTACCAGTTCGATATGCTCGGTATAATTTTTGATCAGTTGTGTATGGTATTGCGGATCATTCCAGCCCTTGGTTAAACTGATTTCCGCGCCATTGCACATAGTAGATACCAGATTATATTTTTTCAGCGTATCCCAATCTTTTGGGCCCACCAGATCGATGCCTACCAGTCCTATTTCTTTGGCAGTAGCACAAAGTACATCGAGCGGGGTATCGCTAAAACACCAGCGGCAAACAGAATGATGAATATTACCTTTTAACATATGGGTAGATTGAGGAGCGGCATTTGCCTTAAGAAAGGGTGCCGCTGCTACCGCCGCAGAACCGGCCAGCATATTTTGAATAACTTTTCTTCTGCTTGTTTTCATGGTATCTATATTTATCAGATAGCTGCTGTTGTTTTTTTGTTTCTCATATAGAAAAACAAAAGGGTAAATGCCCCTACCAATATCACCGGAATAAGTAAGGTTACGTTCAGCACTTCAGGGCCGGCCAACTTCTTGGCTTCATTCAACATCTCTGGTGTAGCCTGATTTACTGCTGTTCCTGCAGGTAAGTGGTTACTCAGCAGGCGATCGTAATAGTCGCCCATGAAAAAGGTATATACTGCCACAGCAAACATACCAGCTCCCCCCATAAGGTTAAGACCTACGGCTCCGGTTTCTGGCATGTTTTCAGATACAAATCCCAACATGGTTGGCCAGAAATAACAAACCCCCATACCAAAAATCACCGCACCCAAAAACAAAAGATTTCCGGTGGTATGGCCCAACATATATAAACCCAATGCCGACAAAATAGCCGACATCAGCAAAACCCCGGTTGGAGAAAACTTGTGAACAACCGGCCCGGCAAACCCTCTGCCGATTACCATGATGCCTGTTTCTATGGTTAACAACAAAATGGCATTATCGGATACATTTTTTAATAGCACATCTATCCATTGGCCAGTAAATAATTCTGTAATGGCGGTTCCAAACATCAGTACTATCATCACTAAAAAAAGAGGATTCAGCAACGACTTATACATCGTATCAGAAGAAATACCACTAGCCACGCGCTCTGTTACCGGGAAGGATAATTTGTTAAATAAAAATCCATAGAGCAAGGTTGGGATAGCCATCAAACCAACCTGCACTTGCCAGCCGATACCTGCTTTGTCTAAGAAAAATACCAGCAAAGTGCCAATAACTATTCCACCCGGGAACCACAAATGAAAATGGTTCAGCTTGGTGGTTTTATTGTCTGCGTAGATGGTTGCTACCAGTGGGTTACAAGCTGCTTCAACGGTTCCATTGGCAATTCCGATTAACAGGGTTGAAAAGAAGAGGGTCCAGTAGCCGGAGGCAAATACAGTTAATAAAATGCCTAGTAAATGAAAAGCGAATGCTAATAGCAATAGCTTTTTCATACCAATAATATCTACTATAAATCCACCTACTATTACCGCCAGCGGGAATCCCCAAAAAGCAGTGGAAGCGATGGTGCCTAGCTGTGCGGTGTTGAGTTCGAACTCAACCCCTAAGCGGGATAAAATTCCCGCCCGAATTCCAAATGATAAAGATGTTACCAGCAAAGCCAAGCAACTGGCTACAAATAATTGATTACGTTGGGGAGTAGGTTGCATACTTTCATATGGTTAGTGAAAAAAACAATCGCGGGTTAAATATAATTTTTATTTTTATTCCCGCATCAATTATTCAGTGAAGAAGGTATTTTTACCGATATATGGTGGAATCCCCTTTTTCCTTATCTGACTGTATCAAATAACATTAAATGAATAGAAAACTAAAAATGGGCATGATTGGCGGTGGCCTAGATGCTTTTATTGGAGCTATCCACCGCATGGCTGCCGGCATCGACGGGCTGATTGAGTTATCCTGTGGGGCACTCAGTGCCGACCCCAACATAGCCATTGAATCAGGAAAAAAGCTGATGCTGCCGGTAAACAGAACCTACACCAGCTATCAGGAGATGATCCAACAAGAGTCTCAACTCCCAGCAGAAGAACGAATGGATTTTGTAACCATTGTTACCCCCAACTTCGTTCACTTTGCCCCTGCCATGATGGCCCTGGAACATGGTTTTCATGTGGTAATTGAAAAGCCCATCACCTTCACACTCGACGAAGCAAAACAATTGCAGCAAAAAGCTAAGGAAAAAGGCCTGCTTCTTTGCCTAACCCACACTTATTCGGGATACCCCATGGTAAAACAAGCCAGGGCCATGTTTAAGGACGGCGTGTTTGGCAACATTAGAAAAATATGGGTGGAATACCCCCAAGGATGGCTGAGCCAGCTTTCTGAGCGGGAAGGCAATGCCCAAGCCGCCTGGAGAACCGATCCCACCAAATCGGGTAAAGCCGGATGTATGGGAGATATCGGAACCCATGCAGCGCATTTGGCAGAATATATTTCGGGCCTTCAAATCACCCACCTCTGTGCCGATTTAAACATTATGGTACCCGGCAGGGCCCTAGACGACGATGGCAATGTGCTGCTTAAATTTAATAATGGAGCTGCGGGCGTTTTAATGGCTTCTCAGGTAGCAGCTGGCGAAGAAAATGCCCTGAAAATAAGAATCTACGGAGAAAAAGGCGGTATTGAATGGGCCCAACAAGAACCCAATACCCTACTAGTAAAATGGCTGCACCAGCCCACCCAAATTTTACGAGCGGGCGGCAATTTCGGCGATCGCCTGTCGAGCTATGCCGTAAAAAACTGTCGCACCCCTGCCGGTCACCCCGAAGGATACCTCGAAGCCTTTGCCAATATCTACCGCAACTTCGCACTTACCCTTACAGCCCGAATTGAGGGAACCGAAGCAAGTGCCGAAGCCATGGACTTTCCCACAGCTGATGATGGCGTAAGGGGAATGGCATTTATAGACAATGTAGTGGCATCCGGCGCATCGAATGAAAAGTGGACGCCCTTCAATGTTTAAATTGTTCAAACATTAACCTCATACACCATGACTACCATCAAAGGACCTGCTATTTTTCTTGCGCAGTTTATGGGCGACCAGCCTCCCTTTAATTCTTTGCAAAGTATCTGCAAATGGGCAGCCTCACTGGGCTTTGTGGGCGTACAGATTCCGTCTTGGGACAGTCGCTGCATCAACCTCCAACTAGCGGCCGAAAGTAAAACCTATGCCGACGAAGTAAAAGGAATAGTAGAAAGTGCAGGCTTACAAATCACCGAATTATCTACCCATCTGCAGGGACAATTGGTGGCCGTAAACCCCGCCTATGATGCCTTATTTGATGGATTTGCCCCCGATACTGTTAGAAATAACCCTAAGGCACGAACCGAATGGGCAGTGCAACAACTGAAATATGCTGCACAGGCTTCCCGCAATCTAGGGCTGGATGCCCACGCAACTTTTAGTGGCGCCCTACTCTGGCATACGGTTTACCCTTGGCCTCAGCGCCCAGCCGGACTGGTAGAAACCGGCTTTACCGAATTGGCCAATCGCTGGAAACCTATACTGGATGTGTTTGATGAAAATGGTGTAGATCTTTGCTATGAAATTCATCCAGGCGAAGACCTGCACGACGGAGTGAGTTATGAAATGTTTCTAGATAAAGTTCATCAACACCCCCGTGCCTGCTTGTTATACGACCCCTCCCATTTTGTGTTGCAGTGTTTGGATTATCTCACTTATATAGACTATTTCCATTCCCGCATCAAAATGTTCCATGTAAAGGATGCCGAATTTAATCCCACCGGAAAGCAAGGTGTTTATGGAGGCTATCAGGGTTGGGTAGAAAGAGCCGGACGATTCCGCTCGCTGGGGGATGGACAGGTAAACTTCAAATCTGTTTTCAGCAAATTGGCTGCCTATGGATATAAAGGATGGGCCGTTCTCGAATGGGAATGTGCCATCAAACACCCCGAAGCTGGCGCTGCTGAAGGTGCCCCCTTTATAAAAAATCATATTATCCGGGTAACCGAAAAAGCTTTTGACGACTTTGCCGGAACCGGTTCGGATGAACAATTTAATCGGAAGATTTTAGGAATTGATTAATATCTTTAACGCTCACAAATCGTAAACTTTAAACCCGTGAAAAAAATATCTATCGCTTTATTTGCCCTTATGGTATTGGGAGCCTGTGGCAGTGATGGCGACAAAAAAGAAGCAGCCCCTGCACCTGCGAGCTCAGGATCTTCTCTCAGTAGCAACCCAGATTATCAAAAAGGATTAGAACTGATTGCTAAGTCAGACTGCCTTACCTGCCACAAAGTAGGCGAAAAGCTCATTGGACCTTCGTACAAAGATGTAGCAGCGAAATATGAGTCGAATGATGAAAACATCGCCATGCTAGCCGGTAAAATCATCAAAGGTGGCCAAGGGGTGTGGGGACAAATACCCATGACTGCTCATCCGCAATTGTCGGAGGCAGATGCCAAACAAATGGTTAAATATATTTTACTGCTGAAAACAGCTCAATAAAACCTCCCCCCATGAAAGTACTGTTCGTAGCCCCGCTACTGGTTGCCGGAACTGCCGTATATATGCAATTGGCTTCTATCGTTAGTCCAACCCAAACCCATCAAGCCCAAGCGCATGTTTCAAATCCTTCCGCTAAAAAGTGGAAGTCGCTGTTTAATGGAAAAGATTTAACGGGCTGGCATACTTATGGAAAATCAACTGTAAATGCTTCCTGGAAGGTCGAAAATGGAGAAATATTTCTCGACAGCAAAACCAAAACAGCAGAAGAAAAAAAGAATCCGGGAGACCTGGTTACCAATGAAGAATTTGAGAATTTTCACCTCAAGCTAGATTGGAAAGTGAGCAAGAATGGGAACAGTGGTATCATTTTCTGGTCGAATGAAGACACTGCGAAATTTAAAGAATCTTGGCATACGGGTCCTGAAATGCAAATACTAGACAATGATGGTCATTCCGATGGGAAGATAGAAAAACACCGTGCCGGTAACCTGTACGATATGATTGCAGGAAAAGAAGGCGTAGTAAAACCATTCGGTGAATGGAATACAGCAGAAATTATTGCAGACCACGGCAAACTTACTTTAAAGCTTAATGGAGAAGACGTAGTAACCACTCGTTATGATGATGCAAATTGGAAAATAATGATTGCCGGCAGTAAATTCAAAACCAAAAAAGACTTTGGCACATTTACCAAAGGGCATATCGCTTTGCAGGATCATGGAAATGATGTGTGGTTTAAAAACATACAGATCATGGCTTTATAAAAGAAAGCATCTGCTCTTATAAAAATTTCACTGCTCCTTTACTCATCTGATTTTATTTTATGCAGTTATCCATTCCGGATGATCAATATTTTATGCAGCAGGCGCTGGTTCAGGCGCGTATGGCATTTGAAGTCGATGAAGTTCCGGTGGGTGCCGTAGTGGTGTTGCAGAACAGAATCATTGCACGTGGACATAATCAGGTAGAGCAACTCACCGATGCCACCGCCCATGCAGAAATGTTGGCAATTACCAGTGCCTTTCATGCGCTCGGCGCAAAATATTTGCCCGATGCAACCCTGTATGTAACCCTGGAACCCTGCCTGATGTGTTGTGGGGCCTTATTCTGGGGGAAAATTGGCCGAGTAGTATTTGGCGCTTCCGACCCCAAAAATGGCTTCAAATCGAAAACCGCTCCTCACTGGCCCCTTCACCCCAAAACCGAATTGGTAGGAGGGGTTTTAGAAGTAGAATGTGCCGCTTTAATGACTGCCTTTTTCAGAAACAAGCGATAAGGCAGTATTGATTATCGATTTTTGGAACAATTAACCCGGTAAAATGCCATTAATCGATTAACCCACCTAATTTTGCTACATCATTAAAATCATACTTGTATGTCATTTACACTTGCACCCCTTCCATATGCACACGAAGCACTCGAGCCGCATATCGACACGCTTACCATGCAAATTCATCATGGAAAACACCACCAGGCTTATGTAGATAATTTAAACAAAGCCCTGGCCGGAACTCCTAATGAAGGAAAAACGCTGGCTGAAATTGTAGCCATCGCTGGAAGTATTGGTGCCCCCGTTCGCAACAATGGAGGCGGACATTGGAACCATACGTTTTTCTGGGAAAGCCTAGCCCCAAATGCCGGCGGCACTGCTACTGGAAAACTGGGAGATGCCATTACTGCTGCTTTCGGATCGTTTGATGCTTTAAAAGAAAAAATGGCTGCTGCTGGCATGACTCGTTTTGGCAGCGGATGGGCCTGGTTAATTGTAAAAGATGGCAAACTAGAAATCTGCTCTACGCCTAATCAAGATAACCCGTTGATGGATATTGCAGAAGTAAAAGGAACTCCGATTCTTGGGGTGGATGTTTGGGAGCATGCTTATTATCTCAAATACCAAAATCGCCGCGCCGACTATCTGGCTGCTTTTTGGAATGTGGTTAACTGGACAAAAGTTTCCGAGCGTTTCGAAGCCGCTCATTAATACATTATAGAACAAGGGCTGCTGAAAACAACTCGGCAGCCCTTTTTTAATTATTACACATGAAGAATGGTTTACTAATTGCCCTAATTGTATTGGCTTTCACGGCTTGTAGCAACAAAAAACTAGTAGTAATGAGCAAAGGCGCCGCAAAAATTAATGCGGAAGCCGGTACTATTCAATCTACAGATGGCGCGGGTCACGAACAAAATGCAGTGCTTACCGGAACCAAACAATGGACTATCGAATCTCCTGCAGGAAAAGGTTCCTTTGAACTTGCGGAAAAAGGACTCTATGTGGTGAATGCCAAAAACGACACCATCATTGGCAGCTACCAGAATTATGTTTCAGCTGATAAAGCTGGTCAGGTTGTTTCTCAGGAAGTAGTTACCCAAAAACTCGATTCCTTACGACTATTGGTGGAAGGGAAAAACGTTTCTGCTGCTAATCGTAATTTTTATATCCTTCCCAATCAAGCTGCCCTGGTAACGCCCAATTTAGACGCGGAGATTGTGGGACCTTATCACAAAATGACTTCCGCCGCCAGCAAAAATGGGGAGGCTCCTGAAGTGTATCGATTTTACAGTATTCGTGAAATTCGCGAAACCATAGGAAAACTGGAAGTATTAACGCGGCCTATAAAAAAATAAGCAGGCTAATCGGGAACCGGATCGTATCCCTCACCACCCCCGGGCCTGCAACTGGAAATTCTTCGAATAGCCAACCAACCTCCTTTTAAGATGCCATGCTTTTGCAAAGCCGTTACGGCATATTGCGAACAAGATGGCGTATAACGACATTTAGGGCCCATCGCCGGGGAAATCACATACTGATAAATTCGTATCAATAGAATAAAAGGAAATACGATAATGCTTTTTATCGTTTCGGCTAGCTTCACTATTTGGCGGGCGTTATAACAATATTTCTATACTCTACCGGACCATGATCGCCTTGCAAAAAAATGGGTCCGGGCTCACCCTCTTTGCTGTTGAGTGCTCCACCAGTAATGCCGGGGATAATCTGATCTACAATAATTGCTTTTCCATTTGCGGTTACGGATACACGCCGACCAATGAGGGTAATATCATAAGACTGCCATTCACCGGGTTTTTTGGCAACCATTTCATTTGGCGTTAAAAAACCGTAAATCCCACCAAAAAGCGTGGAGCTGGGTTCGAGGCCATAATTGTCTTCAACCTGCACTTCATATCTGCCACGTAAATACACGCCACTGTTACTTCCTGCGGGATACCGAAATTCGATGTGCAGTTTAAAATCGTTGTAGCTGGCATCGGTAATAATATTAGAACCAGATTTAGGACTTTTTAAAACGCCCGCTTCTACCATCCACTGTTGTTCTTTCCCAGACATATGCCAGCCGGTCAAATCTTTTCCATTAAATAAAGCAATCGGCGCTCCCCAAACCGGTGCACTGGTTCTTTTTAGCAATGGGGCGCGTTCGCCCGTAAAAGGATATTTATCTCCCTTTGGGGTAGTAATAGTACCGCTCAGCTGATCGTTTTGCAACATCCCTTCAAACACCATCGGATTATTGCTCATGTCCCACTGCGTAGGGATGGAAAAACTTACTTTACCGTTATCATATTTTACTTCCGCAATAGGCCTGGCACTGCCCCCTTCTGCCACAAAATAACCAACCAGTGTTTTTAATCCAGACAATTTAACCTCCAGCCAAGAAGGAGCCACTCGGTCCATCTGAACGGTTAAATCCCATCGACCAATAATAGGACGGCTATCTTTTACTTGAGCTGCTACCTGATTTTTTGTAATCAGCAAAAGAGATACAAACAAAAGTAAGCGGGAGGTGAAACGAAATTTCATAAACAGGAATTTAGGGTAAGTTACTAATTTATGTTAGAATCCGCTCAGGATCAATAAAGATTCCAGTTGGCGCAATTCGGTTATTTTACTGTTTTTTCAATTGCGATAATGAGAGCTGTTGCTTCTTCTTTCAGTTGTAGCATCAGCATCCTGTTCATGGTTTGACCAGTATTGATGGAAACCACCCAATTGGCATATTCGTTTAATTCCCGGGGGTCTTTAGAAGTAAAGGGAGCAGGTTGTTCGGGGGGACGAATATAATATCGATACGCAGAATTTTTTTCTGGATCTAACATGGCTTCAAAAACGCGGGCATCAAAAATTTTATTAGCTGCCGTTCGCATCTGAACCGACAAGTTATCTTCTAGGTTTTGAATCTGAACTATTTTGTGTTTTGATGCTATGTAATGATTGATTTTTTCAATGATTTCTTTATTGTGTAAAATTCTAAATCCGCCATCATTCTCCATTTGCGCAAGCGTACCTTCGGTGGCATAAAAGGGCTCGCGAATGGGCAGCATTCTGGCATAGTAGTAAATTTCCTTACTGTAGGTGTCTCTTTCGGGGCCCAATAATAAATTAATCAACGAATCTACCTGCTGTTGCTTGCGCAGCTTAAATGCAATGCTGGCATTCAATTTAGCGGTGTCTTGTTTTAAATCACTAACCAAATCTTCAAGATATTGATGGGCTTTTTCTTTTTCAGCAAAATGTTCGCGAATATTTTCGGCAAAAAAACCAAGCGTTACGGCTAAGAATATCATAAGAAATTCACCCGCATATTGCCGGAAACTTCTGGGAGACGAATGATGATGGGGATGATGTACTTCCATATAGGGTGGATGTTTTCAAAAAAGATTGCTGTTTACAAATATACTAGCTTATTCCTTTTCGCATAACGGACGAATACTTGATAAATAGTATTTTGTACTGCCCACGCCCCGGTTTATTTATTTGTTCCCGAAGCTGCATGAATACTTGTGGAATCTAACAGCGATTTATTTACAAGATAGATATAGGGCTGATGAAAGTGATGCACAAAGATTTTATCAGGATTATTTGGGAATCGAGTAAAATATCCTTCATCAGGGCGCAATACGATGGTTTCGCCCACCCTGGCATAATTGATGGTATGCACAAATGGCGGTACTTGTAAACCCACCAGCTTTTCAGTCACTCTTTTCCCCATGATCTTCCCCAGATATTTCTCAAAATTTTTCTCTGCCCTTCGGGTTGGCTTATCCAATCGATTATACATATACCGCAAAGCCCAGTTGGTAGGAAATTTTTGTTTGCCAATAATATCTTTCGCATTGGTAAAGGGATTGATTTGATTAAAATCGCCTACGGTTTGCACAGATATCGGCATCTCTGGAACCCAGTCAATGGAATTTACCACATTAAATGCCCATCCACCGCGCGTTGCCGCTTCGTAATCGTAGGCGAAATATACATTGCCGGGTTTTGGTGCCGCCGTACTATATGTTTTTATCTGCCAATCAGAAGCTATTTTTTGTTGCTTCTGCCACTGGCGCAGATGAGCAGTTAACAAATACGAAATTCCCCCACCTTGACTATGCCCGGTTATCATCAAATTTCGGTAACCCTTTTTATAAAGAGAATCTAGCCGTGGAAGAATGTCTTTTCCAAGGTAAGCGGTACTAATCATCCAACCCACATGCACAGCCGCCATTGGATGATCGGCCACCTGATAGGGAACTGTATCATTTCCCGGTAAAATAATTTCTCCCTTGGCGGGAATCATGGCCGAATAAAAATTCGATAGCCAGCTATCCGGATTAGGAAGGGTGCCCCGCACAGATATAATGGCAGTATTCCGGTTGTCGGTCCATAACTCCCATAAATTCAACAACCCCATTTCCGGAGAACGATAGGCTCGCTGAAATCGAGTAGAGGCAGCCACATAATTACTATCGCTATAATAACTACTACCACTTCCTGTTCTTACGGATACCATTAAAATATCCGCCAATTCAGTGGGATTATACCCTGGCAGTAAAGATTGGGCATGAATAGGCAAAGGAAAATACAATCCGATAGCTGCTGCCAAACAGCCAATTAAATAAGGGCGGCGGAAGTAAGCAATAAATTTCATAGTCAGATAAGTTATCGGTAGGGGGTGGATGATGATGCTAGTAGCCGCATAAAAATACTGCATTGCTTGGATAATTCAGCCATGTAAGAACTATTGAATGCGTTTGCGGATATGCTCAATTATTTTAAACATGGCGAGGGTATCCAAAGAGCAATATGCTTCAAGTGCCGCTCGACTCGCTCGAATTTTTTCGGGATTGTTCGCTTGGTTCAATTGATAAAAAGCGTTTGCCGCTTCCATCCCATCAGATATCGCAAGCCCCTCATATCCCTCCTCCGGAAACAAAGCAGGCAATACAGATTTGATTGAGTAGCTATTACCCATTTCGGGCAAATAATACTGTTTTTTTCTAAACACATCCATCAAATCTACCATCCGATTAATCAACTCGCTAATCGCTGGCTCCCATAAAGGATTATCACGAACAAAATCGAGCAAGCGGCTCCGCTCAAATGTTGCATTATACACTACAATTGTTCCTTCTTCCCCCAATACAGAGAGCAAGCTATTGATAAAGTCTGTTGAGGGTGTTGAAATATCATTTGCCAGATAGCCATATTCTTCCAGAATTGCTGATGGTTTGTGTTGCACTTTCACTGAATATTGAAAGCATACCTGCCGGAAAGGCCAATGTCCATCAAACTGAGGCACTGCCTGGCTCCAGGTTTCAAAATCCATATAATATATCGGATATTGAAGTGTTGATATAAAAGATTGAAGTTGAACAAAGTCTACCACGGGTTCGCCCATTTCCTCCACTGCCAACTCGGCTTTGGGATTACAATGCGAATAAAAATCACATCGATAGGGCTGTGAACACTGATCACCTGCTACAACAGTAGGTGGCTGCGATTTATTGGCAACTACCTGTAGCAACTCTGCCGACTTTGCCTGCAAGAATGTACTATATTCCTTAACCTGTTCTGTAATCGCCGTAGAGGTAAATAACTCATTTAATGCCAATGCACCTTTTCGCACATACTGATTATTGATATAGATCAATGAAATCTGTTGCAGAGGCAATCCTGCATTCGTGATAACATGATATTGGAAAGCGGCATCCATTACAAAAACATCTTTCACCCGGGTACTTCCTTTTACTTCGTAAGCATACCAGCCATCCGACTTTTTTACCAATATATCTACAGCACACAGCAATCCCTCATGCTGAAAAGCTGCTTCATAAATGATGGTTTTTCCGGCAGCAATCCATTCAGCAGTTTTTTTAACGGAAAGAGCATATTGAAAATAATCTGGGGGAGTAGCATCCACCCCTCCGGGAAATAATTGCCTGGCAAGTTGGCCCAGATCAGTTCCACTCTGAAATAGCTGTTGCTGCTGCTTATCTACTGGGTCTTTGAAGGAAGGCTGATATTTATGCATCCATAACCGAAGAGGGCACTGACAGCCATACATAAAAGTTGATTTCGATAAAATATGCTTAGGGGGTAGTGGCATAGTTATGAATTGCTATCCGGCAAAGCTGGTTCATCTGGTGTATCTTTCAATAGCGTATGCGATAATTGTTTGGAAGCATTGGCTCCCATTTTCTTTAATTCTTCTACTTTACCTATCAAATTACCCCTCCCGGTATGTAACTGCTTATATGCCTGCTGAAATGCATTTCCGGCATCTTCTATCTTTTTGCCAACCTGTTCCATATTATCTAAAAATCCATGGAACTTATCATACAATGATCCTGCTTTATTAGCAATGTCTATCGCATTTTCGTTTTGCTTTTCAATGCGCCATAATTCAGCCACTATCTTTAAAATTGCCAGCAAATTAGTGGGACAAACCAGCATAATATTTTTATCATAGGCCTTCTTCCAGAGTTCGGTGTCTTTTTTCAAGGCCTCTAAAAATGCCGGCTCAATGGGCACAAACATCAATACATAATCCAGTGCCCCTGCGTATCGTCCATATTTTTTCTTCGAAAGCAAATCAATATGTCGGTAAATAGAAGTAAGGTGGTCGGCCCAGGCTTTTGCTCTTTCCGCTTCATCTGTAGCATTTACATACCTTTCCCAGGCAATCAATGAAACCTTGGCATCAATAATTACCCTACGCTGATCGGGATATACAATCATAACATCCGGCTGCAACATATTTCCTTCCTCATCTTTCAAAACATTACCGGAAGCATCCCTTATATATTGTTGTACCACATAATTGCGATCGCGACTTAATCCGCTGTTTTCGAGTAAAGTTTCCAGCACCATTTCTCCCCAATTGCCCTGTGTTTTTACATTGCCTTTTAAAGCAGTAGTGAGGTTATTGGCTTGCTCACTCACCCGCACACTGGTTTGCACGAGCTTCTCAATTTCTTTGGTAAGACTAAACCTTTCATTGGATTCTTTTTGATAGGCATCCGTTACTGCCTTTTTAAACCCGGTGAGTTCGGTTTGTAGGGGCTGTAGTATTTGACCAATTTTTTCTTCATTTTTTTGCATCAGCTGATTACTATTTTGCTGCAGAATTCTGGCTGCCATTAACTCCATTTCGTTTTTCATGGCCTCGCTGATTTGTTGTTGGGATTGGCGGGCTTCTGCTAGTAAAACTTGGGTAGCTCGACCCCTTTCTTCGCTTACTGCAAGTTGCGACTCCAATGCAGATTTTTGATCTCTAAGAATGGCTTGTGCTTGTTGATCTTGTTGCCATTGATTTTGGAGTTGCCCATATTTTTCCTGCTCTTGTTTAAGAGCACTTTGCTGCGATCGGCTGGCCAGCCAATAGCCCAAAATGCCGGAAAGGAGGGCCACCACCAAAAATATAACAATCAAAATAATTTGCATATAATTGAATTTGGATGCAATATACATTAGCAGAATACAACCTATTGATAGACCCGCTGCATAGCGGCAATTTTTTCCTGCATAGTTTTTCGCAAGGCAAGAGGCTCTTTTACTACTACACCCGGACCATAACTGAGTAAGCTCATAATCAGTTCGGCAGTTACATAAACGGTTAGTTGAACCGTTACCCCTTTGGCAGACTCGCTCAATACAACCTGAGAATGATGCAAAGGTTGCGCTAATATATAGGGTGCCTGCTCTTTATCAAAGGTTACCACAATTTTTTCCGGACTGGCAGCTGCAGTATGGGTAATGCCAAAAGAATATTGAAAATAATCCGCTGCCCGAAATGTGGGATCGGAATAAAAAGGGCTTTTCGATTTGCGTATTCGATTTATGCGGTCGAGCGCCAGAATCAGTACTTTTCGGGGTGCATCAGAAAATCCTACCACATACCATCGATTTCGGTATTCTTTTATTAAATAGGGAGATAGCAGGTGTTGCTTAACCGGTGCCCCAAATTTTGCATATTCAATTTCAAGGGTGGTTTGAGAAACAATCGCTTGTAAAATCATTTCAAGCCATTCATTTCCCCCTGTTGCAACCGGCTCTTCTACCTGAATCAGTTGCTTTTCAGATTTACCAATCAGCTTACTTACCCGATACCCTTCTATCAATCGATTAATAGCAGTTTCAAATTGATCGAAGATTCTGCTCCCTTTTAATTGTTGCAATAGAGCCGTAGAATAATCCAAGGCGGTAATCTCCTCTTCCGACAAGGGCAGTCTTTTAATAGAGTAGCCCGGGGTAGCATAGCAGTAGCCCTTTTTTATTTTATCATATTTAATGGGGGCGGCATACATATCCCGCATCTGCGCCAGATCTTTATTAATCATCGAAACAGATATATCGCCATCCAATTGCTGCATTACTCGCTGGCGAATTTTTTCCAAATCTGGATAGGGGCGCATGCTATTAGTTAAGCAGGCATCAATGGCATAGTAGCGAAGTAGGGCATTTTTATTAACCGGCATAAAAAATATTTCAGTCTACCAATAGATTACAGGCTCACTCCTGAGCTTTGTGGTATGATCCGGTGGCAAGGTATACAGAGGCTGAGGGGGGATGTGGCATTGCCCCGGATCATTTTATTCGTAAATGTAATTAAGAATCCAGCAAAGTCGGCTTTTTTAACTTTATGTTGAGATTCCCCAAACCCGGCAATAAGCTGGTCAATACACTGCCAGGTCTTCTCCATTCACTACTTTACCCGAATACGTTCTCTTGATTTCTTCCAACAGGCTTTCGAAGCTACTACCAAAAGTTAGCTGATGGGTAAGAATAATCAGCGGTGGCTTTACTGCCAAGCCAATGCTGGCAAGCTGAGCAGTAGAGGTATGAAAAGTGCTGTGATATTTTTGCCATTTAGGCTCCCGCTTTTGCAACCCTGCTTCTGAAAAAACTTCGTGCACTAATATATCGCAGCCTTTTGCCATTTCAACTAAGGATTCGCTATAGGTGCAATCACCCGACACCACGATTACTTTGTCGGCCGTTTCAAAACGATAGCCCAATGCGTGCTTCCAGCTGCCATGTTGTACCTCAAAAGCTTTCACCCGAATATTTTCATCCCGATATACCTCTCCCTTTGTTACTTCAGATACTTCTACCCGATATCCATCTGCATTTCCTCCCTCTAATCCTTTCAATCTGATTTCTTCATCTTCTGAATAGGCTTTTTTTATTAGCTGAGTCATGCGTCGGATTCCCGGGGGGCCAACAATTTGCAGAGGATGATTTCTATCTAACACAGCAGGCGTATAGATAAAATCACTCAGGCCCGCGGTATGATCAGAATGTAAATGTGTGATAAACAAATGGCGCAGCTGTGCGGGCTCCAAGGCTGGGAGGTGCTTATCCCTTGCTGCCTGGGCAGCTCTTCTCACCACACCCGGACCGCAATCTACCACATACGAAGTATTGTTTACTAGAATTGCCAGCGAAGGACCTGATCGCTCTGGATTGGCAAAAGGCGTTCCGGTACCCAACAAAATCAACTGGGTTTTAGAGATGCTTTCCTGCGCTGCCAGTTGAATGATGGTGGCAGTCGATAGCAAGCTTAGCATTAGTATTCTTCTCGGATTCATGCCTAAAAGTTAGCGGTTTTTGATGGGAATCTCTACTTTGAGCAATAAAGAAAAATTGGGTTACATTTAGATAGCTGCCCCCATAAAAAGGAACACATGAAGAAGAAATCGCCTGTCAGAAGCATAAAAGCCATAAATGGTTCGTACCAAACATGCGGGTACCCAACTTGGATGCTGCCAACCAGTTTTTTAAAAGAACCTACCGAGCAGGCTGGGGAAGCCTATAATCCTTTATTGAGCAGGCTGGATACGATAGGTTGCCAATAATCGGGAAGCCGGGTCGGCAACAAGAGCGGCAGGTGCTTTTTCCAGCGGAATCCGAAAAGTTTCTTGTTGATTTTTCAAGGTAAATTGTTTCACCAAATTACCAGCACCCAACAGCTGGATTTCTATTTCCAAGGGGAGGGTATATAAATTGTCGGCATTATCTTGAGCTAGGGTGATAGCAAGGGATTTAGCAGCTGCATCGTATTGCCAACTGATAGTGATTTGCGGTATGCCCGATCGCAACAACCATTGATCAAAAAAGGACTGTAATTTTTTTCCGGAGGCTTTTTCCATTTCAGCTATAAAATTTCCGGTGGTGGCATTCGCATTAAAATACTTTTTATAGTAAGTCCGAATCCCTTGTTGAAAAGCTACATCGCCGATGGTATTGCGCAACATATGTAAAACCCAGGCACCTTTCTGATAAGTGATGGCACTGGTTACTTCTTCTTTTTCGGGGGAACGATCCGCAACAATGGCAAAGTTTTTTCCGCTCGCATAATATCGTTCGATGGTTTGTTTGGCAGATTGTAATCCCTTAACAAATGCTTGCCGTCCGGCATCATGCTCTACAAACAATAAAGTAAAATAGGTGGCAAAGCCTTCGCTCAGCCAAACATCATCCCAAGTAGATTCGGTAACTGCGTTGCCAAACCATTGGTGGGCAATCTCGTGTATCACTACTTGTTGGGTTCTCTCAGAACGTGTTCCCGTTACCAACTTTTCGGTATAGAAAATAGCCGAAGAGGTTTCCATTCCTCCGCTCACGCTGGGCGCCTGAATATTGGCAAGCTTCTCGTAGGCATACGGACCAACATATTCGGTATAAAACTGCAACACTTTTTTAGTGGGTTCGGCAAAATCGTAAAACCCTGCTGCGCGATTTTGGGGATGCACCCAGGTTTCTATAGATTTCCCCTGAAAGGTATCTACATACTGAACGGCATATTCCTGAATGCCCAATACAAATAACCAGGGCGACACCGGAACCGATTGTTTCCAGTGCGTCAATTTCATAGAGTCGTTCAGCACCGATACTTCCTGCAATAAGCCATTCGAAATTACCTGATAGTGCGAGGGCGCCGTAACCATAAACTCTACGGTAGCTTTATCGGAAGGGTGATCAACCATGGGAAGCCAATGGCGGCCTTTATTGGGCCAGTTGTCGCTGCTGAAACTTCTTTTGCCAAATTGAGTATTGCCAATCCGCATCCCGGTATACGGAGTTCCGCCATATCGAATTTCTATAGTTGCTACCAAGCCGCTATCTCTTACATTACTTGGAAGTGATATCTGCAGCCGGTCTGATTGATGGGTGTAGCTCAGCGCTTGCCCTTTTAATTTTACAGAAATCACCTGCATACCCTTCCCCAGTCTTTCTTGATTGCTATTCGCCAGATCGAATTGAATGGCCGAAACCCCACGCTGCGTTATCTTAAAAGTTACCGAAGCTGTGCCGTTAATTTGATAAGTAACATCGCTTACTGTAAGCGAAAAAGCATAATGTAGGATATCTATTCCTCGCTGAAAAGGATAGTTATCGGCATATACCATTCCATGGGCAAATAAAGTAACCGAAAAAATTAAAAGTTGAAGTTTTTTGGTAAGGCGCATCGGAAAAATGTTTTCCTAAAGTAATACTTCTTACCCAAATTTTTTAGAAACAAAGAAGATTATAGGCAAAGGGTGCCAAAAGAAAAATACTACAAAACATGCTTTTATGCTACAATGGCACTTTAATGTGCACGGATGTGCCAGCTCCGGGAGCGCTGTTTAAGGTAGCTTCGCCCCCTACCAAATGAATTCTATTGAAAATATTCATTAACCCCAAACCCTCAGAAGAGGGGCTGCCAGGATGGTAATCAAAGCCAACACCATCATCTGTTATTAGCACATCAAAAGAATTAGGCTGATAGTTAAAAGAAACCAATACATGATTCGCCTGGGCATGCTTAATAATGTTTTGGAAACATTCTTGAATAACTCTGAATACTACTAACTGCTTTTTATGCTCCGGTTCTTTCTTGGTTCCATTACTGCTCACATGCACCTGAAGTCTACCTACTTTATTTATTCTTACTGCCTCATGAGAAACTGAATCATATAAACCTAGTAGCTGAATTCTGTCACTGCTCATCCCCTTAGCAAGATCGCGCAGGTCGGTCATGGCTTTACTGATATTATCTTTAGCCTCACTAATCAAATTGTTGTCTTTTACTTCTTGAGCCTCAATTAAATTTAATTGCATTTTCGTTAAACTCAATAATTGCCCTACATTATCATGTATTTCCTGGCTGATATTATTCAAAGTGGTTTGCTGAATTTCGTTGCGGGCATTGTTTACTTCGTTGGCGATTTCGGCTTGAAGTTTTTCCTGTGCCGTTCGCATTATATAAAGTTTTCGAGAATACGAGACAATCAAAAACACAAAAAACACAAAAAAGAGCGCAACAAATATAGTCCCAACAATTATGGCAAATAATCCGGACTCTTGCGAAGATAAACTACTGTTGAGAAAATAAAACATGAAACAAATAAAGTTGTGTTATGACAAATTCCCCATAAATGACCAATCTCAAACACGGCTCCTTTGATTGGAGGACGAGTACTTACATATTTAAAAAGGGACCATAATAAAGTACAAACACTTGCATAAAAAAAGGATGTAGCTACAAACCAAAACTCCGTTCGACCAAAAACAGTTCCTTCACGCATAATTCTTAATTCCTGCAACAAATACCCTGCAGCATTAAACAATATAAATATAGCTAAATATAAATAATATTCAGTGTTTAGTGGAATATCGATTGCATTTTCCCAACTTATTAGGTAAATTAGATTTATCAACAAAAGCCCCGCCAAACTTAATCTGGCCCCTAAAACTGACTGAGGAATTGACCGAAAAAAAAAGAATAATGGATAACATAAAAAAAGGGGTAATGTATCATAAACCCAATTGTTATACAGTCCTTTTTCAGACAAATAAGTTGCCCAAACCGTTACTCCAAAAAAAATTACATAGTATATAAATATAGCCTTTTTCCCAGGAAAATAAATTCTTCTGTTATATATTATGAATATGCACAAGGGAATTGCAAGCCCAATACAATCGATATAATTAAATATTTTATTAAAATATATGCTCCAATTCATTGGGGGCTATCTTTTAGTAAATATCATGCCTTTTAAACATTTAATGCATTAAAAAACAGGCAAAAAGAGAATATATTCAAATTGCCTGTTAAAAAATGCAAGGGTTCAAATTATTTTGTTTTACAACCTGGAGGTGTTGGACATCCCAAAACTCTTTCAGATTTTGTAGTGTCGTCTATAATACCTGGCTCTTGAGAACTAACTTCTACCCTAAAGGATTGGTCTTTCCCGACCCCAACAGAAATATACACATCTCTGCCGTTGGCCGCTTCTAGTACTTTTTGAACACCTTTTTTTGAGATTTTAAAATTGATTTGTTGAACAAAGGCTGACATACATACAAATTTTAGGTTAATTAAAATAATATCTAAATTATAATGTCTGATTGATTTGTCCAACAGGGTTTTTCCTGTTTTTTAAATGCAAGCAAGATTGCTGCGAAAAACATATACTTTGGGAAGCGCGGACTACCAACTATCCGACCGAAACAAATTCACCGGCAAGCCTTTCCGATTAAACAAAGTAGGCATGGCCGTATTACTAAAAAGATATCTTACCGCTACCGGCTTATCAATCCCTTTCGCAGTTACCACTATTTCATTCCCTTGAATAGACGCCACTGCTGGCAAAAATTGCCGATTGGCCCCGGCTAGCTCAAAATGGGGAATCGCATCCCCTCGATTGATTAAACCCCCTTCTGCATTTTTCATTTTTATGCGTGCCTCCCCATTTTGAAAAACAAAAGACTGCGGCTCAGGGCTTTCCCAATTTTCTGAAAGTTGGCCGTAGGTTTTAGATAAAGCCAAATTCGCCAGCCGAAAGGCTACTTCTTTTTTTAATGCCGGATGAATATCACTGGTATCATTTACCAAATCGGCAATTACTGCCATGCCAGTATTGGGATGCCGGGCTGCCTGTGTTTGTGCCTCACGCAACAGAGCCCCTACTAGCGGATCGCCATATTTAAACGGGGCAATTTGCACAAAATAAAATGGGAACTGCTTTCCCCAGGCCAACCGCCAGGTATCTATCATGGAGGTAAATAACTGCTGATAGGTTGCGTTGGTTTTGGTATTACTCTCCCCCTGATACCAAATAGCCCCAGCAATTGAAAATCGGGTAAGCGGATAAATCATCGCATTATACGCAATAGCAGACTGAACAGGCCACCATTGCGTAGGCGTTTGTTGAGCAGCCGCTGAAGCCAAAAACGGGTTTTGATTCACTACGTCAGCTGGCGTCCAGGTTTCTGCCGGAGTTCCACCCCAGTTCGAATTGATTAATCCAATCCCTGCGCCCAGCTGCTGTTGTAACTGTTTCCCAAAAAAGTAGCCAATCGCACTAAAATGTATCATACTGGCCGAATCGCATACCACCCACTTAGCCTCCACATCATCCTGCGGAAATGCCGAAGTAGCTTTGGGCACATAAAAAAACCGAATAGAGGCATTGGCACTTTTCGGCGCTTCCTCTATAGACTGCTTCAACTTCTGATCCCCCGACCATTCCATATTACTCTGCCCACCACAAACCCAAACTTCCCCAACTAACACATCGTCTAGTACAATGGTATTGTCGCCTTGTATAGTAACTGTATATGGACCACCAGACTTTGGTGTTTTTATTTTCAACTGCCAGCCGGCTCCACTCCCGGTTTGGGTACTATAGGTGGCTGTATCCCAACCCACTTTTACAACAATTTTTTCGCCAGGGTTTGCCCAGCCCCATATAGTAACAGACGACTGCTGCTGAAGAACCATATGCGAACCAATAATGTGTGGAAGCCGAACTTTGCCATGCGCAACTAAATGGAGCAATACTGTTAAGACACATATCACATATTTTTTCATGTCCGAATTAATTAGATAAATACGCTTACCTGCATATTCGTTGGTAAATTACAATAATGAACTGAGAAAGAATCCACAGCCAACCAGGAATGTTTTAAAAAAAATTTCAGTAGTTGCTTTTCAATCCTCTAAATTCTATATTACTTATTTTGAAGGCGTAGAATGCATACAGAAAAAATCCTGTAAAGCAATTAAGTGATTGATAATGAAATTACCCAACTGACGCACAATCAGTTTTAGATGTGCTAAAGGATTTGAAAGTTAATAGTCCGTTAGCTTTTTAATACAGGCATCCAATCGTTCAACTGCCAGAAAGTTTTTCTCGAGTGTGGTATTAAAAGGTATCGGGGTATCTAATGAGGCACACCGCATGATAGGTGCATCCAACAACTCAAAGCAATGTTCTGCTGCCCATGCTGCAATCTCACCGCCAATACCTCCAGTGAGTGAATCTTCGTGTAGCAAAAGCAATTTGCCAGTTTGCTTGATTGCTGCCCGAATGGCACTATAATCAAGCGGCAGCAAGGTTCTCAAATCTAAAATATGTAATGAATATTCAGGATGCGCTTCCTGATAATTACTTGCCCAATGAACCCCGGCACCGTAGGTAATAATGGTAATATCATTCCCTGCTTGAATCAAATTTGCTTCTCCTAACGGAACCTCATAATATTCGTCGGGTACCGGATCGGAAATACTTCTATATAAAGCCTTGTGCTCGAAAAACAATACCGGATTGGCGTCTTGTATAGCAGCATTCAACAATCCCTTCGCATCAAATGCACTCGAGGGATATACCACTTTTAATCCCGGCACATGGGTAAACCAGGCTTCATTACTTTGAGAATGAAAAGGTCCGGCACCTACCCCTGCGCCCGTAGGCATTCGAATTACTACCGGAGCAGATTGGCCCCAGCGATAATGAATTTTAGCCAGGTTATTTACAATCTGATTAAACCCCACCGTAACAAAATCGGCAAACTGCATTTCCATTACACTGGGTATTCCTTCGAGTGCAAGACCCAACGTAACACCTACTATGGCACTTTCGCAAAGGGGCGTATTGCGCACCCGTAGATTGCCAAATTTAGCAGCAAGCCCCTCCGTTACTTTAAATGCACCCCCATATTCGGCAATATCCTGCCCCATTAATATCAGTTCCGGATTTTTTTCCATGCTTTGCCACAGCGCTTCACGGATGGCATCTAACATTCTTTTTATGGGCACTTCCGAATCTCTGGGGTCGGGGGCTGAAATAGCCACAACATCCGGAATTCGGGCTGCATATACATCTGCTATTTCTTCTTCACTATTGGCTACCATTGAAGCAACCTGATCGGCTAGCAGTAGTTCCGATTCGATATAGGATTTATATTCGTGCCGAATAGCGGCTACTTCCATTTCTGTAATTACTGCCTCAGCAATCAAAAACTGTTCATAGTTTTTAATGGGATCTTTTCTGCCCCACTCTTCCATCAATTCTTTGGGAACATATTTTGTGCCGCTGGCTTCTTCATGTCCGCGCATGCGAAAAGTCATGCACTCTATCAAATAAGGCTTTCGCTCGCGCAAACAATATTCCCGAACCCCGCGAATGGTATCATGTACTGCTAAAATATTATTGCCATCAATTACCACACTTTCCATTCCATATCCTCGTGCCTTATCGGCCAGTTGCTCGCAGCGAAATTGCTCACGCACCGGTGTGCTTAATCCATACCCATTGTTTTCGATGATAAAAATTACGGGCAAATCCCAAACAGCCGCCACATTCAGGGCCTCATGAAAATCACCCTCGCTTGTTCCGCCATCGCCACTAAATGCCAGTGCAATTCTTTGCTCATTTTTCAGCACATGCGCCAAAGCAGCTCCATCGGCCAGGGCAAGCTGGGGGCCCAAATGAGAAATCATCCCACAAATATGGTGTTCCCGACTGCCAAAATGAAAACTGCGCTCCCGACCTTTGCTATAACCCTCTTTATGCCCCTGCCACTGCTGAAAAAGTTTATGTAAGGGCATTCCCCTGCCGGTAAATACACCCAGATTTCTGTGTAGCGGCATAATCCATTCATCGGATTGCAGGGCAAGGGTAGCGCCTACTGCAATGGCTTCCTGACCAATGCCACTAAACCATTTACTTATTTTTCCTTGGCGCAATAGTACCAGCATTTTTTCCTCTATCATCCTGGGCAATAGCAATTGCCGGTACAAATGAATGAGTGCTTCGTTGGTATATTGATGGCGGTTAAACTGCATGAGAAAGTTTCTTTTACAAATCTACTAGTTGTAGTGGTTAGAAAAAGGATAATTTACTCCACAAAAAAACCACCGGATTGGGGTGGTTTTTGAATTCGTTAGGGGGATATATTGATTAATCTCTTCTAGCAAGTTTGCTCAGCAAACGGAGGATTTCCATGTACAACCAAACAATGGTAACCATCAATCCAAAAGCACCATACCACTCCATATCGGCTGGTAATCCGCGCTCGGCACCTTTCTCAATCATGTCGAAATCTAAAATCAGGTTAAGGGCTGCAATGGCAACTACAAACAAGCTGATACCGATGCTCAGTAAGCTGCTGTCGCTCATAAAACTTACGTTCACGCCAAACCAACCCAGTATCATGGTTAGCAGATAGAACAGAGCAATGCCCATCGTAGCACTGATAATCACAGAACGAAACCGCTCGGTAGCCCGGATTACCCGGAAATTATACAGCAGAAAAACTGAAATCGCCACACCAAAGGTTAACCCTACGGCCTGCATTATAAGACCAGGATATTTCTCGGCAAACATCTCGTTGAATAAAACAGATATGCCACCAATGAATAACCCTTCTAAAATTGCATACAGGGGAGCGATGTATTTTGCCCATCCTGGCTTAAATATAATGGCAAAAGCCATGATTAGTCCGCCAAAAACACCCACCATCATCAGGGTTTGTGTAGTAGCCGGCTTGCCTTCTTGAAATAAATGCCAGTTGAAGGCAGCGGAAGCAATCAGCATCACCAACATAAAGCCAAATTTGTTGATAGTACCCCGAACCGTCATGATACCTTGGCGGGCAGCATCCAGCTCAAGCCCCTTATTGAACATTTTTTCTGTAAGCGTAGGATTTCCAGATTCAAATAAAGCCATAATTCAAGTTTTTTATGATTACAAATATACAAAAAAAATAGGCGGTTTCTAGGGGATTTCCCTCGGAAAATTGTTAAAACGTATGAGCGGTGATCGGGGTAGATTTAGACACTCCCGGATATTGATCAATGGTTTGAAAAACAACTTCGGGCTGCTGTTTTAACAGAAAAATATATCGCTGCAGCGATGCGGAATCGGCTGGATGAGAAAACATCCGATCGTGGGATAATAAAACCAAGTGACGGGGAATGCGGGTTTTTCCCTCTCGCAATAGTTGCATCGTTCGGGCGACCAATGAGTCGGGTGATTGAACCGGTCGAGCGTTGGTATGGCGAAAATTCCATTCCTGATCCCAACCTATCACATCATACCCAATACTATCCATCTTATGCAGTACTGCCGCTACCAAGTGATGTGACTTTTCTTTGTGCTCAATACCCCAAGCATTGTTCCCCGGCAAACGGGCAATACGGAAGTTTGGCCTTACCACTTGCTCTGCCTGCTGAAAATCGGCCAGTGCCGCATCGGGATGTTCATAAAAATAGCGATAATGATTGTTTGCATGAGAATAGCTGTGGTTGGCGAGTACAAACAGTGGATAGGCTTGCCGGATGGAATCCACCAACAACTTTCCGGCTCTCCATCTATCGGTGTGAAGGCCTACCATAAAAAAGCTGGCTTTAACCTGCTCTTCTTTGCAAATTTGAATACAATTGGCCGTTCCGGGCTGGGGGCCATCATCAAAAGTTAGGTAAACATACCAATGGGTAGTATCGATTACAGGCGATGCTTCTTGTTGAACAGTTTGTTCAACCTTCTGCAATTCTGCAGGCTGCGAATCAGGCGGATTTTCAGCGTGAGAGGGGGCTGAATTGCAGCTTACCAACAACCAAACAATAAACGGGAAAAACGTAGTAGCTCTTTTCCCTAAACAACTAGAGAAGCATTTCATATCTATGCAAAGTTATCGACTGCTTTCATAAGAAATAGGCGTTTCACTTATATTAACAAAATACTTTACCAGAAGACTTAAAAAACTGGCTGCCAAAAGAAAGGAAATGTTATCTTTATGCACATATTTTTTTAACATATTAGCATGAAAGAAACGCTTTTACAAGACGTAGTAATTAAGTTTGCGGGCGACAGTGGAGATGGAATGCAATTAACTGGCCAGCAGTTTACCAACAACACAGCTATGTTGGGTATTGATTTGGCTACTTTCCCCGATTTCCCAGCCGAAATCCGCGCCCCTATTGGAACCCTGCCAGGCGTGAGTGGATTTCAGTTGCACTTTTCTTCCAATAAAGTTTTTACCCCGGGCGATATCGCCGATGTGCTGGTTGCCATGAACGCCGCCGCCTTAAAGGTTAATTTGAAAGCCATCAAGCCAGGTGGTAAAATCATTGTTAATCTAGAAGGATTTGATGCCAAAAATCTTCGCCTGGCAAATTATCCAGATGGCGTTAACCCACTGGAAGATGGCAGTCTCGATAGTTTCGAAGTACTTAAAATAGACGTTACCAAGCTTACCCGCGAAGCCCTAAAAGATTTTCCAGAGCTGGGGAATAAAGAAAGAGACCGTGCCAAAAACATGTTTGTGCTCGGTTATATCTACTGGATGTATAACCGGAGCCTGGAAAATACCATCGGCTTTTTGCAAGAAAAATTCGGCAAAAAACCGGTGATATTCAATAGCAATGTGAAAGTTTTGCAAGCAGGTTTTAATTATGGAGAAACTACCGAAGCTTTTGCCTCCCGCTACGTAGTTGAAAAAGCCAAAATGAAGCCCGGTACCTACCGGAGCATCATGGGTAACCAGGCCCTTTCTATGGGATTGATTGCAGCCAGTGATAAAAGTGGACTGCCCCTGTTTTTGGGCGCCTATCCGATTACACCCGCTTCTGATATTTTGCATGAACTGAGTAAGTATAAAAATTTTGGAGTAAAAACTTTTCAAGGAGAAGATGAGATTGCCGCTATTACAGCAGCCATCGGCGCGAGTTACGGTGGTACCCTGGGAGTTACATCTACTTCCGGTCCGGGTATGGCCTTAAAAACCGAAGCCATGGGATTGGCCGTAATGCTAGAAATACCGCTGGTAATCATCAATATCCAAAGAGGGGGCCCGTCTACCGGATTACCTACTAAAACCGAACAAAGCGATTTAATGCAGGCGTATTATGGGCGCAATGGAGAATGTCCCATGCCGGTAATAGCCACTGCTACCCCCAGCGATTGCTTTGATGTTGCTTATGAAGCGGTTCGCTTGTCGGTACAACACATGACGCCGATTGTTTTGCTGAGCGATGGATATATTGCAAACGGAGCCGAGCCTTGGCGATTCCCCCAGTCGGCTGATTTGCCCGAAATAAAAGTGAGTTTTAAAAAGGGACTGGATGCCGATGAGCCTAAGTTTCAGCCTTATCGCAGAGACGAAAAACTCGCCCGCCCTTGGGCTATACCCGGAACCCCCGGATTGGAACACCGAATTGGCGGTATTGAAAAACAAGATATCACCGGTAATATCAGTTACGACCCCGAAAATCACCAGCATATGGTAAATGTTCGGCAAAGTAAAGTAGACAAGATTGCAGACTATATCCCCCTGCAACAGCTGGAATGCGGACCTGAAAAAGGAAAAGTACTGGTACTCGGTTGGGGCTCTACTTTTGGAGCTATCAAAAGTGCCGTATTGCAATTGCTCGAAGAGGGCCATTCCGTTAGTCATGCCCATATCCGCTACCTCCGTCCCTTTCCGAAAAATCTGGGAGAAATCATCAACAACTTCGATCAGGTGCTGATTCCAGAGATCAATAATGGACAACTGGTGAAAATCATTCGCGACCAATATATGGTAGATGCGAAGCCCTATAATAAAGTAATGGGCGTTCCTATTACCAAAGGCGAACTGGTAGAGGTTATCCGGAAGATGCTCTAACATAGTTTCGGAAGATTTTATTACCCAATCGGGGAACTTAGGCAAGTTCCCCGATTTTTTTTACTACCCATGGTCAGAAATCTGTAAAGTTAGTTTTGTAAAATCAAATGATTACTGAAGCATATTTAACCCGCCAAGTTAAATGGGTGAATTTTCAGCATCCCTTGAATTGGTACAAAAGATTGGTCCCAGAGAAAATACCCCATTATTAAGTACCCAAAGAACTGAAAATTTGATTGCCTGCTCAGAAAAAATGTAAATTACCAAGGTTATTCAAATCAATCGTATGTGTCGTTTTTGTTTAGCTGCAGCAATCAGTTTGCTGCTTTTCAATTCAGCAGCAGCACAAAAAATATTTGCTGTTTCCTATGCCTCCCAGGCAGATGTAAAAGTGTTGGTTGTTAAGTACGAGAGCCAGGCCGATCTGCTGGTATATAAAGTAAAATATGCCAGCGAAACAGGCAGTAATCAAGGAAAATGGTTTTTCACCGATTACGCTTCACAGGCTAATAAGAAAATTTTTTGGGTAGATTATGAAAGTCAAGCACAGCTGAAAATTTATTTTGTGCCCTATGCCAGCCGTGCAGGATGGAAAAAGCCCGATAAGAAACACCTACTTTACTAATTGGTTTTTTGATCAAAAGCAGAAAGTCGATCGGCCTGCAAAAACTGGGCTGGCAAAGGCGATTTACCATACATGCTCAAATCGGCGAGTATTTCTCCCACAACCGAAGTGAACTTAAATCCATGTCCACTAAATCCCCAGGCAACCGATACCCGTTGATGATTACCGGGGAGCAGATCAATTACAAAATGTTCATCGGGAGAGTTACTATACAAACAGGTTTTAGTAGCAATCAGTGCATCATCCGCCACCCCCAAATATTGTTGCATGAATTTACCGAGGGTTGCTAATTCTTTTTCGTCGATAGTCCGATTGGTTTCATCGGGGTGTGTAGGTTTGCCCGCATGGTGATGGGCTATTTTCCATCCTTTGGGACCGTGATTTGGCAATGCCGGAAATCCATAATAGGCTCCCGGAACGCCCTCCTCTGCGATTAACCAACAGGGAAATTGTTGCGCGTTTTGTGGCATATCCGTCGGTGGCGTGAACCAAGCCAGTGTTTGCTGGGTAATCTGAAGATGTTGTTGAGCGCCAGGAATCATAGAACCCGCCCAAGGGCCAGCCGTGATGATTAACTTATCGGCTGTAAAAGTTGCATCCGCTGTGGTAACCGAAACCCCTTCACTATTGGCCTCCCAGCTTTGCACCGGAGATTGCTGTAAGATAGTTGCGCCCGCCCGAATGGATAATGCAATCATCACTTCAATTGCTTTATCGGGATATAGAAATCCCGCCTCTGGTTCAAACATTACTTCTGAATTTGCTGGCAGCGTAAACTGTGGAAACTTTTGTTGCAATTTCTCGCAATCCCATTGTTCCAACGGAATTTGATATAGTTGGGCAGCTTCCCGAATTCTTTGCAACAAATCATTCCCCGGGGGGCCTGCATACAACAATCCAGTTGGAACATACAATTGCTCACCCGACAGTTGTTCAATTAGATGCCAGTTTGCATAGGCCTTCTCTAGCAGGGGAACATAATCGGGATGTTCAAAATAGGCTTTGCGGATGATGCGGGTGTGTGCGCCATGGGCTCCCTTTTCGTGCGGACTGGTGAATTGTTCTAATCCCAGCACTTTTTGGTTACGCTGGCTTAAATGGAAACAGGCAGCGCTGCCCATAGAGCCTACCCCAATAACAATCGTATGGTAGTGAGAAGCGTCGGATGCCGGCATACCCTGGTTTCAGTTAATACAATAATACAAACATTTAGGCCAATAATCTACAAATGGCTTCCACTGAATATCGGCTGGCTACTTCCTTCATAAAGAGGGGAAAATCAAATTCAGAATGATCATCGGCGTTATCTGAAATCGTTCGGATGATGGTGAATGGTATTTGATATTCGTAACAAATTTGTGCTACGGCTGCCCCTTCCATTTCTACACATAAAGCGGTTGGGTGTAGCGATTGTAGTTCCTTTTTTTGTGCGTGGGAGGATACAAACTGATCACCGCTAATCACATCGCCTATCCAAAAGGAGGGCTGCGTCATCTGAAAACGTTGCAAAACTTCATCCGTTAATAAGCGATGATGGTCGGCATCATTGATTACGGCACCCAATGCGCGCTTGGCTTGCTGCATTTGCAAGTCGGGTGTTAAAAACCAGGTAATATCCAGCAAGGGTATTTCGAAACGAGGCATTAGGGGACTGGCATCCATATCGTGTTGTAATAAACGTTTTGCCAGCACAATATCACCTACCTTAACCTCCGGTCGTAAGCTACCGGCCACTCCTGTAAAAATCACTTCGCTCACCTGAAACTGATGGATCAAGCCAGCAACGGTGGATGCAGCTGCCACTTTCCCTATGCGGGAAATTACCAGCACTACTTCACGATTCATCAGCCTGCCACAATAAAAAGTGCGCATGCCCAAGTGAACTTCCCGCACCAACTCCATACAAGCAAGTAATCCGGCTACTTCTTCCTTCATAGCACCTAAAATGCCGATGGGTGCTGATAATGTTCCTGTTTCCATGATTCTTATATTGATTTTGTTCAACAAATATAGCTTTACACATGCGTACCCACGTAAATTGAGCGTAGTCTGTACTACTTAATAATTTTTCTGTTTAACAGTTCGTTATATAAATAGGCATGTATTTTGTTGTCTGTAGCTTAACCAAACCAACCAGTATGCAAAAATCTTTACTTATTGCAACCCTTATATTATTTACTGTTTGCTCAACCGCCGCTTTTGGACAGTACAATCAGCGCCTAGATGATAAAAGCATCAATAAGCCGGTAAAAAATGAATTGCGGTTAAATATGCTGAGTAGCATGTTAGGGTTGCTGGATGTAAACTATGAAAGGTACCTTTCTGATAATAGCGGGTTGGGCTTTTCTACCATCCTTTCACTGGAAAGCAAAGAAAATGCAAGTATTCGTTCCATGCTTGTTCCTTATTTCCGTGTATACTTTGGCAAAGGGTATGCATCCGGTGGATTTGTAGAAGCCAATGCGGCTATTGCAAGAGAAGCTTATCCTAATTATACCTATACGATTACTGGTATGGGCTATTTGGTGGATAAAACATATCAATACCAAACAACTTTTGGGTTAGGCACTGCTATAGGTTATAAAATGGTGGGGCGCAATGGAATTGTAGGTGAGTTTTCGCTTGGCTTGGGGAGATTATTTGGAAATAGTTATACAGAATTATATCCCCGAGTAGGCATTTGTATTGGGAAAAGATGGTAGTTGCTTACCCGTTTGTTTTCACTTCCAGCTCCCAGCCAGTAGCTTGTAAGGCCGGATCGTTTTCTTTTCGCAGAAAATCACCCGATTCGCTGGCCGCACCGGCATCACTTAATAGTAAGGCTTCATCCGGCACGGTAATAATGGGCCGGGTACGACTAACCGTAGTATCATTAAATGCGGGGTTCGACAAAGAATTATAACAAGAGATGATTGTCCATCGTGGCTGATCACTCGTATTGGCTTCGCTTCGATGAAGCAGGTTACTATGAAAAAACAATGCGTCGCCGGGCTCCAGTTCAATATATTCATGGGGAAGGGTAGCAAGCGCATGATTTACCATTTCCATATCGGCACCTACCTGTTCGCCGGCAAATCCATGGTTTACCCTTCCCATTTTATGAGACCCCTTAATTACCTGCAAACAACCATTTGCCCGATGGGCCGACGTTAGTGCTACCATACAACTTACCAGCTGATCGGGAAACAAAAACTGATTTTTATACCAATAGCCATAATCCTGGTGCCATTCCCAAGCCCCTCCCACCCCGGGCTCTTTTTGCATGAGTTTGGTGTGAAAATGACAAACGGGTGAACTGCTGTCTAACAACAAAGCGGCCCCCTTTACCATCCGCTCACTTCGCAATAGTAAACTATACACATCTTCGCCAGGCGTATACCATAAAGTAAGTTTGGTTTGTTTTCCCGCCTTGTCGGTAACCTCTGTAGCATGTTGCTGCATTACCTGATCGCCCACGGCTATGGAATACAGCTTATCGATTTCTTCCTTTGAAAAAAAATTGCGCACCAGCACATATCCATCCCGATGAAAATGCGCAGCATCGGCCTGATTGAGGTGATAAGCCATATAGGTTGGTTAATAGATAAGTAAGGTACAAAATGTTTTGAAACTGTCTTTCGATTACTGCCAGCTTATCGCGTAAACTCAATGATGTGCTCAGATGCATAGGAGTCGTCTCCGGGCTTAATTCGTTTTACGTAAAATCGGGCTCGCTTACCCAGCCGAACGCAGGTATATTTTTCACGAATCGTTTCCGGCTCATTCAATGGCTGAAGAGATGGATACCATAATATGTATCCGGGTTTTTGAAATAACAATTGTGGGGTGGTCCAGTCCTGACTATTATTTCCGTCACCCAGATTTTCGTGGCGGTTGAAGGATATATAAATCTTATCGCCCTGCCAGGATTTTCCCTCCACCCTTCCCATCAACATTACCCAGCATTTCAGATAGGTATTCCAGCTTACAGAAGGCCCCCAATGAAATCCACCTCCTGGCGAGGATGCAGCACCCCCGCCCTGAGCGGTATCAATTTGCAAAGAGGATACCGGCTTACCCACTCCATTATGCGGAGCTGCAAATGCTTTTCCATCCCAACGAAGGGCTTTCCCTTCGGGAGCGTCTAAATCTTTTAAACTGATTCGGGCAATACTGATGCATTGACCTTTTCTTTCGATACCCGCATCATACTGCGCAGAATCATAGTTGCCCGGATATCCATATTCACCGTAAAACAGATAGAGATAATCTCCGCTTGCTACCGCAGAGGGATCTCCCACTCCTCCTGCAAAAGTATTGGAACTGTTTTGCGGTTTTAATATCATACGCGCATCTAGGTCTTCAATAAACAGTCCTTTGTTCTCCCAATTTTTTCCGCCATCGGTAGACTTCATAATTCCAATTCTACAAACGGCAGCCGGACTTTCGGGACCGGTGAGCCCTTGTGGCCATTTTTTATTATGGTAGCCCTGGCCAGTAGTGCTATCGAAGGGTAGGGTGGCTGGATAATTTTCGTTGTGATAAATTCCGTAGAGGGTTTTGCCAGAAGCATCGTTGCGATCTTGATAAACCGTTTCGAACCAAACAGCTCCATGTAATCCGGGTTTGCCTACGGGTGCATTGAGGGGCATAACTGGATTGTGAAACTGCTCTTTGCTGGAAGCAAACACTTGTTCGGGGTTCATGCCATCGGCAAATTTCAAATCACGGGCGTATCCCCAGAGGGGGTCTTCGCCATATTTGCCGGGGAAGATGCGAAAAGTATCTCCTACCCAAACCTCGGCCATATTACAATCTACAAATGAGTTGAAAGTTACGCGCGCTGCGGGTTGCAGCGAAAAGGTTGGGGGCGTCCAAGTAGTATCAGTTGGGGTTGTGCATGCGGCAAGCAAACCAACAAAAATGGCTAGGCAAAGTATCTTTTTGATTAGCATATACCTGATTTTGGTAATTAAAGATAGGACTAGGGAATATCGGTTAATATTTTTTCAACTCGGCAATAATTGCTTGCACATCCCGCTCAATTTTTTCATCCGACATTTTACGACCATATATTTCGGAGGTAGTCCAACCCTGCCAAATTACTTTATCGCTTCCGGGATTCATCATTGTTAGGGTAAGTGTTCCTTCTTTTACCTGACGGGTAGTGCTATTGTATCCCACAAAAGTAGAAGGGTAATAGATGGGCACCCACCGACGCGTAGCGGGATTATAATAAAAGCGGGTAACTGGCTGAGAATAAACGGGGGTATTTACGCGCTGCTGAGATTGATCTTCTACCACATCAAATACCAGGTAAACATCGGGATTGGTTTTACTTTGACTCCACCCATGCCCCTGCAAATAGCGATCTACCGTTTGCATAATCTTGGTATCGCGTAAACTGTTTTGATTAGGGCGACGGGTATCATAATTTTGATCGTTATCCCCTTCTGCCCAGGCATAGGTGCTGATACGAGAAAAATCTACTGAGTTATCTTTTTGGTGATAGGCTTTTTGTATGCAGCCTGTAAAGAAAAAAGAGCTCAAAAGTAAAGCTGAAGTAAGTACGTGTTTCATAAAATTAATTTACAGATAAAAGCTACTTGCAATTTAGGAAAATAACTCCATTGGTTTTTTAACTAAAAATCCTGCAGAATAATTCTGAATTTACATCAATAAAATTCCCAGATATCATCTGGAAATTTTGAAGTAAGCATAGCGAAAAGAATTGGAGTTGCCTATGAGTTTAATGGCACTTCAATATGAAGGTTGGTTCCAATTCCGGGTTCACTTTGAATAATAATTCTTCCATTCATCAACTTAATACGGTGATGGATATTTAGCAACCCCATTCCAATTAAGTTATTTTCTCTTGAAACCAAGAATCCTTTGCCATTATCTTTTATATTAATGTGCAAGTATTGATCAATATAATTGAATGAGAGCAAAATCTCTGTTGCCCTCGACTGCTTCAACGTATATTGTAAACATTCTTGAATTACCCGGAACAAAATTGTTTCTTTTTGATGTTCCAACTGAATGACCGCCCCCTTACATTCTATTGAAATCAAACAGCTGTCTGTGCGGCGAATTCTTTCAGCCTCCTGCTCTACAGAACCAACCAATCCCAGAACTCTTATTCTTTCACTGCTCATCCCCTTAGCCAAATCACGCAAGTCCATCATAGCACGTCCTATATTTTCTTGCGCTTCCGCAATTAGTTCATTTTGGATATTGTTTTTTTGTGCGGCAAGATTCAATTGAATTTTCACCAAGCTTAACATCTGACCAACATTATCGTGAATTTCCTGACTCACATGATTCAAAGTTTGTTCTTGAACTTTTTGCTGGTTAGCATACATCTCCATTAAGGTTTGAGAATATTCTACCAATTGACTATTATTTTGACGAAGCGTTTTTGTCATTCCATTAAAACTTTGGGTGAGATACCCAATCTCATCCCTAAATATTATTGGTACTTCAACAGAAAGATTACCATCATTAACATCTTGAATTGCCGAATATAGCTTTATTAAAGGGTATGATAGCGTTCGGCGAATTAAAACTGGTAAAATAGAAATAATTGCTAATATTGACAGAATCAATAATAAGAATATATTTTTTAAGCCTTCCTGTTGAGGTAATCTAAGTTTAATATTTCTTGGGTCAATTGGCGGAAAAAAAACCAACGCTAAAATTGCAATAAAAATGCAGACTACTACAAAACTATATGCCGTTATTTTTATTTGAAAACTTACAAATAAAGGAGAGTATGAGATATATGTTATAATAAGGGTTAAGCTTCCCAATAAAATAAAAACAAAAAAAGTCCAATAGCCCAAACTTGAATATAATCCGAAGATTGCATTAATTGAACTCATAAACAGAAAACTAAAGGCAACAAAGCCCAACCACAAAATCCCAAAACTAGAATCAGGATTGTGAAACCGAATCTTTCTATATTTTCTAATAGACAAAATGAGTATCCATACATTCGTAATTACCCCCCACAAAAATGATATTTTCTGAAAGGTGAATACATCGCTTTTATTTGTCAGTTCGTTCCATGCATTTGCTCCAACAAAAAACAAACAAATTGGTGCAGACCATCGAAGAATTAGCTTTCTTTCCTTTTCAAAAGAAGATTCTATGAATAAATAACAGATTTGAATATTTGCCAACATTACCGCTGATAAAGAAGGGCTATAAACAAATATGGTTTCTAGCTTATATACCCAAGATCCCTCTGTGCCTGGAAATAAACTAAAACGAACTATCTGGTCGATATACCAAATAGTAGAGCCCATATAATTTATTATCATCCAACGACGAATTGGAATATTTGTTCCTTCTTTCAGTAAAAACCAAAGCATGCCCCACTGAGTTGCGCCAATAATCAACGCAATTACAGAATGAGTATGTAAAAGTATCCAAGAAGGCATACAGGAACTAGTATTAAATTATTAGACCATTACTTTTTGTCAACAGGAACCTGAAGATAAATTTTAGTTCCAACTCCAGGTTCACTATTGATAGTAAATTCACCTCCCATCAGCTGAATTCTATGTTGCATATTCATTAATCCCAAGCCATGTCCTGCCCTAGATTTTTCTAAAACAAACCCCTTTCCATTATCCTGAATCTTTATTTGAATATCGTCCTGTGTATATTGAAAGAAAATCTCAAGTAGCCTGGCTTCTGAATGTTTTAGCACATTTTGCAAACATTCCTGCATCACACGGAATAATATTGTTTCTCGCTGATGATCAAGTTGAACTACGCTTCCTGAACAAGAAAGGCTAATTTCACATATCCCTGAACGCCTTATTCTATCTGCTTCTTGCTCAACAGAAGCATATAACCCAAGCAGTTTAATACGATCATTACTCATACCCTTAGCCATGTCGCGCAAATCCATCATAGCCCGCCCGATATTTTCCTGAGCCTCCGAAATCAATTCATTTTCATTACTATTTTGTTGTGCCGCTAAATTCAATTGAATTCGCACTAAACTCAACATCTGGCCCACATTGTCGTGAATTTCCTGACTTATATGATTAAGGGTTTGCTCTTGAACTTTCTGTTGATTGTTAAACAATTCTGATAAGGTAACTGTATATTCAATTATTCGTTGATTGGTTTTCTGCAAAGAGTGGGTCATTAGGTTAAACTGTTTGGTAAGTAACCCGATTTCATCTTGATAAAGTACCGGAACCTCAACATCTAAATTTCCTGAATTTACTGTTTGTACCGCCCCCAGCAATTGTTTGAGCGGTTGTGTAAGTGTTCTCCTCAGCAATATGGGGAGTAAAACAGACGTGATAATTATGGATACAATAATAATTATAAAAACATTTTGCAAGCCCTCCTGTTGGTTCAATCTTCCGACAATATCATCCGGCATCTTTGGAGGGAGAAAAAATAAGGTAAAGGTTGTTAAAAAAACAACCACAACTAAAAGGCTATAAGTGGTTATTTTTAACTGAAAACTTACAAAAATATTAGTATATCTAATATAAGTAACTATTAAAGTAAATTCGCCCAGCCATACCAAAATAAAATAAGTCCAATAGCCAATTGGTGAGAATAATCCAAATTGTAAACAAATTAATGATAAAACAAAAAAGCAAAGACTTGGAAATGCTAAAAGCAAAAGACCTTTTTGGGCTTGAGGATTTTTATATCTAAATTCCCAGGCTTTTCTGATGGAAACAGAGAAGGTTAAAAGAAAAGTTATAATTCCCCATATAAACGAAATCATTTGAAATATGAGAAAATTACTGTTATTAAACAATTCATTCCAGGCAATAATACCCAACACTGTTAAAGAGAGAAATACCAATAATATATTAATTATCTTCCGCTCCTTTTCATACCGTGATTCAATAAACAAATAATTTATTTGAACATTGGCGAACATTTGCATCACTAATACCGGTCCATAAATAAAAATAGTCTCTAAAACATATAATAGAGTGCCCTCTTTTCCTGGATATATACTGAAACGGATCATTTGATCTATATACCAAAGAGTAGAAGCAAAATAATTCAGTTTTATCCACTTTTTTACAGGAAATGTGTCTTTTGATTTCATTAAAAACCAGAACATTCCTAATTGGGATACGCCGATAATTAATGCCATTACAGAATGGGTATGTAAAAGAATCCAAGAGGGCATGTCTTATCTTTTTAAGGTTTACCTTGCTTGCAATTATATTTTAAGTCTTGTTTTCCAATAATCATTTAAAAAAACATCTACTGGATCATATTTTTTTCGAAATACTTTCCAATGCTTATATTTAGGGTATAGACCTTCCAGATCTTTCTGTGAAAGGTCAGGCATAAATTTTCCCCAATGAGGCCGAAAATGATACTTGCGTAGATTAACCCAAAATTCCTGATAAAAATCTTTGATGGGATCTTCCGGATTTCCGGCAAACCAAAATATATCTACGCGAAATGAGTCTCTGTCATAGCCCGGGCTTAACCAGAACTCAGTTTTTTTTGCCGGATAAATTTCATAGCTGAATGTACCTGGACCATCATGTGTTTCGAAATAATTACGGAATTCTCTAATTACTTGCGTCCCTTGTTCTATGGGGAACCATAATTCAGAAAGCCAAACCGGTATCAATCTTTCATCAATACAATTATCCATCGGTATCCCATTATACCAAACGTCTTTAAACTCCGTTTTGCCATCTCTAATTAATAAACCCAATGCACCGGGCACCAAGCTGTTTCTAAAAATTCCCACTATCCATTTCCCTATCCAAGTTTTCCGAAAAAAAGATTTCCGATGTATTGCCCAAGACATCCAGCCAAAAAAGCTTAGAAGCCATTTCCCAATTAGCTGGTAGTTTATCCCCAATAAAGTACCTTTTAGTTGTTCATAGGGAAGGGGAGTGAAATTATTTGGCTCAGGTTCTTTTTTGGCTGTCCACACTTGAATCTTATTCAACTTTTTTTGTGGCCACCATAGCAATCGCTGAACATCATGTTCCTCAAAAAAAGTTGTTAATGATTTTTTTTTAGGATTGTCGCCAAAAAAATCTACGTTCCAATTTTGTAGGGATAGGGTAGCTTCATCCCCTTTAACGATATAGCTATTGTCTAACTTAAAAGTTGCTTCTACTAATACACCAATCAAACCCAAAGACAACCCGGCAGCATAAAAATCGCTTTCATCAATAGCTCTACTAAAAGTAACCTTGGTTGCTTGCTCACCTTTAGCAGTAATAAAAGTGATAGATTGTAAACACTCATTAAAAGGGCTTTTGAGGGAGCTGCCAGCCGCTCCCGTAGATAAAAATCCGCCTACGGTTTGATGGGTTATACCACCCAGGTCTGGAAAAGCAAATCCTGCCTGATGAACCTGATAAACCAGTGAATTTTCCAGGGTAGATATACCAGAAGGATCGTTGGGGTCTAGTCCTAAATTGCATCCGCCTTGAACAGTAACCATCTGATTCGTAGCATCAATAGTTACTGTTCGCATCTTCCCAAGGTATAGATATATTCTTTCTTTTTCGCGTTCCAGACTTTTAACCAATGGAATGGAATGAGCAGCTCCCCGCAAACAAATTACTTTTTTTTTGTGAATAGCATGATTTACCAAATCAATCACTTCTTGTTCATTTTTAGGCAAATAATACTTAACGCCATCAAAAGTTTCAGTTTTAATTAAAGACACTTTTTCCATAAAGATTTTGTTTACTTTTTATAAGATTTTTTATACCCATCCTTTTTTCAGCATTCTTAGTGCATTTCCTTTAAATATTTTATCAATACTGGTTTTATTAATAATCGGAACCATCTGCCCTGTTACAGTACAAAACCGATTCGCATTTTGCATCCTTAAAAGCAAGTTTCCAAAATGCTCATACCTGTAAAAGTCGGGGGGTGTATCTGTAAATCCATCCAAATCGGTTCCAATTGCAATACAACTGAAATCTTTTTTAAGGGTTTGCTCATTTATAGAATAAATTGTTTCTAAAACACAATTAATACCAGAAAGTTGCCATCCAACATATTCAGGTAGTCTGGGGTCTACACCTGTTAACCACCAGTTTTCTAAAATAATACCAATAACACCTCCGCTTTTCTCAATAGCTAGAATGTCTGATTTACTTACTGCATAATATTTATGATGGTTGTAACGGGTAACTCCTGTTCTTATTTGATATTGGTTAAACAATGCCTGGGATCCGCAATGTGAAAATGTTAACGGACGAAGGCCAATTGTAGGATTCTTTTTCGCAAATAGCGCATTTAATTGATACACCGTTCGTCGGGTAGCTGCGGTAGAGTGAGTTAAATCGATAATCATTCCTATTTCCAACATTTTATTTACAATGTCGACCCCTAATGGAGACAACCCTTTATTCATTGTTCGATTATTTGGATTATACGTCCAATTATATTTAAAAGAATTAACCTTTGGGTATTCGGCTATCCCTTCCACACAATCGGATAGCTCGTTCTCAAAAAGATAGGCGAGGGTTAACATACAAACTCCTCGATTCTTCAAAGAAACCAGATTTTCGAGATATCGTTGGTTAGTGCCCCCAATAGTCATTCCCAATAGAGATGGGCTATGAAATCGATGTCGTTTGCGTGCAAACTGATCTTTTGAGGGAGGCATATTCCTCCCCAAAGCATGTGATCCCTCAATGGAGTGAATAAAAACTATTTTACCCATACTCCGAGCGTTAATCATCTCTTGATAAGATCTTGCCACAACAAAGGTTTCAGAACCCAGCTTACGATTGGTAATATACACCTGCTCCTCAAAAAGATTCATGATTTTATTAATCTGGGTAAAATTGCTAAAGTCTTCATGCTCCATCTTATCAGAAATCCAGTTAAGGACACGAATTATCTGGCTATAAAAACCAAACTTTCTTCGCATTGCGCCTACTGGTAAGTCATGCGCTACAATCATTACCCCAACTTGCCGGCTGGTTAACTGATATAAATCTACCTGCGGAAATAACATCGATAAAAAACCGTCTCCCCAAACGGGAGAGTGACGTTTCCAAAATTTCTTTCCCCAGATATACATCTTCATGGAAACATGAACATGTATATCAACGATGTGATTAGTATTAACCGGAATGGCCGGAATTCCTCTCAAAGGCGAGGGCTCTTTGGCAAATAAAAAGCGGCGAAACAAATCGCCCAACCCTCTTTTGTTAGGATTTAATGGCTGAGACAAAGACATATTGATAAATTACTAATTGACAATCTTTAAAATATGAAAAAACATTGATTTATTGTGCTTAACATGTAGATTTATTTAAATATTTAGTGCTTTTCTTTTATAAAGCACTATTAATCAGCTAATTAGCTGAATATTTTCGAAACAGGGTTTTTCCTGTTTCTTATTTCAAAAAAATCGTGTATTTAACACACTATCAATGGGATAGACAAATAGGAAGTTTTGCTAACAACTTTTTTTCATTCTCTTTACACGCTCCAATTCCACTTTTAACGCTTTTTTTCAGGGATTGTAAATAGATTACAGTGAGGCAACCCAATTTTACAGTCCGAAAAGCAAACCTTTTCATCCCCCTATGAATACTACTACCGATATTTATTTACAATTCGCCCTCGCATTTCCCGAACCACTGGTTCAGCCCCATGCCTGGTTACTCGCCAAGCGTTTGCAGGAAGGGCATATTTGTATTTCACTAGATTCCGATCCACAATTAGCAACCATCAGCCCTGCGGGAGCGTATCTCACTACCCAACAATTAACCAATCGCCCTCAATGGATTGGAAGTGCCGGAGATATTGCCCCCTTCATCCTTCACCGCAATCGCTTATACCTGCATCGTTACTTCCAATACGAAAGTGCCATCTTAAGTCATATTCACCGACTACTCAATGCTGAAGCCGCTACCCGAAGCGCTTGCAAGGATGCCCTACTGCAACAGGTAAATTTAATTGCAGCCCTAGAAGCCGAATACTCACTCCAAAATCTGCCTCCGGAACTTTGTGTGGATTGGTCGCTTGCAGCTGTAATAATGGCTTGCCTGCAACATTTTACCATCCTTACGGGCGGACCCGGTACCGGTAAAACCACCACCGTTGCAAAAATTCTTTGGGTACAATATACACTGCAACCAAACTGTAGAATAGCCCTGGCTGCCCCTACTGGAAAAGCCGCCACGCGAATGGCCGACTCCTTGCAATCAACTACCCTTCCGCTACCCGATGCTATTCGCAACAAACTTCAACAACTGCAACCAGTTACCCTCCATCGGCTACTGGGTAGTAAAAATGAGGATATTTACTTCCGGCATAACGAATCCAATCCTTTGCCCTTCGACCTGGTAATTGTAGACGAATGCTCGATGATTGATGTAGCCATGTTTGCCAAACTACTATCGGCAATCAGCTCATCTACCCGAATTTTACTGCTGGGCGATAAAAACCAGCTGGCTTCTGTAGAAGCCGGCAGCCTTTTTGGCGACCTCTGCAGCCAAACGGCCGCCATCAATACATTTTCATCCGACACACAGAACTTTATCAATCAATTTATCGCAACCCCCGGTCGCTCTATACCAAAAGCGCCTACTGCCTCCGCACATCCCCTGGCCGAACATATCATTGAATTACAATACAGTCACCGATTCAGCAGCAAAAGTGGTATCGGCAGATTAAGTGATGCCATATTACATAACCGAACAACTGTTTTAGATGAGTTTTTGCTAAACAATCAGGGCGGTGAGGTTTCCATAATGTCACAGGATTCAGACACGGCATTGAATACCTTTATAGATAGTTATGAAGCCTATATCCGTGAGCCGGATATCTATCAAGCACTACAACTATTTCAACAACAACGCATCCTATGCGCCGTGCGCGAGGGGAAAGGCGGTTTAGCAGAATGTAACCAGCTGGCAGAAAGCCGCTTGAAAAAAAATAATTGTCTGCAACCGGATACGCCCTTTTATGAAAACCGCCCAATCATCATCACCCGCAACAACAAAGAGCTAGGGCTCGTGAACGGAGATGTTGGCATTGTGCGAACCATACAGGGAAGTAAAAAGCTTTGGCTGGATGCGGGAAATGGCCAGGTGCGCGGCATCAGCGTTCAGTATATTCAACACGCTGAAACCGTTTTCGCCATGACCATTCATAAAAGTCAGGGCTCAGAATACAAGCGTGTGTTCATTCGAATGCCCAACCATCCAGATATTCCCATCCTCACGCGCGAATTGTTGTATACCGCTGTTACCAGAGCAAAACAACAAGCCATTATCTTGTCGTCGGAAGTTGTATTAAAAGCAACGGCTGCCGGCAGCGTGCAAAGAGCATCGGGCATTACTAACCGAATGGACGAACTATAAATTATTTCTGCATGCCCAATCATCTGTATATTTCTAACTCTATCGAAAAACTTGCTTTGCAGCTGTCGCAGAATCTGCAACAAGAAACCTGTGATGTTTTTCAGCAACAACACATCATCACCCAAACCGAGGGGATGAATAAATGGCTCACCGAACAAATTGCACAACAGCTGGGCATCAGCGCTCATGTGGCATTTCATAGTCCCAACGATATCATCGCACTGCTACACGAATGGCTCTCCGAAAAACCAGGCCCCGTTATTACCTCCGACAAAATTCGATGGAAAATATGGAAAGAACTGAGCGAGCCGGGATTCCGGCAAAGATTTCCAGAGGTGGCCGCCTATTATCGCAATCACCCCATTCGGCAAATTGCACTCGCAGATCAAATGGCCGACCTGTTTGACCAATACCAGATCTACCGACCTGGATTGATTAGTGACTGGAACCATTCTGTCCAATCACCCGAAAATTTTCAATGGTATCTTTGGAAAAGATTACAACAAGCTTATCAAGGAAGGGTTTTCGACAAACCCAGTGTGGTAAATAAACTGAAAGAAGCCCTGAAAAATCCCACACAAGAGGAGCAGCTTAACAAACGAGTTGCAGGACTTCACTTTTTTGGTATTGCCGTTATTACTCCTCTACACCTCGAACTATTTCAATTACTAGCAGCCTTTATACCCTTGCATTTTTATCTGATGAATCCTGCCCCTTCTTATTACTGGCTAGAGGATGAAACTGAAAAAAGCCTGATTAAAAAAAGGCAAAAAAATAAATTGCGCCAGCCCGAAGAGGGTTTTAACCTACCTGGTAATAGTTTGTTAACCGGATGGGGAACTGTTATCAAAGAAAGTTTTGCACTGCTGTATCAGCAGGAAGAATTGATGAATGAAGTGTATGATCACTGGATTGTTCCGCCAGCGGATAACCCTACCAGCTTGCTGCATAAAATACAAAAAGATATTTTTGAAAATGCGCATGGAACTTTCCGACAACCCATTTCACTCGAAAATTTCCACGATGGGTCGATCGTTTTTAATAGCTGTTATACAAAAGCGAGAGAAGTAGAAGTACTCTATAATGAACTGGTGAAAATAGTAAATGCCCGGCCTGGAGAACTGGCACCTAAAGATATTTTGGTGCTCTGTTCTAATATGGACGACTATGCACCCTATATCCGGGCCGTTTTCGATGAGGCGCCTTACGATTTTCCCTACACACTCTCCGACCAAAAAATTACCGAAGGGGCTTCCCTTTTTAGTGACCTACAACGCTTGCTAGAACTCAACAGCGACAATATGAAAGCGGAAATAGTAATGGAACTGCTGGAGTCGAAAAATATTAGTCAACGATTTGGCATTTCCCAACCCGACCTGATTCGCTCTGCAATGCAAGCAGCCAATATCCGATGCGGTACCGCTGGTGAAATTGAAAACGATACCCGACTCGTAAGTTGGGAATATGGATTACAAAGAATGGCACTGGGATGGTGCATCAGCGGGAGTCCCATTTACAATGCCCCCACGGGAGACACCCTTATACCCATTGATATAGCAGAAGGAGATACCATCTTTGAGCTGGTGAGATTTCATCAGTTTGCCACTCAGCTGCTGCACCATATCGAACTAAGAAAAAGTAGCCGAAGCCTTAGTGAATGGATAAACTATGTGCGGGAACTAATCGCAGATCTGCTGTTCGTAAACGATGACCAGGATGCCGGCGACTACCACGATTTGATTGCCTATTTAGATAAGTACAACCAACATGCTGAAGACATTTCCGACTTGGTACCTTTTGACGTATTTGCCTACCAGTTTACCGCAACGCTGCAATCAGAAACTCGGCAGCAAAATTTTGGCAGAGGTGGAGTACTGTTTTGTTCCCTTATCCCCATGCGAAGTATTCCGCATAAAGTAGTAGCCATTCTGGGTATGAACTATAATGAGTTCCCAAGAAAAGATACACGCCCACATTTTGATTTACAAAAAAATAATCCTGGAAAGGGAGATCGGAATATTCGCAATAACGACAAACATTTATTGCTCGAAACCCTTCTTTCTGCCAAGGAGCATCTACTCATCAGCTATCAGGGACAGGATGTAAAAGATAACCGCCCCATTCCTCCGTCTGCATTGGTTGATGAATTGATAAATTATATTCTGGAGGGTTTGCCGCAAACAGACTATCAGCTGAGAAAAAAGCTAATTGTATCGCACCCTTTGCACAGTTTCAGCAGCCGATATGGATCCGATGCAGCGGATGGACTTACTTCCTATCTATCATCTGGTGCGCAATCGCCCCTGGTGAAAAAAACCATGGCTCCGGTAGCAGCCAATACAGTTAATAATCCATTGATAGAGTTGTCGTCCCTCACAAAATTTGCCAAAAGTCCCATCACCTGGTATCTGCAGAAAAACTGGCGGATATCCGCGTATACAGACGATATCTTGCTAAGTGATATTGAATCTTTTGAAATAGGCAAGTTAGAAAAGTCCAATCTTACAGCACACCTGTTACAGTTTTCGCCTGCTTCTTATGATAATTTCTATCAAGAGTGGTTGTTACAAGGCAAACTGCCCTTGAGTAATCGGGGAAAATTTTTGTACCAACAGTTGGCTCAAGAAGTTCGGGAATTATACGAAAGCAGAGAAAAAATTACAGGAGGACAGCCCGCAAGAAAAATTGAAGTAACCCTCGACTTTGGGGTAGCCACCCTTTCAGGAATAGTAGAAGGGGTTTACGGGAACCAATTGATTGGGATGCAAACGAGTAGTAAATTAAAAAAAGATTTTTTTCCTGCCTTTATCAACTTCTGTTGCTTGCGGGCACAAGACCTGCCAATCGCTTTTCATTTTTTTAAGCAAAAAGAAGAGTGGGTAACCTGTGAAGCCAACGAACTTTCAGTAGCGGATGCCAACGCCTTTCTGTTATTTTTTCTCGATAAGTTCTTGCATTTGGCAGAACGGCCCTTCTTGTTTTTCCCCGAATGGAAAAAATCGAATGTAATGCTCTATTTCAAAAATGGCGTAGACGATTACGTGATTCAGCTGGCCGATGAAGTTAAGGGAAGCAGAGATAAATATAAAGCGCTCTCAAAGCAAGCGGGATATTTTTCGGGGGAATATTATGATGAAGTTAAGGAGCATGTAGATTATGTATATCCATTTCTGAATCGCATCAACGCAAAATTTTTTACCTAAACTACCTTAGCAGCCGATATATGGAAACATTAGTAGTAACTGAAGTGGCGCTTGAAAAAAGCAATGTGATTGAAGCCGGTGCAGGAACCGGTAAAACCTATTCGATTGCTATACTTGTGCTTAGGCTGATTCTAGAAAAAAAGGTGCCCGTTCAGGAAATCTTGATGGTAACTTTTACCAAAGCGGCCGTAGCCGAATTGGAAACCCGCATTCGCGAATTCATCGCCCTTGCCTATCAATCTGCGCAGGGGATTCCAATTGAGGACGAAACCATTCGGGATATTGTGGCAGAATCCATCAACCAACAGGGGGGGCCTGCTTCCCAACAATTACTGAAAGATGCGCTGGCGTTGATGGACGAGACTTCTATATTAACTATACATGGATTTTGCCAGAAAACCTTGCAGGAGTTTGCATTTGAAACAAATCAGGTTTTTGGATCAGAAGCCCTCTCACCAGAGGAGCAGGATGAAATGAGTGCCAGCCGTATTCATCATTACTGGCGAAAATATATTGCCCCACTTGGCAACAATCTACTGAAGCAAATCAATCCTCATCTGAAAATAGATGTTTTAGAGGATATGTTAAAACAAGCCCTCAGTGGAAAACAATTTAATCTGCCCATTACTCCTAGAACACCTTTGCTCGATTCGGCTCATCAGCAAGAATTGCTAGCAACTATTCAGGTGGCTGAAAGAGAAAGAGATACTTGTTGGGATAGTTTATGTGATGAGTTTGCCAATAATGAGCCTGCTTATAGAATCGCTATACAACAAAATGCTACAGCGAAAAGATATTTTACTGAAATAGATGACCCGAATGATATTATTTTGGAAATTGAAGAAAGAAAGGAGAGCAAATATATATCAGTTGTTTTTCCCACCATTTTGCGGGGATTAGATGAATGGAGACAAAAAAAAGAGCTTGTTACCAAAATACAGCAACAAACTACCTACGTCATTTTTGCCCAATTGACTATTTTGATTACCCGCGATTTGGAAGAATTAAAATCGAAACAGTCGTTACTTAGTTTCGATGATATGATTGACCATTTGCACCGGGCGATTTGTTTAACGCCATCGACTGAACTGATCAATACACTGCGTACCAAATACAAAGCTGTTTTTATAGATGAGTTTCAGGATACCGATCGGAAGCAATATGAAATTTTTCACCGGTTGTTTGGTCCTCCATCAGAAACGGTTGTTTTTATGATTGGCGATCCCAAACAATCTATTTATGCCTGGAGAAAAGCCGATTTGTTTACCTACTTCAAAGCCGTAAAAGAGGCCGACAAACAGTTTAATATGTCGGTAAACTACCGGTCAGCTGCTTCTTTAATTGAGGCATTCAATCACTTTTTTTTGCCGGAAGCGAGCTTCGATACTTTTTATTTTCAAGGTTCACCGGATGCATTTTCGTATTTGCCAGTAGGCTCACCCGACCCAAATGATAAGGGCCAGCTCGAATTGAATGGTGAAGCCGTAACCCCTATTGCTATTCACCGGGAGGCGGGTAATATGTACGCCAGAGTAGCCAAACAAGTGGCAGACTTGTTGAGTAACCCCGGCTATCAAATCAACAAAAAAAATCAACCCCGAAAAATTACTCCCGCGGATATCGCTATTTTAGTTCGCAATAAATTTCAGGCAGCCGATATAAAAGATGCACTCAATCGTTTTAATATTCCAAGCATCAACCGGGAGAGTGAAAAAGTGCTGAAGAGGCCAGAAGCCCTCGTTTTACTAAATTGGCTAATAGCAATTGAAAGTGTTACCCTCAGCAATATTAATCGTGCTTTGTTATCAAACATAACGGGCTATTCTATACCGCAACTCAATGAACTGGATGAAGAAGCGCTGGTAGAAAGATTCCGCGATTGGAATACCAGCTGGAAAGCAAAAGGCGTGTATGTTACGCTGCAGTCGGTGTTTGCCTGCTTTCAGTTAACCAATCGGCTGCTGCAACCGAGTGTAGAAAGTGGCGAAAGGTTATTGTCGAATTATATTCAACTGGCAGAAATTTTACACCAAACCGAAACCCGTTTACAATATCGCCCGGCAGAACTCATCAGCTGGCTACAAAAAGCCACCGAAGGTGATCAAATAAATGGGGATGAATATTTACAGCGGATTGAAAGCGATGCGGATGCCATTCAGATTATCACCATTCATAAAAGCAAGGGGCTGGAATTTAATATAGTGATGGCGCCATTTTTGGAGATATCATTCGATTTGAAATCCGATACGATGACGGCTTACCGGGATACCAATGGAGATTTTTTTTACGGAAACGCGGCATCTTTTTCCGATTACCAATGGCAAGGGGTAAATGTGCAGCAGGAGCAGGAAAATAGAAGACTGGTGTATGTTTCTCTCACGAGGGCTCGGTACAAATGTTACCTGTTTACCAACAAGCCAGATACCTGTAATGGAACCTTAGCAGAATTCCTCTCGGCAATTACCAAAAACCCTTCCCCATTTATTCAAGAGGTAACCGCATTGCCACAAATTCCCGACAATTTTTGTTACCAAGCTACGGCGCGACCACAGGCAAGATTTGAGCAGGCCGCCAACTTTCGCTTAAAGAATACGAATTGGGAAAAATTGAGTTACAGCTATTTGAATCCCGAACACGGCGCTCGGCCAATATCAGCCGATGGCGAATCTGCTGCCAGCAAAAACGCTTATGATCAGTTTATTTTCTACCAGTTACGAAAAGGGGCTTTCACTGGAAATTTAATTCATTACTTGTTAGAGCATATCGACTTTACAAAACCGGGTACCTGGTCGTTTACCATCAACAAAGCGCTTCAGCGGATGTCGCCCGGACTAGAAGAAACGCATGGCGAAGGATTATACCAGCTGATAGAACAACTTTGCGCGCTAGCGCTTACAGCCGGCAATCATACCTTTACGTTGCCCCAAATTAGCCGCAATAATCAAATGGCTGAACTGGAATTCAACTTTCCGGTGCATGAGTTTCAAACACGCCAACTGATGGAATTATCATTCCCCAACACACCATTTCATTTACAAAAGGGGAAGTTGTGGCAGGGAATGATGAATGGGAAGATTGATTTTATAGGTAAACAGGGGGAGCAGTTTTATGTAATTGACTGGAAATCGAATCATCTGGGATATGAGACTGATGCTTACAACGAATCTTCCCTGCTAGAAGCGATGGATGCGAATAACTATCACCTTCAGTATTATATCTACCTCGTAGCGCTCTATAAATATTTAAAAGGCCGGATTTCGGATTTCGAGTATGATCGGCATATCGGGGGTGTATTTTATCTTTTTGTGCGTGGAATACGCAGTGGGGGATCTCAAGGAATTTTTTATCGGAAACCTTCGCACGAGCAATTGTTGCGGTTTATGAATATTTTAAGCATATAACAAAACCCAAATACAAAACGAAGGCAGTTGTATAACATCTGCGCAGTATACATAAAGAATCAACTAAATTTGTCGTATGAATCTTTCAAATTATGAAGTGGGGGTAATACAAAATTATTTTGTAGACAAACCTGTATTAAAGGCATTCTTATTTGGCTCATTTGCCAGAAATGAGGGCACGATGGAGAGTGATGTTGATATTTTAGTTGAATTAGATTATTCGGTGCATATTGGGTTAGGGTTTATTGACATGAAAACCGACCTAGAAAAAAAACTTCACAAAAAAATAGATCTGGTCTCGAGCAACGCACTTTCTAAATTTATTCGACCTTTTGTAAATAAAGAAAAAAAGTTGATTTATGAAAGGTAAAATAGGGGACAAACAAAGGCTACAACATATACTTGAATCGATTGTAGCAATAGAATCCTATATTCTTGATAAAGATTTTCATGAGTTCTCCTCTAATTCGATGATGCAATTTGCAACAATCAAACAAATTGAAATCATTGGAGAAGCTGCCAATAACATGAGTGAGGAAACAAAGAACAATCATAGCCAAATTCTTTGGCGACAAATTATTGGGTTAAGAAATATTTTAGTGCACGAATATTTTGAGGTGGACATTATGCTTATTTGGCAAATAATACAACACGACATCCCCACCCTAAAAAATGGGGTTCTGCTAATTCTTACAAAGATAGATTAGCCCGCCTGTTGTTATAGGTTTTATTGAAAACGGAATGCCTAATTCTGAGATTATTTAACGCTGCCTCCATTAAACCTGCAAAACATTTGTTAGTCTATATCCAAAATAGCTCCTATGAAAACTTATTTGCTCATTTTATTCGTATTTACCTTGCTAAATGCTTGCACGGCATCTCGCCCGGTTACGATGGTACAAACCGCACCCCGTTTAATACAACCACGCAGCGTGGTTACCCGAGTTGTGGTAGTTCCTGCACCCCAACCACGGCGTATTAGTAAATATCAAGTTAAAAGAACTCCCTGGGGGGGATATTTTTAGCATCCCCAATCAATCATAACAAACAAGCCGCCTATCAAAGAAAACTCTTTGATAGAAAAGATATGTATTACCAAAAAATTATCTATGCATAACAACAAAATCATTCGGCACTTTACGGCCTCCTTAATTTTCTTATCCCTCTTACTAGGTTGAAACAAATCAACCCAAATAGAAATTAGCCCCGGCTACCAAACCACCAAAAATGTTAGTTATAATGGCGTTTCTGTTAAAGTAATAATTGACAAACCGGCCGGAAATGAATTCGACGTTTTGTTGGTGTTTCATGGTACCGTGAATTATGATAGTGAAATCCTACTGGCAGCGAAAAATACTTTAGATTCATTTAAGGCAATACTCGACAACAAAAATATGATGGTAATAAGTGTGGCTTATCCCGAGGAAAATCTGCTGTTTGGAGATAATAATCGACCATGCGAAGCTGCACTATTATGGCTTAAAAACACCGCGGCAGCTGAACTTGGACTAAAAGTGAAAAAGATTTTTTGGCCGGCCATTCACAAGGTGGCTATCAGGTTACCCGATTAAACACCATGCACCCAACCAATGGTGTGATTGCAAGCGCCCCGGGTCCATTGAATCTGGTGTATCGATGTGAGCTAGAAGAAGCCTGGCAACTAGCGCCTACTCCGCAATGCACCTTATTAAAAAACACTTATGGCACAACCCGTACGAACCCCGCTGCCTATGCAAATAGATCCTTACTAAAATTTACCAAGGGACTAAACTCCGATATACTATTTATACAGGGGCTGGAAGTCTCGCCTATACAAATGTATTCATGGCCTTTTTTTAAAGCAGATCTAATGAAATGTACTACTTGTAAAAGTATTCAGTTTGTAGAGGTCCAGAGGGAAGGCCATCCTGCTTTATTTAAGAGTGCGGAAGCAAAAAAAGCCTTCAATACTTTTATTACTAGTAGATTATAATTTTTGTTGCGTGTATTTTATCTCTTTCCGCTTTTCACCGAACCACATTCCTTTTGATTTGTTACTGCTCTTATGGAAGTATTTCTCCTTTTCCCCCACCAACTATTTAAAAATCCTCTGCCGGTTAATCCCACTACCCCTGTTTACCTAATTGAACAGGAGCTATTCTTTACACAATTCCGCTTTCACAAACAGAAAATTATCCTGCACCGCTCCTCCATGAAATATTACGAGCAGCATTTATCAGCCCAAGGATTTCCTGTTACTTATGTAGAACACCACCAACCCGCCTGCAACATGGAGGCATTGATTGAACTGCTCGCAGAAAATCAAACCACCCATATACTTCTCTACTTCCCCAATGATAACTGGCTGCAAAAACAATTGGAAAAAGCCTGTAACAAAGCGAATATCAGATTCACGTACCTGCCCAGTCCTAATTTTATCAATTCCCTTCCCGGAGATATCGAAAAATTAGGCACCCGGCGGCCTTTTTATCAAACCGGATTTTATACGCAACAACGAAAAGAAAGAAACATCCTGCTTACCCCATCCGGCGAACCGCTAGGAGGGCAGTGGACTTACGACACCGAGAATCGCAAAAAAATACCTGCAAAAACCATTATTCCCCCCATGCATTTCGGGGGAGATAATGATTTTATTCGGGAAGCCCTTGCCTATACAGAGCAACACTTCTCAAACAATTATGGATCTTGCTCGGCACCCTTTGAAGAAAAGGGTACTCCACAATACTATCCCTGCACCCATGCAGCAGCAGAGCAGTCGCTGGAAGCATTTATCGAACACAAACTGGCTGATTTTGGAGTATACGAAGATGCGATGCAAATGAAACAGACTACCCTTTTTCATAGTGTGTTAAGTCCGCTGCTGAATATTGGATTGCTGAATCCCTTAGAGGTTATTCGTCGGTTGATAGCAAGTGCTGAAAATAAAAAAGTACCCTTAAATAGCGTAGAAGGTATTGTTCGGCAATTGCTGGGATGGAGAGAATTTGTGCAACTCACTTATCAGAAAATAGGAAGCATACAACGTACTAAAAATTTCTGGGAATTTACCCATCCCATACCCAAAGCCTTTTACACTGGCACTACCGGAATTCCACCGATAGACAGTGCCATTAAAAAATTATTGCTCTCGGGATATAATCATCACATCGAGCGATTAATGGTGTTGGGAAATTTTATGTTACTCAGCGAAATCCATCCCGACCATGTTTACCAATGGTTTATGGAAATGTATATAGATGCATACGATTGGGTAATGGTGCCGAATGTATATGGCATGTCGCAATACAGTGATGGAGGCATGATTACCAGCAAGCCCTATATAGCCGGCTCAAATTATCTGATGAAAATGGGTGATTTTCCCAAGGGAGAATGGCAATCTATCTGGGATGGTTTGTTTTGGAGGTTTTTAACGAAGAACCGGACCATATTCGCCAAAAATCCCCGATGGGCAATGCTAATTTCAACATGGGATAAACGAGATGATGCCTGGCGTGCCAATCATTTAAACAAGGCCGAAGATTTTCTGAAGCAATTGCATGGATAACAGATTCTCTTTACTTTAAATCTGTAACTTAGAATTTGACTAAGTTAGCAGAAACCCAAAATTAAATGGTATGCGTATCCGCCTTATTATTCTATTATGCATGGTAGCCGTAACAAGCTTCTCACAAAAAAATATTTTTCCGCATTCAGGAACACTGATTATAATTGGGGGTGGTTCTATGCCGGATACCCTATATCAAGCATTTGCAAAACTTATCGGAGGCAAAGATCAACCCGTTGTTTACATTCCTACAGCAACCGGTGATGAGGAATGGATACAACAAGGCAAGCACCTTGATAAATTTATTCAACAGGGATTTACTCAACTGAAAACCCTGCATACCCGCGACCGAAAAAAAGCCGAAAGTCCAGAGCTTGCTGCCATGATTAACAGCGCCAGAGGTGTTTTTTTAGGGGGAGGTGATCAGGAAAAATTAGCAGAAGCTTATGGCGGAACAGCTGTTCATCGAGCTTTGATAGCCCTGCTAAACCGGGGAGGGGTAATCATGGGAACTTCGGCTGGAGCAACCATTATGGGTTCGGTTTTAATCGGCGGCGACCATCGCAAAACTCCCCATATCCCTACCCAATTTGCCGAAGGATTTTCATTGATGCAATCCACCGCCATCGACCAGCATGTGCTGGTAAGAAACCGCCAGTTCGACCTAGTGCCCGTTTTAGAAAGACTGCCCGGTGTATTCGGAATGGCACTAGACGAATCTACCGCTGCCATTGTTCGGCAAGACAGCATTACCGTTATTGGCAAATCCTATATGTTAGTATACGATCCAACCGATTGGGCAAAGCAGCAAAAAGAGTGGGGGCGGGTTTACCGGCCATTTTGGATGATTGCGGCAGGAAAAAGCTATCAGCTAACCCGCTAAGCACTCCGGCTAACATAGAAAACCACATTTCATCCCTTCATTACCTTAGTTCCCTCCCATAACCTGATATGTATTCGGCTGATTTTCAATTGAGAATAGCAGGTTAGCTGAATCCGAATATCGTTACAATAATTTTTCGTGTAGAAAAGTCATTGTTTTAGGGTATATTACCTAACAAACATTCCCCAATTATGGCACTTCGCGCAACCAAAACCAACAGCAGAAAACTGGTGGAAAGAGGCATCGACCAATTGCTTTCTCCCCAAGCCAGATTTCGGATTGAACGAATAGTGCTAACAATTGCTATCCTCAGTTATTTGGTTCACCTAGCTTTGATCTTTTTGGCAGGAAGAGGTATTTTGCCCGCTTCCTACGGACTGCTGCAAAGTCCTATCTCAGCGATTTACACCCCCTTTTCATTTATTCTGGTTTATGAGGTATATCTACTGATTTATTATCTGCCCAAATCAACTTCCTTTTATATTGGTAAGCAATACGAAATCATTACGTTAATCATAATTCGGAGAATATTTAAAGATATCGGAAACCTTCAGCTTATCCCCAATTGGTTTCAGAACGAAAACGATTTACGGTTTACTTATGACGCCATCACATCTTTGATTCTATTTTTTCTGATTTGTTTGTTTTACATTCAAGTACTTCGAAAAGAAATTCCTGGACAAGAGCCAGCCGATCAGCCGGAAATAAAGGACTCTACTTTTTTATTCCTCAAAAATACCCTTGCCCTTTTATTGGTGCCAGTATTGCTGATACTTGCTTGTTATTCATTCTATACTTGGACGGGCTCTGCGTTAGGACATTTTCAAACGGGTATGCATTTGAGCGAAAACCTCAACCAGATATTTTTTGATGAGTTTTTTACTGTGCTGATAGTTGTTGATGTATTACTATTGCTTACCTCCCTTTTCTATTCAGATCAGTTTCAGTCAATCATGCGCAATTCGGGATTTGTAATTTCTACTATCCTGATTAAATTATCTTTCTCAGTTCCCGGCATCACCAATAACTTATTAATTGTTGGCTCTGTATTGTTTGGATTGGGTTTGCTGCTTATTTTTAACCTGTTCAACCGCAAAGTGGCGCCGCTTTTTCCGGGGCAGATGAAATCGAGTTAACCTATTTTTCTTTGCTTGTGTATCAGTCATGAAAGGGATAGCTCAAGTTTCAAAAAATCTACAACAATCTAATTTGAAAACATTTTTCTGTTCCACAAATAATCTCTTTAACATTATTGATTACCGTCGCAGAAGATACCCCATCAAAAATCCACCTTATACCCCACCACTGGGATCAATCCCAAAAGATAATTGTATTTTATTTGCTTCGTTACGGGATCATAACTTTGACTAACCGGATTTTTCCGGTTAAATAGATTTTGTACACCGGCAATCAAACTGCCCGTTTTCTTTCCATACTGTACTTTCCATTCTGTTTGAACATCTACCCGCCAGATATTGCTTAGTTTATCTTCATAAATTCGGGTATTATCCAGCACCGTTGTTTTTTGTGCAATCGACTTCGCAAGATCAATCGGAGTAACCCGAACTCCGCCGGCATAAATCATTTTACAGTCTACACTAAACGTAGAAGTTCTTTTTCCCTTTAAGTTCCATTCCTTGCCCATTAAAAAGGTAAATGTACTGTTTGAGTTGAAGCGGGTGCTGCGCCAGATTTTATCGGAGGGCAAATAGGCAGACTCATATAAACTGAGTGAGCTGAGCAGATAAAACTGATCACTCAAATACCGCTCAAGGGTAATTTCAATACCATAATTTTTTCCGCTGCCCTGGTTGTTCAACGCAGCAATCGCATAGTCGTCGTCTTGATTGAGCAAACTAAAACTGTTTTTCACCAATGCCGAAACCGGAATAGAAAACAACCATTGATAATACACTTCTGCCTTCACATTCCAATTTTGAGCTGGCGCAATGGAGTAACCCAACACATAATGAGCTGCCCGGCTAAATTCCAAGCCCCTGTTGGGCTGCAAAGAATCGGCTCCAATTTTTATGCGGGCAAAATAATTACCCAAGGGCTGAATTTGGGAATGAAAGCCCACACCGGCAGAAAGAAACTGATTGTTGCCAGTAACCCATTTCATACCCAACCGAGGCTCAACCACCGATGTTTTATTCAACGCAAACTGTTGCGCATGGATGCCTGCTAAGAAACTTAATCGATTAGAAGGGCTCCATTTCCACTGAGCAAAATAATTGGTGAGTCTGGTATCACCGGAAGATTTTACTTTGTCTTGCAACACATTACTCACTGTTTCGCGCTGACTCAAATCAAAAGTTTTCGCACTCGTATACGCCCCGAGTTTCAACAAATGCCGGCTGTTGAATTTATGCGTAAGCACCACCGACCAGATCCCGTTAGTTTCGGTAAACGCATTATTTCGGGTATATATTAATGGACCATTGTATTTATCCAGCCGACTGTTTTCTTCCCGATAAGTATATCCATTAACGCTATACATCGTTTTTAAAAAGGTTTTCTTTCCTAGTGATATACTATGAGAGAAGCCTATCATCCCTGTTTTTGCTGCATCTAATCGACCGCTTCTGTTAGAAGGGTTATTGGTCCAAGTAATAGAGTCGGCGGATGCTTCCGTTTTTTGCTCACTGTTACCACCGAATCCGAAAACAGAAAAGCTGCCCAGTTTTTTAGTGGGCAAGTGAATATGAAACGACAAGTCCTGAAAGCGAGTGGGGGCATCTCCTATTTTTAATCCAAGTTGTTGCATCAGGGTTAAAAATCCATACCGGTAATTCACCAGATAAGAGCCGCCATATCCCTTTTTAAAATAGCCTTCGGTAGCGGCGTCAATTCCGATTGTGCTGGCCGAAAAAGTATGCTCGCGGCGGGTATTATTTCCTTTGCGCAGTTTAATATCAAAAACCCCCGATAGAGCATTACCATATTCGGCCGGAAAAGCACTGATCATAAAATCGGAGTTCGCCAGCAGTTGTGCACTCAATATAGAAATCCCTCCCCCCGAAGTGCCCACTTTTGCAAAATGATTGGGATTGGGGATGTCAACCCCTTCCATCCGCCAGAGCAATCCATTGGGTGCATTCCCGCGAATGATTAGGTTATTGGCATCTCCCTGCGAAACAACACCAGCAAAAGCAGTAGCAATGCGGGATGGGTCGTTTAAGCCCGCCGCATATCTTCTCGTTTCTTGCATACTCATCATGCGGGTACTTACTACTGCCATCTCATTAAGGGGCTTTTGTCGGTTGGCTTTACTTTGTACCACCACTTCCTTAGTGGTACTCACTTCCTCCTCCATTTCAATGGAAAGCACCAGCTGCTTGCCCGATTCGATCAGTATATTTTGCAATACAACCGGCTTATATCCTACATAACTAATTCTTAAGGTTTGTCTTCCAACAGGCACCCTTTCTATCAAAAAATTTCCGGCAGCATCCGCCACTACCGATACTGATGATTTGCTAATTAATTCAATATTAGCTCCTGGTAAGGGATTATTTACTGACTTATCTAATACGTTACCCCGAATGGTTTGCAGCGGAATAGTTTGTGCGCATAGCAGTAAGGGAAACAACATTAAAAACAGAAACTGGCGCAGATACATAATGGGAAGTTAGGAAAAACTCATATTAATATTCTCCAACAATGAAATTACCTCCGTAAAATTTCCCAATTATATCTTTAGCAGAATGCGATGCAAAATCAGTTAGCAGCAAATACAGCTTTTTCTCAAAGGCTTATTTCAGATATATGCGCGCAGCGTTCTCGCCCATAATAGCTGCTTGCTCTGTGGCAGTTAGAGGAGCAATCAAGGAAGTAACAACTTGTAGCCATTGACCATACTCGCTTCGCAACAAACATACCGGCCAGTCGGAGCCAAACAGCACCCGATTGGCACCAAACGCTTCCAAAACCGTATTAAAATAAGGTTGTAATAGTTCGGCATGCCATTCGGCATCCCTTACTTCTGTTACTAACCCAGATAATTTACAGCACACATGATCCCTTTCCGCAAGCAGCCGAATGTTTTTTGCCCAGCTATGATCAAATTCATTTTTACGGATTCGGGGCTTGGCAATATGGTCAACAATAATAGAAAGTTCGGGGTGCTTATCAACAAACGCGATACTTTGTGGAAGATGCCGTTCAAAAATCAGCAGATCATAACATAACGCATATCGGGTGAGTAACCGAATCCCTTCATTAAAATTGGAGCGAAGCATAAATTGATCATCCGCCTCATCCTGAATAATATGCCTAAAGCCAACCGTTTTGGAATTTTCTGCATAGCGCGTAATATGCGCTTCCACATTTGCATCACAAAACGGCACCCACCCAACAACACCTACAATAGAGGGGCTGTTTTCCGCCAATTGCAATAAAAAATCTGTCTCCCTTAGTTGCTGCATCGCTTGAACCGCTACACAGCCATTTAGATTTGCTGCTTTCAACAAAGGAGACAAATGTTCGGGGAGAAAATCTCGTTTAATTACTGCATGGGCATCCGTGATCCATGGATAATCTTCCGAATTATACTTCCAAAAATGTTGGTGACTATCAATTCTCATTAAACAGGCTGTTATATTAGTTTTATACGAAGTTGGCTCAAGAAAACTATTATGAAACAATTTGTATTTTCATCCGCTCTTGCTTGTTGAGGGCCTCCTGCAGGGCTTGTGGGGTTTCTTCGAAAGGGAAGGTATCGGTTATCAATCCATCCAACTGAATTATCCCAGCTGCTATCATCCGAATGGCTTCTTCAAAAACATGGGCAAATCGAAAGGAGCCCAATATATTCAGTTGTTTGCTCATGATTGCATTACCGGTAATAGAAAATGTTTCGGGCATGGTTCCAACCAGCACCAAAGTGCCGCCCCGTTTGAGTGCACGAATACCATCATTCAATGCAGAAGGATTTCCAGAAGCTTCCCAAACTATATCCATAGATTCGAGTTGGTGCATTTCTGCTGGCTGCATAGGATTTACTACCTGAGTAGCCCCACTCGACAAGGCAAATTCGCGTGCGTAATTGCTAACATCGCTCAGCGTAATGGAATAGGCTCCGAATGCCCTTAGTACCCGCAAGATTAATTGGCCAATCGGTCCGCCACCTGTAATCAAAACCCGCTTCCCAGCAACTGAACCAGCCCTGTGTACTGCATGCATCGCAACGGAAAGTGGCTCTAGCAGAGAAGCCTGAGAAAGAGAAATCCCGCGTGGCAACAAATAACAATTTCGGGCAGGAGCCAACACATATTCAGCCATCGAACCATCCTGATGCGGATCACAGCTGGCTGAACCATAAAATCGCATGTTCAAACAGAGATTATACATACCGCCACGGCAGTAGTTACACAATCCGCAAGGCATAGAAGGATCTATCGCCACGGGATCGCCCACTGCAAGACCGGTAACCTGTTCGCCTACACTATGAATAACTCCAGAAAACTCGTGCCCCAGCGCAAAAGGATATTGGGGTTTGAAGCTACCACAGTAGCCATCTCTATAATAATGTATATCCGATCCGCAAATGCCTGTAAATTTTGGCTGAACAATTAACTGATTGGGGCCACAGCTGGGAATAGACTTTTCTGTTATTCGAACCTCTTTAGGGCCATATAATAAAAATGACTTCATACGTTAAAGTACAAATTTTTATCAACTTTTGTAAGGAGATTTTAGAGGGATACTGCTTTCTCTTTTCTCGAATATTCCATAATAAAGATATCCTTCCTTTTGGAAAGAGACTGTGCTACCATGTGAAAATGGCTAATACAACGAGCAACTGCTACTTCTGATTATATGTAACATGCTTTTACTTTCTTCTCGTATCAATCAGGTATTGAATTTTCCATTGCTCTCCGAATTTTACGAGGCAAAAAACGTTCACCCCGCTATGGCTAAAATTGCCGTTGTATACAAATCGGTAGGGGGTCCACACAAAAGCCATTGGGCCATCTACTTTAATGGTTTCAAAAACAATTTGCTCATCCGCAGCCCCTTTGGATTGTTTACCAACAAAAGAAGTGAAGTCGCTCACCGCTTGTGTACGAACAATCGTTTTGCCGGATTTGTCCGTGGCGATGGTCTGCATTATAGAAGCAGAAGTAAACACAGCAGCCACTGCAGCAGAATCGGCATTGCGCATCCCATCGAAGAAAGAAGTAATCACTTGCTTAATCTGTCGTTCTGCATCCTGGGCTTGTAACATAGAGGGAGATAGCATAATCAGGCAAAATACAGGGAGGAAATATTTCATATAGTTTAGATTAGGTACTTGCATAATTTTTGTATTTCTCCGTGTCATCCGTGTTTATCCGTGTTCTTCCGTGTCACCGTGATTTCGTGGTTTTGCTGTTTCATCACACTAATTCGGTACCGCCAGAAATACCCTCAATTCAATCCTTAATTATAAAACCTTGTGTATATTTTTCTTAAGTATTTCTATTGCAATAGAATTAAAAAGCCCTCTGATTGTTAATCGGGTATTACTCAAACTTATCACTGTTTAACATGGCAAGTATCATTCGGAATTACTACCCATGCTATTTTTCTATTGACTGTAAAAAGTCTCTAATGGCTTTTACATCCGCTTGTGTATTGTCGTTCATAGTGGAATGTCCTGCATTGGCAATCATGCTAAACTTTGCGTTAGGTATAAGGCTTTGATAAAACTTAACCGTATTAGGCCTTGCCGCATCAAATTCTCCTGCGGACAACAAGGTTGGAATGCTGATTTTTTGTAAGTCCTTTATTCGATTGTAATTTTTTAAATTGCCAGTAGCTAAAAATTCTTCCTTTCCCCACATATGCAAATAAAGATTTTGACCATTCCGGGCAACGGATGAGTCGATATATTGATTCATCTTTCTATTATAAAAGCTGCTATAATAGGCAATGATAGCCTTACTGTAATTGCCCGTGTCTTTGTAGTTCCCTGCTTTAAAATTTTTTAGTGGCCTACTGAATGCTGTATCCATTGAATTAATTAATGTGTCAGCATCTTGCTCCCATATTTTTGTGCTCATACAAGGGCTGGCCAAAATCAATGCACTGGGTAGGTTTTCGTTTTTAAAATAATAATCGACTGCCAACATGGTGCCATAGGAATGCCCATATAAATAGAAATCGGTTATCTTCAGTTTGCTCAAAAGTGCTTTTAAATCTTTCAGCTGCGATTCCATATTCATCAATGTGGTATCTGCCGAATTTGTCGATCTCCCGCAACTCAATTGGTCATAAACAATGATTTGTCTATCATCAGCTAATTCAAATAATGGAGTTAAAGAGTAACTTGGAAATCCAGGTCCCCCATGTAACATAACTATTGGGGGTTTTTTACCGGTACCGATTACCTTATACCAAATTTCCCCTCCGGGTACTTTCAAATACCCCTCACCCTCTTTTGGTTGGCTATTATTACAAGAAAATAAAAGCAAGGATAAGGAGAGCAGAACTAAAAAATTAACTCGCATGATATTTTGATTAATTTGGCCTTGCATTCGAATTGCAGGTTGATAATTATTTAAATATTACTAGGTGAACCAGCGTTACTTCAATCGGGGTTGAATGAAATTATTTTATCGCATGATTAAGAAATAGTATCAAAACCTAAACCCACATTGGTAAGCCCAATTAACTGCCGAATTGCTTTTCATACGGATATTGGTCCGTTTTCTCCTCAATACCTAGAGCAATTAAATAGTGCGTGTTTTTCAAATATAACAAATTTTTTTCTTAAATATAACAAATTTTTTTCTTAGCGGGCAGACGCAAGGTGTAGGGTCTGTTAAAAGCCTCCTGCCGCAATTTAAACCGCCTGGCCAGTAATCGAATCGTCTCTTTAGAAAGGCCCTTTTTATAGTTTAGCATTTCAGATACCAGTCCCTCACTTACCCCTAAAAGATTTGCTAAATCAACTGCCTTGATACCATGTTCGGTCATCAGCGATTTCAATAGCTCAATAGGGTCGGTCTCTGAAAAAGAATTATGGTCGGCATCATATTTTTCAATCAAGAGGGAGAGCAACTCTATTTCATCCTGAACGAAACTGGTTTTTTTTCCACTACTTATCAATGCCTCCAACAAGCTACAATATTGTTTGTATTGTGTGGCAGTCTTAATCACTTTATAGGGGATGCCAAACATGAGATTTTGTTTAATTATAATTTTGTGTATTTACCATTTTTACATTAGCGCGCATCCCTATCCTGTGTAAATAAATCCATGGTTCACAAAAAGTGAACTATCTCCCTGTGAAAGAACTGAAATGCAATACTCTCACAAAATCGAGCTAACAATTAGGTAAAAACAACAAGTAATAATTCTTTTATGCAAGCGCTTGCCCAAATTGAACAACCCAACAATCAACGTATAAACAGCTATGTCATATCTGGTAGGAAAGCTATTTAATCTACTTTAGTTTTGAACGATAAGGGCCAAATACCCGCTGTACTAGCATATTTTCATTACTATCATCTAAAATTATTATGTAATATTCACTGCCGCCTGGCAAAACTCGCACAAGAATATGACCTTGTAGACTTTTATATGATTTATCAATCAGAGGGCCAATTACATATTTATTTGCGTCAAGCATATTTGTGGCAAACAAATCTTTTGGAGTAGTATTTAAGTAGGGGGATGTAAGGCGAATCAACACTTCATGTCCCGGATGATCGGCCGACCAAACCTGTTCTACCCAGGCTGTTGGTTTAAAGGTTTTTATTTGAAACTCATTAACAGCATCCCTATTTCCATGGTGATCCATAGTTGCAACATCTACTTCTCCTACCACTTTGGCCACTGGCGTTTCCACATCTCGCCAACTCGCGTCGCCATAAAAAACATTTCCTGCACAATCTCCGCCTGTATAATATCTAAAGGGCCCATAATTTACAATAAGCACCAAACTTAAACTATTTTCATCCGGCCAGGTTTTAACATTGTTGGTATCAATTGGAGGAAAATATTGAAAAACAGAAGAATCTTTCCCAGTCCATATTTCTCCATTTGATTTAACCTGCTGCACATAAAACTCAGGGTATTGGATTTTAGTATGTTGTAAAGTAATCTGATTAGTAACACCTGCCTTAAAATATTCAGTAGTCATTCCCTGCTTTTGTTGGGCTTTGATGAATGAAAAATAATTATTCATCGTTTTGTAATATTTGCTTTCCCGCCCATTTAATTTGCTAAGTATTTTTTCGAAGGGAACAGGAAAATTATAATTAGGATATCCCCGATCTAATAAATTTTTGTACGGAATCAGTTCGTTTACCCCTGTTATACCAGAAAGAACATAATTGCCATTCTTAGATTTCGGAGCATTTGCATACCATCCTCCAAAATGATCTTCATGAAAATGTGATATTACTGCATAATCTAAGTGGGTAACCTGAAAGGGTGTAACCTTTTTAATATAATAGGCAATCCATTCAAATGGTAATTTATCAGCACTCGGATGAATAGGCGTATTTCGGGGTGAAAGGGTTCGCTCATCTGATGTGTCAGATTCCCCAGCATCAACTATCATATTAGTGCTATCAGGCAAAATAAAATATGCGGCATTACCCCTTCCCGTGTTAATATGATGAATATCTAAATACCCCTTTTTCCAATTTGGCAGCAGTTTACCCTTTTCAGCAATTTGTCCCTCATTCAAAAAATTAGCAAGTGCATTGATATAATCGGTGTTAATATAATCAACCTGCAATTCAATTAATTTTCGCCAAGTATCCGGGTTATCGGGAGTGCCCCAAAGTCTCACTTTTTTTTGAAGTTTATGTGCCCGATCAATTACCAATTGCAGTTGCTTAAACTCTTCCGAACTTATTTCTTTTGATTTCACATACTTACCAACAAAATCACTGAGCATGGATATTTTTTTCAGAGAAGTGTCGCTATAAGATACTGATAGCTCGCCATCAAACTGAATAAAATTCGGAAAGGATATAAAGGAGTTAGCAGGGGGCCTGTTTCCAGAAATAACAATGGAAAGTGTTTTTGATCCAGTTAAACTAGGATACTTACCTAAAACTTCGATTAGCTTAGCAAGTGTAGAAACAGCCTCCGTTTTTATATCGATTAATAATTGCAATTTTTTTTGCCGATTAGCGTATACATACCCTCCATTCCTTTTTATACAGCTATCTAAAGGTAATAAATACAAATTTTCTAGTGTTCTTTTTAACAATAACCCCTTACGGTCATGTGAAACCAATAAAGAATCATTTTGCAAAAATATATCAGCTTCCATTGAGCCAAATCCTTCTTGATAGGCAGAAAAAAATGGAGTGAATTGTTCATAATCGTTATGCGAGTGTGCATTGCTTGTAGAATAATTACCCCACTGAGCATGAACTGCTATATAACTTAAGGAAAGGAATAAAAGTATGTAAAATTTCATCGTAGGCTTTTTAGATAGTAAAAATAGTTCTTCTATAAATAAAGATTTCCTGCCAGAGGTGTTGGCAGGAAATCGAAATAAGTCAGCTACTCAACTAGAAACTATATCTTATACCAAATTGAACGGAATAATAATTCGCAGTTTTAGTTTTGGTACCGGCATTTGTATTTACAGCATAATTAAATGAATTAGTAGTAGCATCAAAACCAGACAAACTATAAAGAGAAGTGTTTCCAATTTGACTGTAATAGCCCCACTCAGGATTTAAGAGGTTCAACACATTAAATATGTCTGCTCTAAAAGTGAGATTATTTGTTTTCTTAACCTTCAAATTATAAGAGAGGCTCATATTCCACTGTGTTCTCCAAGGCATCAAGCCTCCATTGTATGGCGCAAATTTTCCAAAATTAGACTCAAGGAATTTCTTGAACTCTGGACTGGTTTGCGCCAATAATTTATTCATATCGGCCGCAATTCCTGAGGGTGTTTTGGAATCATTTGGATCAAAAATATACGCTAGATCTTGACCATCATTACCTTCCCCAATAACATCCTTATTTACGTTCACTGTATAATGCGCATTTTGGTAGGCCTGAAAAGAAGAAGTGATATTAAACCCATGGATAGTTGGACTAGAAAAAAGTGCCACAATATTATGGCGCTGATCACCATCGCTCATCCAATTTTTTCCGTAGGATGCATAATCCCAATAAGATGTTCCAACGCTAAAATTGGCATTTCTTGGGTCTCCGTTATCATAAGGAGGTGTTCCGGTAGCCTTCCCATATGCATAGGAAACACTTAAAGAACCGTCTTTGCCTATCTGTTGAGCAACTTCAAGCATGGTAGCCAAGTATTTACTCGCCCAACTTGTATTGGTAAAATATCGAACTTGATTAAAATTAGTTGAAATTCTAGAGTTAATTAAATTTGGTTGGCTATTGGTACCGGTAGCCGTTAATGAACCTACAGGTACGTAAACATATCTTCCTTCATTGGTAATAAAGCTGGGATTTTTTCTCAAATTAAGGTCATACAAATAAAAGTTGTTCCATGTGGTATTAAAATATAGATTAGCACCAACACGAAGAGTACTATTAAAATAATGGTAATAACTTAAACTGGTTTTGAAAGTAAGTGGTGTTTTAAGGTTCTTATCCATTAATAAAACCGTAGCCGGTTGCTTGGTAGTTAGTGAATTGTAATAAGCAACTCCTGGAACTAAATCGAAATTGTTCTGATATGCTTTCCAATCTGGAATGGGAACATTGGTTCTGATATCAATTTGCCGAAAATCAACCCCATTGTCAATATGAGCGAATGTGATGGGTTGGGTAGTTAATTCAGATGCAAATAAACCGGCGCCGAATTTTACAATATCCATTCCATTGCTATGAACATCCCAGGTTAAATTAAATCTAGGCTGAATATTCTTTGCATCAAATGGAACAACATGGGTATTTAAACCAAGATCTTGATATAATAATTCATTGTATGTAGGAGCACTGCCTATGATTTGTCCATCCCAGCGAATGCCGGCGGTTAAATTCAAGTTAGGACGTAAGTTCGTTTCCATTTGAGCAAACAAACCCAATTCTATTAAAGGAACCCTAACAGGAGGATTCGTTCCGTTTAAAGGAATCTTTCTATTAAAACGATATGGGTTATTATTGGTCATATCAGTTATAGAATTATAATAAAATTGACCCTGTTGATCATGCGTAAGCTGATCCTTAATTAAATTAATATTGTTATCTGTTCCAAATACATAGTTAATATTTCCCTTTCTTACCCGTAAATAATCAACAATTTGTAAAACGTTTGATGCATCTGTTTCAGGAACCCAGTTCTGGTTGCCAAAAGCAACCGTTTTTGTGCCCTTGCTGCCATCGGCAAAAGTTGAAGTAACATTTACAAAGCCTTCAGGAACACGATTCCCTAAAAAGGTTAAAAATTTTCTGTAGGTACTGAATTGTATTTTCAATTCATTGGTTGTTCTTGTATTTACCTCCGTACGCAAACTTGCCATTAAAGAATGATCTACCTCTATCCCAGTATATTGGGTACTAAGGAGCCCACTCCCTTTTATTTTATTAGGATCTATAAAGTGTAGATAATTGTACTTTAATGTAAATAGGTTCTTTTTGTTGATGTTCCAATCAAATTTTACAAATGCGTTCTGCGTTTTTTGAATAATATTCATTACGCCATATTGCTGCATAACAGGAAAACCAAATTGCTTTTCCATAATATCAACAATGCTTTTCAAATTTGCTTCGGTAATTCCAAGGTTTTTTTCTGCCAGTTCCTTGGTTGCCCCTGAAAAATTAAAATCGTATGCCCGAAAAGGTATTGTATTGGTATACTCATCATAAGATACAATATAATGGAGCTTATCTTTAATAATGGGTCCACTAGATAATGCACCAAATTGTTTTACTTCATATTTAGATGTGATAGGGTTTCCGTTAACATCTCTTTTTGCCGCTAATGAGTTGGCTCCGTAATATCCCCAAACCGACCCTGCAAAAGTATTGGTACCAGATTTGGTAATTGCTTTCACCAAGCCACCTGAACCTCTTCCTGCTGTTACATTATAATCATTGGTTGAAATTTCAAACTCCCTTATTGTTTCAGAAGAAATGGAAAAAGCAGCATCTGTAACCTTTCCAAAAGTTGCTCTTCTGTTGCTTACACCATCCAGCATATATCCTACTCCTCCAGCTTTTGATCCCTGTAAAGTTGATCCACTTGCCAAAGGAGACAGGAACATCAAATCTGTATAATGCCTGGTTGCATTGGGCAGTTTTTGTAAGGTTTTACTAGAAACAGCCGTACTCGTTCCAAGTCTATCTACACTGTTCATAAAACTATTAGACTTAACAACCACCTCAGAAAGCGTATTACTTTTTGCAGTTAAATTGATTTTCTGCAATACCAAGTGATCTCCAAAGTTTAACACCAAACCATTAATTACCTGAGGCGCAGAACTAATATCAGTTATGCGAATTGAATATATTCCCACGGGCAACTCTCTTACAATAAAATAGCCCTTTTGGTCTGATATAGCGGTTGAAATAAACCCATTATTGGTGTTGTTCATTACGATAGAAGCTCCTTCTACCGGCTTCTTCCCGTCTCCAAAAACAAATCCGCTAATGCTGGAACCATTGCTTTGCGCATGTACTTGACTTAAAAATCCTAGAAAAAGAATACAAAACGCTGACATTAGAACTCGAATACTTGTTTTCATTTTATCTTTTATTATTTATAAAATAGTTTTATCGATTACATTTATAGAAGCAAATATATTTTTACAATCATTTGATTTTCAGTTTTTTCATTTAATTAATATAGAGATAAATTTATGGCAACATTAAGTTAACCAAAACTTAGCTTGGTGTGATTTTATTCGAATACACCAAAATTATATTCCAAGAAGAGGTTATGAGTAAATTATTTTAATGCCCAATCGCTACCTTAGGATATTTTACTGAGCCTTTTGTATAATACCACAAAATTTTGTTCATCATATCATCTTGCCCGCCATCCACTTCGTTAAACACTTCGTTTTGAGAAATTTCTGCATACCGCCTTTCCATTCCTTTTAAACTTGACAACGACTTGTTTTTTTCGTCTAGCGGTATTCGATTGGGAACTGCCGTATACGTTTTACTGTTTTTTACTGGTTGAAAACAATCTCTCATAGATCTGGAGGTAGCATCCATACTATTCATGGGCGGGATACCCAAAATTTGCTCAATGGTTCTTAACATGGAAACTTGATTGTAATAGGTATGAACCATTTTATTAGATGTATATGGGCTGATGACCATTCCAACAGTTCTATAGGCCGAAACATGATCCCAACCGCCCTGTGAATCATCTTCAGTAACAAATATTACAGTAGAATCCCAATATTTACTTTTAGAAATCATGTCAACAATTCTACCGAGTGCCAAATCATTGTCTGCAACCATTGCAAAGGGTGTAGGAAAATTGGGTGAAGTACCCGCTGTATGGTCATTCGGAAGTGATAGCACCATTAGATTGGGTAAACTATCTTTTGCCGCCAGCTGATTCCACTCTTCCATAAAAATACTTGCTCTTTGCTGATCACTAAACACCATATTATCACAATCTGGAAAAGTTGGAGAAATAATGGGTTTTAAATTGTCGATGGTAGTGGTGTTGTACCATGTGGGTTTTATTCCTTGTTCATATTGCTTATATAAATCAAACCAGCCTAATTTTTTATCATATTCTGTTTCGCAGGCTTCTCCAAAAACACGCACGGTTTTTCCATAGGTTAAAGCATGATTCCAAATAAATCCTGCTTTATTATATACCAGCGCATCTTCTTGACGATGCGGATAACTTCTAAACCAAGCGCGTACATTTTTTTCTACATAGTCCGAAACCATGCCAGCGTCGGTCCACTGATGACCCTCTGCCGAAGATTTACCAGATGTATGGAAATTATCCATTCCCCCAAATTGCTTTACGAGTGCATGAGTATTTGGGGTATATTTTTCGCCAAAAACACAAAGACTGCTATCGCCATTGCCGCTTTTTACATCTCCCAAAACCTGATCATAGGTTTTATTTTCTTTAATGATATAAACTATATGCTTAAATAAAGAGGGCTCTCCCAGTCTTTCTGGTATCGGAACAGGCGCCACATTGGGTCTGGCGGGCAATAGCAATTGATCTAGCCTGTTTACAAGGTTTTGTTTTTTAACCTCGGCAGTAAAAGCGTTTAATTCCGTTTGATTCGGCAAAGGAATAATACTCACCGAAGCCAGCTCTTGATGAATGGTTCTCGCATTTTTCTTTTCATCCACCACATTGGCACCATCAGACTCTAAATTAGCTACTACTAACTTGTTTTCCTTAATTAGTAATCCTGCAGGATAGGCTTCTGTAGGAATATATCCTTCAATAAAAGTTTTTCCGGTTCCAAGGGTTGCGCTTTTTTTGCCTAAGTGAATCACAGCTATGGCATTATCCAATCCGTTGGAAACATATAACTTTTTTCCATCAACACTTAAGGCCATTCCATTGGGCGTACTTCCTTGCAAATTACTGCCGGCCAATCCTACAAAAATATTTTCTGTAAGTAGATTATTTGATGCATTCATAACCGACACTTCGTCACTTGATCCATTGGCCACATAAATAAACTTGCCATCTGCAGAGGAGATGATTGCATTAGGGTGGAGCCCTACTGTGATCTCCTTTTCCAGCTTTCCGGTATTGCTATTGTTTACTGTAATAGTGCCACTTTGGGTAGCCCCTGTAATCGGACTTGTATAAGCCAACCCCCAGGGAACCCCTGCGGTTGTTTGAGTGCTATCGGTAACGGTTGTACCGGCCCAATTGGTTACAAAAACTTTTTTTCCTACAACAGCAACTCCAAATGGAGCCACCCCTGTATTGGTTTTCCAAACGAGGGCTTTGGTTTCCCAATTCAACTTTACCAACTCATTGTTTCCATTTAACACTACATAGATAAAATATTGATTATCCTCTCTAACCACCTCCACTTGATTTGGCAATGCATTTTTAGCAGGCTCCTTTTTCCCAAATGGAATGCTGGTTACATTTTTAATTCCTTCATTCCATTCTGCAATTACTAATGCAGCGGTATTTCCTGTAGCGGCCGACCATAGAATATATTCCTTGTTGTTGATGGTAATGGTTTTTATACCAGAATAGGTGCTCATCATACCTTTAAAGGAAGGGTCTTGCTCAAATCGCCATTCAGCCACCACTTTATTTTGCAGAATATCTAACACAAATACACCATATCTTTCTTCCACTACTACCAGGTTTTTATCGGCAAGATTTGCAATATCTAGCGCGTGGTTTTCCAACGAGGGTTTTCCGTATCGAACCACTTTCCCAGCAGATTGAATTATTCTATTATAAGGTAATTGACGAATCTCTTTATTGCGAGAAACCATATAGTCGGAAAGCTCATTGATTTTATCTGTATTAATAAAATCTACTTTTAACTGAATAAACTGTTCCCAGGCATCTTTAAAATCAGGACTGGCCCAAAATCGAATTGGCTTGTTCAAATCATGCGCTTTTTTGATGGCTGCAGTTAATTTTTCGACATCTTCAGGCTGTAATGGCCATCTTCTTTTAACAACAAAATTTCCAAAGTCGCCACTTAATAAGGCAACTCTTTGTATTTGCTCTTCGGTATACTCTGTATTAATTCTTCCATCAAACCAAATAAAATTGGGATATAAAACAAACTCCGACGGCGTTGGTGCATTACCGGAAATTACAATGCGAATATTTTTATTGGCAATAATTGAGGGATATTTTTTCAGTAGTTCAACCAAGGCTTGTAAGGTGCTGGTTGCATCAGATTTTATATCAATCAATAACTGAAGTTTTCTCGATGGCTGGTAAGCTGCAATTGGCTCTAAGTACAACTTTTCAAGCGACCGGGCCGGATTTAAATCTCTACTAGTATGCCCCACCAAAATTGCTCCGTTCACTAAAAAAATATCTGCCTCAATAGACCCGAACAGTTCATTATAGGCTAATGTAAATGGTTGCTGCTGCTCATAATCGTTGTGCGAGTGGGCATTTGCAGTTGAATAGGGCTGGCTTTGCAGGTTAGTAATTGACAAAACCACACAAAGTATAAATAGTATTTGCTTCATACAATCTTATTAAACTACAAATATTACGCTGTTTGGGGTGTGAACCACTAGGATAGTACTTTATAAAATTATTATGTTTTGCTCAATATACTATCCGAAATTGTTTTTTGCTCCCCTCCCCGTTTTATTTTACCCTTAGTCTAATTTCACTCAGTGTTTGATCTACAAGCAGCTTGCCGTCTCGAAATATTTCTCTCAATTCGCCTGTGTTTTCTTGTGCCCAAGCAACCTGATCGTAAAGCTTATAAGAGCCGTTCTCAAGTTCAACTTTCCACTACCCCACTAATATTATCATATACATAGTTGTGGCTTTTTTATTTAGCTACTAAGGATGAATATGCTCTGATGGATTATTTTTAAGTAAAACAAATAATAATCATATCTGCCAAAACACCCCTATTCCTCAACCAACCTAGTACTAAAATAATCCGGTAGTGTGCTTCTCACCTTTGCTAACTTAGCGGTATTCTCATTTTTAAGGGAAGCGTTTTCTAAGTAATAATTGTAATTGCGGAACAGGAAATAAAACATCAGCCTATTATAGGCATCCAACTCGTTATCGGAAACGATGGACAATATGGCTTGTTCAAATTCTTTGCGTTGTTTGCTTTCTGATAAAGCACGACCAAGCCGAACAATGTTACCAAAATAATGATTAGTCGCCGGATTTTCAATTTGGAATGAGATTCCCAAAATAAGATCAGGAACATTAATATTCAATTCTTCTAATTCTTTGATGTAGGTATTTCTATTTGCCCAGGCATAACTTCCGTCTGTCATTCTTTCAAATCGGTCGTTCATAATATCCAGATGCGCTTTTAGAAAAACTCCCCAAAAATAAGTGTCTGCAGAAAGTAAGGCAATGTGAATAGCATGTAGTCTTGGGGAGTTGTCTTGACTACAAAATCCAATAACTTTTGTGCTTCTCATATCATCAAGCAGCTTAGCTTTCTGTTTGTATGATAGGGAAGCCCAATTGGGCGGAAGGGGGGCAGCCCGTCCATCCTTTAGGTTATTTTTAAATTTGTTAGTTGTAGTATCTATTAAGCAATCTGAATAGCCGATCATTTGTGAATACTTCTGGGGAATAGGAATTGAACTAAAATTTTGCGGAAAATAAAAGGCTGTTAACGATTCTTCAGCGTATTCAGATTTTTGATTATAATCAAAAAGCCATTGCTCAGAAAAGTCATGGTCATACGCCGACTGGACATCCGTTGTGAAGTTGAAACCATTATCACCTTTCAAATCGAATTCGTCAAACGATATCAGGTCGACTCCTTTATAGTTTTTATATTTGCTTTTTGTGATTAACACATTCCGCTCCACAGTTGCTTTTGGATATTTTTTTACAAAATCCTCTATGGAAATTTGGTTTTCTATATCTTCCAAAGCTGCTTTAATACTGGCCGAATCAACTTTTACTAGGTGCCCAATGGTTTGACATTTCGAATAGAAAGTCGCATTAAAATTACAGGTCTTATATTTCAGGTTTAGCGAGTCTACAATATGGCTCAGTTTGCCCATGGTTCTTTCGCTATAAATTAATCCATTTCGATACGTTGTAAATTCCTTCTCCTGACCGAAGGCAAACAGTGTGCTGCAAAACGCAAATAGTAGTGTGGTAATATTTTTCATAATTGCATTTTTTAAATTAGTGCGCAAGTGCCATAGAGTGGTTTGGCTGCTTGGGCTATCTAATTATTTTGATGCAATTAAGTTTATCTCTCCATACATATTTTGTTAAATTGTTATGGGAGAATGCTACAAGGCGCGAATACTTTATGCTGTTTTAAAAAATTAACAGAATATGTGTTAACAAAAAACAGAAGTGTGGAATCGTTTGGGAACGATCATACATAGTCCTCATGAGAATGAACTTTCATAAGGTTGTATAAGCTAGATTACACAACGTAACTGTAGTAAAATACATCGCTTATTAAACAAGACTGCTTTTGAACAGAATTCACGAAGCTATCCCACTGCCAACTTCCTCGAATCATTCAACAACCCGGGAGGCATGGGATTTAATAGTTCCCAAGTGATGCTCATGGGTTGGCTTCCAGTATACGATTGAAATCTTACGGGCCCAACATATACATACCCCATGGTTAACCCATTTTCATCTTCATTGCGCTCACGCACAAAAAGCAGAATTTTTTTGGCAAGTTGTTCGTGATTAATATAACTTAATCCTTTCGCCGAATCTGGCTTTGTAGAATTTTGGCTCTGCCAATGAAAAATAGTTTCATTAACTGCATAGTCCTCATACATGGTTGTTGAGGAGTAATTCCCCTTTGATTTATCGAGTGTTACAAATACGGCTTCTGTATTAAGTAATTTATTTTCAGCAACCCCTTCCCGATTTGAAGACTGTGTTTTTTCTGTACTAAGTTGCAAGGCTACTAAAATTTGACTCCTGGTATACCGACCATGTATACTAAGCGGAAAGTGAAAGCCGGTTCTTTCCTCCTTTTCAATGCATTCTATCGTCTTCAACCGCTCTTCCAGAAACTGTATCAATTCATTCTTACTATATGTGTCTTTTAATACATCAGATATGCCATCAATAGCTGAACTATACTGTAGCTTTTTAGGAGAGGCCTGGAAAATATCATAAAAAAACATCAGTAATTGAAGAGGGTCAATTTGCAAATTTGAGATGCCATCTTTCAATAGAGAAAGAATTTTTTTAAAATAAGATCGGCTGTCTGTTGAAAACCAAGTTGTAGAAGTAAGACGGGCGATTTCATTTTCAAACTTAGATACCGAGTGCTTTTCTATACCGGCCTTTTGTAAAAGCGCATGCCAGGTATTTTTTTTACTGAAAACCTCAATTAAACTATAATTTTCAAGTCGGAGAAAATTTGATAGGGTTAGCTGCTCGGTATAGCTAGTATTAAACTCCCGAATTTTTCTTATCAGCTTATTCAGGCCAACTCTTGATGCCAGCTCTATATTTTGAATAATGATTTCTTTTGCTCTTTTTTCGAGAACAATTGAACAGCCCAATGGCAGGTGCGGAAAGTCTCGCTCAATTTCATCTTTGATGGCAATATGTGTTTTACCAATCATTGCCTTGAACTTGTGTAAAAAATCATACTCGGGATTGCTGTTCCCAACAAAATCCAACACGGTTAAACAATCTTTACTATCATACAATCTGAGTCCTCGGCCAAGTTGCTGCAAGAAAATAGTCAAGCTCTCGGTAGGGCGTAAAAAAAGTACCGTATCAATCTGAGGAATATCCACCCCCTCATTGAACATATCTACCACAAACAAATAATTAATTTCCTTTTTTTGCAGCTTCGCAAATAGTGCGGCTCGCTCACCGGCGTTATCGCTGGTTAATGCAGCCGCTTTTAACCCCTTTTCAATAAACTTTTCAGACATAAATAGGGCGTGTTTTCTCGAAACACAAAAGCCCAGCGCACATACATCATTTATGTCGGTCAAGTATTTACCACAGTTGTATAATATGTCTAATACTCGTCTATCGCTTTCTGTATATACTTTTTCAAGCGCCCCGATATCGTACTTCCCTTTTCTCCAACCTACTTGAGACAAATCAACCGAATCGGCCAGTCCAAAATATTGAAACGGACAGAGCAGTTTTCTGTTTAGCGCTTCCGGTAGTCGAATTTCAGATGAAATACTATTGGAAAAGTCAAGCAAAATGTTTTCCCCATCCATTCTCTCGGGTGTGGCCGTTAATCCTAATAAAATGGTTGGGGTAAAATGAGTAAGTATCGGACGATACGATTTTGCAGGAATATGATGAACCTCGTCTATCACAATATAATCGTAAAAATCGGGTGTCAACTTCAGTTGAGCTAACCGGTTGGCTAAGGTTTGCACCGATGCAAACACATGATTGTAGTTGCGCGGATCCTTGTTTCCCAACCAGAGGTCTCCGAAGTTTTGATCTCGCAAAATATGGCGATAGGTTGCTAGCGATTGCTTCAATATTTCCTCTCGATGAGCAACAAATAAAAGCTTGGCGCCTGGATTACTCAAATAAAATTTTTTAAAATCAAAAGCAGAAATTACTGTTTTGCCGGTTCCAGTTGCAGCAACCACTAAATTCTTGTAATTCCCATTGGCTCTTTCGGCTAGTAGCCGTTCTAAAATTTCTTGCTGAAAATCGAAGGGTGTAATCTCAAAAAATGCACCAATCCTGCCTCCCGACTGGCTGCCCTTTGCCTCCTGAATAGCTCTTCGCAACTTCTCTTGTTGTTTGGCTATATCATAGGTTTCAAATTCTCTATCGTTCCAATAAGTATCGAATGTTTTTTGAAACTTATCAATTACATGAGGAATTTCCCGAGTGGTTACTTTTAGATTCCATTCTAACCCGCTGGTTAATGCCGTTCTTGAAATATTAGAAGATCCGATATACCCTGTGTGAAACTGAGTGTTCCTGAGAAACAAGTAGGCCTTTGCGTGCAGCCGCTCCTGTTTTGTGTTATAGGATATTTTAATCTCCGTATTGGGAAGGGCTGCCAACTCCTCAATTGCTTTTGCATCGGTTGCCCCCATATAAGTGGTAGTAATCAGTTTAAGTTTTTTTCCTTTGGTTGTATGATCTTGGAGGTCTTTTAAAAATATTCTCAGTCCCGAAAACTTTACAAAGGAAACAATCCAATGAATCTCATCCGCCGACTGTATCTCTTTTCGGATTTCACTTTCAAGCGAAACACCACTTTTGTTTCCAGTGAATAATTCAGACTCGCTTAGGCCCGATGAGGGAAATAAGCTTTGGATATGCGCTGACAAGTCTGGATAGGGCGAGTTGAGCTTTGCAAAAACAGCTTTAAGAATTTTCCCTTCGGCATCAATCAGGTTTTTCTCAATGCCCTGGCTTTTTAGTTCAGTTGCTAATAATTGAATCAGTTTATTGGCCAACTCTATTTGATGTAACGGCGTATCATCCTTTTCTTTAACAAAGCCCAATGCTTTTTGAAGCACACGAGAAAAATATTGAGACAAAACAAAAGCGGCGTCTTTTTTTTGCAGCGGGGTTGCTGCTACAAAGTATTCATCAACAGGCAGGCGATTAATTTCCTCTGTTACTATTTGATTAATGAGTTGTTCGTAGATCCCTTCTGTCATTTCGCTTATTGATGTATTCTTGAACTATGGGAATATCCGCTTCTGCCCAATCTAAATCAAGTAGCGCTTCCTTTTTTAACCACTTATAATCAGCATGTTCTGCTAACTGTAAGTCCCCGCTCATATATTCACAAATAAAAGGCACTAGTTGAATCTCCTTTCCGTTTGGGTAATGATGGGTGTTGGGTTTTAATGGCTCTACTATTTTAATTTGTATATTCAATTCCTCCCTGATTTCCCTTAATAGGCATGCTTCCTCGCTTTCGCCCTCCTCTACCTTTCCACCCGGGAATTCCCATTTCAGTGCCAATGCCATTTTTTCGCTTCTTTGGGTAACCAGCACTAGGCCGGCTTTTTCAATAATGGCGCATGTTACAAGGATCATTACTACTAAATATAAAGCTCAAGTGTATAATCAAACAATTGCTATCCCTGCTAATATAATGATTTTCTTGTAGGTGTTTGTGGTTAAAATCTGCTTTCCTCTCAGAAAAAATTACTTCTAATTCCTTGCCCTCTAGCAGCTTTATTAAATATCTCCAAATTACTGAAGTTGCCTAGCAATACATATTAATAGCCTCTGCTTTCCAGAAAAACCATAATTGAGAAAAATGGGGTTAATCCGATCGAAAGAAGCTTTACGATACCTGTTGGAACACATAAATTCTATTTGTTTTCTTTGGCACACCTAGTTGGCATAGAAAAGCACTTTTCGAAAATCGACCAAGCAGCAATCCGCTTGTCCGAATCTTTCAAAGAAGCTTTTCAACAATTTCTAGATATCCATTAAAAACCGTTTTAAAAAGCGCGTTTTAGGTTTGAATTACGCACTATAACTTAGGCTCCCAACCCTTCTCATATTGTCTATCCCACAGTTTCATCCCATCTTTATCCAGGATATGCCCGTTCTGGGTATTCACTTGGAACGACTTGCCAATTCGATAGCTAATATTCGCATAGTGGCACATCATTTGACTAATCGCTCCTTCCTCTATGGGTGAATTTAGTTTGGTTTCTTTTCCGCGAATCACGTTAAAAAAGTTGGCCACGTGCGCATCAGTCATATCGCCGCCGCCACCTAAGGCTGTGCCTGCTTCATTGCCTGTAGATTTGCTGTCGCGTATTTTTTTACCCATCCGGTCAAATAAAGTATAGCCGTTGCGGTTCACAAAAACAGTTCCCTCGCTTCCATAAATAATGGTACCCCGGTCGCTGCCATAAGTATTATACCCACTGCGGCTCTTGCCATCCCACTGGATAATTTTGTTGCCGGGAAAACGGAATGTCGCATCCATGGTATCGTACATCACCCAGCCATCGTTGGCAAAATGTCGCTTGGCTGCTTCCACTTCTACTTTTTCGGGATAAGTGAGCTGTAAGGCCCAACGAGCCACGTCTAATTCATGCGTTGCATTGTTGCCGGTTTCGGCGGTACCCCAATGCCATCCATACCAATGCCAGTTATAGTCCCAGGTATTATCGGTGTAATCTCTGTGAGGAGCCGGCCCCTGCCAAAGCTCCCAGTCTAACCCCTCGGGTACCGGTGCTTTTTTCTCAATGGGCACAGCACCGCGAGAATTGGAATAAAAAGCCAGCGCTTTGTACACATCGCCAATTACACCTTTGTGAATCTCCCCAATAATCTCCTGAGACTCTTTGGCTGATCTTTGCTGGTTCCCCATTTGAATCACTTTGCCATATTTCTGCTGAAAAGCCACCAGCAATTCTCCCTCACGGGGATTGTGGCTACAAGGTTTTTCAATATATACGTGCTTTCCCGCCTGCATCGCCATCCAGGTACCTGGTGCATGCCAATGGTCTGGCGTTGCATTAAAAATGGCGTCTACGCTTTTATCATTCCACACATCATGAATATCCGACACCATCTTGGCGTTGCCCTCAACTTTACCGCTCAGGTCTTTCCCCACTTTTTCGCGCTGTTTCTTCATCACATCGCAGATATACGCCAGGTCTACATTGTTATTTTTATTTTTCAAGGCATCATAATAGGCGCTTACCCTTCTCCCGCAACCCATGAGGGCCACGTTCAGTCGGTCGTTAGCGCCAATAATTCTATTATAACTCTTAGCAGTAAAGCCCTTTGCAACGCCCGCAAAACCAACACCTACTGCACTATAGGTGAGGTTACGCATAAAGTCTCTGCGATTGGAAGCCATGATTTTTATTTTTTATGGTAAGCAATTATTGAATACACAATTTAAAGACTAAAGGCGAAAAAAAGCCGCTTGCGCTTTGGGGCCCTAAAAGAATCTACTACATCGATGTAGTGCTATTGGGATTGATTCAAAATTGGGTTTCACAAAAGAATTCGGAATTAATTTCGAAGGCGGGCATAAATTCTTCCGGGGCCAGTTTCGTAATACTATTACAGAGGGCCGGCCCCAATGCGTTGGAAGAACCGACTCAAATGTTTTCACAACCAATATTCCTTCCTAAACCAAAAAGCCCCATTCGCCTTAGGCGAACAGGGCTTCCGTGGTGTGGGCCGGGATCCCTGCCTGCCGGCAGGCAGGGATCCGACGTACACCCGAAGTTTATTAATCGCAATACATTCCCAAAAACAAAAAACCCCAATATTATTGTTGAGGTCTTTGTGGTGTGGGCCGGGATCCCTGACTGCCGTCAGGCAGGGAACCGACGTACACCTGAAGTTTTTTAATCGCAATTCATTCCCAAAAACAAAAAACCCCAACATTATTGTTGAGGTCTTTGTGGTGTGGGCCGGGATCCCTGACTGCCGTCAGGCAGGGAACCGACGTACACCTGAAGTTTTTTAATCGCAATTCATTCCCAAAAACAAAAAACCCCAACATTATTGTTGAGGTCTTTGTGGTGTGGGCCGGGATCCCTGACTGCCGTCAGGCAGGGAACCGACGTACACCTGAAGTTTTTTAATCGCAATTCATTCCCAAAA